>DASZYX010000042.1:0-10400 GCA_035545155.1 Fimbriimonadaceae bacterium | reverse complement strand
ACCGCCAACGTGTCCAAGTCGTCAGGAAGAAAACTCACCGCATGTTTCCACTGATCCCCCGCCACATCCAACCTCTTTGCCATGAAGGAAGGACGGATAAGAGAAACCAGAGGAAGCGCCTTATTCTAACGCCTATGGGGGTAGGGGGTGGGAGGTTCCGCCTGCCCTAATCCGCCTTCTGGTTCCCCCAACGCCGCCCGCTCCCTCGCGCCCGCCTCCACGCGTCCCGCCACCGATGCACGTCGACGACGCCGATCTCGGGCAGCGGCGTCCGCTCCTCCGGGCTCGGCAGGGGCGGGAACGGCTTCGAGGGCAGCGTCTGATACCAATACGCCACGCTCGCCAACTCTAGCGAGAGGTTGTTGGCATGGCCGTGCTCGATCGAGGCGCGGAGGGATTTCTTGAACCGGATAGGGTCTTCGAGGTGGAAGCGGTAGACGTGGGTCCGGCCGAGCCAGCCGAATCGAGGCGCATCGTTGAGCCGCCCGGGCGCGCGAGCCGTGCCGAAGTAGGGATGCAGGTAATGCTCGTCCGGACACCAGCTTTGGTTGAAATAGTCCTCGGTGCCGGTGCCGTGGGCGGAGCCGGGCCAGGGCTCGCCGTCCACGAGGAACATATCGTCCCCCTCGCCGTACCAGACCGGGGTTGGGCAGTTGATGTAGTAATTCACACCGACATAGTGCCCGGCGCCCTCGGAAGCGCAGAAAAGATAGTTCTGCTCGTCCGACGGATTGTTCGCGTACGACCCAAAAATCTGCCACTCGTTCTCGACGTCGCCGTCCGCGCTCTCCGGCTTCGTGATCTCCTGGTGGTACCAGGCATGGAACCGGCCCATGTCGGCGGGAATCTCCGCATGCTCCTCGAAGTCGACATAGTAGTAAAAGGCGTCGACCCGCACGTCGCTCTGGTTCTCGACGGTGATCCGCGCGCCGTCGCAATACGGCATCGGGAAGTAGCAGACAAGGGCATTCCCATCCTTCGGAGCGACCGCCAGCGGCAGCGAAACGAAGTTGTATTTCATCCCCCAGCCATTCCCGAAGAAATCCCCCAGCGGCGCCTCGACGCTCGGATGCTCCTGGCCGTCCCAATACATCCGCAGAACCAAGTTGCGTCGGAACATCGGATCCTTCGATGAGACGGTGATCCAGATATGCTTCACGATGCCGGCTCCCGCCATCTCCGCCAAAGTCAACGTCTCCCCCGGCCCAATCCCGACGAAGTCGTCGTTCCCTCCGGTTCGGTCGTAGCTGGAGATTCGCCGGCTCTTGGCGTCGACGATACGGGCGATGTTGGAGAGAGGGCCTTCACTCATGGTTCGTTGGGTTGATTACACCCGAGACCGGCAGCACCGCGCGTGCGTCTCGACGAACGCCTACGGCGCGGCGTGGGATTCGATCGCCGACCTTTGCCGCTTGCTCATAAACGGCCGTTCGAAGGCGAGGAAGAAGAGGTACGAGAACCCGAGGATCGGGAGGATCGAGGCCAGAAGCAGGAGACCGAAGGCGGCGGACGAGCGCTCGTGCGTGGCGGGCATGAGTTGCCAAGCAACCTGCAGCAAAGGCGCGTGGACCAGATAGAGGCTATAGGAAAAGGTCCCGATGCGGACCAGCGGGCTCCATTCGAGAGCCCTCCTCGCGGCGCCGGCTTCAGTCGTCCGTATCAGGAGGCAAGCCGTGCCAAATCCGACGACCGCGTCGAGATACCAGTAGCGGATCATCACCAGGCCCACGGGGAGCCGCTGACAAATCGCTACGATGATCAGCGCCGAGCCGGCCGCGAGAAGCCCCCAGGGAACCCCCTTCGCCTTCGGAGGCTTCGCGGCGAACATACCCATGCAGAACAGAGCCAGGTATTCCGGGGTCGCGCCCGCGTACGGAGTGTGGCGCAGCAGGTAGTGGATCCCGTAACCGACCACCGTTCCGACAAGCAGGGTCGTGCATGAGCCGGCCTTGCGCCACAGCAGAAACAGCAGCGGAAAAACGAGATAAATCTGCCACTCGACGCCGATCGACCACAGCACGTGGTTGATATTTGCCGAACCGAAGATGTGCTGCACCATGAGCAGGTGCTCGATGAGGCCGTCCCGCGTCACCGGAATGCTGATATCCCAGTGCGTGCCCGTCTTGTGCCCGATGACGGTGGCGATGAGGACCAGGCACAAGGCGATGGAGGCGTAGTAAACCGGCAAGATGCGCCGACAGCGCCGGATATAGAATCGACCGGCCTCGAACTTGCGACTGCCGGCCGCGTGCGGCAAGGCCAAGACATAGCCGGAGATCACGATGAAGACGCTCACCCCGAAGTGGCCGAAGACGGCCCAATTCGTCAGCAAGGCATCGAGGCCGCTAGGGTAGACCCTGTAGTCGATGGGCCAGATCGTCAGATAGGCGTGATGGACGACGACGAACAGCGCGGCGAGAGCGCGGAGCCCGTCGACGTGCCGGAGATGACCGGAAGCCGCCGAAGTTCCACCGCTTCCTTGATCCTCTGCCATCGAACACTTAGGATTCCCCAAAACGGCTGCCATTCCGCTACGCGTTTCTCCCACGTACTTGGTCCAACTTTGATCACGAGTAAAGTAGGTGAGACGCGTGGCATGGGTCCGAGAACGGGGAAACCGTTCGAGAGACTCCTCCCGCGATAAAGAGAATGCCCGCTGAAGTCGAAAGAAAAGACCCGCGCAAGTATGGTAGGGTGCTCCGCGCCGTCCGCAGCGCATTGGATGGCACGGCTACCGTCGGCGGAGCGGTTATGGCGGCGTCCGTTGCGACGGGAAGCGACGTGGCCATGCTTGCGCTCGCGCCTGCCATCACGCTATGGTTCCTCGCGACAAGCGCGACGGAGAAGTTTCGAGGCTACGAAGATACGGACAGGTTGAAAGACTTCGTGGATCGCGAAGCTCGAATTTGGGCCTCGTTCGAGGAAGGCGTCCGAGAAGCGGCGCTCGCCAGCGGCATCGGCATGGAGGACCTTCCGCTTCTCCAGAAGGATAACTTCGTCGTCTTCCTCCAACGCCTCATCGAGCGCCACGCCAAGACGGTCGAACCCACGTTGCACGACTTGCGCGAGGAACTCGAAAAAATCCAAGAACAGGGACCGTTGGGTCGGAAAGTCCTCGAAGCCCTGGATTGGCAGGAAGACCGGCTCGGCGAGATCCAGAAGAGCGTCCGCGACGTTCGTCGCCGGCTTCATCGCGAGCCCGGTCTTGATCGGCCGTCCGAGTTTCGCCGAACCGGTAAGGACGAGCGGAAATATGCGTTCCGCGAGAAATCGGTCGCCTTCGTTGGACGGCGCAAAGACATCGAGCGGCTCACCGGCTTCCTCAACGACGAGGATCCCTACCGATGGTGGGTGGTCACCGGGCCCGCCGGAAGCGGTAAGAGCCGCATGTGCTGGGAACTCTGCGCCGAGGCCGAGAATGCCGGCTGGACGGCTGGGTTTCTCCTCGACCATGACTTCGATTGGAAGGACTGGATACCCGAGAACGACACGCTGATCGTGATCGACTACGTCGTGGAGAGCTTGCCGAATGTGAAGGAGCTCCTCGAAGCGCTCGCCGTGAAGAGAATTCCTGCCGAGCGGCGGGTCCGCGTTCTGCTCCTCGAACGCGACGCCGAGCATCTGTGGCTCCAGGAACTGCGGGACGAAACGAGGCAGCGAGGGCGTCGAAGCGTCGATTTGCTCTATGACGAGCCTCTCGAAATACCGCCGCTGGGAGCGAACGACGCCAGGGGCATTATTTCGCAGGTTTTGGCGGCGGCGGGAAAACCGGTCGGCGCAGAAGTGCCGGCGCAGCTCAGCGCCCGATTCCTTTCCGAAGTCGACCCCTTGGGGAGGCCGCTCTTCGCCGCGATGTTCGCCGAAGCCTACGCGGAATTGGGCCAGGGCGTCGACTGGACCGTCGTCGATCTGACGAAGAACATCTTGAATCGCGAGCTTGGCCGGTTCCGAACCTGCGGAGTTACCGAGGCCGACTTGAACCTGCTCGTCTTCGCGTCGATTACGGGACGCATCGACCCGATAGAAGCCCAAACGCTGCGTTTTGACGGGCTCGCCCCAACGGACCTGGCAATCGACTGGCAGCCTCAGGCCCTCGAAGCACTATCGCTGTTCGGCGATCCATGGGATGAGGCTCGACCGAACCTTACGGCGATGCGCCCGGACGTCCTAGGCGAGCACTTTGTGCTCGAGAGGCTGAGCGGCGGTCTCCGCCTGGACGAGCGGAGCACGATGCCCCAGGCGGTAGCCCAGTCGACGTCCCGGCTCTTGAGGGCCGCATGGAAGCGTCACGCCGGCGCCTCCCTGGCCTTTCAGTTGCGCGCGCTCGAGGACCATCCGATCGAGGCGCGAAAACTTGGCCTCGACATGCCGCCTGCCGGAGTCAAGGCTTCGGCCTTCGCCTATGCCGCCCTCATCTTTCAGGCTCCCGACTGGGACTCTCGCCGCCGTATCTACACGCGGATGCGGACGGATCACGTTCGGCCCAGCGTGTTCGTCTTCAACGGCCTTCTCGCCAAGGCCCCTCCGGACGAAGTTTCGCCTCTTCTGGATGAGATGCGCAAGTTGGGCGTCCCGGCCAACGTGGTGACCTACAACACGCGGATCGTTAAGACTGATCTCGTTGAAGGCCGCAAGCTCCTGGAAGAGATGCGCAAGTTGCGCATCTGGCCAGACGAGGTGACCTACAACACACTGATCGCTAAGGCGGACCTCATTGAAGGGCGCAAGCTTTTCAACGAAATGTGCGAGTTGGATATCCCGCCAAACATGGTGACCTATAACTCGCTGGGCAAGCTCCTTACAACGTTCGAACAAGCCGTGGAAGCCGTTCGCACGGATCTTGAAGCAGGCAAAAGGCCGATCTACCAATACTTGATGCGAGTCGGTGAATTGGCGCCTTCCTTCGAGGACGGCGCGAAGCTCGTCCGCGAGGTTCTCGATCGCTACGCGTTCGAAAGGGACGACTTCGTGTTACCGCTTGTCAAATGCGCACCGGACTTCGGGGAAGGCCTCAACGTGCTCCGCGCCGTTTGGGACAAGGGAGCTGTAGTTTCCCCCGGAGCACTCGAGATCCTGTGGAGCCGTGCCGAAGATGTAGCCGACCTTGGCCAAGTTCTCGATTTGATGAACTCGATGGGATACATGCCACGGCAGCATGTCATGAGCTCGGGGATAGGCAAGGCATCTAACCTCCGAGAAGCCCTCGATCTGGAGCGGCGGTTCCTGCCTTACGGCTATCGAAGAGACGTGGACGCCGTCGTCCAACTCGTAGGACTGGCGTCCGTGGACGAGGCGCCACTCGTCGATGAAATCATCAAATCTTGCCCACCGGCAGCCAGCCGGGCTCCCGTCGTAAGTTGGCGAATAACTTTGTCGTCCAGCTATGCCGAGCAAGTCTCCATCGTGACCGAAGCCTGCCGGACGACCTCTTCGCTCAATCAGGTTTACGTCCTGCTGGCGAGGAGAATTCGAGCCTTTCCGGAAGTCTTTGACCTCCTGAGGCTCATGCAAGCCGCTCCCTTAAAAAACACGCTGCCGATAGTCCTGCACATGGCTCCTTGGCTCGTCGACCCGTCCGACCGTGAAATCCTAGAGCAAGCGCGGACAGGACTCGATCAGACGGGGCTGTCCTGGCTTTACGATGCCTTGGCGGTGGCCGGCCGAGAGGGCCTCGCATCCGAAATCATCCGCCAGGAGCATACGTAGCGGTTATGCCTGCCGTTTCGAGCCCGAACTTGTCCGCGTGACGGCTGGCATCCAGGAAGGCCTTCGGGTTGGTCATCCCGAGGACGTCCTTCAGTTGCCTGGCCCCGCCGCTACTCCAAGTAGGTTCCGTTGACGCTGAGCGTGAACCGGTAGCCGATGACTTCGGCCGCTTTGCGGCACATCACCATGCGGCTGAGGAAGATTTCGAAGTACTCCATCACCGTCGCCTGCTTCGTGTCGATCTCCAGCGTCAGTTCGATGGTCTGCTTGTCGGCCTCCATCTCCACCCGGCTCTTCTGCACGGCGGAATTGACCCGGTCGTGGATGTCGAAGCTTTCGATGATCGGATTCTGCACGCGGCTGAAATGGACGTCGCTCTTGTCCGCGATGATGAGGGCCGCCGACATCGTCGAAATCGGGATGCCGACGAGCTCTTCATGGTTGCCGATCGCGCCGAGGACCGGGGCGATCTCGGATGGGTCCATGCCCATCTCGTTCAGCAGCGTGAAGGCGATATTCGCGCCGGAGATCGGATGGTCGATCCGGTTGATGACGTTGCCGATATCGTGGAGGTAAGCGGCGATCTGGCCCAGCTCGTTCTCGCGCGGGGGGACGCCGACGTTGTCGAGGATGTAGCGCGTAATGCTGGAGACGACGCCGACGTGGCGATGCCCGTGCTCGGTGTAGCCCATCGCCTTCATCACCTCGTTTGCGCCGTCGATCAGCTTGCGGACCTTGGGATCGTTGCGGACTTCCTTGAGAGTGATGAGTTTCGGGGACGAGATTGCGAGGGATTCCATATTTTCAAAGGCACGGGGCGCGCACTTCTAGTCAGACGACGGCTTTTGCGCGATCTGTTGAAGTTTCACCAACAGTATTCCATCGGTTCGCTGCTCCTGCTGGACGATACCGAGCCCGGCGGAAAACCATGTCTCCAGCTCGATATCGCGGGAAGCCGTGTGAAATTGGATCGTCGAGCGGATGCAGTGGATCTTTTTCCCCCCGTAGACGAGGTCGTCGTCCGGACTCTGGCTCTGGATCGCCCACGCCGGCGACGTATTGTCCACGAAAACGACGGTCCCCTTCCAGTGGCGCTCGTGGGTCTCGTCGGTCCGATAGACAAGGGGCAGGGGCGGAATGAACTGCGTTCCGGCCAGCCGCTCGACGAGGAGCGTGTCGCCGGCCCAGGCCATGCGGGAAGGGCCAAGCGCACTCTTGAGCTCGACGCCCTGCGTGTTGGCGACCGAAACCTCGCGCGAAACGGTGATCGGGGAAACGTACGTGTAAAGGCCCCGGACCGAACGAATCGTGTAGTTCCAGGAATGGCCGACATTCAGCGGCATCAAGTCGGAACCGCCCTTGCGACAGCCTGCGACGGCGAGCGATAAAGTCGCGGCGGCAAGGCAAGGAAGGATAGGCGGGCGCACTGGTCTAGATACTAGACGTTTCGGAGGGCCGGAAAGCGCGGCCGACACGCATTTGGGGATACCCTTTCGGGACCGGACAGCCGCCCACGATCAGGCACAATCTAGGGAATGGACGAAGCGCTCGGCCCCGATCCCAACGAAGGCAGCACCGACCCGATGGTCGCCGAGCACTGGCGGCTGGGCGAAGACCTCCAGGATCGCATCCGCCACGCCGGGTACGAGTCGGAGACGGTGGAAGGGATCGCCGTCGATATCCATGACCTGCTTCAGGCTTGCGACCGGATCCGGGAAGAGATCGTGCCGGGCGCCTTGGAGGGCGATCTCGCCGAGAGCCTGAAGGCGCTGCAATTCGAGCTCGGCCACATCCGCTGGCACACGCAGGCGGCAGAGGCCCACGTCCGGCGAGCCCTGTCCGTCCTCGAGCCCCGAAACGAGCAGCCTCTGTAGGCACTTCGGGACTTCGTGTGCGTCTCGTCGCCGTCCCAATGGGGCCGCATGTTTGGCTGTCATTTGGAGGGAGCGGCGTGCCGCGAATCGAGGAATCGAACCGGGGAAGGTTGAAAAGTCGTTTCACGATTTTCGCCTCGCCCCCAACCCGGAAGGATGCTTATCTTACACGCTCAAGCGGCAATGGGCGTAATCTGAAAGGCGAATACCGGTAGATAGATTTCGTGAACCTTCCCAGTTCGCGAATCGCTCGGTCTATTCTTAAATCTCTGATGCCCCAATTGCGCTCGCTCTTCTTTGCCGCTCTCACGCTCGGCTGGACTTCCGCCCTAGCGGATCGCCAGGAACCTCACAACTACGATCTCCAGGACGTGAACTGGCATCTCTCGTACAATGCCGACACCCGGACGATCCACGGCGACGTCGTTAACACGATCACCGTAAAGGACAGGCGGGCCTATTCCGTCTGGTTCGATTGCGGCCCCCTGACGATCGAGCGAGTCGAGGTCGATGGAAGGAAGACGACCTGCGACCTGGAGCACGAGCGGCTCAACGTCAACCTGCCCTCGCCCGCCCACAACGGCCAGAAGCTGAAGGTCCGCATCGTCTATAGCGGATCGCCGACCGCCGGCGTCTATTTCGTCGACGCCGAGCATGCCTATCCGGCCAAAGTCGGCATGGTCTACACCCAGGGCGAAGCGGAAGACAACCGCTATTGGCTGCCGACCTACGACTTCCCCGACGACAAGGCCACCGCCGAGTGCACGATCGACGTCCCGCCCGGCCGCTTCGCGCTCAGCAACGGCAAGCTGCTCGGCATCGATAAGAAGAAGGACCGCTGGACTTACCACTGGAAAATCGCGGAGCCGATCTCGACCTATCTGATCAGCTTCGTCGCCGGCGACTACAGCGAGGGGCGCGAGTCGCTCGGCTCGCTGCCGGTGCTGTGGTACGTGCCGCGAGGCACGGAGCGATGGGGCGCCGCCGCCTTCGCGGGGACCAACAAGATGATCGATCTCTACGACCATCTGACCGGCTTCAACTATCCCTTCGAGAAGTTCAGCCAGAGCGCGGTCGCGGATTTCATGTTCGGCGGCATGGAGAACGCAAGCTGCGTGACTCAGACGATCAACGCGCTGCACAAGCCGGAGAACGAGCCGCTCGCGAACAGCGAAGGACTCGTCGCCCACGAGCTCGCCCATCAATGGTTCGGCGACACCGTGACCTGCGCCGACTGGTCCCAGGCATGGCTGAACGAAGGGTTCGCCTCCTTCATGCCGAGCTTCTGGTTCCGAAAATCGCGAGGCCAGGACGAGTTCGACGCCCAGCGCTACGGCACGTTCCAGGGCGCGCTCGCCTCGCAAGCGGCGACGAAGCGTCCGGTCGTCAGCAACCGCTACGAGGTTCCTATGGACCTCTTCGACGGCCAAATCTATGGCGGCGGCGCGGCAAGGCTGTTCACCCTGATGGGACAAATCGGCGAGAAGACCTTCTGGCGCGGCGTCAAGGAATATCTCAACGAATACAAGTTCAAGAACGTGACGACGGAGAAGTTCTTCGACGTCATGTCGCGCGTGTCGAAGCGGGATCTGAGCACGTTCCGGGATCAGTATTTCCATAGCGCCGACGTCCCCGAATACCACGTGTCGCGAGACGGCCCCAACGTCCTCATCAAGCAGGCCGCGCCGGGCTACGATCTCGATCTAAACGTCTCGTTCCTCGGGATGGACGATATTGAGAAGGAGCTGCCCGTCCACGTCCACGGACCCGAGACCGTCGTCCACGCGCCGGGATTGGAGGGCGACGTCGCCGTGCTCGACTATCCGGTCACTTCGATGGTCCGTATCGTCTACGACGGCACGTTCTCCTCGCAAGATTTACTCCGAATCTATCGGCTTGCACCGAATGCGGCAGGCAAGCTTGCGGCGATCGCCCGCTTTGGCACGGAGATATCGGATGCCGACTTGCTCGACGTGGCCCGATCCGAAAAGTCGCGCCCGGTCCTCATCGAGCTGGTCGGGAAGCTGAAGCAGAACGCGGTCCCCTTCCTCGTACAGCTCACCCACGGCTTCGACCGGGAGGTCGCCAACGCTGCCGTCGAAGCCCTCGGACGGTTCCCCGACGATCCGCAAGCCGCCGACCGCTTGGCCGAGGTTTGGACGCGTGACTCGAACGAGATGATCCGGCATACGGCCCTGGAGGGCTTGCTGAACGCGGCGAAGGACGACAAATGGGCGAAAAGCGCCTGGCAAACTGATTCGCAGTACGATATGTTCCGATCGTCCGCCCTCCAATGGTGGGCAGCCAACGATCAAAAGGTGGGACGGGAGAAATGCTTGGAGGTCCTCGCCGGCCCGCCCAACGAGCCCCTTAAGACCGCAGCCATCCGACAACTGGCTGTGCTCCACGATGCTCCCGGCGAGCACGTCGTCTTTGATATCCTCATGAAGCTGGCCGCGGGTCATTCGTACGGAACCCGGATGGCGGCGGTGAGCGCGCTCGCCGCGTACGGCGATCCCAAGGCGATTTCCGTCATCGAGCCGCTCACAAAGAGTAGCCTGTTCTTCACGCACCGCGCCGCGGAAGGGGCGATCGCGCAATTGAAGAAGAAGCCGGAAGGGGGCTAGGCTTTCGTGCCAACCGCCAAACACCTCGGGTAGCGTCACAAGCCTCCCGACGTCCTCTCCCCTCCGTGTCAAGTGACAACAGATTCTTGACACCTATGACAAGACATCCTTTACACCCTGAAGTCGTTAAGGGGAGCGAGAATGAAGTTCCCCCAGACGAGGTTGAGGGTGCCATGCTCATCCTCTAGTAGTC
>DASZYX010000041.1:0-22959 GCA_035545155.1 Fimbriimonadaceae bacterium | reverse complement strand
CCCCCTCCTCTTGCGCCGATGATTGTGCGGCGGAGGAGGAGGGGATTAAGGGGTGGAGGTTCCGGAAACCTACAAACGCCCCGCTCTTGTCATCCGGCTCGGACGCCATGCGTTTCTTCCTACACTTTCGACCGCCACGGGGCCGGGCTCGGAATGACAAGCAAACGCATGCTCCCCCGCAGAGCGCGAAATCCCCAGATCCCGGCCGAGACCGGGATCACAGAGCCAAGATGTGAGCCCGTCATTGTGTCCGCCCCATACCTATTGGGACGTCATCCCAAGCGAGCGGCGAGTCTTGCGAGCCGCGCAGTCGAGGGACCCCCGCACCAAGCGCGTCGTTTATGCGGGGATCCTTCGACTTCAGAACTTCGCCGGAGGCTCGTTCTTTCCCTCAGGATGACGCCCCAAACGCAATGACGGACCCACAAGATGGCTCTGTCACACTCCGCCTTGAAGGCGGAGGCACGTGCTTACATGAATGATTCGGGCTCGGAATGACAAGCAAGCGCATGCTCCAAGGGAGTCGTCCCATGTTCCGCTGACGCCAAAACAACGGACGGCGGTCAACGCAACATGACTGATAAAAATGGAGTCAGACAACCTACTTAAGGAGAGATCATGATCTCGCACGGCATTACGCGATCCCATGTCGCGGCTCTTGCTTCCGGCAAAGACCAACCCGTCGTCTCGATTTACATTCCCACATCTCGCACCGGCGTCGACGTCCTTCAAGGACATATCCGGCTCAAGAATTTCCTCGTCGTCGCAGAGGAGCGGCTCGTCGACAAGGGGATGAGGCGGACCGTCGCCAAGCAGCTTCTCGCACCCGCCGCGGAGCTCGTCGACGACGTCGATTTCTGGAACGACCGCCTCGACTCCGTGGCGATCTTCATCGGCCCCAATTCCTTCCAGGTCTTCCACCTGCCTTTCCCGACTCCGGCTCAGTTACAGGTCGGGACCGCTAACCTCATTACGCCCCTGCTCCCGGTCCTGACGAAGCAGTGGGACTTCCAGGTGCTGGCCCTGGAAAAGAACCACGTGCGGCTCGTCGACTGCCACGGCGACAAGGCGGCCGAGGTCGCGGTGCCGGACATGCCGACCAATTTCGAGGCCTTTATTTCCTCCGAGCATGCGGAGAAGCTGCTCGGACTCCACAGCGCGGGACCGTCGGGCCGGGGCGGCTCCGTCATCTCCCACGGCATGGAAGACAAGGCCGTCCTCGATAAGGACCGCACCCACCGCTTCTGCCTCGCCATCGAGCATGCGGTGCGCCGCCATCTGGCCAAGTCCACCGATCCGGTCGTGCTGGCCGGGACCGCCGACTTCCAGCAGGCCTATCGCGACATCAACAAGTCGCCGCACCTGCTCGCGAAGGGCATCGTCTGCAGTCCGAAGACCTTGGAGCCGAAAGAGCTTCGCGATCTCGCCGCGCCGATCGTCGACGAAGATGCCGACCGGGAGCGCGTGCGCGCCATCGAGCGGTATCGCGAGCTGGCCGGAACCGGGCTCACCTCGCAGCAGATCGAGGAGATTCTAGCGGCGTCCTGCCAGGGCCGCGTCGACATCCTCCTCGCCCCCACCGAATCCATGGTCTGGGGCAAGTTCGATTACGAGTCGGGAACGTCGGTTCTCCACTCCGATCCCACCGCCGGCGACGAGGATATGGTGAACCAGGCCGCGATCGCCACGATCCGGAACCGAGGAACCGCCTACACCGTCGCGCCTGAGGAACTGCCGCTAGCCGACTCCGCCGCCGCGATCTTCCGGTACTGAGGGAGGGCGTTTGGCGCTGGGCGTTCGGGGGGAAGTATTGAGTGTTGAGTGCTGAGAAGATGCGGAAGGCCAACACCGAACGCCTTTCTCCTAAACCCTAGACACGCACCCGAACGCCGGGCGCCCAGCGCCAAACGCCCAACGCCCTCCCCCTAAACACCCTCCGAACGCCAAACGCCAAACGCCCAACGCCCTTCCCTCCGGTACGCTTCCCTGCGATGCGAAGGCGCACGAAGATCGTCTGCACCCTCGGCCCGGCGGTCGATAGCCCGGAGCAAATCCGTGCGCTCGTCGATGCCGGGATGAACGTGGCTCGGCTCAATTGCAGCCATGGCGACTGGGAGACCAAGCGGCGCTGGATTAGATGGGTGCGCGATTGCTGCACCGACGTCGCGCCGATCGCGATTCTCGCCGATCTGCAGGGGCCGAAGTTCCGGATCGGCGTCTTGGCGGGCGACGTCCTCGACCTGAAGCCGGGCCAGGCGGTGACGCTCGGCGAGGGCGACGTCGATCTGCCGATCCATCAGGAGGAAATCCTCAAGGCGATCACGTCCGGTTGCCGCCTTCTCCTTGGGGATGGGAACGTCGAGCTTCGGGTCACCGAACAGGAGGGCTTCCGCTTCGAGGCGAGAGTCGTGAGCGGCGGCCCGGTCAAGAGCCGCCAGGGGGTTACCCTCGTCGGGCGCGTCTTCGAGGTCTCCGCGATCACCGACAAGGACCGGGAGGACATCGAGGAGGCCCTGAAGGCGGAGGTGGACTTTATCGCCCTCAGCTACGTCAAGCGGGCGAAGGACATCCTCGATCTGCGGGAGATCGTCGACCGGATCGATCCGAAGGTGCGGCTCTGCGCGAAGATCGAGACCCGCTCCGGCTTTCTGGACATCGAGAACATCCTCGACGCGGTCGATCTCGTGATGGTCGCGCGCGGCGATCTCGGCCTCCAGATGGACATCGAGGACGTGCCGATGGTGCAGAAAAAGATCATCGAGAAATGCACCCAGTACGGCAAGCCGGTGATCACCGCGACCCAGATGCTGGAAAGCATGATGACGAACCCGCGCCCGACTCGCGCGGAGGCGACCGACATCGCCAACGCCATCCTCGACGGCACCGACGCGGTGATGCTGAGCGGGGAGACGGCGAGCGGCCAGTATCCCATCGAGTGCGTCAAGACGATGGCGCGGATCGCGGAGAAGGCGGAGAAGCTTTTCGACCGGGGGCGGATCGAGAGCGTGTTTCGCCGCCAGGTCGCGGACGGGATCACCCATACGGAGGCCGTCGCCCATTCGGTCGCGGAGCTGGCGGGACTGATCCGCCCGGCCGCGATCATTACGAACACGACGAGCGGCCAGACCGCGCGCATCGTGAGCAAATTCCGGCCTCACGCGCCGATCCTCTGCGCCACCTACGACCCGCGCACGCAGGCGCAAATGGCGGTCGTCTGGGGCGTCGACGCCGTCCACGTCCCCCGGCCCTCGACAACGGAAGAGAGCGTGGGCAACGCGGTCGACGCCTTCCTCCGGCACAAGAAGCTGAAGCCCGGCGACCACGTCATCGTCACCGCCGGCGTCCCGGCCGGCGTGCCGGGAAACACGAATATGATCCTTACCCATCGCGTGGACTGAGGGCGGGGCGCTTCGCGACCCACGATCCACGGACCCACGTCTCGGCCGCTACGCGGGCTCCAATTCGGCCGTGAAGTGGCGGAGGAATGGGGCTTGGCGCGTGATCCGCATGCCGCGCACCGATTCCCGCTCGCGGAACATCTCCGCGATCGACTCGCAGACGTACAGCACGTGAGCCTGCGTATAGACGCGGCGGGGCAGGGCGAGGCGGACGAGCTCGCGGTCGGCGGGGTGCTCGACTCCATCCACGTTCCGCCCGAACATCACCGAGCCGATCTCCACCGCGCGAATCCCACCCTTCAGATAGAGCTGGCAGACGAAGGACCAGGCGGGAAACTCGGTCGGCGGGATCTGGGGATAGAAGCGTTTCGCGTCGACATAGACCGCGTGCCCGCCGGCCGGGCGGACCACCTTCACGCCGGTCTCCAGCAAGTGGTTGGCGAGAAAGCGGGTCGTGGCCGCGCGGTAGGCGAGATACTTCTCGTCGAGCACCTCGTCGAGGCCAACCGCCAGGGCCTCCAGGTCGCGCCCGGCCATGCCGCCGTAGGTCGGGAAGCCCTCGGTGAGGATGAGGACGTTGCGAGCCTGGTCGGCGAGGGCGTCGTCGTTCAAGGCCAGGAAGCCGCCGATGTTGCCGAAGCCGTCTTTCTTCAGGCTCATCGTCGCCCCGTCCGCATAGGAGAACATCTCCTGGGCGATCTCCTTCGGCGTCTTGTCGGCGTAGCCCGGCTCGCGCTGCTTGATGAACCAGGCGTTCTCGGCGAAGCGGCAGGCGTCGATGATGAACGGCACGCCATGCTTGTGGTAGAGCCGGGAGACCTCGCGGATATTCTCCATCGAGACAGGCTGGCCGCCGCCGGTGTTGTTGGTGACGGTGACCATGCCGATCGGCACCCGGCCCTCGTGCTGGAGCAGGAAAAGCTCCAACTTTTCGAGGTCGATATTGCCCTTGAAGGGGTGTTCGAGGTCGAAGTCGTGGGATTCCTCGATGACGAGATCGGCGGCCTCGGCTTTCGTGAATTCGATATTCGCGCGGGTCGTGTCGAAGTGGTTGTTGTTGGGGATCGTCTTGCCGGGCCCGCCGACGAGGCTCATCAGAATCTTCTCAGCCGCCCGACCCTGGTGAACGGGGATCACGTGCTTGAATCCGAAGATTTCCTGCACCTTGTCGCGGAAGCGGAGGAAGCTGCGCGAGCCGGCGTAGCTCTCGTCGCCGATCATGATGGCCGCCCACTGGTAGCTCGACATCGCGCTCGTGCCGCTGTCGGTGAGCAGGTCGATGAGGACGTCCTCGGCATCGATCAGAAAGGGATTCCACTTCGCCTTTTCGAGGATGGCCTTGCGCTCCTCGGGGGTCGTGAAGGTGAGCGGCTCGACGACCTTGATGCGAAACGGCTCGATGATCTCCGACATACCCTGAGTCTTGCATTCGCGGAAGCCGCGAGCGAGAGGCGAATTGTACGGACAGGGAGTATGGGACAAGGGCGTATGACGCCCAATCTATCCCACCCCGAAGGGGGTTTCGTAGCAAAGCCCAGGGTGCGAAGCGACCCTGGGTAGCGCCACCGACAAATTCCCACAACCCTGAAAGGGTTGCGTTTTTCATTCCACGCGTCATCGACCGGATACGCAACCCCCTTCGGGGTTGCATTCTTCACTCCGCGCGTTCCGTGGCGTGATCCTCCCTGGGAAAGCTGTCGCATGGAGATAGAGAAGCGGCGGCCAACGCTTGGAGGCGCCTGGCCTTCTTGGTTTGGCGCTCCTGCAGGTCGTCCTCGAAAAGCAGCATCGTGGGGAGCGAGGTGGCGAAGTAGTCGATCTTCGCGGGCAACTTCTCCAATTCTTCGGCATAGGCGAGGAGGTCGCGCAGTAGCTTGTCCGCCTCCGCGTCCCGCCCGAGGCGGCGGAGGGAGAGGGCCTGAAACGGCGTCATCTCCGAGAAGGCGCGGACCGACATCTCCTGGAAGTCTCCGCGGAATTCGGCCGCCTTCGTCCACCACTTCCGCGCCTCCTCGTCGCGGCCCAGCCGGGAGAGGGCTTCGCCGAGCCAATACCAGACGTCGCTCGCGTTGGCGAGCAGGTGGCGGGCTTCGCCGAGGCTCGCCGGCGGATTCTCCGCCGCTTGGAAGTGCTTAAGCGCCTCTTCCAAACGATGTTCTTCCATGGCCTTCTGGCCGAGGAGAAGATGCGTCCGTACCCATTCGCCGAGGGCGACGCCTTCGCCGCCTTCCCACGGCGCGAACTGCCTTTGGCTTAGGATATTCAAGGCTTCGTCTGGTTCCCCGACGTCGTTGTAAAGGGCGCACAGCTCCAGGGTGAAATCGTCGCGGCGCAGGGCGAGCTCCTGGTCGATGGAGTCCAGCCGATCCTTCGCGCTCGTCCCAATCCGCTTGCGAAGCTGGTCGAGCTCGTAGGCGATGCGGGCGTCGCCGGGATTGGCGCGGCGCGCGTTCAGAAAGGCCTGCAGGGCCTTCTCCGCGTCGCGTCGGACGTTGAAGTAAGCGATGCCAAGATTGCGCCAGGCGATGTCGAACTCGGGATCGAGCCGAACCGTCCGCTCCCACGCCTCGATCGCCTCTTCGTGGCGGCGGCGGTCGTAGAGCATGTTGCCGTAGTGGTAGGCGGCAAGGGGCTCGCGATCCGCCATGTCCCCTAGAATATCGAACTCCTCGAGACGGCTCGGGAAGAGGGCGCAGCAACTCCTTACGATGGGCGGATGGTCCTTCGGATCGCGCCATCGATAATCCGGCAAATCCATGTTCGCGAGCCCGATATAGGATTCGAGCGCGTAGATCACCAGGGGATCGCCGGTGGGGGCGATCTCTTCTAGGACTGCGACCGCATCGGCGAAGAGCTCGGCTTGGACGTAGTCGATGGCGAGGTCCATGTAGTTCTGCGGCTCCGCGCGCATGGCGGAGACGTAGACGAGCCGGCGAAGCTCCTTCTCATCGTCCGGCGCGCTCAGCCAAGCCTCCCGTAACGCCCAGTGGTCCAGCCGGTCCTCCGCCAGCACCGCCATCGCCTCCCCCCGAGCCTCCTCGATCTGCCCATCAAGTCGGTGGCTCGCCGCGAGCAGGCAACGGGCCGCGTTGTTGTCGGCCAGAAACCGAAGGCTTAGCCGCAGGTGCTCCATCCGCTCGGAGCCGGACGATAGGCAAGCGAGGCGGAAGTGGGCCGCGCCTGCCCAAGCCGCGTTCCAAGTCGCCTTCAGGTAGGCGCCGATGGCGTCGCCGCCTCGCCCTTGGCGCTCCAGGGCTTGCCCGAGCAGGTAGAAAGCCTCGCCGTTCCGCGGGTTTGGATTGCGCCGCGTTAACCGCTCGATGGCCTTCCGGGCGTGGGTTTCCGCTTCTTCGTATTCTCCTCGCCGCAGCCGCCAAGCGGCCATTGCGGTGTTGCATCGGGAGTCGCCGGGATCGCGGCGTAACGCCTCCTCCCAGTAAGGCTCCGGCATGCGGGTCGCGTGGCGATACTGTTCCAGGTGGAGGCCGGTCAAATAAAGCTCCTCCAGCGATTCGATCTCCTCCGGCATCGGCGGCTCCGTGGCCGGCCTCGGCTCGGACTGGGTCGTTTCATCGACGCCGACCTCAGCCTGGAGCAGGAATCCGGTTCGATCCGCGAGAGCGACGCGTACGGCCCCATTCGCCGGCGCCGGAAACGTGCGCAGCCAAGGTTCGCCCGGCTTCGGGGACGCGGACTCGCCCGCCGGTACGCCGGTGACGACGCCGTCCGGGATAGCATGGGTCACGCAGACGCCGACCCGCACCTGGCCGCCTTCCCGCTGGATCGAAATCGCCCCGTGGTCGTTCGCGTTCGTGGCGGGGCCGATGCCTTGGATCGGGAACCAGGTCTGCTTAAAGGTGCGCGTCTCGTAGGGGGCGAGGAAGGAGAAATCCGGCTGGTTGTCGGTGAAGACGCCCGCCATCAGCTCCACGTACGGGCCGTCGGAATCGGTCAGGTTGCGGTCCCACGCCCAGCCGAAGGGATGGTTGCCCCAGGTCCATTGCTTCTTGCCGGGGGCGATGCGGCGGTCGGCGACGTGGACGAATCCGGCCCGCTTGCCGTGATCGTAGCCGCCGAAGAAGTCGTAAGCGGTCTCCACGACCATGTAGGAGGTCGGGACCGGGATGTTCTTGTACCAATCCAGCCGCGTCCCCGGGCGGTAATCCACGCCGTAATAGAAGCCGTCGCACTCGGGGAAGGTCGAGGTTGCCCGCTTCGCGTGATCGGCGACATAGTGCACGTCCGGCGGGAAGAAGGACTGGTAGTCGTCGTTCACATGGACGGCCACGTTCGCCCACCAGAGGAAGGTCTGGGTGAAAGGGGTGCGGTTGTAGACGCGTCCGATCAGCTCGACGCAGGTGCTGCCCGGCCGGATGCGCACGCCGTGCATCCCCTTCATCCGGTTCATCGGCTCGTGCTCGCTGAGCCAGACGGTGACGCTGCCGTCCTCGCCCTGCTCGATCGCGAACTCGCACGGCATGAAGGTCGACGGGCGATGATGCTGCGGCCAATTGATCTCGACCCCGCCGGAAATCCATGGCCCGGCGAGGCCGACGAGGGCGGGCTTGATGACGTTCTGCCGGTAGAAGAAGTCGTACTCGTTCGTCTTGTCGAGAGCGACGTGGATGCGGCCGCCGATCTCGGGAAGGATCATCAGGTAGAGGAACTCGTTTTCCAAGTGGACGGCCTCGTAGACGCGATCCTCCTTCTCGTGGCTGACCCGGTCGATGAAGCGAAGCGGATAAACCTTGCCGCTGCTCCCTTGGTAGACGCGCCGTTCGAGGAACATCGGACACCGATCCGGGTCTCCCGCCGGATAGGTGGGAATCATGACCGGCTCGATCCACGCCTGCGCGCCGGAGATCACGTTTCGCCGCTTGATCTGCATGTCGCTTGTTTTGATGATGGCAGGGAAATCCCGCCTGCGAACAACGGCTCCGACGTCCCGCCGCCAACGGGTGCTCGCGCGTAAAATAGGCGCGTGAACTCGCGCAAAGAACAGCTCAAAGCCGAGATGACGGCCTGCCGCGAAAAGACGCTTTGGCTGCTCTCGCAGGTTCCGGAGGAGTTCCTGAAGAAGCGCGTCCACTTCTTCTATTCGCCGATCGGGTGGCACTTCGGCCACGTGGCGCGCACGGAGGAGTATTGGATCATCTGCCAGGCCCTCGGCCGCCCTTGCCTCGACGAGCATTACACGTTCCTCTTCGCCGACTTACCGGAGAACCCGAAAGACAACCGGGTCAACCTGCCTTCGCGGGAGGAGATCGTCGACTATCTCGGCAGGGTGCGCGGCGCGGTCTTCGACGCGATGGACTCCGCCGACTTCGGCTCCGACGATCCCTTTCTCGCCGACGGCTACGGCTGGGAGTTCGCGCTGCAGCACGAGTGCCAGCATCAAGAGACGATCTGCGAGCTGATGCAGCTCATCCAGTCTGCGCCCGCCCCCTCCTCTTGCGCCGATGAATGTGCGGCGGAGGAGGAGGGGGATAAAGGGGGTGGAGGTTCCGGAAACTCAAAGTTGGAGCCCGATCGTAGGTTCCCGGACCCTGCCCCTCCCGCCCCCTCCTCTTGCGCCGATGAATGTGCGGCGGAGGAGGAGGGGGGATTCGTTTCCATTCCGGGCGGGACGTTTCTCATGGGGAGCGACGACCGGCACGGCTACGACAACGAGAAGCGGGCTCACGAGGTGCGGATCGAGGCCTTTGAAATGGCGCGCACGCCGGTCACGGCCGGGCAGTGGCTCGCCTTCATGGAGGATGGCGGCTACTCGCGGCGCGAGCTATGGAGCGAGGAGGGCTGGGCGTGGCGGGAAGAGGAGAACGCCACGATGCCCGAATACTGGCGCGAGGGCTACTTCTACATCGGGCCGCACGGCCCGCGTCCGATCCATCCCCGCGAGCCGGTGAGCTGCGTGAGCTGGTTCGAGGCGGACGCTTATGCGCGGTGGGCGGGCTGCCGGCTGCCGACCGAAGCCGAGTGGGAATACGCGGCGCGCGGCGGCGAGCGCCTCTATCCGTGGGGCTCGGATTCCCCCGAGGGCCGGGCCTGCTACGCGATGACCTCGTGGGGACCCGAGCCGGTCGGCCGCTATCCCGCAGGCGCGAGCCCCTTCGGCCTCCTCGACATGGCCGGCAACGTATGGGAATGGACCTCGACCCCCTTCCTTCCCTATCCCGGCTTCGAAGCCTTCCCCTACGACGGCTATTCGAAGGACCACATGAAGGGGCTGCACCGAGTCTGCCGCGGCGGCTCCTGGGCGACCTCGGCCAAGATTCTCCGCTCGTCGTTCCGAAACTGGTACGTCCCGACCTACCGGCAGGGCTTCCTGGGCCTACGATTGGCGCGGGGGTGAAAGCTGAAGCCCGACGACCCATCAAATGTCAAACTGTGGATATGAGGCAGGGCACGATGCGGGACCTTTTCGAGAAGTGGGGACTGACCGGAATGAAGGTCAACCTTGGCTTCTGGACCGGCGAATTCAACCCGCGCGACCCTGATCGGGCGGCCGCGTGGGAGCTTTACGTCGAGCTGCTGACCCGCGTCTCCACCCAATATCTCCCTCCCGAGCATGGCGACGAGAAGACGGCGCTGGACAGCGTCCATTCCCTCTTCGCCACGACCCGGAAGATTCTCAAGCGGCAAGGCTCCGGCTGCGTTCAATTCTCGAAGGTCGCGATCGTCGTGCTCAACCAGGTCGTTCGCCCCTTCACCGCCGAGTGGCATAAGCGGAGCTTGGCCGGCGCGTTCTCGGACGCCGACGCCTGCAAGGAGTTCCGCAAGGACCTCGAAGACCTGCAATCCAAGCTCAGGAGCTACACGCATATCCTGGCCGAGATCGCCGACGTCGAGGACCTTACAGACCTGGAGCGGCCGGTGGCTCCGTAGCGAGCGGAGTTCTCGATACTCGTCGTGGAACTTCACCCAGTCCTGCGGGGACTCGAAGACGTCCTCGTCTCGGCCATTTCTTCGGGCCGGCATTTGCGACGACGATGTCGATGGCATGAGGAAGGGGCTTGTAGGGTCTCCTTGCGACGACGTCGCAGAAGGCCGAGGCTTCGGATGCCCATAGCCGCCAAGATGGCCGGCCGTTAGCTCCCGCTCTGCCTCGAATGGATTCGGCGGACCGAGGCGGCCTCCGCCGCGATGTTGGTGAGAGACATCCGGGTCGCGCGAATGAGGCTGAGACTGCCGAAAACCAGGCCGGCGACTCCGATAATGCCCAGAACGACGCCGATCCCGGCGAAGGCGGCGGACGCGTGGCCGCTGAACGCGAGGTCGATCGTTGCCGCGATCAGGGTGACGAAGGTCGCGCTGGCGAACGAGCCGAGGGCGACGTATACGGCGTAGAGCGCCTTCAACAGATGCGCCGCCTGGACCTCGATCCGCTCCACCTCTTCGACGATCAGATTGGCCTCCTCGGGAGCCAGATTGGGGCTCCTCGATCGGGTGAACAAGTCCCGCATGATCTCGCGGGTGCGGAGAAGGCGCATCGTGGCGCTATTGGCGAGGAGGCTCGAGGAATTGGTGAGAAGGGCCGGCGCGACGATGAACGTAAGCGCGGCAAACGGACTGCTGGCGAGAGAACTCGTATCCATGTCGATCGGTTGCCAGGCAGAGACGCCCCACCAGTAGCGGCTCATGTCGGGAGCTTATTCATGAACATACCAGTTCCAATCCGGCCGCTCCTCGGGTCAATGACATCGTCAAGGAGCCCAATTGTATGGCCAGGATTCGGTTTAGATAACCTGCGCGGCGTGGGATGAGCCGGTCAGTGTGTCCCTTTCGGCAGCCTCTTGAACTCGTCGGCATCGAAGGGGCGGGCTGTAAAATGCTTTGCGAAGAGCTTCGTCTCCTTGAGCAGGACGCGCCGCCCGTCGGGCTTCTCCACGATCTGCCGCTCGGCGGCTTCGGCACAAACGTAAATCCCTTGGCCGTGTTGCATCCGCAGAACGACGCGCTCGGTCAGTAAAGGAATATCGCTTCGACGCTCGGCCTTTCGAACGAGCACCCAGCCATAATCCGGCGCGAGGTCGAGGACGGTGGGGTGCCCTTCGTAGTAGGCGCCTTTGAGACGCAGGCAGCGCCCAAAGGTCGGATTCGTCACCCAGCCGGCGACGGCGAATGGATGCTCCGCAAGGACGTCCGCGATGGGTCGTCCGTAGAGGAGTCTCGTATAGTCTTCCGGCGCGTCGCCG
Organism: Fimbriimonadaceae bacterium; assembly: GCA_035545155.1. Classification (GTDB taxonomy): domain Bacteria; phylum Armatimonadota; class Fimbriimonadia; order Fimbriimonadales; family Fimbriimonadaceae; genus JAEVZK01. The sequence goes on along the minus strand of DASZYX010000041.1, from coordinate 11,366 downwards.
GTCCCCGAGCCTTTCTCCTCCTCATAGGTCTTGCTCTGGCGGCTGACGGAGCGGCGCGTCGTGCCGTCGAACGCCTCGACGAGCGCATAGCTCGATCCGCCGCGCCCATGCCCTTCGCCGGAAAGGAACCGGTCGGTGTACAGGTCGAGGTGGCCGGACCAGCGGTGCCGCTCGATCGCCGTCACCTGCCTGCGAGGGCCGAAGTCGACCCAGAAACGCTCGTAGCTGGGCGTCCAAGTCGTGACCAGGCTGTAGTCGGTCTGGATCGTCTGGGAATAGCACGCGTGGGCGCGAACGTTGGCGATAACTTCGTCGAGCGAAGGGAGCGGTAGAACCTGTACGGCGAGGATAAAAAGCTGGATCATCGAGGACCCGATGTTGGGACGGCGCGCCGTAACAGGCGTAACGCCGATTTCGGCTAGACCGTCTCGCGGCTGAACCGGACCGGCGTGAACTTCTCCGGCATGTGCGTGTCGTAGACGCCGTGCGGGCTGAGGCACCAGGCCGCCTGCACCTGGCTTTCCCCGACCGCGAGCTTTTGGAAGCGGCCGAGGAACAGCCGCCAGACGTCGCCGTCCTCCGGCGGCAGGCTCCGGCTTCCGGCGAGATGCCGCATTCCCGCCCAAGGAAAGATCAGCATCGCGGTCCAGCCTTTGCTCGGCTGCGAGCGGTCGTTCAGGGCTCCGTCGATGTGAACGGCGGTCTGCAAGCCGGGGAAGTCCCAGTCGAGAAAGGCCCAGCGCACTCCGCGCGGGTTCGTGCCCTTCCAGAAATACTCCTCCGTCCGGTCGAAGTTGCCGCCGAAGGTATAAGCCTCGCGCTCATGGACGTCGAACTCGGGCAAGTCGAACCGCCCGCCCTTCGCATAGGCGTCCCGCCAGATGAAAAAGACCTCGTAGACGGTGTTCAAGGCGTTCAGCTCGAACTCGTAATAGCAATCCCCGCCGTCGATGAAGACCTCGACGTCGTTCTCGCGGAAGATCAAGGAGTCCCGCTCGGTCTGCCTCGCGGCCGGATAAGGCTCCTCGACCCAGAAGCCGACATACAGATTCTCGTCGTCCCACAGCGCCGCGCAGCGGGTATCGAGCAAGGCCGGCTCGCCGGTCGCCATGTCGACGAATCGCTCCGATTTCGGCGCACGCTGCCACGCCGGATCGGAGAGCGAGCCATCGAGGGCGAGGGGAGAACCGACGCGGTAGGCAGTGTAGGCGGACATGGAGGTCCTCATTATGGGGGCACGGGGGGTGGAGGTTCCGGAAACTTGTAGTCGAGGCCCAGTTGTAGGTTCCCGGAACCTCTATCCCCTACCCCTTGCCTCCTCCCGGCACGAACCATCCGGCAAGAGGAAGGGGCTTTCTCTCCCCCCCTCTTGCGCCGATGATCGTGCGGCGAAGGAGGTTCCGGTGCTCATGGAGGGCAGCGATTGTAAGTTCCGGAACCTCCATCCCCAACCCCTTGCCTCCTCCCGGCACAAACCATCCGGCAGGAGGAAGGGGCCAAGCCTTTTAATCCGAACGCCAACGCCAAGCGCCCAACGCCTCCCCCTCAACACTCAACACCCAGAACCCTGATATCCGTCATAGCGCGCTCCTCGGAGCCCTCCCACAATCCAGTTATGGCCGCGCAATTGTGGTTGGGCGACGAGGCTGTCGCTTGGGGCGCTATCGATGCTGGCATCGCGGGCGCCTTCTCCTACGCGGGGACGCCTGCGACGGAGATTTTCGAAACGATCCAGGACGCCGCGCCCTTCGTGTGGGCGCAGTGGTCCGCGAACGAGAAGGTGGCGTACGAGGAAGCCCTCGGCATGTCCTATGCCGGGCGGCGAGCCCTCGTCTCGATGAAGCATGTCGGGCTGAACGTCGCCGCCGATCCCTTCATGAGCTCGGCGCTGACCGGCGTGAACGGCGGCATCGTTCTCGCCCTCGGCGACGACCCCGGCATGCACTCCTCCCAGAACGAGCAGGACTCCCGCTTCTACGCCGACTTCGCCCGGATTCCCTGCTTCGAGCCGAGCTCCCAGCAGGAGTGCTACGACATGACCCGCGAGGCCTTTCGCTTTTCCGAGCGGTTCGGCGTGCCCGTCATGCTTCGGCTCGTCACTCGCATCGCCCACAGCCGGGCGAACGTGAATCCGGCCGCGAAGGATGAGCCCGAGCCTCATCAATACGCGAACCCCAACGATTGGACCCTCGTGCCCGCCATCGCCCGGCGGCGCAACCGGCGGCTGCTCGACCTTCAGCCCGATCTCGCCGCCTCCTCCGACGTCTCGCCCTACAACAAGTTGAGCCTCGCCGGGAAGCGCGGAGTCATCTGTACGAGCACCGGCTACAACTACGTGCGAGAGGCTCTAGGCGCGGAGCACGATTGGTCGATCCTTCGCATCGGCTTCTATCCGATGCCCGTCGGCCTGATCCGCCAGTTGGTCGACCATTGCGACGAGATCGTCGTCGTCGAGGAGGGCTATCCCTTCATCGAGCAGCGCCTGACCGGCCTGATGGGCGTCCATGGCATGCGGATTCGCGGCAAGCTGGATGGAACGCTCCCCCGAGACGGCGAATTGCTCCCCGAACTCGTTTCCGAAGCCCTCGGCGTTCACCGGCCGCCACCGACGCCCGCCGACTCGATCGTCGCCGGTCGGCCGCCCCAGTTCTGCAAGGGCTGCCCCCATGCCTTCTCTTTCAACGCGATGATCGACGCGACCGCCGAGTACGAGCACCCGATCATGTTCAGCGACATCGGCTGCTACGCGCTCGGGATTATGCCGCCCTACAAGGCCGTCCACGCCTGCGTCGACATGGGAGCGTCCATCGGCATGGCCCACGGCGCATCCCGGGCCGGCGCGCATCCCGTCCTCTGCACGATCGGCGATTCGACCTTCGCCCATTCCGGCATGACCGGCCTGATCGGAGCGGTTCGGAATGACGCGAATATGACGGTGCTGATCCTCGATAACGGCACGACCGCGATGACCGGCGCGCAGGACTCCCTCGCCACCGGCGAGACTCTTATCGAAATCCTGAACGGCCTCGGGGTCAAGGACGTCCAGGTGATCGAGCCGCTGCCGAAGCTGCACGGCGCCAACGTCGAGATCATCCGCAACGCGATCGAACATCAGGGCCTGAGCGTGATCGTCGCCAGGCGGCCCTGCATCCACATCAAGGCCAAAAAGACGGCCATTCCGCTTCCCGTCGCCCAGGGGAACCCAGCATGAAACACGACATCATCATCGCCGGAGTCGGCGGCCAGGGCATCCTGACCATCGCGCGCGTCCTGTCGATGGCCGCCCTCGCCAAGGGCCTCCACGTCCGCCAGGCCGAGGTCCACGGCATGTCGCAGCGGGGCGGCGCGGTCTATTCGCACCTCCGCATTTCCGATTCGGACATCTTCAGCGATCTGATCCCAGCCGGCCAAGCCGACATGATTCTCGCCATCGAGCCGCTGGAGGCCCTGCGCTACGTGCAGATGCTCCGCGAGGGCGGGATCGTGGTCGCGAGCACGAACGCGGAGGTCAACATCCCCGACTATCCGCCGATCGAGGGCGTGCTGGAACATATCGCCCGCTTCCAGAACCACGTCGCCATCGACATGGAGAAGCTGGCGCGGGCCGCGGGCGGAGTCCTCGCCGCAAACATCGTCGCCCTTGGCGCGGCCTCCACCTATCTGGGCTTTAGCGGCCGAGAGATGGAGAGCGTCATCGAAGCCCTTTTCGACCGGAAGGGCGAGCGGATCGTCCAAACGAACATCCGCGCCTTCCGCTTCGGCCGGACAGCGGCAGCCGCCTATCTGGAGGCCCTGAATCGGGGCGCTTCGCCCTCGTCGATTCGAGGCTGGATCGCGACGCTTTCGCCCGAGCATCTCGCTTCGGAAGAGGATTTGGATTTCGAGGGGCTGGAGCTAACGGGGGATTCCTCCCACCTCTCCGGCGCGGAGGCCCACGCCTTCGAAAGTCTGCTGATGGGCGCATACGAGGAGGGCCGGCGGCAGCTTTACGAGCACGAGGTCTACCGCTTGATCGAGCTCGTCGGCGCGATCACCCCGCCCCGCCACACGTTCATTCCGAAGGGCTCGACGATCTCCGAAGAAGTCTTGGCGAGCTATCCCGGCGACCGGGTCGTCGTCAAGCTCGTCTCGACGGAAGTCGTCCACAAGAGCGACGCCGGCGCGGTCGCCATCGTGCCGAAGACCCTGGACGCGGTACGCGGGGAGATCGACCGGATGATGGCGAAGAATTTTGGTCATCCCGACACTCTTCGTCATCCCGACGAAGGAGGGATCTCGCGAGCGGCAAACCCCAAGGTTGGCGACTTACGAGATTCCTCGCAGGCTCAGAATGACAAAAACGGGGTCTTGGTCGTCGAGTTCGTCGAGCACGACTCCCGGGGGCTGGGGACGGAGCTGTTCGTCGGTATTCGCGCGACCCGCGAGTTTGGCCCCGTCATCGCGGCCGGGCTCGGCGGCGTCCAGACCGAATACCTTGCCGCGAAGATGCGGCCCGGAATCGCCGTCGCCAAGGCCGTCGCGATGGATACCGATGCGGAGGACTTCTTGGAGCTGTTCAAGAAGACTGCCGCATACGACATTCTCGCCGGGAATATCCGGGGAGGCGAGCGCCTTGTCTCCGACGGCGAGCTGCTTCGCTGCTTCCGCGCCTTCATCTCCATCGCCCGCGGCTTCTGCGTCGACCGGGGCGAAGAGGGACCGGACATCGGCGAGCTCGAAGTCAATCCTTTTGCCTTCTCCAACCAGCGTCTGATCCCTCTCGATGGACGGGGGCGGCTCCGGCCTGCGGCAAAAGCCGCGCCGGGGCGGCCTATCGACGGCGTCGAGGCCCTTCTGGAGCCGCAGACGATCGCCCTTGTCGGCATCTCCGCGAAGCCGGACAGCTTCGGCCGGATCATCCTCGGCAACATCCTTTCAAGCGGCTTCGACCCGGCTCGAATGACGATCGTCAAGAAGGACGAAAAGGAGATCGGCGGCGTCAAGTGCGTCCCGACCTTTAACGACCTGAAGGAACCCGCCGACCTCCTCGTGATCGCCGCTCCCGCGAACGCAATCCCCGGCATCGTCGATGAGGCCAACGTCTCCGGCAAGGTGCGTAGCGGGATCATCATCTCCGGCGGAGCGGGAGAGACGGAGGGCTCGGAGGGACTTGGCGAGGAGATCGCGGCGGCCATCGTGCGGGCAAGGCCCGTCGGGGCCGTCTTCCTCGGGCCGAACTGCATGGGCGTGCAGTCGCGGCCGGGCAAGTACGACACGTTCTTCATTCCCGCCGACAAGCTGCCCCCGAGGCGAGAGACGCCGGTTCAGCCGGTCGCCATCGCCTCGCAAAGCGGCGCCTTCATCGTTTCCCGGCTCAGCTCGCTCGGCGACCTCAGCCCAGCGTTCACCATCTCCATCGGCAACCAGTCCGATCTGACCATCTCCGACCTTCTCTGGGCGCTCGACCGGCGCGAGGACGTCCAGGTCGTCGGCGTCTATCTGGAGGGCTTCGCCAACCACGACGGCCTGGAGACGCTGCGCGCGATCGAGCACTGGACTTCGCAGGGCAAGACGGCCGTCTTCTACAAGGCCGGGCGCACCGAGACCGGCCGCTCGGCGGCCGCCGGCCATACGGCCGCGGTCGCGGGCGACTACGACATCTGTCACACCGCGATGCGGGAAGCGGGCGCGCTCGTCGCGGAGGACTTCCGCGAGTTCACCCAGCTTCTGGAGATGGCGACCCTCCTCGTCGGCAAAAAGGTGAGCGACGGCCGGGTCTTCGCGGTGACCAACGCCGGGATGGAAGCCGTCGGCATGGCCGACGCCCTCTCCATCGACTTCCCGGAGACGCGGCTGGAGCGGCTGTCCGAGCCCTTCGAGGCGAGGTTGGCCGACCTGCTCGCGACGCACCGGCTCAACACCCTTGTGAGCGCGCGCAATCCGCTCGATCTGACGCCGATGGCCGACGAGATCGCCTATGGCGAGGTCGTGCGCCTCGCCCTTGGGCGGGACGAGGTCGATGCCGCCATCGTCTCCTGCGTGCCCCTCGCTCCGACCCTGCACACCCTGGAAAGCGAGATCGGCGACGAGGTTTCCTTCGTCAACCTGGCCAGGGAATGGCGGGATTCGCCGAAGCCGGCCGTGTTCGTGGTCGATGCCGGGCGGGACTACGACGCCCTCGCGCGAGGCGTGCGGGAGCAGGGCGTGCCTGTCTTCCGCTCCGCCGACGAGGCGATGCGCCGTCTGGCACAATGGATTCATAACCGGCTGCAAGTCCGGCCGGCCGAAGCCCGAGAACTGGTAACCCGATGAGTCAGAACTTCCTCCCCTACGCGCATTTCGAGGGCCGGCTCGTGCCGGTCGCCGAGGCGAACGTGCCTCTCTCCACCCACGGCCTCCAATACGGCACGACGACCTTCTCCGGCATGCGGACGCTCACCGAGGACGGGGCCGTGCACGTCTTTCGCCTCGCCGACCACGCGAAGCGGCTTTCGCGCGGGGCTCAGCTTCTGGGCGGCAAGATGGAGGAGGGGGAAATCGCGGAGGCGATCCTTGCTTTCCTGAAGAAGAACGCGCCCACCGGCCCAGCCTACATCCGCCCGTTCGTCTATTGCTCGGGAGGACACCCGGTCCCGGCTTTGCATTACACGGAGAAGGTGCTCGGCATCTACGGCCTCGAATTCGGCCTCTATCTCTCGGAGGAGGGAGCGAAGATGACGTTCAGCTCCTTCCCGCGCGTGCCGGACATCTCGATTCCCGCGCGCGGCAAGATCGGCGGGGCTTATTGGACGAGCAGCGCCGCCAAGACCGAGGCTCAGCTTCGCGGCTATGACGACGCGATCATGATGAACCAGCAGGGCAAGGTCGCCGAAGGCTCGGGGATGAACATCTTTATGGTGAAGGACGGCGTCCTCATCACCCCCGACCCAACCCAGGACATCCTGGAAGGGATCACGCGGGACAGCCTCATCCAAATCGCCAAATCGTACGGGATTCCCGTCGAGGAGCGCGCCGTGGATCGAAGCGAGCTTCTGTTCGCGGACGAGGTCTTCCTCTCGGGTACGGCGGCCGGGGTCACGGCGGTCCGCTCGATCGAGGCCCACGAATTCAGCCGAACCCGCCCGATTGCCGACCGGATGCGCGACGCCTACGCCCTCGCGATCCGCGGCAAGCTGCCGGGCTTCGAGCACTGGGTCACGCGCGTTCCAATCTAGGGGTCCAACTTCCTGTTCCCTGCGCCTTTTACCTATAAAACTGCGATATCGCACGGGTTCTATCGTTGAACCTGGGCACAATGGCCTGGAGGATGGCGATGAACTATCGTTTGGCTTTTTTCGCCGCCGCCCTAGCGTCGGCCACTTATGTCGGTGGGCAAGGGCACGCTCTCCGTTTTACCAAGGACCACCAAGCGGTCCTCATACCGGATTGCCCTGCCCTCGAGATCACCGGCGATATCACCGTCGAGGCTTGGATCCGGCCGGAGGAAAACGTCCAGGGCGCGGAATTCAAGTTCATCATCTCCAAGAATTACGGGGGCAAGGGCTACGCCCTCGTCATGGTCGGCAAAGGGGGCGAGGAGCGGATTCAATTCGAGGCCTCGGAGCTTCTCGCGTACGGCGCGCAACAAGGCTATGACGAGAAGGCGTTCCGTAACACCTGGCTGCATGTGGCGGGAGTCGTGGAAAACGGCCGGCAGCGCCTCTACATCAACGGCCTCCTCGTCAAAGAGAACCCCAAGCCGGCCATCCTCAAGGCGGGCACGATGCCGCTCCAGATCGGAGGAAGCCCGTGGAATTCCTTCCGGGGCTGCATCGACGAGGTCCGGATTTGGAACGTCGCGCGGACTCAGGAGCAGATCAACCACGACAAGAACCACTATCTGACCGGGAGAGAGCCGGGACTCGTCGTCTATCTCACCTTCGACGAGGGAGGCGGGCGCACCGTCCACAATCTCACCGGGAAAACGCCGGACGGCGTCCTCGGCTATGGCTGGAAAGGAAAGCCGCAGTTCCCCGCGTTGACCGAAGCCGCCAAGGCGTCGAACCGCGACCTTCCCCAGTGGGTTAGCGGCGTCTTGCTGACCGGAGAAAGGCCGCACACCATCGGCCACCGTCCGGAGCGCCGGCCCTAGCTTATTTCTCCCAGAGAACTCGGAACGTGAAGGAGCTGGCCGCGCCCTTCCCCATCAGGATCGTGTTCCGCTGGACCACCATCCGCGTCGCCGTCTTGATCGGATCGGCGGTGCCCAGGTTGCGCGAGTAGGTCGGGAACATGCTGCTTCGGACCAAGATGCCGATCCGGTGGCCTTTCTTGAACTCATGGGCGAAATCCCATGGGATGATGTCGGCCAGATAGGTTTTGCCCGGCGTCAGGGGCCTCACCTTGTCCATCCCGCCCAAGTAAGAGCCTCGCACCTTGCCGGGCAGGCCGACGAACTGCATGTCTCCGTTCGGCGATATGTCGACGACGAGCACGAAGAAGTCCGTATCCTTCGCCGAAGTCTTGAAGCGGAGCTTTACGTCGAGCGGGCCGGTGATGGCGAGCGACTTCTTCAGGGGCGCGGTCTTGAAGGTGAGGCCCTCCTTCAGTTCCTCGGCGGACAGCTTTGTCGTCTCGGCCTCTTTCTTGGTGGGATCGAGCATGCCCTTCGGCACCTTGTCGCTCTTCGGATCGTAGCGGTAGGTCGCGCTGGAGGGCTTTCCGAGCGTCGGCGTCAGGCTGCCCTTGCCCAGATAGAGCGTCCGGGCAGGCGTGCTCGGAGCCGGCCAGTCGGGGAGGGTCGTCCAGACGTTCGCGCCGGTCACGAAGAGGGAAACCTTCGGCTGCTTCTTCGCCAGCCCGACGTCCTTGCCCTTCAGCCACGTATCGAACCAGCGAAGGAGGACGCTGTCCAGCTCGATGATCGCGGTAGGGCCGTACTCTTGGTCGGCGAAGCTGTGGTTGGTGTTGAAGGCATGCACCCACGGGCCGAAGATGATCCACTGGTCGTTCCGATGCAGGGCGCGCATCGTCGCCCAGTTCAGGTGGGTGCCGATCTCGTCACCGTCCCAGTTGCCGGAAATATGAAGCGCGGGAACCTTCGCGTCGGCCAGATGATAGGTGAAATCGAAGCCCTTCCAATCGTCGATCGTCGGCCGGGCGAGCCACTTCTGGTAGAAGTCGAGCTTTTCGCCAAGGACGGCCTTGTCGAGCTTGTCGAGGGGCAGCATGGTCAGCTCTTCAGGGTGGGGCAGCGTGCCCTTGAGCGAGGTGAAATCGGTGTGCCGCCCCGCCACGATCTTCGCCCACCACAAGTTCAAATTGAGGCAGAAGACGCCGTTGTCGTAGGGGATGTTGCGCATGGCGTCGGGAGGCGAAACCTCGGGAACGATGCACTTGAGGGCGGGAGGATCGAGGACGGCGGCCGCCCACTGCACGTAGCCCGCATAGCTGCCGCCGATCATGCCGACCTTGCCGTCCGACCAAGGCTGGGAGGCGATCCACTGGATTGTGTCGTAGCCGTCCGGCCCCTCGTTAACGAAAGGGTCCCATTTGCCGCCGCTGTCCTCGCGGCCTCGGCAGTCCTGGGTGACGTAGGCGTAGCCGCGCGAGGCATAGAATTCGCCATTCGTCGTCTCCGATCCCCGGCCGTAGGGCGTGCGGACGAGGATCGCGGGATGCTTCTCGTCGTCGTCCGGGCGGACGATATCGCAGACGAGATCCACGCCGTCCCGCGTCTTCATGTGAACGCCTTTCTCCGTCTTCGTCGCGTAGGTCGCCTGGCTCAGCTCGGGGTACTTCGCGATCGGATCGTCGAGCGCCTTTTCCCATCCGTCGGCGGCGAAGCGGATATGTTGGGTCGGCACGTCTTCGAGCACGACGTGGTCGGCGGGATCGAGGAAGACCTCCGCCATCACTCCGGCGAAGTCGACATTGAAACGTCGAGCCGCGATCGGGCTTTTCTTCACGAGGACCGTCTTTGGGGAAAGAGCCGTGATCTTGAGCGGGATCACGATGCCGGCGTCGATCAGGAACGCGTTAACCTGCACCGTCTTGGTGGCCGGCGAAAGACGAATCTGCTTCTCCGCTTCGAGGAGGCTGGACGCCATGAACGCCGGGCAAAGGTTCCCGGCGAGGCACCCGGTCGTGTCTTGCCATGGGGCTCCGTTGGTCTTGCCCTGCGCGGTGACATCGACTCGGCCATTGGCATAGACGACTTTCGCGTCGCCTCCGGGCGTCGAGGACTCAGCGATGGAATCGACCAGCTTGCCATCCTTCATGTGGCCGGAAACCTTGCTTGTCAGCTTCATCGAGCCGAGGTCGAGGGTGCTCTTCGCGGCAAACGCTCCGGTCGCGTCGATGTCGTAATCGGCCTCCCCGACCTTGCTGCCGTTGACCAGAATGTTCAAATGTTGCTGGGCGTAAGCGAAAAGGGGAGCCAAGGCGGCCAGACAAAGCATTGCGCGGAGTCGCATACGCCTAGAGTATCGCTGCCCGCCTTTGATCCGGCAATTTCATGGGTCCAAGGTCGCTCCGTTGGGTAATTTTGCTGAAGTTGTCCAATCGGGGAGATGCTATGAAATTCGTTCTGTCGATTCTCGTTTTCGCGGCGGCGCTCCTGGCCTCGCCTCAAAACCATGATCTGAAGCCGGCGGAGGCGTTGCATCGGCTCGACTTCTTGAAGGGCGATTGGTCCGGCGTCCAGGACTTCAACACCAACGGCGGCCCCGCGATGTCGGGCAAAGCGGCCGACCATATCGACGAGGGGATCGGCGGCCATTACCTTTGCGAAATGCTCTCCACGACGATGCCCGGCCGGAAGCCGACGGACACCCGCCACTTCATCTCTTACGATGCGAAGGCCGGGGTCTACCAAGCCTGGTGGTTCACCGACACCTCGCCGAGCCCGCTGGAGTTCGAAGGCACGCTGACCGGCCACAAGCTCGTGCTCCAAACAAAGCCGGGGACCTCGACCGTCACCCTGCGCGCGACCTACGAAACCCCCGCCGCCAACACGCTGACGTATACGCTGGAGATGGACCAGGGAGGCTCTTGGACCCGGCTCTTCACGACGACGTACAAGAAGCCGTAGACCGTGGTTCGTGATTCGTGGTTCGCGCCGACGTAAAGGTCATCCTGGAGTTACTTCCGATGCGAGGTACGAGCGCAGGAAGGAACGGAGGCGTCTTCGGCATGCTACTCCTGAGAAACACCTTGTGATTTAGGTTCAAGGTGCGGACCTGGCTGGGCAACCTCCATAAGTTCCGGGAACCTCCATCCCCCTACCCCCCATAGGCGTTAGAATAAGGCGCTTCCTCTGGTTTCTCTTATCCGTCCTTCCTTCATGGCAAAGAGGTTGGATGTGGCGGGGGATCAGTGGAAACATGCGGTGAGTTTTCTTCCTGACG
>DASZYX010000040.1:0-554525 GCA_035545155.1 Fimbriimonadaceae bacterium | reverse complement strand
GACCCGCGTGGGGCCGGGGGGCAGGCCAGGTCTTGGTTGATCCTGCTTTTCAATCCAGTCGGGATGCGTCGTGCATAGGATTCGGGCAACGATGCGATAAGAGATTTCTTCGTCCGGATCCAAGCAATCGAGAATTGCCGCCGTCACGAGGTCGGCGCCTTCTAGCCCTTTCGGAAGTTGCTTTGCCCGGGTTGGAAGGAGAAGGAGCGCTGATTCGTCTTCGGCTTCTGCCGGCTTCAGAACGAGGGACGTCCGATACTCCTTGCTCCCGTTCGTGATCTTAAAACCCGGACCTGCTTGCTCGCAAGACACCATTAGGTAGTGGGTCGACCGGTTTACATAGACCTCTTCCGGAACGGTGTCTCCCGGAGGACGCCATATTAAGACCTTCGTTGTCGACCCCTGCCTGAGCGACGGACTGGCCGATAGCAAGACTTTCGCGGGCGCCGTCGAACACTTCCAGTCGCCCTTGGCCTTAAGAGTGTTCTCGCCTACCCTGGCCGTAGAAGGCTTAAGGAACTCCTGAAACTGAACAATCGAGACGACACCCTCCCCCAATTGCTTGCGATCGAGCGCCGCCGACCACGGCATGCTATAAGCGATCAAGGCGGCGATGGCAGTTATCATGCGACTTCTATTTGGTGTGCGAGACCGAGCCGAGTTGATATGGAGCGCCACGCGTAAAGCTCATCGTCCAAGAGCCGACGTCGATACCGCCTCCACTGACTGACTTCGTTGCTGCCCAGTAGTGGTGATTGAGCGAAAACGAATTCCACGTTGCAGGCGTGTTCAGCGTCCAGTTATAGAAAATATAGTCGTAGTAGAAGTTGCCGAGGTGGGCAATGTCGCCGGTTCCTGCCGTGCTCCACATCGCGCCGGTGCCGGGGTTCACAGCGAAATCGGGTGGAAATGCGCTGGCTGGCGAAGTAAATCTCTCTTGCACCCATACTCCCGGCATGTGTACGCCCAGTTGGCTTACTAGAGCGATCTCGTCGCATTCGCCTGCTGCGGAGCCACCGCCCACAACGGTCTCGCCCGTCGGCGTAACATTCACAACACCAGCCGGCCAATATGGTTTCCACGACTGTTTCGTCGTGTCGGTTGGCTCGTGACAGTTAATTGTGCGGACCATGAGCACCGTCGGAGCCCTCACGACATCGTACGGTGTTGTGTCGGTATCGTCGTCCACCGAACCCGAAGCCGTCCCGTTGAGGTTCGTATAAGTTAAAGCGTATGAACACTTGACCGTGGCCGCCCCGGGGCCGACGGCGGAACCGACGAGGGTCGCGTCGCTCGTCGTCCCTCCCGACGTAACCTTGAAAATCGCGGGATCGGATACGGTCCAAGTATATGTTGTCAAAGGAGGCTGACCGGTCGCCGTTACCGTGAGACGGGCTCTCGGCGCTTGAAAATCGGTCGGGACCTGCCCTGTGGGATCGAACCCGAAATACTGGAGGTGATATGGCTTGGAATTGTTGTTGTCATCGTGGTCTGGCATACCCATGGTCGCCGGGTCGGTAAACGGACCCGCCTGATACTTGTATGGGAGCGGGTTATTGTTGTTGTCGTAAGAAGAGAAGCTGTCCTTCGCATAGTTGTAGCTAAGGGATTCTGGACTAAAAGTCAACGGGCCCCCGATGGCGGCGCAGGTGCTCGTAAAGACAGGGAACGAGTCAACGCCTGTCGCATTGTTGTGAATATGCACCGTGCAGTTGCATCCCGCAATCCCTGCACCGTAGCATCCACCGTGGACGGTCTGGCCCTTGCCATCGCCCTCGACGGCGATACCCACAGCAACCGATACGTTTCCACTATTCCAGAGAGGTCCCCACGTGTAATCGACCACAGTCCAACCCGGGTCAGGCGTGTACTGCATCTTCAGTTCCACGCGCTTGTACTGGCTTCCTTTAGGAGCTGCACCGCAGGATTGAGCGTTTCGGTCCCAACCGAGAGTCACAACTTCGCAAGGAGCTCCGTCGAACAGAATCATGTTTGCAGGCGGCGGTGGAGCGCCGGTCGTTCCACCCGTCGTGTCGGACGCTTGGCCAAGCGGTTTGCCGCCCGCTACCGCTAGAACGGCGATTAGAATTGTCGCCACTATGACAGATAAAGTACGTGCAGTTGAAGCTATTACTCTCATTCGCATTGTCCTGGTCAGCGGCTTGCCCTCTTAGACGAGCAAACGAAGACCTGGCTACCAACGTTAATCGCCTTGTTCCTCGATACAGGTGGTCGATTTAAACTTTGGTCGCTCAAGCCGCCTCTCATAGATCATACAACAAGTGGTGATTCTTTGTCATCACAAAAAGCGGCAACTCTGCTATCGTGAGGGGGGCGCGCGGGACAAAGAAACGAGCGGAGCATGATCGCCTCATCGCGGTGGTGACTCAAATGCGCATTGAAGCCGGGATATCGCAGCGGGAGCTCGCCAGACGGCTCGGCTGGCACAATGCCTCGGTTTTACGTATGGAGCGAGGGGAGCGGAGCCTCGAAGTCGTCGAGTTTATCGATCTCTGCCGGATCCTTGGGCGAGACCCAAAGGAAGTGATCGGCGATGTGATAGCTTAGTGATGCCTCCCGCAGCCTGCAGTGGACGCTCTCCAAGCGATGTAAGGGACAATGAAGCGCTCACCGGCCCGTACGGCATATGACAAAGGCCGAGGTCTGAGGCGTGTCCACACGGGGCTGTGTAGATGCAAGGGGTGAAAACTGGTTTGAATGCCTCGGGACGTGGGCTGCGACTCATAACAACAAGCAACGCCAGCGTCCCGAGGCATTAAAAGATGTTTGCATCTCGTGAAGCTGTGATTACTCGCTCATTTCGTCCACGGCCACGTCCCGAGATGCAACGGGGCGGCTTACCGGCGTCGTCGGAGTAGGGCAAGGGCTCCCATGCCCAGGATCGCCAGCGAAGCCGGCTCCGGCACCGGCTGCGCTGAGAAGTTCAGATCGTCCAGAGCGAAGTCGTTTCCGTAGGAATCGGTGTTCTGGTCGACGATGCTGAGCACCACCGTTGTCGCGCTGCCTGAAGACCAGGCCTGACTGAACTGGATCCAGACGCCGTCTGTCGCGACAAGCGTGAACGGCTGACTTACTTCGCCTCCGACGGACAATAAGAGCCGCGCCGGGCTCGGATCCGATCCGGAGGTGCCGGTTGAGTCCTGTCCCCAAGAGGCCGTCCACCCGGTGAACTGATACGCGGTATTCGGAGCTACTGCAAGCGACTCGGTCCACACGACCGCCCCCGCATTAAGGTTGCCGTTGGCGAGGTACATCAGGCCCGAGCCGGTCGTATGGTCGCCAAACGAGGGGGCGAGCGGGTTGTAGTTCCGAGGGTCCGAGCCGACAAAGTAGTTGCCTTCCGTCCAAAGGTCGCTCGAGTAATTGTAATCCGTGGAGAACTCGGTGTTGCCCAGAGTAAAGCTCGGATTGAAAACGAGATTCTGAGCATCCGCCACGCCCGGTGCAGAAGCGATCGCAGCTACCAAACATGCGCAGAGCGCTGATGCGAACGAGTATCTCAACATAAACCTATCTCCTCTCATTTAAAAAGTTAACGGGACAGAAGCATCCTCAGGCTATTGACGGGCGTCCTGCCAACCCGGTTCGTCATTATCCGCAGCGACGCCTCTCCCCTTAATCTGCCTGCAAGCTCACGAGAGTCGCAGGCAAGTCGGCAGTATCGCTCGGGAGGTCCGCTCGCAGACAAGGGGTTTGGGAGCCCTCTCCCTTCATCCACAGCCCACATCCCAAGGGCTATCCGATGCGGAGACTATATTCGTCATTGCCTAGCCCATCAAGCGTAGACCTCTCGTGATGCACCAGAATCGATTCGCGGGCAGCCAACGGATAGCCTCAGGACGTAGGCTGTGGATCACCGGACCAGGTGCCGCCAGCGCCCCGAAGCGTTCAAGACAGCGACGTGTTCCGAATTGCATGCCTCCGCCCCGCCAGTCGGGCGACGTTGACAATTTCCAAAGACAATGGGTGGAGGCAATCTTCGAGGCATTGGCATTTAGGTCCGGGTACGCTTCGCGGCCTCTGGCCGCCTCCACCCCTTACTTGAGACTATAGGAGTTCCGCGAAGGCTACCAGGGCAGCAAAATGTTCGAGCAGGTAGCTTACGTTACCTTGCTCAGCGCCCCATGTCCCTAGCCTTGAACGTTACTGCCCACCCGGCGTCTTGCGGCTCGAAATCCAGGTCCACCTCTAACTCGTCAACGATTGGAACCAGTTCTGAACGCAGCTCTGCTAGAAATGCCAAGGAATCCGAGGACGTTCCCGACTCGCAAACCAATAAGCGCTTAAGGTCATCCGAACAGATTGTAAGGAAGACGAGTTTATCGCCCTTGTGGCGCAGGACAACGCCTGAAACCAGGCTGACGAACGACTGCTCGATGCCGCGAGACCACTCCCCAATAGTGATCGAGACCCTCACGCAAGAGGCTATTGCTTCATGCTCCTGGGCTGTCGACCAGAATTTGCCTATAACCCTGTTCGTTGAGAACATCCACTCCGTAAGACCCGCCTGAATTTCGTTGGAGTAGTCAACAGCACATTCCCACCGCTCCGTAGCAGTCATCTTCTGTTCTCTTGACTTTCCTGGTCCCGTCATCGAATCTTCCCAGTAATTGGAGATTAAAACTAGACAATTAACTACCGATTGGTGGATACGTAACAAGGCAGATTGAAGTCGGTAATGCAGGAGATGAAAATCCGACGGTGGTCTGATATCGCCAAGGTTTTGTCCGATAACCCCGAGCACATGCTCGATTCGCTGCCCATGCTCCGTAAGTTGTTTCTCGTCAGCTTTTTCGTTTCCACCAGGGCTATCGATGCTAGATGCTTTATGCTGAAACGCCCTAAGCTCAGAGACTAGCAGCATGATCGCAATATTTGTTCTCGCAATAATTATTCGGTATCGATCTGATTCAGCGAGGCCAACTCGGTACCCATCCCCTTCAGCATATGACTCTGCCAAGAAAATTCTCAACAACATTTGATCAATTGCAATTCTCGATTGACTTAAGGGCCCCCGAATGGACTTGTTAATGCCTACAACAGTTCCATCTGGTCGCAGAAGCGGACCTCCGCTAGAACCGGGCTCAATCCCAGCCGAATGCTCAATATTTCGGAATACAGGGTGTTGTGACGGCGTCAAAGCCGTAACTCTACCCCAGCGTAAGCTGGGCGTCTTCTCGCTTGCTGCCTGCCCAGGAAACCCAACAGCAACGACCGGGTCGCCCTCCTGAGGCGGGCGTTCGCTGAGCGCAAGAAATGGGTTACCGTGAAGGAGGACCCGAATGATGGCAAGATCGTACTGCGCGTGGAGGTTTACAACTTCCCCTAAGAACGTTTGAAATCCACCCTGGCTCGCAACGTCAACCTCGGCACGGAGGAATGTCAATTCCGGCATGCCTGGCTCGATATCCGGGCGGATAACGTGTCGATTTGTTGCAATGTATCCGTGCGGGCATATAAAGAAACCACTTCCATGGCGCTGCACCTCCGCCCCGCCCTGTGAAAAGAAGCACCTCACAACCACTACAGAGTCGCAGATGCGCTCGCGCGTTCGCGGGTCGATATTTCCCCGTCGCTCAGACTGGAGTTGGACTGAAAGCCATTGGGCTTCGGCCAGAGCGGTCTGCTGAAACTCAACGGGTCCAAGCACCATACTCAGCTTGGGGTCCTCTGTATATTCAGCAGCATGAAGTCTGTAGTCAAAGCTGGTCTCCACACGGTCAAAGTTTCCACCCTTCAGTTCCAGTCGACTTCTGAATTGAAAGGAGTTTGGCTTATGCTCCAATGCCTTCATGTCTAGTTTGTATGCACCGACACGGAATTTCCCCATCCCCTCAACAGAAACAACAGCTGGCGCCTTCACGTCTAGGTAAACGTCAGGACTGCGGGTAGTAAGGCCACTTGGAAAGACGAGTTCTGTGAATGAACTGTGGACTGTGTATCGTCGCCCCTGTGTTGGCGGTGTGAAAGCGTACATCGACTCAAGGCTCGGCTTAATTTTGAGCTGCATCTCTGAACTTCCCCCCTTGGTTTGCCTGAGCTGACCCATTGACTACTCTGCGTCGAATTCTAACAGCGGGTACGAAAAAGGCGCGGCTGGAGCCGCGCCTTTATACAGGGGTTTTGGAAACCCCTGGAAACCACGGGTTGGAAACCCGTGCCACGATTAGAAGCCCATGCCGCCCATGTCGTCCATGCCGGGGTGGCCGTGGCCGTTGCCGCCGCCTGCCTTCTTCGGTTCGGGCTTTTCGACGACCAGCGTCTCGGTCGTGAGGACGAGGCCTGCGATCGAGGCTGCGTTTTGGATCGTCGAGCGGGTGACCTTGGCGGGGTCGACGATGCCGGCTTTCGCCAGGTCGACGATTTCGCCGGTTACGGCGTTGAGGCCGTGGCCCTGCTTGCTGGCGCGGACCTTTTCCACGATCACCGAGCCTTCGAGGCCGGCGTTCTTGGCGATGCAGCGGAGCGGCTCTTCGAGAGCCCGCGTCACGATCTTCGCGCCGGTCAGCTCGTCGCCGGACAGGTTCTTGAGATCGAGGGCGTCGGCCGCGCGGAGGAGCGTCTCGCCGCCGCCGGGGACGATGCCTTCCTCAACCGCGGCTCGGGTGGCGGAGAGGGCGTCCTCGTAGCGGTGCTTCTTCTCCTTCAGCTCGGTCTCGGTGGAGGCGCCGACCTTGATTACGGCAACGCCGCCGCTCAGCTTGGCGAGGCGCTCCTGGAGCTTCTCGCGGTCGTAGTTGCTGTCAGTGTTCTCGATCTGCTGCTTGATCGTGTTGATCCGGCCCATGACGGCATCCTTCGAGCCCGCGCCCTGGATGATCGTCGTGTCCTCCTTCGTGATCACGACCTTCTCGGCGGTGCCGAGCATGTCCATCGTGACGTTCTCCAGCTTCGTGCCGAGGTCCTCGGAGACAAACTTGCCGGCGGTGAGGATCGCGATGTCCTCCAACATGGCCTTTCGGCGATCGCCGAAGCCGGGGGCCTTGACGGCGGCGACCTGGAGAACGCCCCGGATCTTGTTCAGAACGAGGGTCGCGAGCGCGTCGCCCTCGATGTCCTCGGCGATGATGAGGATCGGCCGGCGCTGGGCGGCCGCCTTTTCGAGGAACGGAAGGAAGTCCTGCGCGCTGGAGATCTTCTTCTCATGGATGAGGATCAGAGGCTTCTCGATGACGGCCTCCATGCGCTCAGGGTCGGTGACGAAGTAGGGGCTGACGTAGCCGCGGTCGAACTGCATGCCCTCGACGATGTCGAGCACCGTCTCGCGGCCCTTCGACTCTTCGACGGTGATGACGCCGTCCTTGCCGACCTTGTCCATGGCCTCGGCAACCTGTTTGCCGATCTCGGGATCGTTACCGGCGATGGTGGCGACGAACTCGACCTGCTCCTTGTCCTTGATCGGCTTGCTGACCTTTTTGATCTCGGCGATGATCTTGTCGACGGCATGGTCGATGCCGCGCTTGACGGCGATCGGGTTGCCGCCGGCGGCCACGTAGCGCAGGCCCTCGTTCACGATGGCCTGGGCGAGGACGGTCGCGGTCGTGGTGCCGTCACCGGCGACGTCGTTGGTCTTGGAGGCGACCTCTTTGCAGAGCTGCGCGCCCATATTCTCATACGGGTCTTCGAGCTCGATCTCCTTGGCGACGGTGACGCCGTCCTTGGTGATCGTCGGGCTGCCCCACTTCTTATCGAGGACGACGTTGCGGCCCTTGGGGCCAAGCGTGACCTTGACCGCGTCGGCGACCTTGTTGACGCCGCGCTCGAGGCTCTTTCGAGCGTTTTCGCTATAGATTAGATTCTTTGCAGCCATAAATTTCGTTCCTGTTTGTTTGCTCTGATTGACGCTTTACGATTGACGATTGACTATTTGCAGAGTCAGTGGTTGCCAATCTGTTGGATACGCAATCGTCAATCGTCAATCGTCAATTGTCAATTCAAGATTGCGTAGATCTGATCCTCGTCGAGGATGGTGAGATCCTTGCCGTCGATGGTGACTTCGTTGCCGCCGTACTTGCTGAACAGCACCTTGTCGCCAACCTTGACCGTCAGCTTGTTGCGCTCGCCGTTGTCGAGAACTCGGCCGTTGCCGGTCGCGACGACCTTGCCGGTCTGGGGCTTCTTCTTCGCGCTGTCGGGCAGATAGATGCCCGAAGCGGTCTTTTCTTCTTGCTCCACGAGCTCGACGACGACCTTATCGCCGAGCGGCTTTAGATTTGCCATATTCTCCTGGGTCCTCCTTGTTTTCCTACTCAAGCTTCGCGGGCGGGCGCTTTGTTAGCAATCCCGCCGATTGATTGCCAAATTATGGTCGTTGAGCGCTCCGGGAGGCAAGGGATTTTGGCACTTTTGGCCTCCGAGTGCCAAAAGAAAAAGACTCTGCCAGAACGGCAGAGTCTATATGGAGGATCGGTTTGGAAGCTTAGTGGCCGGACGCCGTGCCGGTAATGGGATTCAAGTTGCGGACCAGCTTGTAAGCGTGCTGGGCGCCGTTCAGGTAAGCGGAGCCTACGATCTCGCCTTTCTCATTGATGTCGGCGGCGGTAATCAGCGTCCAACCGGAGTTGGCGGGAATCAGACTGTTGAGATTCGATAGCTTGCCGTTGACATAGGCAAACGGGATCGAGCCGGCGTAACCGGAGGGCTGATCGTTGCCGACGACCACGCCGGAGGTGTCGACGCCGGTCGCATAGCCGCTCTGAGCTTCGGGAAGAATGCCGAGATCGGTCATGTGGCCGTTTCGGTAGAGGAACGGGTGATATACGTTGTTGGGGAGATAGGAACCTCCGGCGACGTCGCCGCGCGAATCGATCGAGTAGGGGATCGCGTTCTCCCCGCCGAGCGTTCCCAGGTTGAAAACCTGGGTCAACGGCGAATTGGGATCGCCGGTGATCAGGAAGTTGATCCAGCGCCCCAGGGCATCCCGGCCGTAGCCGACGACTTCGCCGGAATCGTTGACGGCCGTCGCCTGGCTGAAGTCCCCGCCGATCAGGCCGTTGAAGTCGGCCATCTGGCCGTTCACGAACTCGTAGCCGTGATAGATGTAGACGCCGGGGCTTTGCTGGATGCAGACCTGGCCCACGAATATCCCGTTGGAGTTAATTCTGGCGGCCGTGCTCCAAGAGGTCCCGGGAATCGTATTCGGATCGAAGAGCTGGCCGCCTCGGATGACGAACCCGGTCTGCTCGTGGATCCCGACGACGTTGCCGAAACGGTCCACTCCCGTCGCGGTCGAAATCTCGTTGGGATAGAAAGGATCGACCACATCATAGACCTGGCCGTTCTTGAAGATAACCGCATGCTCGACGTAGTTCCCCGAGCCGTTCTGGAATATACATTGACCGGCCGCGACGCTCTGGTTGTTGATGGCCGCGGCGGAAGCCGCCATCCCATTCGGCAACATGCCGAGATCGACCACCTTGAAAGGTGACGCGGCATTCGCATACGCACAGACGATCGAAGCAATGGCGAGGCCAGGCAAGCGCAATCTCATGATCTAAACCCTCCCAGGGTAATTACCGGCTTATGTGGCCTTCCTGACGGCCCAAAGTTGGATTGTTGCCGGAACTACAATGAGCCTCGTGAATACCCAACGGCTGATCTACGTTTACGAGGGCTGGGAGGGCTACAACCGGAGCCTCGTCTCCGCCGTCGCGCCATTGACCGAAGAGCAATTGGCGTTTCGCGCCCATCCCGAAATGCCGTCGGCCGGCGAAGTCGCCTGGCACATCGCCGACGGGCGCGTCGATTGGTTCAAACGGATCGATCCCCGGTTTTCGCCTTTGGAGAAGGAGGTCGAGGCCCGCAACGGCAAACCAAACGACGCGGAGGCTATCTGCCGATGGCTGAACCGTACGTGGGAGGTCTCAGCCGCGATGCTCGAGCAATGGACGGTGGAAGACCTTCCCTCGACTTATCGTCAGCCCTACCAGGGCAAGGTCTACGCGGTGTCTCGCCAGTGGGTGATTTGGCGGATCATGTGTCACGACATCCACCACGGCGGGCAGCTTAGCGAGCTTCTCGCGATGCAGAGCGTCTTCCCGTTGGAGCTGACCCTTCTCGGAGGACACCTGACCGATCCACCGGAAGCTCCGTTGGACCATTGAACGACTCTCGTTTTCGGGCATGAAGGGGCTGGCTCTGACCTTTGGTGACGCCATCTTGAGTAGCACGTCACGCTTCATCTGCCCAGTTGCGAGCAAGAGGCATGCGCCCCCTCACGTGCTCCCTTCGGTCGCTTTCCTCTCCCCCGGAGGACAGAGGAGTTTCACCTGAGCAAAGACAAATGAAGCTTGACATGCTACTCAGGACGACGCCCCCTATTGTGGCTAGCGCAGGTGGTAGGTCAGCTTCGCGCGTCCGATGCCGATCACGTCCCCGTCGGCGAGAACCACTGAGCCTGTAACCCGCTGTCCGTTCACGGTCGTACCGTTCCGGCTGCCGAGGTCCCCGAGACGGGCGCCCGCATCGTCCAGCGTGATTTCCGCGTGACGACGAGACACGAGGGAGTCGTAGGCAAGGGTCAGGCTGCACGTCTGGTCCCGGCCAATTGAGAGGGTTCCAGGAGACAGGTCGGTCACATTGCCCATCTCATCGACCAGCGAGTGCGCGACGGCTATGATAGGCACGCCCGTGTGATAGGCCGCCACCGGCATGGGGTGAGACCAAAACTCGATTTCGGTCGAGCCCACCTTGATCCGGCTCCCGGTCTTCAGTGCCTGCCTTGTCACCTTCGCGCCGTCGACGAACACACCGCCGGGGGAGCCCAAGTCAACGATGAAAAAGTCGCCTCGAATCTCCTCGAAACGAGCGTGGACAGGCGCTACCCGCGCGTCTCCCTTGACCTGCACCTCGACATAGGGCGCGGAGCCGATTCGAGCTTTGTCGTGAATGACGAAGCTCGCTCCTTCGGCCCGGCCGCGAACGACAACCCATCCCTTTCGCCCGCTCAAATCGATGAGGCCGAAACAAAATCCCATCGCCGCTCCCAGGCCGGCGAACGCGCCGAGGAGGAGCGGGAGGGAAACG
Organism: Fimbriimonadaceae bacterium; assembly: GCA_035545155.1. Taxonomy (GTDB): domain Bacteria; phylum Armatimonadota; class Fimbriimonadia; order Fimbriimonadales; family Fimbriimonadaceae; genus JAEVZK01. The sequence continues at coordinate 543,479 of DASZYX010000040.1, read as the reverse complement.
GGGCGCATGTCAGCACTGTCGGCGGACTTCGCAAGACCATCCCGGCCGTGAAGACGATAGCTATCCGATGCCCGCGATCCGGTAGAAACGACGCTGCCCACGAGTAGCAGGAAGGACAGGTACATAACGATCCGGTGGATGACGTGGCTGGCCACGATCCCGGCCAGGGCCACCGCGCCAATCCGGGCCAGACGCGTCCTCGGCTGAGTCGAGATTCCGATGGCCAGAGCCGTCGCCGAGCAGACGAGGACATCCCAAACGAGTGGCGAAACGTAGTGGTCAAAGCTCTCCGTGCCCAGCCGCTGCGCTATGGCATAGAACCCGGCGCCGGCCAGACATACGAGAAGACCGCCAAGGAGGCCGCCGATCACGCCGCTCAGAAGGGCTCGCTCGGGATTCGCCGCACGGTCGCTGACCACCATCGCAATGGTTCCGCAGACGAGAAGGCCGAACAACGCATATTGAATGGGCGAATAGAGGACCTCGACGCCAATCCTAGCTTCAGGCTCGCTCAGATGACGAGGAAGGAAAGGAACCGAAACGATTGCCGCAACCAAGCCGAGGATGGCGCAGATAAGCGCTAGCCGGCCGGCGACGAATTGCGACCTCACATTCTCGAATACCTCTTGGCGAAACCTAAGGTTGCGTCAATCGATAGACGGTCACGACGCCGTCCGGCGAGGCTTGCGCGGCCAGTTTTTCATCGCGGCTCAGCCACACTTCGCCGCCGGTCGCTTCGCCGAGTCCGTCGCCGGTCTTCGCATCGAGCAGCTCGACGATCGGCCCTCCGATCTGGCTGCGCCAACCAAGAAGCCTCGCCCCATTGCCGAGGATCGCGGAAGCTCGCAGCTTTGGAAGGAACTGAAGCTGACTGCCCGACGACGTATCGTAGATACGAGTTCCGTCGATTTCGACGCCGGAAGCCAGGTTCCGTTGGCAGGTGAGGGCGACCAGGCTGCCGTCTTTGGAAACCTCGATTCCGGCACTCGTATTGCAGCCTTCGGCCGGAATCTGTTTGGCCGGCTTCGTCAAGTCGGCGGGGATAACGAGGATCGAGCCGGGAGCACGGAGATCGACGGGCTCCATGAAGGCGGCGTACGTCGATCCGTCGGCCGAGCTGGCCGGCGTCTCGACGCGGTATCCGCCGTTGAGCGTGACGACGTTTCCGCTGTCGAGATCGGCGATCTTGATAAAGCCTGTTGGCGATTCCTGTTTGCCGATCGACCCGCAAAGCACGAGACGGCTGTTTCCGACGTACACGTCCTGGACGGAGGTGTCGGATCTCAGAGGGACGTGGAGCATCGTGCCGATCTTGGCGAAGGTCTTCGCATCCTCGATCGTGACGTCGGCGCTCAGTTGGCCGTCGAGGATGCCCAGGTGGACGATGACGATCTTCTTCCAGTCGGGCGTGATGCGAACGACGCTGTTGTTCGGCGCCTCGACCTTGTGGCCGCCGCCACCCTTGGAATCGAAGAGGGTCAAGCCATAGTCCATTCCGGAGACGGCGAGCCTCGTCCCGTCCGGTGAAAACATGATGGAGTTCACGGGAACGGTTCCGGGCAGGGTCGCGACTTGAGTCAGGGAGAGATGCTTGACGTTCCGATGGTTCTTCGGCTGATCGGTCCTTACCGGCTTGAGGTTGAAGGGCAGGCTGATCGAGTCCCCGCGCTTTACGGTCGCCGTCGTCTCGGACGCGATGTAGCCGTCCATTTCCACACGGACCTTGAGCTTTCGCGTCGCTTTCTCGCCGAGATCGACGGAGAGCGCGTAGGGCGTGACGCCGACCTGAGCGCCGTCCACGAAGACGGTCGCGCCTTGCGGCGTCGAATCGATGGCGACGGAGGCCGTCGTGACCGGCGGAGGCGTCGGCGGCAGCTCCTTGAGATTGATCGGCAGCGTGAGGTCGTCGCCGGGCTTAAGGCTCACCGACGTTTCGGCGGGAATGTACCCCTTCGCCTCGACCCGAATGTTGACGACTCGTTCGCCCGGCTTCGGGAAGTCCACTTGCAGGGTGAACGGCATGCTCTTCTTTACACCGTCGATCGTCAGCGTCGCGTTGGCGGGAGTCCCGATGATGGTCAGCTTGGCACTTGTAACCGTCGTTGGCGGGTTTCCGCCCGTCGTCGAGCCGGTCGTGCCCCCGGCAGCGTTGTTATTCGCTTCGAGCAACGTGCCCGAGCAAAAGAGGACCTGGCCCTCGGTTTCGACGTTGCCAAACTGGGGAATCTGCTTGCCGCCGGTCATGTTGGACACGGAGTTCAGCAGAGTCGTGTACAAGTCCATCAGCGAGAAGACCTTCCCCGGCTGGGCGGCGCGGGCCTTCAGCTCTTCCACAAACTTATAGGTGAAGACGCCGTGTCCGAGGTCCTGCCGTTCGAACGTTTTCTGCCCCTTCGCGCCGGCCGTGAGGACTTGGCGAGCCGGACGGGCGAGCATCGCGGAGACCGTGTCCTGATTCATTTCCAGTGATCGAGAACTTGCCATCATGCCGCTGAAGCAGGCATCCGCGATGACGCAGGCATGCTTGGCGGGACTCGATGAGAGGTAATCCCAAATCTGCTTCATCGGCAGGCAAGACTCGAGGTAGGGGCCGATGTCGCTGGGATCGCTCATGTCGATCTTCGCGTCGCTTGGGATCAGAAAGCCCATCTCCCCTCCGGTCGGAAGCTTGACGGTCTGGCCGTGCCCGGAGAAATAGACAAGAATCCGGTCGTCAGGTTTAACGATTTTCGAACTGGCAAGCTGGCTCAGCTCCCGGCGGATATTGTCGAGGGTCGCGTCCTTATTGAGAAGCAGCTTCGTTTGGTCGGCGGGAAAGCCGTACGAGTTCACGAGGACGTCCCGCACAGCCTTGGCGTCGGCGGCGGCAAACTGGAGCTGGAGCTGCTTCGGCAAGTTCGGGTAGTCGTTGATGCCGACGATCAGGGCATGGGAATTCGTATACATGCTCTGGCCGGTGGGTTCTTCCGACCGGGTTTCGACCAGCTCCTTTTGCCCGGAGTCCTGCTGCGGCGGACCACCCATCAGCCCAGCAAGGAGCGCAGCCAGAAGGAAAACACGAGCCAGCATGTTTGACAGTGTAGTTCCGCTATCCCCTCAAAGGGCAAAAAAGGCTGAAAATTTGAAAGGGGCGATGCCTTTGGCATCGCCCCTTCCTCCTTGCCCCAAGCGAATCTCTTTTCTAGCGGACGTAGTGAATCTTCGGATCGTCGATCTCGTCGAGGAGCATGAGGGAGACGACGGGCATGGGGCGATCTTTGGCAACCTGGCGGGCCTCGTCGAACGTAAGCTCCTCGGTTTGCATCCCGCTCAGCTCGATCCACTCCGCAAAACGGAACGCCCCAGCCTCGGTGCTGAAGCATGCCAAACCGTGGACGCCTTGATGGCAGAAGCAACCGTAGCGCCTGCTCGGCGCGTGATGAAGAACGTAGAGCTTGTCGGGAAATTCCACATCAAGTCCGAGGATCGGGAGTTCAAGAACCTTGCTCATCGTCGTGCTAGCAATCTTATCGGTCAATGACGGCGAATGATATAGGCTTACACTGCCAGAGATGGATTTTGCGCAGAGGACCGCACAAACCTGGGAACGCTCCGCGAATCTGGCGGATAGGGTGATGTACGCTGTTAGCCGGAGGTCTTGACCGTAACGAACTCGACCGAAAACTGCCAGACCGCCTGCGGAGGGGTCTGCCCCGTTCTTCTCAGAACTTCGCCCGGAACTCCGATCATCTGACCGGTTTCATAGCCTTCCACCTTGCATCGACGGCCGGCGGGCAGCTTCTTGATCGAATCGATCCAAAGCTCGACGGGCTCGGCGAGATGCTTTCCATTGACCGATTGGACGCGAAAGTTCCCACCGCCCATCATCGTCGGTCCGTGGCTGTCACCAAAACGGACACCGTTCAGAACGAGGTACGAGCCAAGCGGCTCTCCAAGTCGGCCAACGATCTGAACGCGCGAACCGACCTCCGCGTAAGACACCCGAATCGGGGGATCCTGCCTGGAGAAAGGCGCGAAACCCAGGGCGGCGAAAACAATGAGAGCGAACCTTTGCATATCGTTCATTACTTGTCGGGTACCCACTGGACGTGGCCGTCGCCATAGATCACGGCCCGGCCGCCCGGCCCCTGGGTGTAACCCAATTCCGTGTGAGCGGGGTCCTTCATGCCGTTCGTCGAGCCGCCGGAATATGTATAAGTAAATCCCTCAAAGATGCTCGCATTCCTTGCGTATGGCCCCAAGATGTCCGACATATCCATCCCCTGCATGGGGAGCACGTCGTCGTAGTCTGAGCTGTACATGAGGGTGGCAAGGCCGACCTGCTTGGCATTCGACATCGCCTGAGCTTTGAGGGCCTCCTTCAGGGCGGTCAGGAAGGCACGCTTCGGCACTCTGAGGATCGGCCGGACCATCGAAACCCCGTTCGAAACGTAGGCGACGGCATTGAGAGCCGGAGAAAGCGAAACCGCCGAGCAGTCCTTGGCGATAACCGTCTTCGTCTTGTCGGCAGACCCGTCCAGCCAAGCGGCTTGGATCTTTTCCTGCTTTCCATCGTGGATCCACTCCCCCTGGCGAAGGGCAGTGTCGATTTCTCCGTTCGAGACGGGCTCCCAATCCTCGCGCTTCGTCATCGCTTCAGACTTGCCGGTCGCCGGATCGACTTCGTACCACGTGGCCTTGGCTTTCCGATCCGGGCTCCGCTCGAAGGTGACAAAAACCGGCTTCGAGCCGTCCTTGCTCCAGCCGGACAGGGACATGTTCGCGGCCACGGGAATGCGCGTCGTCGTTCCATCCGGACGGAGCATCAGATAATCCGTAGGAGCCGGAGCGGGTTCAGGATCGGAAGGAGGCGCCCCCGACGCGGCCGCGGTCGGGACGGCAACCAAGGTTTGGACACTCCGGGAAAGGATAATCCCGTAGGGTCTGGTTGGCGACATAAGCACGCCCATCCATGGGAGTCCGCCTTCCTGCACGACCGATATCGCCGTGGTCGACGTGCCGCGATCCGCATCGAAGATGAGAATCGATTGGCGGCTTCGAGGCGGACGCGTCGGGTCTTCGGTCCGCAATGGCTCGTCGACGACCGCAACGAACCGGTTGGACCCGCTAAACCAGGAAACGGAACCGAGTTTTGCGCTTAAAGCGCGCGCATGCCATACGACCGAGTTGCGCTTGTCGAGCAAGTGGTAAACGACGAGGCTGTCTTCCGTAGAATTGGGAGTCCGCTGTCCCGCGATAGCGTCTTTGACCAGGGTTTCCTCGTCTCGGTCGGCTCTCGCCACCAATAAGTAACCGCCGTCGGAAGACCACCAAAGCCCCAAGCTCTTGCTACCGGCGACGGGCTCGGGCGGCATCAGAAGATAGGCGCTTTCCTGGCTGAAGACGAAATCCTTCGTGTTTGGGAGGATCGCCTGTTGCGGGCGCGCAGCCAACCAGGCGACGCTCGAAGAGGCCAATGCAAGGCCGATGACATAACCCTTTACAGTAACCACGATAAAAGGACGGAGCGGACCGGCATGCTCGTTTGCAACCGATTGCCAAAAACAACGGGCTGGAGGCCAGTAAACTCCGGCAATGCCCTCACCAATCGAAGTCCTCGTCACTCGTTATCAGGACATCCAGGCGATTTGGGCCGCGATTGGACTCATGAACTGGGACCGGCAAGTCCTCATGCCGCCAGGCGGGGCGGCGGCTCGAACGGCTCAGGTGGGCCGACTGACTCGCATGCACCACGAGATGCTGACGTCGGACGAGTTTCAACGCCTTCTCGAAGAAGCGGAGAAGGATGCCCGACCCGATTCCGAGGAAGCCGCCATCGTACGGGTCTTGCGCCGAGAGCTTAAAACGGAGACGAAGCTGCCGTTATCCCATATCGAACGGAAGGCCAAGGCTTCTTCCGACGCATACGAAACTTGGAAGAGGGCGAAGGCAAGCTCCGACTATTCGATGCTGCTTCCCTTCCTCGAACAGCTTTTCGATCTCGCCCGGGAGAAAGCCGAGCTGCTCGGCTACGCGGACTATATTTACGATCCGCTCATCGATCTCTTCGAAGAGGGCGCCAAACAGGCCGATGCCGCGCGAATGTTCGAGGCGCTCAAGCGGCCGATCATCGATTTGGCGCGCGCGATTCGCGAGAGTGGGCGTCCAGTGGACGACAGCATTCTGATTGGCGATTGGGATCAGCCGAGGCTTCGGCAATTCGCCCAAGAGGCCGCGAGGCAAATCGGATTCGACTTCGATCGCGGCCGCCTCGATATCGCTCCGAACGCCTTTTGCGGGGGATCGACCTCGACCGACGTTCGCATGACGACGCGGCCCAGCGAACATATCAAAGGCATCGTGTCCTCGTCGCTCCACGAGATGGGGCACGGATTATACGAGCAGGGCTCTCCGCGCGTATGGGACCGCACGCCGATCGCCGGAGGCGCTTCGCACGCCGTCCACGAAAGCCAGAGCCGCTTTTGGGAGAATATCGTCGGGCGTTCCCTTCCCTTTTGGCAGTTCTTCTTCCCCCGGCTGAGGCAGGCCTTCCCCCTCTTCGAGTCCGTCGACGTCGATTCGTTCTACCGGATGATCAACAAGGTCCATCCGAGCTTTATCCGAGTCGGGGCGGACGAGCTGACCTACAACCTGCATATCCTCGTCCGGTTCGAGTTGGAATGCGAAATCCTGACCGGCCAGACGCCGCTCAAGAACTTGCCCGAAGCTTGGAACGCGAAATATGCCGAGTATCTCGGGATCACGCCGCGCAACGATGCCGAGGGTTGCCTGCAAGACGTTCATTGGTCGCGCGGCTCCGTCGGCTATTTCCCGACTTACGCGATGGGCAACCTGATCGGCGGCCAGATTTGGGCCGTCGTCCGGTCGGAGATCGGCGACGTCGACGATCAGATCGCTCGCGGAGAGTTCGGTGACCTGCTGGGCTGGCTGCAGGAGCGGATCTATTCGCAGGGGAAGCGGTACACGCCGCGCGAACTCGTGAAAAGAGTTACCGGAAACGACATGCGAGCCGACGACTGGCTGGCCTACGCGAAGACGAAGTACACGGCGATCTATGCCTTATGACAAGACTTGGCGAAGGGCCTCGATAAAGCCGCCATTCTCTTCGGACGTCCCGACCGTGATCCGGATGAAGGTTCCCGCGCCGATCGGGCGGGCAATGTAGCCCAATCGCAAAAGAGCGTCGAAGACCTCGGCGCCGGGCCGCCCGACCTCCACGAAGAGAAAATTCGCATGGCTATCGACGACTTGGCAGCCCATCTCCTTCAAGGCTGAGGCCATCATCGCCAGGCCTTCGGCATTATTGGCGAGGGTTTTCCGGACGTGCTCGTCGTCCTCCAGAGCGGCCACCGCCGCGACCTGGGCGAGGCTGTTCAGATCGAACGGCGCGCGGACGCGGTCAATGGCGTGGGCCAGGTATTCCGGCACGAACCCGTACCCGGCGCGGATGCCCGCCAAGCCGTAAGCCTTGCTGAAGGTTCGGAGAGCCGCGACGTTCCGTCCCTTAAGGACATATTCGCGACCGTCGGGGTACGCCGGATCGAGCCGGGCGAACTCGAAATACGCCTCGTCCATGACGACCAACGCCGAATCTGGAACGTCGCGCAGGAAGGCATCGATCTCGGTCTTGGTCACGATCGTGCCCGTAGGGTTGTTCGGGTTAGCGATATAGATAATCTTCGTGCGGTCGCCAATGGCCTTCGCGATGGCCGGCAAGTCGAAGCGCCAGCCTGACGTCAGTGGGATCTTGCGGAGGACGCATGGCGCGATTTCGGCCGCCGCGTCATAGCGCGGAAAAGAGAACTCGGCGGTCAGAATCTCGTCTTCGGGAGAGCCGATCAGAGCGAAGCCGATGTTCGCGATCAGCTCTTCGCTTCCATTCCCGACTGCGATCTGCTCCATCGGAACGTTAAACCGTGTGGAGAGGGCTTTCCGAAGCTCGAAGGCTGCGCCGTCCGGATAGAGATTGAGCTCGCTCAGGGCCAGTTTCATCGCGGCGACCGCCTTCGGCGACGGGCCAAAGGGATTTTCATTGCTGGCGAGCTTGACGACGCGATCGAGACCCAGTTCGCGCTTTACGGTCGAGATCGGTTTCCCCGGCTGGTAGGGATGCATGCGAAGGACGTTCGGCCGGACCGGTGTAGCCACGCCATCATTCTACTTGGTGGCCGTGACACCGGAATTTCACGGAAGAACTGCCGCGCGCCTTGAGTCTGGGGCCCTCGATGTGCTATCTTTCCCAATTGCGCCGCGTAATGGGAACGGGTTTGGCGACGGATACGTTGCTCCCGGATGAAAGAAGATGTCCAGATCAGCGATTTTAGAGAGTGTCGTCCAGGAGTCCAAGAAGACCGATCTGCCGAAGATTTGGCCGGGCGACACGGTCAAGGTTCATGTGAAGGTCCGCGAGGCCGGTAAGGAGCGCGTTCAGCTTTACGAAGGTTTGGTCATCGCCGTCAAGCACGGCGGCATCGCCGAGACGATTACGGTTCGGAAAATCAGCAGCCAGATCGGAGTCGAGAGGACTTTCCCGCTGCACTCTCCGAATGTCGCCAAGATCGAGGTGACCCGGCGTGGACGGGTACGACGGGCCAAGCTCTACTACCTGCGCGACAAAGTGGGTAAGGACGCCCGGATCAAAGAGCGGCGCTAAACCGTGTGGCCGCTCCTCGCCCAACACGGCAGCGACGCCGGCGGATTCCAGCAGCAGATCGACGCTCTGGCGCGTACGCCGCTTAGCCAGATCGTCATTTTCGTCGCGATTTGCAGCGTCGTCCGGGTGTCTCTCTATGGGTATCTCCGAAATACGGTCCCCCATCGGCGGTCGGGCCTCTATACGGTCGCGAAGTTCACGAACGAGGCCATGGACGCCATCGTCTATGCCGGCGTTTTCGTCTTCATGCTCATCCGACCGTTCGCGGTCCAGGCCTTTTTGATTCCGTCCGGCTCCATGGAACAGACCCTTTGGGTCAACGACTTCATCGTCGCCAACAAGGCGATCTATCGCTATTCCGAGCCCAAAGTCGGCGACATCATCGTCTTCAAGCCACCTGACAGGGCGCTGAATCCCGACCAGCACGATATGGACTTCATCAAGCGTTGCCAGGGCGTGCCCGGCGACGTCGTGGAAGTGAGGAACGGCAAGCTATGGCGCAACGGCCAACCGATCGACGAGCCGTACATGACCGACTCTCCCCAAAGAGACGAAGATCCCACGACCGCGAACGGCAATCCCAAGGCTACTGGCAAGGACGTTCCGATGGCGGTCGATTGGAAGCTGATTCACTATATGGGCAAAGCCCGGCCCGACCTCGACGGCCAATACATCCCGGTTCAGATGCAGCGGGGAATGGGTCCAAGCGAGCCAAATTGCAATTTCAGTTTCAGCGGGGTGTGCCGGGTATTCGCGGTTGGCGTCGCTCATCCGGATGGTAGCAACACGACTTGGGTGAACGGGAGTGAGTGGGCCAAGCGCGACGAACTGACGCCAACCGATTGGCAGTTCGAAAACGAGCTAAAGGCGGCGCCTCCCGCAGCGGTACCGAAAGGCTATGTGCTGATGATGGGCGACAACCGGAACAACTCCTACGACGGGCGGGCCTGGGGCTTGGTCGCGCGGGACGATATCATCGGACGATCCGAATTCATTTGGCTTCCGATCCGCCGCTGGGGCGTCACCCGCTAAGCATTGGGCGTGCCGTCTTGAAAGACGGTTCGTCTAAAATGCTGCAAATGAGGTGGTTGCTCGTTGCGGTCGCATGTCTCGCAAGCTTCGCCCGAGGCCAGGTGCCTCAGGGAACCACGGTTCACCTCATGCTCCTCAAGGAGATCAGCTCGACGTCGTCCCATATCGGCGAAGTCGTTCCGATGGTAGTCACCGAGGACGTCGTCGTCCGCGGCAAGGTCATGATTCCGGAAGGAACGATGGCCTTCGCCAAGGTCAGCCAATGCCGACGCGAGGGCGCCCTTTCGGCGCCCGTCTTCGATAAGCCGGCCAGGCTCTGGCTCTCCCTCGAACATCTGCGCGACGTGGACGGGCATGAAGTGAAGCTCAGCGCCCGCCCGAACCGGCTGACCGACCTCCAACTGACGCGCGACATAAAGGTGAAGGCCTCGGCGGCTCAAACCAAGGAATTCGAAGAAGCCCTTGAGAATCCGACCTCTCGGCCGGTGATGCAGAAAGTTCGAAACCTCTTCTCCGACACGGCGGTTTCCCTTTCCGAAGGCGAGGCAGAAGTCTTGATCCAGCACAACGTGGAAATGCCGGTGGTCAAAGAAGCGATCCGAACCGGCGTCTTCGGCGAAGTCGTGGACTTCATCCGCGACATCAAGCATGCGCATATGGTCGAAGTCTTTATGAGCCTGAATCCAGCCACCCGCCCCGCGCTGACGGCAATCCGAGCCGTCCGCGAGCTTGGCCGCCTCAGTGGCGGCCTTGGCGACTACATCGAAGGGCGATTCAAGGGACGGAATATCCGTTGCGCGGTCGGCGTCGAGCTTATCGTCTATGCGGGATAACTGGCGGTAGAATCGCCTGAGAGGAAACGCGGGCCCGGTTAGGCCCGTTAAATAGACGATGATCCGATCTTTGCTCTCCGCGCTCTTCGTATTCGCCGTTTGTCTTGCCGTCGCGCAGACGAACACGGCTCCGACGGTCAAGGTCGTGCTCCCCAAGACGGCGAAGCCAGGCGCGACGGTCGCCGCCACGATCGTGTTGACCTTTGCGGACGGACTGCACGGCTATCAAAACCCTCCGACCGACGAATATCAGATTCCCGTCAAGGTTTCCGTCGATACGAAGGGATTTACCCTGAAGAAGGTTTCCTACCCCAAGGGCGTGATGAAGTCGATTGGCGGCGATCCCAAGCCGTGCGGCGTCTACGAGGGCACGGTCAAGATTCCGGTCGTCGTCACCATCCCCAACAAGGCCGGCCTCGCCGAAGCGAAATTCACGGTGAGCTATCAGCAGTGCAACGACGAGTCTTGCTTCCCTCCGGCGAAGGTGACGGGCGTCGCGAAGCTGCAGATCAAGAAGTGAAGGTCGGTTCGCTCGAGATCGGAGGCGATGCGCTGACGGTAATCGCCGGTCCCTGCCTTGCGGAGTCGGAAGAGCTCTGTCTGCAGGTCGCCGAGCGCATGCAGGAAATCTGCGCCGCCTTTGGCTTCAACTACATCTTCAAAGCCTCCTACGACAAGGCAAATCGTACGTCCTCGGCTTCGGTCCGTGGCTCGGGGATAGGGGAGGGCTTGCGAATTCTCAGGAGCGTCAAGGAGCGATTCGGCGTGCCTACGACGACCGACGTCCACACCGCCGACCAGGCCAAGCCGGCTGCCGAGGTCGTCGATCTGCTTCAGGTTCCAGCCTTTCTTTGCCGGCAAACGGACCTTCTCGAAGCGTGCGCGGCGACCGGGAAGCCGGTCAACGTCAAGAAGGGCCAATTTCTCGCCCCGTGGGACACCAAGAACATCGTCGAAAAGCTGCGGGGCTTCGACGCGAACGGGATCATGCTGACCGAGCGCGGGACCTCGTTCGGCTACAACACGCTGATCGTGGACATGCCGGGACTCGAAATCATGCGGTCTTACGGTGTGCCGGTTTGCTTCGACGCGACCCACTCGGCTCAGCGTCCCGGCGGCGCGGGAACCTCGACCGGCGGCGTTCGGGATTCGATCCCGGCTATGGCCCGCGCGGCGACGGCCGTCGGGATCGACGCCCTGTTTCTGGAAGTTCACCCCGATCCGGCCAACGCCCTTTCCGATGCGGCGACTCAGTGGCCCTTGGATCGCGCCGCCGAGCTGCTCGACCAGGTGAGCCGAATTCGCCAGGCTCTGAGCTAGAGCTACTTCATCGCGACGGCGGGGGTTGCGAAGGGCTTGATCGCGTCGAGGAATTGCTTGGCGTCGTCCAGCGGCGGCTCCTGTTGGTGAATTTTCAGCACCTTCCCTTCCGGGGACACGACGACGTAGAGCGGCAACGTGTTGACGCTGGACATCTTGACTTGCAGCCGCTGGTTCGCGTCCGATTCGGGTGTCTGCTCGTCCGTGAACAGCTTCGCCAAAACAAACTTGCCGAGTTCGTCGCGAACCTCGGGCTGGGGAAAGACGTTCGTCTCGATCAGCCGGCAGTTGGTGCAATAGATGCCCGTGAAGTCGATAAAGATGTTCTTTCCCGTCGCTTTCGCCTTGGCGAGCGCGCTGTCATAGCTGGCCTCCCAGGTTAGCCCTCCTCGTTCCTGGCCTCCACGGCCCGGATAGGGATCGGGCGGTAGAAAGGCCGCGAGCTGGCCCAGCTTGAGGCCATCCATGCCGCCCAGGCAGAGAACAGCGAGGCCGACCGTCGCGACGCCGAAACCTCGGCGAACCCAGCCCACCTTCACATCGCCATCGTGCGGCAGTCGCAGCCAACCAAGCATGTACATGCCGCCGACCGCCGCGATGATCGCCCACACGGCCAGGAATACGGGTTGAGTCAGCCAGCCCAGCTTGAGGGCAAGATCGACGTTGGAGACGAACTTCAGGGCTGCCATCAGCTCGAGAAAGCCCATAAAGGCCTTGACCGTAACGAGCCACTGACCGGAACGCGGCAGCTTGCTGAGGTAGCCGGGAAAGAGAGCAAGGAAGAAGAACGGTAGGGAGAAGGCTGTGCTGTAAGCGAGCATCCCAATCACCGTCGTCATCAGTCCGCCCTGCGCCGACGTCGTGGCAAGCAAGGTGCCGACGAATGGAACGGTACACGTAAAGCTGGTCAGCGTGAAGGTGAGGCCCATCACGAGGGGGCCGACCAGGCCGCCGGCGCGGGACTTGCTACTCGCCTTATTGACCAGCCAGTTCGGCAGCCGAATCTCGAACACGCCGAATAGGCTTGCGGCAAGAACGATAAAGAGAACCGAGAGGCCGACGTTCACCCAAATGTTCGTGGCGAATCGATTGAGGCCCGCCGATCCGACGAGAACGCCGAGGAGCGTGAACGTTCCGATGATGCCGAGGCAGTAGGCGACCGGCCCGGAGTAGTTCAGTTTCCCATCTTCGCCCTTTTGCTTCGAGAAGAAGCTGACGGTAATCGGGATCATCGGAAAGACGCAAGGCGTCAGGAGCGACAGCAATCCCATGCCGAACGCGAAGATGATAAAGGGGATCATGCCCGCGTCTTGGGCTTTCTTGATCTGGGCGGATGCCTCATCCGTCGGCTGTGTCTTACCGGGAGGAGGCGCCGTCAGGCCCGACGGAGCGGCCGACGTCACGCTCGAGAATTGGGTGCGCGCTTCCCCCGGTTGAATATTGAAGGAAACGGTGAGAAGCTGCTTGGCGGGCGGCATGCAATTCTGGGCGTTGCAGACTTCGTAATTGATCTCGACCGTCAGCTTCTGCGCCCCGGACTTGCCGGCTTTGATTCGGATCGGAGCGTAGAACTCGGCCGAGCCCTCGAAGGTGCCGACCTGCTTCTGGAAATTGGGATCGTACTGGTTATGAGGCGGCTCTTCTTGCAGCGGGCCCGCGCTCTCCACGGCATCTCCCTTGGGCTCCTGGCTGAGCTTGGTCGGAAAGGGGCCGTCCGCCACTGGAACGATCGAGTAGGTATGCCAGCCTTCCTTCAGCTTCGCGGTCAGAACGACCCGCGCGACCTCTCCGGCTCGGACGTCGTCCCGATCCAGCTTCGCCGACCATGTCGCCTCGCCGTCGGCGGTCGCGAAAACGGCGAGCAAGCCGAGGAGGAGGACGAGGAGAATTCGGAGGCGATTCGTCATAGGGCTACACATACAATACGCAAATTCCTGTCGGTGCCGTTATCGTTCCGCCGCCGACGGCAGATGAGCCGTAAGCCATGCTTGGTTGTTTTCAACCATTTCCGGATGCCAGTCGTGCCCCCAGTCGTAGATGAGCAACTTCTTGGTTCCCGGCAGCGCTTCGAAGATCGCTCGCGCCTGCTCGGGCTTGACAGCCGGGTCCTTCAGCCCAACCGACACCAGCGTCGGCTTCGCGCAACGCGACGCTTGATTCAGAGTATCGAAATAGGAAATCGTCTTCAACACCTTCGCCTGACCGTCGGGAATATCGGCCGTGAAGTCCATCAGCTCCTTCAGCGGGTAGCGGTAAACGTTCTTCATTAGGGTGCGGTGCATCGCGCCGAGAAAAGGCATATCCGCGCAGACGGCCTTGATCCGCTCGACCCAGGCGCCCAACCATATCGAGATGCCTCCGCCTTGACTCATGCCCATCGAGCCGATCCGGCTGGGGTCGGCTTGTGGCAGGTCGGCGAGGACGCGCGAGGCGAGGACCGCGTTGCGGAACATCGTTCTGAAGACCCAGGTCTGGCGATCGAGAACGCCCTCCTTGAAGTAGCCGCTGCTCGGCGCGTACTTCTCCTGATGAAAGGAGTCCAGCCCGAAGAAGTTGAAGCTGAGGCTGGCGAAGCCGGGGCGGGTGCCGTATTGGTTCGGCATCACCGATTCGCGGCCGTAAGGCGCGATCCAGAGGAAAGCCGGGCTCCCAACATCGAGGCCAACCGGAAAAGCCACCCATCCGTTTAGCGTCTCCCCCTCGATGCCTCGGAACGTAAGCGTGCGAATTTCATGGCTCGACGTAATCGTTCCCGGGCTGGTTTGGCCCGACGGAGTTGGGACTGGCCGGGCAGGATCGTGAGACACCTGGTAGTCGAGCGGCGCCGATTCCGCCTCGGCGACGTTCGCGCGCCAGAATTCGTCGAATCCGTCCGGTATGTAGGGGAGAAGCTCGCTCACGAAGCGCCGACGGCACGCTGCTGAGCTTGGACCTGCATGCCGGTCGTCATCAACCATGCGGTCGCGCGCTGAATCTCTTCGACCGGACCCTCGAATTGAAGCTGGAGCCATCCAAAATCGGTATCCACGTTAGCCTTCATGATGCGGACGACGATGTCGAAATCGCGGCACAGAGTGCTGATCCAGGGAGTCACGACGGCCTGCTGGCCAGTGCTTACGGTCACGTCGACGATTGGCATACCGCAACAGAGTGTACCGGGTCGTTCATGCCCTAAGAAACCGCCTCATAGGGGCGCAAGGCCCACCGGTAAACTCCCATGCGGAAGGAGAAATGAATCTCAATAAGAAATCTGTCGAAGATATCGACGTCAGCGGCAAGCGCGTTCTTCTGCGCTGCGACTTCAACGTTCCTCTCGACGGGGCCAAGATAACCGACGACCGGCGGATCACCGAAGCTCTACCCACGATCAAATATCTCCTTGGCCACGGCGCCTCCGTCATCCTATGCAGCCACCTCGGCAGGCCCAAGGGCGGCCCTGCTCCGGAATTCAGTCTGCGCCCGGTCGCCGACCGGTTGACCCAACTCTTGGGGGTAGACGTCCAGCTCTTACCCGACTGCATCGGCCCCGAAGTAGAGGCCTACTGCCAGGGCATGAAGCCTGGAGACGTGGCCCTGCTCGAAAACGTTCGCTTCCACAAAGAAGAGGAGGCCAACGATCCCGGCTTCGCCAAAC
Source organism: Fimbriimonadaceae bacterium (assembly GCA_035545155.1). Classification (GTDB taxonomy): domain Bacteria; phylum Armatimonadota; class Fimbriimonadia; order Fimbriimonadales; family Fimbriimonadaceae; genus JAEVZK01. Next base: position 528,007 of record DASZYX010000040.1, on the reverse strand, counting down.
AGCTCGCCGGCCTCGCCGAGGTCTACGTCAACGATGCCTTCGGCACGGCTCACCGCGCTCATGCCTCGACTGAGGGCGTCGCCCACATTCTGCCCGGCGTCTGCGGCTACCTGATCCAGAAAGAGCTGCGCTATCTCGGACAGGCCCTCGACAATCCGAGCCGGCCGTACGTCGCGATCATGGGCGGCGCGAAAGTCAAGGACAAGATCGAGGTCATCGAGAGCCTGCTGCCCCGCGTCGACCGGCTTCTGCTCGGCGGCGGCATGATCTTCACGTTCTACAAGGCTCAGGGCCACGAAATCGGGAAGTCGCTGCTCGACGAGGGCAATATCGACTTCGCGAAGCGGCTGCTGGACGGACAGGGGGATAAGATCGTTCTTCCCACCGACGTCGTCGTCGCCGCCGAGCTATCCCCCACGGCCTCGACCGAAATCGTCGGCATCGATTCGATTCCCGCCGACAAGTTGGGTGCGGACATCGGACCCGCGACCCAGAAGGCTTATGCCGAATTGATCAAGGGAGCGAAGCTTGTCGTTTGGAACGGGCCGATGGGCGTGTTCGAGATGGCGCCCTTCGAAGCCGGCACCCGCGCCGTTGCGGACGCGATGGCGGAGTCGGGCGCGACGACGATCGTCGGGGGCGGCGATTCCGCGGCAGCCGTCGAGAAGTTCGGCGTTGCGGACAAGATGTCCCACGTCAGCACGGGCGGAGGCGCGAGCCTCGAATTCCTGGAAGGCAAGGAGTTGCCTGGCATCGCCGCGCTTCAAGACAAGTAGGAGGAGGGTGTTGGGGTGTTGGGGTATTGGGTATAGGGGTGTTGGGGTTTGAGAAACATCCGGTGAGCTAGAATCCACAGGGTAAATCCCCCCAATACCCAATACCCAATACCCAATACCCCAACACCCCGATACGCCAACACCCCAATACCTTTCTCCTCAATGTTCCTCTGCCTGCGCGTCGATCTCGATTACGTCCCTTGGGACACGCCCGACGCGGCGGAGTTCGGCCACGGCGAGCCGGCGGCGTTCCTTCGGCTCCTGGACTTGGCGCGGGGCAGCGGGTATCGATTCCACTTCTTCGCTTCGGAGCGAGTTCTGCGCGCCTTTCCGGCAACGGCCGAGGCCGTCCTCAACGAAGGGCACGATCTCGACTGGTTTTGCAAGCATCCCGAATCCGTCGAGCGGAAGCAGCAAGCCCTCGATCTTTTCGCGGGGATCGGGCATCGCCCGATCGGCCTCGCCATCAAAGGCAATTGGCCCTCCGACGGCCAACCCAAGGTTTTGGAAGGTTTTCGGTTTATCTCTTCGGGCTCCGGCTCGACACCGGCAAACATCTGCCATTTCCCCGTCGAAACCCGCGCCGCGCGGGAGGCCTTCCGATCGGGAACAAGCTTACGCACCTGGACCGACAGCCTCAAAGCTCAGCTACGTGACTTCGCAAGCCGCAACATGAGCCTTACCATCGTCGTCCGCCCGCAAGTGCTCGCGAAATTCGATCCGAAACTCGCCCTTCTCAAGGAAGTGCTCGAACTCTCGCATGCGGTCGGGCTGGAAATCAGGACCTTGCGCCAAGCCTTGGACGACTAATCCGGCGCCGGCTCGTGGGCGAGGCGATTGACGATCTCCCACTCTTTCTCCGTGACGGGCATGACGCTCAGCCGCTGCCCCTTCCGGATGACAAGCATGTCTTCAAGCCCGGGGATGGTGCGTAGCTCGGCGAGCGAGACGATGCGCGGAAACCTGGAGACATAGAGGACGTCTCGCAGGAGCCAGCGAGGATTGTCGCGCGGGCTCTTCGGATCGTAATAGTGGCTTTGTGGATCGAACTGGGTCGGATCCGGATAGGCGTCGCCGACGATTTTCATCGTGCCGACGATGCCGCTTGGATTCGCGTTCGAGTGATAGAAGAAGGCCATGTCGCCGTCGTTCATCTCGTCCCGGAAATAGTTGCGGACGACGTAGTTGCGGCAGCCCTCCCACATCGCGGGCTCGCCCGCACGTTCCAGATCGTCGATGCCGTAGGTTTCGGGCTCCGACTTCATCAGCCAATAGCGCATTCCGGCAGTCTACCAACCGTTGCGGCAAGGCTTGCCCATGGCTGATGCGTGGACCGACACGACGTATTTCACCTAGCAATGAGAGGCGATATGTAGTGGCTTGGGTCTCCAGGGGCCGCGTCATTGCTTGGCTGTCATTCCGAGGGAGCGGCGTTGCCGCGAGTCGAGGAACCTGACCGGAGTTGGCGACTGCTTACAAACAGGCATCTCCCGTGTCAGGTCCCTCAACTTCGCTCGGGATGACAGGCTTGGGAATGAATTGGGTAGCAGTTGCCCCCTCTCCCCCTGTTCTCCTTCGCTACGCGACGGTTCACAGTCCCTCTCCCCCGGAGGAGAGAGGGACCCCGCACTTCTAGAACGACACGTGCATCTCGATAGTGATGTTGCCGTTCACGGCACTGACGTCGAGGGTTCCTTTGCCGTCCCCGAGCCTGCCCGTGACCTGGCCCTCCGCGCGAGCCTCCTCGGTGAGGGGCAGCGCGCAGGTGACGTTGCCTCGCAGCGTCTTCAGGCCAACCCGGCAGTCGGAGCCGTCGGGGATCGCGACGAGCGTATCCCCGCTCACCGTCCGGATCGTTACCGCCCCGGTGACGGGTGAACGAAGATCGACGTCCACGTCGCCGGAAACTCCGTCGATGGCGAGGGTTTTCATCTCGCTATCCCGAACGCTAATGTCGCCGCTCGTCGTTCGGACGTTGGCGCTGCCGACGATCCGCCTCAAGACGGCGTCGCCCGACTTGTTTTCGAACTGGATGTTGCTGACCGTGCTGTCCTCGATCCTGAGGTCGCCGCTGTGCGCCGAGACCTCGACCAGGCCGTTCAGGCCCTTCAAATGCACATCGCCAGACTTCGTGCTGACTCGGCACCCCGATTTCGTATCGCTGACGTGTACGTCGCCCGATTCACTCTTGATCTCGATCGAGACGGCGCCCGCCAACTCGACGTCGAGGTCGACGCTGAGCCCCGGCACGTCCGGCTGCTTGACAATGACGGCCGAGTCGTTTTCCTCGATCACCAGCGTATAGGACTCGGCTCGTTCCCGAGCATCTTCACCGGGACCGCGGAATTTTGCATCGGCGGTGATCATTCCCGCGTCGAAGCCGCCATTGATCCTGATATCTCCGCACGGATTCTCGATTCGCAAAATCTTGCCCTCGGGAACGTTTAGCGGTAGGGAGAGATGCTTCGTCTCGTAAACGAAAAAGCCGAACCCGCCGCTCTTCCGAACGTTTTCAAAGCCGGTACGGATGGTTTCGGCGGCCTTATTGGCCGACTCCTTGGCCTGCTTCGCCACCTCTTGCCAGTTGACGGCATGCGCGGCGTCCTTCCCGAGCTTTTCGATCGCCTCGACCAGATTCTTGAACGGGTCCTTGTTCGCATCGAACGTATTCCCCTTCGATTGACTCGAGCCCGCCTGGTCGGTTGGAGGCGGAGGCGGCTGGGTCGATGCGGCCGGCTCCTCCTTGCCATCGTCCTCAGACGTGCTATCGAACGCCTCGATCAGATCGTAAGCGTCATCCGCGCTTAACTTCCCTTCCTGAACCAGGTTCAGAATTCTCCTTACTTCGTCCTTCACTTCTCCACCGCCCTAAGCCGTGTCTTTGCCTCTTCGGCCGAGATATCCCCCTTTTCTAACAGTTCGAGAATCTGCTTTTTCTTTTCCGCCGATTTGTCCTTTTTGGGCTCCTCCTTGATCGGGGCCATATCCAGCGAGCCCAACAGCGCATCGAGCCTTGCCCGTACCGTTGGATAGCTGATCCCGAGCTCTCGCTCGACACTGTTCAGCATGCCCCGGCAACGCAGAAAAGTTTCCAGAAATCGCGCCTGCTCCTCGTCGAGTCGGGCGTACCGTGGGATCTCGAATCGACCGCGAATCGTAATTCCACTGTCGTCGGAGGCCAATTCGCTGACATAGAGATCGCCACCGCTAACCGGATCGCGAGTGAGCAACTTTCTTAATTTTTCTTTGCTCATCATCCCAGATCATACGGTAAATCTGAAATCAATGCTAGGGGTTTATTGATTTTCTTGAAATCCGGGACGTAAGACCCTCCCAAAGAGGAAGACCGGCCCATTGAGGCCGGTCTTCGAAGGCAGCAGCGAATCGATTCCCGTTTACGGGATAGGTTTGGGTCCGCCAAGCAGCCCGGCGAGGAAGAAAACGGCGCAAATCGCGAGAAATACCCAGAACAGGATAAGGGCGATGCTGGAAGCCACGCCTGCGATTCCGCCGAATCCAAATATCGCGGCGACGATCGCCACGATCAGAAATATCAGCGCCCATCTTAACATTGTTGCTCTCCTTTCGCCCGCCCGGCTCAGAGTGACCGGGCAGACAGTTCCTTAGACCAGAGAGCGGCTGGGCATGTTCGAAAGCCTACTTGTCGGGCTCCCACCGGACATGCCCGTCCAAGTAGGTGACGGCGCGTCCGCCGTCCCCCGAGATGTATCCAACGACCGTATTCGCCGGATCGCTCACGTCGGTAATAAGGCCGCCCTGGAAGGTGTAAACGAACCCATCGGTGAGGCTCGAATCCTTCAGATACGGATTGAGGAGGCCGGCGACATCGGACCCGGCAGCCGGAAACATATCGTTGTTGTCCGCGGAATACATGAGAAGTCCGAGTGCGACCTGCTTGGCTCTGGATAGAATGATCGTTCGCTGAGCCGCCTTCAGAGCCTGCAACATGGCCTCCTTCGGCACTTGAACAATCGGCCTTACCATCGCCACGCCTTGCGTGATGTAGGCAACGCCGGAGAGGGTCGGCGAAAGGCTGGCCATGGTCGCGTCGCCGGTCACGAGGGCGTGCTGGTCTCCCTTGTCGTTGGCGAGCCACGATGGGCGCACCCTCCTCTCGGTGGGGGTCTTCGTCAAGGTGCCGTCGCCGAAGCCGATGCTGATCGGTTGGGAAAGAGGTTGCTCCTTGTAGAGAGCGACATTAGAGTCCGGGACCAGGTTTCCGCTCGCCAGATCCAGCATCTTCGAAGCGTGCCACACTTTGCCCGCGTTATCAAAGCCAAACACGATGACTATCGGGTTGGCGCCATCCTGAGTCCAACCGCTTATGTTGATGCCGCCGTCGATGTCGACGGGTGCTCCGACCGAACCGTCCGCGAGAACGACCCGATATTGGGCATGGATGGTTCGTCGTTTCGCTCCTCCGTTGGCGGGAGATCCCTCCGAGTTCGTCTGGGTGACCAGCAGCCCCATTGACTTAACCGGCGACATCACGTAGTTCACCCAAGACTCCCCCTGCTTCTGATCGACGGAATAGATGGATCGAGAGGAACCGGTTCGCGCCTCGATGAAGAAAACGTGCTCGCGCGTCGAGATGGGCTGGCTTGGGTCTGTCGATGGAAGGCGCTCCACTACGGTCGCCAACGCGGTATCGGAGCCTTTGAACCAGCTCACATCGAGAATCTGACCGGACTCGAGCTTGGCTCTCCAGGCAAGAACCGGCTTGTGATCGGCCATCGAATAGATGACAACCGACTCCTCGGACTGCAGTTGTGGATTTTTCCCTTTGCCGGCGATCGCGGCGGCGACCACAGAGAAGTCGACGTAGTCCCGAACCGCCAAGAGATATTTGCCGTCGTCCGACCAGGACATTCGCTTGACGACGCCGCCGGCGACCGACTCGGGCGGCAACATGCCAAAGCCGGTTTCTCCCGACAGGACGAAGTCATCCTTCGGGGAGAGCTGCCCGATCGACAAGGCCGCCAAAGCCGACAAGACGCATACAAGGCCGAGTTTCATATTAGTCACCACCCATCTGGACGCAATTGGCAAGGAAACTTACTTGCCTTTGACAGAATCGGGAATCGCGATTTGCATACCGGGCTTGATGCCAAGCCGTTTCGCCGATCCTTGTTTCATTTCGAGAACATACATTGCATTCCCGATGCTTGGGAGCGAAGTTTTGTCGAATGGCTTCCCTTCCTGGATGTTCAGCACAACCTTGTGCTCGGAGATGTAGATGATGTCAAGGGCGAGGATGGTGTTGTCCATCCAGAAGCTTCGCTGAGTCGAATCCGGAAAGACGAAGATCATTCCGTCGTTATCGCTCACATCTTCGGCCGTCAGGAACATCATCCCTTCCCGTCTCTTACCCTCGGTATCCATCACCCAGGCTGAGATGTCGTGTCCATTGGCTTTGAGCGTCACGCGCTCCAGGTCTTTCAGGTGGTAGGTGCGCTGCAGACTGTCGACGTGCTCCGCCGGCGCGCCCGTCGATCCGGTGGTCTGCGTCCCCGCCGTTCCCGAGCCGGACTCCGACTTGTCGCCCTGGCAACCGATGACGAGGATGGCGAGAATAGGGATTAAGTGGAGGGCTTTCTTCATCTTCCGGGAATGTAGGCTTGCGAGCTCTGCTCGTACTGACGAATCGCCTCCTCGTAAATCAGCGAGGTACCGATCAAATCGAGCCCCTGAAGCAGAGCTTGCTTCGTGACCTCGTTCATTTCGAAGGAATATCGGTTGCCGTCTAACTCCACGAACTGGTTCGGCAGGTCGATTGTGGCCTCCGCGCCGCTGCCTGCATCGACGAGGTTCGCATGGGCGGCTTCGTCCAACTCGACGAGGAGAAGGCCGCAATTCGCGGCGTTTTGGCGAAAGATATCGCTGTAACCCTGAGAGGTCGGTGTCCGCTTCGCGACGACCGCCTTGAACCCTCCCTGCTGGATGGCCCATACCGCGTGCTCCCGCGAAGATCCGCACCCAAAGTTCGTGCCGACGACGAGAATCGTCGCGCCGCGCGCCTCTGGACGGTCTAGCGGAAAGGCATCGCCGCGGACGTCGCTGTATAGCAGCTCTCCATATCCGGAACGGCTCACCCGAGACAGAAACCGGGCGGGAATAATCCGGTCGGTATCGACGTTATCGTCGGGAACGACCGCGATCCGGCCGGTATGGGTCGTAAAAGCCTCCATTACTCCGATTGTATCTGGAGTCCCGCATCATAATGAGTCCCGTGATCGTTCCGAGCCGAGAAGAGTTCGAGCAGAAGACCCAGGGAGTCCGCCGCATGGCGATCTACCAGGACCTCCTGGCCGATGTCGAGACGCCCCTGAGCGCCTATTGGAAGCTGGCGGCGAACGAGACATTCAGCTTCTTGCTGGAGAGCGTCACCGGTGGCGAGCAGCTTGCCCGCTACAGCGTCCTCGGCGTTCGGCCGAAAGAAGTGCTCCGCACGAAGGACCGGCGCGTGCGCCGCATCTCCGACGGCGTTTCGGAAGAGACGCTGCCCGAGGGCCGCGATCCTCTGGACCTTCTGAAAGAGGCGATGAGCGGCTGCGAGCCGTTGCCGGTCCCAGACATGCCGACCTTCGTCGGCGGCGCGGTCGGGCTCCTCTCTTACGATATCGTGCGGTTCTTCGAGCGGATCGGCGACGGGACGAAAGACGACCTCCGGCTCGACGATATGGCGATGATGCTTTGCGATACGGTCGTCGTCTTCGATCACGCCAGGAATCTCCTGCGGGTGATCGTGATGGCAGGCCCTGACCAATACGACGAGGCGGTCGAGGAGATTGGCCGCGTCCTCGATCTTCTGAAGCAGCCCCTTCCGCCCCTCCCTTCCGATTCCCACGAAATCCATCCGACGACGGCCAATATGGATCAGCCGGAGTTTGAGGGAATCGTCACGCGCATCCGCGAGTACATCGCGGCCGGCGACGGCATCCAGATGGTCCCCTCTCAGCGGTTCAGCACGCCGGTCGAGGCCCATCCACTCACGATCTATCGCGCTCTGCGTTCCCTGAACCCGTCGCCATATATGTTCTTGCTCCGGTTCGGCGACTTCGATCTCGTCGGGGCCTCACCGGAACTTCTGGTCAGCCTTCATGGACGGCGGGCTCGCGTGCGGCCCATCGCGGGGACGCGCTGGCGGGGCAAGGACGCGGAGGAAGACAACGCGTTGGCCGAAGAGCTTCTCGCCGACGAGAAAGAGCGAGCAGAGCACATTATGCTCGTGGACCTTGGCCGAAACGACCTCGGCCGAGTTTGCGACTTCGGCTCGGTCAAGGTCAACGAGCTGATGGTGATCGAGCGCTACAGCCACGTGATGCACATCGTTAGCGATGTCACCGGCTACCTGAAGGCCGACAAGGATGCCTACGACCTGATTCGCGCCAGCTTCCCGGCGGGTACGGTGTCGGGAGCACCGAAGGTCCGAGCGATGCAGATTATCGACGAACTGGAGCCGACCCGTCGTGGCAGCTATGCGGGCGCGGTGGGATTCCTAAGCCATACGGGCGACCTTGATATGTGCATCGCCATCCGGACGATTCTAGTCAAGGAAGGAGTCGCCCATATTCAGGCGGGAGCGGGAATCGTATTCGATTCAGACCCAGCCAAGGAGTACGTCGAGTGCCTGAACAAGGCAAAGGCCTCGCTGCGAGCTATCGAGCTTGCCCAGCGAGGCCTTTGACGTTTATTACTGCTTGGCGCCGGCCTTGATCCAAGCCTTGATCTTGTCCACGTCGGCGGCGGAGACGTTGCCCTGCGGCGGCATCTTCGGAGCGGCCTGACCGGTGATGAGCTGGACCAGCTTGCTGTTGTCGGGATCGCCGGCAACGATGACGGGACCGTCCTCGGCTCCCTTCATCACCGATTCGTAAGTGCGGATCGAGAAGCCGCCTTTGCCTCGATTTCCGGCATGGCAGGGCGAGCAGTTGGAAGCGAAAATCGGCTGGACCATCGCCCAATTGGGAGAATCGGCGCTCGGTGCGGCCGCCTTCGTGGCTCCCTCGGGGGCAACGAATTTGAACTTGTCCGCCGTCATTGCATCGCCGCCGATCTGGATGTCGCTCGCCAGAGCAAGGATGCTACCGCTATCGCTCTTCATCGTGAAGCCGCGAGCGATGCCGAGCTTATCGTCAATGTAGAGGGTTCCCGACTTCGCGGGCGTTCCGTCAAGAGTGAAATTCAGCTCCGTGACCTGCTGGCCCTTGATAGCTCGGCTGCCGCCGGTTTCGGCGGACGTCACTTTCTTCACGAATGCGTCGGTGAAGAACGAGGCCCAACCGAGGGTTTCGTCGGTCTGCGCCTGTTTGGCGAGCACCTCCGGCGTGGCATCGACTTCCGTATAGGTTTTCGACGTCTTGTTGTATTCCCAGAGCGTCGTGCCGTCGGACTCGACGAACTTGTCCGGGCCGTCCACGATGAAGAGATTCGGCTTGCTGTAGGTGAGCGTATAGTCTCCCCTCGATCCGCCAACGTGCTGGAAGGTGTAGGTGATCTTCAGCGTCTTGGCATCCTTGAGAACCGACGCCTGCTTTTCCAGCAACGACGGCACGTGGGATGACAGGATGATGAGACCGGTTCCGACGAGAGCAGAGAATGCGAAGAGTTTCATATTAGGCTGCCAAAGGAAGTCGCAAACCGCATAACCGGGAGTTTGCGCGATACAACAAAAAGGATAGCCCCTTCTCAACGAAGGGGCTATCCTTTCATCAGACTTTCATTAGTGGCTGAAGATGACCTTCGCGCTGACGCCCATCTGACCGGGCAAGGTCATGGTCATCGATTTACCGTCCTTGCTCAAAACCAACGTTTGAACGTCCGGCTTGCCACCCGGGCCAGGCTTGGATCCCGTCATCGTGATCTTGTTGCCCGCCTGTTTCCAGGTTCCGGTATCGGCGTTGTCGGCGCCGGGAGTTCCGGATACCGAAGCGGAATAGGTCTTGTCCGCCTTCATCGTCAGGGTAATGACCATCGACTTCGTGGCAGCGATGCTCTGCTTCATCATCTGCTGCTGCTGAGGCGTGAGCGTCTTGTCCATCTTCGAGGAGTCGACGACGATATGGCCCTTCCAGACACCGACCACGCCGGCGGCGAGCACTTGAACCGAAAGAGCCGCCACAGCCGTAGCGACTACGAAGAATCTTTGCGCGAATTTCACCGCTCGTTTATACCACTAGCCCTAGATGGATTGTTTCAATCGACCAAGTAATGGGCAAAAAGATGCACATTTAACGTCGCCTTATTTGAAAATCGAGTCATCCATTCCGGCATTGATCCGAAAGTGTCCATAGCTGAGAACGCCCGCGGTTGTTCCCTCCGAATTCATCACGGTCGCTACTGTCGGCACCCAGAACGAGCCGACCTTTTCGGGATTCGTGAACAAGAACGTCGCCTTCAGGTTTCCGTCCTGGCCATACCACTCCTTCTTGGCGGTGAACTTCCTCGCCGGATCGATCCACACCCGGTATCGCGTCTTGTCGCCGAACCTCGGATTGAAGTTGATATCGAACACGGCCTCGCCGGTCGCGCGATCGTTCCGGACGAACCTCGACACCATAAAATCGTCAAAGAGGTCCGGCGTTACGATCCCGAACTCGAAAATGGTTTGGCGCTGGCCGGGCTTCTTGCGGACGTCCATCTTGAATCCGCCCTTGCCGGGAGCCCGGAAGATGCGGATGCCGTTGTTCATCAGCATCAGCACCGACGTATCGTCCACCTTCGTCTCGCCCCGAATCTGGAAGCTGTCCTTGATTTTGAAGGAAACGTGCTCGAATCGGTAGCCCTCGCCGAAGTCGCCGCTGATTTTCCGGAGCGCCATCTGATTCCCGGTCTTCACATCGACCGTGAACGCGATATCCTTTATAGGTTGCGTGTATTGATCGATGCCGGGTCCCTGGAAGACGGCCGTCAATGCGGTGAGCGCGAGAATAGAATTCATATCTGCTGATTATCCCCTTTCAAGTTCATGTAGCGTCGAGCCACTCTGATGTACTCTGATCCCTAAAGTGACGTCCGATCCGATCGCCCGTTACCTCAGCCAACGAACGGCCAAGATGGACCGTCGCAATCGGTTGCGCCTGATGACCGGCAACGAGATCATCGACGTGGCCATTCGCGTCTACCAGGTTCTCGGCTGGACGTTCCTGAAATCGACGATCGTTCCGAGCCTGTTCTGCCTGGCCTCGGTCACCTTCTTTCTACGCTACGTGTGGCCCAGCTACTTCGTCACCAAGAGTCCTGGATCTCAGAGCGCCCAAATCCTCGAGATGGTTTCGACGACGGGCCTCGCCCTCTTCGTGGCCGCGCCACTCTTTATCCTCGGCGTTTCCTATACGCAGGTCTTGGTCGCCAATCTCGTGTCGGACTATATGGTCGGGAACGTGCCGTCCTCGTCCGCGGCCGACGAAAAAGGCCGTGAGCTCCTGCCAAAGCTCTTTTGGCTGAACCTTCGAGAAGTCCTGTTGGCGTGCTCGGGGATTCTCGTATCCCTTGGCCTCCTCGCTTTGGCTGCCTATATCAGCAGCGCGACCACGGAAACCGACGCGACGGCCGGCATCGTCGTCCTGTTCGCGTGGCTTGGCTTTGCGGCGGGCGGAATCTTCTTCCTCGCGGTCGTCGTGCGGCATTCCCTGGCCCCAGTGATCATGGCGCTCGAAGGCAAGTCGATCGGCGAAGCGGCCAAGCGGAGCGTCTCGCTCCTGAAGACTTACGGCATGCATTCGGGGGGCTACTCGGCCGTCACTTCGGTGATGGCTCTGCTCCTGCTTCTTTGGATGCTCATCGGCGGAGGCATCTCCATCAGCATTCAACTGATCGGCCTGCCCGACCTATTGCGCAGCGGTGTCTCCGGTCTGCCGTTTTCTTCGGTCTTCATCGAAGCCCTCGGTTTGCTTCCGACGTTTCTCGTTATGTGGACGCTCACCCCGGTTTGGGCGGCGACGACGACCATCATCTATTACGACCGCCGAATCCGGCTGGAGGGATACGACATTGAGGCACTGGCAGAAGACGTCTGGCGTGCGGATCGGTCGCGTCGTTTCGAGCTTTAGCCTCCTTCTTCTCGCCGCCTGGGGATGGGCCGGTCAATACGGCGACCTCGACGCGAAGCTGAAACAGGCCAAAACGCCGAAGGAGAAGCTAGACATCGTCTCGAGCTCCGGACTGGACGACCCCGGACTTCGAGAGAAGTGGACGGAAGCCACGGCAGACAACCAAGACTCCATCGATGCGCTCGAAAGCTACGTCGATCTAAAGGCGATGGCGGAGCATGCCGCGACTCCCAACCAGGAAAAGCGGATCGCGAAGATCAAATCGTCCGGCCTATATCGCGACGAAGGGGTCGGCGATCGAGCGAATTGGCTGAGCGGAGCGATCGAGCGACTCAGGAACCTGTTTCCGCAGCGGAAGCCTACACACTCAAGCAGATCCGGGGATTTCGGCTCGCCCGCCTTCCCGGCGTTCATCACCAACTTCGTGTGGTGTCTCCTCGGAGCGGGCCTTATCGCCTTCATCGTATACGTCATCCGCTTCGTGAACTTTGGCAAGTTGAGAACGCGTAGGGCAAAAGCCATGCTCGAGGATGACGAGCCCGAGCGGACCCTCGACGAATGGCTGGAGCTTTCGTCGAGCTACGAGCGCGATGGGAAATACAGGGAGGCGGTCCGCGCCTTATATCTGGCCTGCCTTTTGAAATTCGACGAGCGAAACGTTGCCCGATTCCTTCGCTCCCAAACCAACTGGGAGCATCTGGCGAGGATCGAATCCAGTCCGAGGAAGCCGGCCGGCCTCGACTTTCGAACTCCGACTCAGGCTTTCGATCGCATCTGGTACGGCTACAAGGTTCGGGGGCCTATAGACGTCGCCGAGTTCAGAAGGTGGTACGGCGATGTCACTCACGCTCTTCAGGGAGTGGCCGCGTGAAGCGCTCGGCCGTCCTCGTGGCGTGGTCCTTGTTGGGCGTGCTGGCCGTCGCCGCCTTCATGATCACGCTGTCCCGAACCGCAGGCAGGGCCGATCCGAAGATCGATTCCTACCGACCGAGCGGTCTGGCCGCTTTCGCCGATCTGCTTCGAGCCAACGGCTACGAGGTGACCTCGACGACGTCCGCATTCCCTCGTCTCGGAAAAAACGATATCGCGGTTGCCTGCCTCGCGGAAGGCCAAGCGCGGGGCGACGATCTGGAAATCAACGACGATACGCCTGGCGCTTTGGGAAGGCTGTCTCAGTTCATCCAGGATGGAGGCAAGGCGGTCTTGCTACCGATCGACGTCAATTTCGACGACATGTCTTCGCGCGTCGAGATACGGAAAGGGATCAGCGAATTCCTAAGTCCGCCCATAAGTGTCGCAATCCACACAAGCGAAACGGACTTGCATACGAGTTTGCCATCCGACCTCGTGTCGGTCGGAATCGTCCACGACCAATACAATCCGCAAGCCGACATCGCTTCGCTGACTCGCTACACGGATGGAACCGTGCTGAGCTTCTCGGACGGCTACATGGCGACGAACCGGTTTATCGATCGGGTGCAGAACGCGGACGTCTTGATCGGCTCGCTTTCGACCATCGCTCCAAAGGGGTCGCGACTCGTGTTCGTCGAATCGACTTTCGATAACGAGCGGCCCGGGCTGCTCGAAATTCTCGGGCCGGGCGCGATTGGAGCCTGGTATCAATCCCTTTTCCTCTTCGTCGTGATCGTATTCACGCTCGGCAAGCGTTTCGGCCTGCCAGAGGAGGTTCGGCCGGCCCAAACCGGACAAAGGGAGCTCGTGAATGCGGTCGCCGACACGTATCGACGGGCTCGCTCGACGCGGGCGGCCTGCAGGGCTACCTACGACCGGGCCGACGCCGAAGTGCGAAAATCCCTCAAGCTGTCGACGGACGCTGCGGCGTCCGAGCGCGACGTGCGTATTTCGCCCGAACTGGCCACCGCCTTCCGCCACGTGTTCGAAGGCACGATCGACGTGTTGCCCCCCCAGGAGGCCTTCTCACGCTGCCGGACCCTCCGCCGATTGGCGAACGACCTGACTCATCCGGGCAAGTAATGTGAGCGATCACGCAATGTTTTTGGGTTATCATTCGAGCATCGTGGTGAGAGCATCAACCCTAGTCCTCGGCGTCCTTAGTCTCGCTTGCGTGTCATACAGCCTGATCGGCTGCGACAGCGGCGACCGGAATATCTCGTCCCAAGATGTCCCCCAGTCGGCAAGCGCCGGCCAAACGGCGGGATCGGCGACTTCTGGCGCGCCGATGTCCGGCGGTTCGATAATGGGCAGTTCGGCGTCCGGGGGCGCGACGGACGGCGGAAGCATGGCCGGCCAGCAGCCGCCCAACCTGAAGCCGATCAAGGATGCCCAAGCGGCCTACGACGCGGCAAAGAAGGCCTATACGGCATCGCCAAACGATGAGAAGGCCAAGAAGGCCTTCGTCGACGCCACAAACGATCTGGCGGACGCAAACATGTTTTCGGACGAGCCTCCGCGCGTCAAATATCCGAACGCACTGAAGTACTACCGCGAGGCGGCCAAGACCGATCCCACCAACGAGAAGGCGAAGCAAAACGTCGATCTTATCGTGGGCATCTACAAGCAAATGAGAAAAACTCCCCCGGCCGAGGGCGGGTAATCCCTGGCCACGCCTGAGCCAACCCAGGCTCGCAGCAAGGAACCGACGAGCGAAGAGCGAGCGGCCATCGAACGGCGTTTCATTTGGACCGCGACTCTGATCGCCGTCCTCATCGCCGCCCTTCCCGCTATCTATGCTCATATCGCCGCGCCCAGTGGCCAGCGCTATACGGGGTTCGAATACAACACCGACGACCACATGGTCTATTCGGCCTGGATGCGCCAGGCCATGTCCGGCCACTTCCTATTCGACAACCGCTTCACCACCGATCCCCAGCCCGGCCTGACGGTCCATCTCTACTTTTGGGCGCTCGGCTTGGTGGCGAAAGTGACCGGCATTCCCTTTGCGGCGAACTTCGGGCGTTTGCTGTTTACGGGTCTCTTCGTGCCCCTGCTGTACCGGCTCGTCAAGCGGGTCTCCGGCAGCGTCTTTATCACTCGCCTGGCGGTTAGCTTGACGATCTTGGGGGGTGGGGTCGGCTTCTTCGTGTGGCAAAACTTCGGGGTCACGATCGTCCGGCCCGTTCCGGACGCCATCTCCTCGCTGATGCTCGGACGGCTTCCCATCGACGTCTGGCAGCCTGAGGCCTTCGTCTTCCCTTCGATGCTGACGAACGGCCTGTTCATGGTGAGCCTGTGCCTCATCCTGATCGTTTTTCAGAGCTTCCTCGACGCGCGGGACGGCTGGAAACCGGTTCTGTGGGGCGCACTGGCGATCGGCGTCCTCATGAACATCCACAGCTATGACGTCCTCATGATCGCCTTTGCCATGGTCGGCTTCCTGGTCATGCAACTTGGGGCGAGGCAGCTCAGCGCCGCATGGGTCGGACGGGGCGTGGTCATCGCTCTCGGGGTCCTTCCGGCAGCCTTGTGGTTTGTCCACGTCTTGCATAACGACGCGGTCTTTCAGGCCCGCGCCGCCACGCCCACCTATTCGGCGAACTTCCGGCAGGTCTTCTTCGGCTACGTGCTGATGTTTCTCCTCGCCCTGCCCGGTCTGTATATCCGCTTTCGCACCAATCGTCAACGGGCCGGGGTCGGCCTCTTCTCTGCGCTCCTCATCGGTCTCTTCGTTGCCGCGCAAACGGCGTCCCCGGACGGCTTCTTTCTGGGTCAGCCAGTTTGGCTTGGCGTTTTTGCGGCGGCACTTGCCAGCCTGTTCCTGATGGCTTCGGAGGACCAGCCGGCTCTCAATTTGCTGTTGGCCTGGGGCGTCACCGGTATCGTCGGGCTCTATTTCCCGGAGCTGTTTCAGCGCAAGCTCGCGATGGGATTGAGCGTCCCATGGGCGATCTTGGCCACGCTCGGTTTTGGCGAAATGGTGCGAGGCCGGGACCGCAGCGCGCGAAACCTCGCCTCGATCGTCGTCACCCTCCTTCTCAGCGCCACGAGCATCTGCTGGCTTCTGGCCCGGGATCGGTTCCTGATTCGCAACGACGTTTCGAACACGACCGTCCACCCCGTCTATCTGAGCCGGGACGAGCAGGAAATTATCCGGCTGATCGCCCAGGACCCGCGAAGCCGGAAGGTCGTCGTAGCCATGCCGGGCGTCGCCTCGCCCGGGTTTGACGAGACGGGGCAGAAGATGCCCGACGTATTCAATACGCCGGCCATGCCCGACCTCAATCCGATCATCAGCGGGCTTACCGGCGCTTACACTTTCGCCGGCCATTGGAGCGAGACTCCGGATTACAACAAGCGAAGGAGCTTGGAAACGGAGCTTTTCGAGGCGCGCCTCGCCCCGGAAAAACAGAAAGAGATTCTGGACGAAATCAAACCGGACTACATCGTGCAGCCGATGGAGGAAACCTTTGGGCCGACGTTGCGGCTATACGGCTTCGACCTCGCCGATCTTAGCTCCGAGGGCGAAACGGTCTTCTCCGGCAATCAATTCAAGCTGATCCGCGTCCGCCATTAGCCATGGCCGACCGCGACGGGCGGCGGGCTAGTCACCGGCGGCACCGTTCCCGGCGGCCGAATCCCAGGCTTCGGGGCCTCCGGAGTCGGATTGTAGGCGATCGTCCTCGGACAGCCGGCGTAGATGCTGTGATTCAGAAGCTCCCGGCGGACTTCGACGCCATCCTTATAGATGATCCGATAGGTATCGATCGAGTGGCCCCGAGAGCCCTTCTCGACAACGGTTCGAGTCCCTGGTTTGAGCGACTTGTCGACGACCATATCCGTGCCGCGATCCCAGGCCTTATGATTCGCGGTTTCGATCTTGATCGAGATCGAGGGGTCCTTCTGGCCGAGGATACGGAACGTGATTCGCCCGTTCTTGTAGTTCGAGGCGACCGCGACCGGCTTATCGGAGGAATTCTCGATCACGAGATCGAGGTTTCCCCAATCGACGGTGGCGTCCCGCCCGAGCGCGACGTAGGCGCTTGGCAAAGAGTGATTGTTGCGGCGGACGATCTTCATGTCCGCGAGCAGAGCGGCGTTATAGAGCGTGGTGCTGACCTGGCAGATCCCGCCGCCGATATCGTGATCGTGCTTGCCGTTCTTGAGAACCGGCGCCTCGCGAAAGCCGCCCTTGGCGGTCCGCCGGCCGACGGTGTCGTTAAAGCTGAGCTGCTGGCCGGGCATAAGGACGCATCCGTTCAGCTTGGCAGCAGCCAGGCGGATATTGGTGTTGCGGCTCGTTTGGTAAGACGGGAAGCTCGTCGAATACTCGCTGACGACGTCCGTGATCTTAGCGAGTTCGTCGTCGGGGAGGGCCTTCGGGGCTTCCTGCAGGGGGAGCTCCACGGACCCCGAAGCCAATCCGGCGATGACCGCGTCGGCAAGCTGCTTGTCGTCGAGCACGAATCCGCTGACTTCGGGCCGGCGCACGATCGCGCCGTCTTGATACACGACGCGGGCAGGATGGTCCTCCCCGACAGACGCTTGAATTCTCTTTTTAAGTTCGTCGAGCGGAACCTGGATCGCCTTGTACCTGACGGGAAACTTCTTTTGCTCCGGAGGCGAGCCGCCAACCTTCTCGGTCACGGCCTCCACGAGGTCGCTCATGGGGAGATCGGCGACGGAACCCTCGTCGTCCACGGTCACTCCAAGCGTTCCAGGCGTCATAGGAGGAAGGGGCTGCTTCAGAAGTTTGTTCTGAAGTTCGAGCTTCTTGACCCGCTGGGTCTCCCACCAGATGCGAACCTTTTTGGCGGCTTCCTGCTTGGTCAATCCGCCGACATTCACGATTCCGACGTAGGTGTTCGGAACGATCGTGGGCTCGAAGCGCGCGGCAACGATGGTAGCGAAGGCGCCAAAGGCAGCCAGGACCGACAATGCGACGATTAGAACCTTTTTCATCCCTGATTCTTAAACATAAACAAGTCCCTCATCCGAAGGACCGACTGTAATTATGACGTTCAAAGGGATGCGATGGCGGGCCCAAAGACGGAATTTCCGGCGACATAGAATGAGTAGAATTGGGGCATGCCTAGACTGGCTTGGCTCAACGGAGAAATCCAGCCCCTCGAAACTGCAGTAACCAGCGTGGCCGATCACGCGCACCTCTACGGAGACGGCCTTTTTGAAGGCATCCGCATCTACGGCCGCAAAGTTTTCAAGCTCGACGAGCACCTCGACCGACTCTATCACGGCATCGCCTACCTCGGCTTCGAAATGAGGATGGGGCAGGCGGAGCTGCGAGCGACCATCCTCGACGTCTGTAAGCAAGCCGACATCGACGAAGGATATATCCGGCTCAACGTCACTCGCGGCACCGGGCTCGGGCTCGATCCGAAGAACATCAACCGGAACGCGAACGTGATGATCATGGTCTCGAGCCTCGCGCTCTATCCGCCGGAGGCCTATGAGATCGGGCTGCACGTCGTAACGTCGTCGTTTCGCGTCATCCCTGCAGACTGTCTCGACCCCCGCGTCAAGGCGATCGGCAAGTACGTCGCGAACATCCTCGCGAAGCACGAAGGCAACCGCATGGGCGCGGGCGAAGCTCTCATGTTGA
This sequence comes from Fimbriimonadaceae bacterium, assembly GCA_035545155.1. Lineage (GTDB taxonomy): Bacteria > Armatimonadota > Fimbriimonadia > Fimbriimonadales > Fimbriimonadaceae > JAEVZK01. Next base: position 509,624 of record DASZYX010000040.1, on the reverse strand, counting down.
ACCATCAGGGTTACATCGCCGAATGCACCGGCGACAATTTCTTCCTCGTCAACGGAAAGAGGATTCGGACTCCTCACCCGTCTTGCGGACTCCTTGCCGGCATCACGCGCCAAACCGTCATCGACCTTGCCCGCGCAAACGGCTACGAAGTCGAAGAAACCCTCCTGACGCCGTTTGACGTGTTTACGGCCGAGGAAGCCTTCCTGACGGGAACGGCGGCCGAGATCATCGGCATGGTGAGCCTCGACAATCGGAAGATCGGATGCGGCAAGCCAGGGCAGGTCACGCTCGAGCTGACGCAACTGTTTAGGGAACAAACCGCAATCGGTGCGGCTTTTTGACATCGACGTGTGCTTATTGCGGCAGCCCGTCCGTCTTTAGGGTTGACGAAGCTGGCGAGCAGGTCCGCCTGTGCCGGTCATGCCTCGATAAGCGCTATCCTCAGTTACTGCTTGGATCGCTTTCCGAGGCTTTGATCGTGCAAAAGGTCCGCAACGGGACGTGTCCCAATTGTGGTTGGACCGAATCCAAGTTGAACGAGACGGGGATGCTGGGATGCCCGCTATGCTACGAAGCGTTTGGTGACGATGTCTGGCCTCGGTACGGGATCGAACGAACCGAATCGGGTTGGACAAAGACGAAATAGAAGGGGATTACGACGATAATGAGGATCGGATTTGCTTGTCTTTTGGCGTTAGCCGCATGTGTGCTCACCGCGGGTCTAGCAGGCTGCGGCGGCGGCGGCACGGGACCGAATCTCCCCGACCCGATCATCCGATTCGTCAATTGTTCTCCCGACTCGAATCCGCTGGATTTCTATATCAATACCGATAACGAGGCGCCCGCCTTGACATATCTGAACAGCTCGGCCGATATCACGACCAAGAAAGCCGACCACGACCTTTCCGTCAACGATTCGGTCACCACCGACGAGCTCGATGCCATCGCCTTCACGTTCGCCCAGGATGACAAATACCTCGCCCTGACTGTCGGCCTCGAAAATTTCGGATCGGAGTTTCAGAAGCGGCTCCAGTTGCTCGCTTTCCAATACGACAAGAATCCCCCCAACGGAACGAAGGCCCGCCTCCTGATTATCCACGGCTACGTACGCAGCCCCGGCTTCGATACGCCAAACATCGACTTCCAGGGTGGAGACGTCGGCAGCTATGACTCGAACAATCCGCAGTTCGCCGCGACCGACATCACGTTTGCAAGTCCGACCCCCTCGATTCTCGAAGTCGATTCGGGCGTTCCTCTCATCTTCCAAGCCCGACGCGCCGGGACCGAGAACGTTCTTGCCGAAGATCCGAGCACAACGTTCGATTCGGGCGGCATCTATCTCGCGCTCGTGACCGGAGTCGAGGGTCAGACCGGAACCGAAGTTCCCCAGGTCAAGTACATCAAGCTGAACTAAGGGGTAGTGACACCTGGCGTCGGCCCGGGTTGGCAAGAGTACGCCATCGTATCGCGATAAGATGGCGTACACTGGCTGCAGGCTCGCAGTGTGTGCGGGCTCTCCAGGTGTAAATGATTAAGCTTGCTTCGATATTTATTGCCTTATCCATTGTCGGCGGAGTCCTCGCCCAAGCCCCTTGGCCGCAAGAGAGGCAGGACCGCTGGGGCAGCGGTCGTGCGGTCATCGATCCAGGTCCTCTTTCATCCCCATGGATTTCGAACGTCCTCGATGTCGCGTGGACCGTAAGCGGAAACCCATCCCTCGGCGAGAACAATATCGGGTTCTATGCCGACTGGAACCCGTTCAACGTATACAAGTTCGACTACACGACGGGAACAACGCTCGGCACCTTCAACGCATTGGGATTCGTCCTCAGCACACCGACGATCGGCAATAACGGCCTAATCTACGCCGCGACGGACAACGGGGGCAGCGACACGTTCGGGATCGATTCGTCCATTATGGACTACGTTTGGTTTCATCAGACGGGAACCATGTCGCGAAGCGACGAGGAACACCCCTCGCCCACGGTCGGCCCCGAGGGCGACGTCGTATTCGGCGTAGCGAACGGCAACGCCTACCGTTGGAATGGCGCCACGGGACTCCAGATGTGGGACACGAACGGGCTCGGCCGTATCGCGAGAACCATCGTCTTCTCCCGCGACGACACCAAGGTTTTTGTTGCCAACGGCAACAACCTGACGGCCCTACGCTACTCCGACGGCCAAGTCGTCTGGACGAAGAGCCTCGGCTCGTTCTGTGGTGCTCCTGCCGTCGCAGATGACGGAACCGTCATCTGTGGCTCGGATTCGGGGACGATCTACGCCTTCGAACCGGATCAAGGCGGGCTGAAGTGGACATTCAATACGCTTGCCTCCGTTTACGCGCCACCGGCATACAGTCAGGATGGCTCGACTGCGTACGTCGTTGGGCTCGATCATCGCCTCTATTCGTTCGATGTATCCACGGGAGTCAGAAACTGGTCCTTCACTGCGGGCGCTCCGATTTACGAAGCCGCGTCGGTTGGCTACGACGGCAGTATCTACTTCATGGATAACAGTGGCGAGCTTTATCGAATTACTCCCGCTGGAACCCAGGTCTGGATGTTTAACGCTGGGGCCCAGCCCCGTGGGGGCATCAGCGTCGGCCCGGATGGCACCCTCTATTGCACGGGCCACGGAATGTTCATGGTGCGCCAGCAACCGACGACGTACCCGATCACCTCTTATGCGATCGATCGGGGTTCGATCGTGAGCGGGAACTTGCAGTCGCTTCAGCAGATTGATCAGCAATATATGGACGCCGTCAACGGCACGACGCTGATTGCCTCGGAGTATCCGATCAGAATCGAGCTGACCGCTACCGCCAGTTACCAGACCCCTACAAGCTTCTCGGTTAGGCTTGTGGCCGGCGTCAATCGCCCTCATCTAACTCAGTTCATCGAACTGTACAACTACAGCACGAACATTTGGGACCTTGTCGATAGCCGAGATGCAACGCTTGCGGATAGCATGACCCAAGTGAATATCACGACCAATGCCAGCGCTTACGAGAACGCCGGCAACCATACCATGCAGCTGAGACTGGGCTGGCGTCAAAATGCGCCGCTTCCCACGGCAAGCTTTCACGCCCGCATCGATTACGCTGCCTTCGTAAACGTCGTGCCGAAGTTTAACTGATCCGCCTCGTCTCACGATCGTGGCGAGACTCGACGCAACTTTTGTTCGGCGGAGCCGGTATCGTCTGATAATGCTCCGCCGCCTGCTAGTCGCCGTCGCTGTCTGCTTGATCGTCGCTCCAGGGCTCGCCCAAGACGATCAAACCAAGAAGATCGAGCAGGGAATCGGTGGCCTTCGGGGGCTGGCCGACGATCAGAAACCCCAGGCAATCCGGGATCTCGCCTTGGAAATCCGGGGATTGCCCGGCGGACTATCGAAGGTGAATCTTGCGAACAGTCTGGCGAATCTATCGACAGAAGGCGACTCGGGCCATGAGGCGCTCCAAGCCGTCGCTACCACACTTGCCCAGGCGCTCAAGGAGGCCCCGCTTCAGCCCGTCGACGGGAAACCAGGCTATCCTTACGTGGAACTCGCCGACCTCGTCCGCTACGAGCACGTCGAAGTTTCTCTCGACGATCCTCAGTACAAGGCAGCGATGGATGCGGTCGTGAAGCTGGAAGAAGTTCGGTCCAACGCCGACTTCACCCTCACCGATATCGACGGGAAGACTTGGACGCGGTCGGCGCTTAAAGGCAAAGTCGTGCTCGTGAATTTCTGGGCGACCTGGTGCCCGCCCTGCCGCAAAGAAATGCCCGACCTCCAGACCCTGTACAACCAGTACAAGGACAAGGGTCTGGTCATCCTCGCCGTTTCCGACGAATCTGCGTCGACGGTCAAAGCGTTTATTGCGAAGAACAAATATAGCTATCCCATCCTTCTCGACCCGGGCCGGAAGGTAAACACGCTCTACGGCATCGAGGGAATCCCGAACAGCTATATCTATGACCGGTCGGGCAAGCTCGTGGCGCAGTCGATCGACATGCGCACGATGCGGCAGTTTCTGGAGTTGCTCGGCCGAGCCGGTCTGAAGTAGGCGCTCCCTGCCAAAATAAGGCATGCACAATCAGATCAGCCGCAAGCGGGGAGACGAGCCGTGCCTCGAATTGGGCCAGGGCCGGTGGCGCGTCTATCCGGTGAGCGTCGCCGGCGTGAACACGGAGACCCTGAACTACGAAAACTGGACCGAATACATGGTCTTCGAGCGTCAGCGCGACGAGTTCGGCGCCGAATATTGGGCGGCTTGCGAAGTCCCCGAGTGGGCGGCTCTGCTGATTGGCCGGGCCGTCGAAGCCGGCGCATAGCAGATCGACTCTCATCGGCGGTTCCTACGTTCTCCGATCAATCGCGGAGCGATATAAGAGCTTTTCAATCGGCTATGCTGGATTTCGATGCTCAACCTTGTCTCTTGCGCCGCTCTCGTCCTTTCGCTCGGCTTCCAGGGTCCGGGCCAACGTGCCCCTGGCGGACGCCAGAATCGGACGGCGCCGCCGGCGTCCGAAAGTCAGGCCGCGACCGCTCCGATGATCGAGGTGCCAACCTCGACCACGCATCACACGATCGACCTGCCATCCGGCTCGCTGAAATATACGGCAACCGCCGCTCAAATTCCGATTCGAAACGAGAACGGCGAAGTGGAGTGCCGCATGTTCTGCGTCACCTATTCCAAGGACGACGCGGATGCCCACGCCCGCCCCGTGACCTTCGCCTTCAACGGCGGACCCGGAAGCGCGTCGCTTTGGCTGCACATGGGCGCCCTCGGGCCGAAACGGGCTCCGATGAACGACGACGGAACTCTGCCCGCGCCTCCCTACGAGGCTGTCGACAACATGGACACCTGGCTGGATTTCACCGACGTCGTCGTCATCGATGCGCCGGGAACCGGCTATAGTCGAATCGCTCGTCCCGATCTCGCCACCAAGTATTTCGGCGTCACCCAGGACATTTCCGCCTTCACTCAGTTCGTTCGAAACTGGCTCACCGAGCACCATCGCTGGAGCTCGCCCCTTTTCATCGCCGGCGAAAGCTACGGGGGCATCCGGGGCTCCGGCCTGAGCAACTCGCTCTTCCGATCCGGGATCGCCGTCAACGGCTTTGTCAGCATTTCGGGCACGAGCAACTTCATGACCCTCGACGGCATGCGCGGCAACGACGTCACCTACATCGGCTTTCTTCCCTCGATGGCGGCTTGCGCATGGTATCACCACCGCCTTGGTCCCCGATTCAAAAGCGTTGAGAGCGTCGTCCATGAGGTTCAGAATTGGATCGACACGGAGTATGCGGCGGCCCTCGAACGGGGCGATAGCTTGACCGACGCGGAAAAGAGCCATATCGCGGACAAGCTCTCCGGCTATCTCGGGCTGAGCAAGAAGTATGTGCTCGGCTCCAATCTTAGGATTCCGGAGTTCGCCTTCTTCACCGAACTGCTCCGATCCGAGCGCCTCCAGATTGGACGATACGATGGCCGACTGACCGGCAAGAACGAGTTGGAGAACGGATTTGGCGGACGAGGCGGCTCGGGCGATCCGAGCGACGACGCAACGACCGCGCCGTTCACTTCCTCAATCAACGATTACCTGGAGAACGACTTGCAGGTTCACACCGATATGACGTACCTGAACTCGGGCAACGTCTATCCGTGGCAGGAGGCTCAGGGCAGCTACTCCGAAACCGCGTCCGATCTCCGAAACGTGCTCGCTCGTAATCAGCATTTCCGGGTCCTCTATTGCTGTGGCTATTACGACCTGGCCTGCCCGTTGAACGCGACCCTTTACACGGTCAACCACATGGGCCTGGACCCCGAAACGCGGTCTCACGTCTCGTTCCAGTACTACCCGGCCGGACACATGATGTATATCGAGAAGTCCTCGCGCCACAAGCTCCACGACGACGTGAAAGCGTTCGAGGCCGAATGCCTCGCCGGGAAATAACGGCGGCAACTCTTCCATCCTCGATTCATTCCCCTGCGGTGAACTCCGCAGGGGAATGAGTCGGGCGCCGTTTGCCCCCTCAGACTCCACGGAGGGGAGAGGAGATTCCGGAACCTCCAATCTGTTCTTGAAGAACGAGATGCGAACCGAAGTTCGCGCTCCGACGACTCGAGCAATTCGGGAAGGTGTCGCGTCCGCCGGTCCTCTCGCCAAGGTTGCGGACATGCCAGCAATCCCTTGAATTTCCTTGCAATACCGGTCATGCAATATCGTTCTCGTTGAGTAGAATTCGTGCCATGGCAAGCGAATTTGAGGCTCTAAAGTCACGTCTTCAAGACCTGGATGCGATCCACGCGGCGATCGCGATGATGGATTGGGATCAGCAGACTTACATGCCGCGCGGGGGCGCGGATGCGAGAGCCGAGCATGTGGGCATCCTGAGCCGGATGTTCCACGAAATGTTCACGGCGGATGAGACGCGGAATTTGCTCGCCAAGGCCAAGGCCGACGACGAGGACCAGGCCGCCATGCTTCGCGTCGTCAAGCGCGACCTCGATCTCGCGACCAAGATTCCCACCGACCTCGTCGCCGAGAAGAGCCGGCTTGCCGCCAAGGCGCACGAAGAATGGGTGACGGCGAGAGCCAATAACGATTTTAAGAGCTTCGCACCGACCTTGGAGCGCATGTTCGAGATCGCCCGCCAAGAGGCGGAGCATCTTGGCTATAAGGATCATATTTACGATGCCCTTCTCGATCTGTATGAAGAAGGGGCGACCGCAGCCGATGCCCGCAAGATGTTCGAAGACCTGAAGGCGCCGACCGTCGAGTTGGTGAAGCAGATCAAGGCCCAGCCGGAGATCGACGATTCGAAGCTCTACGGCGACTGGGATACGGCGAAGCAAAGCGAATTCACCCAAATGCTCGTGAAGGCGATCGGCTTCGACATGAACCGGGGCCGCCAGGACACCGCTCCCCATCCCTTCTGCACGGGCTGGTCGATCGGCGACGTCCGCCTCACGACGCGCTACAAGCCCTACATCGGCTCCTCCATCTTCGGCTCCCTCCACGAGGCCGGCCACGGCATGTACGAGCAAGGCTCGCCGATCGAGTGGGACCGCACGCCCCTCGCCGGCGGCGTCTCTCTCGGCATCCACGAGAGCCAAAGCCGAACCTGGGAAAATATCGTCGGCCGCTCGAAGGCCTTTTGGAAGCACTTCCTTCCCAGCCTTCAAAAGACGTTTCCCGCTCTGTCCTCCTTCGATCTCGATACGTGGTACCGCGCGATCAACAAGGTTGAGCCATCCCTGATTCGCGTCGAGGCCGACGAGGTGACCTACAACCTGCACGTCCTCGTCCGATTCGAAATCGAGTGCGACGTGCTGACCGGCGCGCTCGCCGTCAAGGACATGCCGGAAGCCTGGAATAGCAAGTACGAGGCATACCTCGGCATCCGGCCGAAAGCCGACGGAGAAGGCTGCCTTCAGGACGTCCACTGGTCGCAGGGCTCGATCGGCTACTTCCCCACCTACTCGATGGGCAACCTGCTCAGCTACCAGATCTGGAACGCACTCTCGAAGGACCTCGGCTCGCCGGACGAGCTGATCGCCAAAGGCGAGTTCGCGCCGATCCTCGGATGGCTGCGAGAAAAGGTCTACAGCAAGGGCCGCAAGTACACGCCGCGCGATCTCGTGCTGCGTGTCACCGGCAAGCCTATGGGCGCGGCGGACTACATCGAGGGGCTCGGCAAGAAATACCGCGAGATCTATAATCTGTAGACTGATTCCTCAGTGGCTCGAAAACCAAGTCTCAGTCCAACCAAGCTCACCCTCTACCTCGCCTGTCCGGTGAAGTATCTGTGGACCTACGTCGACGACCGGGGCAAGTGGTATCTGCGCTCGAAGAGCTACTACTCGTTCGGGACGACGCTGCACCGCGTCCTCGAACGCTTCCATAACTCGAACGACACCGGCGTCGAGACGACGGCGGAAGCGATGGCGGCCCTCGAAGAGAGCTGGATCGACGCCGGCTTCTCCTCCGCCGAGGAGATGGCGGAGGCTTATCACGAAGGCAAGGAAATCCTGGAGCGGCATGTCGAGGAATATAAGAAGCGAGAGACGGCGGCACATGTTCTTTACGTCGAGAAGCAGTTCAAGCTCGACATGGGTCTCTTCGACCTGACCGGCCGGATCGACCGCATCGACGAGCATGAGGACGGCACCTTGGAGATCGTCGATTACAAATCTGGCCGCGAGCACGTGTCGGCCGAGGAGGTCGAAACCGACATCGCCATGGGCTGCTATCAGCTTCTTCTCGCCCGTGAATTCCCAGGTCGGAAGATCGCCGCGACGATCTACGCTCTACGGACCGGCGAGCAGGCGAGCAGTTCCATGACTGCCGAGGAGATCGACCAGTTCGAAGCGGACGTACGGCTACTCGGAGGCGAAATCCTCACCCAGGAATACTACGACTTGATCCCCCGACTCAAGAGGCTCTGTCAGGGCTGCGATTTCCTACCCCTCTGCCGGAAGAACCCCGACTACGCGGACCAGCTTGGCGACTGAACAACCCGCCCGCGCATCCGTCTCATCTCCCCAAGCTGCTCCAACGACCAAGTGCAGCCCTCAACTAAAGGAGACAACCATGCTCAAGAAACTTCTTATCGGCGGAGCCGTCGGCTCCCTCATTGTCGGCACAGGATTCTACGCGGCTTCGCCCGCAATGGCCCAATCGGCCCACCTTCGCACAGAGAAGCATCCAATCATCCGCAAGGCGATCAACCAACTCGACGGCATCGAGAAAGAGCTCGCCCGCGCGGATAACGACTTCAAGGGCCATAAGGAAAAGGCGCGCCAGCTCATTCGCGACGCCATCGCCGAACTTCATCTGGCCATCAAAGGGGACAAGCACTAGAAGAGCCGGGAACCCCATCCCTCGGTTTCTCGGTTCGTCGCTCACTCGACCACGAGAACCTATTTCGGAAACTGAGGGAGGGGGCAGGGGGTGGGAGGTTCCGCCCCGCCTATAGCCGGATCAGCAGCCCCCACTCCGGGCTCTGATCCGGATCGTGGCAAATCCGCTCGCCGATCGTCGCCGCCCCGAAACGCCCGTAGAGCCGGTGGGCGTCGCCGAACCGCTTGTCGCTCCACAACTCCATCGCCCGCTTTCCTTCCCTCTTTGCCCGCTCGATGACCTCGCGCGTCAGGGCTTCGCCGATGCCCCGCCGCCGAGCCTCCGGATGGACGTACAACCGCTCCAGCGAACAATCCGAGCCGGCCGCCCGCACCTTGTCTTCATGCCAAGCGGTCCCGCCCGGCTCACCCGGAATGAGATCGTGAAAACAAAGCCCGATCACGCCCCGGATTTCGCCATCCTCGGCGACGAAGAACTGATCGCCGGCCCGCCAATAGAACTCATCCGGATCATAGAGATCGGCATGGTATTCCTCGGCGTCCCAGGTGAAGCCATATTCGTCGTAGACTGCCTTGACCACGCCCACGATCCCTTCGACGTCGGCGTTCGTCGCCTCTCGGATGCGGAATTCCATGGATGCCGAGTTTATCACCGCACGGAGGCTGCATTCCCGGCGTCTCTTGGGGTAGATTTTCTATCCCAGTTGGATCGTTAGCTCAGTTGGTAGAGCAGCTGACTCTTAATCAGCGGGTCGTAGGTTCGAGCCCTACACGATCCACCAAGTTTTTTTATTTCGCCTCCAGTCTTGCCGCCGGCAGCGCCAAACGTATAAGCCCAAGCAAGGCGAGTGGCACCAGGAGCGAAAGGGTGACCGCGCTCCAATCCAGCCCCTGCCCTCGCATCATCACGACGCAAGCAGCCGCAGAGGCAATCCCATAGCCGGCGAGAACGTTGCGCCTCCAGCGGGCCATAACTTGGGCGCGACGGTCGATCTCCGCCATCAGCCGCTGATCGAAGCCGGGGGAGAGGCTCGGAACGGACGTGGATAGCGACTCCCGCAACAGGCCGTCGATTTCGATTTGGCTAGGGTCGATTTCATTCATTTGAATAGCCTCTTTCTTTCAACATCGCTTGCAGGAGTTGGCGGGCTCGGTGCAAGTACGACTTTGCCGTATTCTCCGGAATGCCCAGCATTAGGCCCACATCGGCCACGCCGGCGTCGAGCCAGTAGTAGAGCCGCAGGGCCGATTGGTAAACCTCAGGTAGGGTTCGGATGCAATCCTCCAAGATATGGTCGCGCTCGGCGGCCTCGGCTTGGCCGTGCGGTCCGGGCTCCGGAGTCGCCAGACGGTCGAGGGCGGCTTCTCCCGCATGCGGTTTCCGGAACCTGGCTCGCGCCTTCGCGTTCAGCGCCATGTTGAAGGCAATCCGGTAGAGCCAGGAGCTGAACTCGGCGTCCTGGCGGAACGCGCCGATCGTGCTATGCACCTTCAGAAAAACCTCCTGAACGAGATCCTCCGCCTCCGGCGCGAACTGCCGCCCAAGGACCGACAGTGCCAGACGAAAGACGTAATCGCGATGGCGGCGGACCAGTTCGGCGAAAGCCTGCTGGTCGCCGCGCCGCACCCGCCCTACGAGTTCGTGATCGGTTTCCACCGGTTGTTAACGCTTCTTTTCGCGACTCAGGAAATGGAAAGCGAGGAAGCCGATACCCAGGAATGTGAACGGCAATGGCGCGATCCAAAAGCCTCGCGATTGGGCCGTGCCGTTCAAGTAGAGGACGATCATCGCGCCTAAAGAGAGCGTCGTGAGGACAACCCCTAGCAACGGGATGACCAGCCGATCCGCCTCGTTAGGCTCCTTCGCCTTCTCGAACGGAAATTCCGGCAAGGGGATTCCCTTCTCCATCGCCGTCATCCGTTCCTCGTGGACGATCTCCAGGCGCTTCTTGTATGCCTGATGCTTCGCATAGATATAGGCGCCGATGACCGCCGCCAATCCTAGAGAAACGATTCCGTCGCCGACCGAGTAGCTCATCGATGTGTCACCGAAGGCATAGGACAGGACCATGCACCGAACGGTTGCAACCGGCTTGATAAATCCCCGGGGACGGAGCCTTGCGGCTTGTGTCCATCGGACGGATCATCCGGGCCCTTTTCGCCCTCCGGCGCCCCTGCCGAGGTGCGATATCTCAAGAACTGCGTCCAAGGCGTCGATTCTCGAAAGCAGTCGCGGCGGATTCGTCGAATCCTTCGTTTACGCCGTCATCGAGCTCGACAGGGAGGGCCGGATCAAGGGCGTGGAGATCAAACGGATGTACAGCTATCCATAGATCGCGATAACCTGTAGAGCATGGCACCCGCCCTCGCCTGCCTCGCGCTTCTAAGCGTCGCCCTAGCTCAGACCGTCCACGTCCACGATACCGGCTCGCTAAGAGCCGCGGTTGCCCAGGCCAAACCGGGAGCGAGAATCCTCATCGCACCAGGCGACTATCAGGGCCTCTACATCATGGACCTCCATGGGACGGCTATAGCGCCGATCGTCGTCGCCGGCGAGGACCCTTCGAGGCCGCCCCGGTTCCTGGCCCCGATCCAGTTTCAGCGCGTTAGCAACATCGAGTTTCGCGATTTCGCGATCACGGGCGCATCCGGCAACGCCATCGGCATCGACGACGGCGGGATAAGAGAGACGCCGGCGAGCCATATCGTCCTCGAAAACCTGCACATCGCCGACGTGCCGGGAGGCGGAAGCAATGGAATCAAGATGGCGGGCGTCGACCACTTCAAGATCGAGAAATGCGCGGTCGAGCGGTGGGGCGGGTGCGCCGTCGACTTGGTCGGCTGTCATAACGGGCTCATCGAGGGCTGCCGGTTCGAGCAGGGCGGAGGAGTCGGCGTCCAAACCAAGGGCGGGAGTTCGGCTGTGACTGTCCGCGGCTGCGACTTCATCGACTTCGGCGGACGGGGCGTCAACATCGGCGGAAGCACGGGAATTCCCTTCTTCCGGCCGCCGCTCGACAAGATCCCGGCCGGCGCTCGGTACGAAGCCCAAGACATCGATGTCGAAGGATGCGTCTTCCTCCGAGGCGGCGCGCCCGTTTCGTTCACTGGCGTCAATGGAGCCACCGTTCGGTTCAATACGATCATCGATCCGAAGCCGTGGGCGATACGGATTCTCCAGGAAACGGCGACGCCGGACTTCGTTCCGAGTCGACGCGGCCTCTTCGCGGATAATCTCATCGTCTTCAAGTCCGATTCCTGGAGCGAGGGCGGCGTCAACATCGGTCCGGGAACCGATCCGAAGAGCTTCCGATTCGTTCGCAACTGGTGGTACTGCTCCGACCATCCGGAGCGCAGCCGGCCCACGTTGCCGACTGAGGAGAAGGATGGCGTCGTCGGCCGCGATCCCCAGCTCGACGGCACGAGGGTCAAACCAGGAAGTCCGGCTTCGAAGTTCGGAGCCGGCGGCCTAAAAGTTGGGCGCGCCCCAGTCGTCGATCGGTTGCTTCGTCGTGAGATGGGTGAATCCCTGCGCCACCTTTGGGGCCGTCGTCGGAATGACGATCCTTTCTCCGATTTGGTTTGGGTAGGCATCGCATGTCGCTTGGAGCCTCTGGCGGCACTTACTTAGATCGACCTGATCCGCCGTAAATAGACGCAACTATTTCACAAGATATAGGCCCTATCAAGATTCCGACGAACCTTTAACGTGCGGTCGGAAATCGAGGCTGAGCGGCCGATCACCGAATCGGAAGCCTTTGGCGGTTCCCTAACGAACTCGCCGCTGGCGCCTTCCACTTTGAGGTATCCGTCGGGCGTCAATTCGAGGAAGGCGAAGAGCGGCTTCGTGTACGGCTGCATTCCGTTAAACCAGAAGTAGCTGGCCGAATTCACGCAAAGGAAGGGCACCCCGTCGATCTGCTCCAGACGATCGACGTGGAGGTGGCCGAAGAGGGAGGCGGCAACCGCGCCCGCTGGATTTGCCCTCGCAGCCTCGGCGATGATCTTCAATACTTCGGCTTGCTCGGGCGGAATCGGTTGGCCCGGCTCGGCAAATCCGAGCGGCTGATGAGAAATCAGGATCACCGGTTCCTTCGAAGCGCGAAGTTCCTTGCCGAGCCATCCCAGTTGCTCCGAATCGGCCCAATTGCAGGAAGCACCATCCGTGAAGTAATTGCCATTCGCGTAGCTCACGAGCCTCCCGGCCTTCTTGAAGTGATTGAGATCGAGGACGACGAAGCGATAGCCGCCGATCGGCATGGAGTAATAGCGTCGCTTCATCCCAAAAAACCTCATCGCGCCCTCTTTATCGACCTTGTCCATGTCGTGGTTGCCGAGCACGTGGATCTTCGGGTGGGGCATCTTGTTCCAGAGGTCGACGCATTCTTTCGAGTCTGGCTGCGAGTAGCAAAAATCACCCATCTGCATCACGGCGTCGAGATTCTTTCGCTTCGAGACGGCATCGACGAAAGCCTGGAGCCGGGACAGGGCGTCCGGGGCGAGCCCGTGGTGAAGATCGGCGATCACTGCGATACGCACCGTCTTGGCCGGCCAGGCGGGACCGGGTCTCATCGGGATGATCCGCGCCAGGGGCGGAGCAACGAGAGCCGAAGAAACGGCGGCAAAGAACTCGCGTCGCGTCATCGCCTTTATAGTACGCGACCGATCCGTTAAGGCTTCGAGAGGGCCGCTCTCGTGCCGCCATATCGTTATTGTTATCTCCAGAACAATGTTTGCCTATCAGTAAAAAGCCCGACATAGAACGCCATAAGACCTGTGATACGGTTTGAACACCAGCAACTATTTGATCGGTGGCCGCCGCAACGCATGTCGAACCACTGGCGCGGTCCTCCGCATATTTTTCGAGGAAAGATCGGTCTTGTCTCAACCGTCGACTGAGTCAAAAGAGTTCGGGCCCATAGGCGTCGGAGCAATTCTTGCTTCGTTGGTCATTCTCGTTGCGGCTTTGGCCGCGATCACTCACTATTATCAAGAAGCAGAACGCCTTCGAAGGCTCTCCTTCGAGGCTTCCGAACTGCACGTTGCCGCCTTCAAGGCAAATCTCATCGAATGGAAGGTCCTCACAGGACGAGAAAAAAGCGCTGGAGTTGCCGAACTCCCGGCCTTCGCGGATCTCGCGCAACGGCTAAAGAAACTAAGAGACGCAATCGGAAACCAGTCGAACGTCGGATCGGTGATCGCGACCGGCGACCGGTACCGGCTGGCTGTCAAGCGGGAGTTCAGTCTCCTCGCCCTGGGGCATACGGAGGAAGCAAGGCGTTACGACGAAAGCGTCGTCGACCCGACCTTCGACCGGTTTATCTCCGAGCTTTCTATGGTTCACCGCGACCTCGCCGATCGGGCCGGTGTCGCCTCCTCTTCCGAGGGTTGGGGAAGCGTGGTGATCGCCGCAGTCACGATATTCCTCGTCGTCGTTCTCGCCCGACGCCATCAGAGACGCGTCATCCAGGAAAACCGGTCTCATGCGCTCCGGCTGGCGGCCGAGTCGGCGGAACGGCGTCAACGAGCCATCCTCGAGCGTTCGACCACCCAGGTTCTTATTACCGATGAACGAGGAATTATCATCGGAGATGCCGTCCCGGTCAAGCCGTTCACGTCGGACACCATCCCGAAAGGCGGAACCGGCCTTCAAGACGTCTTTGCGACATCGAGCCGGCAAGCGGTCGCCGAAGCTACCGCCAAGATCGTACAGGGCAGCCCATCTCAGGAATTGATGCTAACGATCGGCGAGGGAGCCGAGGCTCTTTACCTCGATTGTTCGGTTACCGACTACCGAGACGAACCCCACATCGGTGGCCTTCTCTGGACCCTCACGGACGTCACCGAAGAGCACCGGAGCGCGGCCGCCCTCGAGGAAGTCCACAGGCGGCTCAACAATATCCTGTTTCTGTCCCGCGCGGCGGTTTGGTCGTCCTCGGCAGACGGCTCAAAGCTCGACTACATCACCGATGGGTGCGTGCAAATCTTTGGGCGCTCCGCCGAGGAATTCCTGACGAAGCCAAACCTATGGGCGGAAGCCGTCCATCCGGAGGACCGGCAAACCGTTGTTTCGCAGAAGACTACGGAGCTGCGTCGCAATGGCCAAGCCATGTTTGAATACCGGATCATCCGACCGGATGGGGCAATTCGATGGGTTACCAATTCGATTCGGCTCAAGCTGGGCGAGGATGGATCGGTCGTCGGCCAGGAGGGCGCGATTCTCGATATCACGGAGGAGAAGCTGGCGCGCATCGCCCTCTCCGAAAGCGAAAGGGCTTACAAGCGAACGCTCGACCGTGTCTCGTGCATCATCTATCGCCTGGTGCGTGAAGCCGATGGAAAGCTCCGATTTTCCTACGTAAGCGAGCAAGCACAAGAAATCCTCGGGCTCAATTCCCTCGAAGTCGTGAAGGATTCTTCCCTCTTTTATACCAACGTTCATCCTGACGACCTTCCCGGGCTTAATCAGATGAGGACGCAGTCCGCCGACAACAGCGAGGAATTCGTTTGGGAGGGCCGTGTTCTCGTTCGCGGCGAATATCGTTGGATTCGCATTTGGGCCGTTCCCGGCATCGACGAAAAAGGTCTCGCCGTCTGGGACGGGATTACCGTCGATGTCACCGATACCAAACGGGCTCAGGAGATCGCCATCGAAAAGGCGACGGTCGAGCAGGCAAACGCCGCCAAGAGCGACTTTCTTTCGCGGATGAGCCACGAGCTGCGAACGCCACTCAACGCCATTTTGGGCTTCGGCCAACTCCTCCAAATGCAGTCCGAAGATGAAAACCAGTCGGTCATGCTCGGTCACATCGTCGAGGGAGGACGCCATCTCTTGTCCCTCGTCAATGAGATTCTCGATATTTCCCGCATCGATTCCCGCCGCATCGCGTTCGATCTCCAGCCCGTCGATATCCCGCGGCTGATCCGGGAGGTCCACGACCTGTTAACCCCGGTCGCCATGACCCACCGCGTAGGCATCCATCTCAAAAACGGCGAACCGAACGGCGTCTTTGCGCTCGCCGACCCCCAACGCTTGCGCCAAATTCTCGTCAACCTCGTGACCAACGCGGTCAAGTACAACCATGAGGGTGGCTCGGTTTGGATTAGCACCGCCCATACGGACTCCAGGGTTCAAATTGTCGTCCAGGACGACGGCCCGGGCATTGCCGCCGACAAACAGCACCGTCTCTTTACCGCGTTTGACCGCCTCGGCGCGGAGCAGACCAGCGTCGAGGGAACTGGGCTTGGCCTCGCGCTCAGCCAGAAGCTCGCCGAAGCGATGGATGGCTCGATCGTGTTCGAGGAGGCGCCTGGCGGCGGGAGCCTGTTTACCGTCGACTTACCGATCACATTGGATCGCCCTGTCCCCCTCCCGGAGCTCGAGTTGCGTCAAGAATCTGCCTGCAAAAACCATCGAACCGTACTCTATATCGAGGACAACGAGTCCAACGTCGAACTGATGAGGAGCGTCGTCGGGCGAATCAACGTCGACCTGGCGGTCACCGTCACCGGCCTCGAAGGGATCAAGAAGGCCGGTTCCATGCGTCCCGACCTGGTTCTTCTCGATCTCGATCTTCCCGACATGTCTGGGATGGAGGTTCTCTCGGCTCTCAAACGCGATCCGGGGACCTCGGACATCCCGGTGGTCATTGTCAGCGCCGACGCCAACTTGAGCCGAATCGACGTGGCGACCGAATCCGGAGCCGCCGCCTACGTGACCAAGCCGTTCGACGTGCCACGCGTCATAAGCATCCTTCAGCACGGGCTCGAAGGGGATTACCTGTAGCACCGGCTCGTATCGTATCATGAGCGTTAGCGATGTCTTACCGCTTTGGAGTTGGTTCTCTCCCCGGCCCCCGGTTCACGCCGTCTCGAACGAGCGGGTACGGGATCTTTGTCGTCACGCCGGCGTCCACCGAGGAAGTCGATTCCGCTCGCGAGAAGGTCGCCGTTGCCCAAGATCTCGAACGCAAGAAGAAGTCTCGCTCCCTGCTTTGGAGCGAGGCGTCGGGCGAACTCGCCCGTCTCCTTTGCCTCAGCCGCTAAGCGGAACGGATTTCCAACGTCTCGCCGGCCTTGAGTTGGACCGGCTTGGCCAGCGCGACGGTCGTCTTGCCGTCAGCCGTTGCGAAGGTCGCCGACACTTCCCTTCCGCCCAGGTACGCCTTCGGCGAAGCGCCGGTCATTGGCAGGGTCAAGGTCGTAAGACGCAGCTTGCCCCAAGCCAGCGACAGCTTGCAGGTCCGTTGATCGGCCGGTCCATGCTGGTCGTACGTTCCCCAGCCTTCCGCGGCGGTGAATGCGGACCGGAACTCTTCCGGCGTCACCCGAGGGTCGAAAGCGATCCTTCCCTTCGGGCCGTGATAGTCGAATCCGGATAGAGCCGTGAACACGCCCCACGAGGCCATGGCCCGCGCGTAGTGGTCGCTGCATTCGACTTCGTTGTACGGATTTCGCTTGGCGGGGTGGTACCGCTCATGGACCGCGCGGCAGATAGATAGGCCTTCCTCGACCAAACCCTCCCAGATCATATGGCCTGCGACCTGGTACTCGATTCCCGTCCAGACCTCGTCTCGATAGAGGACTGGGTCTTTCTCGCGCCCGCCTGTCGGCCATGTGCAGGTGAAGAGCCCGCCTTCGCCGGGAACCGCAAAAGGTCGCTGCGGCGGCCAACGCTTGTTCTGGGCGGCGACGTCAGGCGCCCAGTTGTATTTCCAGATCGATTGGAGCCCTTTGACGACCTCGTCTCTGGGATAGATATGGCCTAGACCGACCTGGTGCGCCCAGCCTTGCCCGAAAAGCTGGTCGGCGAGACAGCCGGGGCCGTACTGATATTCCTTATATTTGGATTCGTCGACTTCCTGGATGAAGTATTCGCCGTTCCAAAGGCGCTTCATGGTCGCTTCGCGGCCGCTCGCGGCAAGGGCGGCGCACTGTTGGGCGAAGGCCGTATCGTCGACCTCTTTCGCCATTGCCTCGCCGGCACGCAGCGCCGCGAGATAAAGCGAGCCGACAAAGGTGTTCGCGCCGAAGAAGTCGATGTCGTACGTGTTCGGCTGCGCGTCCTCGATCATGCCATCGCCATTGCCGTCGTGCCCGATGAGATATTGGAGCGCTTTCTTGATCCGAGGCCAATGATCTTTCAGGAACTTGTCGTCAGCGCTCGTCAAATGCTCGCGGTAAGCCTTCAGAATGGTTCCGCATTGCCCGTCCGCCGCGTAGGCTCGATTGCTACGGAAGCCGACAAGCCCGGTGGCGGCGTCGAACCCGGCCCCGAAGTCTTGGCGGTCGCGGATGTTCCTCTCCAACTCGGGGAAGAGCCGCGCCATGCTGTGCTCGTAGTTCCAGACGTGGGTGCAGGTTCCGGCGCAACAAACGACGCCCTCCCACGCCCAGAACCGGCCCGTCTTCCACCATTCGGTCGTACCGGTGCGAAGGTTGCCGACCGTCGAATGAAGGCGATCCAAGAGCCAGTAAGGCAGGGTGGAGTCATAGAAGGTGTCGCGCCAGAGCTTGGTATCCCGGCTGAGCCGCTCGATGTTGTGGGCGACGTAGCGCGCCGTGTCTTCCGAATCCTTGAACCAGTTCGTGTATTGATGGCCCTGCGGATGGTGGGGAAAGCTCCAGGCCATCACGAAGACGACCGTCTCGCTCTCGCCCGGCGCTAGCCGGATCCGGTTCGGCCTTACGTGCCCGACGAAGGCATGATCGAGCCCATAGCTCTCAAACTCGTCGGCCTTGCCGGCTCTGAGAACGGCGAGGCTAAGCGTTCCCGTATCGAGGTTGGCGTCGGAGTGTCGCGCATTCAGATCGGATCGGGACTGGATTCGGTCGGCCTGCTCGATCTGGTCGATGTTGATGTGGCCCCAGCCGTCGGTCGCCTCGTCGACGATTTCGATATGGGCGGTTTTGCCGGCGAGGTCCCGAACGTTCCAGGTATCCCAAAGAAGCTGCTCGCTGTTGAGGCCGGTCGACGTTCGTACGATCTTGCCGTCGACGATCAGATTGATGCATTCCTTCCCGTCAATATGGCCGCCGCCGATCTTGAAGTTGATGAAGTCCCGCTCGATCTTGAAATCGGGCGAGGTGAGGCGGCCGGTAGTTCCGTCGCCTTTGAAGTAGGTGTTGACAAGGCCCTTACCGACAAAGCCGCCGACCGGGTTTTGATCGGGAAGCGTCCCCTTCGCCGGTCCAGGCCCGAACGCTTCGCCTTCCGCCTTCCAGGCCCCGTAGTCGCTTCCCTCGAAGTCGGCGATGAGGATCGCGGGTCGCGGGTTCGGCCGCTCGGTCAGGAATTCGTCCTGGGCCGGATCGGCGCTATGCGTCATGATCGTCAGCCCCCGCTCGGAAACCGCCTTCGTATGGCGTTTGCGGTCGCCCGGATGGCTCTCCCCGCTGCGGGAACAAGCGTTTTCGAGGAAGGCGCTTAAGTCGCACTCGACCGGTTGTGGCGACTTGTTGCGGAGCATGACCTCAAAGACCGTCGCCGGCAACCCGGAATCCTTCGCGTTGAGGGGGATGAACGGCGAATAGGCGACCATCTGGGCTTGGATCGGAAAGTCCGGGTCGTCGTAGCCGATAGTTCCAATCGGAAATTCCCCTTTGAAGGCCACGCTCTTGTAGCTTTGCTTGTCGAGCTTGCGGGACTTCCCGCCCGCCTCGATCTCGAATCCGAATTCGACGCGGTGCGGGATCGCCCGCTTCACGTAACTCGTCGCGCCGTAATCCTGGAACTCGTGATGATTGAAAATCTCCCAGCAGCCGAGGGTTCCATCGCCGCAGAGATAAAGCTGCCCCGACGCGTTGCCGCAGACCGGCATGCCAATCGTGTCCAAGGCCGCGTCCGACCAGATTTCCTTGGAGCCCCGCGCATAAAGGATGTGCTTCCAGGCATCGGACAGGTTCTTGTCTGCGGGAACGAAGTGATCCTGGACGAGCATCGTCCCGTCGTCGAAGATGGCCAGAATACGGCCAGAGAAACCGAGACCGAGGGCAGCCCCACCGGCCATTTTGAGCATCGTTCTGCGGCTAACGTCTTTCATGAAACTTGCGCCTTGCGCGAGTTTAGCGCATGGGCCTCTCAAATGGGAGGAGACTTGTTTCGTGCGCTTTCCGATCAGGGATCGGGGCCATGACGGGCTTTCGGGATGCTCCCGGATCGCGGCGGGCTGCTAACAGGAGCGCGACGACAAGTAGGTCCCTTTGGTTCTCCCGCCGCCTCATTCCCCAGCTCTGGGAGAGCGTCCGGGATGACACCCCATAGACATAGGGTTCCTGTCTTCGCTACGCGCCTTAATGCGGGAATCCGTCCGACCGCAAAAAATGCCACATACTCACTCGGGAAGATGCGGTGGCGCCCAGAACAGGATCGGTACTTTACGCCTCCAGCGGTCGAAGCAATCGGGCCCCTCGAGGACGGCGACCTCATTCTTATCCTGCGCGAGGCCGAACCTGCGCGTCCCCAGGAAGGCTGGGCCTCCTCCTTTTACTTTGAGATGATCGAGCGAGCCTCCGGCGCAAAGGCCGGCGGACTGCGTCTTCGATTCGCCGAAACGGAGGAGTTGGTGCTGTACGGCGGTCAGATCGGCTACGGCGTCGATGAGCCTTTTCGGGGCCGCAGGTTTGCTGCCCGCTCCGTCCGCCTCCTGTTGCCGGTCGCGCGACTGGCGGGGATGGAGGAATTGTGGGTGACCTGCGACCCCGAGAATATCGCGTCACGCCGCTCGATCGAAAGGGCGGGCGCCAAGTTCGTGGAGATCGTCGACATCGCCAAAACGAGCCCGATGTATGCGAAGGGGCGAAGGCGTTGCTGCCGATACCGCTTCGACCTTCGGAAGCTTGCCCCTTAGACCCGCTAACTTTGCCTGCGAAACTCAGTAAGATGGTGTTAAGGCGCTATCGCCCCAGACCGAAATTGGGGCGAGCCCGACCATCCGCCCGAGGCGCCTGGCCGGATCGGCACCTAACGCACCCAAAGGAGGGTCTAGGTGAAGCAATACACCGCAGACAAGATACGAAACGTGGCCATTGTAGGCCATGGCGGTTCAGGCAAGACGATGCTTGTCGAACATATGCTCTACACCGCCGGAGCAACTGACCGAGTTGGAGGCGTGGAAGCCGGAAACACGCAAAGCGATTACGATCCTCTCGAAATCCGGCGGAAGATATCGCTCAACGCCAGCGTTCTCCCCGTCGAGTGGCACGGCTGCAAGATCAACCTGATCGACGTGCCTGGATATCCCGACTTTATCGGCGATCTTCACGCCGCCGCGCGCGTCGTCGAGTCGATGATCATCGTGACCGAAGCAAAGCGCGACCTCGACGTCGGCTTCGAATTAGCCTGGGAGATCGCCGAGCAACATGGTCTCGCCGTCTGCATTTTCGTCAACAAGCTCGAGCGGGACAACGCGGACTTCGAAGGCCTCATGGAAACGTTGACGGCCCGCTACGGCCGCAAAGTCGTGGACGTCCAAATCCCGATCGGCCACCAGGCCGCCTTCAGCGGCGTTCTCGACCTGCTCAACATGAAGGTTTATAAGGGCAAGGACCGGGGCCAGGAGATCGAAGAAGTCCCGGCCGGCTACGCCGAGCAGGCCAAAGCGTTGCGCGACAAAGCGATGGACGCAGCCGCCGAGGGAGACGACGATCTCGCCTTGAAGTATCTGGAAGGCGAAGAGCTGACCACCGAAGAGATCGAGCACGGGCTTCTCGTCGGTATCGAAAGTGGAAAGGTTGTCCCAGTCATGGTTGGTTCCGCGGCAAGCGGCATCGGCGTGCAGACTCTGCTGGACCGCATTTGCGCAGAGCTGCCTTCCCCGACCGACATGCCGAAGGAATTCGAAGGTAAGAAGCTGCTTCCCGACCCGGCGGGTCCGTTGGCTGGATTCGTCTTCAAGACGACGGCCGACCCGTACGTGGGCAAGATCAACTACGTCCGCATGTTCAGCGGCACCCTCAAGGCCGACGACAACGTGTTGAACATCAATCGGGATAAGGCGGAGCGGGTTCACAACCTCTTCTATCCTCATGGGAAGGGCCAGGAGAACGCGACGGCCATCGTCGCCGGCGATATTTGCGCCATTGCGAAGCTATCGGACACCCACACCGGCGATACGCTGACGACGGCCAAGGATCGAGTCCAACTGCCGCTGATCGATTTTCCCGAGCCGATCTATCGGATCGCCGTCGTGCCGCTTACGAAGGCGGACGAAGACAAGCTCGGCAGCGCCATTCAGAAGCTCCTTGAGGAAGACCCTACATTCCGTCATTCCCGGGATGCGGCCGCTCACCAGGAGATCCTGGAGGGCATGGGCGACATCCATCTCGATACGGTCATCGAAAAGATGAAGAGCAAGTTCGGCGTCAACGTAAAGACCGAAGATGCTCGGGTTCCTTACAAGGAAACGGTCCGGGGCTCGGCCAAAGCGCAGGGCCGGCATAAGCGGCAGACCGGCGGCAAAGGCCAGTTCGGCGACTGCTGGATCGAGCTCTCGCCGCTCGACCGGGGTGAAGGCTTCCAGTTCGAAAACAAAGTCGTCGGTGGCGCGATTCCCAAGAACTTCATCCCCGCCATCGAAAAGGGCATCCGGGAGACGATGGAGCATGGACTCGTCGCCGGCTATCCGGTCATCGACCTGAAGGTCAGCGTTTATGACGGCAGCTACCACGACGTCGACTCCAGCGAAGCCGCGTTCAAGTTGGCCGGCTCGATCGCGCTGCGAAATGCGGCGGAGAAGGCTCAGCCGACGATTCTCGAACCCCTCATGAACGTTGACGTCGACGTTCCGGATGAGAACGTCGGCGACGTGGTCGGCGACCTCAACGGACGTCGCGGGCGTCTTCAGGGCATGGACCCGATCGCACCGGGCAAAACGCGCATCCGCGCGACCGTGCCCATGGCGACGATGATGCGTTACGCCCTCGACCTGAGGTCGATCACGAAGGGACGGGGCCGCTTCAAGCAGACCCTCTCCCACTACGAGGACCTCCCGCAGCCTGAACAGCAAGCGCTCATCCAAGAGTACGCCAAAGAGCGCGCCGCTCACGAGCAAGACTAGGCGCGCCGCCTGAACCGGGGCCGGCTCAAGACCGGCCCTGGAATCCGTGTTAAGATTCGGCGCATGGAGATGCTCTCGATTTAGGCGCCACAAAATACCCTCTTATAATCAACAGGTGCGTGTCCCCCGAGTTGAGCTTTCGCCCCGCGCCAGAACGAATCCGGTTAGCCTCAGCGTCTGCCTGATCGTCCGCGACGCCGAATCGACGCTGACACGTTGTCTGGAATCCATAAGCCCTATTGCGGACGAGATCATCGTCGTGGACACGGGATCGATCGACTCCACCGTCGAAATTGCGGAGGCATTCGATGCGAGGGTCGGCTACTTCGAATGGTGCGACGACTTCTCGGCGGCACGCAACGAGGCGCTGCGGCTCGCCACCTCCAAGTTCATTCTGTCGATCGACGCCGACGAGTGGCTGTCGCCAAACTCCGCCTCCCACATCGACGACCTCAAGTACGCATTCGGAGGGCGGCAAGAGTGGGCGATGCATACCGTGGCCGTCGAGAACAGCACGAGCGAGGAAGATGCCTGCGTCACGTTCACCGGCCCCCGCCTCTTTCCTCGATCAGGGACGGCCTGGAAGAGACGGATTCACGAGTATCCCGACAATCCGCGATTCAACGTCCTGCTAAACCCTCGAATTCGAATTCAGCACGAAGGCTATCAGGCCGACCAGAGCGAGAGGACGGCACGCAACCTGCGAATCCTGCGGGCGGGACTCGAAAGCGCGAGCGACGAGGAAGACTTCTGCCATTACCTCTTCTACATTTGCCGATACGGGGTCGGCATTTCAGGCTACGCTCCAAAAGACCTGACCGCCGGATATGAGCGATGCGTCGCAGGAGGAACCAGCATGATCCGCTGCTCGGCCCTCGATCTGCTCATGGACTGCTATTATGCGCTGGGAGATTTCGATCGGATGATCGAGCTCTGTGAGCGCCACCGAGAGGATTTGACTTTCTATTCGCACAGCAGCCTGATCGCCGCTTACGCGAAGGCGGACAGGATGGACGAGGCCCGGGCGGCTTTCTCCCAGCTTTATCCGAATTACGTCGTCCAGCGAGATCGGGGCACCCTCGACCGCGCGCCGGAAGTCGTCGTGAGAATGGAGACGCTCATCGCACGTCTCCAGGTCGCGGCGCTCCGCTAGCCGACTCGAAACGAAGTAGTCCGAAGACCAGTGGCCTCTAGTCTGTGTCCTCTCGCCATGGCAAATTCTCCGGCCAGCAGGACGACCCATTCCGAGGGCTCAGGAACGGGAATCCCCGGCAAGGCCACACACGACAACTCGCCGGCGCTATGATCCTAAAATGAGACTCGGCGATGAAGCCCCCGGAGCGATTGAGCCCCGACGTCGTCGCGATAAACCCCATATTCGTTTCTGCTAGCGGCAAAACGATTTGAAGGCACCTTGCGCCGTATCGCAATCGGCAGGCTCCAAAGCTTGGATATTAAAACAGAAGGCCGAAGGATTTCTCCTTCGGCCTTCTTCTCAACAAGTGAGGGTTTTTACGCCTTCTTGCTGCGGCGGCGGCGGATCAGCGCGAGAGCGCCGAGGCCGAGGACCGCCATGCTGGCAGGCTCAGGAACCGGAGTGCCGGTAACGCCGATCGACATGTCCCAGGTACCCGCGCCAAACACGTCGGACGTGTTCGCGAACGAGAGACCGAAGGTCGGGCTATCCCAGAAGGAATTACCATTGGCGAGAGGACCGCCAACGCCGTTAGCGCCGCTGGTCGTCGACATGTACTCAGAGCCGGTGCCGGCGCTGATCGGAGCCATGGTCACCCAGTAGGTGCCCGCGCTGAGCATAACCGGAGTGATGCTGCCGGCGTAGTCGATCTCGTTGAGACCGAAGCCGCTGCGGCCCGTCGGGGTGCCGGTGACATTCATGGTTCCGGAGGCGATCAGAGTGCCGCCGTTGCCGGCGCTAACGCCGGAGCGAAACTCATAGTAGGCCGTCGTCGGGGCAATGCTCATGCTGTCCAGGAAGTTAGCAAAAATGCCCGTAATGTTGGAAGCCGAAGACAACGTAAAGTCGTCATAGATGCGCGAGTCGGCAACGGAACCGTTCTGGCCCGAATAACCACCGTCTCGACTGTCGAAGTCGCCGCCGTAAAAAAGGACCGGGTCTGCGGAAGCAGCCACAGCCATGGGCGCCAAGAGTAGCACGAGATATTTCTTCAAGATCCTCTCCAAACCAATTTTAATTTCCAGCCGACAACCGCAATACGGTTGCTACATCTCTGGTTAGGATTCATTAAACATCAGATTTCGATGGATTGGCCTTGATAAAATTGCTGGGTTTTGCCAATCTTGGACTCGCGCGTCACAAAACGAGCAGGCCCCAGCTTCCCGGCGAGCTAAATTCAAAACCGCGAAAATGAGGCTGGAAACCAGCATCCAGAATTAATGCGGGCATCACCCATCGGACATTGCGCGCAATAGGAGCCTCTACACTATCCGATCGCCGTCATCTCATTTTATCTGCAGGGCGTCTTGAGCCTTGACGACTTCGCTAACGATGACGGCCCGGATCGGGTCGAGCTGCTCTTCGGCGATTCCCACGGTCTTCACCAGATCCGGATCGAGCTCCTGCTCCGTCTCGCCTCCCTGATTCGAAAAGCCGCAATTGTGGGCGAGGGCGTCGGCAAGCGCTACGAAGGCCGTGAATTCCATATTCTCGTCGTCGTCCCAAGGTGCGTGATGGTGTCGGATCGCGTTTCTCAGCGAGTGCGCCAGTCCCCACCGTTCGGCAAGCATTCCGCCGATCTGGGCATGATCGAAATCGTACAGAAGCTGCTCGGCCTGGTGCATACGGAGACTTTCCGTCGTGGCATATTCGATCGCCTGGTCGAGCTCGGTGGGCGCGAACCGGTCGAGGACGAGCATGCCCACGTCGTGCATCAGCGCCGCGCTGTAAAGCTCTTCGGCCCGCGCCGGCATCTTCAGCTTGCCGAGAATCTTCGCCGCCGTCGCGACGGCAACGCTATGCCGCCAGAAGTCCACCTTCGAAAAGAGCTTCGAATGCTGTTTCGTCGCAATGATCTGCTGATAGGCGATTCCGACGACGAGGGAGCGGACCGTATTCATGCCGAGAATCGCGATCGCGCGATTGATCGAGGGGACGCTGTTTAGACCGTAATACGAAGAATTCGCCACGCGCAGGACTTTGGCCGCAATCGCGGAATCCCGCTCGATCAGCTTCTCCATCTCGCGAGGAGACGAATCCGGATTGTCCGCAAGGCGAAGCACCGAACTTGCGATCTGCGGCAGCACCGGCAAATTCTCGCTTCTTTGTATCTTGATCTCGAGACTTCGAATCTCCACGTTCTTGTTATCGGAGCCCTCGATCTATTGCGAAAGAGTACGCAAGAAAACTATCTATGCTTTTTGGCCCAGGAACCCCGGCGCTTGCCTTGAGTGTTATATACTCATGTGATTGAGTGCTAACGTGTATGGCTAAGGATTACTACAAGATTCTGGGAGTGCCGCGAAACGCCGACGAGAAAGAGATCAAGGCGACATATCGAAAGCTCGCACGTAAATTCCATCCGGACGTGAACCCCGGCGACAAGGCCGCCGAAGCCAAGTTCAAAGAAGTCAGCGAGGCCTACGACGTTCTGGGTGATCCCGAAAAAAGAAAGCTGTACGACCAATTTGGCGAGCATTGGGAGCACGCGGGCAACATCCCCGGCGGTGTCCCGACCGACGACTTCGAGGCTCGGTTCGGCGGCGCCGGCGGCGGTTTCGAGTCCTTCTTCAGCCAGTTCTTCTCGGGCGCGGGAGCCGAAGCCGGCCGCCATGGACGATCGAAGGGAGGGGCGCGCATCCACTTCGAGGACTTCGAAACCGGACAGCCGAAGGACGTCGAGAAGGTCATCGAAGTGTCGCTCGAAGAGATCGACACCGGAGCCAAACGCCTTCTCACCTACCAAACGATGGATGCCCAGCGAACGATCAACGGCATCAGCACCGTTCCGACGACGAAGAAAGTCGAAGTCACGATTCCCGCCGGAATCGCGGATGGGAAGAAGCTGCGGGTTCCCGGGCGCGGCGTCGCCGGGGTCAACGGCAAGGCCGGCGACCTGTACCTTACGGTGAAATGGGCGCCGAACGACAAATTCAAGGTCGTGGGGGAGAATCTCGAAGTCGAGGTACCGGTTCCCTTCACGGTCGCCGCGCTGGGAGGCGAAATCACGGTCCCGACGCTTCGATCGAAACTGAAAATGAAGATTCCCGAAGGAACCCAGAGTGGACAGGCCTTCCGGCTGAAAGGCCAGGGAATCGCAAAGCAAGGCGGATCGCGCGGCGATCTAATGGCAAAGGTGAAAATAACGGTACCAAAACATCCGAGCGACGCTCAAAGAAAGCTCCTTGAACAACTCGCGGCGATGGAGAGTGACGCGGCGTGAGATCGAGCAACCAACCCGTCTACATGATCGGCGTCGCCGCCGAAATGTGCGGCGTCCATCCCCAGACGCTCCGCCAATACGAGCGCCTCGGCCTCGTCGTCCCTTCGCGAGCCGGAGCCAAAAACCGCCTCTATAGCGACGACGATATCCAGCGAGTCCGCCGCATCCAACGGCTCACCCAAGACATGGGCGTCAATCTTGCCGGCGTCGAACTGATCCTGCGCCTTCTCGACGACATGGAAGATATGCGGCGGGAAATGGAGCAACAGCTTCGCGAATACGTCGTCGAAGCTGAGCGCCGCATCCAGCAGTTCATGGCGAACAGCAACGTTCCTTTGCGGAAGGACGAAACGCTGCTCCCGGTGCCCGAGATCAAAATCAAGCGCCGGACTGCGGTTTAATATCCCATGCCGTATGGATGGGAAGGCAAGCTGACTCGGCTTGTGCCGATCGATATCGAGAAGCATCTTGATAACGCGACTCTGTGGATCAACGACGTCGAAGTGACGCGACATCTCGTCGCCGGCGATTTCCCAATGACTCGGTTGGCCGAACGCGAATGGATGGAAAAGAACAGCAAGCAGAGCGATACGTCGGTCACGTTCGCCATCGAGACGCTTGGCGGCAAGCACATCGGATTCTCCGGTCTGTTCGACATCGAGTGGCGGCATGGTACGGGATTTACCGGCACCATGATCGGGGACAAGAGCGAATGGGGCCGGGGATACGGCACCGACGCGGCGGCGACGCGCAACGCCTACGCCTTCGACTTCCTGGGACTCCGGATGCTTTATTCCTCGGTCTTCGTCGGGAACGAAGGCTCCTTGCGCATGCTGACCAAGGCCGGCTACCGCGAGTGTGGCCGCTATCCAAAGAAGCTGTGGAAGCGCGGCTCCTACGTCGACGAAATCATGCTCTACTTGGAGCGTGAAACCTGGCTCGGACGTTCAATAGAACAGGGTTAGACTTATGGCGAAACGGATTCTCATTCTCCTCACCATCTTCATCGCCGCCTTCGCGGGCGCGCAGGGAAAACCGGCGTCGAGACAGGCTCACAAGGAGCGATATCCGACGTTCCTCCTCAACTATTCTTCGTTGCAGAAGGAGCTTGGACTCTCGCCCGCGGTCGTGAAGAAGATAGCGCAGATTCAGAAGGATGCCGAAAAGCATTACCTCGGCATGATTTCGCCGAAGCCGAACAATCCAAACCAACTGAACCGGCCGACCATGCAGCAGATGTTCGCTCAGCAAGAAAAGAGAGACGATGCGATCATCGCCCTGCTGAATGAGCACCAACGAGCGCGGCTGAAGCAGGTCGGCCTCCAATATGCGGGTCCCCTCGCCCTCGGAGATCGCTCGATCTTCGCCACGTTGAAGATCACGCCCGACCAGGAAAAGAAACTCCGCGCCGCCTCCATGAAGGAGCAGAAGACGTTCACGGACGAGATTCGTCAGGCCACGACGACGACCCACGTCTCCCCGACCAATCCCGTCTCGCCGAAGCAGAGAATGGAGCAGCTCACCAAGGCTCGCATCAAGATGATGCATGCCTTCCAAGCCGACGCGGAGAAGATCCTGACGCCCGCACAGGTTACGAAATGGAAGGCGATGCTCGGCAAGCCGTTCCCGGTCGAGACGCTCTACGCTCCCCTCGTTACGAAGGGCGTTCGCTGATTCGAAAACCGTCGGCAAGGTCCCAGACGCCGGCTTCCCGTGCCGCCGCACCGACGACTGCGGCCTGCCCGGCCTGGTCCGCGATCTGGACCAACTCCGGCGGCAGGCTCGCATCGGGCTGCCAATTGGCGAACTCGCGGCCCAGGAAGCCCGTGTCGAAGCGGCCGTCGCGAAATCCCTCGTGTCGGATCACGTCGAGCAAATAGGCGATATTCGTCTTCACGCCCAGGACGTGAAAGTCTAGTAGCGCGGCCTCCAAACGGGCTAACGCCCGGCTCCTCGTTTCGCCGTGGGCGATCACCTTCGCAATCAGGGAATCGTAGTACCTGGGAATCTCTGCGCCCGGCCCATAACCGGTATCGACGCGAATGCCGGGGCGCTTCGGCTCGGCCCAGGCGAGGATTCTTCCGACGCTCGGCATAAAACTCGCAGCCGGGTCTTCGGCGACGATTCGGGCCTCGATCGCATGGCCGTTCATCGCGCTTCGTTCTCCGGACATCAGGGCGGACGCGAGATTCAACGGCTCGCCCGATGCGATCCGAAGCTGCCACTGGACGAGATCGAGCCCCGTGATCATCTCCGTCACCGGATGCTCGACCTGAAGGCGCGCGTTGACCTCGAGGAAATAGAACTCGCCGCTTGCCTCATCGAACATGAATTCGACCGTGCCCGCGCCGTAATAGCCGGCCTCGCGGATCAACGCTCGAACGGCCGCCTGCATCCGAGCCCAAAGCTCCTCTGAGGCGCAAACCGAAGGCGCTTCCTCGATCAGCTTTTGGTGACGCCGCTGAATCGAACATTCTCTTTCGAACAGGCACGCGACATTCCCTTGCTTGTCGGCAAGGACCTGAACCTCGATGTGACGAGGCCGCTCGATCAGTTTCTCGATCATCATCTCGCCGTTGCCGAAAGCCTTCAAAGCCTCGTCGGAGGCAATCGTCAACTCGGAGTCGAAAGCCTCGGCGTCGCGCACCACACGCATGCCGCGGCCGCCGCCACCTGCAGAAGCCTTCAACATAATCGGAAAGCCGACTCGGGCCGCGGCTTCGCGAAGCTGCTCCTGCGAAGCTCCGGACTCGAAATAGCCCGGCGTAACGGGCACGCCCACACGCACGGCAAGCTGCTTCGCCTCGATCTTCGCTCCAAGTTTCTCCATCGCCGATGCCGGAGGGCCGACGAAGACGAGCCCCGCATCATCGCAGGCCCGGGAAAACTCGGCTCTCTCGCTCAGGAAGCCGTAACCTGGATGGATCGCATCGGCTGAGGTTTGCCGCGCCGCCTCGATGATCTTGCTCATATCGAGATAACTGGCCGAGGACTCCGACGCGCCGAGCCCAATCGCCTCATCCGCGAGAGCGACATGCATTTGGCGGGCATCCACGTCGCTGTAGACGGCAACGGTCCGGATACCCATTTCGCGGGCGGCGCGAATTACCCGCACGGCAATTTCGCCTCGATTGGCGATGAGGAGCTTCTTGATCATCGATGCGAAGTCAGAAGATTACTCTGCCTTCGCGATCGGGAGATCGGCATAGAGAATATCGGTTCCGTAGAGTTTGTGCGAGGTCGCCAATATCGTTCCGTCCGAACCGTAGATCGTAGAAAAGCCGTAGCCATACCAAGGCTCCGGGCTATCGACGCTCCAGTTCGCGCCAATTACATTGAAGTTGTAAGGCCGGATCTTGCCCGGCAGAATATGCCAGAACCAATCCGCCGGATGGCTGTCGGCCACCCAAGCGATCGGATATAAAAGCGTCCAGATCTTTTTCGGCGCGTATTTGGCGAGAATCGTATGGATGTCGAAGCAGATCGCAAGGCCCACCCGGCCGTATTCCGTGTCGTAGGTTTGAACGCCGAGATCGCCACTTGTCGCCCACGATTTCTCGGGATAGGGCCACGGCGTCAGCTTTCGATAGTGGGCGACGATCTGGCCGTTCGGCGCAGCCAGACAGACGGTGTTGAAGTATTTCGCCGGCTTTCCATCGTTGCTGCGCTCGACCTCGACGAAAGGAACCGTGACGTAGATGCCAAGCCGTTTGGCTACCTCGGTAAAGACCCTCGTCGACGGGCCGGGCTCCGTCTCGGCTGCCTCGGATGGATCGCGTCCAGTGAAGACCGGCTCGATTGGGCGGCCTTCCAGACACCAGTTCGTTCGCAGGTCCTGGGAAAGATAGCCGGTGATGGATGCCTCCGGCAGTACGACGATCTTCGCACCATTGGACGCGGCTTCCTCGACCAACCGGATCAGCTTCGCGCGATTTCCGGAAACGTCGCCAAGCGTCGACGAGCACTGAACGGCGGCGACCTTGACGGTCGAGGCCACGGCGAGCATAGAAATGAGCGCTAGCACAATCTCTATTGGATCAAGAATTCATGCGAAAAACATGAATGTGCCGGGGGGCCGTCATCGTTACCAGCCCGCATCGCTACCGTCAGTATCACGGCTAGCTAGTGCCGGTGCCAGCTTATTGCGACACCCCGCAATTTGCCAGTCCAATGCGATAGGACGTTGCGGAAAACACGGGCTGGAGGTAGGGTTCATACCCTAACAGCGGATGTATCTGGTGAGTGTAATTGATGACCAGCCGGTAATCGAGGCGAGCTTGGGCGGTCGCATCGATCTGGTTGAAATGAAGACCTTTGCTGAAGAAATGGAAGACCTGTTCCACGAGTGGAACGGCGACTCCTTCTATCTGCTCCTCGACTATTCGAAGGCGAGCACATTCGACGCCCGCACTTCGCAGGCCCTGGACGATCTTAAGGAGAAGGCCCTCGAGGCCGGCGCCGTCAAGGTTTTCTCGGTCCCTCAGGAGGATAGCGAGCTCTCTGACCACATCTCTGCCCGCATGCAGGCGGTCTTGGAAGGGAAGGAAGAGTTCCTCATGAACGCCACCCAGGCGAAATTCGCACCGCTAACCGCGGCCACCATCGCTCTCGCCGCCTAAGAGCAAGACCCAGGCCGGCACCCGCTTGCCGGCCAGGAGCTCATGCCTCTTGCCGCTTTGAGGTTCGGTCGGTCAATCGCTCCTCGCATTCTCGGAGAGCCTTTTTGCTTTCGACCAGCTTGGCGCGGGAAACGATGGCCACGACGTGAGTCCGGCCCGTCGCATGGAGCTTCCCCCTCAGCCGGTCCCAATAGGTTCGCACGCTGGACACGGTGATGCCCCGGCTCTTGGCGATTTCCTTATCCGTGAGGCCCCTTGCGGCTGCTCGAATAACGATGCTTTCCTGCTTCGTAATCCCGAGCCGTTTCTCCGGATCGGTTCCGCTTGGTCTTGCTTTCCTGGCGTCCGATTTGCTCATCGTATCGTTCGACTGAGCATGTGCACGGCATGATCCGGCGTCCCTGGGACCGGGGATGGAGTTGGATGGCTGCCGGACTAGGGCTTGAACCTAGAACCTCCTGATCCAGAGTCAGGCGCTCTGCCAATTGAGCTATCCGGCAATGGCGCTATATCATACCCAGTGCCTAGCCCTGGCTCTTCTCGATCTTTGCCCAGGAATCGCGCAGCGTCACAGTTCGGTTGAAGACCATCCGATCCGGCGTGGAATCCTTGTCTACGCAGAAATAGGCTTGCCGCTCGAACTGATACCGGCTTCCCGGCGCGGCCCCAACAACGCTGGGCTCGATCAGACAGGTCCCCACTCTCAGCGAGTCCGGGTTCAGGTTCGACAGGTAATCCTTCCCTTCCTCCACGTCGTCCGGATCGCGCTTCGTGAAGAGGTGGCCGTACAGCCGCACCTCGGCCTCCACCGCCTGAGCGGCGGAAACCCAGTGGAGGGTCGCTTTGACTTTGCGGCCGTCTGGCGCATCGCCGCCGCGCGTCTCAGGATCGTAGGTGCAACGCAGCTCGACGACCTCGCCGGCCTCGTTCTTGACGACCTCCTCGCAGCGGATGAAGTAGCCATAGCGCAACCTCACTTCCCTACCGGGCGCGAGCCGGAAGAACTTGGGCGGCGGCTCCTCGCGGAAGTCGTCCTGCTCGATGTAAAGCTCGCGCGAAAACGGGACCTTCCTGGTACCGGCCGAGGCGTCCTCCGGATTGTTCACCGCATCGACTTCCTCGATCTGGCCTTCAGGATAGTTCGTCAGCACCACCTTGAGCGGATTCATCACCGCCATCACCCGAAGCGCCGTCCGGTTCAGGTCCTCGCGGACGCAGTCCTCCAGGGCGTGAAATTCGATCATGCCCTCCGTCTTCGTGCCGACACCGACGCGACGGCAGAACTCCTTGATCGACTCCGGCGTGTAGCCTCGGCGGCGGTAGGCGGCCAGGGTCGGCAATCGAGGGTCGTCGTATCCGGAGACATGTCCTCCGTTGACCAGCTCGATGAAGCGTCGCTTGCTCATCACCGTGTAGGTGAGATTGAGGCGAGCGAACTCGATCTGGCGCGGATGATAGATGCCGAGCTCATCCAGGAACCAGTCGTAGAGCGGCCGGTGGATTTCGTATTCCAGCGAGCAGAGCGAATGCGTGATCCCCTCGATCGAGTCTTCCAGGCCGTGCGCCCAGTCGTAGGACGGGTAGATGCACCACTTGTCGCCCTGCCGGTGGTGGTGGGCATGCCGGATTCGGTACATCACCGGATCGCGCATGACGACGTTCGGCGACGCCATGTCGATCTTCGCCCGAAGACTCTTCGCCCCATCCGGAAACTCGCCCGCTCTCATTCGAGCGAAAAGGTCGAGGTTCTCCTCGACGCTGCGGTTGCGGTACGGACTGTCCGTGCCGGGCGTCGTCAGCGTGCCCCTGGTCGCGCTGACCTCTTCGGGAGAAAGATCGCAGACGAAGGCCTTCCCTTTCTTGATGAGATCGATCGCCCATTCGACCATCTGCTCGAAGTAGTCCGACCCGAAGAAGAGCCGGTCGCCCCAGTCCGCGCCCAGCCAGCGGACATCCTCGATGATCCCGTCGACGAACTCCTGCTCCTCCTTCAGAGGGTTCGTATCGTCGAACCGAAGATTGAAGAGGCCGCCATTTTCGATCGCGATGCCGTAATCGATCCAAACCGCCTTCGCGTGCCCAATGTGTAGATAGGCGTTCGGCTCGGGCGGGAATCGGGTGTGGACCGTCGTAAATCGTCCGGTCTGCAGATCCTCGCGGACCGCGTCGCGGATAAAGTCGGTGGGCGTCGATGTCGACTCGATGTCTTCGATGTTGGCCATTGAATCTAAGGGTAAGTATGGCTGGTTGGCGAACGGTCACAATAGGAGCGTGTTAAGCCCAGGCGCCGCCGGCGTTCAAAAGACACTCGACGTTCTCGCTCTCTTCCCGGACGCCCCTCTCGACGTCGAGCGGAGGCAAACTTCGATCAAGATCACGCCATCCGAAGCCGACACCTTCCCGATCATGGTCTACGACGAGGGCGCGGAGACGATGATCGCGGCGGAACGCTGGCACACCCATTACGACGATCCGCTCCAGACCGCTTTCTGCGTCTGGTGGCTGCTCACACCGTTCTATCGCGTCGTCCACGAGACCAAGGGCGGCGTGCTCGTCGCCGCCTGGATCGAGCGGTACGAGGAAACCGGCTGGGAAGGCTTCGAGCCCGTCTACTTCCTGAACCCGGAACACGAGGAAAGCTGGGAGCTGGCGCCCGGCGAGCAATACCAGCGGCACTACATGCAGCAGGCCATCCTCCCGCCCCCGAAGCCCTACGCCGAATTCTGTCCAGGCGCCGAACTCGACGAGGACGGGCTGCCTCCGCATTGGCGACATGGGTCTTGGGTCCTTAACGCCAACGGGGCAGTAGGGCCGGGTTTACAATAGACCGTAACCATGCCGTCTGCGAACCCGAAGCGAAGGAAGCGAACCTCTTTTGGGTGGGCTTTGCCCTCGTAAGCTTGTTGGCGATCAGCCCTTTAGTTCGGGGACGAGACCGATACGCTTTCCTGAACCGTTTTCACCCGCGCCGTATGCACCTCAATATGGCGGACCTGTACGGCCCTGAGACTATTTCTCGCATGAAGTCGAAGGCATTTCCCCAAATGACGGTGCTCCTCTTCGATAACCGGGACCATCTAGCGGTTCTCGACGCCCCTGAAAGTCGAGCTGCGTCCCGCAACCGGATTCAACGTCCACTCGAGGCAGCTTGTCGACGTCTCTTGGACGTTTGAACGCCAAGAGGACCCTCATGCATCTAGCCCAAATGGTCCGGCGCCAGGGGCTTACTACGTGTTCGGCCCGGAGATAAAGAAGCAGCTCGTCAAAATGTTTCATACGGATGTGCCGGCCCCGCGTGTCGCGTAACGATTGTCAGCGATGAAACCTTGTACGACCGCTTTCTGGGAGCCATCTCTTCGAGGCTCCATCTCCAACCTGGAGACCTTCTCCAGCGGCCAGATACCCTCCGCCGGGAAGCGGAAAACGATGGTTTGCGTCGTGGAACTCTCCGAAGACGACTCCTGGCTGGCCCGACAATGGCTAGCCTTGCGTGCCACGTTCCACATCGGCTAGTCTGAAACTCCATCGATCGTTCGCTCCCGTCCAACTCGCTAGTTCTCAGAGGTGGTCGCCCATGTCGCGAAGCGACCATCGGAGTGCTGAAGCGCAGCTTCCGCCTTTCGCAACGAGTGGCAACTCTGCCTGTAGAACTACCACAGAACGACGAGACGTGAGGCTGAAGCTGCGCTTCAGCACTCCGATGGTCGCTTCGCGACGGGCGCCTCCGCTGATCTGAAACTTCCATCCCGGCTAGCCCGTTCTCTCCCGACCTAACCCAACACCGAACGCCGTTTCATCCCTGGCCGAGAGCCTCTCGTAGGAGCTAGCTACCCAGCGGCAACCGCTCGACGACGGAATAGCCGATGCCGGTTGTGTCGGCGTGGCTGATGAGCAGAGCGACCGAATCGGCATCGATCACTCCCATCTCCGCGATTTGGGTCATCTTCAGAGCCCGTCCAAGGGCAACGCGCTGCGGTTCGGATTCCGTCTTCAAGCGACCGATCGGGATTGTGGGCCGAAAGCCGCGCATGTCCCACGCGGGAACGTAGGGAGCGACGCCCATGTCGATCGCCTGGGCGAGTTGGTCGAGCCATTGCACGTCGCCCGCCAGCTCCGCATGGACGAACCGCGGCTGGATCAAATTGGGAGCGCCGCCGAAGCCCTTGACCTCCAGACGCATGCGCGGGAAGCGCGACGTAATGCTCGGCAAGATTTGGCGCAGAGTCGCAAGCGTCTCTGGCCCCAGTTCGCCGAGCGAGGCGAGTTGGATCATAAACTCGCTCGTCGCGCTCCAACGAACATTCTCGACCCCCGGTTTCCGCTTCAGCGGCAGGAGCCCCTGGTGGATCTGCTCGGCTACCGGTTGAGGTACCAGGATTCCGACGAAAGTGCGGTTGACAACATCCATCAAGACTCATTCTCCGCCGAACATTTATGGTGCTGGAAAGGATTATCCCAGCTTCATACATAAGCCACGGATTTGGCCCAAGAATGTTTAACCTGCCATATTTAGAGGTACCGCTAATCACCCTGCCGGACGGCTCGGTGCGCGTTTGCGGCACACAGGTGCTGCTCGAACAGATCGCTACGGAATTCGAGGATGGAAGCAGCGCGGAAGAGATCGCCGACCGGCATGAACGCCTCCGCCTGAGCGACGTCTACCTCGTCCTATCCTTTATCCTGAAGCGCCGAAAAGAGGTCGAGGATTACCTCGAACTCCGCCGCTCGATGGACCCGAGCGAGAGGATGAGGCCTCGACCGGCGGCCTAGGAGAGCGCCGCGTCGCCGCGCTCCCCGGTCCGGACGCGAATCGCCTCCGACACGTCGCTGACAAAGATTTTCCCGTCGCCGATCTCACCCGTATGCGAAGACCGGATGATCGCCTCGACCGCGGTCTCGAGGTCCTCGTCCTTCAGCACCACTTCCAGCTTCAGCTTCGGCAACAGGTTGACGGCATACGTTGAGCCGCGATATTTGTCGGTTCGGCCGAATTGACGCCCATAGCCGCGAACCTGCTCGACACTCATGCCAAGTACGCCGACGTCTTCCAAAGCCTGCTTCACATCGTCGAGCTTGTTAACGCGAACGAAAGCTTCGATGCGCTTCATGAGTCTAGATTCTATCCCTGACGGCCCCGGCTCAGGAACCGCCCTGCGACTTTTATGAAAGAGCGGCGGCAACCGTGGACTTCTAGCGATATGATGAAGTTGCCATGGATTCTTACGGGGTTCGGTCTCGACTGAAAGTACTTTCATCGGTCGCTTTCCTGGCGGCATGCTCGCTCGTGCCTGCCCAATATACGGCGTCCATACTCGTCCCTGCCACGCTCGACAACGGCTTGGCGCGAGGCGTGCGGGACGTCAATATCGCCGGTACCGGGTGGACAGGCACGACGAATCACGCCATCTACTGGTTCAACGGTGCGCCCACCGACCTCAATCCAACCGGCTTTTCCTTCAGTGCCGCGAACGGAGTTTCCGACGCCTTCCAAGTGGGGGGTGGCCATGGCAGCGTGACCGGCAACAACGACCATGCCCTTTTGTGGAGCGGCAGTGCGGCAAGCGTGATCGACCTTAACCCAACCGGCTTCACGACAAGCTGGGCCTACGCCGTCGACGGCGGCTCTCAGGTCGGGACCGGGAAGGGCTCACCCACCTCTCAGAAGACGCACGCCCTCCTTTGGTCGGGCAGCCCGTCCAGCGCGGTCGACCTCAATCCGACGGGATACGACGAGAGCGAAGCGCTCGCCGTCTCGGGAAGCTCCCAGGTCGGCGACGCCCATAGCCTGTCTTTCGGCAACGTCCACGCCATGTTATGGAACGGCACGTCCGGCAGCGCCTTGGATCTCAATCCTTCCGGGTTCACGGAGAGCTGGGCCTCCGGCGTTTCCGGAAGCTCTCAGGTGGGCTATGGCGATGGGTCTGGGACCGACCAGAACTTCCATGCCCTCCTGTGGACGGGAAGCGCTGCGAGCGCCGTCGATCTCAACCCTTCGGGATTCGACGAGAGCCGAGCTTACGCTGCTGCCGACGGCTACCAGGTAGGCGCCGGCCTGGCGTCGGATGGAAATCAGCATGCGCTGTTATGGACCGGATCGGCGGCCAGCGCCTTGGATCTTCAATCTGCCCTCACCGGCCTCACCTTCCGCGGTAACTCCGTGACGATCACTTCCTCCTATGCGACCGGAGTCGACTCGTTTGGGAACGTCGTCGGCTACGGACTCGATGCCAATCTAAACGAATACGCGCTCCTATGGAGCGCTCCCGTTCCCGAACCGGGGGCATTCGCAGTTTTGGGCATAGGGATTCTGGCTCTCTTCGGCAAAGCGAGACGGCGTTAGAAGCGCATAAAAAGGCCCCGCGGATCTGGACCGCGGGGCAATTTGAAGGAGAGAGAGCCGGTCAGTAATTCGTTTGTTCTTTTCTGCCTCTAAAAAAGTCCCCGACTAGTTCTTGATAGCGGTCATCCGAGGTGTCGCCGGCGCGACCTCCACGTAGGCGCTCGCCGGGACGACCATGTAGATGTTCTCGCCCAACTCTTCCCACGTCCCTTCTTGGGCAAAGTTGACGCCGCACATAAAATCGACAATTTTCTGACGGATCGCCGGATCGGTTCCGGCAAGATTGAGAATCTGCTGCTCCCCCCGCTTTAGGCCGTTTGCCGCAGCCATCGCATCGTCGAACGACACGATCTGCCGGCGAACGGTAACGGTGTAGCGATAAGCCGCCTTGAGCGTTAGCGCATTGGCCGGCCGGCTCTCGTTCTCTTCCACTTCTTCTTCAATCTCCTCGGTCCGAGTGAAGATGTTGGCGAGTCGACCAAATAGACCTGGCTTCTCCTGAATCTGCATCTCTTCCATGATGTTCTTCCTCCGTAACGTTCGGCTCGATGAGAGCCGTTGCCTTCCTTAGCTTCGCTCTCCAAAGAGAGCGGTTCCGACTCGGATGTGGGTCGATCCTTCTTGGATCGCCACTTCGAAGTCGCCGCTCATCCCCATACTGAGCCAATCGCCTCCAATGCGCTCGTTGAGAAGACGAAGCGACTTAAAGAAAGGTCGCATCTTTTCTTGTTCACCGAGCGCCGGTCCGATTGTCATCAGTCCGCGGAAATGAACTTGCTGGTAGTGTATGACCTCTTTTCGAAAATCGTCAAGGCGCTCCGCAAAAATGCCGTGTTTTTGGGGCTCTTTCGCAATATTGACCTCGATTAAGGCGTCGATCCTCCGGTTCGCCTTCTGAAGCTCCTTGAGCTGGTCCGCCGAATCGAGGGTGTGGATGACGTCGAAATACTGCCCCGCCTTCTTCGCCTTGTTGGATTGGAGATGGCCGACGAAATGCCAAACGATATCGTTCGGCAGGCTCTCGATCTTCGGAATCGCCTCCTGAACACGGCTCTCGCCGAATTCGCGCAGTCCGAGGTCGTACGCCTCGCGGATCGCATCGGCCGGATGGGTTTTCGAGACGGCCACGAGAGTCACGCTATCGGGATCGCGTCCGACGGAATCGCAAGCGCGAGCCATACGCTCGCGGATCGAAGCCAAGCGCCTCTTCACGGCAGGCCGACCAGCTTCCTCAGCTCGTCCACTTCTTGCTTGCCGAGCATGCGCGCCTCCCCGGCTCGCATCCCCTTGATCCTCAAGGGACCGTATCGGATTCGCTTGAGCGAAATCACCGGATGGCCGACCGCCTCGCACATCAGACGCACCTGTCGCTTTCGCCCCTCGTGGATCGTGATTCGGAGTCCCGTCGTCTGCTTCTTCTCCTCCGCATGGATCACCTCGATCTTCGCGGGCGAGGTCTTCCCGCCTTCGATCCAGACTCCCTTGCTCAGCTTTTCCAAAGCCTTGTCGGTCGGAATCCCCTGGACGATCGCCTGATACTCCTTCTCGACGCCATAACGCGGGTGAGCCAGTCGGTTCGCAAGCTCGCCGTCGTTCGTGCAGACCAGCAGCCCTTCCGTGTCCATATCGAGGCGGCCGACCGGCTTCAGCGGCACACCGAGGTTGGGCAAATAGCGAACGATCGTCGGCCGGCCCTGGGGGTCCCGCATCGTCGTGACGCAGCCGGTTGGCTTATAAAGCACCAGCGTGTAAGTCTTTGCCGCTTGAACCGGCATCCCATCCACCGTCACGACGTCGGTGTCCACAACCTTGATGCCCATCTCCGTCACCAGTTCGCCGTTCACCGCGACCCGGCCTTGTTTGATCAGTTCCTCGGCGGCGCGGCGGCTGCAAAGTCCGGAACGAGCGATCCGCACGTGCAGGCGTTCGCCCTCTTCGACCTTGGAGGCTCGCCGCTCTCGGAAGTTCTGTCTGGCCGGCTTTCGCGTCCGCAAGTTCATAGCCCCTCCCATGAGGAAGCGCCGGCCGCGTTAGATGGAGCGAGAGCGGGGCATCGGCTTGGCATAGGATTTCATACGCCGGGATTTGGCGCGCATGAAGTATGCACCAAGCGTAAGGCAGCCGCCGATCAGAAGGAAGGAAGGCGTCGTCGACGCATCCTTCACGAGGTGCGCCGCAACCGACTGCCGGACGTCCTCGGCGGCGAGGAGATCGACCTTTTGCGTGAACCCGTCTTCGTCGGTCAGCGTAACTTCGCCCAGTTTTTCTCCCTTGTGGATCGGAGCCGTCACCCTGGCCGGGTGATTATAGACGACCTGAAGGTGTTTGGGAACATCTTTCCGCCAGATATGGACAGGGTCGGAGGACGGCTGAAGATGAACTTCGTTCACGTCGCCGCCATCGACCGGCAAAGGCCCGAGGAGTTGGCCAGGCCGAAAAGCATATTCCCGCTCATGCTCGGCGAAGGCCCAGTCCAGCATCGCCGCATGATCCTTCTGCCAGTCCTGGCTCTTGAGAACGACGGTGATGATGCGATATCCGTCCCGCGTGGCGCTCCCAACGAAGCAGCGCCCAGCCGGAATCGTCCATCCCGTCTTGATGCCGTCGGCCGTTGCGTCCTTGATCAGATACCGATCGTGGTTGACCATCAGCATGTCCTTGCTGACCGTCGGATCCCGCTTGATGACGTACTTGTAAGTTCGAACCGCCTTCTCGAACTGGGGATAGCGCATCGCGGCTCGGGCGATCATCGCGAGATCGTGAGCCGTCGTCGTATGAAGATCGTCGTTCAAGCCGTTCGGGTTGTGGAAATGGGTGTTCGTGCAGCCCAATTCCTTTGCCCGCGCGTTCATGAGGTCGGCGAACTTCGCGACCGAACCCGAAATATGGTCGGCGACCGCGACGCAGCCGTCGTTGGCGCTGCGGAGCATGAGCGCGTACAGCATGTCCCCGGCCGTGATCTTTTCGCCGGGCTTGAGATGCATGCTCGCATCTCCAACCTTCTCGATGTCCGGCGGAGCCGTGATGATCTCGTCCGGCGCGCAACGCTCGATGAGGAGCAGCGCCGTCATGATTTTGGTCGTGCTGGCCGGGAAGCGCGAAACGTCCGCGTTCTTTTGCCAAAGAACCTTGCCGGATTCGGCATCGATGATGATCGCGCTCTCCGCGGAAACCTGGACTTGTGCTCCAGCCAATGCAGAGAGCAACAATGCGGCGAGCCACAAGATGGGCCTGAAGTTATTCATCCTTGATCGGTGGCGTGCTTAGATTGTATATCCGCAGACGAATTTGGAATAGCGTTTGGATTCAAATTGACTCGTTTTTCTCGTTTGGCGATAGTGTATCAACCACTATCGCAAGCACTCGGTTATCGTCAGGTTCGATTGCCGGTAACTGAGACAAATCGTTCAAATTGAATTGATGCAAAAACTGGTCGGTCGTGCCGTAGAGGACGGGCCGGCCCGGGGCCTGCTTTCTCCCGACTTCCGCGATCAGCCGCCTTTCCTGCAGCGCCTTGACGCTGTAATCAGATTGAACGCCTCGCACCGTCTCGATATCCGTCACCGTCAGCGGCTGGCGGTAGGCGACGATCGCGAGAACCTCCATAAGGCTCCGGCTCAGCTTCTGCCGCTGCGGTTTCAGGTAATTCGCCACGAGTTCGGCGTGCTCGGGCTTCGTCGAAAGTTGATAGCCTCCGGCGATCTTCGTCAGCCGAACCGCGCCGCGCCCTTCGAGGCGGGCTTCGAGGATTTCGATTCCCTGCTCGACCTGGCCCTCTGTTCCCCCGAGCGCCATCGCGAGCGTCTCCACCGGAACCGGCGCATCGCTAACGAAAAGCAGGGCTTCGAGCTGATCGACGATGTTCACGCCGCCCTCGCGAACTCGACGTCGCCCTCGGTGAGGCGAACGCCGATTTGCCCGAGCCGGACGAGCTCGAGGAGAGCGAGGAACCAGTACACCGCTTCACTACGCGTTACGTCCTCGGGAACGAGTACGTCGAGGGAGAGCCACTCCCGGGCGATTCGCTTCAGGACGATGCCCATCTGCTCGGCCAGCGACTTCCTCGCGGCTCCGAGCGGCTCGATCGAATCGGGCTTGGCCCGCCGAAGGACTCGCTCGAAGGCCAGCGCGAGGTCAGAAGGCGAGACATTCTTGAGCGTGTAGGGAACCTCGTACGGATCGGGGCCGCTTTCGAAACTCCGGAAGTAGCTCTTCGACCGCTCCTCTTGCCAAAGCTGAAGGGCCTCGATCGCCGCGTCGTATTGCCGGACCGTCGGAGACGGAAGCTCGACCGGCTCTTCCAACTCCGGCTCCGGCTCGACCACCGGCAGCAGCGCCCAAGCCTTTCGCTCCAACAGGTAGGCGAGCGCGATCAACGCCGCCGCCGCCTCGTCGAGAACGACGGAAGGCGAATCGAGGAGGTAAAGGAAGTACGCTTCGCAGATCGGGGCGAGAGGCACGTCCATCAGATCGACCTTGTGATCCCGGACGCATTGAAAGAGGAGCCCGAGCGAACCGTCGAAGGTCGGCGTCTGAACCTGGATCGGGGGCGGCGCGACGACGCCGAGGGCCGCAATGTGCGTCGGTTCGTGTCGTTCGGGAGTCGCGCGAGGTGCCATATTGAGGTCGATCGGTTTTCCGCCGATATCCACAGGTTCAAATCTGCGTGCTTACAGACGGCTCGGCAGGCTTTCGCGTCGCAGGAAATGCGGGGACCTTGACGACAAATCTGCCGATCATATATAAATCGACCAAAGCAATTACATATCCCAGTTCACCAATACCTAGGTTTGCGTTTTTTGCAAATTACCGATTCCCATATGAAAAACATCGTGTTACAATCTGGCAATAGGGAGTTTCTCATGTCTTTCGCTAAACGTGCTCTGATAGCTTCGGCTATCTTCTTCGCCTCGGCTTGCATCGTCATCGCCAGCGGTCCCACCGGCTTTCCCAACTGCTCGATCGACGACAACGGTCCGTACTGCCCTGGCGCGGGCAACGTATCGAAGTGCACCTATTGCTGCTGGAATACCGGCTGCTCCGACGCGGATGCACAGGCCTGCGCCTCCTGTTGCGTCCATGGGTGTTGAGGGATGCGTCCGATCATCCTTTGGTGCTGCGCGGGCCTCCTCGGAGCCGCCGCCGGGCTAAATTACGCCCGGTTGAACCATGCCGGCTCCGATGAGCTCGCCGGCCAGGCCCATTCCATCGGTTTCGCATCGGCAAGCGACTTTTCGACGGTCGCGAGGATGATGGACGGGGGGAAAATACGCATCCTCCGCGCCACCGATCTCGCCGTTCTACAAAAGTATGCCGATGCTCCGGGACACACCGCCGATTTCGTCGCGGCAGCGCTGAGCAACATCGCCGACGAGACCGCCGCCGAACGCGTCGTCCCGCTTGCCGCAAGCCTGCGCAAGCGAAGCCCGGGATGTCTGATTATTGCGAACCTGCCCAACGACTGGCGAAAGCAGGGCTGTGCCAAAGCTGCCGATCAGCTCGTCAAGCTCATTTCGTCGCCCCAATAGCGCTATGCTCAGTTCCCATACCCGCGCTTTCACCCTGTCCGAAACGCTCGCCGTCATCACGATCGTTGCTTCGCTGGCGGCGCTCCTGTTCCCCGTTTTCGCCTCCGCGAAGGAGTCGGCGAGGGGTACCTCCTGCATCACGAACCTCTACCAAATCGGAGTCGCCACATCGCTCTACATGAACGACTGGGACGACCGGTAT
This sequence comes from Fimbriimonadaceae bacterium, assembly GCA_035545155.1. GTDB lineage: Bacteria > Armatimonadota > Fimbriimonadia > Fimbriimonadales > Fimbriimonadaceae > JAEVZK01. The sequence continues at coordinate 465,609 of DASZYX010000040.1, read as the reverse complement.
CCGGTCGTTGTGAATGCTTTGGAGCGACGGTCTCCCGACGTATGGATGGGGCGAAACCGGGCCGACGATCCGGCCAAGTTCGAGACGCCCGTCGATTGCCTGGGGCGCTACGCCAAGGATCAGCGCATCTTCGTCTGCCCGCTCGACTACGGGGCCGCGATCGGCTATCACTTCCGCGCCTATCCTCACCTCTATCCTCTGAATGGCGGGACGAGCTATCTCTTCTCCGAGCTCTTCGACGGCCAAACACCCGGCACCTGGCGAAATCCCTCGAACGCGATTTGGGCTTGCGATGGAAGCCAGGCATGGCATACGCCGAACTACAACGACGACCTGATGTTGCCGACGAATCGGATCAACGCGGTCTTCTTCGACTTCCACGCCGCCTCGATTCGGAACCGAAACGCCCCAACCTTCCTGGAAGGATGATCAAGCTTCAAGAGGCCGTTCTTCTTACCGCATCCCTCTGCGCCGTCGGATTCAGCTACGCGGCTCTTCGGAATACGGCGGGCTCCCGGCATGGAAACGCCGTCCTCAGCCCGAACCCGGTCCGTCTGGAGCAGTTGATTCCATTGGCCGACACGCTCGTAGCCGGAACGAGCGGGGACGTCGTCGTGCAGGCCCTCGACTACGAGTGTCCTCCATGCCGAGGCCACGAAACCGAGAATCGCGCCTTTCGTGCCAAGTATCCCAAGACGGGCTGGCTCATTCTGCAATTTCCCTTGGGCATGCATCGTCACGCCTATCCGCTTTCCCTTGCCGCTCTCGAAGCCGACCGCCTGGGAGCGTTCAAGGAATTTCATGCTGCCGTCATGGCGAGGCCCATCCTTCCTCAAGAATCGGTAGGCAAATATCTGGACCGCGTTGCCCCTTCCCTTGCCTGGATCGGCGCGAAAGACCTCCGGAAGGACGAGGGCTTCCGGAAGCGGCTCGACACGATCCGCCACCTGCCCATCGATGGGACTCCGACCTACTTCGTCTTTCGGCGAGACGGAGCGACCGGACTGACCAACAGCGTTCGCGACGCCGAGGCGTTCTTGGGTGCAGCCAAGCCGACGGGCGTCTCAGAGGAAGGATGCCGGCCCGGCGCGGAATGCCGCTGATGCGCGACTAGCTTGTCTTATGCGCGTCGATCCACTTTGCGAAAGCTTCCAAGTAAGCCTTCAGAACCATCCTCGTCGCTTCATCGACCAACTTGCCGGCCGCATCGAATCGGTTTTGCGCCTGGCTGACGATCACTTCGGGCTGCAGCATGCAGGGCGCGTTGAGAAACTGGAAGGATGCTCGAATGTGCTGCTGCATTCGGAGCGTCCCTCCGATTCCCGTCGAAGCCCCGATCACGCCGACCGGCTTCCCTCTCAACGGACTTGGTGCGCGTGACGCCCAATCGATCGCGTTCTTCAGTCCGCCGGGAATGCTGTAGTTGTATTCGGGACTGACGAAAAGGACGGCGTCCGCCTCCGCGATCTGCTCCTTCAAGCGCTGAACCTTCGGCGGATGATCGCCTTCGCTAAGCGCCTTGTTATAGGCCGGGTCGTCATCCTGATTGTAGAGAGGAATGCCGGAAATATCGCCCCACTCGAAGGAGATCTCGGCCGGCGCCAGTTCTTCGGCCGCCTTGGCCAGCATCCGGTTATACGATCCTTCTCTCAAACTCCCGCAGACGATGAGAACGTGCATTGACAACTTCTACGAGAGGAGTTCTGGAGGCGTCGAGCGGATTCGAACCGCTGCATAAAGGATTTGCAGTCCTCTGCCTTACCACTTGGCTACGACGCCCCTAACCGGACAATGAATTTACCCCACCGGCATGGTTGCTTCGAAGCAGTAAACTCTCGGATTCATGGCCGACGAACGATCGATCCGCGATGTCCGACTGGAGAAGCTGCAACGCATGCGCGAATTGGGTTGCGACCCGTTCAAACAGGAGCACTTCGTGCGGACGCGGTCGGCCCAGCAGATGCTCGACCGGTTCGAAGGCCTCGAAGGCGAAACCGTCGCCTACGCCGGCCGCGTGGTGTCGTACCGCCTGATGGGCAAAGCAGGCTTCGCCCACGTCTCGGATGGCGACGCAAAAATACAAGTTTATTTCCGAAAGGATGACTTAACCGAGACCGAGTGGGAGCTTTATAATCTCCTCGACATCGGCGATCACGTCGGCGTCACTGGCGAGCTCTTTCGGACGAAGACGGGCGAGAAGTCGATTCACGCCCGGTCCCTGATCGTGCTCAGCAAATGCCTGGAGCCCCTGCCGATCGGCAAGGAGAAGGACGGCCAGATCTTCTACGGCCTTTCCGATACGGAGCAGCGATACCGGCACCGACACCTCGACCTTCTCGCGAACCCGGAAGCGCGCGCGATGCTGATCAATCGGGCTCGGATCACGGCGGCTGTGCGCCACTACTTCGACTCGCAGGGCTACCTCGAAGTCGAGACGCCGATGCTGCAGGTTCAAGCCGGGGGCGCCACGGCACGCCCGTTCACGACCCACTATAACGCCTACGAGATGGATATGAAGCTCCGAATCTCCCTGGAGCTCTATCTGAAGCGGATCATCTGCGGCGACGTGCCGAAGGTCTACGAGATCGGCCGCGTCTTCCGGAACGAGGGCCTGTCCAACCGCCACAATCCCGAATTCACCTTGATCGAGTTCTACGAGGCCTACGCGAACCTCGAAGACATGATGACGCGGATGGAGGAGTGTTTCCGTTTCGTTGCCAAAGAGGTCTTCGGAACCGAAACGGTCAGGATTGGAGGATTGGAGGATTCCAGGACCGAAGAGAATCCCTCTAATCCTCCAATCCTCCAATCCTCCAGTCCTGCTTTCCTCGATTTCTCCAAGCCGTGGCGACGCGTCGATCTCCTCACGGAGATCGAATCCCACACGGGGCTGACCGAGGCAGAGCTTTCCTCTCTCGAAACCGCCGTCGCCGCCGCGCGAGCCAAGGATGTCGAAGGCAAGGCGAAGGCGAAGGGCGCCTTCATCGACCTGAAGAAGGAGAACAACTTGGGCGGCTTCATCGAGAAGCTGCTCGAAGTCTTCGTCGAGCCGACGCTGCAAGAGCCCACGTTCGTCATCGGCTACCCACTCGAAACGAGTCCACTCGCCAAAAAGGACCCGAACCGGCCCGGGTTCACCCGCCGATTCGAGGGTTACGTCCTCGGGCGGGAGATCTGCAACGCGTTCAGCGAAATCAACGATCCGATCGATCAGCGAGAGCGCTTCGAAGATCAGCTCAGCCAGATGGCAAAGGGCAATGACGAAGCTCACGGCATGGACGAGGAATTCATCTATGCCCTCGAATGCGGCATGCCTCCGACCGGAGGCTGCGGGTTCGGCATCGACCGCATGGCGATGCTGCTGACCGGGGCCGAGCATATTCGGGAAATCATGTTCTTCCCCACCATGCGGCCGGAGAAAGGCCCCGCGGAGGAATAGCGCAAGATTCGAGAAGGGGAGAAAATCGAACAGAGCGAAAATGTCGATGTGGTGAAACCGGGATCGGTCTACAGTCCTCATCCGGGTTTGGCGATGGTGGCCCGCTCCCGAGAAAATCTGCTCGAACGGACCGGAATGAGCCTCGAACACTGGGTCGAGCGTCTTGTCCAGGAGAGGCCAGCGGACAGGAAGGCGCAGTTGGCGTGGCTGAAAGAGCAGGGCATCACGACGAACTACGCCCAATGGATCGTCGACGAGGCGGCCGGCGACGGCCCCGAAAACTACGATCCCGACGCTCTCGTCGAAGCGCAATACGCAGGCAAGAAAGAAATATTGCGACCAGTCTACGAGTCCCTGCTGAAAGAAGGTTTCGCGCTCGGCGAAGACGTCAAGGCTTGCCCGTGCGTGACGTTCGTTCCCCTCTACCGGAAGAACGTGTTCGCGCAAATCAAGCCCACGACCAATACGCGGATCGATCTCGGCCTTTGCCTCCGCGGCGTCGAACCCACCGAGCGCCTTCTCTCGACCGGCGGCGAGGCAAAAGGCGACCGGATTACCCACCGAATTCCCGTCTCCTCGGAACAGGAAATCGACGACGAGGTCCGTTCTTGGTTGCGCCGCGCGTACGCAGCGGCACAGTAGAGAGAATTCTGCTATAACTGCAAACGATCATGCTACTGCAATTGCTTGGCGCTCTCGCGATGTCGGGCGCCACACCCGCGCATCTTCATCTCGTCAAGGTCATCACGGGCGGGATTTCCCCGAAGTCGATCGTCGCCTCCGGGACCGGACTCTTCTTCGCCCAGAACATGATGTACACGCACAAGATCACCGTGTACGACCGGAGTTTCAAGCTCGTCAAGACGATCTCCGATCGCGTTGAATTAAGCAAGTTAGGGCAGAAAAGCTATAAAGGAAAGTATCAGGGCTCGCCGGTCGAGTGTGCATTCACGCCCAACGGAAACGAGGCATGGGTCAGCAACTATCAGATGTACGGACCGGGTTTCAACCATCCGGGATTCGACAAGGCCGACGGCCGACCCGGCTACGATCCGAGTTTTTTGTTTAGGATCAATACTCAAACTCTGGATATAACAGCCGCGGTAAAGGTCGGCTCGGTCCCCAAATTCGTCGCCGTCACGCCCGACGGAAAGCATGTCTTGGTCACGAACTGGGCGAGTTACGACCTCAGTGTCGTCGACACGAACACAAATCTGGAGGTCAAGCGAATCAAACTTGGACGATTCCCGCGCGGCATCGTCGTCGATGCGGCTTCTCGCCACGCTTACGTCGCCCTTCTCGGCGGATACGACCTCGCCGACGTCGATCTGACCACGTATAAAGTGACCTGGATCAAGGGTGTCGGCCTGTCCCCGCGTCACCTCTGCCTGGACCCGGCCGGCCGCTACGTCTACGCGACGCTAAATGGCGAGAGCAGGGTTGCCAAAGTCGATCTTGTCAAGCGCAGGCTCGTGACGAAAACGGAGACAGGCACTCAGCCACGAAGCATGACGATCACGCCGGATGGCCAGTTTCTTTACGTGGTCAATTACAACTCCAATACCGTCTCCCAGGTCCGCACGTCGGATATGAAAGTGACCGGGAAAGTCCGCACAAACCTGCATCCAATCGGCATCACCTACGATGCCCAGACTCATTGCGTTTGGGTTGCCTGCTACTCGGGCAGCATCATGGTCTTCGAAGAAGGTATTCCCCCGAAATAATCGGACTCCTAATTGCATGGCAGCCGTTTCCGCTGAAGCCGGACTGGGATCTGATCACCTATCCGAAGGTTCAGGCGGAACTCCGCCTCACGCGCGGCCAGATTCACCAAATCGATTCCATTCTTGCCAAGAACCGTAAGGAACTCCTCATAAAGAAGGGCCCACCGATTACCGAGGCGATCAGCTTCGAAGGCAAGGTGCACCAGATGGCTCTGCCGGCCCTCCAACGAATCGGGGGCGGCCTCAGGCCCTCGCAGCGCACACGCGTGCTACAGGTTTCGCTATGGCAATGGGGCCCGAATGTGGTGGCCTATCCCGGCATGTCCGACACCATCGGCATCGATCATAGCCGTGTCGAGCAGATCGAAACAAAACTCGGAGAGGTTTCGATCGACTTCGCACATCGAATCCAAACCTATGCGAAGGCCCATCACATCAAGATGCTCTACCTCAAGGGAGGCGTCGAGAAGCCGATCGAAACGCCCGCGATTCGCCGCATCGAGGCCCAACGAGAGGCCGAGCAGTGGCGGGTTCTCTACTCGCAGATCGGTAAGGAACGGGCGACAAAACTGAAGAGACTCCTCGGCCGGCCGTTCTCCTTTAAGTAACCTTCTGGGAGAGACCCAGCCCCCACACCAAAGAGCCGGGTTTAATCGTCGTTAATGTCCGTGGCTTCACCAAGCGGGTCGTCATCGCAAAGCAAATCGACGAAAGATAAACACGGCATCGTTGCCCGCGCCGGTGGAATCATGATGTTCAGCCTGTTCTTGAGCAGGCTGCTTGGGCTCCTTCGCGACACCGTGATGGCGCGCCAGTTCGGCATCACCCTGGATACCGACTCGTACCGCCTGGCGGTCACGATTCCGGACACGATCTTCTTCCTCATCGCCGGCGGAGGCCTCAGCTCCGCCTTCATTCCCGTCTTTAGCGAGTTTATTCATACCGATCGAGAGCGGGACGCATGGCGGGTTTTCAGCGTCGTCACCACCATCTGCGCCACCGCGGTTTCTGCCCTCATCGCCATTGCGTGGGTCCTGGCTCCGCAAATCGCCGGCTTTATGGCGGCGGGAAAGACCCACGCCGATGGGACGCCCTTCACCGCGCTTGACCTCGCCCACATCGTGACGATGAGCCGGATTATGCTTCCGGCCCAGTTTGCCTTTATGGTCGGCTCGATCCTGCTCGCGACCTTGTACGCGCGAAATCGGTTCGTCATGCCCGGAGTTGCGCCGAACATCTACAACGTCGGCATCATCGTCGGCGCCGCGATCGGCCCTACCCTTGGTCTCGGCATCGCGGGCATGTCCTGGGGCGCGTTGATCGGCGCGATGATCGGCAATCTCGTACTGCCGATCCTCGTCATGCTGAAACTGGGCGGGCACTTCAGCCTTTCGTTCGATACGAAAACGCCCGGCGTCGACAAATTCTTCCGGCTGCTCGGCCCCGTCATCTTCGGATTTTCCCTGCCAAGCGTCGCCGCCCTCATTACGCAGAAGTTCGCCAGCACCTACGACGCCGGCGTGAACACGGTGATGACGCTCTCGAATAATCTGATGCAGGCGCCGCTCGGCATCTTCGGCCAATCGCTCGCTCTCGCCGCCTTCCCCGTCCTCGCCGAGTTCTACGCGACCAAGCAGACCGGCGCATACCGCCGGCAGATTTCGAAGACGCTGCTAACGATTCTCTACCTCGCCGTCCCGTCCGCGTTCTTTCTCTTTGCAATGGCCCCGGAATTGGTCCAGGTGATCTACGGCTATGGCAAGGCGGCAAAGGGCTCGGTCAAGGTCGACGTATGGATGGGGCCGTCGATGCCGTTCGAGCTGGCCCGCGTCGTGATTGCCCTGCGCTGGTACACGATCGGCATTTTTGCCTGGTGCCTCCAGCCGATGCTGATGCGCGGCTTCTTCTCGCTGCATCAGACTCTGCGTCCCGTCATCATCAGCACGTTCATGACGGCCCTGTTCATCTTCCTTTGCTGGGCGTCCCGCTTCACGACGCTCGACTACACGGGCTTGCCGATCGCCTCGAACATCGCGGCTCTCCTGTTGATGGTGCTGCTCTGGCTCGCATTGGAGAAGCAAATCGGGGCGAAGCTCGATCGGAAGAACACGATGATCGTCTTCGTCCAAAGCACCGCCGCGTCGGTCGCTATGGCCTTGGTGGGTTGGGCGATCTTTCGTGTCGTGCCTCACAGCCTGACAAAATGGGTCCTGATTCCGATCGTCTTGGGCGTGATCGCGATTTGCGGCTGGATCTACTACTACATTACGAAAGCTTTCGGGATGCCGGAGTCGGCCTATCTGACCCGCGCGCTCGCCCGTCTCAACCGCAACAAGGACATTTCCCCTTAAGATTGCCAGGCTCGCGCCGATAACATCCATGGGCCTGAGAAGGTCTTCCGATTCCAAGGATTAGGAGTCGGCTGGATGCGAAAGGATGCGCGGGAGCTTAAACCCGTGCCTGTACTGGACAACCTATTCGGACCACAGCTTAATAATCTGCAGAATGCGTTGGGACGCGCCGCGGAAAGACACGCACTCCTGACCAACAACCTGGCGAACGTCAACACGCCGGGATATCAGCGGCGCGACATGGACTTCAACATCACTCTTCAAGAGGAGATGGATAAGTCCAACCTCCAGCCAATGGGCTCCCAGGCAGGCGGAGCGATCCGGCTCGACGGCAATGGCGTCGACCTCGAAAAAGAAGTCATGAGCATCGCCGAAACGGAGATGCGCTTCCAGGCTTTGACCGACATGACCAGCAACTACTTCGCGAATCTGAAGAATGTGATCCGGGAGGGCAAATAATCCATGAATCTCAACACCGCGATGCGGATCAGCTCCAGCGGACTCGCCGCCGAGCGATTCCGGATGGATGTGATCTCCGGCAACATCGCCAACGCAAACTCGATCAGCACGAAGACCCAAGAGGCCTACCGTCGCCACTCCGTGCAACTCATCGGCACGCCGGAAGGCGTCAAGATCGGGCAGATCACCGTCGATCAGACCCCTCTTCGCCAAGAGAAAGACCCCAACAACCCGAACGCGATCAACGGGGTCGTCACCTACTCGAACGTGAACCCGATTACGGAAATGGTGGACATGCTCGGCGCCAGCCGGGCCTACGAAGCCAACGTCGCCGCGTTCAACTCCGCGAAGGGCATGATCAAAAGCGCCCTGAGTATCGGAAAAGTCTAAACCCTCAACACTCAACACTAAGCACCCATGAACATCGGCGCCCTCGGTATCCAAAACAACGCGATTCAGCAACTCGCCGACAAGGCGAAGGCCAATCGCGCCGCCAACGATGCCGGATCGGGCGACGGCGACTTTGCGCAAACGTTGATGGACGTCCTGAAGGAAGTGAACGGCACGCAGCAGAATGCGTTGCAGGTTCAAAACGACTTCATGACGGGTCGACAATCGGTGGATTATCACGACTTAGAAATCGCCATGCAGCGCGCAAACATCGCAATGAATCTCACCTTGAGCGTGAGAAACAAAGTGCTCGATGCATATCAGGAGATTGAAAGGATGCAGGTATAGGATTAGAGGACTAGAGGATTGGAGGATTGGAGCAAGCAACTCCAATCCTTGAATCCTTAATCTTTCAATCCTAGCCCAGTGATCTTCCGCCGTTTGCCATGGAAACGGCGTCAATGGGTGGATTACTACTTCGATTCAAAGAATGGTGGCAGTCGGCGGACCGCACGCAAAAGCTGATCGCGGTTGCCGGAAGCGGCTTTCTCGTGGTTCTCCTTGTGGGAACCTTTGTCTTCGCCTCTCGGCCGAAGATGTCGCTCCTCTTTACGAATCTCGATCCGGCGGACACCGGCACTGTGGCCGCGGAGCTCGAGTCGATGGGCATCCAGTCTGATTTCGACGACAACGGGAACATCCGCGTCCCGAGCAATAAGGTCGCTCAAGCCCGGGCGAGCCTCGCTATGAAGGGCAAGATGCCGAAGGGCGGCAACCATCTCGTCGAGGACTTCGGAAAGGTCTCGCCGTTCGGCGACACCAAGGTCGTCGACGGCCAGGTCAACGCCATCGTCGAGAGCGAGCTTGCAGAGGCGATCCAGTACTTCGACGGCGTTGACAGTGCAACCGTCCAAGTCACCCCGGCCGTCGATTCGCCGTTCGAAGGCAACAAGAAGGCGGCCATGGCGAACGTGACCGTCTCGGAGAAATCCACCGGCCAGGTCACGCAAGAGGAGGCCCGGGCGATGGCCAATCTCGTTGCTGCCGGCGTCGCGGGACTCGACAAGAGCCACGTGACGATCTTCACTCGCACCGGCCGCGCTCTTTGGGACGGTCAGGACATGCAGGACAGCATGACCGTCGCCAACAACCGCCTCGACCTCGAAAAGCGCGAGGCCCGCAAGCGGCGGGACGAGCTCCAAGAAGCCCTCAACCGCATGCTCGGCCCAGGGAACGCCATCGCGATGGTCGACCTCTCCCTGGACACCAGCCAGGAATCCGACGTGATCCACACCGAGCGCCCCGGCAAGCCTCTCGCCTCCAAATCGATCGACGAGAACAGCTCTCTCGGGGGCAACGGCCTGGGCAGTGGAGCTTCCGGTCTTTCCAGCAACAACCCCGCCGATAGCGCCCCGGCGATGACCGGAGGAGCCAATCCGGCCGGGGGGAGCCAGACGGCCTATAAGGCAAAGCAGACCGCGTCCGAATTCGCCAAAGACACCACCGACAAGCAGATTCAAAAAGCCACCGGCGACCTCAAGAGCATGGCGGTGACCGTCCTCGTCAACAAGACGGACAAGATCGTCGTCAACCCCTCCGATCCGAAGGACCCCATCGTCTCCCTCGCAAATGCGTCCCTCGGCTCCTTCCAGAACCAGCCGGGCTTTACGGCCACCGTCGTCACCTACCCGTTCGATACGAGTCAGGCCGACGTCGCCAAAAAGGCCGAAGACGCGGCTTCGAGCAGCAACCGGATGCAGCAGATCCTTTCCATCCTGCCCATCGCCGCGCTCATCCTCGTCGGCTTCCTGGTGATGAAATCGATCGGCAAGCTGAGCGGACGGCCGATGGCGCCGATGCTCGTCGCAGCGGGCGGCCCGGCTCTCTCGATGTCGCCGCACGGCACGCTCCAGGCCCTTGCCGGCCAGGCTATCGCCGGAGCCAAGTCTTTGGATGCGGCAAACCGATTTGTCTTACCGGAAATCGTCAAGCAAAAGGCCCTGGAAGCCGGCATCAGCGAGGAGCAGCTCCAGGCGGCGATCGAAGAGGCCGGAGAGTCCGGAATCTCGGTCGAGGACATCCCGAGCATTAAAGCAAAGATCAACGTTCCGCTCGAGCAGATCAAGAAGATGGCGAATGAGAAGCCGGAAATGGTCGCGATGCTCGTTAAGAGCTGGCTAATCGAAGAAGGAATCCGCAGATGAGAAAGGCCAAAGACGAGCTAAATAATCGGCAGAAGGCGGCTGTCATGCTGATGGTCATCGGCCCTGAGCTGGCGGGCCAGGTCGTCCGGCACCTGAATGAGGAGCAGATGGAGTTGCTGTCCCTCGAGCTCGCCCGACTGGACAAGGTGACGCCCGACCAGCGCCACACGGTCATCACCGAATTCTACGAAGTCGCCATCGCGCAGGAGTACATCGCGGAGGGCGGCATCGAGCATGCGCGCCGCGTTCTCGAATCGGCATACGGCTCCGACAGGGCAGACCAGGTCATCAAGCGCATCGTCAGCGCGATGCAAGTCATGCCCTTCGACTTCCTCAAAAAAGCCGACCCAGGCCAGGTTCTCAGCTTCATTCAGGACGAGCATCCGCAAACCATCGCCTTGATTCTCGCCTATATGCCGATGAACAACGCGGCGATGATCCTCTCCAAGCTCGGCCCCGAGATGCGCGCCGACGTGGCGGCGCGGATCGCCATGATGGACCAGACGCCTCCGGAAGTCATTCGCAAGGTTGAGCAGGTCCTCGAAAAGAAGGTTTCCTCCCTCATCTCGCAGGAAATGACCCAGGCCGGCGGCCCGAAGGCCCTCGTCGACCTCCTCAACCGCGTCGACCGCTCGACGGAGCGCCTCATCATGGATTCCCTCACGGAAAACAATCCGGAGCTCGCCGAAGCGGTCAAGAATATGATGTTCGTCTTCGAGGACATCGTCCAGCTCGACGACCGTGCGATCCAGACGGTCCTGAAGGACGTGGACATGAAGGAGCTGGCGACGGCTCTCAAGGGAACCAGCGGCGAAGTCCAGCAAAAGATCTACAAGAACATGTCCGAGCGCGCCGTCGCGATGCTGAAGGAGGACATGGAATTCATGGGACCGGTTCGGCTGAGAGTCGTCGAAGAAGCTCAGCAGAAGGTCGTCTCCGTAATCCGGCGGCTCGAAGAGTCCGGCGAAATCGTGATCGGCCGAACGGGCGAGGAAGAGATTCTTGTCTAAGCCCTTCATTTTCCGGAGCGGTTCCGTCGCGGCGCAGTCCTTCACGGCGACTCTTGGAGAGATCGCGGTGCCGCCGACGCCAAAGAAGCGATCGGCGCACGAGGCTGCCCTTCTCCGGCAGAAAGCGATCGACGATGCGAAAGCCGAGGGCTTTGCCCTGGGGCATGACGAAGGGTTCGAGGTCGGCCAGAAGATGGGCTATCAGGCCGGATTCGACCAGGCGTACGCGGAAGCATCCACGCAGCAAGCCGAGAAGCTGCGAGCGTTCGGCGTCGAGCTTCAAAAGGTGCACGACGATCTCGAAGCGACGATCGCCGAATGGTTCGCCAACGCGGAGATCGAGGTCGAAGCCATCGCGCTGGAAGTCGCGAAAACGCTCATCGGAGCCCAGCTCCATCTCGACCGATCCTTCGTGATCGAAACCACGAAGGAGGCCCTCCAACAGATTAGCGAAGCGAATAAGGCCCGGATTCGGGTCAATCCCTTCGATTCCGTGATTCTCAGCAATGCAAGAGAGGAATTGCTCGCCGCGACGGCTTCCCTGCGCGGCATCGAGATCGTCGGCGACGCGTCGATCGACGGGGGCTGCATCGTCGAAACCGAGCGGGGAGTCGTCGATGCGACCGTCGAAACCCGCCTTCGGATTCTAGAGGGCGGCCTGGAGGACGTCGCGTGACACCCGCGATCACCCTTCCCCGCTTGCGCAAAGCCCTCGCGGACACGCCCGCGTACACCATCCATGGCAAGGTCGTCCAAGTCGTCGGCCTCGTCATCGAGTCGAGCGGCCCTGCCGGGAGGATCGGCGATCTCTGCACCGTCGAAACCAGAGCCCAAGGTCAGGGGGGCAAGGCCAAGCTGTCCGCCGAAATCGTCGGCTTTCGAGGAGATCGGGTTCTTCTCATGCCGCTCGGCGAACTCGACGGTATCGAGCCGGGATCGCTCGTCCAGAATACGGGCAAGTGTCTGCAGGTGCCGACCGGGTTCGGAATGCTCGGGCGGACGATCGACGGCCTCGGAAATCCGATCGACAATCTGGGTGACCTCGATGTCTCCGGCTATTATCCGATTCTCGCTTCCCCACCCAACGCTCTCGACCGGCGAATGATCAACCGGCCGCTGGCGACTGGGGTCCGCGTCATCGACGGAATGCTGACCCTCGGCGAGGGTCAACGCATGGGCATCTTCGCCGGCTCCGGCGTCGGCAAGAGCACGCTTCTCGGCATGATCGCCCGCAATTGCGAGGCGGACGTCAACGTGATCGCGCTCGTCGGCGAACGCGGCCGCGAGGTGAAAGAATTCATCGAGAACGACCTCGGCCCGGATGGCCTCGCCCGAAGCATCATCGTCTGCGCGACGAGCGACCAGCCGGCCCTTGTCCGGATCAAAGCCGCTCTCACCGCGACCGCCATCGCGGAGAGCTTCCGGGATCAGGGCAAGAGCGTGCTGCTCATGATGGACAGCGTCACCCGCTTCGCCATGGCCCAGCGGGAAGTCGGCCTCGCCATCGGAGAGCCGCCCAGCACCAAAGGCTATACGCCGAGCGTCTTCGCCCTCCTCCCCCGCCTCATGGAGCGAGCCGGCAACAGCGACTGCGGCTCGATCACGGCCCTCTACACGATCCTCGTCGAAGGCGACGACACGAACGAGCCGATCGCCGACACCTCCCGATCCATCCTCGACGGGCACATCGTGCTCAACCGGCGGCTGACGAGCCGAGGGCACTATCCGCCGATCGACGTTCTCCAGAGCCTGAGCCGAACGATGCCGTTCGTCGTCGATCCGAGCCAGGTGGAATGTGCGCGCCAGGTCCGAGAATGGCTGGCGGCTTATGACGACGTCGCCGATCTCGTTAGTATCGGCGCGTACAAGGCGGGCACCAAGCCGGTTGCCGACAAGGCGATTGCGAAATGGGACCGTATCAATGGATTCCTTAGGCAGGGAAAGGCAGACGGCACTCCGTTCGAGGAGTCTCTGAACAGATTGCAGGAGCTTACGTATGAAGAAGTTTGAATTCCGGCTCCAGAAGGTTCTGGAATACCGGCAGGCAATGGAGAACTGGGCGCAAGAGGCCTACCTGGAGACGCGCGTCGCGCGACTAGAAGCCGAAGCGGTTCTTTCCGGCGTCGACGAGCGACGGAAGGAGTGCCTCCATCGAAAAGCGGACACGCTCGAAGCGCGCCAATTGCTCGAGATCACCCTCCAATCGCTCGACGACGACGAGAAGGCCCAAATCCTCGTGATCGACGTCCTCAAGACCGAGGAGGAGAAGGCCCTCAACGTATGGCAAGAAAAGAAACGTGAGCTTGAGACGATCGTAAAGCTGCGCGACAAGAGCTACGAGGACTGGAAGCTCGAAGAGACGAGGCGAGAGCAGGCCGAGCTCGACGAGTGGGCGGTTCTCAGACGAGGCGCATAGATGAAAATCGACCTGGATATCCAACCGATCGGACAGGAGCGAATGATGGAACGGCTGCAGGCGCTGCAGGCGCAACTCGCCCCAACCTTCCAGTTGCCTCCCGAGACTTCGGGTCTCTCCGGCAATCTGCCCGGAGGAGACGGCTTGGCCCCGTTCGATCCCAAGTCCCTCGGAATAAGCCTTACCGCCGACCAGGCGCCGCCCGCCATCAAGGCGTTGATCGACAAGGCGGCAAACGAATATGGCGTCGATCCGAACCTCCTCGATGCGCTCGTCTCGACCGAAAGCAGCTACGATCCGAACTGCCGGTCGCGGGCCGGCGCGATGGGCCTGACTCAGTTAATGCCGGACAACGTGCGGGAGCTTGGAGTCCAGCGGCCCTTCGATCCCGAACAAAATCTGATGGGAGGAGCCAAGCAGCTTGCCCAACTCCTCGCGAAGTATCCGGGACGGCTCGATCTCGCCCTCGCCGCCTATAACGCAGGCCCGGGAGCCGTCGAGAAGTATGGAGGCATCCCTCCCTACACGGAAACCCAGAACTACGTCAAGAAAGTGATGGCGCTTTATAACGCCAAGAGGTCCCAGCCGTGAAATGGCTTCTGATCCTCGCGCCGGTCGTCATTATCGGCGTCGTCGCCGGGCTCGGGTTCACGGGCGTCATCCAGATTCCCGGCCTCACCCCCAAGAAGGCTCTGAAAGGCGCGAGCGCGATGTACGCCCAGAAGGACGGCAAGCCCGTCGTGAAAAAGGAAGAGACGTCAAAGCCGCCTCCCATCGGGACTCCCGCGAAGAAGACGCCTCCAAAGAAGGCCCTGTCGAAAGGCCCGCAGAAGGACATCGAGCAGGGCGCGGATGCCTTGGCCGCCGTCTGGGACAACATCGAAACCCCCGAGCTTCTGAAGATCGCCGCAAAGTGGAAGGACGAGGATTTCGCTCGCGTTCTCGCGCACATGAACGCAGACAAAGTCGCCGAAATCCTCCAGACGATGGCCCAGACGAAACCGGAACGTGCATCCAAGCTAAGCCAGGTCATCCAGGACCAAGGATCGATTGTTAAGGCCGAAGGCTAGACCGCGCGACGGCCTCAGCACTACAAAAAGTTCACTTTCTCACAAAATTCTCAGAAGCCAAGTCTCGGATCAGCCGTTTAGGTTGATAATAGAGTAGCGATTTTAGGGGGTTGAGGAAGTGGTTCGGCAAGTCATCTGCGCATTGGATACGGGAAATCTCGACGAGGCCTTGCGGCTGACCCGCAAGCTGTCCCCGTGCATTAGTTCCTTTAAGATCGGCCACGCCCTCACCCTTCCCCATGGCCTAGAAGTCGTCGACCGCCTAAAGGAAGCCGGCGCCGAGCGAATCTTCCTCGATCTGAAGTTTCACGATATCCCCAACACGGTTGCCCTCGCCGTCCGGGAGGCCGCTCGCCACGGAGTCTGGATGATGACGCTCCACATTACGGGCGGACCGGCGATGATGCAGGCCGCCGTTGAAGAAGCCAGAGCGTACGGCGTCGACACCCGCCCCTTGCTCGTCGGCGTCTCCGTTCTGACCTCGCTCGATCAACACATTCTCACCGACCACCTCGGCGTGGCGCGAAACCTCGAAGAGCATATGGTTTACCTTTCCCGCCTCGGCATCGACTATGAGCTGGATGGAGTCGTTTGCTCTCCTCACGAGGTCGCGTCGATCCGTACCGAAATCGGCGGACGAGGCATCATCGTGACGCCTGGCATCCGGCCCCCCGGAGGCGAGCAACACGACCAGATTCGAACCGGCGACGCGGCATCGACGCTGAAGAGCGGCGCGGACTACCTCGTGATCGGCCGGGCGCTGACGAGCAGCAACGACCCCGAAGCGACCCTCCAGAGCTTCGGATTCTGCAAGCCCCTTGTCAGCCATTAGGCGCGAGGCCCTGCTCGCCTGGTACGACGCGAACAAGCGCGACCTCCCTTGGCGCCGCTCGCGCGACCCTTACGCCGTCTGGGTGAGCGAGATCATGCTTCAGCAAACCCAGGTCGCGACCGTCATTCCCTATTACGAGCGCTGGATGCGCCGATTTCCGACCGTTCAAGCTCTCGCGGTGGCAGCCGAACCGGACGTTCTCTCGGTCTGGCAAGGCCTCGGCTACTATCGCCGCTGCCGGATGTTGTTGCAGGGAGCGAAGTGGGCGGTCGAGCACGGCATTCCCCAATCCGCCGCCGAGTGGATCAAGGCGCCGGGAGTCGGCCGATATACGGCTTCCGCCATCGCCTCGATCAGCCAGGGCGAGCCGGTGGCCGTCGTGGATGGCAACGTCGAGCGGGTCTTTGCCCGTTATGCCGGCTGCGATTTCGCAGGACCTCCCTTGACTCGCGCCGCCTGGGCATGGGCCGAACGCCAAGTCCCGCCCGATCGCCCAGGGGATTGGAACCAGGCGATGATGGAGCTTGGTGCGACCGTCTGCAAGCCGCGCGAACCCCTGTGCGGCGCCTGCCCTCTGGCCGTCGATTGCTTCGCCAGCCGCGAAAGCGCCCAGGGTCGGCTGCCGGTCGTATCGGCCAAGCCGAAAACGATCCATGTCAAGCACGCCGCGCGCGTTCACTTCGTGGATGGTCGGTTCGGTCTCGAACAGATTCCGCGCGGGGAATGGTGGGAAGGCATGTGGCGATTCCCGATCGGGGAGGGCGATCCAATCGGAGTCGTCCGCCACACCGTAACCCGCCATCGGATCGCGCTGTCCGTATCGATCTCGACCCAAAGCGCGCCGGCTGGTCTTCAGTGGTATTCGCTGGAAGAGCTGAAGCACCTTCCGATGCCTTCGCCGCAGCGCCGGGCCCTGAAGCTGGCCGTCGAATATCTCGCGCAAGGGCAGCGGCTACTCGATTTCGAGCGAGCGGAAACGCTTCTCGACGGAGTCGATGTTGGCGGTTAGAACCGCGTAGGCCCACTGGACGCTCTTCTGGATCGCCGCGGCATGCTCTCGCTCGACCGAGTTATTTGGAAAGCGGTTCGGGTCGCCCCGCTTGCTGAGCCGCTCGAATGAGCGCCGGATATCGTCGAACGTGGCTTCCGGCCCGACGCCGAGAATTCGGCGCGCTCGCTCTTCTCGGCTTGCCGCGACCTGGGCGGGATCGACCTGCTCGGCTGGCTGCGAGCTTGAAGAAGAGGCGGAAGAGGCTTTCTTGGGCGGCATATATCCTTGCATGGAGTCGTTCAATTCACGTTCCGCGTCGTCGAGATCGACACCTCGGATTCGGTCGTATTCGCGATTGACGTAACCCCTTAAGAGATCGTATGCCCTCCGCGCGGTGCCCATGGGGCTAAAGGGTACCAAGTCGGACGTCGTTTATCGCTAGCAGGCCCACGGATTGAGGGCAAATCGGCGGCGTTACTCCTTGCCGAACGCCTTCTCGGTCTCATCGAAAGTCGAAGCGATCGAGCGCAGCCGTGTGATTGTTTCCCGAATGTCCTCGCGTGGGGCGTCCGCCAGGCGTTCTCCCGTCGTCATCGCGGCAAGTCGCGCCTTGATCGTGGCAAGGGCCGCCTCGGCCTCGCTCAAGCCGATCTCGACGGCCTTCATGCCGCGCGCGACCTCGGCCAATCGCTCGATGTTCGCGGTGCGAGTCCGGATCTTCTCCTCGAGCATACGCCTTTCCGATTCCGTCGCAAATTCCAGATTCATCCGCGCCGCCGAAAGCTCCTTCTCGATGCCGTCGCGCTCGCGGAGAAGACGTTTGCCTTGCTCGCGAGTGAGCAACGCGCGCGCGGCTCGACCGAGAAACTCGTTGCCATCGGCAAGGGCCTCGCCTCCCAATATCTGGACGGCTTGGGACGAGCCGTTCTGGTCGCGAACGCTCCCGATATCGCCGACCAATCTTTGCACGGGGCGAAGGAGGGACCGAGCTTCCGAGCTCAAAGAGTCGATTTCGTCGGACCCCTTTCGAGCCGAAAGCAATCCGACGCCGGCGATACCGCAAAGCAGGCCCAGGACGACCATCGGAACGTTCCTGAAAACCGCGCCGGCAACCGCGATCAGCAGACAGGCAATCGGCGCCGGATGCAGGAACGGCCTCATCAGAACTTGAAATGGAATGACAGGCCGGCATCGAAGAGCGAGTCGTTCCGATACCGGATGATCGGCTCCAGGATGAGATAACGAGACAAGGTGAAGCTCCCCATCAAGCGATAGAAGTCGGCGCCTTGGGCATTATCTCGCGTCCAGCCCAGCGTGATCTGGCGGCGCGAATCGCCCTTGAGGGTGGCGCTCACGTCGAACATCGTGTCGTTGTGATCCTCCGGCGTGTTCCCGTCTTGCACGATAATCAACTCACCGCCCACGTCGAACTGAGAGCCGACGTTCTTCGTGTAGTCCATGCCGAGCATCGTCTTGTAGCCATGGCCGACTCCGGGAGAATCCTCCGGGCGGCGCACAAGCGTAAAGGAGGTCGCGTTGATGCCGAAATGGGTGCCGAAGGCGAGGCTGAAGCCAAGGCGAGAGCCAACCCGGGCCACAACCCCGCGTTGCCTTCCGCTGCCGTTGTCGCACGCCGCGATCACGATCGGCAGACCTTCGACGACAAGCTGGGTATCGCCGCGGACGGCGAGAACGCTGTCGTGGAAGAACTTGCCCGAGCCGAACGGCAAATACTGCTTTCCGACTCGCCAGATTCCCGTATCTTCGATGTAATACTGATCCAGCGAGTCCCGGTCGGCGTCGTTGGGGATCTTTTCGAACTTCTCGGAAACGTAGCCTTGAAAGCCGACTTCGGTAAAGAAGGTGATCGAACCCACGGAATGCCGTCCGAGGTTGTCGTAGAACCGCACAAAAGTCGGACCTTCCGATCCGGTCAGAAACTGCATCCGCCCGTCGATGTTGAAGACGAGGTCAGGATTCTGTGCCAGTGCGAACGAACAAGCGACGGCAGCCAGAGCCAGAGCGGCGACAAACCGTGCCGGCGGGAGCCCTGGGAGCAACCTCGAGATGGCCACCTCTCTTGCCTTGAAACGCATGGGCCTATTTTGATTGAGAATTACGCGAGTCGGCACCGACTGAGCCCGAAGGCGTATCATCAGGAGAATTGAGGAAGCCAATCATGAAATCCGCCGCCATATTAACCGCCCTCGCCCTTTGCCCGGCATTTGCCTTGGCCGACCAGGTTTTGCTGACGCCGGTCACTGCCGGCGGCATGAAGATGATGGGCGGCTACATGCCCCAGCGCCTCCAACTCTCGAAGGACAAGCCGGAGGGTTTGAAGAACGCTCCCGCAACGAAGAGCCCCATGTACGGAGTCCTCCAGATCGGCGGAGGCAAGCATATCGTCATCCTCGACGAAGATGGCGCAAGCCAAAAGCTTTATATGGATGCGAACGGTAACGGGGATCTGACTGACGACCCGGCCCCAAACTGGGAGCCGTCTCCCTACCCGCCCGATACCAAGCAGTACACGATGTACAGGGGAAGCATGGAGGTGAACATTCCCATCGGCGGCAAAGACGCGGCGGTTACCCTCGGCTGCTACAAATTCGACAAGAACGAGAAGTCTCGAGCGGCCCTCGCCAATATCCTCCTCTACTACAGCGACTACGCGGCTCAAGGCAAGATCACGCTGAACGGGAAGACCTACAAGGTGCTGCTCGCCGACTACTTTGCCACCGGCTTTATGATGCAACCGGCCCCAAGCGGCGATGGCAAGTCGCAGGACTCGGGCATCCATCTGCTCATCGACGTCAACGGTAACGGCCGCTTCGACAACCGTGGCGAAAATTACGACGTTTCCAAGCCTTTTAACATCGGAGGCACAACCTACGAAATCTCCGGCATCTCCGGCACCGGATTCACGATCGGTAAGTCGACGCAGACCGTCGCCGAAGTCCTTCCCCCGCCCGATCTGAGCATGGGCAAGAAAGCTCTTCCCTTCACCATGAAGACGACGGCAGGAGATCAAGTCTCCTTCCCGAGCAGCTATAAGGGCAAGCTGGTCATGCTCGATTTCTGGGCGACCTGGTGCGGCCCCTGCAAGGGCGAGATTCCGGGCCTGGCCAAGGCCTACGAGAAGTACCACTCGCAAGGCTTCGACGTCCTCGGCATCAGCCTGGACAACCAGGATACGGCCAAGGGACTGGCCCAATTCACGAAGGACTGGAACATGCCGTGGCCGCAGATTTGCGACGCCAAGTACTGGGATGCCGAAATCGCGAAGCTCTACGTCGTCCAATCGATTCCAGCCGCCTTCCTCGTCGACGGCGACACCGGCGAGGTTCTCGCCTCTGGCAACGAGTTGCGCGGCGACCAACTTGTTCCAACGTTGGAAAAGGCTCTCGCCAAGAAGCACGCCGGCAGATAAGGAGGCCGGTTCGGAGTCGGCGATCTTTGGTAGCCTTGGCCATGGATCGCCAGCTTATTTCCTCCGAGTCCCCATGGGAGGGACCGGTCGGCTTTTCCCGCGCCGTCCGAGTCGGAAACATGGTCTTCGTCTCCGGCACGGTCGGTACCGACGCGGAGGGCAAGCCGGTCGATCCCGAGAGCGCCTACTTCCAGGCGATCAAGGCGTTCCAACGCATTGAAGCGGCCCTCAACGAAGCCGGAGCAGAGCTCCGCCACGTCGTCCGAACCCGCATGTTCGTGACGGACATTTCCCAATGGGAACAGGTCGCCAAGGCTCACGGAGAATTCTTCGGCGCCATCCGCCCCGCCACATCCATGATCGAGATCAGCCGCCTCATCGGGCCGGACCTGCTTGTGGAGGTCGAGGCGGATGCGGTGGTGGGGGGTGAAAGATTAGAGGATTGAAGGATCGAAGGTTGAGGATTAGAAGATTGTGAGCATTGTGAGGACG
The DNA here is from genome assembly GCA_035545155.1 of Fimbriimonadaceae bacterium. Lineage (GTDB taxonomy): Bacteria > Armatimonadota > Fimbriimonadia > Fimbriimonadales > Fimbriimonadaceae > JAEVZK01. The sequence continues at coordinate 444,801 of DASZYX010000040.1, read as the reverse complement.
GTGAAGTCCCATCGATGTTGGAAGCTGCCAGACGAACTCATATTCCTCTCCAATCCTCCAATCCTCAATCCTCCAATCCTCTAATCCTCAACCTTCCGATCCCTCACTCCCCCATCTCCACCCCCCAGCTCATGGCAAACAAAATCGCCTGATCGACGGTCATCTTCGCGCCTTTCACGTCGACGTTGCGAAAGTCGATCCGCGCGATGTTCGCACCTCGCAGGTCCGCCTGCCTCAGCTTCGCGTGCTGGAGGTTTGCGCCTTCGAGGTTCGCATCCCGCAGGTTCGCCTTAACGAGGCTGCAACCGTACATATCCGCGCCGGCAAGCTTCATCTCGCTCAAATCGAAGCCGTCGAGTTCTTGCATCCGCAGGGTGGAGCAGGACCAGTCTCCGCCCTTCATGCGAGCCGCCGTGAGCACGGCGTCCGCAAATACGCAGCCCACCATTCGGCAATGCTCGACGTCGGCCCCAAAGAGGTCCGCGCCGCTGAAATCGCAGTTTAGGAAGCTCGTTCCTCGATGCTTCGAAGAAGACATATTCGCGCCCCCGAAGTCGCATTCCTCAAACGTGCAGCTTTGAGTTTCCAGTTCCGAAAGTCGCGCCCCGCGAAAATCGCACTTGACGAAGCGGCATCGCTCCATCGCCTCGACCCGCTCGTTCGTCAGTATCTTCCCTTCCCAATCTCGTTCGGTCCAGCGCACGTTGTCGAAGATACCGTCCGGCCAACCTCGTACGACCTTCGCCTGACATCATAACCACGGTCTTGCAACATGGCTACACCTGAAGGGACACTCAGGGTATGAAGGAGAACTGCGGCAACGTTAAGAAACGTGCAATCTGGACGGCTGCCGGGATCGCCGCAGCCGCCGCGACGTATTTTCTAGTGATCCGTCCGAGGCACCTGCATTGGGGAGCGACGAAGAAGGAAGCCGAGGGATATCTGCCCGGCGACGCTTTCATCGAGGAGCCGGATGTAGTCGCGACCCACGCCATCACCATCGACGCTCCGGTTCTCGACGTTTGGCCGTGGATCGCGCAGCTCGGCCAAGGCCGGGGCGGCTTCTATAGCTACACGATGTTGGAGAATCTGGTCGGATGCGACATGCATAACGCGACCGAGATCCATCCGGAATGGCAGGAAGTCCAGCAAGGCGACGTCATCAGATTTCATCCCAAGTTCCCGCCGTCGCCGATCGAGATGCTCGACACCGGGAATCACATGGTCGTCGGCATCGACCTGAAGAGTCCGAACCAGGCGACTTGGGCTTTCGTCTTAAAAGACCTCGGCAACAACAAGACGCGGTTTATCGTCCGTTTGCGCGCCCGGACTCATAAAGGTCTCGGGAGGCTGGGAGACCTTCTCGTGACCGAGCCGGCCCATTTCATCATGGAGCGCAAGATGATGCTGACGATCAAGCATCTGGCGGAAAGTCGCTTTGCCACGCGACCGGAGGTGGCCGCATAAGGAGGCTGCGATGGCAGTCATTGGCGCAAATCAGAACGTTAACCAACCCAAATGGACGAAGCCGTGGGCTTTCTACACGGCCCTGTTGATCTTGACGGCCTGCGTAATGTGGACGGTCGCTCTTACGGTCGCCTCGGCAAACCTAAAGGCTTCGTTCGACGGCAAGCTCGCCCAGGCAGAAGCGACGAACCAGGAGCATATCGCCTTCGTCGAGCGCCAGGCGAACCAGGAAACCGCCGCCGGAGTCGCGGCGGCGTTGCATCCACTGCTGGCTCTCAAGGGACAAACTCCTGAGATTTCGGACCGAACTCTGCAATCCGTCGTCTCCGGCCTCTTGGCGAACAACGATTATCGCTTCGTAGCCATTACCGACAACGGGAACCGGGTTCTCGCCTGCTCCGATCTCGCCCTGATCGGAAGGCAGCTTCCCGCCAAGGACCATCCGGATGCGGCGACCGCGAAGGTCGGAGCCTATCCCTGGCTGGGAAGCGTCGTCCTCGAAAAGCGGTAAGCCCTACCAGGCGTAGTGCTCGGGCGCGGTCTTGTAGCCGGGGAAGATCGCGTCGAGCTTGTCAAGCGTCTCCTGATCGAATGTGATTTCGAGAGCTCTTAGCGATTCGTCCAATTGCTGGGTCGTACGTGGGCCGATGATCGGCGCCGTCACCACTTTGTTGTTCAACAGCCAGGCCAGAGCCGCGTCCGCGGGCCGCTCGCCTATCTCCTTGCAGAGATTCTCCCACGCTTCCAGCTTCCCGCGGTTCTTCTCGATGTTCTCCTTCATCTGGTCGCTGCCGCGGCGCCCGTCTGGCGAGACGTCGCCGGAGAGGACGCCGCCGAGCAGTCCGCCCGCGAGCGGCGACCAGGGAATCAGGCCGAGGCCGTACTTCTCGCACGCGGGAATCACCTCAAGTTCGATCGTCCGCGCGTTGAGGTTGTAAAGGGATTGCTCGGAGACGAGGCCGACGAAATGTCGGGCCTTCGCCGCCTCGTTCGCCTGGGCGATATGCCATCCCGCGAAATTCGAGGAACCGACGTAAAGGATCTTGCCCTGGTTTACCAGCGTCTCGCAGGCCTGCCAAATCTCCTCCCACGGCGTGGACCGGTCGATGTGGTGGAACTGGTAGAGATCGATGTAATCGGTCTTCATCCGTTGGAGCGATTCGTCGCAGGCTCGGCGGATGTTAAGCGCGGAGAGACCGCTCGTATTCGGCCACTCGCCCATCTTGCCGTACAGCTTCGTGGCGAGGACCGTCTTCTCACGCCGCCCGCCTCCTTTGGCGAACCAGTTGCCGATGATCTGCTCGGTCCAGCCTTCGCCGATTTTCCAGCCATAGACGTTTGCGGTGTCGAAGAAATTGATACCGTGCTCATGGGCTCGGTCCATGATCGCGTGGCTGTCTTCCTCGGCCGTCTTCGGGCCGAAATTCATCGTGCCAAGGCAAAGGCGACTGACCTTCAGGCCAGTCCGGCCAAGCTGGGTAAATTGCATCTCTCCTCCTGATTTCGCGGATCGCTTCATGCGCCGCCTTTTGGGTCTACGCGAACCTACAGGTTTTGTCGTCGGCAAAGAAAGAGGCCCAAGACTTCTTAACGGTCTTGGAGCCTCTTCCCGCCGGCGACTAACGGTTCGCGAGGAGGCGAGCCTGGAACGAGCCGTTCGCGGCCGTTACGGCGCTGACGAACTGCCAATAGGGGATATCGGTGATGCTCACGAGGCCCTGGCAGCAGTTGTCGTGGTCGTAGAATCGTCCTGAGACCACATCGTCTTGCCACTTGTACCAATGGAGCCCAACGAGGTTGTGCCATGCCAGGGCGTCGTTCACGTACCGGTTGTAGAACCAAATCCGGTCCTTCTCGGTCAGCAAATTCTCGCCGCTTGGGCGTCGCCCGAGATCGCAGGCGCTGAATCCGACTTCCGAGATCAGCAGCGGCGCATCCAATGCCCGGACCGCATCGTGGTACCGGGTCGGCGTCGCGCAATAGTCGTTGAAGCTGACGACGTCGGCCGACTCCTTGCACGCCTGAAGCTCCTCGGGCGTGGAATACAGGAACCGGCATCCCATGTAGAGGCCCTGATATCCGAGTTGGGTCAGGGCTTGTCTCACCGTCGTGAAGTAGCGGCGGGCAAAAAGCAGCGTGAAGTCCTGCATATCCGTCGCCATACCCGTCGGCACCGTCTGCGGAAGGCTCGTCGAAGCCGAGAGAATCGCGTCGAAGCCGGTAAACGACGTCTGCCACGAGGTGTTAAGAGCGCCGATGCTCGAATATCGCTGCTGGAGCCAGTCCACGAAAGCGATCTTTGCCGGCTGAGTGGGTGCGGCGAGAAGGATATCCTCACAGAGCCCGTAGCGAGCGTTCGCCGAAGAAAACGGCTTTGCCCACGGGAGCTCGTTATCGACGAACATGCCGATGTTGAAGGCGTTCCCTTGCAGGTAAGTCACACGCGGGGCCAGACTCGTCGGAACGGCGGCCGCCCATGCCGGATCGAAGACGTCCGGCATCTTCCACCCGCTGGAAGGATCGTAGATCGTCGAATAGGCGCCGGAAATGGCGACGATATCGGTAAAGGCGAGCGTCGTCGTCGGCTTATAGAAATCGAAGTTGGAGCTCGGCCCTACCGTGTTGAAGCCCCAGGTCCGCATTCTCGTGACGGTGCTGTCGACGAGGGTCGAGCGCCACGCGGCGCCCACGCGGCGCTGGACGTTAGCCTCGTAGAAATTGTAAGTCGTGACCTGGTTACCGTTGTTCGGATCGGTGGCGACCCAGTAGTGGACGGCCAGGGGATCGCTCTGAGCGGGCAGGGCTCCATTCGCAAACTCCTGCTCCTGTCCGGTGACGATCGCAGGGGGGCAAGCGCCCGCCCCAACGATGCCGGAGCTAAAGAAGCGATTTCCGAGAGGATCGATCAGGTACCAGTCCCCGTTCTGCTTTTCCGTATGCCAGCGCCCGGTGGCGCTCGATGATGTAGCGGTACCGTTCACTCCGCCGTAGACGTCCGCCGAAAAAGGATAGGCCCCGGAAAGCGGATGCGAGTTGGCCGCCATCAACTGGGAGTCGCTAGTAATTTTGCCGGGCCAAGTGACTTGCGTTTGCTGGCCGTACCGATCCACGATCCCCGTTGCGGGGATGGGAGCCGCGATCGGGTGCATGTCCTTGATCACGATTTGCAGCGGCATCATTCCTTCCGGGGACTTGACCATAAGCCAGGACACACGCGGCTTGTCCACCGACGATCCGGCGAAAACCTGATAGTCGCCGTCGTTCGAGGGCTGGGGCAGGCGATACATTCCGATGACGGGAGCGTTATTGAGAGGCATGATGAACGTGTTCGTCGTTCGCGGCGGAAGTTGAACCTGGGTGAAGCACCATAGCCCCGTGCTCGCAACGGCAAGGAACATCGGCTGCAGCGTCATGCCCGTGTTCTCGACCGTGACCTGCAAGTGCGTGTAGCCCGTCCAGTTTGTTCCCGCTGGCAGATCGATCTTGAACACGGCTTGGGGCGTCGGAAGGGATACCTGGACGCCGGTTCCGGGGATGACGGCGGCCATACCGCCGTTATACGTGTGAGGAGTGACGTCGCCGTATCCGCTCGGCGAAATGATCGACTGGGCACGACTTAAGGCAACTGCGCCCATAAGGAGCGCAACAGATAGTGTACTTGGCTTCATGGTTTCGGTGATGTGAAGGGCTTTCGCAGGCGTTGGTTTTGGCGTTTGCCTCTACTGGCCTGATTCCCCCTTCGGGCCCCATTTCGGTTGCGAGCTTTGCTCGTCAGGCCAAATAATAGGAAAATATATAGTGTATGTCACCCCATTATTGTTAACAGGGTCCGGATCAATGCATAAAAGCGCAACGACGAACCATCTCCTGTTGAAATTGCTGGGATCAGCCGACTCTTAAGGGTTAAGTCTCATGCAACTCAACACGATTCCCAAAGTCGTTCGCTTGAACCTGGGATGCGGAAGCGATATCCGGCCCGGCTACGTCAACGTCGACAAGCATCCCGCTTCGCCCGACGTCGTTCAGGCCGAGTTCCCGGTCCTTCCCTTTCCGGACAATTACGCGGACGAAGTCCAGCTTCTCCATGTCCTGGAGCACTTCGGCTTTTCGGACGGCGAACTCCTTTGCCGGGAAATCCTGCGCGTCCTGAAACCGACCGGCTACGCCTACATCGAGGTGCCGGACATTCAGTGGTGCGTCGCCCAGTTCCTGGGAGCGCCGGAGATGAACGCCTACACCGACCCGAGCTACGACTACTCAACCAAGCATAAGTGGGGCCTGTACGCCCAGGCGATTTGGGGCGACCAGCATAACGACGGCCTCTATCACAAGTGGGGGTACACCGCGCAACGCCTGCTCTACCTCCTCAATCACGTGGGATTCGGAGGCATCGAGATCCGGTTCATCGAGTCGCACGGCGTTCAGTGCCTGAGCGCGAAGGCTCAAAAGGCCCCCGCCGCGAACTAAGTCCTAGGCGGGGCGGAGAGGCACCATATAATCCGAATAATGGAACCGATCCGCTACAAACCGGGCGAAGCGATCCGCTGGCTGGAAACTGGGGCCGAAGCCAGCCGTAAGTCGGCGAAACTGAAGGGCAAAGACGTCTTCGCGCCGGGCACGCCAACCGGCGCGAAGTTCGGCCAGGGCGTTGGCGCCCTGATCGATCTCGGCAAGAGCGCCTGGGCGGACATCCTCCACAAGCAGGCCGAGGCAAGCGAGTACGTCCTGCAAGACGACCGCTTCGACGTCGTGACCGGCAACTCCATCAAGACGGTTCCCTATACCGAGATCAAGAAGATCTCGATCAAGAACGAGCGCGCCACGATCATTCTGAACCGCGGCTCGACGCTCACGGTAAAGCCCTACGCCTATATCTCGGCCGGCCGCCTGCGCGTTCCAGTCGGCTGGCAGCGAAACGGAATGGAAGTCCCCTTCGATCTCCTGATCGAAGAACTGTCTGCCCGTTGCGGCGTCGAAGTCGAAGCCGCCTAGCCTGCATGATTCGCGAACGCGTGGCATCGCCTTCCAGGCGATGTGTTTCAGGGGGGGTTCTGATGAGCAGCCCCTGAGCACCCGGCATCAGCCGGGTCTGGGAATTTCGCACGATGCGGCCTGTTTGGACCTTTCGCGAATCATGCAGGCTAGAGCGCTCGCAAGTCATGGCTCGCGGTTCCTGGCGCCGCCTTCAACCCGCGCCTTATCTCCTCACCCGACAACCCATTGGTATTCAGCCCCCCACGGCCCCACCCGCGCCGGGTAAACACTGCACGTGACTGTATGGATGCAACCGGAGCCGGCCAACTGGCTCGACGTGGTGGACGAGGCTCTGCACGAGGATGCCGGATTCGGAGACGTAACCGGCAGTTGCCTTGACCCTGACCTCCTCGTCGACTGGTACATCGAGGTTCAAGCCGACGGGGTGCTGTCCGGAGTCGGCGTCTGCGAATATCTCTTCGCGCCTTTCCCGGTCGATCCCGAACGCTGCGATGTCCACATCGAGAAGAACGACGGCGAGGCGATTCGGCGAGGCGACATCGTCGCCAGCGGAAAGCTTCCGGCGAGGCGCGCCCTGCTCGCCGAGCGCACCGCGCTCAACTTCCTCATGCATCTCAGCGGCATCGCGACCCTCACGCGCGCGTTCGTCGACCGGGTCGAGGGAACCGGAGCCCACATCATCGATACGCGCAAGACGACCCCCGGCCTCCGAATGCTCGACAAGTACGCCGTTCGTTGCGGCGGCGGCCACAACCACCGAATGGGCCTCTTCGACGGCGCGATGATCAAGGACAACCACATCGCCGCCCTCGGGTCGATCGAGAAGGCCGTCCAAGCGGTGCGCCGCTATTCCTCCCACATGACGAAGATCGAGGTCGAATGCGACACGATGAAGCAGGTCGAAGAGGCAGTATCGTCTGGCGCCGATGTCGTCCTGCTGGATAACATGGACCCGTTCCTGATGCGCGAGATCGTCAAGCGATTCAAAGGAAAGGTGCTTTTCGAAGCGAGCGGCGGCATCTCGCTCGACACGGTGAAAGGGGTCGCTCAGACCGGGGTCGATCTCATCTCCGTGGGCCAGATCACCCACTCCGCGCCGGCCCTTCCCTTCCACATGGAGCTCCAATGAAGTCTCCCCTCGAAGATGGCGCTTGGCACCGGTACGAGGAAGTTCTCTCGACGCAGGACCTTGCCGCCAACGAGGTCAAGCGAGGGCGAGGCGGCGTTTTCTTGGCGACGAACCAAACCCTCGGCCGTGGCCGGCTCGGCCGAGAGTGGATCAGCCAGGCCGGCGACTCGCTGACGTTGTCGATGGCCTTTATGGCCTACGCCGATCATCCGAAGCCATATCTGATCGGAATGGCGATCGCCGCCGCCGCCGCCGCCGTCCTCCATTGCGAAGTGGCTTGGCCGAACGACCTCGTCTCAGATGGCCACAAGCTCGGCGGCGTCCTCACCGAGTTGGTCGTCGACGACAAGGGCCGGAGAGTACCGGTCGTGGGAGTCGGGATCAACCTGAACCAACGGACCTTTCCCCCCGAGATCAAGGAATTTGCCGCCAGCCTAGCGATGGTCCACGGCGGCGTCTATGTGCCGGTCGCCGTTGCCGAGTCTCTGATCGCACGCCTCGCCTCGATTCCCGAGCCGAACGAATGGTGCGATATCGCGCCGGTCTGGAGCCTGTTCGACCATACGCCCGGCAAGCGGTACCGGACCTTGGATGGCGCGGAAGCGATCGCGCTCGGCGTCGGTCCGGAAGGGCAACTGATGTGCTCGGTCAACGGAGAAACGACGAGCATAATGGCTGCCGACGCAATCTTCGGGAATCCAGGCAACGGGGAGTGAACTTCCCCCCAGTTTCCGAGTCATTACTGAGCGACCGGCAGCAACTGGAGTAAGCTATCCGTACAAGACATTATGGGCGCACTACAACCCTGGCATTTGATTCTCATCTTGGCGATCGTCGTCCTGCTTTTTGGCGGGCAAAAGATCCCCGAGCTGATGAAGGGCGTCGGCAAAGGCGTCGGTGAGTTTAAGAAGGGCATGGACGAATCGAAGCGCGACGACGATAAGAAAGACGACGATAAGAAGGGATAATCCGTCGCGCGGACGATATTCCGTTACGATTCGGGGCGGCAATGCCGCCCCGAATCCATTCTATCGAGCGGTGCCCGCCAGATCGGGCGTCCTCCGATCCTCCTGGGCCGCCTTGGTAGCCCAATCGAGGGCGAAGTCCGCGACTTCTTCCCATCCCGTTTCGCCCAGAATGTAATGGGAATGCTCCGGATATTCCTTGTACTCGGTAACGGCCTTCGACTTCCGATACAGGTGGTAGTTGGCCCGGATCACCGAGGCCGGCGAGATGTGGTCCTTCCCACCCGCGATCAACAGGAGCGGAGCCCGGTCGTCGTTATGGAAGTTGACCGTGGTCGCGGCATGCGGATTGAAATTCGCAAAGCCGGCCTGGAACAGGACGTGATCCGGCCCCGGAACCGCATATCGCTCGTAGACTCTTCTCGATTCCTCCTCCCCCAGCAGATTGCCGAAGGCATAGTGGAATTGGTCTGCCGTCAAAGCTGCCGCCTTGTTCGTATTGAACGGGTTGCTCAAAGCGGGAAACGAGACGCGCAGCGTCGAGAACGGCAGGAGCAGAATCCCTTTGACCGGAGCCGAGGCGATGGCGACGGCCGACGCACCCAAGCCCCTATCCGCAAGAATCTGCGTGAAAAGGCCGCCAAAGGAGTGGCCCATGATGATCGGCGGCTCGGCCATGTTGCGAATGATCCCGTCGTAATGCTCGACGATCTCTTCGACGCTGAGCCCGGCCAACGCATCCGGATTGCGTCGTATCTCCTCGACGCTTCCTTCCATCCGAGGCCAGCCCGGGGCGAGTACGTCGTAGCCGGCATCGGTGTAGCGCTGAATCCACTTCTCCCAACTGAGCGGGGTCATCCACAGGCCGTGGATCAGGACGATTTTGTTTGGTTTGGTATTCACGAACGTTTCTCCCCTTGGGCCGAAAATAAAGTTAGGCCCTTTGCGCTCGAAGCATCCAGTGATGCTTCTCGAGCTTCTCGACGATCTGATGCAATAAGTCCGCAGTGACCGTGTCCACATCTTCGATCGACGCCATTCGGGACCGGATCAGGCCGATCAACTCGTGCATGCGCTGGCCCGCGAGCAGGAGGACTTCCTCGTCCCGGATAAAGCCGGTTGGCACGTCCACAAGTTCGGTATCGGCGCCGACTGACTTAACCGTGCCCGACGGGCTATGGCCGCAAGCGGTCAGTCTCTCCGCGACGCTGTCGACGGCTTCCTCGACATCGTCGTGGATTTCGTCCAAGTGAAGGTGGATCGGCCGGAAGTTGGGCCCGATCACGTTCCAGTGAAGCTGCTTGACGTTCAAGCTGAAAGCGATCAGGTCCGTGAGGATCGGCTGAAGAACGCGACGGTTTTCTTCCCGCTGAGGGCCAGAAACGACGGCGAAAGATTGTTCAACGAGGTTGGCAGTATGGGTCGACATGATTCATCTCCTTTGACTACTCATGCTACGGAATATGCCCAGCAATAATTGTTAAAGAGCAAATCCGGCCGCTATGCCGAACTTCGGCATGGGGTGCAGCTTGTATGTAAAGCCCAAATTCGCCTCGATCGTCGGATCGTGTTTGCATAACGTCTCAGGATCGTCGGCGTCGTCGAGAGCCAGGACCGCGACTCCAAAGGTTCCCTCGGGATCGGCCACGGGCCCGAAGACGAGGACTTTGTTCGCCTTCGCCTGCTCGGTCCAATACTGAACGTGCTTCATCATGGCCAACCGTTCTTCATCCGTCATGTCGAAGGCAAAGGTTTGGGGACGCGGGGGGATGAGTCTGTAAAGAAATAGGTTCATGGGTCTTCGCAGCGTTGCCTTCAAGAGTCTAGCGGTTTCGAGGCGAGCCAAACCATATCCTGGGGCTCGCCTTCAAAGGGGGCTCGATCGAAGTTAGCAAACAATTGAATGTCGCGGAACCCAACCATGTGCAAAGCGTGCTCCAGGGCGCGCCGCGAAACGCACCACAACCTCATCGGCTCCAGAGCATAACGGTCGACGACCGTGCCGGCGTCGTCGAGGTGATCCCATCCCATCGTACATGTGGCAATCTCGTCGGGGATCGAGTAGTCCCACCGATGAAATCGCCTCACGTGAATTCCCAAGGCCTCGATATAGCGGACCTTCCCAACCGTCTCCGGCTCTGATCTCGTCATCTGGTCGGCGATCCACCTCGGATCGGTGGCACTGACGTGGATGCAGAGAACGCCCCCCGGCGCCAGATGCCTGAAAATGCAAGCAAGCGCTCTCCTCTGATCTTCGGCCGTGATCATAAACTGGAAAGAATGCCCCGGAATGAGGGCAAGTTCGAAAGGGCCTGAAAACTCGAACTCGCGCATGTCCCCCTGGCTCACAGCCAGTCCCTCCAGGTGGGCGCCTCGGCGCTTGGCCTCATCCGCCATCTTCGGCGAATAGTCGAATGCGACAACCCGATAGCCGGCCTCCGCCAAAGGAATGCAGACGCGGTCGGCCCCACAGGCGATATCGAGGATCGCGCCGCCTTTTCGGCAGCAGGTTTGGGCGAGCTCCTTGTAAAAGCCGATCTCGCCCGGCCACGCCGGCACGCCGTCGTCGTGCAAGTAGGAGTAGATCTTGTCGGCCGTCAACTCTTTCTTGTTTTGCATCCGCCGCCTTAGCCATAAATGCCGAAGGGCCGCATCGAGCGACCCTCTTGGTTCAAATCATGGAGCGGGAGACGAGATTCGAACCCGCGACCCTCTCGTTGGCAACGAGATGCTCTACCACTGAGCTACTCCCGCGAGCAAGGCTTGTTATACCCGCTTCGGGCCATCGAGTCTACGGGTGAGCCATAATTCTTCAGATGCCCGAACCTGCCAGCCTCCTCCAAGACCTTGAACCGATCGTTCGAGAAGCCGGCGGGATGGCGAAGGAGGCGCAGCAAGGTGCGACGCGCGAGATCAAGCCAGATGGCTCGATCGTCACCCCCGCCGACCGCGAGGTCGAAACCTTTCTTCGGGGCGAGCTGGCTCGCATCCTTCCAAGCGCGGGAATCAACGGCGAAGAGCATGGCTGCACTCCTGAGGGCGAAGCGGGGCTCTGGTGCGTCGACCCGATCGACGGCACCTCCAACTACGCATTCGGCCTGCCGACCTGGGGCGTCAGCGTCGGCCTCGTCAAGGGCGAAGAAACCCTCCTCGGAGCCGTCTACCTGCCGGCCCTAGGCGAGATGTATCTTGGCGCGCAAGGAGCCGGTGCGACTCTGAACGGCCAAAAGCTTGCGTTGATTCCTCCCGGCGAAATCCGGCCGGAAGAGTTAGTGAGCTGCGCGGACCGAGTCCTCCGCATGTATCCCGACTCCTCGATCCCGGGCAAAATGCGCCACACGGGCGCCTTCGTGATCGACGCCGTCTACACGGCCGCGCAACGGTACCGCGGTCTGATCGGGTTACGCGAAAAGCTGCACGATATCGCGGCTTGCCTCTGCATCGCGCGCGAAGTCGGGGCCGAGATTCGCTACGCCGATGGATCGCCGCTGCTGCTGGAGCCCCTCAAGGAAGAGAGAGCCAAACTCGTCAAGAGCTGGATTATCTTCCCGGCCGAAACCGGCTTTCACCTGCCCTAATCGAGGACTTCTTGCAGCCAGCGGGCTCGCGTCGGATGCTTGAGCTTCTTGAGTCCCTTCTGCTCGATCTGGCGGATCCTCTCCCTCGTGACCTGGAACTCGCGCGCGACCTCTTCCAGGGTATGCGGCTGCCCGTCCATCAGGCCGAAGCGCATCACGATCACGTCCCGCTCACGGTCGGTGAGCGTGCAGAGGATCGCGTCGATCCGCTTGCGGATCAGGGCGCGAACCGCCTTCTCCGCGGGCGTTTCCTCGGCGCGATCGATGATGAACTCGCTCAGCGAGGAATCCTCGCTCTCTCCGACCGGGGTTTCCAGGGAGAGCGGATCGGAAATGGCTCGCAGGAAGTCCTGAACGCGCTCCTGGGGGATGCCAAGCTCCTGGCTGACCTCCAGAGTGGTCGCCTCGCGTCCGAGGCGCTGCTGGAGGTGGTTGGCCGCCTTCATCATCCGGTTGACCGCTTCGAGCGTGTGAACCGGTACCCGGATCGTGCGGCCGTGGTCGCTGATTGCCCGCGAGATGGCCTGGCGAATCCACCACGTCGCGTAGGTGCTGAATCGGAAACCTCGCTCGGCGTCGAACTTCTCGACCGCTCGAATCAGGCCCATATTCCCTTCCTGGATCAAGTCCTGCATCGAAAGCCCGCGGTTGGTGAACTTCTTTGCGATGCTGACAACCAGACGCAGGTTCGCCTCGATCAGCATCATCTTGCAGCCTTCGCAACCCTGCTTGGCATGGCGGGCGAGGACAAGCTCCTGCTCTGCGGTTAGCAAGGGAATGCGGCCGATACGCTTGAGCCACATGCGGACGCTGTCGTCGAGACCGACGCCCTCCGTGGTAAGCGCGTGCTGCGTTTCGACCAGATCGAGATCGACCGGCTCTTCGTACGGCTCGTACTCAGTCGCCGAAACCCTGGAAATATTGATAGAGGCTGCCCCGCATTGTCCTGAGGGCGCTAGCGATAGTGCAAGCGAATTCGCCATTTTTTTCTTTGAGGGCGACTTCCTTATCCCCGCCTTGTCTGGCGCAACTGATTCCCCCCTTTCCGTCGAGCCCTCATTCGACTGTAAAAGGCGAAGTTCACTATAACAAACCTTTTCCAAAACACCTCGAACATTCGCGAGTCTTGTCAAGTTCAGCGCAGGTTCGGCCAACATCTCGCCCTTGAAAGCCTTCAACTTGAGCAGACGACCGACCCGATCACGAAGCATCGGGATTGTGATTCTGGTGACGTTCTTTTAGTTTGTTCAGAAAATCCTTCAGCCGCTCGTTGTCTTGCGGCTGCTTCTTGATCTGCTGCAATTCGCGAGTCTTCTGAATGCGCCTGAGCCGCATGACCGCGTCTTCGACCAGCCTAACGGTAATGCCTTCGAATCTGAGATCGTGCTGGGCCAGCGAAAAGGCCTCCCGCACATGCTCCGGCTCGATCGCCGGCACCCAGACCGACGGCTTTTCCGAGGGAGGACCGCTCGGAAAAGCGGCCCGGATGGCGGCGGCCGTCTGCCCGCCCAACTCGCTTACGAAGAGGTCCCCTTCGCCGCATACGTTCCAGGCGAGTTGCCGGACACCCGGTTCGAGCAAGCCCCGGAAGATGGCGAGCTCGGACGCGTGAAGCTCCCTTGAGAGCATCGGCGTCGCCGGGCGCGGGACCGCCTCGTCCGCGTGCGCCGTCCGCCGCCGTCTCTTGAACTTCATGATCTCCCGGCGAAGCGCATTCTGGGAGGCGATCGGATCGGTCGAGCCGGGATACAGAGCCGCCAACTCGACGACGTAACGGTCCATCTCCATCTCATTCGAGGCGTCGGCCAGGATTTCGACGGCCTGGGTCCAGAACACATCTTGGTCTGGAGTCGATGTCGCGAGCAGCTTCCGGACCTTGTACTCGGTGGGCCGGAGGCCGGTTTCGACCGCGTGCTGGACCGCGGAAGGCCCGGCCGTCCGCAAAAGCGTGTCGGGGTCCTCTCCTTCCGGCATCAGCGCGATACGGGTCCGCAGCCCCTCGTTTCGCAGGATCTCGACGGCGCGGTCGGCGGCCTTTTGCCCGGCCGCGTCGCTGTCATAGAGAATAATCACCTGCTCGCACCACCGCTTGAGGAGCTTGGCGTGATCCTCGGCCAGCGCCGTCCCCAGCGAGGCAACCGCGCACTTCACCCCCGAGGCGTGGCAGGCAATCACGTCCAGGTAGCCCTCGACGAGAACGGCTCGCTTTTCCTTCGCCATCGCGTCCTTGGCCCGGTTCATTCCGTAAAGCACGCGCGATTTCTTGTAGAGGGGGGTGTCGCTGCTGTTGATGTACTTCGGATGCCCGTCCCCGAGCAGGCGGCCGCCAAAGGCGATGAGGTCGTTGTTCTCATTCCGAATCGGGAACATCAGGCGGCCCCGAAAGCGGTCGTAATAGCCGCCAACCGTATCTTCCTCGACCAAGTAAAGCTCGCGGCACTCGGCCAGCGAATGGCCTTTCCGCTTGAGTTGGTTTGCGAGCGCATCGCTCACGTCCGGCGCGTAACCGATCTCCCACTCGGAGAGAGCCTCGTTCGTCAGTCCGCGCCGCTGACAATAGCCGAGGGCATTCTCGCTCTTCAGCAATTGCTCTCGGTAGAAAGACAGGGCGTCCTGCATCGCCGCCGCCCAGCGAGCCTTGTCGCTCTTGCTAACAGATGGGCCGCGTGAGTTGAGGGTAACGCCGGCCATATCGGCGAGAAAGCGAAGCGCCTCGACGAATTCCAAGTGGCGGGTCTTCATGACCCAGGAGAAGATATCGCCATGCTCGCCGCAAGACCAGCAGCGATAGGTGCCGAGAGTAGGATCAACAGTAAAGGAAGGGTTCTTGTCCGCGTGAAACGGACAAAGACCCTTCCAACTTTTCCCAGCCTTCTTTAGGAGGACGGTTTTGCCGACGAGGTCGACGATATTGATCCGGCTTCGGATTTCGTCTCGCTCATCGGCTACCACGAGCCGAGCTTACCGCTTGCCCGCCGCCACCACGATACCGGTGACGACGCTCGGCGTATTCTCGCCGAGCCGGCTCAATCGGAAAGCGCACTTGTCCTTGGAGAGATACCGGACGACGATGTTGTCGCCGGAAATCTCGTATCCGTCCGGAGCGCCGTACTTCTTCAGAATCGTCGCAAAGCTCGATCCGAAGGTGACGCCGCGGCGCGTCTTCACCCGGCCGGGCTGGATTCCGATAGCTTCGCACTGGATGACGTGATCGAACTTATCCAGGATAAAGGCGTACTTGGAAGCGTTCCGGTTGTAAATCCAACGCGTATAAGTGACTCGGTCGCTATCGCTTGCGCCGACGCCGCCGGCGCCGCCGTTATTGCCGCCGCCGCCCTTCATCGGCCCAGAGCCGGTCTGGCCAGGCGCGGTCAAAGAGCCGGGGTTCATTCCGCCTTGGCCGCCCATCTTGCCCTGTCGATCCAAAACTCCGTCGCCGAAGCCGAAATCGCTGCCCAGATTTGGAGCATGGACGTCCGAGCTGCCGCCGGGAGGAGGAGGAATCGGAGCATTCATGGGTGCGCCGCCGCCCTTGCCACCGCCACCGACGATCGCGCCGCCACGGCCGCCGCCGGCGCCACCGCCGCCAGGACCCGCCGATCCGCCGCCGAGAGTGACGGCCTCGATCGAATCAGGCGATCCAAAGACGGACACGATCCGGAGTCCGGTGTCGAAAAGCTTGATGCCGACAAGACCGGTCTCAGCGCCGCTCACGGCTGCGGTCGACTTCTTGGTCACCTTCGTGCGATGTCGGACGGTTCGCTTATGCTGCGCCGGGGCAGCGGTTGAAAGCAAAAGAACACCGCACAAGCCTAGCGCCAGAGCTATCGAATTCTTACTCAAAACTCCATTCCTCCTAGAGAGTAGATCGGGTAACCGACCTGACCACTTAATATTGACGCCCCCACGGGGGCACAAAGTCACACGCGAAGCTTCCAATTTGAGACGACCCCGCTTCCGGCCTCGTGAGGTATATGTAGGAACGCTTCCCTAGGGAGAAGATACATGGCAGAAAACCTTGCAGTCACATCCAACGAATTCAACGATAAAGTTCTCGGCTCCGACGTTCCCGTCCTCGTCGATTTCTGGGCGGAATGGTGTGGGCCATGCAAGGCGATCGGTCCTTCCGTCGAGCAACTGGCGACCGAATATGCCGGCCGTGCGAAGGTCGTCAAGGTCGATGTCGACCGCGAGGGCGAGTTGGCCACCCGATATGGCGTGATGAGCATTCCCGCCCTCCTCGTCTTTAAGGGCGGCAAGGTCGTCGATTCGATGGTCGGCGCCGCGCCCAAAGCGCAAATCGCGGCGCTCATCGACCGATCCCTCTGAGATTCTGTGGGATTGCTCGATTGGAGGATTGCTGGGATTGCTGGATTGCTTGATTGCTTGACGAACCGAGCCGGCCCACGAAAATCAATCAATCCAATTCAGCCCAGCAATCCTCCAATCGAGCAATCGAGCAATCGAGCAATCGAGCAATCCAATCAATCCAGCAATCCTCAATCCTCCAATCCTCCAATCCTCAATCCCATGTCTCTCCTCGACGTCCCCATCGGCAAGCAAGCGCCCGATATCATCAACACCGTCATCGAGATCCCCAGAGGATCGACGAACAAGTACGAATTCGATCCCGAGCTGGGCGCGTTCAGGCTCGACCGGGTGCTCTACTCGCCGCTCTTCTACCCCTTCGATTACGGCTACATCCCGCAGACTCACTACCTGGACGGCGACCCGCTCGACGTCCTCGTCCTCCTATCCCACCCAACCTTTCCCGGTTGCGTCATCGAAGCGAAGCCGATCGGCGTTCTCGAGATGAAGGACGAGAAGGGGCCGGACGAGAAGATTCTCTGCGTCGCCACGAAAGACCCTCGATACGGCTATCGCGATTCGATCACCCGCGTCAATCCCCATACGCTCAAGGAAGTGCAGCACTTCTTCGAGGTCTACAAGACGCTCGAAGAGAAGGACGTCGACGTGGTCGGCTGGCACGGCGAGGCCCTAGCCCTGGACCTGATCCGCAAGTATCGAACGGACTTGTGATTGGCCTGATGGGCTGATGAGGTGATGTGCTGATCCTCTCCTTCCTGTTCCCTGCTCGGCGTTCGGCGTTCGGATAAGACGCTAACTCAGCCCATCAAGGCGTCAGCCCGTGCGAAGCACCCTCGGAGTGCTGAAGCTCAGCTTCAGCCTTTTTTCCCAAAGGCACAAAAGCTTGCATGATGAGAGTTACCCGGGTGGGAGTTCCCGCTGAGCGGGAGTGTAGAGGAGGGCTTTGCCTTGCTTGCCGGCTACCGTGACCAGTGATGGAAGTGATGGAAGTGATGGAGGTGAGCTGCCTTCCCCTCCGAACGCCGACCCGGCATTCACGATTCACCCATTCACCTCCATCACCTCCATCATCCCCCGGCGGGTAACCTGCACGGCATGCCGGACCCGATGGTCGCCAAGCTGCAAGATTGGCTGAAAGCCCACGAACAGGAACTACTCGACGACACGATCCAGATGCTGAGGATCCCTTCGATCGAGTCGCAGCCTCTTCCCGACGCGCCGTATGGGGCCGAGAACCGGCAAGCCCTCGATTTCGCGCTGCAGCTTGGGGGCAAGTTCGGCATGAAAACCCACGAATTGGAAGGCCATATCGGCTGGGCCGAGTTTGGAAGCGGCGACCGGCTCGTCATGTCCCTAGGTCATCTCGACGTCGTGCCGGTAGGCCCGGGTTGGAAGCATGAGCCGTTCGGGGCGGAAATCGACGAGGGCTACATCTATGCGCGCGGTTCGACCGACGACAAGGGCCCGACGATGGCCTCGTTCTACGCGGCCCGCGCCATTCACGAGTGCTTCCCGAACATTCCGGCCCGAATCCGTCAGGTGTTCGGCTGCAACGAGGAATCCGGATTCGGCTGCGTCCACCGCTACATGGAGACCGAAGAGGCTCCGACTTTCGGCGTTGCCCCAGATTCCGGTTGGCCCCTGTACCACGCCGAAAAAGGGATCGCCAACCTCATCGTCACGCTCCCCCTCAATGACGGGGCGGAAATGGAGCTGATCCGCATCGAAGGGGGGCAACGGCCAAACATCGTGATCGATTCCTGCGAGGCCTCGGTCCGCGTGAAGTCCTCGGCTCGCAAGGAAGTCGAAGCGAAACTGGCCGATTCTTGGGATCGCAACCTCACTTTCAAGTGGGACGGAGACGTTCTCAAGATACAGGCCATCGGCAAGGCCTGCCACGGCTCCTTCCCCTTCGGGGGCGACAATGCGGCAATCCGTATCCTCCGCTTCCTGAACGAAATCTCGCCTCTCTCTTGCCAAAAGTATTTCCAGGAGCTTTTCCTAACCACCCATATCAGCGGCCCCGGGCTCGGCATCCACGGCGAGGACGAAGTCAGCCACGACCTGACGAACAACCTCGGCATTGTGGAGACCTCGGGAGACCACATCGTCCTCACGTTCAACGTGCGCTATCCGACGACCTGGAAGGGCGAAAAGCTAAGGGAAATGTGCGAAAAGCATCTGGCGACGCTGGAAAGCGGATTCAAGCTGAGCCAGTTCAAGGACAGCCCCTCGCTCTACTTCCCTCTCGACCATCCGCTCGTGAAGACCGTGTGCGAGGTCTACGAGGAGGAAACGGGAGAGAGCCGCAAACCCGGCGTCATGGGCGGCGGCACTTATGCGCGGGCGATCCCCAATACGGTGAGCATCGGAACCGGCTGGGAAGGCGACGGCCACGCCCACGAAACCGACGAACGGCTCAAGGTCGAGCACCTTTTCAAAATGAGCCGCATCTACGCCCACATCCTCTACCGCCTCGCCGTTCTAGGCTAAGACTCCGTTAGGAACGGTTACAATGAGTCTTATTCAGAACAAGGGCAACTGACATGGCACTCATTCAATTGACCACGGTAGACGGGGACGCGGGCGGCAATCCGAACGAGGCCGCCGCCCAAACCCAAAAGCTCAAGACTGCGCTCGCTCGCGTCGACGGCCTTCGCGTTGTCGAAGACCGTTCGACCGGCGGGGAGGCCGGCACGAAGTCCGGCGCCGCCTCGCTTCTCGGTTTCGCGCTGGAGGTAGCGACTTCGCCTCATACCGTCGCGGCCGTCGGCGTCGTCCTATTCGAATGGCTGCGATACAGCATGGGCCGCTCTGTTCAGCTCGTCGTCGAAGGCGAGAAGATCCTGATCGAAAGCGGTTCGCATCGGCGTGTTGAAGAGCTCGTCGAACTGCTCGAACGGAAGCTGAGTTCTCGTGCCGAGTGAAGACCGCCTCGCCCTCGTCGTCGGGTGCGGCTCGTACGACGACCCCTCGCTGGAAGCTCTTCAAGCGACCTTGACCGACGTTGGCGCGATCGAGGCGGTCCTTAAGGACGAGCGCATCTGCCGGTTCAGCTCATGCAAGGCGATCGTCGACCAGAGCAAAGCCGTCGTCGAACGCGAGGTGCACCGGTTCCTCAAGGCTGCTCCGTTCGACAGCCTGGTGCTCCTCTACTTCACCGGCCACGGCATCAAGGACGAAAACGGCGCGCTGTACTTCGCTCAAAAAGACACCGAGTCCGAGTTGCTCGAATCCACGGCGGTTTCTGCGGACTTTATCCGGCGGCAGATGGATGCCTGCACGAGCGGCCGCAAGGTTCTGCTGTTGGATTGCTGCTTCGCGGGAGCCTTCCCAAGAGGTTCGAAGGCCGGGCGCGGCGCCGTGGATATCGAGGGCCAGTTCGCCGGTGAAATCCGGAGAGGACGCGGTTTTTTCGTGATTAGCGCCACCGGCGAGTTCCAGTACGCCTATTCCTCGGCCGGGACCCACGTCGAGCCGATCTCCGGAGCGCCCCAGCCTTCCGTGTTCACGAGGCACCTCGTCCATGGCCTCCAAACCGGCGAGGCCGACACGGACGATAACGGACTCATCAAGGTCGGCGAACTCTTCGATTACCTCCAAAAGAAGGTCGGCGCCGAACGGCCAGGCCAGACGCCCAAGATGGCAGCCGACGTCGAGGAGGACTTCGTCTTGGCGTTGGTCCCCGCCAAGCAAGGCCCCGATCTCGTCCTTCCCCTTGAGATCGAACCCGCGGAAGCCCAGGCCGGCGTCAGTCTGGAGCCGACCCTTCCGGACGGAAGCAAAGCCATCGTTTCGGTGCCGGCCGGTTCGGCGGAAGGCAGCCGGATTGTCCTGCCTGGCCTTGGAGAGCCGGGAAGCCATGGCGGAAAGCCGGGCGACCTCGTCTTCGAGATCAAATTTGCAACGAAGCAGCCGGTCGCCGGCGAAAACCTCTTCGCCAAGGTCGCCCTTTCGGCGGAGGAGGCCGAAGACGGCTGCGTCGCGGCGGTTCGCTATGCGTCGGGAGTCATCAGCCTCGAAGTCCCGCCCGGTACCGGCGACGGAGACGTGTTCACCGTCGCCGGGCGAGGTCTTCCCGGCCGCCACGGAGGCTCCGCCGGAAGCCTCGTCGTCACCGTGGAGGTAGCCCCAGGCATCCCCGAGAAAGGCAAGGACTACGTTTACGAATTGACGCTGAGCCCGGAAGAGGCGGCGGCGGGATGCGCAAAGACGATCGACACTCCGTCCGGCGAGTCCTTTACCGTCGAGATAGCGGCCGGGACGACGGACGGCTCCGAACTGCCGGCAAAGCTCGGCCTCGGCTATCCGGGACGTTTCGGAGGGCAGGCGGGCAACCTTCTCGTTCACGTGAAAATCGCCTATCCGGCTCCCGAGGACCTCTATTACGATCTCTCCCTTACCGCGCGCGAAGCCGAAGAAGGAACCGTCAAAACCATCACCGGCTCCTGGGGCAAGTTCGAATATGCCGTACCGCCCAATTCGCAGGATGGGCGCACGGTTCGTGTGAAAGGAATGGGCGCGCCGGGCGCACCAGGCCGACCGTCGGGAGACCTCGTGGTTCGCTACGTCGTCCAACCTGAACCGAAGCTTCCGGAGGAAGTTCCGGTCGAGCCGGCGGCCGAATCCAAGCCTGCTGCCGAAGACGCTCTGGGCCGCCTGACCATGGATCTCGCCGACGCCCGCATCGCGCTCGCAGAAATCGAGAGGGACTTCAAGTCCGGCAAGGTGACCTCGGTGGGAGCTGGCATGGCGATGCTGGTCTTCGTCCCCATCGCCATCTATCTGCTCTATAAGCTAATCCTCTGGGTGATCCACCAATCCTTCGTTCCCCAGTCAATTACCGACTTCTTGGACCCGTTGCTTCCCGTCGTCGGTTGGATTGCCGGAGTCGCCCTCACGATCGGCGCGATCGCGGTTCTGGTCGAGGGCCTGGGACATGCCTCCAGGCGGTCTAGCTTGAAAGCAAAAGTGCGCAGGCTCGAATCCGACATCGCCACTCAGGTCGCGACCAAACCCTAAGTCATCGGTCGTGCTGCCAGACAAGGTTCGAAAAAGGGCGGAAAGCAACGTGGCCGTCGGCAAAGAGGATGCCGGCGACCTCCCCATGCCGATGAGAAAGACTCGACGCTCCTCCCGCGGCGTCCGGGACGTCGGCATCGCAGTCGAAGACCGTAACCGTCTTGTCCGGGCTGACGATATCTTTGCCGCCAACCTCCGATAAATCCGCGTTGAAGCCGTAAGACCAGGGCGAGGTCGACAGGGGGCAACGCAGGGCGGGGTCAGGACCCTGGACCGGGCTCGACTTCGTCTGATACCCTTCGCTGACGGTCCGCCAGCAATTGGCGGGCGGATAGCGATCGTCGTTATCGGCCGTGTAGAGGGACAAGGATTGGCCGAGTTGCCGAAGGTTCGCCATGCATTTCCCATGGATTGAGGCGGCCTCGGCGCTCGCGAAGACAGGGTGCGAGATCGAGGCGAAGAGAGCCACGATGACCAGCCAACCGATCACCGCCGGCTTGTCTTTTCGCCCAAACCGCAAGATGAGCCAAACCGCCGAACATGCGGCGACGAGAGCGATGGAGAGCGTGAGCAGGTTCACTCGCATCCCTTCCTTGGACGGCAGACACCAGCCGAGCAGCCAGAAGTCGACCGTTGCCAGAGGGAACAGAATCCACGCGAGCCATCGCGTCTGCCTTCGCGCCATCCCTTTCAATATACGGTGAACCTACATGCCGACGCCCGTGTAATATTTGAGGCCCTTCACCCAAAGGATCCGCGAAACGACGTAGGCCACGACGACCCAGGCCACTTGGGCTCCGATCGTCTGCCATGCGGCAACGCCCGTCACGCGGCCGATCAGAATCTCGGTCGGCGCCCCGGTCGTGTAATAGAAGGGAAAGACCTTGCCAAGCAGTTGCGCCCAGTGGGGCAGCACAGCGATCGGAAAGAGCTGGCCGGATAGGAACAGCATCGGCACGTAGTAGATTTCGAAAATCGACATTGCCTCCTGGGTAAAGAGGGCGATCATCGCCATCATCATCACCGTCGTAAAGCTCACCAGGTGTCCGAGAATCAGGGACAACCAGAACTGTGGGCCAAGAAAGACGACCGAGCCGCTCAGATATCCCCGGTAAGCCCAAAGCAGCAAGAAGAAGAACGGCAGAAAGAGGCACGTACGGATAATCCGCCAGCTTATGTTGCGGAAGAACGTAACCTGGTAGTAGGAGATCGGCCGCAGCAGAGCCGTTGAAAACTGCCCTTCCTTGATCTCCATCGCCAGGTCCCACATGATGTGGGTGGTGATAAAGGAGCCGAGGAGCAACAGGCACAGATAATAGAGCACGAAGTTGCCCGTGCTGAAGCCCTGGATCGTGTTGCCGCTCTTGCTCGCGCTGGCCCAAACGAGCGGCATCGTCACCGCCGTGACGAGGTCCGTGAGAATCCAAATCAGGCCGGAAGCCCGATAGGCGATTCCGTCCTGGAAATAGATGCCGAATATCGCGCGCCACTTGTGCAGGGTTGCGACCATGAACGGCCAGGTTACTCGAACCACCCCCGGTAAAACGACGAGAACCAAGGCCTCGGTCTGAGCCTGCTCGCCAAACGTCGCCGAAACAGAACCCGGCGTTAGTTCGTAGCGGCCAACTTGAGTGACTCCACCGCTTCCCGAGCTTTGGTGTCGTCGATCGGATTGGCCATTCCCTCGCAACAGGCCTCGACGATGCCACACCGCTCGCATCGGAAATGGGACCGTTCCTCCCGGATCGATTGGCCGCATTTCGGACATCTAGACTCGCAAACTCGAATCATCGCTCTTCCAGAACCCGAGGGCAAGCTTACTAAACGCACGTCGGTTTGTAAAGCCTAATGCTATTTCTTCAGCATTTCGAAGAGGGGGGAACCCATATTTCCCGTCGGATACTCGATCCCGAGGATCGCGCAGACGGTCGAAGCGATATCCCGCGTATAGACGTGGCGTCCGTAGCGCCCGGAGACGACGCCCGATCCATGGATGAGCAGGGGCACATGCGTGTCGTAAGCCCAAGGCGTACCATGGCTCGTCCCGTTGCCATCGGCGAACAGCGACCCTGGCTTCTCCGCGACGATCAGGTCGCCGCTCAGCTTCGGATTGAAGCTTCGCATGACCAAGTCGGTCCAGTTCGTGGCTGGTACCTGGCCCTTCAGAATTTGAGTCCGAGTCAACGCCATATAAACGCCGGGCGCATCGGCGAGCAGGTCGGCGGCTCGGTTCTCCACGGCTTCCCGGCCAAGGCCCTTTTCCTCCATCAGCTTGACGTTCAGATAAAGATTCTGCTCCTCTCGGCCAAGAACCCACTTCCCTTCCCCGAACGTCTTGCTCAGCCCTTCGTTCAGCGAATCCAGCATGGCTTTCTCGTCCACCCGCTCGCTCGGCATCCGCAGCTTTTGCGCCTCTTCCGGGATAGGGAGCACGCCATGGTCGGCGGTAACGATAATGAGAGTCCGGTCGAGACCACCCTTCACTTCCTTGTCGATTGTATTGAACAGCCCGCTGAGGAGCCGGTCGGATCGCACCGCCATGTCCATCACTTCCGGGCTGTTCGGCCCGTAAGCGTGGCCGACGTAGTCGTTCGAAGCCAGATTGACGACGAGAACGTCCGGAACGTCGTCCTGGCCCAGGCCTTCCGCGGTAATCGCCTTGTCGACGGTATCGAAGAGGAAGTCGTTGCCGTAGCGGCTCGTTCCGAAGTCGCCCAGGCTTTTGATCGTATGCGAGAAGCCCGGGCCGGAACCGGCGGGCACGAAGGGAGCCGGCCGGGTCAGGCCGTAATGATCCACCGGCAGCAACGGCTCCCACGTCTTTCCGATCGTCGATTTCGGAATCCCGAGCTTGTTCTCGTCCTGAACCCATTGAGGAAGCTGTTTGCCGGGGAAGTAGTAGCTGCTGCTCACCCAGTTACCGCCCTTCGAATCGAACCAGATCACGGTATCCGCTGCATGACCCGCCATCAAGATCGCTGCACGATCCTTGAGCGAAATCCCCACGACCTTCCCTTTCCCATTCGTCGCCAGCTTCAATTCGTCGCCGACCGTGCTGACCAAGAGATTGCGGGCGCTCATCGGCTTGCTCATCCCGCCAACGGTTTCCACGGTGGGATCGTCGACGCAGTAAACGCCTTTGCCGGTCTCGCGGTCGATCCAGTCGTTCCCGACGATGCCGTCGAGGGAAGGCTCGGAGCCCGTGAAAAGCGTCGCGTGGCCGGGGCCGGTTGCCGTAGGGATGTGGCCGTGATGGGCGTCCATGTAATCGGCGCCGGTCTCCATCAGGAAGCGGAAGCCGCCAACCCCGTCGCTGGTCTTGGGAGGGAGAAAATCAGACGTGAACCGGCGGATGTAGTCCTGGCGGAATTGGTCGATACTGATCAGAACGACGAGACGGGGCTTTTGAGTCTGGGCGGGGGCGAACGAGGAAAGGGCGAGGGCAAGGAGGGCCAAACGCTTCACAGCCATGCAATTTACCGAACCCTTTGTTAAGGTTCTAAATCACTTGCGAGCCGCCCGCCGCCTCGGCGAACCTGCACTGGAACGCTTTCGCTTCCGGCTCGGGGGGCGCCTCCGAGGTGCGGCCGTCCGAATCGTGGGCGACGGACCTATCGTTCCGGTGAGACGCAGGACGCAGTAGACCGCCACGAGGATCGAGATGACGACGCTGTAGGCCTGCCCGACGATGACGCCCACGACCGCCGACGGCGCGTTGAACGCCAAGTGGAGGACGAGCGCCCAGGGACGGCCGCGCCATGTCCCGACGATCCATCCGATCACGAGGAAGGCGAGGAAGGCCAGGGCGATCCCGATCGCGACACTGTTCTTCGGATCGTTGAGATATTTCCAGGCTTCGCTCGGATTGTTCTTTTCGAATTGCAGAACGAAGGATGGCTTTGCCGAGAGGAGCAGGCTCGCCACCGAGCCCAAAGAGAGCAGACCGAGGCACAAGCACGAGGCCAGGGCCTGGTAGACCGCCAGGATCCGATCGCCGATATACGGAGGGCTCTTCCTCGCCATGCCTCGGGTAGAGACGTGCCGAAGGGAGCTATGGCGTCGAACGGCGTGTAAACTCATCTCTTAATGGCTGATCGTTACGAACCCTCCACTTTTGAATCCAAATGGCAGCAAAGGTGGGCGGATGAGGAGCTTTTTGCGACCCGAGAAGAAGAGGCTCGGCCGAAGTTCTACGGCATGGACTTCTTCCCCTACCCCTCGGGCGCGGGGCTTTCCGTCGGCCATTGCCGGAATTACGTCCCGACCGACGTCATTTGCCGAATGAAGTACATGCAGGGCTACAACGTCCTGCATCCGATGGGCTTCGACGCTTTCGGCCTACCCGCCGAGAACGAGGCGATCAAGCGGAAAACCCATCCGGCCCCGATGATCGACCAATACGCCGCCAACTACAAGCGGCAGATGGACTTGGTCGGCATCAGCTACGACTGGTCGCGGTCGTTCAAATCCAGCGATCCGAGCTACTACAAGTGGACGCAGTGGATTTTCGAGCTGCTTTACAAGCGTGGCCTGGCTTATCGGAAAATGGCCTCCGTCAACTGGGATCCCGTCGATAAGACCGTCCTCGCCGACGAGGAGATCGTGGGCGGGCGCGCGGAGCGATCCGGCGCGGTCGTCGAAAAGAAGTGGATTCCCCAGTGGTTCTTTAAGATCACCGACTACGCCCAGCAGCTCATCGACGATCTCGACACGATCGATTGGCCGGACGGCATCAAAGCCCAGCAGCGGAATTGGATCGGGCGAAGCGAAGGCGTCCAGTTCACGATGAAGGTCTCCTTCGAAGCAGAGCGCGGCGTCGGGCACACGGAGTTGGGAGTCGGAGAGAAGTCACGCTACGATCTGGACGCCGACCCCGAGCGCCAGACGCCGAACGCCGAACGCCAACTCGGCTTCGACGTCTTCACGACCCGGATCGACACGATCTTCGGCATGACCTTCTGCGTCCTGTCGCCGGAGCATGCTCTGGTCGATCAAATTGCGGCTCGCGTCTCCCTCGAACGCCAGGGAGCGATTCGAGAATATCGGCAACAGGCAAAGCTCCTCACCGACACCGACCGAACGGCGGTGAACCGCGAGAAGACGGGCGTCTTCACCGGCGCTTACGCCGTAAATCCGGCGAACGGAAAGCACGTCCCGATCTGGCTCGCCGACTACGTCCTCGCCACCTACGGAACCGGCGCGATCATGGCCGTGCCCGCCGGCGATCAGCGCGACCTCGAGTTCGCCGTCAAGTTCGACATTCCGGTTACGCCGATTCAAAATCCGCCGAAGGAATTCTTCGCTCAGTTCCTCAAGTCGTGGGAGGAGTTGGATTACGAGTCGGCCCTCCGCTCTTACCACGAGGATCCCCGCCGGTATCCCCAAGCCTACGTCGCCAAGGATGTTCCTCTCATCGACGCCGGAGAGTACACCGGCATGCTCTTCGACGAGGCAAGCCGGCGGCTAGGCGAATGGATCGAGGCTCTCGGCATCGGCGAGCGTAAGGTCCAGTACAAGCTGCGCGACTGGCTGATCTCGCGCCAGCGCTATTGGGGCTGCCCGATTCCCGTTATCCACGGCGCGGAAGGCGAGCTGCAACTTGTCCCCGAGCCGGAGCTTCCGGTCTATCTGCCGCCGGTCGACCATTACGAGCCGGCCGGCGACGGCTCTTCCCCGCTTGCCCATATCGACGAATTCGTCAATGTCTGCGATCGGGATGGGCGGCTCGGCCGGCGTGAAACCGACACGATGGGCGGGTTCGCCTGCTCCTCGTGGTACTTCCTCCGATTCTGCGACCCGCACAACGACGACGAAGCTTGGTCCCAGAAGGCCGCCGACTACTGGATGCCGGTCGACTGCTACGTCGGGGGCGCGGAGCATGCCGTCATGCACCTGCTTTACGCCCGTTTTTGGACCAAGGTCTTCTTCGACGCCGGGCTCGTCAAGGTCCGCGAGCCGTTCCTGCGCCTGCAAAACCAGGGCCAGGTTCTCGCCCTCACGCCTTATCGCAAGCCGAAGGAGGGAGAGAAGCTGGACATCGGCGAAGAAGGCATCCTCATTTCCTTCGACGAGGCGAAGACGTACGAGGAAGGCGATGTGCTATGGCGCTGGTCGCGCATGAGCAAGTCGAAGGGCAACGTCGTGACCCCTGACGAGGCGAAGGAGCAGTACGGAGCCGACGCCTTGCGGATGTTCCTCCTCTTCGTCGCTCCTTTCAACGCCGACGTGAACTGGTCGAGCGAAGGGATGCAGGGCTCGGTCCGCTTCCTCTCACGGATCTTCCGGCTGATCACCGATCTTCAGCCGCTCTACGAGAGCGACTGGCGCACCCTTCTGGCCTTCGAAGAGCTCGATAACCCCGCGAAGGAGCTTCGCCGAGCCACTCATCAGACGATTCAGCGGTGCACGGAGGACATCGACCGGTTCCAATTCAACACCTACGTCTCGTGGCTAATGAAGTACGTGAATTCGATTTCCGACGTGGCCGGCGCGGTGAAGAGCCCGTCGCGAGCGTATGGATTGGCGGTGAGCGAAGCGATCGAGACGTTGATCCTCCTCCTGTCGCCGGGCGCTCCCCATTCGGCCGACGAGCTGTGGGAACAGATCGGGAAGACCGGATTCACTTACCGCGAAGAGTGGCCGGCTTACGATCCAAAGCTCGCGACCGAAGACACCATGACGATCGCCGTCCAGGTTAACGGCAAGCTGCGCGACACCCTCGACATGGCCGTCGGATCGGGTGAGGCCGAGGTTGTCGAGGCGGCGAAAGCCTCGAAGAAGGTGCAGACCCACCTCGAAGGGAAGACCATCCGGAAGGTCATCTATATTCCGGGCAAGTTGGTGAACATTGTCGCAAACTGAAACCGAAAGCAGGCGAGGAATATCGCCCTGGGTCGTCGGCCTCGCCATCATCATCGTCCTGGGATTGTTTCTTTACGGCCGGCTTGGCGGTTCAAGTGGCCGTCCAATCGTCACGAGCATCACGGAATATCAAGAGACCCTCAAGAAGGCGGAGGCCCTGTCCGCCCAGCACTTGATCGATGCCGATGCCGGAAAGGAAATGAACGACGTCGCCAGGAAAGACCTGAGGCAAGCCGCCGGGCTGTTCGACGCCATGGCCGACTTCCAGCCCACGAACATCGCCCTGTTCACCGGAGCCGGAAAGTGCTACCAGGTGCTCGGCAACGACGACGCTGCGATCAAGCGTTTCGAGCAAGGCCTTGCGACGGTTCCCCCCAAGCCCATCCCCGCCGTAGAAGACACTCAGATCGAGACGCTTTATTTGCTGGCCAAATCTCAGTTCAATCAGAAGGACTACGCCGACTCCCTGAAGTCGATTGGCCAAGCCATCAAGCTCTACCCCCAAAGTCCGATCTACTTCACGCTTCGCGCCAGAATCTACATCCAGCAGAAGAACTACCCCAACGCAGCGAGCGACTTGGAGAAAGCGATTCAGCTCGATCCGGGCTATACGCTCGCGGCGAGCCTCCTCAAGTTGATCGCGATCGACGCGAGCGACATGATGACGTCGCGAGCCAAGCAGGACTTCAACAAGAAGGACTATAAGGCCGTCGTCGCGGACTGCGATAAGGGATTGCGGATCGCACGGGGGTACGTGCCCTTGCTCGCCTTGCGCGCGGCGTCGAATCTCGAACTGGGCCATAAGGACCTCGCTCGCATAGACGTCGACGAAATCCTCAAGTATCATCCCGACGATCCGGATGGGCTCAGGCTGAAAAAGCTTCTCAAATGATCGGGAGTCGCTTGATCTCCGCCCACGATCGCGGATAGCGTTCCGGCGTCTTCGCCACCTTTCTGTAAACCGGAAAGAGTCGCACGATGTCGGCGCCTGGCAGCGCCTTCTCGACGACGGCTTCCAGGTGGAGGCCCAGTTCGGAGACATCCTTCCCGATCGCTTCTCTTTCGGAGGGCGTTCTCATTGGCAGGATTGCACCGCCAACCTTACACATAGCGGCGCTAATTTCTAGCTGAATGCCTAGCGGAGCGACCGCTCGGCCGGTGACGACGTCGAACCCGTCGCGCATCCCCCACTCCTCGGCCCTAACCTTAACCGTCTTCAGATTTTCAAGCGGATTCTGAGCCAAGAATCCGATCATCTTTCCCGAACTGTCCATCGCGACCACTTGTAGATCGGGCCGAGCGCAGGCAAGCGGCCAAGCCGGAAAGCCCGGCCCGGTCCCGATATCGAGCACGGACGCCCCCGCCGGAATGAGTTCCTGAATGAGAAGACTGTCGAGGAAATGCCGAATCCAGCATTCCTCCCTCGGAATCCGCGTGAGGTTCATGACCTCGTTCCACTTGTAGAGGTTTTCCTCGAACCGTTGGAATCGGTTTAGTTGGAGATCGGTCAACCGCAGACCGAGTTTCTCGCACTCCGCGCCGAAAGCTTCTCTATTCAGCGGCGGTCTCCTTGTTAAGCCCGAAGGCGAGATAGACCAGGCAAGCCGAAAAGAGGCCGGCGAACGCGCCGGCGATGACGTCCGTCGGCCAATGGACGCCTCGATATATCCGGCTGAGCCCGACAAGAGCCGCCCAGCCGAGAGCGACCTGGCCAACCCAGGCATACTCCTTTTTCCGCGTCATGAGGAACAACAGGATGGCGATGGCGAAAGCCGTCGTCGTGTGGCCGCTCGGGAAGCTGTTCGCCCCGAATTCCGTCTCTTGCGGATGCGCGAAAACAAGGTTGCTCGGCCGCTCTCGATGGACGATCAACTTGACCACGTCCGAGACGAACACGCCGGAGACGATCAGAACCGCGAGTAGCGGCCCGGTAAACCGCCGCGTCGGCTTCCAGATCAGGAGCATCAGGATCAGGATCGCCTGAACCCAGCCGAGCCCTGTAGAGGTCAGGAGCCAGAAGATCGGGTCGAGCCAATCGCGGTGCATGCCGACGTGGATGGCCCGGAAGGCCTCCATGTCGAAGTCGTACAGCCACCGCACGGGCTGAGTTTACTGCGACCCAGCCACCGACTGGCCCGGATGATCTATACACTGAGGCCATGCGGGACATCGGTGTTAGCCGAACTTGCGGAGCTGTCGCGGCGACTGGAACGCTCTTGATCGCCTGCGCCTCCATTGCATCCGCATGGTCGTCGCAGATCGTTCCCGCTTTTCGCGACGAGCGAGCCGACACCGTCCTCACCTCTCTCGTAGTGACTTTCTTGACGGCGTGGCAAGTTTGGACCGTAATCGCGTTGGTTACGGATCGAGCCGGGGCCGCCAAAACCGGCTGCCGATCCGCGATCGCTAACGGGGCCGTCGCCGTTGTCGCGGTAGGGCTCTTCGGCACGGGACACGGTCCAGGCGTGCCCTTCTCGGCCTTCGCATCGGTATGGCTGGGGCAATATCCTTCGGGCGCCGTCCTTTTCCCGCCTCTGCTGCTGATCCAGTGGTTCTTCCTCTCTTGGGCTGACTTTGGATCCTCCGACCCAAGAAGGCCGTGGCGTGGTGTCGCCATTGCCTGCATCGCCTATTCAGCCGTCCTTGGCGTTTGGGTGTTCAGCCCCTTCTATGAGGGATGGGCTTTCTTCACGACGGTCCCGATCACTTTCTTCAACATCGGAGTCGCTATCCACCTTGTGGCCATCCTCGCGCTCATCCGCGAATGGCGGTACGACTGGGCCTTGGCCGCCTTGGTCGGCTTTGGGTGCCTCGTTAGCGGTCTGATCCTTGTAAACCAGCCCTTCGATCCCCACAGCTTCGGCCCAATCGATTCAGGCGCGCCGATTCGAGAGATTGGCAGCATCCTCAAGTTCGGATGGACCGACCTGACCAACCACCTGGCGCCCACCGCCTATGTCCTCACGGCGGGCGCCTCTATAGCCCTGTCTCGTCTGCGCGCTAGCTCGCGGGGACGAGCACGATCCACTTCCCTTCAAGCCGGATCGTCGCCGACACCTTCTTCAGGCTGACTCCCGGCAGTTGGAGCGAGTCGAGCTTGACCGGCCCGTTCCGCCATCCCGGCGCCGCTTTGTCGAGGTCGGCCTCCGTCATCGCCCCCGTGAGCTGGATCACAAGCTGCTTCTTCATCCGGTCTTGGAGAACCGGGCGGGCCGAATCCTCGGCGAAGTTGAGATCGTTAACGATCCCTCGAACCGGCAGAAGCCGGTACATCGAGCGCGAATCATCGATCCGCAGGATGCCGAACGGCGTAAAGGCGAGGCCGACGCGCGGCTTGGTGAGACCCGAATAGTCGATCACCAACTGGCCCGGAGCCGAATCGAACTCTTGGACGGCTTTCTGGATGTAAGCCTCGCCGTCTTTGGCGAGCTTGTCCTTTTCCGTCGTCAATTCCTTATATCGCGCTGAGTCGACGACCTCAGACCAGGCGGCGTCGAGTTCTTGGGGCGTCGCATGGATCGCTTGTTCGGCTAGGCTCGTCAGGCTTACCTTCGGTTGGAAGATCGCTTCGTGCCACTGGGCCCCGAGACTGTCGAGAAGCGCGCCAATGCCCATGCCCGAGAAATACAGCCGAAAGCGAACCGGCGAGGCGCCATAGGGGTCGTTATTGACGTTCACCTTGCCCGACATGATGTCGACCATGTGATCGAGCAGGCGGGACCGCTCGGCAGACAAGTCGCTGAAGCCGTGAAAGCTCTGGACGAGCCACATATCGTGAGAAGGCTGCCGGCCCTCCAGGGCCTGAAACAGCCGGTACTCCGTATACTTAGCGGTTCCCTCGTTGAACTCGGTTCCATCTTCGTAGGCGGTCATCGAAGGACTCAGATGCTTGCGCCTTTCCCTCCGGATCGCGAGCCAGCGAACGGCGAGCCTGCGCCGCTCCTCCGCAGTCTTCGCCTGCGCCTCGGCGCGAAGCGTCTCGCCTTCGAGCGCGAATCCCACGTTGTTCTCGACGGAAAGCGACGGATAGTCCACGAGATCGCTCTCCGTGCCGCCCTTCCCCGGCGCGCGACGACCTTGATAGACGTGAAACGCCTCGTGGACGACCATGGCGAGCCCGTCGTACGGGTTGGGATGGAGGAAGCCGTCGATGGCATCCTTCATGTCCCCGGTTCCGCCCCTTGCCTGCTCGACCAGGCCCTGGAGGTTCTGCCGTCGAGTCGAGAGCGTGTCCGCCAAGACGAGCGTCCCAACCCCGTTCACGTCGATCGACGTGTTCTGGCCGTCGTATGGCGTGATCGTCGGGCCGTCCTTGATCCAGATCTTGCCGCCAGGGAAATGGATCGGACCGTCATAGGGCGCGAAGCCCGCCGGCGGCTTCGGATGGTTGATGAGGACGTCCTGGACGTCCGGCATGTAGATGAGGATCGGCGTTTCCTTTGCGTTCCAACCGGGCCAGACCGGGTTGTCTTTGCTGCCGATGACCGACCAAGCCTCGGCGGCCTGAGCGATCATGAGCGGATCGATCTTGAGGTTTTTCGGCGTTTGGACGAGGGCGAGAGTGAGAAGGGCGGATATAAACATATTACGATTCGTAATACTATTCGCAAGAAGCGACGCGAAAGTTCCCGGCGCCCGCGTAATCTACAAACATGGCCCTCGCCCGCAAGCTGTCACCTCTGGAGCTCACCGTTCTCGGCGTCCTCAGCAAGCGAGGCCCTTGCACGGCTTATGCGGTCATGAGCGAGTTCGCGGGCTCGGCGACCTCCTTCT
The DNA here is from genome assembly GCA_035545155.1 of Fimbriimonadaceae bacterium. Classification (GTDB taxonomy): domain Bacteria; phylum Armatimonadota; class Fimbriimonadia; order Fimbriimonadales; family Fimbriimonadaceae; genus JAEVZK01. The sequence goes on along the minus strand of DASZYX010000040.1, from coordinate 411,682 downwards.
ATCGAAGCGGAGCCGGATCGATCTATCCCCTTCTCCGGCGCCTCGCCAAGGCGGGAATCCTCGACGTTACCGACGCCGGTCGGGGAGACAAGCACTACAGCCTTAGTAGCCGGGGCTACGAAGAGTTGCGCAACTGGTTCCTGCTCGGCGTGGGCGGCGAGGACTTTTCCTCCTCCCTCGACCTGCTCCGCTCCCGCACCTACTTCCTCAAGGTCCTTTCCTCCACCGAGCGAGAGGCCTTCTTCGACAAGGCCATCCAAGGGCTGAGACTGCTTCTGGAATCCTGCATCTCCGGCCGGGAGGAATACGAGCGCCGAGGCGATCCCTTCAGCGCAATGGCGATGGAGGGCGCGGTGATCGAGACCCGCGCGCGCATCCGATGGGTGAAGCGATGCCGGAAGCTCAGCCAGGCCCTGCCGTGACATACAATGAGCCATGAATCCCTACTTCGAACGCATAAGGGACCACTGCCTCGCCAAGGCCAAAGCATTCGAAGATCATCCGTGGGGAGAGACCGTCTTCAAAGTCGCCCCAAAGGGCAAGATCTTCTGCTTCTGCGGATCGGAGGGCCCAGCGATCACCGTGAAGTCGACCCTCGAAAAGCAAGCCGCATTGATCCAGGACCCGAATATCGAGGTCGCCGCCTATGTCGGCCGGCACGGTTGGGTTACCGTGCATCTTCGCGAGCCGGATATGCTCGACCTGGCCCTGGATCTCATCGACGAGAGCTACGACATGATCGCGTCGAAGCCGAAGGCGAAACCGCGGAAATAGCCCGGCCACGATTCCCGCGAGGTCAACCTATACTGAAATCGTGCTGCCGAAGCGCTCGATCCCGCTCTTCGCCGCCGCGTTTGTGATGGTAATCCTCGGCGGCGTGATTCCCCAGCCGGAAGTCTGCATCACTCTGATCACGGCCGGCCTCCTCATCGGCGGATTCGGCGTCTACGTCTTCTTCGCCGACCGGGAACGGAAGGAAAAGCCGTTGGTAGACGACGAGAAGCACATTATTCTCTTCCGGGCAACGCAGACCCACGATGAGAATTCGGTCGCGTGTCCTCATTGCGGCGAGGTCTACGGCCTCGGCATCAAAGTCTGCCCCCGCTGCAAGCGCCCGGCTTAAGGCGCATACTCTTGGCATGAAGGCTATGTCCGTCCTCGCCCTCGCGCTCGCCGCTCTTTGCGCGCAAGCCCAGCAGCCAAAAGCGGAGGACGTCAAATCCATCGATTCGATTATCGCGGCGCTTTACGACGTGATCTCCGGCCCTCCCGGCGCCAAGCACGATTGGGACCGGTTGCGCTCCCTCTTCGCGCCCGGCGCGCGGATGATCGGAGTCGAGACGAGAAGCGGCGATCCGAAAAGCCACGAATTTTCGGTCGAAGACTATATCCGTCTCTCGGGACCCTACATCGAGAAAAACGGCTTCGTCGAAAAGGAAGTGTCACGCAAGATGGAGACCTTCAAACACATCGCCCACGTGTTCAGCAGCTACGAGTCCCGCATGCTCGCGACCGACAAGAAACCCTTCGCATCCGGCGTGAACAGCATCCAGCTTTTCAACGACGGCAAACGGTGGTGGATCGAATCCGTCTTCTGGGAGGACTGAGAAATCTCCGACCTACGGCATGCAACCGAGCAGGGCTGCTCCACGTCGGTGTATTCATGAAGTGGGTCGTGACTCTTCTCTGCGCCGTCGCCCTCGTGGGCTGTAATTCCCAGGATGCCGACAATCTGAGCAAGGACGCCAAGAACCTCGCCTCGGACGTCGGCCAGTCGATCGGCGGGATGACGTTGGCCGGCAAGGTGAACACCGCGCTTGCCCTTCGCAAGGACGTCGACATCAAGACCCTACACGTCGAGGCGAAGGATGGGCAGGTGACAGTGACCGGCCACGTCAAAACTTCCGACGAGAAGGGTCGCGTGTTCGATGTCGTGAACAACACGGTGGGCGTCGAGAAGGTCGACGTGACCGGCCTGCGCGTCGAGCAATAGCTATCTTACTTCTTGTCGGGGATGAGCTCCACGGTGAAGATTTTTACCGCGCCATTATCGGCCGAGAAATCGAAGAGGAGGCGATCCTTGTCCGTCACGGCAATGAACAGGGGCTCGTCGATGTCGTAAGGAATCATGGCCCAGTAGTAGCTCAACTCGTCTGCGTTGGCCTTGCGGATCGTCAGGGACTTGTTCTGCTTATATCGGGCAAGGAGAATCTTCCAAAACGCCTTTCGCTGGGGCTCCGTTTTGAATCCCCGGCCCTTCAATATCTCGTTCCCGCCCGGCCCCGGCACGACGAACGTCACGTCCGTCGCGCCCGCCATTTCGCCCGTCGCTGAGCCCTTGATCGCCGTCCAAAGGGTAGGCCCACAGACGATGATCTTGTCACTCGCTGCCGCCAAGTCCTCCGCTTTCGCCTCGCCCGAAAGAATCTTGGCCAGCACGTCATGAGCCTGCTTGTTCACGGCGTCCGGCGCGCGATGGTAACGAACTCCCGGCGGAATCTGTTGGGCCGAGGCGACGGCGAACAGCAGGCAAGCGAGGAATGGGCGCATGTCGGCTTCAGTATGTCTGGAGCCTGAGGATACGAGAAACAGAGTCGGCGTGACTGCGCCAAAAGGAGCAATCACGCCGTCAGATGATTCAGGCTTACGAAGCCTTCTGAATCTCGGCTTCGGTCATCAGGATCGGCGGAATCTTGTCCTCAATGATGCCGGCAGGCAGGATCACCCGCTTGATATCCTCGGAGCTCGGAACCTCGTACATCACGTCGAGCATGACTTGCTCGATGATCGCGCGGAGGGCTCGGGCGCCGGTCTTCCGGTTGAGGGCTTCCCTCGCGATCTCGTGAAGCGCATGCGGTTCGACGATCAGCTCCACTCCGTCGAGCTCGAAGAACTTGGCGTACTGCTTGAGCACCGCGTTCTTCGGCTGGGTGAGGATTTGCACCAGCGTGTCCTCGTCCAGCGGATCAAGGGTCGCGATGACGGGAAGGCGGCCGATGAATTCCGGGATGAGACCGAACTTGAGGAGGTCTTCCGGCAGCGTGTCCTTGAGAACGCTCTTCTTCTTGTCGAGTTGGGTCTCGGGCGCGGCCCGGAAGCCCATGACGTTCTCCTTCATGCGCCGGCGGATCATGTCTTCGATGCCTTCGAAGGCGCCGCCGCAGATGAAGAGGATATTCGTCGTGTCGATCTGGAGATATTCCTGCTGCGGATGCTTGCGCCCGCCCTGGGGCGGGACGTTCGCGACCGTACCTTCCAAGATCTTGAGGAGGGCCTGCTGCACGCCTTCGCCGGAGACGTCGCGGGTGATCGAGGGATTGTCGGACTTGCGGGCGATCTTGTCGATCTCGTCGACATAGATGATGCCGCGCTCGCACATCTGCTTCGGATTGCGGGGATCAAGGCCTTCGGCCGCCTGCCACAGCTTGAGAAGAATGTTCTCGACGTCTTCTCCGACATACCCGGCTTCGGTGAGCGCGGTCGCATCCGCGATCGCGAAGGGCACGTTCAGCATCCGGGCTAGAGTCTGGGCGAGAAGCGTCTTTCCTGAGCCGGTCGGGCCGACCATGAGGATGTTGCTCTTTTGAAGCTCGACGTCGTCGCCGACCCGGTCGCCAATCCGCTTGTAGTGGTTATAGACCGCGACGGACAGAGCTTTCTTCGCATACGCCTGACCGACGACGTAGTTGTCCAGGAACGTGACGATCTCCTGCGGCTTCGGCACGGAACCTAGGTTTTGGGCCAGATGGGGCCGAACGATCGCGGCGGGCGCGGCCGGAACTCCGATTCCGCCCTTCTCCGGGTCGTTGTGCAAAATGTCGTTGCAAAGATCGATACAGTCCGAGCAAACCGCGCCGTGGAGCCCAACGATGAGCTTCTTGACCTGCTCTTTCGTCTTGCCGCAAAGGCAGCATTGGTCTCGGCGTTCGAGTGTCTTAGCCATTCACGCTCCTAACTTTAACTATATTATCGAACGCCCGGTTCGACAACTCTATCGACAATTCCGTATTCAACGGCCTCTTCCGCCGACATAAAGTAGTCGCGGTCCACATCTTTTCTGACGGCCTCGGGATCCTTTTTCGAGTGCTTCCCGAGAATGTTCATCAAGATGTCCATATATCGGTTGATTTCCGCCGCCTGAACATTAATATCGGCAGTCGTCCCCTGGAAACCAGCGGAAACTTGATGAATCATCACGCGCGCGTGCTTCAGGCAGGAGCGCTTGCCATCCGCTCCGCCGCACAGCAGAACCGCGCCCATCGAGGCGGCCTGGCCGATGCAGGTCGTCGCCACGTCGGGCTTGATAATCTGCATCGTGTCGTAGATGGCGAGGCCGGCGCTCACCGATCCACCCGGAGAATTGATGTAAAACTCGATATCCTTATCCGGATCTTCTTTCTCAAGAAACAGGAGCTGAGCGACGATCAGATTGGCGACATAGTCGTCCACGGGCGTGCCCAGAAATACGATGCGATCCTTTAAGAGTCGCGACCAAAGGTCGTAGCTTCGCTCACCGCGAGCGGTCTGCTCGATAACGTAGGGTATGCCCACCGGAAATTCCTCCTCATCCATGAACGGCGTGCCTGCCGACATTGTTGCTTCAGGTTACTCAATCGGCCCGGACGGGACTGATCCGCAGGGGTCAATTGCCCGGCCCCGAACAATTTACTTGCTCTACGTACGCCTCGGCCTGGCAATTGCGACGCGCATGTGCAGGCAAGTATTTGGCAAGACATCTTGTGCGGGATGAAAGGCCCAGGCTCGCCGGGCGGGCCTCGCTAAGCTATGAGAATGGGAAAGAAGGTTGCGCCCTGGGTCGAGCCGGTGGTTCTGGAAGGCAAGTTCGTGCGGCTGGAGCCGCTCAAGCCGAAGCATGCGCGCGAGCTTGCGAGACACGCCGTTCCCGATCTCTTCAAATATCACCTGACGCTGCGGCCCCGGGAGCAGTCGGTAGCGGCTCTGAAAGAGTACATCGCCCATCACCGTGCTCTCAAGAACACGATCGGATTTACCATCGTCGCGCGAGAGACGATGAAGCCGGTCGGATCGAGCAGCTACATGGATATCCGGGACGAGCATCGCGGCCTGGAGATCGGGATGACCTGGATCGGGAAGGACTGGCAGGGCACGGCGATCAATCCCGAGTGCAAGCTGCTCCTCCTCGAACACGCTTTCGAGCGGCTCGGCGCGGAGCGCGTGCAGCTCAAGACCGACGGCCGGAATCTGCAAAGCCAGCGCGCCATCGAGAAGCTGGGCGCGGCGAAGGAGGGCGTGTTGCGGAAGCACATGACGATGCCGGACGGCTTTCAGCGCGATACGGTCATGTACTCGGTGATCGCGGAGGAATGGCCGGCTATCAAGCAACGGCTCATCGCGCGGCTTGCCGCTTTAGGCTAGCGCCTACGGTACAATCCAACGTCTCCAGCCGCTCGTAGCTCAGTGGATAGAGCATCGGTCTTCGGAACCGAGGGTCGGGGGTTCGAATCCCTCCGAGCGGGCCAGTCCTCTTAGGTTCGATGGCTCCGTCCTGCCTCCCGCCGGCATCATCCGCAGCCCAACGGGTGGAGGCAGACAATAGGCTGCCTGCTCACATCATGCGAAGGTCTCCAATGCAAAGGGAGAGGCCACGCTGCCGGGCTGTCACGCCAATCTACAAGACCGCCTCCACCCCTGGGCGGTGCCGACTGCGAGGCCGCGACACTTGTCGGGGCGGAGGCATGCAAACCCTTCCTTGCATACCTTGTCTAACTTCTTCCGACGGCATCGCTGTTGCTCACGACCAGTCCCTCGACTACTCATCGACAGGCCCCTTCACTTTCGCTCAGTGTAATCTGTTGGCGGCAAATCCCGTCCCAAGATTCAGCTTGCCCGCGGGCTAGGAGTAAGCGCGGCAATGGCATTGCTAAAGTTTGACTATAGAGATACAATATTTAGTGACCAGGGGTGTTCAGAGGCGCGCCTGTACGCTTTCGGCTTTTTAATTTTTGTCGCCCTTTACTTAAATAGCGTTAGGTATTGGGACTTCTGGTTTGCCGTTGGCATGGCTGCCGTAATTCTTTTTCCGTTTGGAATCGGAATGGTAAGGCCGATCACCTGGTGCCTTATCGGACGGAACGAGCATATCGAAATCGAGAATGACACGCTTCGATTCTATGACGCATTGCAGAAGTTGCGTGCTGAGGGCCCTGTTGACAGCATTTCCTATTTGGGCCGCGAGCTTCCAGGATGGCCGGGGATTCCGACAAAACATCGACTCCGACTAGATGGCATCGAATTCCGCGTATTTGAGAATATAAGCGACTTCAGCGAACTCTGTGGGCTTCTTGGTTTAAGTATAACCGCTCACAGATGATGCCTCCGCCCTGCCGAACGCCAAGGGCCGGCATCATCCGCACCCCAAGGGGTAGAGGCGGACAATTGCTGCCCGCTCACGAGCAATCACCTTCCAAGTCTGCCAGATCAAAGGAGAGGCCGCGCTCCTCTTCCCACTTGCCGGACAGAAACAGCTTCGCGCTCGACCACCGGTACTCCTCAGGATATAGAACAAGCTCCCGCCGAACCGGATTAAGGTGGATGTATTATGCCTTTTGCCAGAACATCCGCTCGCCTTCCACCTCAAGCCCACGAAAGCTGCGCTGCCAGAACACACGGCGATTGAGCCCGATCTGCTCGCTAAACCTCGCCTTCGTTCCCAGGTCCAGGTGAGGCAGGATCGCTTCCGTCATTTTGGATTTCAGGTCCCCAACGAACTCGATTGAGTTCATAGTGAGAGGCATCGTGCTCAGAAATGGATGTGCTGGGGCATGATCACAAAAGCATGTATCCGAGCCCCATGCTTCCGGTGAATCCGAACCCGCTCTCGGACCGCGATCCGCGCCAAGGCGTCCTGGTAGAAGACGGGCAAGAAGTCGAGGACGGTCGTGGTGGCAAATACGCAAATGCCCGGCTCTACGGGGTTGCGGTAATGGCGCTGCTAACGAGCCACGATCCCACGAATCACGCCATTGCAAGGCCCAGGACCTTGCGCCTGGGACCGGGACGTTGGCCCAGGCCAGATAGGCCTGGCTCGGGAACAATCCTCCCTCGGCGCGAACACCGCCATTCCCCGTTTGGGGGCAAGAGGAGAAATATCGCATGAAAGGACTGACATTCGCACTCGCCGCGATCTTGGCACTCGGCGCGGCCAACGGACAGAGCAAGACGCAGAAACCCGCCCAGAAAGAGCCGGGCCGGATCGTGCTCGGAACCGATCAGATGAAGGGGGACAACGGCAAATTCGGATCGACCCACACGATCGGCCAGAGGAGCCCGATGAACATCACCCTCACCGATGCCCGGTTCTCGGTCGAGCGGTTCAACATCGGCGCGAACTCCTGGGCGCCGACGAAGGGCGAAAAGCTCCTGATCTTGACCTACACGATCCACAATCCGAATCCGGCGATCACCCATGCCGACGGCACGACCCTGAAATTCACCGCCGTGGATCAAGACGACCAGAACCACGAGGCCCCAACGACCATTTGCAACAAGGAGTCGGGCGACTCGTTCTCGATGGAGATGAAGCCCGCTCAGAAGGTCGTGTGCCAGACCGTCATCGTCGTCCCGGCCAAGGGAACGGTCCCGAAGCTGATCGTACAGCACGAGTCGGGCGGCGCCGTCCTCCGGTATGACCTGCGGCCGGTGCTCAAGCCGCTGCCCGCGCCTTACGCCGGGCAAGGCATGGATGCTCTCGAGGAAATCCCGGCCGACAAGGGCCAGGTTCTGCCCCTCATGTACTTCGACGCGTCGTTCCTCTCGACCGAGTTCGTGGAGCGGAAATTCGGCGTCTCGACCATTCCGGAGGACAAGGTCTTCTTCTTCCCCAAGTTCAAGGTGAAGAAGCAGGCGGCGCCTGGCATGCTGCGCATCAACGCCCAGGCCATCACCGAGGACGGCGACCGCTACAATTCGCAGATGATCGCCAAGGGCAGCGTCGAGGAAAGCGCGTCCAGCTTCGTGGATAAGGGCCAGGAGCTCACGATCCGGCTCATGATCATCGTGCCGAAGAAGGCCAAGATCACGCAGATCCGCCTATGGGAGGGCGATGCGAAGACCTCACGCATCTACGTCTTCCCGGTCGAAGCCCAATTCACCAGCAGCCACTAAAATCGGAAGCCGGCTGCTTCGACGGTCTCAATAGAAGAAGCAGCCGGATTTCATTTCTTTCGGAGCAAGGCTCGCATCGAAGGCGACTTCCTTCTCCCCCGTCAGCTTGGCGAGACGCCGATTGAGTTCCGCCATCGTGTTCTGGCAATAGCCCGGCCACATCTTCTCGATGGTTCCGTCGGGCCGGATCAGCACGTTGTAGGTCGATTCCCGGGCCTTGAAGGCCTTGACGATCTTGAGATCGGGATCGCTGACGATCGGGCAGAGCATCGTCGTCATTCCCGCATAATCGATCGCGTTCGGCTTCGGCTTGTCGATGACGCCGATGAAGTCGACCTTGTCCTTGTACCGCTGGTACATCTTGTTGAAGAGCGGCTGGGCGTCGAGACTGCACGGACAGCCGTCGAGGATGAAGTAGACGAACTGCGGCTTCTTCCCCACCCCGCCGATCTGCACGTCGATGCCGTGAGCGTCTTGGAGGCGGAAGTACGGGGCCACCTTTTCCGAGAACGTCGCCGCATCAAGCAGCATGGCCCGGCTCACCGGATGCCGAATCTCCGGAACCGGAGTGGCGGCCTCGGCCGGCTTGATGCTGGCGTAGTACATGATCCCGCCCGCGACCGCGAGGGAAACGCCCAAGGGAACAAGAATCGCGGCAAATCTCACGAAATGATTATGGAACGAGAAACGCGATGAACGACCGTTCCGGGAGGCAGCCTTGGATCAAAAAACCAGTGAATGGAATGTTGCCAACGGACAGCCATACACGATGTATGCTGAGGGTGGGATGACACAGACGATAGAGGGGGAAATTTCGTCGACGATCGCTCGGTTCCACTTCGACCAGCAAGGCCAGTCGCCCCGATCGATCGAGGTTTTCGTGTGTGGCGAAATGATCGTCGTCCGCTGCCACGACGTCTTTACCCACACGGAGCGAGACCTCGCCGCCACGTCGGAAGGCAAGAAACTCATCCAGAGCGCCCGGCGGGACCAACGAGCCCTTACCCGGCGGGAGATCGAAGCCAAGATCGCCAGGCTCGTGGACCGGCAGGTTCTGCGGAGCTTCTACGATATCGATACTCGTAACGGAGAGCAGGTCGAGGTTTACGTGCTCGACCGTCCCCTTTCTTAAATGCGCCGATTTCGGACCCTTCGCGTCCAGCTTTTGCTCAGCCATCTCGCCCTCGTCGTCATCATGGCGGCGGTGATTACGGGCGCGGTCAGCGGCTTCTTCTCGCTGAGCCACTCGATCGAGCAGGTGCTCAAAGGAACGTTCTCCTCGGAGCTCGCTTGCGAGCGCCTGAGCGACGTCCTCGAACAGCAGCACCGGTCCCTGACCCTTCTATTCACGGGCGAGGTGCCCCTGGCCAAGGCGGAGTATCGGGCCAATGCCGGCGAACTCAGCACGGCTTACCTGGACCTCCAGCAAGCCTCTTCGGATAGCACGGAAGAGCAAATCGACGATCTTGGCGCGGAGATCAAGCACTACCAAACCGTAGTCGGCGAGATTTTCGCCGGCACGACGCGGAAGACCCCGGGGGAATATCGGGAAATCTATCGGCACAATGTCTGGCCGATGCTGGAGAGCCTGCAACTTCATGTCCGGCAAATCCAGCACGTCGATCAGACCTCAATTCAGGAAGCGAACGATCGCGCTCAGAAGGAGTCGCAGCAGGCCGCGATCCGCAGCCTCTGGCTGACCGGTATCGCGCTGGTGGTGGCCGTATTGCTCGCCCTCCGCCTCACGCGAACGGCGCTCACGCCTTTGGAGGAGGTCGCGAGGCAGGCCGAGGCGATCGGCAAGGGCGACCTCGATCATCGAATCCATGTGCGCCGCTCCGACGAGATCGGCGCGTTGGCCCACGCCTTCAACAGCATGGCGGACAGCCTCGCCGAGGTCCGAGCCCGGGAATCCCGGCGGCTCAAGCGGGCCGAGCTCATGTCGGACGCCGCCCTGGACAGCCTGTATGATCCGGTCGTCGTGAGCGACGCCCAGGGGCGGCTCGTCTATCTCAACCGAGCCGCCCAAGGACTTTTCGGACCGACGCCGGCGACGCCGCGCCTTCCGATCGTCGAGCACATCGGAGACCGGCGCATCGTCCGCGCCATTCAGAACGCGATCACCGAGGACCGGGTCTCCGCCGGCGAGGACCCGACGACGCTCATCCCTCTGAAGGTCGAGGGCGCGAACCGGACCTACCGGCTCCGCGCCACTCCGATGAAAGACTCCCAAGGGCAGTTGCTTGGCTCGGTGACGGTGCTCGAAGACATCACCCACCTGCGCGAGCTCGATCGGATGAAGACCGAATTCATCGGCGTCGCCTCTCACGAATTGCGAACGCCCGTAACTTCGATGCTGCTTTCCGTCCAACTCCTGGAGGAAGGCGCGGCGGGCCCCCTGACGCCGACCCAGCGAGAAATCGTGCAGGCTCAAAAGAACGACGTGGAACGGCTCGACCACCTGATGCGCGAGCTACTCGACATGAGCCGGTTGGAAGCGGGGAGCGCGCCTCCTCGTTTTGAACTCGTTAAGCCTGAGGATATTTTGAAATCGGCTTACCGGGCGACCCACAGGTATGCGGGAGAAAAGGGGGTCCACCTCTCCGTTGAGAAAAACCCGCACCTGCAACAGGTTCGAGCGGATAGGAGTCAGATCGAGAGAGTTCTCGTGAATCTCATCTCTAACGCGATCCGGCATACGGAGCCCAAAGGCCACGTTATTCTCCGAGCATCGGGCGAGGGCGATCAAGTAACATTTTCGGTCGAAGACACAGGATCGGGAATTCCGAAGGAATTCCTGGAGAACATATTCGAGAGGTTCGTCCAAGTTCCCGGGGCCACCGGCGGCGGAGCGGGACTGGGACTGTCGATTAGCAGAACGATCGTGCAAGCGCATGGCGGCAAGATGTGGGTTGAGAGCGAACTGGGCAAAGGCAGCACCTTTAGCTTCACCCTGAGGACCGATCAGCACGTAATCGACAACGAGGAAACAATTTGAGTCGAATTCTTATCATCGACGACGAGACGAATATCCGGACGATGATTCGGCTCGCCTTACAACATGTTGGGCACGAGGTCGATACCGCCTCGGACGGCGAGGAAGGGCTCCGCAAGTTCGGAGACGGAACGGAATGGGACCTGGTCCTGGTCGATCAGCGGATGCCGGGAATGTCCGGCATCGAGGTTCAGCGAGCCATGCGGAAACGCTCGCCTCGCACGAAGCTCATCATGATCACCGCCTTCGGCACGATCGACCTGGCCGCCGAATCGATCCAGGCCGGCGCGATGGACTTCATGCGCAAGCCGTTCACCGCCGAAACACTGCGCCGGGCCGTTCAGTCCGCCCTCGAACGCCCGATCGTCTCTCTTTCCGAGAACACCGCCAGCGCCTTTACGCCCTTCACCCGCACCACGATCAACGGATTTCGCTTCGAGCCCGCCCCTGACGGCCGGACGGTGGAGACGGGCGACATCACGTGTGAATTCATCGTCGACCTTCCCGATCATACGAGCACGAACGTCAAGGTCATCTTGCCCGCATACGTCTCGGAGCTGGTGAAGGCGTATACAGACATGGAAGAGCCTCCCGGAGGCGAAGGATTCTGGCAGGGCCTATGCGAAGAGGCTTTGGCGAATTATTTATGGCAAAATGCCGAATTGCCGGGCGAAGGCTTTCTGCGGATCGAGGATTTGACTTCGAGTATCCAAAGATGGCTGGATTCGGTTCTTACGGTGGAACTTAGCGAACATGCCCGATAACGAACTAGGCCGTCTAAAAATTTTTCTAAGTTTCGCGGAGGGAGTCGGCAAGACATACGCGATGCTGGACGAAGCCCACCGTCGCCAGAAGCGCGGCCAAGAAGTCGTGATCGGCTTCGTGAACGACCGCGGGCGCCCCGCTACCAAAGAGCAAGCCAAGGGGTTCGAGGTGATCCCCCCGCTTACCGTCAATGGCAAGCCTGAGCTCGACGTCGACGCCGTCATCAAGCGACGCCCGGAAGTCGTTCTCATCGATCAGCTCGCACACTCGAATGGGCCCGGCATGAAGTACGCGAAGCGCTGGGAGGACGTCCAGGCGATCCTGAACGCGGGAATCTCCGTTCTGTCGACGATGGACGTTTATCATCTGGAGAGCCTGAACGACCAGATCGAGGACATCACCGGCGTCCACATCGAAGAAACCGTTCCCGATCAGATTCTCCATCAGGCCGAGGAGATCGAAATGGTGGACCTGACGGTTCGCGCGCTCCTCAATCGCTTGGATCGAGGGGACGTGTTTCCCACCGACGACGTCGATCCGAACACAGCGAAGCTTTACAACGAAACGAATCTGGCCGCGCTGCGGGAAATCGCGCTCCGCGAGGCGGCCGGCCGCGTCGACGAGGACGTTCTCGAATTGCGCCGCGAAAAGTCCATCAAGAAGCCCTGGCAGACCCAGGAAAAGATGATGATTTGCGTCGGCTCGTCGAATCCTTCCATGAGGCTGCTGCGGCGAGGCTGGCGTATCGCCCAACGCATCCACGCCGACGTCGTCGCGGTCTTCGTAGAGGAAGGCAAGCTGAACGAGAAGCAGGAAAAGATCGTCTCCGACGACATTAAGCTCGCGGAGCGGCTTGGAATCAAGGTTGTCAAGCTAAAAGGTCAACCCGCCGAAGTGCTGATCAAATACGCTCGGGAAAACGACATTACGCAGATCATGATCGGGCACTCGAACAAGAGCCGATTTGAATCGATGGTGAGGGAGCCGATTTCGACGTCTCTGGCCCGAGAGCTGCGGACGATCGACATCCACATCGTGGCCGCCGAACAGCCGGCGTCCAGCCACTGACGCAAAGAGGCTAGGGGCATCGCTTCCCGCTCCGGAATTCCGGACGGTAAGCTAGTTAGCTGTTTCTGGAGGCTAGGCAAAAGCGGATGACTGAAGTGATCATGCCCAAGATGGGCGATGGAATGGAGGAAGGCACCCTCCTCGAGTGGCTTAAGAAAGAGGGCGACGCCGTCAAGGCGGGCGAAGTGATCGGCACGATTCAAACCGACAAGGCGACCCTGGAGCTGGAATCTCCCGGGACCGGGAAGCTCAGCGGCATCCTCATCAAGAGCGGCGATACCGTCCCTGTCGGCCGTCCGATTGCCGCTCTTCTCAAGGACGGCGAGAGCCTGCCCGCGAACTGGGGCTCCGGCTCGCCCTCCGCCGCTCCGGCGCCGGAACCGGTGGCGGTTGCCTCCGCTCCAGCCGCAGCTCTACCTGCCGTCCCTTCATCGGCTCCGGTGTCCTCGCCCGAGCGCGTCAAGGCGAGTCCCCTCGCTCGAAAGGTCGCCGCTGAGAAGGGTATCGATATCGCGTCCCTCACCGGCACCGGCCCCGGCGGGCGGATCGTGGAGAAGGACGTCCTATCCGCGACCCCGCGCCAAGCGGCGGCTTCGCAGACGACTTTCGCGCCGAGCGCGGAGGATCAAGTCGTCCAACTGAACCGCCTTCGCCAGTTGACGGCACAACGCACCGCCCAGTCCAAGCAGCAGGTCCCGCACTTCTACGTCACCGTCGAAGTCGACGTCGAGCGGATCACCCAGCTTCGAAATATGTTCGAGGAAGAGGAAAGCGGCAAAGTCAGCATCAACGACTTCGTCGTAAAGGCCTGCGCTCTCGCCCTGCGCGACATGCCCGAGGTCAACGCCACCTTCTCCTCGGGAACGACGGTAACCCAGCTCGGCGCCATCAACGTCGGCATCGCCGTCTCCATCGACGAGGGCCTGACCGTCGCCGTCGTACGAAACGCCGACCAACTCGGTCTTCGCCAGCTCGCCGCCAAGTCGAAGGATCTCGTCAAGAAAGCGAAAGAGAACAAGCTTTCGATGGACGAGCTCACCGGCTCGACGTTCTCGATTTCGAACATGGGCATGCTCGACGTCGACAACTTTATCGCGATCATCAACCAGCCGAACAGCGCGATTCTCGCCATTTCGTCGGCGAGGAAGAAGGTCGTCGTCGGAGACGACGACGAAATCGAAATCCGCTGGCGAATGAACGTCACGGCCTCCTTCGACCACCGCGTCGTCGACGGCGCCCTCGGCGCCAAGTTCGTGAACGTCGTGAAGGGGTATTTGGAGAACCCGACTCGGCTGCTTGGATGAGGGGGCTTAGATATTAAGGTATTAGGGTGTTGGGGTATTGTGGTATTGACACTCCTAAACACTAAACACTAAGCGCCAAACGCCAAACGCCGCAATACCTCAATACCCCAATACCCCAACACCCCAACACCCTCCCATGTCCACCCGCTCCTTTCTCGTCCCCGAACTCTTGGCCGATTACATCGACCGGAACTGGATTACCGAACCGGATGTATTGCGCGAGCTCCGGTCAGAAACGATGGCGACGATGGAGGATCCGAACATGCAGATCAGCTCGGACCTGGGCCAGTTTCTTACCGTCCTACTCAAAGGAATCGGGGCTCGGAGGACCCTCGAGGTTGGCGTCTTTACGGGATATAGCTCCACCGTAACCGCACTGGCGCTTCCCGAAGATGGGAAGCTCGTCGCGTGCGACGTTAGCGAGGAATTCACTTCGGTCGCCCGACGCTATTGGGTGAAGGCCGGCGTCGATCATAAGATCGAGCTGCGGATTGGCCCCGCTCTCGACACCTTGAACACGCTCCTCGCCGAAGGTGGCGAAGGGCAGTTCGATTTCGCTTTCATCGACGCCGACAAAGGCAGCTATTGGGGCTATTTCGAGAAGTGCCTTCGCTTGCTTCGGCCCGGTGGCCTCATCGCCGTCGACAACGTCCTCTGGAGCGGCCGGGTGGCCGACGAGGAGAATCAGCAGGAAAGCACGATTTACATTCGCGATTTCAACCGCCGGGTCCACGAGGACCCGCGAGTCGTCGCTTCCCTCGTCCCATTAGGCGACGGATTGACGCTCGCGGTTAAGAAGTAGCCTTATTTGCCGACTTCGTTATAGAGATGAGCCCGCTCGACTTCGAGGCGCTTCAGGTCACCGTTCGAGGAGATCACGAGCTTGATCTTCGAACCAGAGGGTCCTTCGAAAAGCTGGCGCATCTTCTGGAAAGGCACGTTCGTTCCGAGCTCGTTTCCGTCGATCGAGAGGATCTTATCGCCGACCTTGATTCCCGCCTTCTCGGCTGGACTTCCCTCCATGACGTGAAATACCTTCACGTCGCTCCCGCGTAGGCTCATCGCGAAGATGCCGATGTCGCCCTTTTCCTCATCCGCCGCCTTGCCCGAGTAGTTCTCAAACCAGATTCGGCGGCGGCCGTAATCCATGATGATATTGAAGTTGTGGAGGAAGCCGTAGCCGACGGTCCCGTCGTTCTCGGCGGTCGCCGAGGGCATGTCGATAATGTCCCAGACGGAGGAAGGCACGGGCACGCCGAAGATCTTCATATTGTCGAGCTTCAGCGCCCAGCTATCCGTCGTTCCGGATGCGATCATCGACTTGCTCAGGAACTTAGGCGTCTTGGAGCTGCCCCAAAGGCCGAGTCTCTCTAAAACATCGCGGTGAGTCGTGGCATAAAAGGCGTTTCCGGTATCGAGGCTCATCACCATCTTGCCGCCATCCGGAGCGTTGACGTACATGTCGATCGAACTATGCCCGGTCGGCAGCATCTTCACCAGGAACGTGCGCTTGTTGTCGGGAACCCACTTCGAGATGTCGGTGGAAGGAGAATAGAACTCGAAGCGCGAATGCTCATAGTTGATCCCGACGACGTTGTCCTTGATGACCTGGAGGCCCATGATGCCGTCGCAATGCATCCCGTAGGAAAGCGAAAAGTCTTCCCTGCTCTTGACCGCTTCCTCCAGGTCTTTCGGATCGATGGACATGCTCCCGAGCTTCAAGGAGGTGATCTTGACGGTCGGCGCCTGGAACTGGCCGTTGAAGTCTGTCAGGGTAATCGTCCCGGTCTGCTTACCGAGATTGACGGAATCGCTAACGTCCACGGCCGCGCCGAAGCCGGTATCGAACATGAGGGATACGGATCGGCCGTTGACCTGGGCATCGACGATGATCGCGTCGTCGGCCAGTCGGAAGGGCACCGTCGTCGTCGGAGTCGCCCCTTGTTGGATCATCGCAAGCGCACATAGGGTGGATACAATCATTGCTTCTCAACTTAACGGACGCTAGGCCGGTTTCGTTTCCTCGGATTTACGGGCAAAGAAAATGTAAGCGGGGAGAATGAGCCAGGTAAAGCCGAGGCATCCGCAGAAAACTTGAGGAAGCAGCCAAAGGAGATTTCCTCTCCGATTGATCGCGTCCATCCCAGTCCAGACGATTCCCAGCAGAATCGAGCCGAAGAACAGGATTTGGGCGAGGTGAAATCGCGGATCCGTGCTCATCGCCTTCACCAATCCCTCCGAATCGACGTTCTGCCCAAGGTAGGGTCTCGCCATCGACAACGTCAGCAGGAGGCCGGTAACCGAGGCAACGGAGATAATCCAGGCGATGACGATCCAAGCCGGGCCTAACCTCTCCACGAACGGCATCGTTTGGACGGTCGTCTCTTCATAGCCCTCGTGGAATTGCGCCGGCATCGGATTGCCGGCCGCGGTCGTTTTCGGTTGTTCGCCCGGTTGCAAGCCTAGTTCGGCCTCGATCTTCGACACCAGGTTCTTCGAGCCCGCATGGAGTGTGTCGATTTCGTAAGCCTTGCGAGCGGTTTCGAGGGCGGCGCGGACCTGGCCCTCCGTATATTGGTGAACCGCCAGGTTATATCTCGCCTTCACGCTGTCGGGTGCGAGCCGCACCGCCTTCTTGAAGGCGTTCTCGGCGTCGGCGGGCATCTTCGTCTGGGCAAGGGCGATCCCCAGCAAAATATAGGCGTCCGCGTCCTTGCCGTTGTAAAGGATCGACTGGCGAAGCAACTCGAGCGCGTACTGGGCATTGTCCGCCCGAATCGCCGCTTCAGCCTGGTCGATGAGTTGGCGGGCCTGCTGCTGCAAAGACATGTTAGGGGATTCGCCCGAACGGCGAGCAGGGTTCAGAATACTTGACTTCGAGCCCGACTCACACGAAAGCCTCGAACCGTTTCACGTCCTGATCGATCTGAGCGAGGCTGCCGCGCCAGAAGTTAGGCGTACGGATATCGATTCCGAACCGCTGAGCCAGCGTTGCCGCGTCGTCCAGGCCGGTCGAGGAAAGGAGATCGTCATACCGCTCGCGGAAGGCGTCCTTGTCTTTCTCGTAAATCGCATAGAGCCCGAGCCCGAAAAGGAGGCCGAACATGTACGGAAAGTTGTAGAACGACGTTCCGTAGTAGTGAGGCTTCACCGCCCACATGTAGGGGTGGAGGAACTCGGGATCGAGTCCTTCGCCGTAGGTTTGGCGCTGGGCGTCGAGCATCGCCTCGCACATTTCGGCCGCGCTCAATTCGCGATCGCCGCGCTTTTCGAAAACCGTCTTCTCGAAGAGGAAGCGGCTCGTGATATCGACGACAACCTGGCATGAGCCCTGGAGTGAAGCTTCCAGCACGGCGAGCTTCTCCTGGCCGTCGGCGTCGCTTTGGAGGACAGCCTGCCGGATGATCGTCTCACAGAAGATGCTGGCGGTCTCTGCGAGGGTCATCGGAGTCGAACGCTGGAGTACCGTCCTGTCTTGTAGGCAGAGATTATGGTAGCCATGCCCCAACTCGTGGGCGAGCGTGCTGACCGAGCCGAACGCCGGCTTGAAGTTCATCATGATGAGCGAATCGGTGGGGGGAACGCCCATGCAGTAGGCGCCGTCCCGCTTCCCCGCTCTCGGCTCGGCGTCGACGCGCTGCGCCGCGAACATCGACTGCGCGTAGTCGGACATCTTCTGCGAATAGGAGGCAAACGTGTTCTTGACGAAAGCGGCCGCCTCGTCGTACTGCCAGGAACGCCCCTCTCCGCCAACCGGCGCGAACATATCGAACCAGGCGAGCCGTTCGAGTCCGAGCATCTTCGCCTTTGCCTGAAGATAGCGGCGGAACGACGGGAACGATTCGTGCGCGGCGGTCATCATCGCGTTCAGCGTTTGTTCGTCGATATTGGCGTTGAAGCAGGCCATTGCGACAGGCGAAGACCATTTGCGGCGCTTAGAGAGGGTATTGGTCTCGCCCTTGATGCCGTTCATACAGGCCGCCATCGGGACCTCGACCTTCTTCCAGGCGTCGAGCTCCGCCATATACGCCTCACGCCGGACCTCGCGATCCGGATCGTAGGCCTTGTTGCGGACCACGCTCATCGGTATCCGATCCTCGCCGACCTGGACTTCGAGCTGCGATGTCATGTTGCCGTGCAGCTTCTGCCATGCCGTGCTGCCGGTCAGGCCGAGATCGGCGGCAAGCGCTTCCTCGGCGGGCGACATGAGATACTCGGACGCCTGTTTGGACTTCCGGATCATGTAGGCATGATTCTTAGCCGCTTGCGAGCCGGCGATCATCTTTTCGACGTCCTGGGCTCCGATCCAGGCCGTCAGGCTTGTCGTCAGCTTCGGGAGGAGTGTCGTTCTCGATTGAAACTCGCTCTGCTTCGCCTGGGCGACCGCATCGTTTGAATTCGTCGTGACGAGGCCGTAGAGATAGGCTTGGATCCGCCGCTGGTTGAGAAGGTAGGCGTTCAGCGCGCCCGCCGCTTCCTCGAAAGTCGCCGAGGCATTTGGGTCGGCCTTCCCTTCTTGGATTCCGAGCCGCTCGAAAGTTTGGCCCAAGGCGGCAAGCTCGGCGTAACAGGCCCGGCAGGCGCTGTCGAACTCAGCCGAGTCTGGGGCGGAGAAGAGGAACGAAAGGTCCCAGCGGGGCATCGCAAGCGTCGTGGCCATGCCCTGAGTTTAGCCCGCGTTCCCTAACGCGGGTGAACTTGAGTAGAGGCGAAACCGACCACAAAAAATAGGAAGAACCAGAAGAGGGCGGCAAGGCAGGTCAGGCAGACGTTAATGATGCCGCAGATCATCCCCGCTTGAACGAGACCCCGCTCCGTGGGATCGGCGTATCCGGCGTCGATATCCCGCAACGCATTATGTCCCATCACCCACGCCGGGATACCCGTGAAGATGCCGCAAAACGTGAGCGACAAGATCCCCAGCACAAGGATCAGAGTTCCGTTTGCCGGCCTCAAATCGTTACGGGGATACATCTCAACTGCAATTACGGATCGATGGGTAAGAGGGATTCAACGCATGCGGCGGCGTTTCGGCGCAACCCTTCGGCGCCGGCCCGTCTCACGGCGGAACCGCGCGTCAGGACGTCCCACTCTTCGTCTTCGATGACTCTCAGTCGGTCCAGGGAGGGCCATTCGCGGGTTTGCAGAAGGTCCGGCTCGGTGGTCGTCCGAGCCCGCAATGGCTGACTTTCGCGCGGCTCGTTGAACGGGCAGACCTCCTGGCAGACGTCGCACCCGAAGGTCCAGCCAGCCGTATCGTATTCGATCTCTCCCTCATGCTCGATCGTGAGGTAGCTGATGCACCGGCGGGCGTCGACCTGCCAACGCTCCTCCTCGAAGACGATCGCGCCTGTCGGACAGGCCTCGACGCAGGCATGGCAGGAGCCGCAGCCGCCGACGGCGGGGCTGTCCGGCTCGAATTCGACGGAGGTCAGGAGGAGCCCGATGAAGAACCAGCTTCCCCGCTTCGAGTCGATCAGCATCGTGTTCTTGCCGAACCACCCGATCCCAGCCATCTGCGCATAATCGCGCTCCATGATCGGCGCGGAATCGACGCAGGCCCGGCATTGCGCGCCGAGATAGGATTTTTCAACCCAGCTTCCGAGCTTGGTTAGCTTGCCTTTGACAACCTTGTGGTAGTCCCGACCGAGCGCGTACCGGGCGATCCGCGGATAGCCCTTCCTGGTAGGATTCGGCTGGTTGTAGTTGAGCGTTACCGCGACGATCGAGTGCGCGCCGGGCAGCAGGCTCCGTGGGTTGCTCTTGACAGCGAGATGCCGGGCGAGATACCCCATCGTGCCGTGATAGCCCTTCTCGATCCACCGCTCGTAGGCGTCGAAGTGAGGCGGAGGCGCGGCCAGGCAGACTCCGACGGTGTCGAAGCCGAGGCTCAGCGCATGTTCCTTCAAGGCGGCCGCATTGACCACAGGCCTAAAGCTTACGCCTAACCAAGTCGCGCAGCGACCTTCGGAGTGCGGCAGCAACGCTGCCGCCAAGGCCTGCGTCGTCGTTGAGTGAGAAAGGCTGAAGCTTCGCTTCAGCACTCCAAAGGTCGCTGCGCGACGGATTGCCATTCGGCTAGCGAAAGCATGTGAGGTCTTACACGCTCATCGAGACCAGCCCGTTCGAGTCGAATAGTAGCCTCCTCGCGTCCCATTCCCGAGGCGACCAGATTATTCGCCAACGTCTTTCTCGGCTGCTTGAAACCCGCCCTAACGAAATCGAAGAAGCCCGGTTCGAAGGCAGTCCGCAATGGCACGAGCTCCAGCACGGTGCTCTCCACCTTGGGCGGAGGGAGAAACGCGCCCGGCGGAACGTCGCAAACCTTCTCGATCGCGAACTGGGCCTGGAGATAGATCGAAAGAGAGCCGCGCTCCGAATTTCCTGGCAGAGCGAGAATACGCGTCGCCACTTCCCTCTGCATCATCAGGACCGCTTTATCCCAGTTCGAAGCCGCCTCGGCGATGCGGGTCAGAAGAGGCCCGGTGATGTAGTAAGGCAGATTCGAGACGACGCCGCGCGGCGAAGGCAACTCGCCCAGGATCGCCGCGAGGTCTTGCTCCAGAGCGTCGCCCAAACGGACCTCCGCCGTCGGCGCGGATTCGGCCAAAGCGGGCAGCATCCGCGCATCGACTTCCAGCGCGATCATCCGCTCGCCGTTCGAAGACAGGACGGACGTGAGAATTCCCGGCCCCGGTCCGATTTCGAGAAGACCCCGCATGCCGGCCAGGCGCAAACGAATGGCCTCGGCCACTTTTCCCGAACAAAGGAAATGTTGGCCGAGGCCTTTCGCGGCGAAGATCCCGTGGCGGGCCAAGAAGGCCCGCAACTCGCTGGGATCGGTTAGGTTCACTCTCTACCGGATAGAACGTGAACCTTGACGCGTCGCCGGCCCCAAGCGGAGCTGGCGCCGTATGACGGCATCAATAGGTCGATGCGGTTCCCCTTGATGGCGCTACCCGTATCGCAGGCGTAGGCAAAGCCATAGCCCTCGACGTATAGCTTCGTCCCCAGGGGGATGATCCGAGGATCGACGGCGACGACTCCATAAATGAGAGCGTTGCCGGTCGCGCTGCGGGTCGAGCCCCCATTCTCGGACGGGCTGTTCGTATACGCCGTCGCAACCATCTCGATGACGCGCGTGCGCGTCCACGAGCCGCGGCTGGTCGGATAACCGGCGCGTCCCATCAGGTATGTGGTGTCTCTGGCTACGGAGCGCTCTTCCTTTATCAGCTCCTTGCCGACGGGCTTCCCGTCACGATAAACAATTCGGTAGGTCCGCTTCACGGTTCCCGGCTTCCCATCATGGGCCTTGACCAAGCGGCCTCGTCCAACCTCTCGGCTGAACTCATACTTGACGGTCGGGGCGATCGACTTTTTCTCGACCTTCACGTCAGCTTTTTTAGTGTTGTCTTGCCCTCTCCCTGCTCCCACCGACGCGGTGAGTGCAAAAAAAAGCAGACCCATACTCACACTAAGTGAGCAGTTACGCATTTGGTACCTCCCTCTTGCCTGGCTGCGAATAGCGAGTTAACCCACTCGCCGTAAAAATTGTCAAGGTTGCCACAATTGCGCCGGTTGGCGCACAAGGGGAGATTCTCGGCGAGTCGCTGCCTCGTCTTTAGTTGTTTTTGCCGGGTGCAGCACCTTTCAAGTTCCCTTCGCTAACCTGACAGGGCGAGCCCTCGCTGGTCGTCAGGAGCGCCTGGCCGTTTCGCGAGTAGCAAATTCCTTCGCCTTGGAACTCGAAGTTCGTCCGGACGTGCCGAGGAGTCTGCTCGAACCAGTCGTCGAAGTTGGCCGAGACATCGTATTCGAGAGCTTCCACGTACGTCCGGACGACGACGTGCTTCGAGTCCGGCGAGATGTCGCCGCCGGTAATCAGGTGGCCGAAGCTACCGGGCGCACCGACCTCGATCTCCCCGATCCTTTTCAACACGTATGTCCCGCTGACGCCGGGGTGGGCCAGCTTGTACACCTTCGACGGCTTCTTGGAAGTCTTGGTGACGATGTAGATGTCGCCGTTGGCCGGGTTCACCATCAAGGTCTCCGCGTTGTGGGCATGGTCCGGATATGTCAGCGTGTAGACGCGGTCGGCTTGGACCGGCTTGTCTTCGCCATTGCCGCCAGGCGGAGGCTCTGGAACCCGATAGACGTAGATTTGCTTGCGGACTTCCTTGTTGTCTCCGATATCCCCGCAATAGATGTACGGCTTGCCGCCGACGGTCGCGCTGGCGATGTCTTCCCAGTCCACCGCTTTCGCCGCGTTCGTCACATTAAAGACGGCGAGGATTTGCCCCTTGCGATCGAAGCGGAAGAATCGGGCGACGTCGCCGCTGTCGTTATGGGTGTAGTAGATTCCGTCCTCGGTCCGGCTGGCGCAGATTCCCGAGCTTTCGTCGATGCGCTTGTCTTTGATCTCGACGAGCGTTTCCCCTTTCGACCACTCGCGAGCCGCGGCCGTCGGGTGATTCTGAGGCACGCCCGCGCAGGCGGAGATGAGCAGGATGAGAGATACCGAGACGAGACATTGACACCGCACGCAAAGATTGTGCGGCACGTCGATACCTTAAGGCCTCGTTTCCCGGCCGAAACGATATTGCCGCGCCAAAATGTTTATGGCGTATTAACAGAAAAGATGACCGATCTCGCCCGTTGGCTGGCCAGGATGATCTGGTGGCGCATGTTGCGCTTCATGCGCCTGCCTTGGATGCGCCGGGCTCGCCGCCGCTGGCTCGCCATCGTCCCAGCTCCGACGGCTCGCCGGATGATCAGTCAGGACCGCTTCGCCCGCCGCCACGGCCAGGCCGTCCTCCGTTTTTCGCTGAACATCATGCTTGCCAGCTTCGCGATCACCGGCTGCTATTTCGTCGCCCTCGCGATGATCAACGCGGGGATGATGGGAGCGCGGAGGTGATGGGGATGATGGGGATGATGGGGATGATGGAGGTGATGGAAGTGATGGAAGTGAAAGGGTGAAGGAATGACGGCTTCATCTCAGGGTTTCGCGCTCAGCCCTCCATCACCTCCATCACTTCCATCATCTCCATCATCTCCATCACCCCCGCCGCCGCCGTCCCAGCCACCAGGCGAGGCCCACGATGGGCACCCAGGCCGGGGCGAGGAGGACGAGGTTCATGCCGACTTCGGCCAGCCACTTCCCGAGCCCGGAGGCCCGCTCTACGGCTCCCGACCAGGCCGTATCGAACCAGCCGGGAGCGGGTTGCGGCTTGGGAGCCTCGACTTTCTCGGCGAGCGCCAAAGTGATCGTCGAGTAAGTGGCCTGATCTCGCAGGGTTTTCGCCTGGGCTTCCATCGACTCGATCTGCTGGCGCACGTCGTCGAGCCGGTCCCGGATCGAGAGGGCGTCGTCCACCTTGCGGGCCTTGGCGAGCATCGCGATGTAGCTCTGCTCCGAAGTCTTCAGCACCTTGACCCTGGCCTCGGTATCGGCCACTTGGGCGGTGACGTCCTGACCGGTGACCGACTCGGACTTCACCAGGCCGAGCTTGCTCAGGCCGGTCATGGCCTGGTCGAATTTCGGCTCGGGAATCCGAAGCGTCATTTGAGCCTGCGGCACGTCGTTCTCATCCGAAGAGCTGCTGCTCGACTCGACGTAGCCACCGAGCGACTTCGCGAGGGTCGTCGCCTCCGGCGCCGCCTTCTTCACGCTCGCCACCTGCACGGTGAGATCGCCGTCCCGGATCAGCAAAGGCGGCTGACCCAAGAGTTGTCGAGTGGCCCGCTGAGCCACTTCCCTTTGTTTATGCTCAGCCGGCCCCGCGGGCTTCGGGGCCGTCGGCTGCATTTCCGCTTGACTTGGAAGGCCGTCGATCTCAATCCCGAACCCCGCCCCACCCTTTGAAGGGGTTCCATTGTTCATGGTGTAACCGCTTGAGCCGGTGCCGCGCGATCCCTTCGTCTGGCGATCCGGACTGTTGACGTCCTCGTCTACCCCGGACCTGCTTACCGCTTTCGATTTCCCTCCTGACAACCCACTTTGAACCCGGGCCGGCGCTTTCTCGATTTCTGCTTGTCCGCTGGCTGCGGCCTTATCCGAAGAAGCGGTTTCGCCGGTATTGAAGGCAACGGATTGGTCGAGGTCGCTCCGCCGAACCAGAGGCATGAGAATCGCGACCAGCAGGAAGAGGGACATCGCCCAAACCCAAGCGAGCCGTCTCGGCTCCGTGAACAGGCGGATAAATAGAGGCCTCGGCTTGCGCCGCTCCAACAGAGCAAGCGTTTCGCTCAGCCCCACCGGCTCCAACTCGACGACGCAGTCGCCGATGAGCCGCGAGAGAACGCGGATCTCCTCCACCTCCTGCCGCAAAGCCTCGTCTTGCTCCATCGCCGTCTCGATCTCGGATCGGCGCGCGGGCGAAAGCTCGCCGTCCACATAAGCCTTCAGATCTTCCATTACCGTCATCGCACGCCTCCCGAATACTCCTGGAGCGACTTGCGCAAATTCACAAACGCATGGTGCAGGCGGGACTTCACGGTGCCCGCCGGAACCCCGATCACCGCCGCGGCCTCGTCGTAGCTCAGCCCTTCGACCTCGTGGAGGAGCACTACTTCGCGATGCTCCGGCGAAAGCTTGTTCAGAGCCTCCGACAGAGCGTGCCGGTCGACGATCATCTGATCGAACGAGCCGTCCGTCGGCGCGTCCTTCAGGTCGATGCCGGGCATCTCCAGCTTCCGATTCCGGGAAACCCGGCGGCACTCGTTGTGGGCGATGCCGAGCAACCAGGTTCGTAATGCGGAATCGCCGCGAAACTTCCCCAGCACGCGTTGAGCCGTCAGGAATGTTTCCTGAGCCGCATCTTGAGCCGCATCCACGCCAATCCGGCGCGCGCAGAAGCGATACACCAATGCGTAGTGCTGTTTGGCGATTTCGGCAATGTCGAGGCCCCGGGGCACGCTTTCCTCTTGAACAGCCTGCATGTCGTTCTCCGGACCATGAGTGCCTGGGGCACGACATGCGGTTCAATCGATTTTAAGGCCTATTGCTGAGGCGGTGGTCCTTCATCGTTTTTCGGGGCAGCCGACGGTAGGGGAGCGCCGCCGAGGGAACGCCAAATCCTGAGTTGCCTCTCGGTGAGAACCTGGGCCGGGAGCGCATCGATCTCTCGGCGGCAATTCGCCGAGATTTCGCGAGACCGGTTTACGATAGCTTTCCATTCGGCCTCGGAATACTTACGGCCGGGCACGGGCCCGTTGGCGGCGTCTTCCTTGGCTCGCCGGTGAAGCACATCCATATGGAGTTTGTGGAATCGCTCGAGCTCCGCCGGCGTCATCTTGAGCTTGTCGACGGTCGTCGGATAGAGGAGCATTTCTCCACCCTTCGCCTGCACCGTCAATTCGTAGAGCCTTTCCGCCCGGTTAGGGCCGAGCATCTTCAGGCATTGGTCTTCGAAGTCGCGAATCAAACCGCGAGCCTTATCCGCATCCGCATCGAATTCTGCCTTCTTGCCGTCACGCTCATAAGGCCCGGCCTCGCCCGACACGTGCTCAATCGCGGCCCGGGCCCTATCGTAGAGAGCCTTGACAAGGATCGTCTCCGAGTCGCTAAGCTTCAAATCCTGTTGCACGTCCGGCTTCAGGAGAAGCTTGCAATCCTGTTCCGGATACTGGAACCGGTAAACCATCATAAACGGCATGTCACGGGCCAGGTCGGCTTCCCTTTTCTGGATGGCGGAAGCGAAACCGGAAATCGCGATCAGCAAGCAAATCCACAGCGACTTGTTCACATAGAGATGGACGGGCTAGCGAAGGCCACGTTACGCGACGGCTAAACTGATTATCACGCATGCGGCCGTCTCCTCCGGAGTATCTTGCCTGGCTCGAACCGTACTCGGACGCGGTTCGAGAACTGGCCCTGGCCGCGCGCGAGTTTGCGGTCAGCCGGGCGCCGGACGCAACCGAGATCGTGGCCAACGCGACCTATGCGGTCTCGATGGGACTCAGCTATACCCACACCCACGTCAAGGGTTTTATCTACGTCGCCGCCTACCGAGACTATGTGAACTTCGGTTTCACCTACGGCGCGTCCTTCGACGATCCGGAAGGGAGGCTCCAAGGTACGGGGAACCAGTCGCGCCACATCAAGCTCCGCTCGCTCGCCGATCTGGACGATCCCTACTTCTCCTTCCTGTTCGACCAAGCCCTCAATCGCGCCCATCGCCCCGATCCGCCCTTGGAGCCCACCGTCGTGCTCATGAAATACGAAAGCGTCGCCAAGCGCCGACCCACCCCACGATGAAATCCGCCACCGAATACCTCACGTTCAACACTCGCGACCGGGAAGAGTTCGTCTGCATCACGGACAAGGTCGCCGACCTCGTGGAGCGCTCCGGCATCCAGGAAGGCTTTTGCCTGGTTTCCGCCATGCACATCACGGCCGCGGTCTACGTCAACGATCTCGAATACGGCCTGATCGAGGACATCAAGGAATGGCTGAGAGGCCTTGCTCCGACCAAGGACTACCGCCATCATCGCACCGGCGAGGACAACGGCGAAGCCCACCTGAAGAACCTGATCCTGCACCATCAGGTGATCCTGCCGATCACCAACGGCCGTCTCGACCTCGGTCCGTGGCAGCAGGTCTTCTACGCGGAGTTCGACGGGCAACGAAGGAAGCGGGTGATCGTCAAGGCGATTGGGGAATAAGGGCGTGGAACAAACGCCAGAGGATCCTGGCTGAAAGACGTGCCGGCCCAGCCAGAACTGGATCTGCTGATAAAAGCTGGCCTCGCGTTGGACGCCCTGCGTCTCCGGCTCGCCGAGCTCGGAGTCGATCTCATGGAGCACTAGATTTGGCAGCCACGACCGTCAATAGTTATCTTACAAGAGGGATAACGGAACGCATCGAAGACTCCAGGTTAGGAACTCACCACCCGAACCCATCGATCAGCTCTGCCCGAACGAGCAATTCTTCCACCGCCTGCGGCATCATCGTCCGAAACCGCTTGCTGCCTTCCGCCTGCCACATCGTCTCGCCGACCCGCTCGACCTTGCGCACGGAGCCGAGCGGCTTGCCGTCGTGGAAGACGTCGAAGCCGTCGGGCGTTCTTTCCAGCGTCACCTCGATGCCGTTGATGCGCTGAACCATCTTTATTCATTTTGACGCCAACTATAATCTGGCCATGCCGCTACGCGTCTTGGACCATCCGCTTGCCGGGCATCTGCTCGCCCAACTGCGCGACCTGAATACGCCCCCCGAGCGGTTCCGGCATTTGACGAGCCTGCTGACCGGCCTGCTCGTGCTGGAAGCGACGCGGGACATCGGCTCGAAGGAAGTCAAGGTCGAGACTCCGATCGAGCAGACGACCGCCCGGATGCTCCATGAAAGCCTGGCCGTCGTGCCGATTCTGCGGGCCGGGCTGGGCATGCTCGATGCGGCGGTCGAGCTTTTTCCCGACGTCGCCGTCGGCTATATCGGTTTGGAACGGCATGAAGAGACGGCCGTCGCGCGGAGCTACTACAGCAAGCTGCCGAACCTGGCCGGCAAATACACGCTGTGCCTGGACCCGATGCTGGCCACAGGCGGCTCCGCGGCTCAGGCGATCAGCCTCATCAAGGTTCACGAGCCCTGCCGCGTGGTGATGGTTTGCGTCGTCGCCGCGCCGGAGGGCATCGCAAAATTGGAGGAGGCCCATCCGGACGTTCTGATCGTCACTGCGGCCAGGGATCGCGGCCTGAACGACAAGAAATACATCGTGCCCGGACTGGGTGATTTCGGCGATCGGCTCTACGGGACGTTCTAAAACGGCGGTAAAATGTGCGCTTAGAGTGAAGTCCTCCCCCAAGTGGCACAGGCGCCCCACCCCTAAATTCTCCTTCGGCGCAGGTGCGCGACGATGAAGGTTCTCGTTATCGGTTCGGGCCCTATCGTCATCGGGCAAGCCGCCGAGTTCGATTACGCGGGCACCCAGGCTTGCAAGGCTCTTCGCGAGGAGGGGCACGAAGTCGTCCTCATCAACTCCAATCCAGCGACGATCATGACCGATCCGGGAGTGAGCGATGCCCTCTACATCGAGCCGCTGACCCTTGATTTCTGCACGCGCGTCATCGCCCGCGAGCGGCCGGACGCTTTGCTGCCAACCCTTGGAGGGCAGACCGGGCTGAACCTCGCGACCCAGCTCAGCGAGGCCGGAGTTCTTGAAAAGTACGACGTCAGACTGCTCGGGACGCCGCTCAGCGCCATCCGCAAAGCGGAGGATCGCGAGCAATTCCGAGAGCTGATGCGGGAGATCAAAGAGCCGGTACCGGAAAGCTGGATCATTACGAGCCCAAGGGAACTCGAAGACGTCCTCGGCATCGTTCCCTATCCCTGCATCATCCGCCCTGCCTACACGCTCGGCGGCACCGGCGGCGGCGTGGCGAATTCGCGCGAGGAGCTTTGGGAGATCGGAAACCGCGGCCTCAAGCTCTCGATGCGCAGCCAGATCATGGTCGAGCGCTCGCTGCTCGGATGGAAGGAGATTGAGTACGAGGTCATGCGTGACGCGGCCGGCAATACGATCACCGTCTGCAATATGGAAAACCTCGACCCGATGGGCGTGCACACCGGCGACTCCATCGTCGTCGCCCCGAGCCAGACTCTCAGCGACCTCGAGTATCACATGATGCGGACCGCGTCGCTGAAAATCATCAACGCACTCGGCATCGAAGGCGGCTGCAACGTGCAGATGGCCCTGAATCCGGATGGCTTCGACTATTACATCATCGAGGTCAACCCGCGGGTTTCGCGATCCTCCGCCCTGGCGTCGAAGGCCACCGGCTATCCCATCGCCCGCGTCGCCGCGAAGATTGCGGTCGGTAAGACGCTCGACGAGATCGACAACCAGGTCACGATGACGACGAAGGCCTGCTTCGAGCCGGCGCTCGATTATTGCGTCGTCAAGATTCCGCGTTGGCCGTTCGATAAGTTCGCCACCGGCGACCGCTCCCTGTTTACGCAGATGAAGGCGACCGGCGAGGTCATGGCGATCGACCGGTCGTTCGAAGCGGCGCTGATGAAGGCGATTCGCGGCTTGGAGGTCAAGCAAAAGGACCTGCGCCACGCCAAGTTCCAACGTGGCACGCTCGGCCCGAGCGTGAGTTTCCCGTCCGGCCCGGACGGGATCGAGAAGCGCCGGGGCGCCTATCTTCCCCACTGGACCGCCGATGGAGCGATTTACCACGTTGTCTATCGCCTGCACGACGCAATCCCTGCCCATTTACTCGACCAGTGGCGCGAGGAGCGGGAACGGCTGGATGTGGCACGACAGCGTGGCAGCCTGTCGCCGAAGGAGCTTGCTACCGCGGAGAAGGCTCGAGAGCAGAGAATCAACGATTATTTGGATTCGGGGTACGGCTCCTGCCTATTGTCTCAAGAGCGAGCCGCCTCCATCGTGAAGGAGAATTTCGAGCATTTCGATGGAGACCGCTACCGGCTTCACAGTTGGTGCGTAATGCCAAATCATGTCCATGTTGTGGTCGAGCCTCAGAATGGCTACGACTTGCCCAAGATCCTTCACGGATGGAAGTCGTTCACTGCTCATGCGATTAATAAGGCACTCGACCGGACTGGCGAGGTGTGGCAAACCGAATACTATGACCACATCATCCGCGATGAAGGTGAATACCAAAGCACTCTCGCATACGTTGTCGGTAATCCCGAGAAAGCGAATCTGAAGGACTGGCCGTGGGTGGGACACTCGCAGGCCATCGACGATACTCATGCTCGGGCCGAGCATGCCACGTTGGAGAACGCAATCGGCAAACCGACGGACGAACGCCTGTGGGCGCTCGCCGAGGGCCTGCGTCGAGGCTGGGGCGTCGATCGGGTCAATGCGATCAGCCGCGTCGATAAGTGGTTCCTCCGCAAGATCCAGAAGCTCGTCGACGTCGAGCAGCGCCTCCTCGCCTCGCGAGGAAACGCGGCCGAAATGCCGGGCGCCGTCCAAGAGGCCTTCGATCTCGGCTACCCCTCGAACACGATCAAGGAGATCCTCGAAATTGACGAGGCCGACCTGAGCGCGGCGAGGAAGCTCCTCCGCGCCGAGGGCGTGGAGCATCCTGCTTACGCGAACGTTCTGGCCGAAAAGGACTCGGTCCTCGCAAGCTTTTCCGGCATGAAGTCCGGGCAGGCGGCCGTTCTCGACCAGCAGACTCCGGCCCTCGTCGCGGCCCTCGCCATCGAGCGGCTCAAAGTCCAACCGGTTTTCAAAATGGTCGACACCTGCGCGGGAGAATTCGAGTCGCACACGCCCTACTACTACAGCACCTTCGACCAGGAAGACGACGCGGTTTCTTAACATTGCGAGACCAAAATAGGGGCGTGATGCTCGATCTTAAGCGTCTCGCCCTGTCCGGCTTCCTGGCCCTAACGGCTCTCGCAACCGCCGACAAGCCGATCACCGTCACCTTTCTCCACAGCAACGATATGCACGCCCATATCGAAGGGGCGACGATCCAGAGGAAGGCGTACGGCGGCTACGCCCGCCAGGCGACGCTCATCAAAAGGCTTCGAGCCTCGGAGCCGAACGTCGTGCTTCTCAACGCCGGCGACACTTTCCAAGGAACGCTCTATTTCAACGTTTATGAGGGCCTTGCCGACCTTGCCTACATGAACGCCGTCCACTACGATGCGATGGCCCTCGGCAATCACGAGTTCGACCGCGGCCCAGCCACTCTGTCCGATTTCGTGAAGCATGCGGACTTCCCGATCCTTTGCTCAAATCTGGACTTTTCGCATGAATCGACCCTGAGCGGCCTCGTCCAACCCTCGACCGTCCTGACCATCGGCGGAGAGAAGATCGGCGTCGTCGGCGCGGTCACCCCGGATGTCTTCGACATATCGAGCCCCGGCGCAAAGATTACGCTCAAGGATTTGAAGTCGAGCGTCCAAACCGCCGTCGACGATCTCACCCGGCAAAAGGTCGACAAGATCGTCCTCTTGACTCACATCGGCTACGAGGAAGACCTGAAGCTGGTTCATGAGCTTCACGACGTCGACGTAGTGATCGGAGGACATAGCCACACACCGCTCGGCACACCCGATCTCCCCGGCTGGCCAAAGGCTCAAGGTCCCTACCCGACGATGGCCAAGGATTCGACCGGCCAAGAAGTTCCGGTCGTGCAATGTTGGGAGTGGTCGAAAGTATTTGGAGAGCTCGAAGTCCGGTTCGACGCCAACGGCAAGATCGAGAAGATCGTGAAGGCGCAGCCGATCGTCGTGGACGAATCGATTCCCGAAGATCCCTCCGTCGCGAGCATGATCGCGGCATTCCAGAAGCCGATCGCCAACCTCCAGAAACAGGTCATCGGCCAAACCGATACCGGGCTTCCCCGCTCTTCGGCATCTCGCCGTGAGAGCCCGATGGCGAACGTCATCGCCGATGCCATGCTCGCGGCGACCGCCAAGTCGGGCTCGGTCGCCGCGTTCGTGAACAGCGGCGGCGTCCGCGCCCCCCTCGAAGCGGGGCCGATCACCTACGGCGAGGCGATCTCCGTTCAGCCGTTCAACAACACGCTCACCGTCATGGACCTGACCGGCGCCGAGCTAAAGGCCGCTTTGGAGGAAGGCGTTCCCGAAAGAGACAAAACGGGCGGCCTCTTGAACCCCAGCCACGGCACCAGCTACAAGCTCGATTTCTCCCGGCCGGAGGGAAGCCGCATTTCGGACATCGTAGTCGCGGGCACGCCGCTCGATCCGGCCAAAACCTATCGCGTGACGTTCCTGAACTTCACGGCGAACGGCGGCGACGCCCACCTGGTGCTGAAGAACAGCACCGGCAAACGCACCGACACCGGCTTGCTCGATATCGACGCCCTCGTGGACTATGTCAAGGCTCATAGCCCGGTGAATGGTTCGCTCGAAGGTCGGATCGTCGAGGCCGGTCGGTAGCTCCTGCCATAGTAGGGGCATGCGCCTCGTCCTGCCCCTGCTCCTGCTTGCTTCCCTTGCCTCGGCCCAAGAGTTGAACGTCCGCAATTTCGGGGCCATGGGGGATGGCAAAACCGACGACACCGCCGCATTTCAGAGGGCGATGGCGAAGGCAGCCGAAGGCAAGGGGCTCACCGTCTACGCACCGCCCGGCAACTATGTCTTCAAATCCAGCTTGAGCGTTCCTGTCGGCGTCTGCCTCCGCGGCTCCTGGCAGAGCGTGCCCTCGCACAACGGCCTACGCGACGCCGGGCTGCCCAAGCCGACCGACGACGGCACGACGTTCCTCATCGAAACCGGCGAAGGCGCCGAGGATGGCGCATTCCTCACCCTCAACACGAACGGTACGCTCAAGGGAGTCGTGATCTACTATCCGGACCAGAATCGATCCGGTGAGCCGAAGCCTTACCCGTACGCGATCGCCATGCGTGGCAAGAACCCGGCCGTGCTCGACGTCGAACTCCTGAATCCCTACAACGGCATCGACGCCAGCCAAAACGAGCGGCATCTGATTCGAAACGTCGACGGACAGCCCCTCCGGCGAGGCATCTACGTCGATGCGATCTACGACATCGGCCGGATCGAGAACGTCCACTTCAATCCCTGGTGGAGCATGGAGCCGGCCTTGTTCAAGTGGCAGCAAGAGCACGGCGAGGCCTTCATCATCGGCCGCAGCGATTGGCAATACATGACCAACACGTTCTGCTTCGGATACAACGTCGGCTACCACTTCGTCCAGACGAAAAACGGCATCTGCAACGGCAACTTTCTCGGGCTTGGCGCAGATGATTGCTTTACCGCCGTCCAAGTCGATCAGTGCGCGCCGTTCGGCCTCCTCATCACGAACGGCGAGTTCGTCTCATTCCACGGCCCCGATCCGACGATGGTGCGCGTTCTTGCGGGCAACACCGGCTCGGTCCGGTTTTCCAACTGCGCCTTCTGGGGACCGTGTAACCAGATCGCGCGCATCGAGGGCAAAGGCACGGTCGGGTTTTCCGACTGCACGTTCGTCCAATGGAAGAAGACGGCGATCGAAGCGCTGGGCGGCACGACGCTGCTGCGCGGCTGCGAATTCCGAGAGGACGGCGCGGGCGTGCATGCGGGATCGGGCTCGAGCGTCGTGATCTCCGACTGCGTCGGCCCCGGCTCGACCCGCATCGAAGCCGATGCCGGGTCCCACGTCAAAGGCCCGAAATAGCGTAGTGCCTCGCCAAATGAAACGTCGCGCAGGCGACCCCTCACCTGCTCCCGTAGGGTCGCTTTCCTCTCCCCCGGAGAGGAAAGGACGTAGGGAAACGACGAAACGCTACTCCAGCGTCACAAATCGGGCTCGAGCAGCCAATGGATTGTATAGCTTTCCCAAGTCTTCATGACCGAGGAGAGAGCCCCCCGCCCAGCGAGGCGGGGATTATTTTTCAAGGCTGCGCGAACCTGCCGACAATCTTGCCGAGGAAGTAAACTATCCCTCTGGAATGAAGCCCACCGTCCTTGTCCTCGGCTCCGGCCCCATCCGAATCGGACAAGGTATCGAATTCGATTACTCCTGCGTCCATTGCGTCTGGTCTCTACGCGACCTTGGCTACCGGGCCATCATCGTCAACAACAACCCGGAGACCGTCTCGACCGATTTCGACACGGGCGACGGCCTCTACTTCGAGCCGGTCACTCTCGAAGATGTGATGGACGTGATCCGTCATGAAAACCCGATCGGCGTCGTGTGCCAGTTCGGTGGCCAAACCGCCATCAATCTCGCCGAGGGTCTGAAGAAGAGCGGCGTCCAAGTCCTCGGGACTTCACCGGAAGCGATCGCTGCCGCCGAGGACCGTGAGCAGTTCGACGCGCTCCTCGAACGGCTCGGAATCCCTCGACCGAAGGGCAAGGCCGTCCGGTCGCTGGAGGAAGCCGTCGTCGTCGCCGAGTCGGTCGGCTATCCGGTTCTCGTCCGGCCCAGCTTCGTTCTCGGCGGACGAGCCATGGAGATCGTCTTTTCCGAAGAGCACCTGCGCAGCTTCTATGGCGAAGCGGAGGAGGCCAATCCGGGACAGCCGGTCCTCGTCGATAAGTATCTGCTTGGCAAGGAGGCCGAGGTCGATGTCATCTCGGACGGCGAGGACACCCTCGTCCCCGGCATCATGGAGCACATCGAGCGAGCGGGCGTCCATTCCGGCGACTCGATGGCCGTCTATCCGGCCGTCAGCCTGAGCGCCGACGTCCAGGCTCAAATGGTGACCAGCGCCTGCAAGATCGCCCGGGCGCTCGGCGTGAAGGGATTGATGAACATCCAGTTCGTCATCGCGGCGACGGACGGCCGGGAGATCGCGTATGTGCTCGAAGTCAATCCTCGCGCCAGCCGCACCGTCCCCTACTTGAGCAAGGTGACCGGCATTCCCATGGTCGATCTCGCCACGCGCTGCATGATGGGCGAGAAGCTGAAGGGCCTGGGCTACCAAAGCGGGCTTTGGGCTCTTCGCCGAAAAGAGGAATCGGGCGGGTCGGAACCCTGCATGCTGAGCGAGGTCGCGGAGCAGATGGGCTACGAGGCGGGCAATCGGCGCGGAAGGCCCCTTTTCCCCGGCTTCATCATCGCCGAATCCTCCTTTGTGGATGGAAGCGCCACGATTCCGGAGCCGATCCTCTATGCCATCAAGGCCCCCGTCTTCTCTTTCCAGAAGCTCAGCCGCGTCGAGCCGAGCCTGGGACCGGAGATGAAGTCGACCGGCGAAATCCTAGGCATCGACAACACCTTTTCCGGCGCGCTCTACAAGGCGATGGTCGCCAGTGGAATCCACTTCAAAGGCGACGGCCTCGTTTTGCTTACCGTGAACGACAACGACAAGCCAGAAGCCATCCGGATCGCCAAGGGCCTTCACAAAGCCAAGCGGGAAATCGCGGCAACGCCGGGAACCGCCGACGCGCTCGAAAAGGCCGGGATTCCCTGCCGGCGGGTCGGCAAAATCCAGAGCGGATCGCCAAACTTGCTCGATCTGGTACTCGCCGGCCAGGTCAGCCTGATGATCAACACGCCAAGCCTCACGGAGACGAGCGAAAGCGAAGCGGCACGCATCCGCCGCTCCTGCATCGAAACCGGCGTGCCTTGCGTCACGAGCATCGATACGGCCTCAGCTCTGATCCATGCACTCGACGTCTTCGCCGATCCTTCTCAGGCCCAATGCCTGCGGCTGGACGAATACTTCCTCGCAAAGGCTTAGGGCTGACGGGGCGGGATCTTGCGGCCCTTGGCCGCGGCATAGTCTTTGGCCTTCTGGGCCGCCGCAGCGGCATAACGGAGCTCGATCTGCCTGCGGATACCCACCGGCAGGTCGGAGTAGCTCGACGGCGCGCTGTAATCCTGGACGTCGTCCCCCAGCTTGAACCAGCCCGTATAGCCATGGCCGAAGTCGAAGGACACCTTGACCATGGGGGCGTAAGCGTAGGCAACGGTTATCAAAGGCGAATCCGCACCCTCCAGCGGCCAGCCCTGACCCGCAAACCAGTCGCCGAGTATATCGGGAGTAGAGCCGTCGGTGTCGGGATCGTTCTTGACGCGAATCCGCAGCATCGGCTCAGAGATGGGCAGCCCGGTAACCGTCGTCCCAATCGGAATTCCGTCCGGCAGCCCTTCGTACGGCGACGCCTTGATGTTCCGCCGCCCCAGCGAGCGAGGGTCCGGCGTATAGGGCGTCTCGAAATTGGTAGCGAACGCCTGGGGAATTCCGTAAACATACTCGCCCAGCCACGCCTTCGCCCGTTCGCTCAGGTTGGCGACTCCCACACCTTCGCCTTTGCGCATGAGCGCTCGCTGAGCCGGGCTGAGCGAACCCCAGAAGCGTAGAGCGGTGACGTAATAGCGGTTCGCGAGGCCCGCCCCGGTCTCCGCCGCGCCTCGCGAGTAGACGGCGGCGATGGCCTGATCGATCGATCGAAAGCAAAGTCCGCCAGGCTGAGAGGCCGCGTAGTCGGCCAAATCGTCCAGGTAGGCCGTCTTCTTCGTGGCAATGTTCTTGGCAAGACGCGAAAGGGCGGCGCGGTCGATCCGATCCGCCGAGGCCAGATCGGGATCTTCCGGCATCACGTCCAGCCAGCCGTCGCCATAGGCGCCGGTCGTGTTCATTCCCCAGGTCGACATCTCCTCGAGAAAGCGCGCCGTCGTCAACTTCTTGTGTTCGTCGGCGAAGACCACGTAGGAGAGGAGATTGTCGGGCAGATCGGCGACAAGATTGACGTTCAATGCCTGAGAGACTTTCTCCAGACCGTCGCCAACGAGGAAACTCATCGGATCCGTCTTTTCTGCGTCCCCGAACAGGGGGAGCCAGTTCTCGGCCAGCCTGTAGGCGCGATCCCGATCCCCAAGGTCGCCGGCGTAGTTGCCCGAAACGACCGTGAAGATCAAGCGATAATCCGCGGCTCTTTCGGACAGCTCGATAGGCTTCGAAGGGGCTTGCGCGAAAGGCCCTGTCTCGCCATCTCCACTGAGGATCATGGATTTGCGCGCGCTCGCGACAATCCAGCCGTTCGCATCGATGGCGGAAAGGGTCGCTTCGAGATGGCTGCTTCCGTAGCGCCGGATCGTCAAGACGAAACGAGAGGCTGGAGGAAACGAGGCGGAGATGTTGAACCGTGGATCAAGGAAGTCGGTCGGTGGCGCCAGATCGTTCCGGCGCTCCAATTCGGAGGCGAAGTCGCGCTCCTCGCTCAAGAATCGGCCCAGGATTTCGCGAGCGCCACGGGGCAAGGAACGCTCCATTCGCGTCGGCGTATCGGAGTACGTCGCCATCGAATCGGCCCGAATCGCGGCAAGCTCTCGCGGATCCATCTCTCCGAGCAAGCGGCACAAAGCCCGGCCGGCCGGTGTCTCGATCCCACCGGCGATCAAGTTCCCTCGAAGCTGGGACTCAGTTTCCCGTGTGGCATTGTGGGCTTTCTCAGCCAAAACGGAGAGATTGACGAGAAGGCCGTTCAGGTAGGCCGATGACCAAGCCTCGACTCGCTTCGATTGCTCTGCCACGAGCTTGCCGAGAAGCTTCGCGCGACGATCGAGCAAAGCCTCATTCTGCTTTCGCGCCAGCGCACCCGGCCGTTCGAGCATCCAAACGTCTTCCTTCCGCGCCCACTCCGCCCAAGCCACCTTTGCGAGACGACGCTTCAACTCGTCCAACGGAACGTCGTTCACGCGGACCATCAGCACTTCCTTTCGCAATTCGGGGGAGCACTCCAGGCGCTCTCCGGTCAGGAGCGATAGCTGATGAAGCACCTGACCGGCAACGGCCGGACCAATATCGGCGGTAACGCCGGTTCTCAGGATAGCGGCGACGGCTAAGCCTAACACGTTCGCTATACGGACGATCCTGCGAATCCGCTACCGCCCGACTATCCTCCGACGAATTGCGCTCGAATGTGAGTCGAGAGGAGGAAAAGGTACAGAAGAGTCGCCAGCCAGGTGCCGAATTCGGCGGTTCTCGGCTTGAACTTCCGCGCGTATTCGAGGATGGCGATCGGCCCGGCGAGGAAGGCGATCTTCCCGAGGGCAAAGGCCAGGGATCCGTGGCCGGCGAGCCAGGCAAAGAGCGGGTTTCCCTCCCCTTGCCCGGCGTGAAGCCACATCAGCGACGTGATCAGGTCGGCCATGCCGACGAGGATCAGACAGAGCGTGCTCGTTCTTACGTGGTCCGTCATTGAGGGGGAACGGCCCGCTGGCCGAAGCCGCCCATCTGGCCGATCATCTTCCAGATTGGGTTTTTGCTCATCGCCGCCGCCATGTCGTCGATCTGCTTCTGGAAGTCGGACGGAAGGTTGGCCATCTTGTAGACCGGCGCGTCCTTCGGGATCACGTCGTCGTTCAACGTCTGCTTTTCGCTCACGAAAGGCGCCACATAGAACGAGAAGTTGTAGACGGATCGCGTCCCTACCTTGAGGTCGTCTACCGTCGGAATCGCGCCGCTGATCTGGGACATGTTGGGATCATCCTTAAAGAACTTCAACATGCCGAGCTCCATCGGTCCCATCGAAGCGCCGCGCCCGAAGTCCGTGCTCATGGTCTGCGGCTGCGCCACCGGCTGGGTCGAATAGTTCAGAAGGACGTAACCGTTGGTCGGCAAGCCGTTCGGCATGATCTCCGTCGGCTCGGTTCGGAAGTCGTTTTCATTTCCGCCCGAATAGCGCTCGATCTGGCTGAAGATCATCTCCGTCAACGGGTCTTGCTTCTTTGCGGTGCCATCCTGACGAGTCTCCGCGTTCAGCGCGGCATCGGCTCCGAAGAGCATCTTCGTAAGCTGGGCCTGCTCTTCCGGGGTCAGTTGTCCGAACGGGACTCGCCGGCCCTGCTTGAGAAGCTGGCGCTGGTTGGCGTCCATCATCCCGTAGAGGCGGAGCATATCCCAATCGACGATGCCCATCATGCCCTGCTGTAACGCGCCCGGCGCGAAGAGCATCACGTACATCATGCTGGCCTGGGCATCCATCGGCGATTCGTTCTTCTGCGCGTATGCGGCCAGATCGTCGAGGCTCGTATAGCCCTGCGATTGCGCGCTTTGGATCAGGGTTCGCAGCGCGACTCGGTTCAACCGCTCCTTTCGCGACTGAATGGGATTGTCGGGCATCACGGTAAGCCATCCATTCGCTTCCTTGACCTGGGTCTTGTCGTCACCCTTGATCTCCTTTAGGAAGCTGGCCGCCGTGAGCTTGCTCTTGGCGACGAGATTGCCAAAGAAGGAGGTCACGGCGTCCGGCAGGTCCGCGACCAACTGTTCGTTGCGCTGATCGGCAATCGCGAGCAGGGCTTCGGAATGGACATACGAAAGGGGATCGTGTTCGACCGGATCCTTGAGGGCGGCCATGAGGGCGTCGCTCAACTTCGTATGAGCCAGGCCGCCACCTCCAAAGATGCTTGACATCGAATTGCCCGCATCATAGAGTTCTTTGGCCAGCGGCGAAAGCTGGATTTCCGGCCCTTGGCTCGCGGGCGGGGCTTGCGGCTTGGCCAGCTCCTGGGGATCGAAGGGCAGGTCGAGTGACAAGGGAAGCGAGTCGGTCGCGAGCGTCTTGCCATTTGCATCGTACAGCTTGAGCTGCAAGGTAAAGCCCATGAACATGCCACGGCGGCTGGCGACGACGAGAGCCTTGGCCGGCGGCGTCGTAATCGTCTCGGGCTTCTTGAACCGGCTCCCAAATATCTCCATGAAGGCAGCCATATTCGAATCCTGCTGCTCCTTGGCCGGCTCCTCCTGCTTGGCGGCTGCGGCCGCCTTGTTGTGCTGGGCCACGTAGTCGGTAATGATCGCGTTGACGCTGGACGGCAGGCTGCTCTGCATCCGGTTCGGATTCGTCGAGAAAACGACCCGCCCGCCATCCGGCACGGCGGACAAAGGACCCGCGCCGATCGCCAGAGCGATCTTGATCATGTCCTCGTTCCCCATCCCCATCATCGCGAATTGCGCAGGAACCTGGTCTTCCTCGTCGGTCTTGGAATTCTTCGGGTCTTTCGGCTTCGGCTTGATCGAGTCGGCCAACTTCTTCAACGATGCGCTTAGCTTGTCGAAGTTCCGCTGGCGCTGCTTGGCCGCCTCGACGTTGCGGGCGCTCCCATCGGCCACCAGGTAATACTTTTCGCCTTCCTTCGTCCAGGTTCCGGAAGTGACGGCCGCGATCTGCGCCATGACCTGGTCCATCGAAGCGTCCTTGAGGCGTAGAACGAGAATCTCGCTGTCCATCGAAGGCGAGCATTCCAGTTGCATTCCGCTCTTCTTGGCCAGATCGGCGATGGCTTTTTTCGCGGTAACGGCCACCGTCGAATAAGTCACCTTGGCCTCTTGGGCAAAGGAAACGCTCAGGAATGGCAGAACGGCAATCCACAGATATTTGCGCACACCTATAGTGTGGAGGATTTTGAAACCGGCTTGGGCCTTACGTCTGGCTTTGTCGTGCGAAGCGCATAGACGGCTCCGAGCGCGACGGATCCGCCCGTCAAATCGAGAAGCACGTCCCAAGCCGATCCCGTCCGATCCGGCTGGCTCGATTGCCTTAATTCGTCGAACGAGGCGTAGGCGAGCGTGGTCAGGAGGGCCGCGACGGCGCAGACCTTCCCGGCCGATCCGTTTCGAGTGGCCGTTACGAGGCCCATCAGCGTCACGAACCCATAGAACGTGAAGTGGATGGTCTTGCGAACGGCAATGACCAGAACTTCCGCCGCGTGCTGGCCCAGATGGAGGTGGCGCATCACCCAGCTCACCATCGGCGTGGCGCCCCCATGCGCGCTGCTGAAATAGGAGATGATCCAGCCGAGCAGCATCAAGACGACGGCCGGCAAGATGGCCGGGCGAGGCGTCGTCCTCGAGCCCAGGCCTGCGCTGAGAGCCACGATCCCGCCAACCGCGACCGGGATCAGCAGGAGGGCTTCGCTAGCCGTCTGCAAGGCTTGCCGCTTGTGATCGATCGCGCTTCCTCCCGAGGCGAACCACAGCAGGCAGGCGACGGAGCCAAAAAACAGGGCGAGGCCGACACGCAGCTTGGGCTCGATCCGAGGCGAAAACGACAGAAGGCCGTAGAACGCGAACCCGAAGGCGGCCGGCAGCCATATCGAGGGCTGCGAAAGCGAGCCGACGAGCAGAAAGGCGAACGCGAAGCCGAAGAAGAGTGCGAAGCCAACGATCCAGGCGAGCCATTTCCGCACGCTTTAATTCAACCCGTTCGCGCGCCGTTAGGTTCGCAATAAAGCGACTTGGTAGGACTGAATTCTGACCAGATTGAAGACGCCGGCCTTGATGGCGGGATCCTGCTGGGCGAAGCGAGCCGCCGCCGCCTCGTCTTCGGCCTCGAAGACGGCGATGCCCACGAAGGGCGGCTCGTGCGTCCGGCCGACGAGGATTACGTTGCCGGCGTCGAATTCGGCCTTGAGATAGGCGAAGTGCTCGCCCACGATCCGAATTTCGTCCTCGGTCGGCGATACCGGCATCTCCGGCCGACACGGTTCGATAAACATGATGAACTGCGGTCGATCCACGCAAGCCAATGTACCGCCCCACATTGTAAGATGGGGGCATGGTGGACGTTTCTCCCAACAGTTCGATCCTCAGATTGACCGGGGACTTCGGGGGGTTCACCCCTACCGAGCTTTTCGATCATTGGGTCAAGCCGGAGTTGCTCGTCAAGTGGTGGCCGCGCGAGGCGGAGGTCGATCCGAGAGTCGGCGGCGCATACAAATTCTCTTGGCCGGATCAGAACTGGCGCCTCGAAGGCGTCTATACGGCCTTCGAGCCCGGCGCCTCCCTGGGATTTACGTGGGCTTGGAACTTCGACGCCCCAGAGGCCGAACCGCTTCAAGTCCGTCTCGCCTTCGCTCCATCCGAGCATGGCACGACGCTGACCCTCGAGCACCGCTCATGGGATCAGACCGACGCCGCGCAGCAAGAGCGCCAAGGCATTCTGGAAGGTTGGATTCACTTCGGCATGCGTCTCGCCGGCCTTCATCGCGGCGACGCCACGTAGCTACTTGAATCGCTTGAAGCGATGCTTGAGCAGCGTCCAGAAGGCGTCGGGCGCATCGGTCCAGCGAATCTTCTTCCCTGCTTCTTTGGTCCGAGGCGTGTAGCTGATCGGGATTTCGAAGATCTTCTGCCCGAGGCGGCACGACTTGGCGGTGACCTCCGGGCAGAATTCGAATCGCACGCATTCCAGATTCATGCTCTTGAGAAGGTCCGTATCGAAGGCCTTGTAGCAGGTGGCTTCGTCGGTGATCTTTTGGCCGAAGAGGATGCGGACGGCCAGCCGCAGGAGTCGGTTGACGATTTTGTTGGGTAGGGCCATCCCAGCCGCGAGTCCGTGGGCGAAGCGGGTTCCGTAGACAACCTTTGCCTTGCCTTGCAGAATCGGCTCGATCAGCTTGGGAATCTCCTCGGGCGAGTATTCGAGGTCGGCATCCTGAACGATGACGGTCCGTCCCTTTGCGTAGGGCAACGCCTGGCGAATCGCCGCTCCTTTCCCGCCCCGCGTCCGGTTGGTCAGGACGAGAATCTCGTCGCCGTAGCCATGGAGGATTTCCCCGGTCCGGTCGTCGCTGCCATCGTTTACGACGATAATCTGGGCGTCGATCGGAAGGGCAAGGAGGCGGTCGACGACCTCTCCGATCGTTTCCTCCTCGTTCAATGCCGGCACGAGCACGGTCACGTCGGGGTGCTCGGTGGACATTTCGGCGTAGAGGATACTCGCTTCGCCTTGCGCCTGCTCGGTGGGCATCATAAATGGTTACGCACAGATCGTGCCGCACAGTACAACAAGTGATGGCCTCTCGTGGTGCCAATCGCGTCTCGGAGGCGTAATAGCTAGAGATAGGATAGGATAGACAAATGCCAATTCAAGCTATCGCGCTCCTCGCGGCGCTATTCATCCAGGGCCAGGGAACCCTCCAGTCGACGGACACGGTTGTCGGAACGGGACGCGAAGCTCAGGCCAAGGATGTGGTCACCGTCGAGTACACCGGCACGCTAAAGGACGGCAAGCAATTTGACTCTTCGAAAGGCCGCGGCCCGTTCGCCTTCGTGCTCGGCGAAGGCCACGTTATCAAGGGTTGGGACCAGGGCGTCCTCGGTATGAAAGTCGGCGGCAAGCGCCATCTCGTCATTCCTCCCGATCTGGCCTATGGCGATCGCGCCATGGGGGACGACATCCCGGCCAATTCGACCCTCGTCTTCGACGTCGAGCTGCTCCGCATCGACCGGCCCGGCGATCCGACGAAAGTCGATCTTAAGACCACCGCCGAAGGCAAGGGCGACGCGGCTAAGCCGGGCGACGAAGTCGTTCTCAACTGGAAAGGCTCGTTCCTCGATGGCGTCGAATTCGTCAACACGTACACCTCGAAGCAGCCGACCACGCTCAATCTGGGCCGCCCCGGCATGCCGGCTGGAATCAGCCAGACCCTTGCCGGAATCAAGGTCGGCGAGAAGCGTCATGCGGTGATCCCGTACAGTCTGGCCTACGGTCCCCAGGGCGTACCCCACACGGCGGTCGGCCCCTATGCGACGCTCATCTTCGACGTGGAAGCCGTTCAAGTCACACCGGCGGCTCAGGCCTTCGAGCGTGATAAGAAGAAGCTGAAGATCGAGGATGAGGCGCCCGGTTCCGGGGCCGCCGTCAAGACCGGCGATCATTTGCAGGTCAATTTGACGGTCTCGCTCGAAAACGGAACGAAAATCTTTAGCACCCTAGATTCCGGACATCCGGCCGACTATGAGGTCGGATCGGGCCGCGTCACGCGGGGCTTCGACGTCGGCATTGTCGGCATGAAGGCAGGGGGAAAGCGAAAGATCACGATGCCTCCGGACCTCGCTTTCGGCGCGACCGGCACTCAAAACGGCGTCCCGCCCAACGCGACCCTGGTCATCGACGTCGAGGTGGTGAAAATCAATCCATGATTACGATCGAGGAGCAAGTACCGGGAAGCGGTCCCGAGGCGGCAGAAGGGGACACCGTCGAAATCCATTACGACGGCTCGTTTCCGGACGGTAAGCCATTCGACAGTAGCCGAGACCGGGGCCAGACCTTTTCCTTCCGGTTAGGCGCCGGACAGGTCATCAAGGGCTTCGACATGGCGGTTATCGGCATGAAGGCCGGCCAGAAGCGCAAGGTGACCGTCCCCTCCGAGCTGGGTTACGGAGCAAGGGGCGCGGGCGGGGTCATTCCGCCCAACCAGACCTTGGTCTTCGAGATCGAGCTTGTCTCGATCAAGTAAAGAGGAACGCCTCTTTTACGTCATCGTGTTGGGTTGTCATTCCAAGGGAGCGGCGTTGCCGCGAGTCGAGGAACTTAGCCGGG
The DNA here is from genome assembly GCA_035545155.1 of Fimbriimonadaceae bacterium. GTDB lineage: Bacteria > Armatimonadota > Fimbriimonadia > Fimbriimonadales > Fimbriimonadaceae > JAEVZK01. The sequence continues at coordinate 367,674 of DASZYX010000040.1, read as the reverse complement.
GTCGGGGCTTGCATCTCTGGCAGGCATCTCCAGTGTCAGGTCCCTCGGCTTCGCTCGGGATGACAGGTGTCCGCCAGTGACAACAAAATGAAGGAGTAGGCTTGGCGGCCTACTCCTTCATTTGTCCACTTATGGTTGCCGTTAGCCTTGGCTGGAGGCCTTGTTGGCCGCCTTCGCGGCGCGGCTCTTTCGACGAGCCGCCTGGTTCTTATGGATAATTCCTCGCTGCGCGGCCTTGTCGAGCATGCTTTGCGCGGTGGTCAGCGCTGTCTTCACTTCCGTGGCATCGCCGGCCGTGGTCGCGGTTCGAACCCGCTTCACATACGTCTTGAGCGCCGTGCGGGCCGCCTTGTTGCGCGCCGTCCGGTTGACAATTCTGCGCATGTCCTTCTTGCTCGATTTCTTATTTGCCATAGGTTCTTAGGAAACGGGATTATACCACTGTCGGAATTTACTTCTTGACGAACTTCCTCTTCGACTTGTCGAAGCCAAGATCGACTTTCTTCTGATCGAAGTGCCAAACCGGCGAGCCGGAGCGCTGATAGAAGCACTGGTAGCTCGAAAGGAGCGAGGCGACGAGCCGACGCGAGGATCGGCGAACGACGTTGACCTCGGCGAGAATCGTGAGATAGTCGGCGCCCTTCGGCCAGTGGCCCATCACTTCCATGAGGATGTCGAGGGTGCTCATTTCGTCGGCGCGGGCGCCGATCGTGCGAAGCTCCTCCATCCGTTGGCTGGAAATGTAGACGACCGGATCCGGCTGGTCCATCCAAGCGAAGTCGAAAACGTTCGGGCGGGGCGTCTTCGTCAGCGTGAACACCGCGCCGCTCTCGACCTGCTGCTCGAACCACCAGTCGAACAGGTTGTACATCAGCCGCGCGTTCTGGTTGATCCAGACTTGGAGCTCGCGGCCCTGCGGATCGATGAAGATCGCCTCCTGGACTCTGGGGTCGGGTGAGAGCCAACCGGTCGGAACCTGGGCGAGCGGGAAGGTTCCCAGTTCGCGGTGAATCGACTTGAGCACGAGGCGAAGCTGCTCGGGCATCGTCTTCGGCGCGGGGAAAATGTCTTCGTCAAGCACGTCGGTCGCCAACGGGTGAGCGAGGAGCTTGCGGAGCGAAGAGCTGAGGCCGTCATCGGTGAGCTCGACGTCGACCAGCTCGCCCTCCTCGTCGACAACCTTGGATTGGACAAACTGGAACGGCTCGGGAACCTCGTTGATGAAGTCGGGCTGGATGCCGGCCTTCTGGAACCGGTCGCCGCCGACCCAGACGATACGGTCGCTGAGCTTGAGCGCGGCCATCAAGTTGGACATATCGTCCGGGAAGGTCTTGTTGCTCGGCGTAATCTCGTAGTTCTCTTCGAGGAGCCGGGTCGCGGTGACCGTCTGATCGCCGGAGGCGATCTTCGTGGCCATGCGCATCGCGTCTTCGGCCTTGATCTCGATCGGCGCGGCGTCGTCCACGTCGACTTGCGGCGCCAGCTTATCGGCCAGCTTGACGGCGACGGTCACCCATTTCTTGGCTTCCGTTTCCGGATAGATCGTGCCATCCGGCGCGTAGACGTAGCCGGGAACGTTGATCGCCTGGGCGTAGAACTCGCGCGAATCGAAAATCAGGATCGAACGTGGATCGTCGCTGTTCATGGCCTGCCAGGCCACCGCTCCGAGAACCTTCAACTTAACCGGCGCGGCTTTCTTTACGGCTTCCATCACCGCGCCCTCGCTTCGCCAATTAACGCCGTCCAGTTTGGATCGAGTCTTATCGACCTCTTCCTGGGTGATCCCGTTCAGGGCGAGCGCGCGGGCGAACGGCTCGTCGTGGGCGACGAAGCTCCACTTCGTCAGCGAAACGAAGTCGCCGGAGACGACGAACGTTTCGTCGAGCTCGGCAAGCCGGCGCACGGTGTTCTCGACCTCTTCCGGTTCACGGTGGCGGATGCGGCCGATCTCTTGAATCAGAAGGCTCATAGGCATGGGACCGCCAAACCCTTCGAGCACCAGAGCCATCGCCTGGGCGAAGGGTCTCCCGGTGCCGTTAAGGCGGGCCGCGGGAATCCAGCGGCGCTCATGGTAAGTGAAGCGGTCGGGATTGGAGGCGAGGAGCGACCGTACCGTCGAAAGGCCGATCCCGTTGTCGGAGAGCTTGTCGGCAAGCTCGCCGAGCTTGACCGCAGACTCCATCTCGGTCAGCTTCTCAAGGATCAGCCGGTCCACGTAGGATCGCGCAAAACTTTCTTCGGGCTTAATTTCGATTGCTTTTGCCAAGGAGATCGCCTCGACGCCCTCAAGCAGGCGTCACGACGCGTCGTGCGGAACGCGCGCAAAAGAGAATCATACCCCGAATCGTCGTGGGGGAGGAGGTAATGGGGTAAGGAAGTGAAGGCGTTCGGCGTTCGGCGTTCGGCGTTCGGCGTTCGGCGTTCGGCGTTCGGCGTTCGGCGTTCGGCGTTCGGCTAAGGAGATATATCACCTCCATCACCTCCATCACCTCCATCACCCCCATCACCTCCATCATCTCCATCACCCACCCAAACGGGGAACGAATACCCAATCCGGCCCGTTTACCAGTTGGAATAGTCGTACTATGAAGATCATGCGGCGTGCATTCACTCTGATCGAGTTGCTGGTCGTTATCGCCATTATCGCGATCCTGGCCGCCCTCCTCTTCCCCGTTTTCGCTCGCGCGAAAGCCGCCGCGAAGCAGACTTCCTGCATCAGCAACCTGCGACAGATCGGCGACGCCATCGTGATGTATATGAACGACTACGACGACATCTTTCCCCATGCCGTCGACGCCTCGGACAAGTGGGCGCCGCAAATCTGGGACGCGTTTCCCGACTTCCAGGCTCAGATTCCCCATATGCCTTTGATGAGCGAGGCGCTGCAGCCGTATATCAAGAACCACGAGGTCTTCCACTGTCCGGCCGATACCGGTACCCACGTTCTCGACGACAATTTCCCGCAGCCCTTCGAGACCGCGCCCTCTCTTTATGCCGTCTATGGGTCGAGCTATTTCTTCCGGACGGAGATCGCGTTTAAGGCTTACACTCAGACCAATTTTCAGCTCCCCTCCGCTGTCAATGTGCTGTTCGATGGCGCCGGGCACTGGCATGTGCCCTACCGAGCCGTTACCGCCGACGACGATTCGGCTACGTGGTTCGACCTTCGCAGCAAGTATCGGTACAACACGCTGTTCGGCGACATGCACGTCAAGTCGTTGACCGCGGATCAGCTTCAGGAAGCCTGGAACGTCCAACTCTAGGTGGAGAGGCTTCTTCGGCCCTACGGCATCGTTCTCGATGGGAGGCTAGAGCTTGGCCTCGAGTTGCTGATGACCGATGGTATCGTCCGGGAAATCCGGCCGCATACGGGGATCCCCGACGCTTACGTCGTCTCTCCTGCTTTCGTCAACGCGCATTCGCACTTGGAATATCGCGGACTTCAGGGCCGGCTCCAATCCGGCGAATACTGGCCATGGATTCGGGAGATCACCCAGGCGAAGCGCGAGCAGGACTATGGCCGGGTACGGGAAGATACGTTATTGGCGGCTCGCGAGAATCGGGGAACGGGCGTCGCGATCATCGCCGAGCATTCGGATCGTCCCCTTGCCGCCCAGGCCATGAAGGAAGCCGGAGTATCCGGCGTCGTCTTTCAGGAAGTCATCACGCGATTCGAAGCCGATGGACCCTCTGCGCGGTTCGCAAAAGCGGTCGCCGACTGCGAGAAGCAGCAGGCGGAATCGGGGCTTCCCTGCTTCCTCGCCGCCCACGCCTATCAAACCGTCGACGAAGAAACGCTTCGCTGGTTCGGGCAATCTGACGCTCCGTTCAGCATGCATGTCGCCGAAACCGATCTTGAGAATGAGCTTAGCCGGACGGGAGAAGGGCCGATCGGCGAGACCTTCCGAAGCCTTGGAGTTCCCTTTTCTCCATCGGGGAAGAAACTCCTTCCGACCCTTGCCGACCTCGGCCTTGTCCGAAAAGGAGCGCAATTCATCCATTGCTGCTCGGTCGACGACGCCGACATCGCCCTGATGGCGGCGCATGGTGTGACGATCGCCCATTGTCCGCGCTCGAACGAAAACCTCGGCTGCGCACCGGCGCCGGTTCGGGAAATGCTTGACGCGGGCCTGCTGGTCGGCCTCGGATTGGACTCGGCCGCGAGCAGCGGCCCGATCGATATGTTCGCGGAGATGCAAGCCGCCCTCCAGTCCTCGGTCGAGCGCGGCCATCCCTTGACCTCCGAACAGGTTTGGGCGATGGCGACTCACGTCGGCGCGGAAAGCCTGCGACCGGCGCTGCCCGACCTGCCCGATTGGCACATCGCGCCCGGATCGTCCATCCCGCTCATCGCGATCCACGTCGAGGACGCCTATTTGACCGAAGACCTCATCGAAAGGGGTGCGCCCATCCGCGTCCGATGGCTCACCTAAGGGCTGGAGCGTCGTTCACAAGATGACCCTGGGGATTCTCCCGGAGCCGTGGAGCGGATACGTAGGGAGAAGCGGAGGGACCTTGTCATCGCGCACATGTCTCGAGCCCGCATTACTCGCGAAAGGCTCGACAAAGGCCGCAGACTGCGAAATCCCCAAATCCCGGCTGACGCGGGAATGACAGAGCCAGGATGGCTCTGGAACACTCCGCCTGCTCGCCAGTGCCGCGGAGCCACGTACTGACGCGAGTAATGCGAGCGAGCCGGCACGATCCTGCAACCAATGAAATTCGACGCCGCCCTCTCTGGCTCGTTTAGTTCGCAAGGAGCGGGCCGAAGTTAGGACACTTCCGCGACGAAGCTCGCCTTTCGCTTCTCCAGGAACGCGGCGACGCCTTCCTTCCCTTCCTTGCTCGCGCGGGCATCGGCTAGCCTCCGCGCTGCTTCGTCGAGACTGATCGGATGATCGCGCACGAGGCGCTTCGCTTGATGGATCGCCTCCGGCCCCGCGGAGAAAATCGCCTTCAGCTTGCGGGCGACCGCCTCGTCGAGCTGCTCGCGAGGCACGACCTCGTGCACGAGGCCGATGCGAAAGGCGTGTTCGGCCCCGAAGGCCTCTCCCGTCGCGAAGAGCGCCCGCGCGTGGCCGGCCCCGATCTTGGGAATCACAAAAGGCGAGATCGTCGCCGGAATGAGGCCGAGACGCACTTCGCTAAACGCAAACTTCGCGTCCTCGCTCGCGATCGCGATATCCGATGCCGCGACCAGGCCGCATCCTCCTCCGAACGCTGCGCCCGAAACCCGAGCGATGACCGGCTTCGGGCATTCGGCGATCGCGCGGAAGAGCCGGGCGAGCCGCATCGCGTCGCGCTGGTTCTCCTCCGGCGTATAGCCCGACGCTTTCCTCATCCACGCCAAGTCGCCGCCCGCGCAGAAGGCTTCGCCCTCGCCCGCGATCACGACGGCGCGAGTTTCCTTTCCGATACCTGCGAAGGCGTCGGAAAGGCGGGCGATCAGCTCATCGTTGAAGGCGTTGCGCACCTCGGGGCGGTTCAGGGTGACCCGAAGGACGGGGCCGGGCGTGACGGTCAGCATGCTGGGAGTATAGGCGCTGGCGAGCCTCTAGATATACTCTCCTCTCAAGTGCCCGACCTAATCGAGACCCGCCCGTTTACCGTTCACCCGGAGCTTTATGCCTGGCCGTCGTTCCGAATCTTCAGCGAGCGGGTTCTTTGGGCCTACATTCTCTTCGCCGGGGCCGTGACGCTGCTTGTCAAGCTGGGAATGCAGTTGAGTCTCGGCCTGGCGATTCTGACCGGCATCGCCATCGTCGGCATCGCCCTCGGGTTCACGTTCATCCGATACAAGGCGTTCCTGCAAAAGCCGGAGAACCGCCAAATCTATCGGAACTGCGTCGTATCTCTTACCCAAGAGGAGGTCCGCCAGGACTTCACGGATTCCTCGTACATGGAGATCAAGCTGTTCGCGGTCAAGACTTTTCGCGATATCGGCGATTTCTATTTCATCTTCGCCACGCCAAAGCATGGCATCGTGGTGCCGAAGACGGCCTTCGAATCCCCCGAGGAATCGCGCGAGTTCGCGGATCGCGTTCGCGCCGCACAGAAGCGGAAGCCGGCATGAACAAGCCGCCCTCCAGGCGGCCGCGCGAACTGCGGTCGAAGGTCTTCACGATCACGCGTCCCCAGCTTGTCCGAGCGGCGAGCGAGCAGTATCTGCGAAGGATGTGGCCGGTCTTCGTGGCCTTTCCTATTTTCGGCCTACTCGCCATGATCTTCGGGCCCAATCAGTTTGTCCGGGCGGTCGGGTTCTTCGCCTTCATCTGGCCCTTCAGCATTCCGGCCCGCGTCGTTCTCGCGAGCTGGGGCAAGGCGAAGCGGCTCATGCAGCCGACGTGGGTTCTGCTGGAGAAAGGCGTGCTCTACTTTCACGACGACAAGGGCTCCGGGATGAAGCTGCCGCTGGATCAGGTCCGGCGCGTCGATCTTCGCGGGCCCTACTACGTCTTCGAGACGCGCAATTTCAACTTCGCCCTCGTCCCTCTCGACGCCTTCGACGAGAATGAGCGTGCCGCGTTCGAAAAGGGCGTCGGATTGCACGAGTAAACTCGGGGCATGGATTACCGGATCGAGAAGGACAGTCTCGGCGAAGTGCGCGTGCCGGCCAACGCCTATTGGGGCTCCCAGGCGGAGCGGTCGAGGAACCTCTTTCAGATCAGCGGGCTCACCGAGCATCCCAGGATGATCGACGCCTACATCCTCCTCAAAAAGGCCTGCGCGGAAGCGAATACCGAACTGAGCCTCCTCGACAAGGAAGTCGGCGGCGCCATCATCCAGGCCGCCAACGAAATCCTCTCCCAAAGCCCGTTCCGCTACTGCGAAGTGCCGGACGCCAAGGCCGGCGGCCCGAACTTGCGCACTCAATTTCCGGTCGACGTCTTTCACATGGGCGCGGGCACCAGCTTCAACATGAACTGCAACGAGGTGCTGGCAAACCGTGCCGAGCAGATCCTCGGAGGCGGCCTCGGCGAGTACAAGCGGGTCAATCCCAACGATCATCCGAACTACGGCCAATCCACGAACGACACGTTCCCCAGCGGCATGCGGATCATGTCCCGCCTGATGCTTGAAGACTTGCTGAAGGCGGTGGACGTGCTCGCCGACGCCTTCGCCGACAAGGGTCGCGAGTTCGATCATATTCTCAAGTCCGGCCGAACCCACCTGCAGGATGCGGTGCCGATCCGCCTGGGCCAGGAGTTTGCCGCTTACGCGGCAGCTCTTCGCAAGGCTCGAAAATGGCTCGCGGATGCCGGCCACGAGCTCGATGAACTCGGCATAGGCGGCTCCGCGGCCGGAACTGGGCTGAACACCCATCCCAAATATCGCTTTGCCGTGGTCGAGAAGCTCGGAAAGTACACCGGCATCCCCTTCCGCACGGCCGCGGATATGCGCGAAGCGATGCAGAGCAACCTTCCGATGGCCGCCCTCGCCGCCGGGCTTCGCATCTTCTGCTTGGAGCTGACGCGCATCTCGAACGATCTTCGCCTTCTGTGCTCCGGTCCGCTTACCGGCATCGCGGAAATCGTCCTCCCGCCGGTCCAGCCCGGCTCATCGATCATGCCGGGCAAGGTGAATCCGAGCATGGCGGAGAACTTGAACATCGTGCTCTACCAGGTGCTCGGCCAGTGCCACAACATCGACATGTGCGTCCAAGCCGGCCAGCTTGAATTGAACGTCATGATGCCGGGAATGGCCTTCGCCGCCCAGTTCGCGCTGCAAGTCCTGACGAACACTCTCCATACGTTCACCGAAAACTGCGTCTGCGGCATCCGGGCCGACGAGGAGCGCTGCCGCCACTACGCGGAAACCTCCCCCTCCCTGGCCACCGCCCTCAATCCGATCATCGGCTACAAGGCGGCCGCCGAAGTCGTAAAGGCCGCGCTCAAGGAGAAGAAGTCGATCCCGGCCGTCGCTCGGGAAATGGGGTTGGTCGACGAGGAGACCTTGAGGAAGGCGCTCGATCCGGCACTCCTCACCGAGCCGGGCATTCCGGGTTCTTGAGCTATCGAGGCCTGGGATCGCCCAAGGGAGCGATCACGAAGTAGTAGATGGCGATCGCCAAAACGATGGATACGACGTTGAAGATAATGATTGCCTTCCTTGAAGGCTGACCCGTCCGGTAATTGAAGAGGCACCGACAATCGAAGCACCGGGTTAGCGACAACGCCTTTGCCGCGAAGATTCCGCCCCACCAGATGTACCTCAGCTTCTTTGTATTCCGGCCTCCGCACCGCGGGCATTGCGGCAAGAGCTCCGGGTCGAGGTGAGGACGAGGATAATTGCTCGCGAGCGGCTGCATAAGCCTCCCGATTATCGCCAAAATAGACTCTTCTCCGAAAGCCCTGTCGCTTGTACAATGGGCGGCACCATGGAGCATCGCGACGTTTTCCGCCGGAATTACCTGGTTTGTGGCCTCCAAGACGAGGTCATCGATCAGATCGAGCAGCTCGCCCAGTTCAAGGTCTTCCTTGCTCAGGAGTTCTTGATCAAGCACGGGGAGCGCAACTGCGACCTTTTCGTCATTCTCGATGGGACGGTCCTGGTTTGCACGAAATCGGGAGACGAGCTGGCTCAGATTGGCCCGGGCAGCGTCCTCGGAGAAGTCGGGCTGGTGGACGATCAGCCTCGCAGCGCGGAAGCCGTCTGCAAGGGATTGGTCAAGGTGGCGATCTTGCCTGCGAAGGAGCTCCGCTCCTTCATGGCGAAGAATACGGATGCCGGCTTCATCATGCTCGCCAACCTCGCCCGCGTCCTGAGCAACCGGCTGCGAAAGACGGACGCCGTCGTCGAGGACCTTGCCGCGCATCCCAAGGACGCTTGGGCGAACGCGCTTTAGGGCTGGGACAACCTCCACCCCCCAACCCCCCTCCTCAGTTTCCGGACAAGCGCTCGTAATGCCAGAAGCAACGAACCGCGAAAACCGAGGAGTGGGGGCTCAGGACAAGCGCTCGTAATGCCAGAAGCAACGAACCGCGAAACCGAGGAGTGGGGCTCAGGACAAGCGCTCGTAATGCCAGAAGCAACGAACCGCGAAACCGAGGAGTGGGGCTCAGGACAAGCGCTCGTAATGCCGGAAGCAACGAACCGCGAAACCGAGGAGCGGGGCTCAGGACAAGCGCTCGTGATGCCGGAAGCAAAGAACCGCGAAAACCGAGGAGTGGGGGCTTTCACCCTTTACCGTCTCACCCCCTCACCGTCTCACCCGTCTCACCCATCTCACCCACCGCATCGTCTCACCCATCTCACCCCCTCACGGCTATCGGTCCCACCGACTCGATGGGACCGACTAAACCATGCCCGCGATTTGTTCGTCCCACGAATAGAGCCTCAGGAAAAGCCGGTCCCGGCGACAGACAGGAGGTCGTTAAGGAAGAAATGGAAATGAAACGAAACAGCTTAAAGTCTTTAGCAATCGCAGCGATAGCATGTGCCCTTTTCGCGGCGCCCGCCGTCGGCTCGGCCCAAGGCTACGGACACGGTCAGAACCGTAATCGAGACCGCGATTACGTGCAACGCGACCTGCGCGATCTCCGCGACCTCGTCAACCAGACCGAGCGACACAGCAACAGCTTCCGCGACTACTTCGAGCACAACTTCAAGTCGAATGGCCACCCCGAACGGTGGACCGGCGGCAACCATCCGGAGCATGAGGGCGCGCGTGGGCAGATGACTCTCCGCGATGCCATCCAGAATCTGGACGAGGATTTCGAGCGGCTCCGCGCCGAAGTCGATCATCACGGCAAGACGCGGGAGGCGCGGCGGTTGATGGATGAGATCATCCAGCACTCCGGCGACGTCGATGCCCGCATCGGCCGGGTTCACGATTGGTACAACTTCAATCGCGACCGCAACTGGCGCTACGAGCGGAGCGATCTCTCCAACCGCTGGCGCGATCTCCGCTCCGATATCAACAGCCTCGCCCGCGCCTTTAACACGCGAACGCGCTGGTAAACGTCACATCGTCTCGCCAACGAAGAGCCGCCCGAATCCGGGCGGCTCTTGCCATGTCGGAACGGCTAAACTGAGACGATGATCACAGTCGGGATTCTCGGCGCTGGCGGAATGGGAAACGTGCACGCTCGCCACTATCGCCGGATGAACGACGTCGAACTCTACTTTTACGACCCCGACCAAGGCCAGGCCGCCACCTTTACGGAACGCCATCAAATCGGCATAGCGCCTTCTGCGGAAGCCTTGATCGCACGGTGCGACGTGATCGACCTTTGCTTGCCGACTCCGCTTCATATTCCGTTGGGGCTGCAGGCGATTGCCGCCGGGAAACCCGTCTTCGTCGAAAAGCCGATCGCAAATTCTCTGGAAGACGCCGTCAAGCTCGTTTCCGCGGCCGACAAAGCCGGCGTGACCCTGATGCCCGGCCAGGTCGTCCGCTTCTTCCCCGAGTTCGCCGCTGGCCGGCGGCTCGTTCAAAACGGCGCGGTCGGCACGCCGGCCGCCGCCAGGATTCGACGCGGCGGCGGAGCTCCGAAGGGCTCGAACGGCTGGTTTATGGACCACTCCCGCTCGGGCGGCGTCCTCATCGATCTCGGAATCCACGACTTCGACTGGCTCCGTTGGACGCTCGGAGACGTCAAGCATCTCTATTCCCGGTCGGTCGGGGGGAAGGTCGGCAGTGGCCCCGACTACGCGCTGACGACGCTCACCTTCGATAGTGGGTGCGTCGCCCATGCGGAGACGACCTGGATGGACCCGAGCGGCAGCCGAGCCACTTATGAAGTCGCGGGCAGCAAGGGGCTTATCCAATACGACAGCCGGAATGCGCCGACGCTGCGCACCCACGCCGCTGGAAAGTCGGTCAACGAGTCCCCTTTGTTTGGCTCGGACGATCCCTACTACAACGAGCTTCGCGGTTTCCTCGATGCGGCCACGACGAACACTTCCCCGCCGGTTACCGGCCACGACGGATTGATGGCGCTCAGCATCGCACTCGCGGCCAAGGAAAGCGCGGTCACCGACCGCGTCGTCGCCCCGGCTCGCCAATTCTGAGCGCAAGATACGTCGCATCAAAGAGCTTTCCGCAACGGACAGCGTCGTCGTCTTCCCGGCGCTCATATCCCTGGCTCCGGCTCGGATAATTGAGCTGCCCGCAAGTCCGTGCTAATGTAGACACCATGGCAAGAAAGTTGTCGCGACGCGCGCTCGTGCGTGGCGCGGTGGGATCGGCGATCGTCGCCGCAGCCGCGCCTTTGTCGATGGCTCAGGAGACGAAGCCGGACGGCGATCCGGGCCTCGACAGGCGGCTCGACGACGCTGAGAAGAAGCTGGCTCATCCTCTCGCCGCCGATGTCAAAAAGCTCACCCGCGAGGCATTGAAGAATTTCGAAAAGGAGCTGGCCGACCGCCTGAAGACGAAGTTGCCTGAGAACAGCGAGCCCTGCTTCACCTACATCCCGACTGGGGTGAAGCGGTGAGCGTCGACCCCTTCTCCAGCATCGCCAATCTCGCCAAGGCTCTCCGCGCCAAGAAAGTTTCCAGCGTCGAGCTGACCCAAATGTATCTGGGCCGCCTGAAGACGAAGGGCGAGGAGTATCGGGCCGTCGCGCTGCTCCTGGAAGACTACGCCTTGAAGCGCGCCCGCGAGGCCGACGATTCTCTCGCCGACGCGAGGAGCCTCCTCCACGGAATTCCCTACGGCGTCAAGGACCTCCTATCCCTTGCCGGCTATCCGACCGAATGGGGCTCGCCCGGCCATAAGGGGCAGACTTTCGATCACGACGCGACGGTCGTCGCCCGCCTTAACGCGGCCGGAGGCGTCCTCGTGGCCAAGCTTGCGACCATCGAGCTTGCGGGAGGCGGGAACTACGATATCGCCGGGGCAAGCTCGACCGGCGCCTGCCTTTCCGCGTGGGATAAGACCCTGTGGGCGGGAGGATCGAGCAGCGGCCCCGGAGCCGCCACCGCCCTTGCCGCCGTCGCCTATTCCATCGGCACCGAAACCAGCGGCTCGATCACTTGCCCCTCCGCCTTCAACGGCGTGACCGGCTTCCGTCCGACCTACGGCCGGGTGAGCCGCTACGGCGCGATGGCCCTCTGCTGGACCCTCGACAAGATCGGCCCAATCTGCCGCAGCGCCGACGATTGCGCGATCGTCTTGGAGGCCATCGCCGGACGCGATGTCCACGACAAGAGCACGCTTTCCGAGAAGCTCAACCTTCGCAGCCGCGGCTCGAAACCTCGAATTGGGCTGCTGAAGGAGGACTTCGCCAAGAACAAAGCCACCGATTGCGAGAAGGCTTACGACGGCGTCGTTCAGGTCTTGAAGAAGCTCGGCTATGAGACGGTCGAGGTCGCCTACCCCGACCTCCCCTACGGCCCGGCCATCGACATCATCGTCAACGCCGAGGGATGCAGCGCGCACGAGAACTTCATCCGGGGCGAGAACTTCCAAAAGCTGGCCGACGTGAACCAGATCGCCGGATTCACGGCCGGACTCACGACGCCCGCCGTGGACTATCTCTGGGCCATGCGGCTCCGCACGGAAGCCCTCCAGGCGAACGAGGTTTGGGAGAAATGCGACTGCATCTTCACTCCGGTCTTCTATCACCGCGCCCCGAAGGCGGACAAGGCGCTCGGGCCCCAGTTCGAGCTGATGGGTGGGGATAACGGCCCATCCAATCTGCTCGGGTGGCCCGCGTTGGCTTTCCCGATGGGATTCGAGGATGGGGCGCCTCTCGACGGTCAGATTCTCGCTCCATGCGAGCGGGAAGATGTGTGCCTTCGAGTCGTCCGCGACTTTCAGCGCGAAACCGACTTCCATCTCAAGCGTCCACCAGGTTCGTAGACCAATCGAATGGTCGATTGCGGATCATTCTATCGAAGGATCCTTTCTAAAGGAGTAGCACATGAAAACCAAACTCGTCTCGATGATCGCCGTTCTCGGCATCGCCGGAGCCGCCGGCGCCCAGGTCACTGGTTTCCGGGTTAGCGCCGGCTATGGCTGGAGCGGAGGGATCAAGGATTCAGGCGACGTTTCTCGAACGATGTCCGGCCCCGAGCTGATGGCCTCGTTCCCACTCCAGCATCTCCCGATGGTCGATATCGGCCTCGAAGGCGACATCCTCTTCGGCGGCGGTTGGGGCAACAGCTCGATCAAAGGCAATATCTACCGCCTCCTCGCGACGGCGCGGATGCAGCTTCCCGGCTCGCAGGTCGGCGCGTGGATCGGCCTCGGTTACGGCTCGGCACAAGGCTCTAGCGGCGACTTTGCCTCGGTGAACGGGGCCGTGAGCCAGATTGGTCTCTCGTTCCCGATGAGCATGCACATGGCCGCCCTGTCGCCATCCTTGGAGGTTGCCGCCGATTGGGGTTCGAAGACCGCGATCAGCGGATTCAGCGTAAGCCTCGCCCTCAAATTCTAGGGCGTTGAACAGGCCGTACGCCGGAGCATGATCCGAAGGAGAAGGCAAACGAGTCGCGAAACGACCATCGGAGTGCGGAAGCGCAGCTTCAGCCATTCCGACTTGGACAGAGCTTTACCATCGCGTCGCTGAGCGGCCGTGCTCAGGGCTGAAGCTGCGCTTCAGCCTCTAACCTACTCGCTGTCCCCGCTCGCCCAGGGCGACGAGTAGTTCGGCGGCTCCTTGGTAATGCTGATGTCGTGAGGATGGCTCTCGCGAAGGCCGGCGTTGGTGATCTTGAGGAACTCCGCGCCGGTTCGCAGAGCTTTCAGGTTCGGCGCGCCGACGTAGCCCATGCCGGAGCGCAGTCCGCCGATGAGCTGGTTCATCGTCTCGCTCAGCGGGCCTTTGAATGGAACCCGGCCCTCGACGCCCTCGGGAACGATCACGCCTCCGGCTTCCTTCACCTGCATGTAGCGGTCGCTCGATCCCTGCTTCAGGGCGCCGATCGAACCCATCCCGCGATAAACCTTGTAGGCCCGATTACGGTAGATCTCGATCTCGCCCGGGCTTTCTTCGCATCCCGCGAACATATTCCCCATCATCACCGAGGATGCTCCCGCGGCCAGACACTTGACGACGTCGCCGCTGGAACGGATGCCTCCATCGGCGATGGTCGGGATGCCAAGCTCGTTGGCGGTCTCGCAGCAATCGAGGACGGCCTGGAACTGGGGAACGCCGACGCCGGCGACGACGCGCGTCGTGCAGATCGAGCCGGCGCCGATGCCGAGCCGCAGCCCGTCCGCGCCCAGCGCGTGGAGGTCCTTCACGCCCTCCTTCGTCGCGACGTTGCCCGCCACGACGCTCAAGTCGGGAAGCTTCGACTTCAGCATCTTCACACAGTCCATGACACCCTTCGAATGGCCGTGAGCCGCGTCGATGACGACAAAGTCGACGCCCGCATCCATGAGAGCCTTCGACCGCTCGTACGGCTCTCGCAGCGCGCCGATAGCCGCACCAACCGCCAAACGCCCCTTCGAGTCTTTCGTCGCAAGCGGATGCCGCTTGACCTTCTGGATGTCCTTAATCGTGATGAGGCCCTGGAGTCGGAAGTCTCCGTCGACGATGGGCAGCTTTTCGATGCGATGCTCGGCGAGGATGGCCTCCGCCTGATCGAGGGTCGTCCCGACGGGAGCGGTCACAAGGTTGCCGCTCGTCATCCGCGAGGAAATCTGCTTCGTAAAGTCTGTCTCAAAGCGGATATCGCGGTTGGTGAGGATGCCGACGAGCCGTCCCTCGGCATTGACGATGGGGACGCCGCTGATGTGGAAGCGATCCATCAGCTCGACCGCCTCCTTCAGGAGATTGTCGGGCGAGAGCTTGATCGGATTGGTGATGACACCGGATTCGGAGCGTTTGACCCGGTCGACCTCTTCGGCCTGCTGGTCGATCGTCATATTCCGGTGGATGACGCCGACTCCGCCCTCTCGGGCGATGGCGATGGCGAGCCGCGCATCGGTCACGGTGTCCATCGGCGCGGAAACGATGGGAATTCGAAGGGTGAGGCCTTTCAGGAACGTCGTCGAGGTATCGACCTCGCTGGGCAGGACTTGGGTGAGCTTGGGAATAAGCAGAACGTCGTCGAAGCTGAGACCTTCGCGAAAAGAGGGCATTTGTGCTCCTTGTTTTTCGCTTTATTCTGACACGCCGTATTGCTCGATTGCCTAAGCCCGCGATGGGCGGGCCGGAGAGCGTAACATCGGAAGATGCAGTTCGCAATCGGCCCCGACGGATCGAAGATCGAGGCCGCAAGGGGTCGGAAGGGCAGGTGTCCCGTCTGCGGAGAGCCTTGTTCGCCCAAGTGCGGCACGGTCCGCGTTCATCACTGGGCACACATCGCCGGTGTCGAGTGCGACCCTTGGTGGGAGCCCGAAACGGACTGGCACCGCTCCTGGAAGGCTCTCTTTGATCCGGAAGTCGTCGAGGTTCCGATGGGGCCGCACCGGGCCGATATCGCGACGGAACGCGTCGTCGTCGAGTTGCAGAATTCCGCTATCTCGGAAGAGGAGATCGCCGCGAGGGAGGCCTTCTATGGCTCGATGATCTGGATCGTCAACGCAGCTTCCTTTGCGGACAGATTTTTTCTCACGCGACTCATGGGAGACAACGTCTTCGCCTTTCGCTGGAAGCAAATAAAGCCCACGTGGCTAAGAGCCCGTCGAACGATCTATCTCGACTTCGGCTTCACAACCGTCGCCGATCTCAGGGGAGCGCGCTTTCGGTCGACGAGCCATTCGTTCGGGCAAGAAGGCGAGGAGCGGAGCTACGACCGTCGAACCGTCGTCCGCTACCGCGGCTCCAGCGAGGTCTTGACCGGCCACAGCGCTTACAAGCCGGATGAGAGTCTAAGAGACCTCACGCCCTGGCAATTATCCCGGACGATGCTGCGCCTTCAGACGCTGTATCGGAATGGGAGCGGGAGCGCGGCGCCGGTCGATCGCGAGACTATCTTCCGACGCCACGGTCTCAGCGCCGTGCTCAGGGCCAAAGAGCCGGAACCTTGAGAGTTTGGCCGTTTGCCGGATCGGCCATGATCCACGAATCCCAGGTGATATTGAGCGGCTTCGCGCCGGAGTAGGCGTTGCCAATCATCGCACCGGTCAGGTTCAGATTCGAGCTAAGGGTAATCGTGCCGCCCGCGAAGAAGTAGCCCTCGGCGGTTACCGCGCTCGATCCGTTCGAGAACGTAATGTTGTTCGGTGTGATGATCGCGATGTGGTCGGACGAACTGGCCCGCGTCACCTTGTTCACGGTCACGCTGCCGGTCACGTAGAAGGTGCCCGAGCGGGTGATCTGCGCGTTGTTCAGGGTCAAATTCCCGTTCACCACAACGAGGGCGTTCTGAACCGGGAATGTGTAGCCGCCGAGCGTCTGGTTGCCGGTGAGGACCGACGAGGCCTGCCCGAGGTAGGTGTTGTTGTTGAGCGTCGGGAAATCGTAGGGCGTGATGCCGGTCATGATTCCGCCGCCAACCCGGATGAGCCCGGTCGGATTGAACAGGGACGTCGTCTTGAAGTCCTGCGTCACCTGACCCCCCGTCGACTGGACCGAGATGCTGTTGCGGAAATAGACGCTGCCGGTCACCGTCGTCGACGCCGGCCAAGTAAAGCTATTGTTCGAGAAGATGCCGTGAGACCAGATCGAAGTGACGATCGGCTTGGCGATGGCGATCACGCTCGACCAGGCAATAGGCCCGTTCGTGGTCGTCGCCGTAATCGTCATCCGGACCGTGTTCGGCATCACCGAGGAGTTGTCGTAGGTGGTGACGGTCACGGGAATGCCGCCGATCGTATAGGTCTTCATGTCTCCGGCGGTGATCTTCTTGGCGATGAGGTCGGACTTCGCCAGTTGCTGGGCTCCCATGAGGATGCAGTTGCCTTGCTCCGCCGCCAGCCCCTTCGATGCGTTCCCGGCGACCGATCCCGAGAGACTGACCCCGGCAAAGGCAATCGTCCCAACCGCCGTTCCGGCGATCAGGACCAGGAGCATCGCATTTCCGTTCTGTAAGCTTTTTCTCTTCACTGCAACCCTTCCCAGGTTTCGCAACCTCACTCGGGTTAGGCGCAGGTCTCGTGCCAACCGGCACGTTGGGATTGCTGGGATTTGGCGTAGTGGGAGCGCGGGTTTTAAGCCCGCTCCTTGCGACGGCAAGGCGTCGCAAGGAGAATCGAAGCACCTTCCCAGACATGTCATCATGGGACCAGTCCGCCATGCCTCTTAGCGCTATCGAGCTTTCCCGCGACAACGCTCTCCACAACGTCGCGCAGTTCCGGGCGCTGCTGCATCCCGGCACGGCGATCGCCTGCGTCGTCAAGGGCAACGCCTACGGCCATGGGATGCCGGAAATGATCGATATTCTGGAACCGGCCGTCGACTACTTCCAGATCGACGACCTGCTTGAGCTCCGCGAGCTGAGAAAGCGAACCTCCAAGCCCACCCTCGTCCTCGGCTATGTCGCCAAAGACGAGATCGCGGAGGCTCTTGGCCTCGGTTGCGAGATGGCGATTTACGACGCCGGGCGTCTTCCCATCCTGGACGCCGCGGCGCGGGACCTTGGCATCATGGCGCGGCTCCATCTGAAGGTCGATACCTACCTGGGCCGCCAGGGCGTCCTTCCGGACGACGTGGCGGCCTTCGTCGACGAGCTTTCTCGATACCCAAACCTTCAACTCGCAGGGATCTATTCGCATTTCGCGAACATCGAAGACACCCGAGACTTCTCCCACGCGCAGCGCCAGATCGATACCTTCGACGCGATCCGCCGTCTCGTGGGCCCGAAGGTCCAACCCCACCTCTCCTCCACGTCCGGAGTCCTGGTTTACGAAAGAGACCATGGCCGGAACCCGATCGTCCGCCTCGGAATAGGAACCTACGGGATGTGGCCCTCCGAATACATGCGGCTCGACAACCGCTCGATGGAGCTTCGCCCGGTCATGCGATGGGTGACCCACGTCGCCCAGGTTAAGACGTTACCGGTGGATTTCCCTGTCGGTTACGGGCTTACCTATACGACCACCCGGGAAACCCGCGTCGCGATCATTCCCCAGGGCTACAGCGACGGCTATTCCCGCGCTTTCGCCAATGTTGGCCGCGTCCTGATCCGCGGCCAAGAATGCCCGGTCCTTGGGCGAATCGCGATGAATATGTTCACCGTCGACGTCTCCCACCTCGATGGCCTGCAGGCCGAGGAGGAAGTCGTCCTGCTCGGCAGCCAGGGCAAGAAACGCGTGAGCGCGGAACGGTTGGGCGAAATGATCGGCACGATCAACTACGAGATCACGACCCAGATATCGCCGCTCCTGCCGCGCGTCGTCGTTTAACGTTTCGCAGAGATTGCAACGCGCACCCGATTTGCGCTGTAATGTCAGCGTGAACGACATCCACGCATGGGTTACGACCGCTAATGGTTTCGATGGATGCCGCGTCGTGCGCGGCTTGGGCTTGGTTCGAGGCATCACCGTCCGGAGCCGCTCGGTCTTTGGCAACATGGCCGCCGGCCTTCAGAGCATGGTCGGAGGCAACATCACGATCTATACGGAGCTCGCCGAGGCGTCGCGAAAGGAAGCGTATGAGCTGATGATTCAGCATGCCGTCGCTCTTGGAGCCAACGCGGTCATCGCGGTTCGCTACGATGCCACCGAAATTGCCCAGGGAATTACGGAAATGGTTTGCTACGGAACGGCCGTGGTGATCGAAGCGGCGGCCAAGCCGTAGGGATGGGTGTTGGGGTGTTAAGGTGTTGAGTCTTGGGTGTTGAGTGTTGAGTTTTCCCACTTGAGGCGACAAGTTGACACCCCCAATACCCCAATACCCCAAAGCCCCGCCTACCCCCCTCCCTTCTCCATCCAATCGATTCCCTTGCGGATGCCGCCATACACGTCTCCGTGCCAGCCATGCCCGCCTGCATAGGTTTCCAGCGTCGCCTTCGCGCCCGCTCTCGTCAATTTCGTCAGAGCTTGCGTGGCATAAGAGAACTTGACGATCCGGTCATCCGGCGAACTATAGATATAGTAGAGCCTGTTCTTTGCTCCGGAAAGGGCCGGGAGTTGGTCAGGAACGAAGATGGACATTGCCACGAAGGAACCCTTTATCGCATCGACGTTAAGTGACGCGGAGTAAGCGGCCGGTCCGCTCGAAGACCAGCTCAGGCTGTAAATGTGAGAAGTATCGATCTTATAGCGCTTCTCCACATCTTTGATCACGCTTTCGATAAAGTCTTCTGTGGCGAACTTCATCCCATGCCAAGGCTCTTTTCGGGTGGGCCAAACGAGGGAATCGAATTGGTCGTTGGACCATTTCGGCGCGACGAGTTCGGCGGTCAGGTAGCCCTCCGGCAAAGCGTTCTGCCAAATCCGGCGAACGAAGGGATTGAAATCCGCGCTCGCGTCGCCTCCGGGCAGGACCAGCAAGAGCTTATAGCCGTTGGCGGGTTGGGCCGGCTTCGCGCCGATGAGAAAATAGCGCTTCATGGCGTCGCCATCGGCGCGCAGGTCTTCGTTCGGCACGTCCTTGATGTCCGTGCTGGGATCGCCGCCGCTCAAAGCCGCGTCGCTCGCCGCATCGTAACTCACGGAGACGTCGTCCACGTAAACCGTCCCCGGGCCGTACATTTCGAGAGCGAGCGTGATGTTCGTCGTGTCGGGCGGAATGTCGATCTCGTTCGTGTATTGCTTCCAGTCGTGAGTGACGGCCGTCGAGCTCGTCGAATCGCCGATGTAAGCGCCCCACTCGATCTTCGCGTCTCCAGCCCCGTCCATGATCACGGCAAGGGCGAATTTCCGGACGCCATCGGCCTTCGCCCAAAGGGAAACCTTCAGCCGCTTCTGCCCATCGTAAGGGATTGGCTGTGCGAGCAAAGCAACCGGATAGAAGCGTTCCAGGGTCTTTGAAAAGCTGACCGAGCCATGGCCAGTATGCCGCGTCGCCTGAACGCGCGGCGAGTCGCTATCTTTGATCTGGTTGTAAGCGATCGTCACCGGGACGTTCGCGTCGGGAGGCAGCGAGCCCCGCATCCAGCCCACCGGCCCCGACTTGCCCATATCCTCGAAGCCGCCGTTGACGACGACGTTGTTCGAGTCGAAAACCGCAGGCGTGGCCGCGGCCGCCCGAGGCGTCACCTGCCACGGAACGGTCAGCACGAGAGCGAAAAGACCGATGGCTGTCGCAAATGCCTTCATCCGCCGACGGGTCGGCGCGAAGTGCATCATGTTCGTGATTCGCTTCTTGAGGGTGTGGTAACTGGCCGTCGCGCCGAGGGCCGGGGAGAGCGCGCCGTGATGATCGTCGGTCACGATCCGCATCAGCAACCGGCCATAAGCGGCAGGCGACGCGCTCGTGACCTCCAAAGCCTCCGCGTCGCATGCCGCTTCCCTCTCCATCTCCCATTCCCGGCGAATCAGCCATGCGGGCGGAAAGAAGAAAAAGGCCACTTGCATGAGAGTCGGCACCAGGGCAAGCGGAAGGTCTCGCCGCCGGATGTGCGCCAGCTCATGGGCGATACAGAGCCGCAGTTCGTTCTCGTCCAGAGAGTTTTCGAGGCCGGCAGGCAGGAGAAGCGCCGGCCTCATCATGCCGGCAACCATCGGCGCCGACACTTCGGTGGAGGCTAGGACGACGGGGCTCCGCGAAAGCCCCATCTTTGCCCCTAGCTCGCGGGCGATTTGTCCCGTCTTCGAGGTCCCCGCCGGCGTCGCGCGGCGACGGAGACCATGCATCTTCGCCCCTTGGTTCGCTACCCCGGCGGCGACACATAGGACGCCGACCGCCCAGAGCCCCGGAAGAACAAGGATCGCCCAGTTCGTCCCTTCAGGAGCCGGCGCGGGGGCCGAAGCGGATACGGATTGAACGCTCCCGTCGGTAGAGGTCTGGGCCGGCTGGCTCACGATTTTCGGAGCCATCAAATCGAGACGATGGTTCAGCTTGGCAAGCGGGTTCGCCTCCGCGGCCGGCAGCCATGGCAGCTCGATCCCGACCCACACGAGCCCGACCAGGAGCTTGAGGGCGGCAAGCCACCATAGCCACGCCTTCGTCGAGGACGGAAGCGAGCGAAATACGCGGCAAAGCGCCCATACGGCGGCAACGAACAGAAGTCCCTGCCAAGAGGCCGTCCACAGCGAGGAGGACCAAGACGAGAGAAGCGTCTGCGTCACTTCTTCTCCTTTTCATCCATGCTCTCCACCAGCTCCCTGAGCTTGTCGACCTCGCCTGGCGTCAGCCCCTTTTCCTTTGCCAAATAGGCGACGAAAGGCGACAGAGAGCCGCCAAGCGTTTTCTCGATGAAATCCTTGACGATGTCCTGCATGACCTCCGACTTCTCGTGGGCCGGCGTATAGGCGAATGAGCCGCCTTCCTTCTTGCGGGCAAGGTAGCCCTTCTGGCGCAGCCGCTCCATCACCGTCAGGATCGTCGTGCGCGCCAACCCGCGAGGATCGGCGTAGACCTCGGCCACTTCGCGCACCGTGCACGGGGCATGATCGGATACGTATTGCAGGACTTCGAGCTCGAGCTCGCCGAGAGGGGGTCTACGCATAATTCTCCATTGACGACAACGGTAGTCATTATACATTCGGTAACGACCGACCGGACGCCCGATTACGAGAATCTTCGCGAATCCGGTAGCTTTAACCGATCGGCTTGCCGTCGACGAGCTGCTTCTCGGTCACCGTTTTCGACGACTGGATCTTCCAGGTCCCATTCGTCGGAACCCAAGCCTCGTCGTTGACGGAGTCGCTTCGATATTTCGTCATCTTGGTCTTGCCGGCGGGAATATCGACTTCGAGCACGTTCGTGGTCGTCAAATGGGCCACGCCCTTTTCGAGCTTAAAGGACTTGATTTTCGTCACGACGTGGATCGTCTTCGCGGTCGCGAAAAGGCTTTTGAGCTGGATCACGACGCGCTCGCGGTTGTGAACGACGCCCTTGGCATCGGTTGCGGAAAAAGTCGGAGCCAAGATAGCCATCACGCCGCGGACGTCTTTCGTCTCCATGGCCTTGACGTACCCGGCCATCTGCTTCTCGATGATCCGTTGCGCTCCCGTCTTCTGCTGAGCGAGAGACAAGGCGGCAACCGAGACGACGGCAAGGACGAGGATTCGCTTCATCGCTAGAAATGATAGCAGGGCAAAGCTTACAGGTTCAGAAGCCTCGCCGCACTTTCCATGTCCTTGTCGCCTCGGCCGCTAAGGTTGACGAGGACGTGCGAGCCCTTCGGGAGCAGCGAGCGATCCTTGAGGGGCGCGAAGGCGTGAGCCGACTCGAACGCCGGGATGATCCCTTCGTTGGCGGCCAGCCATCGGAACGCGTCGAGAGCCTCCTCGTCGGTCACGGAAATGTATTGGGCGCGGCCGATGTCCTTCAGATAGCTATGCTCTGCCCCGACGCCGGGATAATCGAGGCCCGCCGAAACCGAGTGGGTCGGCAGCACCTGGCCGTGCTCGTCTTGCATCAGGTAGCTGAAGCTTCCGTGAAGGACGCCGGGCGAGCCCGCGCTGAGCGGCGCGGCATGACGCCCGGTTTCGATCCCATGGCCTCCCGCTTCGACGCCGATCAGGCGAACGTTCTCGTCCGAGACGAACGCGGCGAAGAAGCCGATCGCGTTCGATCCTCCTCCCACGCACGCGATCCCGGCATCGGGAAGCCTTCCAAACCTTTCGAGGTATTGGGCTCTCGATTCCTCGCCGATAACTCGGTGGAACTCGCGAACCATGTAGGGATAAGGATGGGGCCCGGCGGCTGTCCCAATGATGTAGTGGGTGGTGCGGACGTTCGTGACCCAATCCCGCATCGCCTCGTTCAGGGCATCCTTCAAGGTCTTCGTCCCGCTTGTCACTGGGTGAACCTGCGCGCCGAGAAGCTTCATGCGGAAAACGTTAAGCTGCTGGCGAGCGCAATCCTCTTCGCCCATGTAGACCTCGCATTGGAGGCCGAAAAGCGCGCAAGCCGTCGCCGTTGCGACTCCGTGCTGCCCGGCCCCAGTCTCCGCGATGATCCGCTTTTTCCCCATGCGAAGAGCGAGCAGCGCTTGTCCGATCGCGTTGTTGATCTTGTGGGCGCCCGTATGGTTCAGGTCCTCCCGCTTGATCGAGACGTGGAGCCCGGTTTCCTCGCTAATCCGCTTCGCCTCCGTAACCGGCGTCGGCCGGCCGACGAAGTCCCGCAGATAGCCCTCGTATTCGGCATGAAAGCCGGGGTCGGCCCAGGCGCGGTCGAATTCCTGCTCGAGCTCGTCGAGGGCGGGAATCAATGTCTCCGGAACAAACCGTCCTCCGTAGTCGCCGAACCGGCCGCGGGAATCGGGGCGGGAAATCATTTGGAGACAGTGTACTTCTGAAGGGCGGCCTACCTGCCCTTGGCGCCCGCCGGCTGCCGCATCCCTTCCAAACGGCGGGCCAGGCTCTCCGCGTTCAGCATGACCGCATGGTCTCCCGATCCCAGGCGAACCGTGAGCTCGACCGGAGCGAGCTCAAACACGGTGGGCTCCTCTTCGCCGCCGACCTGGATCGCCAGGACGTCTCCGTTCCCCGATACGGACACGATGGCATCGGCGGGAACCCGCCACTTCTTGATGAGGCCGCCGAACTGAAGCTCGCCCTTGGCGATCACCAGGGTTCCGCTTTGGCGTTCCTTCGTCGCCGGTCCCTTCCAGCTCACGTCGTTGCGCGAATCGAAGCCGATCTCGCCGTCTTCGTAGGCATAACGAATCGCCGTCAGAACGTCGGTGCGGAAGCCCTGCTCTTCATGCACTTCCGGCAGCCCGAGGGCCGTCCGGTGCCAGTCGACGAGCTTCTTTGGCTCTCCGATATGGCGAATGAGCTGGCGATGCGCGGTCTTGACCAGGCGGAGATAGTCGCCGTCGAAGTCCAGTTCGGTGCCGCAATCGATGCACACGTAACCGGGATGGGGACTGTCCTTCCCCACTCCAAGCCAACGAACATCCTCCGCGTCGAGGAGCCGCCCCAGGTGCTCCGCCCCAAAGCCGTGGGTGTCGATCTCGGTGGTCAGGAGGGTCAGACGGTTATCGTCGATAAAGAAGTCGGCCCGGCACACATCGCAAGCCGCATTACCCGCTCCCGGCGGCAAGCCCGCCGCAATCCGCGCCCACTCCTCTGGATAAAGCGCGTGGTAGCGCTTCGGTTTCGGCGTCACTTGGCCCCACCGGCCGTCCTCCAGCAAATCGTACTGAGCCTCGCAGCCGTCGCAGACCCAAACCTCGGCGCTGCGTTCGCAGATGTCGCGCCATTCCGCGCTCGTATGACCGGGTTCCTCGCTGCCGACGACGCTGATCATGTCGTCCAGAACTTCGAAGCCCGTCTTGCAGGAGAGGCAATCGAGGAACAGCTTGCGCTGGAGAAAGCCCTGCTTTCGTTGAGCGAGCTGCCCAAAACGGCAAACCGGGCAAAAGGCGAGCGGCTTGTCGTTCGCCCGCTTGTGAAGAGCGCCGAGTTGGCACGCCGGGCAAAGCCGGGACGGGATGTCCCGCTTTCGGATCGTACCGTCGCGACATACCGGACATCCCCACTTTCGTAGGGGTCTCGGCTGTTCGAGAACGCCTCCGCACGCCGGGCATTGCCTGCGCTCGAAGCCAAAGCGCTGCAGCTTCAAAAGTTTCGCGTCATAGGCGGCAAGGGATTCCGTCTCGTCTTCCTCTTCGGCGTCCGAAAGCAGGGAGCGGAACTCGGCGACGGTTTGGGGGCGATCGTGGTAACGCACGCTCAGGCCGGACTCGATAGCGGAGGCGATCGCAGGCTCGACGTCGGGGCGAAGCGAACGAAGCGGAACCAGCTCGGCTCCGTTTGCCCGATCCGTCGAAGGCATCGGAACCGAACCGGTCAGCATCCGATAGACGGTCGCGCTCAGGCCGTAGAGATCGGTGGCCGGGCCCCGACGCCCCCGCTCCGAAAGCTGCTCGATGGGAGCGTAGCCGGGTGTATAGAGCACCGTGTGGCGCGTGGCCTCGTCGGCGTGCCACTCCCGCGCCGAGCCGAAATCGATCAGGTAAGCCTGCCCCTTTGGGCCAACCAGGATATTCGAAGGCTTGATGTCGCGATGCAAAATGCCTTTGGCGTGGACCGCTTCGAGGGTTTCAAGAAGCTGGAAGACGATGTCCATCGCTCCCGCCGGATCCATTCGGCCCTCCCTGAGAAGGAGCCGCTCCAGCGTCTCCGCTTCCGCCAGGTGATCGGTCGCGTAATAGGCCGTTCCGTTTTCTGCGAAGACGGCCCGCACTGGGAGAATGCCGGGAAGATTGAGCCGGGAAAGAAGGCGCGCCTCTTCGAGAAAGCTCTGACGCAAGCGGTGGGATGAGATGCCCCCGGCGTCGAGGTCGAGCAGCCCGGACTCCGAGCGTTCGCAGCCGAAGGGGGCAAGCTCCTTCAAAGCCGCCTGATCCTTCCGAACGACGTCATTGACCAAGTAAGCGATGCCAAAGCCGCCCCGGCCGAGGACGCTCTCGACCTCAAAGCGCCCCCCGAGGAGAACTCCTTTTCGCAGTGCCTCCGGCCCTTGGCTCATCGTCTTTCAGCGTACTGTACGCCGACCGGCGCGCACCATCTCAAATCGCATGTCGATACCGCGAAGCGTCTGTCGTGGCTCGGCCTTCCAGGCCGAGAGTGCCTACGGCTTCCAGCCGGAGGCAGGGCGTGGGACGAACGAACGATAGATGGTCACCCGGCAGTACTCTGCACGCCACGCCTCCGGACGCTTGGCGGGATATCCGGACAACCGAGGACGGGTTTCGTGACCAATGAACTCATAGCAAGCTTAGATGGTAGGGTTGAGCTTCCCGGTGGATTTACCAGTTCGGTTCGGCCTAGAGCAATTTCCTGTCACATTCCGCAATGCCTGTGTTAACATGGACCCAACGCGCATTCTGCAGTTTTTGCGCGTTCAACTTGTTTGGAGAGGAAACCATGAGAAAGCTCTTATTTGTTGGAATGGCGGCCGCCTTCGCTTCGGTTGCTTTCGGTCAAGAACTGGTTGTCAACGGCGGTTTTGAGACCGGCGATTTGACCGGATGGACCGAGGCTCACACCGGTAGCTTTTCGGGCGTTCGAACCAGCTTCCCGCATTCGGGTCAATTCGAAGCTTACTTCGGCGCGCTCAGCCAGAGCGACGCGGAAGACTTCTATCAGGACATCGCCACCACGGTCGGCACGTCGTATCACGTCAGCTTCTGGGCGTTCGACCAGGATCCGTCTGCGACCACGGAGAACCTGCTTGTTACCTTCGGTAGCAACACCGTTTTCAACGGCATCCCGCAGCGCGGCACCACGACGACCGCGAACTATGCCCAGTACAGCGGCGACTTCGTTGCCACGTCCACTTCGACGCGTCTCGAGGTTAATGGCTTTGAGCAGTCCTGGTACATCAACGCCGACGACTTCAGCGTCCAAGCCAACGCGGTTCCTGAGCCCGCTTCGATGGCCGTCCTCGGTCTCGGCGCCCTTGCGCTGATCCGCCGACGCCGCGCCAAGAAGTAGTTCTTCGCTTATCTGATCTACAATGAGTCGCCCCCGATTACTCGGGGAGCGGCTCGTTCCCGTTTGGAGGGGGAAAGCGCCCTCGGCGCGAGTGGCCTCTCTCGTCGTCCTTAGGCGCATGAACCGTATGTTGCCGATCTTCCGGGAAAGGTTGGACTCCCATCACGTTTCTCCGGAGCGGAGATTTCCCGAATCTATTAACGGGAACGGCTGACCAAGGAATTCGACGCGGAGGAGCGGAGGTGTGATTCGGTTCCCTGTTCCTCCGGTCCTCTGTGTTGAAGCTGGAGGCATACCGCTTTCTTGAAGCCCGGCCCAGTGCCATAATCACTCCCATGTCTGAAGACATCCGCCGCATCGTTGCGACCGACTGCGGATCCACCACCACCAAAGCTATCCTGATCGAGCAGAACGACAAGGGCGAGTACCGGCTCGTCGCCCGGGGAGAAGCCCCGACGACCGTCGAGCGTCCGTTCGAAGACGTCACTCTCGGCGTCCTCAACTCGATCACCGAGCTCGAAGAGATCACCGAAACGACGGTTCCAGATGGGTACCCGAAAGGCCGCCGCGGCCTCCTCAAGAGCGGAAAAGTGTGGCGGCTTAATAAGGAAGGAAAGGCGGTCGACAAGCGCGAGGCCGCGAACGACGCCGCCGATATGTATGTCAGCACCTCCTCGGCTGGAGGCGGTCTTCAGATGATGGTGGCCGGCGTCGTCAAGGCGATGTCGGCGGAATCGGCAGAGCGAGCCGCCCTCGGCGCGGGCGCGATCCTGATGGACACCCTCGCCGTCGACGACGGTCGCAAAGATTTTCAGAAAGTCGAACGGCTCCGGCAGCTTCGTCCGGACATCATTCTCATGTCGGGCGGAACGGACGGCGGCACTACGAAGCACCTCGAAGAGATGGCCGAAATCGTACGCCGCGCCGATCCGAAGCCCCGCTTCGGCGACATGAAGCTGCCCATTATCTACGCGGGAAATAAGGACGCCCGCGAAAGCGTCCGCTCCGTCCTCGGCGAAGGCATCGAGCTTCACGCCGTCGATAATCTCCGCCCAACCCTCGACAAGGAGAATCTCGGACCGGCTCGCGACGAAATCCACGAGATGTTCCTGCAGCACGTCATGCAGCAGGCGCCTGGCTATTCCAAGCTGCTCGAGTGGACGAGCGAAGAAGTCATGGCGACCCCGAACGCGGTCGGCAAGCTTCTCAAGGAATATGCAGAGAACGAGGGCATCAACCTGCTCGGCGTCGATATCGGCGGTGCAACGACCGACGTCTTTTCGGTTTTCCAGGCTCCCAACGACGAACGCATCTACAACCGAACCGTCTCCGCGAACCTGGGCATGTCCTACTCGATCTGTAACGTCCTCAAGGAAGCCGGCGCAGAGAATATCGCCCGCTGGCTGCCGTTCGAGATCGATCCAGCCGAAGTCCGCAACCGGCTCCGAAACAAGATGATCCGGCCGACGACGATCCCGCAGACCTACGAAGACCTGTTGATCGAACATGCGGTTTCGCGCGAAGCGCTTCGCCTTGCCTTCGACCACCATAAGAAGCTGGCCCGCGGCCTCATGGGCGTCCAGCAGCAGCGCTCGGTGGGCGACATCTTCGCCCAGGGCACCGGCGGCGAGACGCTCGTCAAAATGATGGCGCTCGACATGATCATCGGCTCCGGTGGCGTCCTCTCGCACGCGCCGAAGCGAGCCCAGTCGGCTCTGATGATGATGGACGCCTACCAGCCGGAAGGCATCACGATGCTTACCGTCGACTCGATCTTCATGATGCCGCACCTGGGCGTGCTCTCCGAGCATCACTACGAGGCGGCGAAGGAGGTTTTCGAACGCGACTGCGTCGTCCGGATCGGCACCTGCATCGCCCCGGTCGGCCTCGGCAAGGAAGGCGAGCCCTGCGTCTCCGTGAAGGGCAAGGGCGTCGATTTCAGCGTTCCGTTCGGGGAAATCCGCGTCGTTCCGATCAATATCGACGAAGTCACCGAGATTTCGGTCGAGCCTGCACGCAACTTCGACGTCGGCGCGGGCAAGGGCAAGCCGGTCAACGTGCGGCGCTTCGACGTGAGCAAAGGCAACCGCGATCAGACTACGAACCTGATCGGCGGATTGGTCGGCTTGATCGTCGACGCGAGGGGCCGACCTTTCAATATCGACCTCAACACGCCGAACCGAGTCCAGAAGCTGCGCGGATACCTTCAAGCGATGGGCTTGCCCTTGCCATAGCCCGACCAATTCGCTCGGTACGGCGAACGAAAGGCTGATCACAACGCGTATCACTAGCGTGGCCTGGCCTCGCCACCGGAGGATATGCGTATGAGACCAGTTCAGATCCTTGCCGCCATGGTCGCCGGCACGATGCTGCTCGGCGTAGCGGTCAGCCAATCGATTTCCCAATCGACCAGTCAATCCCGAACCGGGAGCAATACCGCATCGGCGAGCGCATCCAGCAGTTCCCACGCGTTCGGATCACAAAGCGCGTCGGCTGGGCAAAGGGCCAACGGCTCGGGCTCCGGCTCCTCGATGAGACTGCCGAACCCAACCCATGCGATCATGTTTACGCAGACGCAACGTTGGTCGCAAGAGGCCTATAACCAGGTCAAGCAGTCGAGGGTCGGCTACTTCACGAAGCTGCAGCAGATGGGCAAACTACTCTATTTCGGCCCGTGGCGGGACCAGGCAGGAGAAATGTCGATCGTGGTCGCGACCGACGACGAGGTCCGCCAAATCGCCCAGGAGGATCCGGCGGTAACGGCAGGCCTTCTGACCGCGAACGTCCAGGCGTGGACCATTCAGGTCGAACCCTACACGCCGGCCATGATTTCCATGGGCCGCTAAGGCTACGGCGGTGCGATGGGGCATCATTAGGCAGTGAAGACCCAGCGCATCGCCGACACCGACTTGACATGCAGCCGTCTCGCCTACGGCTGCATGCGCATGCCCGGCACGTGGAACCCGGCGGAGATGACGGAGGCCAAGCGCGAGAACGCGCATAAGTGTCTCATCGCCGCGTATGAAGCGGGCTATACCCTCTTCGATCATGCCGACATCTACGCCCACGGAATGGCGGAAGAGCTGCACGGCGAAGTGCTGAAGAAGGTCCCGTCGATGCGCGGCAATATCTTGATCGCCACCAAGTGCGGCGTCCGTTTCAAAGACGATCCCCCCGGATCGGTCGGCAAATACGACTTCTCTTACGACCACATCCTCAAAGCCTGCGACGGCTCGCTCAAGCGGCTCGGCATCGACACGATCGATATCTATCAGCTTCACCGCCCGGACGTCCTGATGGACCCCGAGGAGGTTTGCCGCGCCTTCGTCAAACTGCGCGACGCCGGTAAGGTGAGGCACTTCGGCGTATCGAACTTCACGCCATCCTACGTCGAAACGCTTCAAAAGGCTCTTCCCTTCAAGCTGATCGTCAACCAGATCGAGGTGAGCCTCACCCACCGCGCCCCATTCTTCGACGGCACTCTCGATCAGTGCCTGCGCGAAAAGATCACGCCGCTCTCCTGGTCCCCGCTCGCCGGGGGCGTTCTCAGCGAACGCACGACGACATCGGAAGAAAAGCTGTCCCACCTCCTCGACGAGATGGACGCGGTCGCGGCGATATACGGCTTCGACCGATCTAGCCTGGCCTTGGCCTGGCTGCTCAAACATCCAAGCGGAATCGTCCCTATCGTCGGATCGGCCGATCCGGCGCGCATCCAGTGGGCGATTCAGGCCGTCGAGGTCGAACTGTCGCGGGAAGATTGGTACCGTCTCCTCGTCGCCGCGCAGGGGCATCCGATGGCCTAGAAAGCGATGCCGAGCGACCAGAAGGCGTAGCGCCCTTGGATCTTGCCGAGGAACGCGGTGACGTGGATGTCGCGTCCATGGCCCATCCGGACCTTTGCAACCTCGCCGCCGATCCCATAATTCCAGCCGTAGCCATCATGCTCGACGGTGACCCGCGCTCGCGGCCCCAGGCCGACGCTCATGTTCGCGAAGCCCTTTGCGAATCGGGAGGTACCCCAACCGCCAGAAACGTAGATGTTCTTTCCAAGGTCGAAGGTGCCGACTCCGAAGGCGGAAATCGCTCGATCGGCATCGCTATGGAAGCCGGGTCCGATGAAGCCGCCCGCGCTGAAAAGACCCTCCGCCCCGACGGCCAGGGTGAACTTGCCTTTCGGCTGATTCGGAGTGAAGAGGACGTTGTAGCAGTTTTCGAAAGCGCCGCTCACCACGTTCATGCCGACCGTGAGGTCGCCGATAGAGGTCGAAATGCCGGCCATGGCCGAAGCCGTGCCGTTCGAGGTGACCCCGAAGTCCTTCAGTTTCGGCTTGGACGGAAATCTTAGCCGGCTGTCGTAGCTGGTGTTCGATCCGATCGCCACGTAGTGGCCGCCCCGAAGCGAATAGGCGATCGGCGTGCTGATCGCCATCGCGCCGCTCATATCCGGATCGCCGTCCTGGTTCACGCCGAAGGAGCCGCCGGGCAAACCGGACATATTTCGAAACTGCGCGTACTGGCCGTGGACGCCGAACGCCTGCTGCGCTCCGGCCGTGGCGACAAGGCACGCGGCGAGCGCGATAGAGGCGGTTTTCCTGGTGATGTAAGCGATCATTGTGAAAACCGAGGGCGCACAGAGCATGCCAAATGAGGTATAGTTCGCGAACACTCTGAAGACAGCAGGTGGCTCAAGCCGTAATGTCCGCATGGACGCCAGCCGAGGGGGGAAATCGTAGCATCGGCATCTTGCCGATGAGTAGCGCAGACTTCGAACCTGCGTAAGCGACTTCGCCACGGCTGATTGGCGAGGTCTTTTTTGTTTGTCCGAGGAGGAAGGTGCGAACCAACATGCCAACAGCAGAAAAAGCACGCACAATCGAGCAGGCGAAGGAATGGTATTCCAAGTCCATCGGTTTGGTCTTCACGGACTACCGGGGCTTGAAGGTCAAGGAAATCCAGCAGCTTCGGCGCGATCTTCGCGCGAAGGGCGGCGAGATCCATGTCCTGAAGAACACCCTGTTCCGCATCGCCGCCGGCGAAGATACGGCCAAGATGCCCGACGAACTTCACAACGGCACCACCGCGGTGACGTTCGTGTTCGAAAACGAGGCTCAGGTCGCCAAGTCGCTGCTCGACTATGCGCGAACGAATAAGAAGCTTGTCGTCAAAGGCGGCTTTTTCGGTGGCAAGGCGTTTTCCGCCAAGCAGGTCGAGGCGCTCTCCGAGCTGCCTCCTCGAGAGATATTGATCGCGCAGCTCATTGGGACGATCGCCGCTCCGCTGACCAACCTGGTCACGGTCGTCGAAAATCTCTATGCCGATCCGATCCGGGTGATCGGAGCCGTGGCCGACAAGGTCGCGGAAGGCTCGCCAATCCCTGCGAAGTCGGAGGCCGCCCCCGCAGCCGAAGAAGCTCCATCCGCCGAAGCGCCCGCCCCGGAAACGCCGGCCGCAGAAGCCCCCGCCGAAGAGGCCCCGACCGCCGAAGAACCATCGGCCGAAACGAATTCCACGGAGGCGACGGAGTAATCCTCCCTCTCGTCACCCTTAAACTTTACGGAGAACAGAAATGGCAGTAGCGATTGACAGTATTGTCGAGCAGATCAGCGGCATGACGGCTATTGAGCTCAGCGAGCTTAAGAAGGCCCTCGAAGACAAGTTCGGCGTAACCGCCGCGCCTTCCATGGCGGGCTTCAACCCGGCGATGTTCGCCGGCGCCGGTGGCGGTGGCGCCGCCGCGGCCCCCGCCGAAGAGGAGAAGACCGAGTTCGACGTCATTCTCACCGCCGCCGGCGATGCGAAGCTGAACGTCATCAAGGTCGTCCGCGAGATCACCGGCCTCGGCCTCAAAGAAGCCAAGGACCTGGTCGACGGCGCTCCGAAGCCGGTCAAGCAGGCCGTCAGCAAGGACGAGGCCGAGAAGGTCAAGGCCCAAATCGAAGAGGCCGGCGGAAAGGTCGAGGTCAAGTAAGACCCGTCTCGACGCAAAGAAGAAGACGCCTTCCCGGCTTGGCCGGGAAGGCGTTTCCATTTATCAAGAGCCGATATCGTCGATGGAATGCAGTTTCTTCCAGTAGTCCGGCGGCAGCGGCTTGGTCTTCCGTTTGATCTTTAGGTGCAGAGTGGCTTCGGCCTTCGCCCAAGCTTCCGGCTCGACGAATTTGACGTGCCCATCCATAAACGCGACAAGCCGGCTACCGTCGGGCCAGGGCTTTTCGTCGTAATACAGCACCGTTTCAGCCGGAGCCTCAATGGCGGTCATTTCGACGCCCGCGATCGCCATGTTCATCAAAATCCGAGAACCCGGATTGAGCGATTTTGTCAGTTGACCGTTCTTCAGGTAAGGCATTGTGACGGCGAGCGCGCTCTTCGAATCTTGAACGTACGGCACGACATCGTCGTAGTCGCTCGAATACATGATCATGCCGAGGGCGAGCTGCTTCATATTGCTCAAAGCGGCCGTGCGGGAGTTCTCGGTTTGACGCGCCGTCTGTGCCTCCGGCGACATCATCTCTAGGAGCCGCTCCCGCTTGAGGTCGTTGCGGGGCGAAATCCCGATGATCGAGTCCTTGCGGATAAGCGAGAGCCTTAGCTCGGAGGCCATCTTGGGCGCATAGGAGCCCTCGCTTGGAGGGGTGAAACCGAGCTTGTAGGTGACGAGAAACTCGCCGGCATCGCTATTGATCGTTTGGCCATTCGTCCAACTCGTCTGAAAAAGCTGATACATCTCGAAGCTGTTCCCCGCGCCCGATCCAGCCATCGAGAACATGCTCATCTGCATCGCGCCGGCGAAGTCGCTCGCCGTCGTCTGGATATCGACCGCCTTGAAGTCGGCAGGCATATCTTTGATCGCCATCGTTTCCGGCACGGGCGGTGACTTGATCAGCCCCGAGATTCCCTGAGCTCCGGCCATGACGTACGGGAGGCAGAGTATCCAAACGGCGACGAGACGCACGCGCGTTAACATGCGCCCATTGTAGCAGCGAACGTCTCCCACCCGAGGTCCCGAATATTTCGTACACTAAACGGTGTGAGGCACGACCTACGATCAGATGAGCAGCCTGAAGGCCGGCTCTCGCCGGATCAGGTTCGCGCGATTGTCGATCGCCTCGCGGATCAGACTTCCTCGCTGTCGATCGACGAAGTTGCCCACTTGCTCGGAACGACGACCGAGCGCGTATGCCAAGTTGCGAGTGAGACGCCAACCAGCCGAAGGTGACCATCTATGGCCCTCATTCAGGCAGGGTCCGATAAACGCTTCGCCTCGTTCCAAAGACGGTCCCACTCCTCCGGCGAAAGCTCGGGAAGCGGACGGTGGGCGGCCGCTTCCATCGCGGCGAAACGCTTGCTGAATCGATCCAGCATCTGCCGCAAGGCATCTTCCGGCTCGATGCCCGCCCAGCGGGCGATGTTGACGGCGGTGAAGAGGAGATCGCCGATCTCGCTCTCGATATGCTTGCGGTCGCCGGCCGCGATGGCCTCTTTCAGCTCGGCCTCCTCCTCGTGGAGCTTATCGAAGACGGCCTCGATGTCCGGCCACTCGAAACCGCTCCGCGCGGCCCGCTTGCTGATTTCGTGAGCCCGAAGCAACGATGCCATCCCTTTTGGAACGCCGGCGAGGATGGATCGCGGCTCGTCACCCTTCTCCGTCCGCTTGATCCGATCCCAGTTCTTCAAGACCTCGTCGGGGTCTTCGGCGGAGACGTCTCCGAACACGTGCGGATGCCTCCGAACCAGCTTCAGAACGATCTCGTTCGCCACGTCGTCGATGTCGAACTCGCCGGCCGCCTTCTTCATTTGGGCGTGCATGACCGGCTGGAGGATAAGATCGCCAAGCTCCTCCTTCAGCTTTTCGTCCGAGCCGGAGTCGATCGCCTCCAGCACTTCGTAGGTCTCTTCGAGCAAATACTTCTTGAGAGACTCGTGGGTTTGGGCGCGGTCCCATGGGCAGCCACCCGGCGCTAGAAGCCGGTCGCTCACTTCGACAAGCTGATAGAGCGGAAGCCCCGGCCCCGGCCCGTCGCCGGGAAACACGAGAATTCGATCGGAACCCGACGGCTCGGAAAGATGAAAGCCCTGGCTTTCAAGGACCGCGTAAGCCGGATGATCGGCAATCCCTTTTACAAGAGGTGAACCCGAGGATAGGAGCGCTCGCGTCTCATCAGAAAGCGCTCCTTCGCTGCCGTCGCCGATCCAAACGAGCCTTGTCAAAACGGCTTCCAGTTTAGTCGTCGCCGGTGGCCTTCAGGTAGGCGTCGATGAACTTCTTGTAGGCGTCCGCCAGGCTCTTGTCCTTGATATCGATCGTCGCCTTCTTGCGGAGATCGTTGAGGTCTTTCTTGACGTTGTTCCGAATCCGCCCTCGATCCATCCTCATTCGGAGCCGAGCCTGTCTCCGTACTTGGGGCGTCAACGGCTGGAGCTTCTCGGGGATCACCTCGACGACCTGAAACCGGAACTCGTTCGGGCCGGAAGCCGTCGGAAACCACTTCGTTATCTGACCGGCCTGCGTCTTGGCAAGCACGTCCCGGACCTCTTCCGAGAACTCGTCGAGCGACCTCAGACCAATGTCGCCGCCGATCGGAGCGCTGGCATCGATGCTGTGGCTCTTCGCGATGTCGGTAAACGCCTTGCCGGCGGCGATCTCGTCGTCGACGGCGGTGGCCTCTTTTGCGCTACCGACCGCGATCACTCTCAGCTTCACCTGAGGCGAAATCGTAAACATTTGCTTGTTGTCCTTGTAGAACTGCTCGACTTCCTGATCGGTCACCGTAATCCCCGCCGTCAGCAAGTTAAGCTGGGCCAGCTCGAATTTGAGATCGTATAAGAGCTCGGCGTGGGTTTGGCCGCTGGCAAGATACTTTTGCTCGTACTGGGAATCCATGTCGAGACGGTTCTTCAGCTCGTCCTGGATCTCCGCGTCGGTCGGCATGACTCCTTTGGATTTGGCGAGCTCGAAGATCAGCTTCTCATTGATGAGCTCTTGCAGGGTCATGAACCCGGGATAAAACTGCTGGAAGGTATTCCCGACAAGCGTTCCAACGCCGGGAAGGTATTCCATTCGCCGGTAGTATTCCGCTCCTTTGATCTCCTGGCCGTCGACGACCGCAACGATTCGATTCGGGTCCACCTGGGCCGCGCCGAGCGTGGCAAGACAGACGAGCAACCCCGTGAACATCACTTTCTTCAATCTCTTTCCTCCAAATGAGAAAGGAACGGCGACACTGCCAAGATTTCCCATAACTGATTAACGCTAAAGACGCGCAAGCTTACGTCCGGGTGCCGCGATTTCGCAAGATCGCCTCCCGTGCTCCCGGCGAAGCCGCCCATGGCCTACCGGGAACCGACGTACCGAAGCAGGTATCCTATATCGGAAATGGAAAGCGGCGCGCCGCTGCGCACCTGCATCGGCTGCCGACGTAGGAACAGTCAGGATCTGCTCCTCCGCGTTAGCCGCAATCCAGACGGCGTGTTGGTCCTGACGACGAAAAAGGATCGTCACGGCCGCGGCGCTTACGTCTGTCCACTGCTCGAATGCGTCGATACCGCCCTCCAACGAGACCGGCTTGGGCGTGCGCTTAGATCACCTGTAACCGCCGAGGAGAAGAGCCGACTGCGCGAAGAATTGATATGCAAACTGAGGTAAAGAAGACAAATATGACGATATCCATCGCGGACTTGGCCAAGGAGTTAGAGCTCGCCCCTGGCACCCTTTACGGTGTCTTGAGCGACCTTGGCGTCGAGCACGACGGTGCGTCTTTCGACGCAGACGAAGACACGCTCGAACTGGTCCACGCGGAAGCAGCGGAGCGGATCGGCTCGAAGGATGTCTTTCTCAAGCCGGGCGCCACGCCCCGAGATATCGCTACCGCTCTCGGGCTCGCCCAGAACGAGATTCAGAAGGCACTCGTCACGAAGTACCGCGTCATGGCGACGCTCACGACGTCGCTGAAGGACGACGTCGCCCAAAAGGTCGTCGAAGGCTACGGCTACAACTACAAGGTCGCCGAAGCGCCGAAGCCGCGTCCCGCCGCCCACACCAAGAAGAAGGTTGGCGGCGCCCAGCCCCGGCCCCCGGTCGTCACGATCATGGGCCACGTCGACCATGGAAAGACTTCCCTGCTCGACTACATCCGAAAGGCGAACGTCGCCGCGAAGGAGCATGGCGGCATCACCCAGCATATCGGCGCTTACCAGGTCGAGCTTCCGGAGGGCAAGATCACCTTCCTCGACACGCCCGGCCACGCCGCCTTCACCGCAATGCGCGCCCGAGGAGCCCAGGTCACCGATATCGCGATCCTCGTCGTCGCCGCGGACGATGGCATCATGCCGCAAACCCGCGAGGCGATCCAGCACATCCAGAATGCCAACGTGCCGATGATCGTCGCCGTCAACAAGTGCGACAAGCCCGACGCGAACCCCGACCGAGTTCTCCAGCAGCTCACCGAATTCAACGTGATCCCCGAGGCTTTCGGCGGCCAGGTCATGACGGTTAACGTTTCCGCCGTTACCGGAGCCGGCGTCAAGGATTTGCTCGAAGGCATCCTGCTTCAGGCCGAGGTCATGGAGCTAAAGGCCGATCCGAAGGGCGAACTGGCCGGCACCGTTATCGAGGCGAAGCTGGAGCGAGGCCGCGGTCCCGTCGCCACCATTCTCGTTGAGGAAGGCACGCTCAAAATCGGCGACTCGATCGTCGTCGGGCAAACCTTCGGCCGCATCAAGGCGATGACCGACTACACCGGCGAAAGGCTTCCCGAGGCCGGACCATCGACCCCGGTCGAGATTCTCGGCCTGAGCGACGTTCCTGCCGCCGGCGACCGCGTCGAGTGGGCTCAGGACGAGCGGAGCGCGCGCGAAGTCGCCGAAGCCCGCGCCAAGACCGCTCATGCCAAGTCGCTCGAAGCTCCAAGCCGCGGCATGACCCTGAGCGAGCTGCGCAAACGTCTGGAGACGGAGGAACTTCGCGAGCTGAACCTGGTCATTAAGGCCGACGTCCAAGGCTCCGTCGAGGCCGTCCGTGGAATGCTGGAGAAGGTCAAGAACGAGGAGGTCGAAGCCAAGATCATCCTCAGCGGCGTCGGCACGATCACCGAGTCCGACATCCTCCTCGCAAGCGCGGCGAACGCGATCGTCGTCGGCTTCAACGTCAAGCCGGAACCCGGCGCGAAGCGGGAAGCCGAGCGCCGCAAGGTCGAAATCCGCACCTACACGATCATCTACGAGCTGATCGAGGACATCGAAGCCGCCGTCAAGGGCATGCTCGAACCAAAGTTCGAGGAGAACCATCTCGGCGCCGTCGACATCCGCATCCGCTTCCAGTTCGGCCGCAAAGGCGTCATCGCCGGCTGCTATGTGACGGAAGGCAAGGTCACCCGCAACGCCAAGTGCCGCGTCCGCCGGGGCCGCGACCTCGTCTACGAGGGCCAAATCGCTTCCCTGAAGCACCTGAAGGACGACGTCCGCGAGGTCACGATGGGCATGGAATGCGGCATCACCTTCGAGGGATGGGAGGATTTCGCCGAAGGCGACACCATCGAAGCCTTCGAGATGATCCAGATCAACGCGTAGCTTTGTGAATAGTCCTCCAATCCCGCAACGGGAAATGAGGTTGGCAAGCAGATCGTCGACGCGGCCGTCGAGGTGCATACGACGCTTGAACCTGGCTCGTACCCTTGGTGTTCTCGGTGGTGCGCCAGATTCCGGACGGCAAGTTTCTCACGATGGGCCTAGCACGTAACCTACGGCGTGATCGGATCGTGTTTAATCGTCAGTAGCCCATGGATCCCTGTCAAGAACTCGACATCCTCGTCCGTGCCAAATATCCGATCGTCTACATCGTCTCCTGGGAGGAGGCGCGGGTGGAGGAGGCGCTGAGGCGCGTTTGCGCCCCGCTGAATCGGATGCTCCACGTCTGGACGATCACCCAGGGGATGGTGCCTCCGGTCACCGGACCGTCGGGAGCGGTCAAGCCGACGACGCTGCCTGGCGAACTGGAAGCCCTGGCCCAGGTTCATGAGGCTCCCGAATTCACGGTCTTTCTGCTCAAGGACTATCACGTCTACATGCGCGATTCGCGCGCGGTCCGCCTTCTGCGCGACCTCGCGATCAAGCTGAGGGGCAAAGCCCAGACCCTCGTCCTGATGTCGCCGACCCTGAACCTGCCTTCCGAGCTCGAGAAGGAAGTGACCGTTCTGGACTTCCCTCTTCCGACCGCGAAGGACATCGGACTGGAGCTGGACAAGGTCATCGATTCGGTAAAGGACAACCCCAAGGTCGATTCGACGCTAACCCCGGAAGCCCGGGAGCTGATCGTGAAGTCGGCGCTCGGCCTGACTCTGGAAGAGATCGATTCCGTTTTCGCACGTTCCCTCGTGGAAAAGAAGAAGTTCGACGTCGAGGTCGTCCTCGAAGAGAAGCAGCAGATCATCCGCAAATCGGGGTTGCTCGAATACTATCCGGCGCAAAGCCACCTCACCGACGTCGGGGGCATGGAGCTCCTGAAAGACTGGCTGGACAAGCGCTCCGCCAGCTTCACCGACAAGGCCCGGAATTTCGGTATCCCGGCTCCGAAAGGGATCCTGCTTCTCGGCGTCCAGGGCTGCGGAAAATCCCTGCTCGCCAAAGCCGTCGCCGCCGAATGGAATCTACCGATGCTCAAGCTCGACGTCGGCCGCATCTTCGGCTCCCTCGTCGGCCAGAGCGAGGAGAATATCCGCAAGGCGATCTCCGTCGCGGAATCGGTCGCGCCATGCGTCCTATGGG
Source organism: Fimbriimonadaceae bacterium (assembly GCA_035545155.1). Lineage (GTDB taxonomy): Bacteria > Armatimonadota > Fimbriimonadia > Fimbriimonadales > Fimbriimonadaceae > JAEVZK01. The sequence continues at coordinate 328,511 of DASZYX010000040.1, read as the reverse complement.
CCGACGAGCTCGAAAAAGGCTTCGCCGGGCTGGGGGGAAGCGGGGTCAGCGACTCGGGGACCACGGCCCGCGTTTTCGCGACCTTCCTCACCTGGATGCAGGACAAGACCAAACCTGTCTTCCTGATCGCGACCGCGAACGAAGTCTCTGCGCTCCCTCCGGAAATGCTCCGCAAGGGTCGCTTCGACGAGATCTTCTTCGTCGATCTGCCCGATCTCAAGGAGCGAGAACAGATCCTGTCGATCCATCTTTCGAAGCGAAAGCGCGACCCCGCCGGCTTCGATCTCACGGCCATGGCCAAAGCGACCAAAGGATTCAGCGGCGCCGAAATCGAGCAGGTGATCGTCGGGGCTCTCTTCTCCGCGTTCGACGCCCAGCGCGATCTAACTCAAGAGGACGTCATCTGCGAGGCCAAAGCCGTCGTCCCCCTCAGCGTCATGATGCACGAGGAGATCGACGAGCTTAGAACTTGGGCGGAAATGCGCACGAGGCCGGCAAGCAAGCGAGAAGGCGACTAGGTCGACGTCCGATGCCTTAACGGAACGGCCGGCAAGCCAAGCTGCTCGCCCGGCGTGCTCGTGATCCGCAGCAGGCGCTCAAGAATCACCTTGACCGCTCCTGCAAGCGGGAAGGCGATGATCATGCCCACAAGGCCAAAGAGGGCTCCGCCGCTAAAGATCACGAACATCGATACGACCGGATGCAGGCCGACCGATCCGCCCACCAGGCGCGGGTAGACGATGTTATCGAAGATGAGGTGGCAAGCCAAATAGACGATCGCCATCGACACGCCAAACGCCCACGAGGAATTGAAGTGGAAGAATAGGTCGCCTTTGGCGTTGCTGAGGCCGGTCACGATCGTGATCGTCAGGAAGCAGATAATCCCGTTCAGATAGGGGATGAGATAGACGGCCCCGAAGATCACGCCGAGCAGGATCGAATAAGGCAGCCCCAAGATCGTCAGCACGATCGACATGACCACCATGTAGCACAGCACGGAGATCGTGACCCCGCGCAGATACTTCATAAAGACCTGCCCGATGTCGCTCAGCATCGACATCGCCTGAGCCCGAATCGAAGGCGGAATCCAGTTCGAGCTCTTCCGCTTGAATTGCTCCATGTCCAACAGGATCAGGAACATCAAAAGCGGCACGAACAGCATCAGAGCGAGCTGAGACGCCGCGACGCCGAGTACACCGAGGAAGCTGGCAAAGAAGGCCTGAATCCGCTGTCCAAGCTCGCCCTTGTGAGGCTCGACGTACTTGTCGACGAACTCTTGCCGGCTACTCGGCAGGTTGAGGCGCTTCAGGTAGCCGCCGTACGCGTCGAACAGAAGGTCGACCTGGTTGGTGCTGACGCTCGCATTGGCCTGCACGACCGGGTTCCAGCGGACGAAGAAATTATCCTCCGGGCGCGGGGTCAGGACCTGGGTCGACACTTCGACGGCCTTCGATTGCAGGTTGCCGACCTGGGTCCCGATGATCGGGCCAAGCCACGAGCCGAGAGCTACGATGGCCCCGACGAAGATGAACATCACGGCCCCGACCGCGTACGAGCGCTTCCATCCGCGCAGGCGCAGCTTACGGACGACCGGATCGAGGATCGCGCTCAGGGCGAACGCGATCACGAAAGGCAGCAAAACGCCCCGAACGGCATAAAGGAAGAGGAGGATCGCCAAAACGATGACGACCCAGAGCAGGACTCTCCAACCTACCATTCGGGGCGAACGCCTTTAGACGCCCAGCTCTTCGGGCTCCGCGCCGCGCTTCGCGCGCTGCTCGGCCACCCACTCGCTGGTCTTGCCTTTGATCTCTTTGAACTTGTCGCCGATATCCTGGCGAAGCTCCGATCCCGGCTTGGGAGCAAACAGCAGTCCGGCCGCCGCGCCAATAATCGCGCCCAAGCCGACTCCGGCCAGTAAGTACATCACCACATTCGCATCATCGTCTCGATTTGACATGTTTCTTCTCCTCCTAATTAGTCGGCAATCCATGTGCTTCCGCTCACCGCTTCATCTAATGCCAGGCATTCTTGCGGGCACCTGCCTTGCATACATTATGCTCCTGCAACGCGCCATTGCACACGCGACCTGAAAATACGACTTACATTTGGCACGAGAGGTTGCACGCGACCTGCGGTACAACGACCACATGCGGCTCCTCGTCATCGGCGGAACGAAGTTCGTCGGCCGGCATCTCGTCGAATGTGCTCTCGCCCACGGGCACGAAATCACGCTCTTTCACCGTGGGCACACCGGCAAGGGCCTCTTCGACGTCGAAGAGCTGTTCGGTGACCGGGACGGCGAAACCGACGTTCTAATGGGTCGGGAATGGGATGCCGTCATCGATACTTGCGGCTACGTTCCACGCGTCGTCGAGCAATCCGCTGACGCCCTTTCCGATGCGGTGGGGCTTTACTGCTTCGTCTCCACGATCAGCGTTTACGCAGAGGATCAGCCTGCGCCGATTCCGGAAACCGGCCGGGTGATGCGCTTCGAGAAACCGCCTGAGAGCGAGGCGATCACCGGCGAGAGCTACGGGCCGTTCAAAGCCCTTTGCGAGGAGGCCGTCTCCGGAATTTGTGGCGAATCGAAAACCCTGATCGTCCGCCCTGGCCTCATCGTCGGGCCCCATGATCCGTCGGACCGCTTCACTTACTGGATCGACCGCTTCGGCAGCGAGAAAGCCTTCCTCCTTCCCGATCGGCGCACCCAGCCCATTCAGTTCATCGATGTGCGCGACCTGGCCGCATTTACGCTTCGATTGGTCGAGCAGAGGACGTCCGGCGTCTTCAACGCGGTCGGCCCGGCCAAGCCCACGACGCTCGGCGACCTTTGGGACGCTTGCCAAAGGAACTGTGGAGGCAGGCTCGAGCCGATTGTCGTCCGCGATGAATTCCTTGATGCCAACGGGGTGCAGGATTGGGTCGATTTACCGCTTCTGCTCGGTGAGGATGCGAAGAAGCATCTCGTCGACATCGCCAAGGCGATCGGCAAAGGCATGACGATCCGCCCGCTCGACGAAACCCTCCGCGATACCTTAGAATGGCATCGAAGCCGGGGCTCCGTCGACCTGAAAGCCGGGCTTAGTCGAGAGCGAGAGGCTGAGCTGCTCAAAGAGTGGCCCGGCTGGAAAGCCGCGAATGCGGCAAAATCGTGAGCATATGAAAGCTGCACTCGCCGTCGTGCTTGCCGGACTGGCCGGCATGGCCCTCGCTCAGAGCGGCCAGAATTCGAAGTCGCTTCCGCCGATCAATCCCGACCGCCCCGATCTGACGAACGGCGTCGGCATTACGCCGATCGGCAAGATCGTCCTCGAAACGGGTTACCGGCAGACCGGATCCGGCGGCGTGACGCTTCACGAGTGGGGCGACGGGCCGACTTGGCGTTACGGCGTCAGCGACAAGTTCGAGATTCGCCTCGTCTCGCCGGCTTATGCTGCCGACAGCTTCGGCGACAAGGGCTGGGAAGATGCCGGCGTCGGTTTTAAATATCTGCTCCACGACGGCGGCGATGGAGGCGGATTCAAGAAGCCGAGCTACGCGATCCAGGGAGGCACGACGCTGCCGTCGGGCAGCAACGCCTTCCGGAGCAAGCAGCTCTTGCCTTTTCTGATCGGCATCGTGGACTTCGATCTTGGGGCCAAAGGCGATCTTGGCGCGAATATCGGGGCCGGGCGACAGTTGGACGGCAACGGCAGGTCCTTCACCCTCTATTCGACAAGCCTCTCTTATGGCCGCTCGCTGGCGGCCGCCCTGACGGGCTACTTCGAGGGCTACATGCTTGTTCCGACCGGAGCCGGTAATGGGGCGGCCGGCCACTACGTGGATTCCGGGCTCGAATACCTGCTCACCAACGACTGCATGCTCGATGCCTCGGTCGGAACTCAAGTCGACCGCCACCGGCAAGCGGCCTACTTCGACGTCGGCGTAAGCTTCAGGTTCTAAAGGATGCTACTTCGACTCGACCACGTCATCTACTCGGTTCCCGACATCGAGGCTGCCCATGCAGCGCTGACGGCGAACTTTCCGGAGGCTTGGCCGATCGGCCGGTTCTGGCCGAGCGGGCGCACCTGCGGGATCGCTCTCGGCGGTATCAACCTAGAGCTCGTTCAACCGGATGCGGATGCGCCTTCGACGCGGGTCGGTACGACGCTCGTCTTCGAACCATCTTCGCCCGAGGTCGCCGAGTTCGCCTTGAAACGCCAGGGGATCGCCTGTCATTCCTTCGACAAGATCGAGCCGAACCCAGAGCTGCTTCGCCTACGCGGCTTTTCGGGCGAGGAAGCGCGGATGCCCCAACTCATCTGCACGAACATCCTTCTCGACAAGCCGGCAGAGACGCCCTTCGACTTCTTCTGCTGCTCTTACTCGCCTTTCCTGGAGGGGTGGCTCTCGCCAGATCATCCCCGTCTAAGGATGGCTCGCCGTGTAACGCGAGTCGTTTACGGGACGCCGCAGCCCGAGCGCGCCACTTCCCTGCTCGCCAATCTCGACTACGCCGGCGAGATCGGGATCGAATTCCGTCGCGCGGAGCAGCCGGCGATTCTCGCCATCGACATGAGCGACGGCCCCCTGAGCTGGCCCTAAGCAACGGACGGAGCGGATCGTCCGTCGTCGATAGGGATGAAGAAGAGCGTGATCAGCCCGGGGAGCGAAAAGAAAATCACGGAGATGAAAAAGGCCGGGTAGCCAAAGTTTGCCTGGATAATTCCGCTGACGATTCCTGCGACGGCGATGCAAAGGGCGCCCGCACCAGTGCCGATCGCCATGTGAGCCGTCTGGAAACGGCCTCGCTGGGCGACGTACATGATGAACACCATGTAGGCGGCAAACCCGAATCCATAGCCGAACTGATCCACGAAATCGACTCCGACCAGCGTCAGCGGCACCTGGCCAAAATAGGGGCCGAGCCCGACATAGTTCAGCGGAACCTTCGTTGTCGCAAGCATCAGATAGAGCAAGTTCGGCGCGTGCATGCAGATAGCAAGTGGCAAAATCGACCGGCGCAGTCCCCATTTGCCGACGACGACGCCGCCAACGATGCCGCCCAATACGATCCCGGCGACCCCGAAATAACCCTTTACGACGCCAAGCTGGTCGTTCGCGATGGCCAGTCCGCCGTTCGCGACCGCATCCTTGAGAAAGAGGGGTGACATCTTGCTCACCATCGCTTCGCCGAAGCGATAGAAGAGGATGAAGAAGAAGATCGGAACGATACCGGGCTGACGGACAAAGGAAGCGAAGGCCTCGCCCATCGGCGTTTTCACGATCGTCCGTCTCGCCTCAATGTAAGCAAAGACGGTCACTGCGCCGGAAACCGCAAGCTGTACGAGTTCCGCGGTGATTCCCGGCATCGGGATTCCGAACAGGTCGGCCTCGGGAGCGAGCATCCAACCTCCCAGCTTCCCCGTTGGCGAGCCGTCCAAGGCCAACCAAAGACCATGGGCGCCGAGCCGGACGAGGGAGTTCATCGCGAAGTAACCGCCAAGCCCTAGGGCCACGATCGCCAAGGTTCGGTAGACGTTCCGCCGGTTTTCCGTCGGCTCTTGAGCCTCGGCGGGATGATCGGCGAGCGGCCTTGGCACGGCCACTCGGCCGATCAGATGGCCGAGAAGATAGATCGCGCCGCAAGCGCCGAGAACGACCGCCCAGGCCGTCATCTGATTCATGCCACCCTTGGCCAGCTTGCCCGCGAACTGGACAAGGATGCCGATACAGAATAGCCGGCCCAGGCGATAGCAGGTCGTTTGCACTCCTACGAATTTCGCCTGCTGGTCCTTGGTCATCGAGAGGATGTAGAAGCCGTCGGTCGCGATGTTGCAGAGAGCGGAGACAATCGCCGTCGCCCCCAGGATAACCAGGGACAATTCGAAGGCATGCGGCGCCTTGATCAGGAAGCCCGTTGCAATGAGACCGGCCGCGCATGCGGCCTGTCCTGTAAGCGTCCACCATCGTTTTGTGAAGTTCAGGTCGACAAGCGGCCCCAGGAGCATTTGAAGGCTCCATGGCAAGGCAATCAGCGAGGTCCAGCGCGTGATCGGCTCGTTCGCGATCCCAAGGTCCTTGTAGAAGTACGTAGCGACTTCCTGCACGATGGTGACCGGAATCGCCTGCATCACGTAAAGCAGGGGCACGAACAGCCACGGATTCACAGCCGGGCGCTCCGGCATCGCCGCTACGGCCTGTTCGGGGAGGGTTTCGGTCTTCATCGCGCGCCGCGGATATAAGGCAGACGTGCGCAGAAGCCGATTCGGAGTGGAAATGTAGGGACGACGGCCCCACCCGAACGGTTAGTATTGGCTGTGGCCTGCTTCGGAATCCGCGTTTGGAGTACGCGAACTTGCTCGCGCTTTGTCCTGCGCGCCTTGTCGCGCGGCTTGCTCTTCTTGTCGGCGCTCCTGCTCGCAGGCTGCGGCTCCAAACCAAAGACGGTCACCCGCCACACCGCCCCTCCGGCCGATCCCTGGGTGCTAGCCTGCCTCGACCCATCCGTCGACAATCCCTCTATCCTCTGGAATGGCCAAGTCGGCCTCCGCATTGCCCGAGACGGGACCGGCTCCGGCTCAATGTTCCTCATCGACAACTACAAAACGACCGGCGACGAAAGGATCGACCCGGTCAAGAACCCGTTGGCCGGCAGATGGACGGCGGGCAGCGACGGCGCCCCGCTCGACCCCCGCGAGGGCTCCGACTATCGGCAAACGCTGGACATGAAAACGGGCGTCCTCACAACCGTTTGGAACCAGAAAATAGACGATGAGAACCTTCGCGTCGAATGCGAAACCGTGCTTCATCCCACGTCGCGCGTTGCCGCCCAGCGGTGGAAAATATCTTCGGATCGGTACATCTCGATTGTCTTCAGGAATCCGCTCGTCCAGCCCCAAGCACAAAAATCGCCGGGGCTTGCCGTTATCGAGCGAAACGAGATCGGCGAGGATAACCGCCCCCATAGCCCGAATGCCAAAGAGGTCCCCGAGTTCACGCCGGGCAATCTCCACAACGCCGCAGACAAAGACAAACCTTGCACGTTCGGACGGATCATCGAGATTGGCGAAAGCCCCCTAGCCCTCTCCATGCAGCTCTGCCGCAACCCCGACCGTCCGCCTGCGATCCGAAAGGGTGAGATGAATGGCCGATCCAAGTCCGTCGATGAGGTTTTCAAGGAGACGGCCGAGATTTGGCAGAAGCGATGGCAAACGGACATCGAAATCGACGGCCCCGTCGAGGACCAGCAGGCCGTCCGCTCCTTTCTCTTCTATCTCCGCTCCGCCATCGATCCGAATGCCGGCATGAGCGTCAGCCCGATGGGCCTCAGCCACGACCACTACAACGGCCACGTCTTCTGGGATGCCGACACCTACGTCTTCCCCGCTCTCGCCTTGATCGATCCGGAAGAGGCGAAAGCGATCCCGTCATACCGCATCAGCCTGGAACCGGCAGCCGCTAGAAACTTCCAGGAGTGGCTCGAAGGAGGACGTCCGACGGCAGCGGGCCGGATGGGGGTTCCCCCGATGGCGGGCGAAGCCTTTGGATACAAATTCCCTTGGGAGTCCTCGATCAGCGGGACCGAAGCCGCCCCGAAAACGAGCCGAAGCCGCTTCGAGGAGCATATCGGAGGCGACGTCGCCTGGATGTTGGAGCAAGCCGCCTGTCTCGGCTTGACCCGAGCGGACATCGCCAAGAGCATTGTCGACGGCGTCGCCGACTACTACCGCTTTCGCTCGGTCCCAGGCCCAGACGGGCGCGTCATGCCCAGGGTCATGAGCCCCGATGAAGCGCATACCGGCGACGACGACCTCTACACTAACCTGCTCGCCCAGTGGTGCCAAAACGGCGGTTCGTGGGATCTTTCGAGAGACCACGGCATCCGCTACCACCTTCCCCGCGACAAGACCAGCTTCCTCAACTACGACGACGACCCGGAGCTCGGATATCGCCAGATCGCGGCGGAGCTTTCGATCTATCCCCTCCAATATCCCGATGCGGAAAAGGAGGCGAAAACGATCATGGAGCGCTTCTCGGGAAAGATCGCCGACTACGGACCCGCCATGAGCGATTCGATCGACGCCCTGATCTGGGCGCGGTTGGGAGAGACCGACAGAGCCTATAGAACCTGGCAGGAAAGTTGGCGAGATTTTGTAAAGGAACCTCAACTTCAATTTAGTGAAAAGAGGAGCCGGCCCATCACCTATTTCACGACGGGAGCGGCCGGATGTTTGCAAACTGTCCTCTACGGATTCCTTGGATTTCGGATAGACTTTAAGAAGCAAGTCGGGGCGGTCTGGAGCACGGACCTCGCCCTGGGAAGAATCTTGAGCGTCCGCCCTAATCTCCCCAGTTCCTGGAAGAGCGTGAAGTTAAAGAACTTCACCGTGCTGGGCAGGCGCTACACCCTCATCGCAAGCCACCCAGATCAAAACCAAGCGGGTGGTGTCCAAGTGATCCAAGGAGCCAAATAAGTCATCATGCCAAACGTTGTCCTCACCGTCGACTGCGAAGGAGCACATCACGATCGGTGCTACACGGCGGAGTATATTCGCGTATTCGAAGCCGAATTCGTTCCCGCCACCTGGCTGATCCACGTCAGCCTCAAAGACCCCAGCGCGAACACGAATCTCTATTATCACGAGTTCATCCACAAAATCCCGAACTGGCATGAGATGGGGATGAAGGTGAATTTCGAGAATGAGCGAGGCTACGTCGAAGACCCCAAGGAGCGGGGCAATATCCTGTGGGTCGCCAAGGATACGCTGAAGAGCCACATGGTGAAGGCCACCGCTTTCCGCGCCGGCGCCTTCGCCCTCTTGCCTGCCGACGTCCCCTATCTCGAAGAGATCGGCATCCTCGTCGATTCCTCGATCGTTCCCGATGCGGATTACAAGATGTTCGTGGACTGGCACGGCGCCCCTCACGAGCCGTACCACAGCGCGAGCGACGATCTGAAGAAGGAAGGCGGCAACAAGCTGCTGCACATTCCCATTGCTACCCACAACGGCCAACACGGCTATCTTGATGCCGGCTTCGACGCGCTCCTGCCCCTCTTCGAGGCCAACCTAAGCCGCGAGGTTATCTGTCTCGGTCTTCGCGACTATAACGACAACGTCAGCGACCTGAAGAAGACGATCCGCTACTTCCGCGAGAAGGGAGCCCACTTCACGACGCTGACCCAAGCCGCCAGCGAGCACTTCGAACACCACGACGCGCTCGCCGCCGTTCACTAGTCGAAGTCGAGCGGATTAGGATCGACGGCCAGGTACTCCTCGCGATACCTGGCCGTTTTAGCGCAAGACTCCGAAGACAGAAAGCAGGTTCGTAATCGCGTCCGGATGGATCTTCAAACCGAACAGGCCCGCGACGCCCATTAGGATTCCCAGAGCCGTCGGCGCCATCGCGATCCAGAAGAGCCACCTCTTACCCGTCAGCGCCGTGACGGCCAGCATCGAGATGGAAATGGCGAGAAGGGTATCGGAAAGGTCGAACTGGTCGTCCCGGTAGTTGAGCGTGTCGTAATCCTTGTCGGCGTCCTCGGCTTTTTTCTGCCACTCATCCTTGTCTTTCGACTCCTTCGCCTGCCCTTGCCGGAATTTCTTGATCGCGTCCTGAGCCTTTGGGTTGGCGGCCGCGAGAAACTCGAGCTGGGTTGCCGCGGTGTCGTAGACTTTGGCCTCGGTGCCCTTCGCATGCTCGGTCGCCCAATAGTCGATGGAATGCGCCTGGGCCTGCTGCATGGCTTGGACGATGTTGTCGTCCTTCACCTTGCAAATACCCATAAAGGTCGCGAGGAGGGCGATCGTGACCGCGACCATCGCGTTCAGCGTGCTCTTCGCTTTGTCCTTCTTTCCCTCGTCGTCATCTTTTGACAGCTCCAGCGGGTCGATATCCATTTAGGGGTCTAAATCCTCCTGGGATTTTCAGCCTCGTATAATCCTCGATGGCAAACCGGTCGGTCATGCCGGCGACGTAGTCCACCGCGCCCTGGATCCCCTCGAATCCGCTCGGGAGGTTCCCTGGTTGAGCGTAGTATTCGAAGAGTTCCTTCACGACGTTCATTGCCTTGTCCGAATCCGGATAACGCTTAGGATAGAGCAGATAGACGTTTTCGAAAAGCCATTCTTTCAAATCGTTCATCGCGTCGAGCAGGCTCTTCGAGAGAATGATCGCGGGCTTGTCCCGGCTGTTCAGAATCACATCCTCCACCATGCCGCCGATCCGCTTCGAATGAGACGGGCCGAGCGCGTCGAATCGCTCCGGAATGGACGAAATAATCCCCGAGCGCATGGCGTCGTCGAGGTCATGGTTCAGATACGCGATCCGGTCGCTGATCCGGACAACGGCGGCTTCCAGCGTGGAGGTTGGCTGTCCGTCGAACGCCGTCAAGTCCTTCCGCCCCTTGCTGTGCCCGCCGATGCCGGCCCGAGTCTCTTCGGTGAGATTCAGCTTTTCGAGAACGTCGACCGTCCGCAGCGATTGCTCGTAATGGCGGAAATGGGTCGGTTCGCCGCCCGCCGTCTTCAGCGCGCCGTCCAGGGCTTCCTCCCCCGCGTGGCCGAAGGGCGTATGGCCGACGTCGTGGGCCAAGGCGATCGCCTCGATCAAATCCTCGTTCAAACGCAGAGCCCGCCCGATCGTCCGCGCGATCTGCGCCACTTCGAGCGAATGAGTCATCCGAGTCCGGTAGTGATCCCCTACCGGATCGAGAAACACTTGCGTCTTGTGTTTCAGCCTTCGAAAGGCTTTGGAATGAAGAACCCGGTCCCGGTCTCGCTGGAAGCAGGTGCGGACGGGGTCGGGCTCTTCGGGAATCGGCCTGCCCGCGCTCTCGGAGGCTTGCGCGGCATACGGAGAGAGCCAATCCGCCTCCCGCCGCTCGATAAAGAGTCGAACTTCGTGCGGCATCGCCTATGAAGACGAGGCGACGCCACTCTTTGTCTCCTTAGGCAGCCGCTTCGCTGCTGTACTTTTCCTTCAGCAGCTTCGAGACGCGCATGTATTCGAGCGTGTTCTCGCTATAGGGTCCCGAACCGAAAAGCTCATAAGCCGGCTTCTGTTTGGCCGCTTCCGCGCGCAGCCGCTTGAACGCGAAGAGTTCGCCCGCGATGAAGTCCATCGCGTAATCCTGGAGGTCCTTCGCCGCCGTATCCAGGAAGCTGGCAAGCGTGAGATTATCGAGCGGGTAATCGGCGGCGCTGCGGTCAGGGCGCTTTTCCTCGATGAGGCGCCCGAGCGGAATCTGGTTCCAGTCGCCCTCCGGCCAGTCTGCCGAGCCCGTTCCAAGTTTGACGCGGCCTACGGGATATTGGCCTTTCTGGGCAGCAGCCTCGACCGTAATATAGCGCTGGCCGTTACGGAACCGGCGCATCGCGAATCCAGCCTCTTCCTTCGACATCTCGACAAGGAAGCCATAGGTGGCGAGCATCCCATCCAGGCGCTCGCGCGCGACTTCGTCGAACCCGACCAGACTCGATCCCGGATGCAAGCGGCCATGATTACCAGTCACGAGGTTTATCTTCGGATTTCTTTGTCCGTTCGCTCAGGCAGTCGCAAGATGCCAAACGACAAGGCCGCCGTAGCTTAACGAAAGGAACAGGAAAAGAGACGTCAGCAAGGCATGCCCGACGACGAATTGCTTCCCTCGCGGCCAGTCCTCGTGGCGGTAGTAGAAGCAGTCCAATCCGATTCGCAAGAGCCAGAAGGTCGCGATAAATCCGGCGAAGAACACCGCCGTTCGCGATCCCATCAGCAAATCCCGATGCAAGAGGAGCGTAAAGGTTCCGAAGGCGACGATCGTCAGCACGATGAAGGCGCCATAGGCGACCATCAGCTTTCGATTGAAGGGGGACAAACGTGGCAGTTCCTCCTTCCAGCCAAGCTTCTTGGGAACCTGGAAGCTCGCAACCAGAACCAGGAAGTGGCCGAAGCCCATCACCCAAAGGGCTCGGTCGTAGTACCAGGCCACCGGATGCGAAGTCAGCACCCCACGCAGAGCTTCCAGCATCGGAGTCACGAAGACCTCCCGAAACTGCGCCGTGAACACGAGGGAAAGGGGGAGCAGAACCGCCGCCCAGGTCAGCCATCGGTGCAGGGCAGGAGGAATCTTCACTCTCCGCTCGCCGAGCACGAGGAGGCCTTGCAGGGTGAAGTAAGCAAAGGGCAAACCCCATCCGCCTCCCGCCGGATAGCTGATCGCCATCTCATGCAGCAGGCCCGAGACAAGGAACACCCCGAGGATCGCTCCCCGATAGCCGAAACGCTTCAAGAGGCTGGGAAGAAACAGCCGCCGATCCATCTCGACGAAGGCAAGGTTCCAGCGCCGCGTCCAAAAATCGCTCAACGTCCGCGCCGCGCACGGGCGATCGAAGAGCGGCCTGACTCCCCTTCCCGCTAAGCGGAAGACGCTGGAAAGCAACTCGGAGAGTCCGAAGTGTATGACGAGCAATAGTCCGGCGATTCCAAGCCATCCCGCAATCGTCTTACTTACCGGCAAGAGGGCCGCGAGCAGGAGAAACGCCAATCCGCCGTAGAGCCAGGCGAGCCCTCGCGCGATCGGGTAGGCGTCGCGCTCGGTGGACTCTTCCCTCCGAGCAAGCCGCTCCGGATCCATGCCCGGCCAAATCAGGAACACGAGCGGACCGAGCCTTCGAGCTTCGTCGAGCGAGTAACTCGCCATGATCGCGCCCTTCACTACGTAGAGCATGCCCGCGCTCGCGGCGAGCAGCCGAGCCCAAGGCGCGGCGTCGCGGTGCAACCAGAGAAGGAAGATCCCAAAGACCGGCAACGCCCAAACAAGGAGCTTCCGCACCCGCAAAGGGCGAACCATGTGCGGGGTCAGGATCGAGCAAGCCAACAGAAGAATCCAGTCTCGTTCCACAACTTTCATTATATTCTGAAAGTTGTGAAATCTAGATATACGTGCCGTTCATGTTCTCGCAACAAATCGGCAGAACACCGGGCTAAAAATGCCGTCCATTTCGGTGAGGAGGTCTCATCTATGAGCTCTTATCTGGGATCGACGTCTGTTCATGCCGACGCCAAATCCATATTTGCATTCGTGAGCAATCCCGAGAACCTCGCTAGATATGTGCCGCACGTGAGCCAGGCCGACGCCGGCCATGGCGATGCGATTCATATTCGAGGCGCCTGTCCGCATGGCGATTTCTTCGGTGTCGGCAGCTTCCATGTCGACGCGGAGAACCTCAAAATGCGTTGGGATTCGCGGGCCAGCATCCACTATCGCGGTTCATTGCAGATCTTCGACCATGGCGATCACTCCGAGGTGAGCATCCACTTGGAATTCGATCCCGGCATGGAGAGATCGACGAACAGCGAGTTCGGCCACCTCATCAAGGAGCACCCAGGAACGATTCAGGGAAACCTCGAAGAGGCGCTGGCGCGGATCAAGTCCATTTGCGAAAGCTCGCTTACGCCGGCCTGACGCTCGCGAGGAAGTCGCTCAGCTCTTCGACGGCGGCTTGGTTCTCAAAAAGAGCAGCGGAGCGTTCGACGACTTGTCGCCGCATTTCGTGCTGCCAATCGGAGTCGTTTGCCAACCGGAGGGCCAGGTCCACGTATTCCTCTTCGCTTCGGGCGATCATGTCCTCGAAACCGACCTGCTTATAGGCCGCATAGGTGATCCGGTTCCGCAGAAGCCCCTGGGGCAACGTGACTACCGGCGCTCCCGAGGCAAAAAACTCCATGCTCGAATTTCCGCCTCCGAACTGAATCGGATCGAGCACCGCGTCGCTCATCGCGGCAAGGGCGAGGAACCGTTCCAGCTTCATCCCCGGAAGAAACACGACCCGTTCCGCAATGACCGGATAGGTCCGTCTCCACCTTTCGGTCAGCAGGCGCTGCCAACTTCCGATCTTCGACGCGATCATGACGAGCCGGCCCTGCTCGTCTCGGTCGAGAATCGCGGCGAGCACGCGGTCGAAGTCGGGATGAATTTTGAAGAGCGTCTGCGGGCAGGCATAGAGCTTCGCCGTCTCTTCCAAGCCGAAGTCGGCACGGCTTAACTTCGCCGGCGTAGGCGGGCGATGGAAATAGGTGGTCAGGCTCGGGAGGCGGACCAGCTTTTCCGTGTATTCGGAGTCCCCGTCCGGCCTCTCCAGGTGTTTGCTCGATACGAAGTAGTCCATCTCCGGCGAGCCGGTCGTCATCGGATGCCCCCACATCACGCACTGCACCGGCGCCAGCCGCGAGAAGGCGAGGTAGTACGAGTGGGCATCCATCCCGATATCCGGATAGAAGAGGATGTCGCACTCTTCCGCTGCCACTGCACGCCTCGACTCCGCCAAGGTTCTCGGCAAGAGCACATGGCGGTCGACTGAGTTGGCGAGCCTCTGCGAAACCGCGTCGATCTTCCCAAGTTGAAGATAGACAACTTCGAACCGCTCCCGGTCGAGCCGCTCGATCAAGGATGCAAACAGCTTTCCGATCGTGTGGGAGTGGAGATAGGAGGAAAGGAAACCGACGCGGATCCGGTCGCCCCGAGAAGGCGTATGTCCAGCCTCAAATCTCAAGCTGGGATACAAATGCCGGTAGGTCTTGGCAACGAGCCCCTGCAAGTCTCGCTCGCCGATCCCATGATAGGCGAGATGAAAGGTCGTCTGGCCGATCTCGGCAAGGGGATCGTCCGGACTCTCTTCGGCCGAGGCCAGGGCCTCCATCTCGCTCTTCAGATGAGCCCGCGATTCGTCGACCTCTTCCCTGCTGCCGAGAATGACGGGCAGCGCCACGGCACGGAGAATGCGAGCCGAGGCCGATTCGACGCCCGCCAGCAGATCGATAGAGCGCCGCCAAAGCCCTTGATGCATCGAAACCCGTGCCAGACCCTTCTGCACGCCGACGTCGTCCGGACGCAGGGCATGCAAGCCCCCGAACACCGTGAGCGCCTCGTCGAGCCGTTCCTGATCGACGAGAATGTCGGCCTTGACCTGGCAAAGCTCGACGACGTTCGGCGAGACCCGCAAGCATTCCTCGAGGATCGAAAGGGCTTGCTCGCTCTCGCCCAGCCGATGGAGCGTCGTCGCCAGGTTCGAGTAAGGCAGTGGATTCTGCGGGGCCGCGGCAATTGCCTTCTGGAACGATACGACCGCCTCCTCCGGGCGGCCAGAGGCCGACAACGAGTTGCCTCGATTGTTCCATGCGTCGGAGAACTTCGGATCGGCAGCGAGAGCTCGGTCGAATTCGGCGACGGCTTCCTCGTGCCTGCCGATTTCGGCCAAACCGTTGCCGAGGAAGAAGCGCACTTGCGGACCGTCGAAACCCACCGCGATCGCCTGCTCCAAGCCTGAAACCGCCTCCGCCGGCCGTTTCGCCTCCAGCAAGACAAAGCCCAGGTTCATCCAGGCTTCGCCATGCGCCGGCGATGCTTCCGTCGCTTTGGCGAACGCCTCGAGGGCGCCGTCGTCGTCACCCGACAAATGGCGCATGAGACCCAGGTTGTTCCAGGCTTCGGGATTGGTCGGATCGATGGCAAGAGAGCGCTCCACCAGGGCTCGCCCCGCGTCGGCTTGGCCCGACTGATACTGAATCGTGCCGAGAAGCTGCATCGCATCCGCGTCGTCCGGATTCCGGCGCAGGCAAAATCCGGCGAGGGTCGCCGCTTGAGACAGACGCCCGCTTCGATAGAGCTGCCTGGCCTGGCGAAGCTCCGCCGATTCCTGCCTTAACATCTCGCACAGTTAACCACGCAGAGTTAGGAAACAGAGGCCGACCGGCCGGCTTCTGAGAGATGAACCTTCCGAAAGGAGCCAACGCCGTGAGCGAATTCCAACGCTCCGTCGAAGTGCAGGCCGACGCCGACGCCGACGGGGTCCTCGATTTCGTTTCCTCCCCAGAGAAAATGCCCCGGTTCCCCCTTCCCTCGAAAAGCCACCATGGAGCCGGACGCTCACGTTCGCGTGGAAGGCGAATCGCACGGGCATCGCTTTCGGGCCGTGGGCGAATTGCATCTCGATCCGGATGAACGGACGATGCATTGGGGCTCGGAAAAGCCTTTGAAATATCGCGACCAGTTATAGGTCACCGGAGACGATCAGCGATGTACCGTCTCCGCCCGACTGACGTTCGAGGAAGGCGAACCGGCCAACGCGGACATCCCGCAGGCCCTCCAGCAAAGCCTCGAAGCGACCAAGCGGATTTGCAACAGCGGCTACAGCTACTGAATCGAACCTTGTGGGTCGGATGAATGGTCTTGCCTAAGTGGCAGCGGATCCTATCGATATACGATCTTCTCGGTTCGGCGCGTTTACCCTTATCGAGCTACTCGTCGTGATCGCGATCATCGCCATCTTGGCCGCCATTCTCTTCCCCGTTTTCGCCCAGGTCAAGCAGGCGGCAAAGAAAACGGCCTGCCTCTCGAATTCAAAGCAGCTTTCTCTTGGCGTGCTCATGTATTCGGGCGATTGGGACGAGGTGCTTCCCCCGACCCAGGACGCCGCTCTCGTCCTGTGGCCCAACCTCATCCGGCCCTACACGAAGAATGCGCAGATCAGGATTTGTCCAAGCGACGCCGAGGCGACGAATTCTTACGGTCTCAACGAACTGATCTTCGTCGACATAACCGACTATCTGCCCAATCCCCCTCCTTTCCTGCCCACGGAAACGAGCCTGCAAACGCCCTCCGAAACCATCATGCTCGGCGAGCTTGGTTCGGGGGACGACCTGAAAACGCCGCGGGAAAACGCTTACAAGCTGACGGCGCCGGATGGCGATCTCAACGACCCATACGACGCCCGGCCTGCGGCACGCCACTTCGATCAGGCCAACTTAGCCTTCTTCGACGGCCATTCCAAGGCGATGAAGCTCAGCCAGTTCTATATGCACCAGACGCCCGTCGATAAATGGTTCTGCCGTGACCCGTCAGACCCAAATTCATGCCGGGACGACTAGCGTCCCGGCATGCGACTACTTCTCTTTCGCGCCGGCGGCGATCCAAGCGTCGATCTTGGCGACGTCGCCGGCCGAAAGGGGACCCATCGGAGGCATCGCAGCTGCACCCTTGCGATGGACGGCCTTGGACAAGCGGCTGCTAGCCGGCTTGCCGGGCACGACGACCTTCCCTTCCTTGTCCCCCTTCATCAGGCTCGCATAAGACGTAAGGTCGAGCCCATGCTTTGGATGCGCGCCCATGTGGCAGCCAACGCACTGCTTGAAGATCGGGGCGACTGTCGAGAAGGGGACCTTCTTCACCGGCTTTGGCTTCGGCTTCAGGGGCATGCCGAGCCCAAGAGCGAGGGAAAACGAGGCGGCGGCGAGAAGTCCGAGAGCAACGGCGTTGCGCGGTACCTGCATGGATACATGAGACGCTTTTCGCGCCTTCGAAAGTTATGAAAATTCAGTGAAACTTAGCTTCCCGCCAGCGCAGCGTAGCGGAAGCAGGACACCAGGTGGTCGTTCACCATGCCGGTCGCCTGCATGTGGGCATAGACGATCGTCGATCCGACGAAACTGAAACCGCGCTTCTTCAGATCCTTGCTGATGAGGTCGGATAGATCGGTCCGCGCTGGAATCTGACCGTCTCCATCGAACCGGTTCACGACCGGCTTGCCGTCGACGAAGCCCCAGATGTACTTGTCGAACGAGCCGAATTCCTCCTGAACCTTGAGGAAGGCCTGGGCGTTTTGAATCGCGGAGCGCACCTTGGCGCGGTTGCGAATGATGGCGGGATCGGCAAGCAGCCGCTTTATATCCTTCTCTCCGTACGCTGCCACCTTGACGGGATCGAAGCCGTCGAATGCCTGCCGGTAGCCTTCCCTTCTCTTGAGGATCGTGATCCAGCTCAGCCCAGCCTGCGCGCCTTCCAGAAGGAGGAACTCGAAGAGCTTCCGGTCATCGTGAACAGGCACCCCCCACTCCTCGTCGTGATACGTCACGTAGAGCGGGTCGCTCCCGGGCCATGTGCAGCGCTCGATCTCGTTTTGGCTCATCCCGGGTGGGAGGATACCGCCCCTACCGGACGTTGAAGTACTTCGCCTCGGGGTGATGCACGACGATCGCGCTCGTAGACTGCTCCGGGTTCAGCATGAACTCCTCGGTGAGTTCGATGCCGATCTCTTCCGGCTTGAGGAGCTCGAACAGCTTTACCTGGTCTTCCAGATTCGGGCAAGCAGGATATCCGAACGAGTAGCGCGAGCCGCGGTACTTGGCGGAGAACAGGAGCTTCATGTCCGCCGGGTCGTCGGCCCCGATGCCCATTTCCGCCCGCATCTGCTTGTGCCAATACTCCGCGAGGGCTTCCGCCGTCTCGACGCCCATCCCGTGGACGAAGAGATAGTCCTGGTAGTCGCCACTCGCGAACAGCTCGCGCTCGTACTTCGAGACCTCGTCGCCGATGGTGACGATAGAAAAGCCGGCGATATCCCGGCGAGGAGCGCCGACGGGTAGGAAGAAGTCGGAGATGCAAAGCCGGCGGCCATCCCGCTGCCGAGGGAAGGTGAAGCGAAGCCGCTCCGGTCCATCCTCATGGTAGATCACGAGATCGTTGCCCTCGGAGGCGCAGGGGAAGTAGCCCCACTTCACGCGGGGTCGGATGCGCGTCGCCAATATCCGTTGCAACCGCTCGAAGATAGGCCTCGCCTGCTCCTCGACCCAGGCTCCGAACTCCGTATTCCCCATCCCGTCCGGGCGCTTGAACTGCCATTGCCCCCGGAAGAGGGCAATCGGGTTGATGTACTTGTAAACCTCGAAGATATCGAACTTCGTTTGCTTCCGGTCGCCGTAGAACGGCAGAGCCGGCGGCTCCGAGACGGGAACGACATCGGATTTCTCGCCGGCGAAGACGAAAAGTTCGGGATCGACCATGCCGACGCGATGGCTGGCGATGCGGGAGTCGGGGGATGAAGAGGGTGACTTACCCATCTCACCCGTTTCACCCATCTCACCCCTATCGTCTCCACTCAGTTTTCCCATCAGCGCCAGCCCCTCGAAGGCATCCTGGGCGTAGAACACCCGTCCCCGATAGAGGCTGCGCAGGTCTTGCTCGACGTAGCCGCGCGTCAGGGCCGCGCCGCCGAGAATGACCGGATAATCGGAAAGCCCGCGCTCGTTGAGCTCGAGAAGGTTGTCCCGCATGACCAAGGTGGACTTGACGAGCAGTCCGCTCAGGCCGATGACTTGGCAGCCGTGCTCGGCGGTCTTTTCGACGATCGCATTGATCGGCTGCTTGATACCGATGTTGACGACCCGATAGCCGTTGTTGGACAGGATGATGTCGACCAGGTTCTTGCCGATGTCGTGGACGTCGCCCGCCACTGTCGCCAGCAGAATCGACCCCTTCTCAGACCCTTCCTGCTTTTCCATCAGCGGCTCCAAGTAGCGGACCGCCGCCTTCATCACCTCGGCACTCTGGAGCACGAAAGGAAGCTGCATCTTGCCCGCGCCAAAGAGTTCGCCGACCGTTTTCATCCCGTCGAGCAGGATGTCGTTGATGATGTCGAGGGGCGGATAGGTGGCAAGGGCCGCATCGAGGTCCCGCTCCAGGTTTCTCTTGATCCCGTCGACGATGTGCTTTTTCAGCCGGTCCTCGACGCTCAGCCCCTCGAACGGATCGACGGAGGCATCGACGGCGCGCACGTTCTCGAACCGAGCCATCAGCTCGATTAGAGGGTCATACGTGACGGTGCGCTCCTGCGGAGGGTTTTCGTGGGGCATCGGCAATGCTAGGATACCGGGAACCTGAAAATCCCAGGTTTAGGCCCGCCTTCTTCAGGTTGTCCAGAATCTCGCTCTCCGGCCTCAATCCGACGAGGTACGACGAAAGTCTCCCTTTCGCATCGATGATGACGGTGCAGGGAATGCCCTCGATGTTGTACTTCTTGGAAGCTTCGGAATTCGCATCTTGATAAGCTGCGAACGTGTACTTGTTATCTTTTACGAAAGCGGAAATCTTGGCGGCATCCTCGTTGCTCACGGCAAGCACGTGCAGGCCCTTCGAATCGTACAGCTCGTGAATCTTGTTCGTGATCGGAAGGCCCTTCCGGCAAGGAGGACACCATGTCGCCCAGAAGTCGATGAGGACGACCTTGCCTCGGAACGAGGAAAGCTTGACCTTTTTGCCGTCGAGGCTCGTCAGGACGATGTCCGGCGCCGGCGAACCGATCGGAACCGGGGCATTGGACCCGTCCGAGGCCGCGCGCACCTTGATTCCCTTTGGCGGCTTCGTATCGAAGACGGAAGCGGTAAGCGGAATGCCGGTCTTGATATTGGAGAAGGTTTCCGTCGTGTGAACGGAAGGCAGGTTGTCGCCATACTGTCTCATCGCAGGCGTGTCCTTCAGCATCTGCGCCAAGCCGTCGTAAGAAATCTGGTAGACGAGGCCGGTCTTTGTTCCGATGATCACCTCGACGTCGCCATAACCCATTGCAGAGTGGAATTTGACGGTCTTCGCCTGCTCGCCTGGCTCCGCAACGGCCTGATCGCCGAACTGAACCGGGCCGGCCGACTGGTCGACCAAGGCGTCGAAATTATCCGATCCGCCGAAGAACTGATAAAGCATGCTCCCGTTGAAGAGGGGATGGCTGATCTGGTCTCCGCTCGCACCGGCCAACGTCTGCGGCGCGTCGGAACTGACGGCCCCGCCGCCGGGAAGCTGCGCGATCTCCACCATCTTCGCGCCATCGCTCACCGACGTCAGGCACTCGCCCTTGTCGATCGTCGTCGTGATTTTGAACTTGTTCGGCCGCTCGTAGCTGATCTCCCGCTGCTCCGTTTTGCCGACGGGAGCGGTCGCGCTCCACGATTCCGCGGCCTTGTAGCTCGCAAGGGCTGCGTTCTGGTTCATGCTCCATCTCAGGAACTTCGCCGCCTCGTCGTTCGGCTTGGAGGCTTCGGCGGTTGCCTTGTTGCAGCCGGTAACGACAAGGACGGCCGCGAGCCCAAGGAGCAGGAAGGAGACGCTGAATCTCATATCTGGAGTATATGCCTCGGACTCCCGAACGGTTCCATCGTCGGCTCCTGAGTATCCTCGCGTCTGTGGAGACTTTCGACATGGATGGCTTTTGTGTGCAAGACGACGGGATATCTTCCGGATCTCTTGGACACCTCAATAATCGACCGGCCTTAAATAAGCCTCACCGATTGCCGACGAGCTGATCATGGCCACCGTCGGCAATCGGCGCTTCCAATGAGTGGAGTCGACGCGCTTCCAGACGAGGGAGACGTCGGCTTCGTCGAAGCCCATCTCGATGAGCTTGGCCGTGCTATAGCCCTGAGTCAGATAATGGAGAATCTTGTCGGCTCGAAGGTAGGTGATGCCGAAATCGATCTCGTCGGTCTGACCCTTGATGAGGTCCGCCGTCGCCGGCTTGTCGATAATCCGCGAAGGGACGCCGAGTTCTCGAGCCAATTGCCAAACCTGGGTCTTCAACAGGTCGCCGAGCGGGTTGATCGGAGGCGAATCGTCCGCGTGCCAGGTGTAATAGCCGAACAGCCGCTCGCTCTTGTTGCCGGTGCCAATGGGCAGCCCTCCGATGCGAGCGCTCTGGTCGAACAGCACGATCATCCGAGCCCGCGCACAGATGTTGCCGATCCGGGCCGGCGTGACGTGCTGCGCCAAATCCACATATCCGTCCACCATGGCCGTGATGTCGATGGTTTCACAGCGGATTCCGAGGTCGTCGACGACCAATTGGGCGTCGTCCAGGCTCGCCTGAGAGGAAATCTTGTAGGGCATCCGAAAGGCGTGGACGTGGCGAGGGCCGAAGGCGCGCGCGCAGAGATAAGCGACGACCGCCGAATCCACGCCACCCGACAGGCCAAGGACGACCTTCTGGATATTCCTCCGGTGAATGCACTCGTAGCGGAGGAACTTGACGAGCCAATCCGCAAGCAACGGGGCGTTCAGGACGAGGATATCGTCGGCGAGGGGATCGTTCAACCGCTCCCTGATCACCCGCAATGCCATCTTCGAAGCGTACCGCCAAGTCGGGAGAGAGGAAATAGTCCTTCGACGAATCGTCTTCGCCCGATTTGCTGTACATTTACTTCGGGAGCGAATCCCAGGAGAAATTGAAAGATGTCTCAACCCGCTAAAGTTGGCTTGGCCATCCTGGCCGCGATCGTCGGCGTGTTTATCGTGTTGAAGATTGTCGGCGTCATCCTTAGCACGCTGCTCAGCTTCATCATTCCTCTCGCGATCCTCGGCGGCATCGGCCTCGTGGTTTACAGCCTCGTCACCCGCAACAGCCTGCCGGGTGGCCGGCGCTATCTCCCGTAAGACGCCATCCGGGTTGAAGGACTTTCGGGCAGCCTTGGTCCAAGGCTGCCCTTTCGTTGTTTCTAGGTCGCTAAACTAGGGACGATGCTTGCTCTACTCTCTTGTGCGCTCGCCCTCCAGTCGGACGCCCTCGTCACCCGCGACGAATACGGCGTCCCCCACATCAAAGCGGAGAGCTCCGAGCAAGCCTGGTACGAGGCCGGCTACGAGACCGCGCGAGACAGGATGTGGCAGATGGAGCAGAGCCGCCGCCTCGCTCGCGGCCGGATGTCGGAGGTGTTCGGCCCCAAGTTCGTCGCTTCCGACACGGAAATCCTGAAGACCGGCTATACGGACGAAGAGCTTCAGCAGCAGTTCGACAACCTGTCACCCAAAGCAAAGGAAGCCATCGAAGCCTACGCCAAGGGCGTGACCGCCTTCGAAAAGGACGGCCCCCTTCCCTCCGGCTATGCTGAAGCCGGATTCCAGCCCGAGCCTTGGACGCCGCTCGACAGCCTTGCCATCTCCGTTCGGCTCTTCCAGCAGTTCGGCCGAGGGGGAGCCGGCGAAATCCGCAACCTCGCCCTGATTTCCTATCTCCAGGGCCAGGCCAATACGAAGAATCGCTTCCTCGACGTAATGGACGACTTCGCCTGGCAGAACGACCCCGCCGCGACCTGTACGATCCCGCCCGCAGACGATCCTCTCGCGAAGGACCACTTCGCGTTCCCCACTCTCGATCGGGCGACGACCCTCAAACAGCTTGCGATGGTTCCGAAGCTGAGCCTGCTCGAACTGCTCCCGGGCATCCGCCTCTCCTCCGGCGAAGACTCGAAGCTTGCCGCCGAACAGGTCTCCGCGCCGTTCAAATGGGGAAGCTACGCGGTCGTCGTTGGGCCGAACCGCAGCCTGAACGGCTGTCCGATCCTTCTCAGCGCGCCCCAGATGGGGCACCGGCAACCCTCGATCCTCCATGAGATGTCCGTGGATGCGCCCGGCCTCAGCGTCGTGGGAGTGGACGTTCCCGGCGTTCCCGGCGTCATCATCGGCAAGACCGATAAGCTCGCCTGGGGCCTGACCAGCGGCGTCGCCGACACCGACGACATTTTCTTCTCTCACTCGGACGGGCCGGACGGCTATACCTACGGCAGCGAGCACCTGAAGCTGCAGACCGTCACTCGGACGCTGAAAGTCAAAGGAGAGCCCGACAAGACGGTCACTCAATTGCGGACTCGCTTCGGCCCCGTCATCATCTCCAACAAGAACTGGATCTTCTCGCGGCGCAGCAGCTATTGGATGCGCGAGATGAAGTCCTACGACTCGATTTTCAATCTCTACGACGCCGCCACGCCGGAGCAGATCGATGCCGCCACCGCGGGCTCGCCGATGAGCTTCAACTTCTTCTGGGCCACTCCCAAGCATTTCGGCTACCGCTACGCTGGCGCGATGCCGATCCGCGCTTCCGGCCTCGATCCTCGGCTCCCCACTCCCGGCGAGCCGGAATACGATTGGAAGGGCTACATACCGGCCGCCCAGATGCCGCACGTGATCGATCCCAAGTCGGGGCTGCTCGCCAATTGGAACAACAAGCCGGTTTCCTGGTGGCCCAACATGGACACGCCGGTATGGGGACGCATCTTCCGCAACTCCGCCGTGCTTGGCGCGCTCGATAAGCCGAAGCTCAACGAGCAAGACGTCGAGATGGTGGCTTGGACCATCGCCCGTGAAGACTACACCTGGCCGTATTTCAAGCCATTCCTCGATCCGATCTTGGCCGAACCCGGCAAGCCGAGTTCCAATACCTCGGACGGCCAAATCCGGCGAGCCTTGATGACCTTCGACGGCCGGATGCTTGCCGGCTCGATGGGAGCGGAGGCCTACACGGCGTTCTTCGACGCTCTCCAGGAAGAGATCTTCATGCCGATGACCGGCAATTTCATGGGCCTCGACAACTACCGCATGATCGCCCAGGCTACGACGATGTGGAACGCCCTCAGCCGGAAAACGAAGGTGGACTACCTCGGAAAGCGAACAGTGAAGGAGGTCGTCCAGTCGGCGATGCTGAAGGCGAACAACGTGCTCGCCCAGCAGTTCGGGCCGGACCTCGGCGATTGGCGCTATGCGCCGCCCGCCATCAAGTGGGGCGACGAGCCACCCGTGCCCTACTCCAACCGAGGCACGATGATCCAGGTGATCGACCTCGGGACGATGTCGGGACGCAATATCGTCCCGCCCGGCGTGTCGGAGGCGGGGCCGCATGCCTTCGACCAGGTTCCGAATGCTCGCGCTTGGGTGCTGAAGCCGATGAGGAACAGAAGGAAGTTGTAGAGCAGGCTTCTTGAGGGTGAGTCATTGAGTATGAGTGCCGAAGCGTAGCTTCCGCCTTTTGCAACGAGTGGCAACTCTGCCTGTAGAACTCCCATAGAACGACGAGACGTAAGGCTGAAGCTGCGCTTCGGCACTCCGAAGGTCGCTTCGCGACATGGGCGGCTACCCCTGAGAACTTGCGAGTGCTCTCAACCGGGGGATGAAACGGTGTTTGGTGTTCGGACGGGAGCTAACGGGCCAGCCGAGATGAGAGTTTCAGACTAGCCCGCCCCCTCCCGATGCAGGCTAGAAGTCTGCGCTACTATGACCCTGTCCCTAGTTCCCATGGCAGATAAGCCCGGCGGCGAGGGGACACAATCAACCTAGAGGAGCTATTCATGTCAGTTCGAGAGCAAGACGCGCTGGAATACCACGTACAGGGTCGGCCCGGCAAGACGGAAATCGTCGCCACCAAGCCCTGCCTGACCGCCCGAGACCTCAGCCTCGCTTACTCGCCCGGTGTCGCCTTTCCCTGCCTTGCCATCGAGAAGCAGCCCGAATTGGCCTACCAGTACACCAACAAGGGCAATCTCGTGGCCGTCGTCAGCAACGGCACCGCGGTCCTTGGGCTCGGCGACATCGGCGCGCTCGCCGGCAAGCCGGTCATGGAAGGCAAGGCGGTTCTCTTCAAGCGGTTCGCCAAGGTCGATGTCTTCGATATCGAGCTGAATGCCCATGACCCCCAGCAGGTCATCGCGGCGTGCAAGATGCTCGAGCCGACCTTCGGCGGCATCAACCTCGAAGATATCAAGGCGCCGGAGTGCTTCGAGATCGAGGAAGAGCTCCGCGAAACTCTCAACATTCCGGTCTTCCATGACGACCAGCACGGCACCGCCATCATCTCCGGCGCGGCCCTTCTCAACGCTCTCGAAATCGTCGGCAAGAAGCTTTCCGACATCAAAGTCGTCGTCAGCGGCGCAGGAGCCTCGGCAATCGCCTGCGCCCGGTTCTACGAGCAGCTTGGTGTGCCTCGCGACCATTTTCTACTCGTCGACACGAAGGGCGTCGTCTACAAGGGCCGCAAGGAAGGCACGAATAAGTACAAGGACCACTTCGCCCAGGACACCGAGCTAAGAACCCTCGAAGATGCGCTCCGGGGGGCCGACGTATTCCTCGGCTGCTCGGTCAAGGGCGTCCTGACCCCTGAAATGGTCAAGCTGATGGCGGCGAAGCCGATCATCTTCGCTCTCGCCAATCCCGATCCGGAGATCGACTACGACGTCGCCCGCGCGGCGAGGCCGGACGCGATCATCGCCACCGGACGCAGCGATTATCCGAACCAGGTCAATAACGTACTCGGCTTCCCCTTCATCTTTCGAGGCGCACTCGACGTTCGCGCGAAATGCATCAACGAGGCCATGAAGATCGCGGCCGCCCGCTCGCTCGCCGAGCTCGCGAAGCAGCCGGTGCCGGAAGAAGTCAGCATGGCTTACGGTGGCCAGCACTTCCAATTCGGTCCCGACTACATTATTCCCAAGCCGTTCGATCCGCGGGTCCTCCATTGGGAAGCCCTCGCCGTCGCCAAGGCCGCCTGCGAAAGCGGCGTTGCCCGCGCACCGATCACCGATTGGGAGGCCTATCGTTCCTTGCTGGAATCGATGACGAACCGCAGCGAGGTACTCATGCGCCGGATCCGCTCGGTCACCAAGGTGCTCCGGCGGAAGGTCGTTTTCCCCGAAGGCGAGAATCCGCGCATCATCGAGGCTTGCCGCGAAATGATGGAGGAGGGCATTGGGGAAGCCGTGCTGCTCGGACGCCGCGAGATTATCGAGCATCAGGCCGAGCTCCTGCACATCAAGCTCGACGGCATGACGATCGTCGATTACCGCGAATCGGAGGATATGCAGCGGTTCGCCGACGATCTCTACAAGCTCCGCGCTCGCAAGGGCATGACTCCGCTGAAGGCGAAGCGCTCCATTCGCCAGCCGTGGGTTTACGCGATGATGATGCTTCGCGCCGGCCAAGCCGACGCCATGGTCGCCGGGGCCGATTCTCCCTACAGCGACACCCTCCGCGTCGTCGTGCCGCTTGCCGAGCTGAAGCCGGGCGTGCGGCGCGCCGTCGCCCTCCATGTGATCCTCGCCGAAGGCAAGGTCTACATCGTCGGTGACACGAGCCTCAACATCGAGCCGGACTCCATCGCCCTCGCCGACATCGCCGTCCAAGCGGCCGGTCTGGCCCGCGATCTCGGCCTCGATCCGAAGGTCGCGATGCTTTCCTTCTCGAACTTCGGCGACTCGTCCCATCCGAGAGCAAGGAAAGTCCGCGACGCCGTCGCAATCCTCCATCGCGACCACCCCGATCTCGTTGTCGATGGGGAGATGCACGGCGACGTGGCCGTCGTCCCGCGCGTCGCCCAGCAAAACTTCCCGCACAGCATGATCCAAGGCGACGCGAACGTGCTGATCTGCCCCGACCTCGACTCCGCCAACATCGCGTTCAAGCTGCTCGGCGGAATCGGCCAAGGACGCGAAATCATCGGGCCGTTGGTCGTCGGGCTGAAGTATCCGATCAACGTCGTCAGCTTCAACTCCGACGTCCGCGAGATCGTGAACATGGCGAGCTTTAGCTGCTACCAGGCCTATCGGACTTGAGGGAAGGCTGAGTAGCGCAGGCTTCCAGCCTGCTTAAACGGTGATCGGCGTTGGGATAAGGTCAATCGTCAATCGTCAATCTCCGCAACCCGGCCCGTCCCCGCATCGATGCGTGAATGCCACATTTCTGGTGTAGTCTGAAAGTATGCATTCCGGGCCTTACCGACTCCTTCGCGCCTTTACGCTGATCGAGCTTCTCGTCGTTATCGCCATCATCGCCATCCTCGCCGCGATCCTCTTTCCCGTTTTCGCTCAGGCGAAGGAGGCCGCGAAGCAGAGCGTCTGCGTCAGCAATAACAAGCAGATCGGCCTCGCGCTGATGATGTACAGCGGCGACTTCGACGACCGGATGCCGGCAATGCTCGCCGTCGCTCCGCCCATCAACGGGGGTCAGCAGCCTGGCTACATCCCGTTTGACAACCAACTCGATCCCTACGTCAAGAACGATCACATCTACGCCTGCCCGGATGATGCCCGCGGCTACCTGCCGCCCGCGAACGTTCCCTTCTGGGACGGCTCCTATCGGGCCAAGGCGATTCCGCGCTCCTACTCCTATGTCGGCTCGCTGAACACCGTTCAGGCCAACGGGAACGACACGAATACCGGCATGAGCACGTCCGTCTTCGACGCCGGAGGCCCGCTGCCGCGCTCGAATACGGAGATGGACGATCCGGCGGATACGATCGGTATCGTCGAAAACTGGCGTCCGGACGGGAACGCGAGCTGGCGAGGAAGCTGGTGGGGCTCCGCCTTCATCGGCTGCGACGCCTTCATGCTTGCCGGCCGCCACTATCCGCCGCAGAGCCCGAGCGACTATTTGCCGCCCGGATGTTCCGGCGCGCTTTCCTTCCTACCATGCAAAGGACATCGGAGCATGAGCGTTTACATCTTCGCCGACGGCCACGCGAAGATTCAGACTTGGACCGCCGTGCGCGCCAACGACTTCTACAAGTTCAAGGTCCACAAGCCGACCCAGACGTATAGCCCGTAGCCCGGACGGTGTAGACTTGGGATTAGGCATGTCCGAGCACCCGAGCAAGATCCGCCTTACCGTCCTCCGCCAGGCAGGACAAGAGCAAGAGCAGTATTGGGAGACGTTCGAGATTCCCTTCCGGGAAAAACTCAACGTCATCTCCGCGCTCATCGAGATTCAGAAGAATCCGGTAACGGTCGAGGGTAAAACCGTGCGTCCTCCCGTGTGGGAGTCCGCCTGCCTAGAAGAGGTTTGCGGCGCTTGCACGATGAATATCAACGGGGGCATCCGCCAGGCCTGCACGGCCCTTATCGAAGATGTCGCCGAGCGCAACGGCGACGTTTACGAGGTCACCTTGGAGCCGATGAAGAAGTTCCCCCTAATACGGGACCTGATCGTCGACCGTTCCAAGATGTTCGACAATCTCAAGAAGGTCCAGGGATGGGTGCCCATCGACGGCTCGTTCGACCTGGGTATGGCCGAGCCCCAGGACGATCATGTTCGCCAGCTTCGCTATTCCCTGTCCCGTTGCATGACCTGCGGCTGCTGCCTCGAAGCCTGTCCCCAGGTGAACGACAAGTCTTCGTTCGTCGGGCCGGCCGCCATCGGCCAGGCTCTCCTCTTCAACCGCCATCCGGTTGGCAAGACCCTCGAATACGAGCGGCTCGACTTCCTCACCTCCGAGGAAGGCATCACCGGTTGCGGCAACGCGCAGAACTGCGTCAAGGTCTGCCCAAAGGGCGTTCCCCTCACCCGCGCCATCGCCGAGTTGAACCGGGATACGACGATGTACCGGCTCAAGAAGTGGATGGGGGCGCTTTAGCCCTCACAAGTGATCCAATGGGGTAGGCCGGTGCCGGAGATGGATTTCTCTCAGGTCCTCGATGAGCCGCTCGTCCACGTCGTCATCGCCCAGGACGCCGTAGTACGCTTCGACGAAGCCAAGCTCCAACGGTCCCTCTTGTAGCAGAAAATCGAGGTGCTTCTTCGCATCGTCCAGTCCGCCGCTCCCCAGGCGGTCCGGCATCTCCGCCGTATATACGAGACCGACGACGCATCGCTTCCCGTTCGCGTCCTCAGGTCCTTCGAACAGCGTCCGATGGCGTTGAACCAGCGTCACGGCATCGGCACCCAGGGCCTGGTAGCTGTTGTGCTCTTCCCGGACCCAAAGGCCGCCTGTGCGGTACCGGCACCAGCGTAAGCCGCGTGCCACGTCACTCAGGAAGGCCCATCTTTGCCCAGGCGTCCTTTCGCTATGAGCTTGGCGCGCCGCTCGAATCTTATCGACGATCTCGCCGCCATCGGAGACGATGAAGGCCATCTCAATGAGAAGAATGTGGGTTCGTCTCGCAAAATACAGCCAGGCGATATAGGCGACCAACCCGGCTGCCGATAGACTGAAGATCAGCATGCTGCCGAAGAGAGACATCCGATGCGGCCAACCGTCAGCCAGATAAATGCCGCCCCTCATCTCTTTCATCTTCCTTCATCCCGCCGATATGCGCAAACGCTAGCACGGAGAGAGGGATACAAAGCCGGTCTCTTCGTCGATATGGGCCTCGAAATCCAGGAAGTGCTTCGCCACCCAGATCACCGTACGCAAATGCTCGGTCACGCTCGGCGTCGACCAGCGGCTTTCTCCCCTCGCGAATAGGGCCGGCAAGACGAGTTGGTCGGCGAGGTGCTCGTCGACCGAGGCTTTGCCCAATATCCACTTCCGCGCATCCTCGATGGCTTCGCCGGCGACTTTTTCCATCCGCTTGCCACGCTCGCCGAGCGAGCTGAAGCCGCAGTGGTTCCCCACGATCGTAACCGCCGCGCCGGGCGAAGTCCCGCCCACGACGCGGGAGGAGGCGTGAATCTGGAGCTCGTCCGCAAAGACCTTCTCAGCCCGCTCGGAAACGGATTCAGGCAGGCAACTCGTCACGATGTGCGCCCTCAGGTTCGGCGCGATCCGGTCCGTGAGGACAATTGGCGCGATCTCGCTCGCCGGCTCGATCCGGACCTTCAACTCCCCGCCGCCGCGCGGGTAGAAGCCGGGAGGGCCGTAGTCAGCCTCGAACCGGAAACCCATTTCTCGTAACGCCGACGCATAGACGTGCCGCAGGTAGTCGGCGGTCGGAGCCATCGGATTGTGGGTCCCGCCGTCGATGACGACCGTCGACGAGCCGCCCGCCAAGGCAAGAGGCACGATCAGGGTTTGGGCGACGAGCGTCGTCGCGCCGGCTGTGCCGATTTCGAACCGGTAGTCCCCACTTCGAACCGGATGCTTGGGTTCGAAGAGCAAATAAAGAGAACCGAGCGCATCGCCTTTGCAACTCGCTCCGCAAATCCGGGCAGCCGCGCGGACGGCGGCAAGGTGCTGAGCTTGCAGACCCGGCTTGGCGCGCCCGCCCCGTATATTGGCGATTTCGACCGCCCGCCCGGTAATCGCGGAAAGCGAGAGGCTCGTCCGCAGAACTTGGCCGCCCCCTTCGCCATGGGAGCCGTCGATTCGAATCAAGTCGTCCATCGGTGACGTGAGAGTTTAGCTCTCTCGCCGCATCAGCCAGTCGCCACTGTGACGATCGTTCCAATTTCGAACGTCGCCCGTCTCACGAGAAGCCTCAAGCATGTCCAGGTCGAGATCGGCGGCGACGACGCCTTCTTCTCCCAACTGCGTCTCGCCGAGGCAGGCCGAAACCGGGAAAGGTTCGATGCTCGGAGTCAGGATCGCGCTCGATCCGTACGTCGTAGGAACCGGTTCCCGGCCCAGCGAGCCGAGCAGGGAGGCATGGACGACGTAGTTCTGGTTCTCGATCGCTCGGGCCCGGCACGACCAGCGCACGCGCTGGAAGCCGTGTTGAGTCTCGGTGAAGGACGGCACGCATTGCACGAGGACGCCTTCCTCCGCCAGGGCTCGTCCAGATTCCGGAAATTCGCTGTCGTAGCAGATCGTCACCCCCAGTCGGGCGTCGTGAGGCTTTGCCAGACCCTTGCCGGGATGCAGCATCCACATCTCGCGCTCATAAGCCGTAAGGTTGTTTTTCGTCCCTAGCGCCAATCCGTAGACCGGATCGGCGATGGCGCAGACGTTGACGATCCCCTGCTCGGTTTCCTTGAAGTGGGAGCCTCCGACGAGCGTCATCCCGCTCGACGCGCTGATCCTCGTCAGCCAATCCTCGATGGCGTCCGCATACTGGACCAAGTAGCGGGAAACCTTGTGCTCCGGCAAGTCCCGCTCGATGTTCAGGAGCTCGAGCACCTGAAGCTCGGGCAAGACGACGACTTGAGCATCCTGCCGGTAAGCCTCGTCGATCAAGTCGTAGAAGTGCCCAAAGAACTCGCTGTCGCTTCGGATGGCTCGGAGTTTCCAAGCGACGGCGGCAACTCGAATTATCGATGCCATTCCAACACCGCCGCGCAGTTATGGGACTCGGGGTCTTCCATGTAGTCTCTAATGACGCCGACAGGCCGCAAACCGACGCGCAACATCGGCGTCAGCGTTCGATCTGCTGCCCGCCCATCGACGACCGCCTGCACGTAATCCTCGGGCGAGACGCCCGAGTTCTGAAGCTCGTAGTCGGCGAATCCCGGTATTCGCACGGCCGTTCCATACCGCGCCAAGCCCAACTCCTCGACCAGTTCAAAGCGAGCCGAGTAAAGGGCTCGCATGACGCCACTTCCCCTACAGTCGGGATGGACCGAGATGTCGAGCCCGTACAAGGTCGAACCCATTCGGTCGTGGTTCCGAAGCATCGGCCCGCCGACCGTTTCATCCCAACTGCGATGAGCGAACCAGGCGTTTTCGCTCACGATGCAATTGCTCGCGCTCCCAATAACGCCGACCTCGCCGAGAGCGACGAACTGGCCCTCCGGGAACAACTCGATGTGCCGCCGCAAGTGCTCTTCCGTCCACAGGAGTTCTTCAGGGAAGGGCGCTGGGAAGCAGGAGCGTTGCAGGGCCGCGGCTTGGCCGACATCGGAATCCCGCATCGGCCGCACCAGGAAATGGAGCATTGGGAGATTCTACGGCCCGGAGGGCCAAGCGTGCCACCTGGGGAGCCACATTGAAAACGACCTGGAGACCCAAGGTCCCATGTGTTATGCCATCCTTTGGAGGCGATGGAAGTAATGGGTTCGAAAGGGAACCGAGCAGGCTCTTGGCTTGCCTTCCTGGCGCTTCTCGGCGCGGCCATCGCCGGCATTCTTTATTTGCGGCGCCTCGAGAGGGCAGAGGAGCGCTTCGTCCCGCTGCCTCCGTCTCTGGAAGCGGTTCGCCGGCCCGTCGAGAGAGCCGTCGATCCCGAAGCGGCGTCGATCGCGGCAGTTCCACTCCCGACGACCCTAAAGGAGATCCGCTCGATGCTCCGTCCGGCTGAGCTCGGTGAGAACCGGCTTGGCGTCGCCGACCACCGCGTGGCGCCGCTCGAAACCCACATTTGGACCCTCCGCGCCAAAGTCAAGGAAGCGGAGATCCGCGCCGACAACGACCTCTATCTCGTGATCGAGGAAGGGGGCATCGGCGGCTGCGCGGAATTGCCCGACCCGAAGCTCTGCAAAGGATCGCCTTTCCAGAAACAGATCGAGGCGGTGCGAGCCCAAATCGACAAGGAGCTGCATCCGAGTCGCTCCCCTTTGCCTGTCGGGCGCGATGCCGAATTGACCGGCATCGGCTATTTCGGAACGGCCGGCAAGCTCGACAATGGAGCCCGGCTCATGCCTTTGCTTCGAATTCGCTGGCTGGACCGGTAGCTATTTGCCGGACTTGAAGCCGGTACCCGGCATTAGGCGCGGCGCGCTGCCGTGGCCCCCGCTGCCCGGATGGCCTTTCCATCCGTAGAAGCCGACTCCTTCGATCGTCGCAGGCTCGTTGATATCTTTCGGCGTATCCGTCGGGTGGTACTTGCTTTCGATCTCGTTTCGCGCAGCCTGGATTTGCGGGAGGATCGGGCTTCCCTTGGCGAGAGCCGGATCCGGCACCTCGATCACGGCGGTCGCGCCGGTCTTCCCTTCCATCACCAGATAGTAGTCGCCGTCCTTGCGATGGACGACGCTCTTCAAGGTGCCGGAGATACGGAACGTCGATTTTTCGAAAGGTCCGACGCGCCGATCGCCGTAATCCTCGAGTCCGCCTTTGAAGTCGTCGGGGAGCTTTGTGGCAATCAGGTCTTCCACCGTAATATCTTTCGGGGTCGTGTCGATGGAAGCTGCGTCCGCGTCGGTCGCGTGCTTGATCGCGATCCGACTGGCGCCGCCGTCCTTTCCGCCGGATGCCGATTTCGGAGGAGTCGACTGGCACCCGGCCAACAAGACGCAGAGCGCGATCAGAGACGGAGGTAGAAGACGTCGAACCATCATGTTATTGTATCTGGGGTTACAAGCCCCCGCTTCTCTATTAGTCGGGTTACTATAACATCGACGGATTCGATGCGAAAAGCATTCACCTTAATCGAACTTCTCGTGGTCATCGCGATCATCGCGATCTTGGCCGCGTTACTCTTCCCGGTCTTTGCCCGGGCCAAGGCGACCGCGAAGAAGACGAGCTGCCTGTCGAATGTCCGGCAGATCGGCATGGCCTCGACTATGTACGTAAGCGATTTCGACGGCGCTTATCCTCAAACGAAGCGCACGACGAACCAACCGGAAGTCGACGACGTCGACGGGGGATACGAAGAGCCGGAGTACGGGACCGTCTTCGAGATGATCTACCCTTATCTCGGCTCGGGCTCCCATCAGGCCGGCACGAAGGTCGATAAGGCGAAGGTTTACGCTTGCCCCGAGGATAACGACCCCTTCGGCCAAGCGTGCCTGCAATCCAACCCGGACGCTCCGGACGTGACCTCCTACCTGGTCAACGGGTATTTCGTGTTCGGCCTGAACGAATCGGATCTCGCCCATCCGTCGACGACGATCCAGTTCGCGGAACGGCGGAGCGACGGCCAAAATCAGATTCCACCCTACTGCGATTACATCTATCGACCGTGGTGGAACGCTTCCAATTCCCAGGCCCCGGAGAATGAGATGGACCCCGTGGGAGGAGCCGTTGCGACGACAAGGCACCTCGACCTATCGAACTTCACGTTCGCGGACGCGCATGCGAAAGCGATGCCTTGGACTCAGACCTATTCGCCGCCCGGGGTTAACTTGCACGCGATCCGGTGAGAAAGGGGGGAGAAGGATTAGAGGATTAGAGGATTGAAGGATTGTAGGAGTATAAGGATTCAATCCTCCAATCCTCTAATCCTACAATCCTTTCCGCCAGGAACCTACCACTTCTCGGGGCTGTCGACCCACGGGAACCACTGCGGGCAGGGCTGAAGCGAAGCGTTCTCGGGCGATCCCCACACCGACGTCAGGGCTGAGTCCTTCCACCACTGAGGCATCCGGTGGTACTTCGCGTGGGTGTCCGCCATCACGTAGTTGGCGCCGCCGAGGTGCCGCTCGAAGCCCCAGTAACGGCCTGGGTTCACGATCTCCGCGATCTGGCCGTACTTCGTGCCGACATTGGGATTCGGCGCGGTCTCGACGATGAAGATCTTGCCGGCTGGATCGTTCAGGTTCGTGATGCTTCCGCCGCCGGTGTTGAAGAGCCGCGTTCCGCCGGGAAGGCTGAAGAAGTAGTAGTTCAGCGCGTAAGAGAGGCGCGGAACGTTCGAAGGGAACGGCTGCTGCGTCGTCGCCGTGCGGGGCGTCCCGTCATCGACGGTGCAGGCAAAGATGTTCACGTTCTTCGCGTACGGCGCGAGAAGGTCGGCCCACATCGGTTGGGAAACGCCCGGCCCATCGCCCCAAGTGAACTGGGTGTACGGTCCGGCGTAGCCGCTCGTCGGGTTCGGATAGTTCGCCATCGGCAGAATATCGTCGAAGTCCGTGAGATACATATAGAGGGCGATGCCAACCTGCTTGGTGTTCGACAAGCAAGCGGCTTTCTTCGCGGCTGCCTTGGCTTGGGCGAAGACCGGGAATAGAATCGCGGCGAGAATCGCGATGATCGCGATGACGACGAGTAGCTCGATCAGAGTAAAACCGCGCAGCGGCCGACGTGAAGAGTTCATTATGCTAAGTCCTTCAAGGCATTCTGACGCAATCCGCTTGCGGAACCGTTCGCGGCGCGGCTAATTTGCACGTTAAAGTGAGGGGCCGAGGGTTGAAAGGCTGAATTCTGAGGGCTGAGGGGCTGAGGATTGGAGATGGGTTTGCCCTTCGGCAGCCCTCAGCCCTCACGTCATCAGCTCCTTACTTTCCCCATCAGCACCTCGATCGCCTTGTCAAGCTGCGGGTCTTTACCGGCGAAATACTCCTCCGGCGTGATGTCCACCTTGACGTCGGGCTGGGTGCCGTTGTCTTCCAGCGGCGAGCCGTCCAAGCGATAGACGCCGGTTCCCGGCATGCGCGCGTTCGTGCCGTCGACAAGCTGGAAGCCGCCAGTGTAGATGACGTAGCCCGGCGTCGGCATGCCGACGAGGATTGCGAGATGGCGAGCCTTCATCGAGGTCGGGAACATCTCCGCGTTGGAGAAGCTGGACTCCGCCATCATCACGACCATGGGCTCATCCAGGGCTTGTCCTGGGCCAAGTTGCGGTTCCGCGTCCCGGGGAACGTAGATCGCGTTCGGGGCTCGCTCGAGGATATCGATGATTTGGTCGCTCGTGTTGCCGCCGCCGTTGTTGCGGACATCGATGATCAGGCCCTTCTTATCTTTGGCGTACTGCCAAACCTGCTGGTTGAATCGCTGAAGCTCGGGACCGCTCATGCCCGCGATATGGACGTAGGTGAGCTTGCCGCCGGACTTTTCTTCGACGTACCTGCGCCGAGCTTCGATCCGGTTCTCGTTCATGATCCCGGCGAAGGCGCCGGCGCTCAACCCGCGATACTTCACCGTACGAGTCTTCCCGTCGGTTCCCTTGATCGTAAAGGTCAGATCGCGGTCAACCTGGTCGTTAAGAACATCCTCGTAAAGCTTCTCATCGGCGCGGACGTCCTTGCCGTTGATCTTCGTCACGATGTCGCCCGCATTGATCTTGGTCTTCTCGTAGCTGCCTGGGGCTCGCTCCGGAACCTCTTTCACGCGAATTCCGGGGCCGTCGTAGGTGTAGTCGATGAGGAAGCCGGGATGGGCGCTCGTTTGGCCGGTCGGATTTCCCGTGGCCGGACTCACTTCAGAGTGGGAGGATTCGAGCTCGCCGACCAGCATGTTGAGGATGGTCGCCATCTCGTTGCGATGGCCGACGCTCGGCAGGAATTTCTCGTAGCGAACGCGCAAAGCCTCCCAATCGCGGCCGTGGAAGTTCGGATCATAGAAGGACCGGTTGTATTCCCGCCAGAACTGGTTATAAGCCGCAGCATGCTCCTTTCGGAGGTCGTGCAGCCAGTCGGCGCGGAAGGAGACGATCGTCGTCGGCGTCTGCGGATGCCGCAGATCGAGCAACGCAAGCATGCCGCTCTTCACGAAAGCAAGTCCCTTGCCGTCCCCTTTGAATTCGAAGGAGGTAATCCCGCCTCCCGAGGTCAGAGCCTTCGCGCCCTCCCCGTCGTAGCCCGCCCGCCAAACGTCGCCGCCGCTCAGGAAAAGAATGTCCCCAGTTTCCGGGTCCATCCGATAATCGCCGTCGGCCGGTTGAGCGATCAGTCGGCGCTGTCTCGTCTCGATGTCCTTGAAGTCGATATCGACTTTCACCGGCGCGGTCGGCTTCGCATATTTGAGTTCCAACTCGTCGGTCGGAGCCTCCTCCTGCTTAAGCGGCAAGATGTAGATGCCGGCGCCGGCGGCCGCCGCTGGACCGCGCCGCCCTCCTCCGAAGCCGGCGTCGCGGTTGCTGATGTACATCAGATACTTGCCGTCGCTGGACCAACGAGGAACGTGGTTCGTCGCGTTGATCTGGGTGACGTCGTGCTTCTGCCCGGTCTGGGTATCGAGAATCCAGATATTCGAACCCTGATCCCAGTAGTAGTAGCCGCTACCAACAAGGGTGTCCGAGTAGGCGACGTAGCGGCCGTCCGGCGACCAATCATAGTCGGCATCGTAATTACCCTTGACGGCCATGACCAGCGTCGGCTCCCCTCCCGCGACCGGCACCGTGTAGAGGCCGCCTTGGGCTCCCGTCATCCAGAAGCTCACTTTGGTCTTGTCCGGGGTCAGACGGGTTTCGAGTACGTCATTGTCGCCCTTGGTGATGGCCGTCACCGCTTTGCTCGCCAGATCCATCCGGTAAAGGCGCTCGCCGCCTTCCCGGTCGCTGACGAAGAAGATCGCGTTGCCGTCAGGCGTGTAAACCGGATTGTCGTCGATGCCCGCCCAGTCCGTGAGCTGGGTCGCATCTTCGCCGTTCGGCCCTTTGCCTTTCTTCGTCGGCACGCTCCAGAGCTCGTTTCGCACGCTGAACACGAACGTGCCGCCATCCGGGCTCAGCGTTTCCTTCTGGACGCCGTTCGTCAAGATCAGCCGCTCTTGCTGCGTCGTCTTGTCGTCGATCGACGCGTAAATCTCAATCTTCTTCGGCTCTTGGCCAAGCTTCATCGTGTAGACGTCGCCGTCCCTCTCGAAGGCGGCGATTTGCGGCTTCGCCGCCACCGTCAGGAAGCGCGGGCCTTCCTCGACGAAGCTGGTAAGCCGGCGCTGCTTGCCCGGCCCGTCGAGCGCGTATACGTTCGGACAGCGATCCACATTATCGACGTTCTTCGGGATCGGCTTGCCGACGTAGCTGCTGCTCGGCGTCAGCTCGCCGACGGTAACGGTCAGGATCGGCCAGCCCTTATCGACCACGTTTGGCCACAGATGCTGGAAGCCATTGTTTGCGACCTGCTCCCGCCGACCCGAGGCGATGTCGTATCGCCAGACCTGGGATGCGCCCGAGCCGTGATAGCGGGGCCGGAACCAGGGGAACTCGTACATGCGGTCGTAGATGATCGCCTTGCCGTCGGGCGAAAACTTCGGGAAACCGAGCGGCATCATATCGAGGAATAGCTGCTTGACCTCGCCCGAATTCACGTCGATCTCGTAGATACCGTTCGCGGGATCGTCGCGCGTCGTCCGCTCCAGAATGTACTTGCCGTCCGGCGACCAGTCTCCCGGGATATCCTGCCCGCTGTTGTAGGTCAGCCGCTTGGTCGTGCCGCCGTCTGCGGGGACGAGGAAGATGTCGTAGTTCCCGGTCCGGTTGCTCGCAAAGGCGATCCATTGGCCGTCCGGCGACCAGACCGGATAGTCGTCCATCTCGATGTGGTTGGTCACCGGAATCGCCCGCCCACCGGTCGCGGGCACGACCCAGATATCGCCTTGGTAGCTGAATGCCAGCCGCTGCCCGTCGGGGCTGATCGCCAGGTTTCTGGCTCCGATCAGTGGATTCTTCTGCGGAGTCCCCAATTGGGACGCCGGGCAAATTGCGAATGCGGCGAGCGAAACCGCGAAGAGCGCTCGAAGGGACGTCTTAAGCATGGTTCTGACAGCCAGATTTGCAGATTACTTCAGACGGTCGCCTAGCAAGCCGTCGATATCTCTCAGAACATTTGCGTACGCCAGCGAGCATAGAAGATCATGCCGATCGAAGGGATAATCACCGGACAGGCGAAGCCACGTGCTATGCGAATAATTCGGCTAGGCTTCGAGCTGTGAAAGCCGGAGCGCGTTTCCGATCACCGAAACCGAGCTAAAACTCATCGCGAGCGCCGCGATCATCGGGCTCAAAAGAATTCCGAAGAACGGGTACAGCACGCCCGCGGCGAGCGGAACCCCGAGCGCGTTGTAGATGAACGCGAAGAAGAGGTTTTGGCGGATATTCCGCATCACTGCCTTACTGAGCCGTCTCGCCCGGACGATGCCATTGAGGTCGCCCTTGACGAGGGTGACTCCGGCGCTCTCCATCGCCACGTCCGTTCCCGTTCCCATCGCGATGCCGACATGGGCTTGGGAAAGGGCGGGCGCGTCGTTGATGCCGTCACCCGCGACGGCGACGATCCGGCCCTCCCTCTGAAGCCGCTCCACGAGATCGCGCTTGCCTGCGGGCAGCACCTCGGCCTCGATTTGGTCGATGCCGAGTTGCCGGCCGACAGCCTCCGCCGTCGTTCGGCCGTCGCCGGTCGCCATGACGACGCGAAGGCCATCCGCGCGCAGCTCCTCCAAAGCCTTGGGCGTCGTCGCCTTGATCGGGTCGGCGATGGCGAGCACTCCCAAGATTTGGGATTCTCGACTTTGGATTTTGGATCGGCGCAGGGCGAAAACAACCGTTTTCGCCTCGGCGCGAAGACGCTCCGCCTCGGCCTCGATCTGCGTTCCGGCGAGGCCCCATTCCTCAACCAAGTCCTGGCTGCCCAGCGCCACCTCGAAGTCGCCCTGCGAACCCTGCACGCCCTTCCCGGTGAGGGAGTGGAAGTCGGCGGTCGCCGTCGGCGCGACTCCCAGAGCTTTGGCCGCATCCAAGATCGCGGCGGCAAGCGGGTGCTCGCTTCCATGCTCGAGGCCGGCAGCGGCCGCCAAAAGGTCTTTGTCGGAAATCCCGGTCGCCGGCACGATGTCGACGACCTTCGGCTTCCCTTCCGTCAGCGTGCCGGTCTTGTCGATCACCAAGGTATCGACCTTCTCAAGCGTTTCGAGGGCCTCCGCGTTGCGAATCAGGACGCCCATGTGCGCGCCCCGCCCGGTGCCGACCATGATCGACATCGGCGTGGCGAGACCGAGGGCGCAAGGGCAAGCGATGATCAACACCGCGACCGAGTTGATGACGGCGTAAGCCATAGCCGGAGCGGGACCCGCGACCGCCCAAACGATGAACGTGATGACGGCGGAGAGGACGACGGCCGGCACAAAGTAGCCCGCCGCCACGTCGGCGAGGCGCTGAATCGGCGCGCGACTGCGCTGGGCCTCGCTCACCATCTTGACGATCTGGGCGAGAAGGGTTTCCGAACCGATGCGCTCCGCCCGCATCACGAAGCTGCCACTGCCGTTGACGGTTGCGCCGGTCACCTTCGAGCCCTCGGTCTTCTCGACCGGCATCGGCTCGCCGGTTACCATCGACTCGTCGATGGCGCTGCGCCCTTCGAGCACCACGCCGTCCACCGGCACCTTTTCGCCCGGACGGACTCGGAGACGGTCGCCGACATGCACGGAGTCGAGCGGCACATCCTCCTCCGAGCCGTCCCCACCGATGCGGCGCGCGGTTTTCGGGGCTAACCCGAGGAGTTCGCGAAGCGCCGAGCTTGTCCGTCCCCGGGCCTTCAGCTCCAAGACCTGGCCGACGAGCACGAGGGTTGTGATCACCGCCGAGGCCTCGAAGTAGAGATCGACGCCGCCCATCTTGTTGCGGAAGGAGGAGGGAAAAATGCCAGGAGCGATCACGCCAACGACGCTGTATAGCCAGGCCACGCCCGTTCCGATCGAAATGAGCGTGAACATATTCGGGCTCCGGTTGACAAGCGAGGCCCAACCCCGCTGGAAGAACGGCAGCCCCGCCCACAGAACGACCGGAGTCGCCAAGGCAAGCTCGGACCATCCCAGCACGGCGTGTGGCATCCAGTTCGAGATATCGACGCCGAACAGATGCGGCATGACGGCGAGAAGCAAAGGCAAAGTAAACGCGGCGCTGAGCCACAGGCGCTTCGCCATCATCGCCAACTCGGGGTCGGGCTTTTCCTCGAGGCTGACGGTTTCCGGCTCCAGCGCCATGCCGCACTTCGGGCAGGAACCCGGCCCCTTCTGCCGCACCTCCGGGTGCATGGGGCAGGTGTACCAGGCGTCTGAGCCCTTCTCCTCGGTTTTCTCGCGGCGTCCCGATTCCATTTGCTCGTGACTTCCATCGCGGGAAACTGAGGAGGGGGGTTGGGGGGTGGAGAGATACCTGTCCGGATCTTTCCGGAACTTGTCCAGACAGCCCGCGCAGCAGAAATAGTAGGTCTTGCCCCCATGCTCGTGACTTCCGGAGCTCGCCTTGGAATCGACGGTCATGCCGCATACCGGATCGATCTCCCCGGCCGGCTTCGCCATTCGGAGACCTTGCATACGGTTAGGGGTATTCATCGCATTAACCTCGACAGCGTGACCTTGAGCTCGTCGATCATCTCATCCTGGGTCATCGCGTGGCTGTGCTCGTGCTCGCTCCCCGTCCCATGGCCAAGGATGCAGGTCTTGACGTGGCATGCCGCGAGCTCGGCTCCCGCTTGATCGAGGGCGGAGCGTACGGCGGCGAGCTGAGTCAGGATGTCGACGCAGTACCGGTCTTCGGCAATCATTCTTCGCAGACCGCCGATCTGTCCCTCGATGCGGGCCAGCCGGCGGTCCATGCTTTGCTTGGAGGCGGCATCCACGACTGAACTATACCCTATAGGGTATATAATGGCTGGAAGCCTGCGCTACTACTTAGTCGGGCTCTCGCCACTCCCAATCGCGATGCAGGAACGTCTTGTTCAGCCACTTCACGAAGTCGTCCACATACGTGTGCATGATTGGGATGTCGAAGAGCGATAGAATCGTTCCTGAGATCAGGCCGCCGACGACCGCCATCGCGAGCGGCTGATAGGCATCGAGGCCGGTCTTAGGCGCAAACGCGACCGGCAGCATGACGACGAGGGTGATGCCCGCGGTCATCAGGATCGGGCGGAGCCGGTCCGGGCAGGCCCGCCGGATCGCCTCGTTTCGAGGGATGCCCTGGTTGCGGTATTTCATGATCAGGTCGATCATCAAGACCGCCGTCGTGATGTCCATGCCCGTCAGCACGATGATGCCGAGGATCGACACCGTCGAGAACGACTGATGGGCGAGGAAGAGCGCGACGAAGACGCCGGCAAGCTCCAGAGGCAGGGACGCGATCATCTGTAGCGGCTGCAAGAAGCCCCGGAACTGAACGACGAGGACGAGATACATCATCACGAGGGAAAGCCCGAGCCCGCTGAGGAGGCGCTTGAAGCTGTCCATCATCTGGGTCATGTCGCCTCGCATCTCCACGCCGTAACCGGGCGGGAAGTTCACGGGCTGGATGCCAAGCTGCTTGTTCCCGCCGTAGGCATTGGCGACGAGGTTCATCACGACGTCCATGCTCGGCAGATTGCCGATCCGGTAGTAGCCTGTGACCCCGACCACCCGCCGGAGGCCGTCGTGCTCGATCGCGGTCGGCCCTTGGGTTCGAACGACCGAGGCGACCGACTTGAGCGGTATCTGCGTGCCGTTTGGCGTCGTCAAATACATTTCTTCGAGGTCCTGCAGCGTCTGGCGCTGATCCGGCTCGTAACGAACCAGGATCGTATCCTGGCGCAGATTTGGGAGGCGATAGAACTCGCTCGTCAGACCTCCCCGAGTGGCGTAGTAGGCCTGCTCGGCTATCTGGGCCGGGCTAAGCCCGACCTCTTGGGCTCGCTGAAGGTTAACCCGGATGCGGTAATCGGGAACGCCCATCGCCCAGGTCCGAGACGGCTGGAACATTTCGGGCATCTTCTCGGCAACGCCAAGCACTTGCGCGCTGAGCCGGTCGAGCTCCTTCAGGTCCGGACCGAAAATGTTGACGTGGATCGGGGCATCCGCCGTCGCCATCACGTCCGAACCCATCTCTTTGATCTGCAAACGGCGAATACCGGGCACAGTCTGAAGGGCCTCCCGTTGGATCGCGTCGATCACCTGGAAGATCGAGTAGCGGCGCTGGTCCTTGTCGCTGAAGGTAAGCATGATCGCCGCGCCATCCGTCGCCGGCATCGTGTAGCCGGTGTAGAACGGAGTCCAGGTCTCGAACATCGACTCGGCGCCGATCTCGACGCTTGCCTTCTCCACTTCCGGGTGCTTGCGGATGATCTGCTCGATCTGCCGTACCGCCTTCTCCGTGCCCTCATACGAGGTCCCCGGCTGCATCTCCAAGAAGGCGGAAGCCTGGCCGGTGTCGGCGAGCGGCATCATCTCCGACCCGATGAAGTAGTAGAAGCTGAAGCCGAGGATGAGGGTGGCGAGGACGCGGGTGAAGTTCGCGAATCGATGCTTCAAGAGCCAATCGATCAGGCGGCGATATCCGGCTTCCATCCGGTCGAGGCCGCGCTGGAAGGGATCGAGGACCCGGTAAAGGAGGCCGAGGACCGGCCGTTTCCGCTCCTCGTCGCGCAGGTGCTCCGGCCGCAACAGCTTCGAAGCGAGCAGAGCTGTCAGCGTGAAGGAGACGAGCATCGAGGCCAGCAGCCCGAAAATGAGCGGCCAAACGAGCTCGACGAACATCAGGCCGATGATGCCGCCGGAGAAGACGAGAGGCAGGAGGGCGAGAACGATCATCAACGTCGACGCGATCACTGCGACCCGAACCTCGGCAATGCCGTCGACCGTCGCCTGCTTCGCGTCCTTTCCCATCTTCAGGTGGCGTTCGACCGCATGGATGTCGATGATCGAGTCGTCGACGAGGCGGCCGATACTGAGCAGCAAGCCGATGAGAGTGCCGCTATTGAAGGTCATGCCGAACGGCGTCATCATCAAGACGGCCATCGCGAGAGAGGTCGGCAACGTGATCATCGCGATCAACGTCCCGCGCCATTCGCCGAGGAAGAACATCAGGGCGAGGCCGGTGAGAAGAACGGCGACGCCCAACTCATGCCAGACGTTCTCGAACAGGATATCGACGAAATGGGCGTTGTCGTACGCGACCTCGAAATGCAGGCCAGGATTCTCTTGTTCGAGCTGCTTGACGACCTGCATGACCGCCGGGACGACCTGGGCCGAGCTGGCGCCGGGATTCTGGATGACGCTCGCCGAAATCGAAGGATTCGGGAGACCAGCAGGGGCCGAGTTTTCGAGGAAATGGTAGCCGCTGCGCTCCTCCCAATGGGTGTCTTCGACGCGGGCGACATCGCGGATGTAGACGACGCGGGGAGCGGTTTCGAGGTATTGGGGTACTGAGGTATTGGTCGCTTGGGTGGCGGCGCCGCCCATTCCGCTGCCGCCGCCTGCCGTCGGCCGGCCGCCCGTTCCCTGCACGGAGACGATCGGATAATCCAGCACATCCTCGGCGGTGGCGGCCCGGGTCTCGACGCGGACGATGCCTTCCCGGTCGCCGTCGGTCAGGGTGCCGCCGCTCGCGCTGACATTCGCCTTATCGATGGCGTTCCGCACGTCGAGGATCGATAATCCGT
The DNA here is from genome assembly GCA_035545155.1 of Fimbriimonadaceae bacterium. Lineage (GTDB taxonomy): Bacteria > Armatimonadota > Fimbriimonadia > Fimbriimonadales > Fimbriimonadaceae > JAEVZK01. The sequence continues at coordinate 284,314 of DASZYX010000040.1, read as the reverse complement.
AGCCGGCGAGCTTGTCGCGATCGACGATCACTTGAAGCTGCCTTCGATAGCCGCCAAAGGGGACGACGGAATAGACGTCCCGTACGTCCTTCAGCCTGCGGACGACCGTGTTATCGACGAACTCGCGAACCTTGGGCAGGCTCCAGCCTTGGGCCCCGTCTCCTTTGACGGAGAGGGTGAGGATCGGCAGATTCAGAGGGTCGATCGGGACGACCCAAGAGGGCTTCAGGTTCGCGCCGGTCAGCGGCAACGTCGATTGCACGACGTTCATCAGAGACTGCACGTCGGTGACCGCACGCTGCATGTTCGTGCCGTACGGGAATTCGAGGGTAACGATCGAGAAGCCGTCCTGGGAGGTTGACCGCACATACCGCACGCCCTTTACGTTGATAAGCTGCTCCTCGATCGGCTTGGAGATGTACATCTCCATTTCCTGGGAAGAGAGCCCGGGCATCATCGTGACGACGCCGATCATCGGGCTCTCGACGTAAGGAGCAAAGCGCCGAGGCATTCGCCCGATCGCGATCCAGGCGAGGGCGATCATCGCGACGAAGAACGCGACGACCGCGTAGGGATGCTCGATCGACCATTGCGGGATACGGTTGAGGCCACCCCTGATCTTGTCTTTCACTTAGCCACCGCCTGACCCTTCAGCATGTTCATCGGACACGTGAAGTTCAGCTCCTTGCCGGCAGGCTGCGGCGGAATCTCGATCGTCACCGGCTGATTCAGAGGCAACGTCTTCCGAATCCTGAGATCGGGAAAGATGACTTCGGTGCCACACGTCTTGTCGTCGCGGCGAATGAACGTCACCCGGAAGGCCTTGCCGGCGGGAACGTTGATCGAGGGCGGGTTGTATCCGGCCGCGGTGATTTCGATGGTTTGCTCGGAAAGAGCCGGGGCGCCGGTTGCTTCCATAACGGCGGCCACGCTCGTTCCCGCCGTCAGTCCTTGAGGGGGCGCGACGACGACCTGCTGACCCGACGCGATACCGGATTTGACCGCGACGAGGTCGCCGGCCTCACCGGCCAGTTGAATCTCGTGCCGGGAAACGGTGAACTGGTTGTTCATTGCCGGCTCGGCAACCCACACGTACGACTTCCCTTCCTCGGTTTGGACGGCGTCGCTCGGCACGACAACGTTCGGTTTGTCGCCGCCGATCGCGATCTCCATCGACAGGTACTGCCCGGGCCGAAACCGGCCGTCGCCGTTCGAATAGAGAGCCTCCACCATGCCGATTCGCGAGCTCGGATCGACGGATGGAGAAATCGAAGTGATCCTGAGGGTCAGGGGCTCGTCGTGGCCGTCGCGGAGCTTGACCTTGACGGCCGCGCCTTCGCGAATACGGGCGAGGTCTGCTTCGGGGACGTTGGCCTGTAGTCGAATCGGGCTGACCTCGGAAACCTTCAGGATCGTTTGACCGGGGCTGACCAGCACGCCGGGCGAGATCACGCGGTCGGTAACCACGCCATCGACCTCGGACCGCAGCTCGGTATAGCTCCGTTCGGTCGTGGCGCTGCGAAGGCCGGCGGAGGCTTGGGCCACGCTCGAGCGGGATTGGCCGATCTTCGCCTTGGCGGCGGCCGCCGCCGACTGCGCCGTGGTCACGGCGGCTTGCTTTGCACGAACTTGAGCGTCGGCCTGTTGGACTTTCCGCCTCGCTGCGGAAATCTCGGCGTCCGTCTTCTTCAGCTCGGCACGCGCAGAAGTGACGCCGGCTTGAGCGCGGTTGACGCCTTCCCTTGCCTTGTCGACGTCGGCTCGCGCCTTCCGGTCATCGGCTTGCGCGCGCTGCCATTCGTCCTTGGAGATCGCTTCCTTGTCGAACAGAGCCTTCATCCGCTGAAGCTCTTGATCCTGATATTCGGCGTCGGCCTCCGCCGAGCGCAGCTCCGCCCGCATCGCGGCCACATCGGCCTGAGCGGAGGTGACGAGAGCCTCCGAGCTTCCACGGCCTTGCTGCGCCGCGTCGAGCATCGACTTGGCCTCGGCAAGCTCGCCCTGAGCCATCGAAACCTCGGCCCGTGCCTGGGTCACCATGTTCAGCGCCTGCTGATATTCCATCGCGGCGACGTCGACGCCTTGCGCGGCCACATCGACCCCGGCAATCTTTTCGCCGACCATCGGATCGATCTGCGACGTGTCGAGCCGGGCGAGGAGCTGCCCTTTCGCGACCTTGTTGCCGACGTAGAAGGGCATCCAGACGATCACCCCGCTAACTCTCGGCACGACCTGCTGCTCGACGTAGCCTACCGCCTGACCGGTATAGGTCACGGTTGTGCCGAACGGCTTCGTCTCGGCAGTCGCCAGCCGCACGGGAAGAGTTCCGATCGGAGCCGGCGCGTTCATATCCATGACCTGGGCTTCGAGGGGCGTCATCGAGCCGGGTCGGCGGAACGTATTGACCGCCGAAACGGCCACCGCCAAGGCGCCGCCGAGCAAGAGGATCGGTACGACGACCTGGCGGCTAAGGAGGCTGCGCCATGCGAACTTCTGTCCGGTCTTGCGAACCTGGCGGATGACGAGGAGCGCCCCGGTTACGAGCAGGATGCCGATGACCACGGCGCCAAATCGAAGGCCGCTTCCGGACTCGGCCCCCTCGCCGGTCGTCAGGCCAAGGGTCGCTTTGCCGGAACCGAGTGGGCCGCTGACCGAAATCTGGGCTCCGTAGGAGCCGGCCATACCGAAAACGGCGGGAGCGGAATACGACCCCGGAGCAGCGCCGGGAGTCGCCGTTTCCTCGCGCTCGCCCATCGGCATGCCCGGCATCTGGACGAGAACTTTCACGGTCGCTCCGGAAACCGGCTTGCCTGAGGAATCCGTGATCGTTAGGAGAACCTTCGCCCGTCCCACCGGAACGACGTCCGGATCGGTCCGCAGATCGATTCGGTAAGGTCCGGCCGTGCCTTGGACGGCGATCGCGATCATGGCGATGAACGTAAGAAAGATCGTCAGAAACGGTTTCATCGCTCTCCTCCGGCCGCGCGATTGAGCTTCGCCACGGCGATCGCCTGATCGAAGGTCGCCTGGGCCAAGTCGGCCTTCGCTCGAGTCAATGTCTCTAGCGCGTCTAGTTGCTCGATCAAAATGCTCTTGCCCGCGCTCACGCGGAGGGCGACGACGTCGTAAGACTCCAGCGCGGCTTTGACCGCTGCCTCGGCGGAAACCTCGTTCGCCTGGGCGGTTTGTACGTCGAGCCAGGCTTGCCGAATGTCCCGTTCGACGATCAGGCGGGCCTGTCGAAGGTCGTCCTCCGCCTTCGCCTTCTTCGATCTCGCTTGGGCCACTTCACCGTCGATTCGCCCGCCGTCGAAGATCGGGAAGCTGAGGGTCAGACCGGCCGTCACATCACCCATCTCGCGGCGATTCGTCGCGTCTCCCATGACGACGCCGTAAAGCCTCGGCAGCCGCGATCCTTGCGCAGCGCGAATATCGAGCTCCGCCGCCTCAAGCCGGGCTTCCGCCGCTACGAGCAGGCCTCTCGCCCGCCTCGCCCGGCGGACGTATTCGCTTAGGTCGGAGGGCACGGGCGAGAGAGCGAGCGTATCGCTTGGATCGAGCGACTCGGCAAGATTGGCTCCCATCGTGGCGGCAAGATCGAGCGCCGACTTGTCAGCTTCGTTCCGGGCTGTCGTCAGGGCTCGTTGGGCGATCGATAGCTCCGCGCGGGCTCTTTGAACGGTCGCTTCGATCCCCTTGCCGGCATCGAGCAAAGCCTGGGTCGTGCGGACAAGCTCTTCGGCCGCCTTGATCTTCGCCTCCTCGGCGAGGGCGATCTGCCGATAAAGAAGGACTCGATCGTACGCCTCGGTAACGTGGAGATCGAGGTCGTCGCGGACTTCGGCAAGCTCCCCAGCGACCGCTCTCGTCTGCCTGTCGGCGGCGCCAGCCATCGCCGACTCGCGGGGGACGAGGAGAGGGATCATCAGCCCGAGGCTTCCGCCGACGAAGCTGCCGCTCGGAACCTGCATCAATCCGGGCGGGTTGCCGAGCAGGGCGCTCTTGTTTCCGTCGGCAGCAAAGCCGTTCGCCGCGACCTGAGGCAGCGTGTCGGCCCTGGCGACCTTGGCCGACGCATTGGCCGCATCCAGCTCGGACTTGGCCGCGCCGAGCACCGGGCTATTCGATTCGGCAAAGCGGATCGCCTCGGCCAGAGAGAGCCGGCGAGGCGGCTCCTGAGCAAAGGATGAAATGGCGACGAGGGCCAAAAGGCAAAGGGCCGGCTTCATTTCGAGCCTCCATCGACGGCGGCCTTTTGCCGCTCGTCGAGCACGGCGAGCGCCTCCGACCAGTAGCGCGCGCGGGCCTGGTCGTAATCGCGTGAGAGTTGGGAATAGCCTTCGAGGCTCGCGCTCATCTGATCGACGCGGCCTTGTTTTGGCTCGTAGGCGGACATCGCGGCGAGCAGCTTCGCTTTGTCGTTCGACCAAGCTTGGACGATCGATTGGATCGCCGTCCGTTGGGCTGCCGATAGAGCCGGTTCGGATTCCGTGAGCAGCTTTTGCGGCTCAGGCTTCGAAAGGGGACGCTCTGGAGCCGGCAGGTGGCTGACGAGGCGCTTCGAGCCACCGTTTTGAGCCCACCCGACGATCAGGACGATGGCGACAAAGGCCAGCATCACGATCGTGCCGGGGCCGAACGGCCTCGTTTTGCGATGGCACGCGCAGTTCGGCGAGCCGCACGAGCCTTTCTTATTCTTGATGGGTGAGATGTTGGGAACCTCGCTGATCGATCATCGCCGGCAGCGCGACGCGCAATCCGGACGGGCGACGAGATTCAGCGAGCAGGAGGCGCGCGAAGGCCGTGGATCGCCGGATCGGGGGGCCGGATGCGCGGAACGACCAGATGGATCGGAGCGAAATCCGGCCGAACGGGAAGCGGGGCGATCGCCGGCAGTTCTTCCGGCGCGATGGCCGGCATCTCGAACTGTGAGATTGCGGCAAGCGGGCTGACCGGAGCGGCCTTGCCGACCGTAAGCCGGCACTTTCCAGAGCTTTGGACGCTCCATCGAGAGGCCCTGCCGGGAGTCGCCGCACAGCAACAGGCGCATCCCTTCTTCACCTGCATGGGGCAGGCGGACGCCGTCGTCATTGCTGGAGCCGTCTCTGGCGGCGTCGCACAGGCGCATAGGACCTGGGCGAAGCTCGTTTGCGCGATCAAGACGAAGAAAGCGAGCAAAAGGCGTAGCGACATCCGGCTCAATCCGGCCCCTCTGGCCGGAGAAAGCATTCGAGACGGACGGTTCGGACGCCTTGTCACCGGCTGTATTATTGCACTACCTATCGGCAAGGCGAGTAGAGAATTGCACGTCCGTAGAACCCACCTCACCTTATAGGCCCACGAAACGTACACTCTAAGGATAGAATTTCAGTGCTGGAGAAAGTCTATGTCGAGGGAAATCGCCCACACGCTATCGCCTCGCGAGGCCGCAATTCTGAAGTTGGCGTCAGAGGGATATACGGATGCGGCTATCGCGCATCGTCTCGAAATCAGCGAGGGCACCGTCGGCACTTATTGGGGCCGAATCCGAACAAAGCTTGGACCCTTTAGCCGTCCGGAGCTTGTCGCTATCGCGATCCGGACGGAGCTCGCCAAGCAAATCGAGGAGTTGGAAGAGCAGCGGGACAAGCTCAAGGCCGACCTGGATCGCTCCATCGCCTCCGGGCAGTTTTATGAGGGCATCCTCGATGCGACCGACGAAGGCGTCCTCGTTATCGACGTTACCGGGACGATCCGCCACGCCAATCCCGCCGCCCTCGCCGTGTTCGGCTATACGAAAGAGGAGATGAGGGGCCGGCCGCTCTCCGATCTCCTCCCCGAGCGTTTCCGAGTCATCCACCGGCAACACATCCGCGAGTTCGCGGCGAATCCGGCGAACCGCCGGATGAATGAGCACTCCGATACCGTTGGCCTCACAAAGTCCGGCAAAGAGATTTCGCTCTATGTCGTGATTTCCGCCATCCAGCCGGACGGCGAGACTTTCCTAACCGGCTTCATCCGCCCCGGATTCGATTAAATCAGCGTCACCTTTTACGCGTACGCTGGGAAGCGGACCCAGCATTGGGGACTGTTAACGCCGGGCCGCGCATCGTACCCTTCCCTCGTAGGCAGACCAGGGCTGCCAAACAGGAGAAAACGATGCGAAGAGAAGACCAAGACCTTCGTCAATCCGTTCTCGATGAGCTCGAGTGCGAACCGTCGATCGAAGCCAATACGATCGGCGTCATGGTAGAGAACGGCGTCGTTACCTTGACGGGAAGGGTCGAGAGCTTTACCAAGAAGCTGACCGTCGAGCGGTGCGCCCAGCGCGTGCCCGGCGTCAAGGCGGTCGCGGAGGAAATCGAGATCGAGATCCCGAGCCTCCATCAGCGAACCGACGCCGACATCGCCGAGGCGGCAGTGACGGCTCTGACCTGGAACGCGATCGTGCCTCGCGACCGCATCAAGGTGAAGGTCGAAAACGGCTGGATCACCCTCACCGGCGATCTCGATTGGGGATATCAGAAGATGGCGGCGGAAGCGGCAGTGCGCGATCTGCTCGGTGTCAAGGGGGTCCACAATCTCGTCTCCACGAAGAAGCTCGCCGACGCGACGGCGGTCAAGCGGGAGATCAGCAGGCTGTTCCATCGGAACATTCAGCGCGATCTCGACCACATTACGGTTGAGGCTCACGACGGGACCGTCCAGCTTCGGGGAACCGTCAGCAGTTGGGCTGAGCGCCAAGAGGCGGTCAAGGCCGCTTGGAATACGCCTGGCGTTGCCAAGGTGGAGAATTACATCACGATCAACGCTTGAGAGCGTTCTCGTAAGAGAAAACGGGGAAAGCGTCCCGCCTCAGAGCTGAACCGGCGAGGACGCTTCCCTTCTATTCGCCCTTTTCCTTTGGACCGAACGTCCACTGGTAGGCGAGGTACATCGTGCCCAGGGCCGAGCCGTGTATGTCGCTGCCAAGAGACAACATCAGGTGATGCCCTTCATCGAAGTCGTAGACGGCGCCGACGTTAAAGCCCGTATGGTTCTGTCCGTCGACGGTGTCCGCCGTCTGGTAGAACACTTCCCCGCCGACGGCGAGCGACTTCGTCATCTGCCGTTGCGCCTGCCATCCGAAGAACCAATGGTCGCGATTACCCTGGCCGGGGTTATGCCAGAAACCGCCGCCCCAATAGCTGCTCCACTCCCCCCAGCTCTTCTGCATCCAAATCGGGATGAAGAAGGAGGTTTGGCCGCTTCCCAAGCCGCGCGAACTATCTCCGGTAGGCAGTTCGACGAGCGGGAAAGTGCCGATCTGCGGCATATTCTTCGATTCCTCGACGAAGCGATACTTCACGCCAAACTCCGTATCGCCGTAGCCCCATTGGTTGGGAGTGCCCGGGCTCATCGCATACGCAAAGGGCGTAATGAGATGGACTTGGACGTTCGGCGCCGCCCCATAATTCAGTTCAAAATGCGGCGCGGTTCCTTCGACGCTATCCCGGGCGTGCAGATATTGCGTCGCCACATAGACTTCCCAGTGCCGGAGGTCGACCGGGACCGGATCGTCCGTGAAGAAGGGAGGCCCGAAAGCCCACACGCTGGGAGCCAAGGCGACCGCGGCCGCCAAAGCATATCGCCGTCCGATTCCTTGCATTCGAACAGCATAATCCAACCCGCTGCGGAAAGACACTCGGCTTTTATGAAAAGACGGAGCCGATTGGCTCCGTCTTCACATGCCGAGGACTCCGAGGCTAAGCGCCCCGGCTTACGTTTGGCTTACGCCAATAGGGCGTCGGCGGCGCGAGTCTCCTCATCGAGTCGCGCATGTGCGGGTTGGAGGTCAGGTCGACAACGGCCGTTGGCGACATCCCAGTGCCAAGGTTTCGACGGTAAGCGGCGTCAAGATTCTTGACTTCGACTTTAGAGGCCGGAAGCAGAGCTTCGTTGGGGGAAAATTCGACGGCTTTCAAGTGCGCACGTCCCGTCGTCTTCGTATCGATTACAGGGTTTGGCAAGTCCCGAACACCTCTCGCTTTATATCAACCGCCGGCTTTCACTTTTCAGTGCCCGACACCCATAACATACACGGGTAATTCTGCTGTGCGATGTCGCGATTTATCACCACTAAGAGACCAATCGGACGCGCCGATAATTCGAACTTCTCCCTTGGCTAGGCGCCCGGCTCCGGCCTGAGGATCAGCACTGAATAGGGCTCGGCTACCACTTGATGGAGCGACGTACTGCCGATGAAGAGCCGGTGCATAAAGCCATGGCCTTGCGCGCCCATGACCAACAGATCGGCCTTCGTGAGCTCCATGGCTTCCCGAATCGCCACGTCCGGCGTGCCGGATTTGACCGCGGAGGTCGCCTCGAAGCCGGCCGCGCTTAGCTTCTCGACGGCCTCGTGGTTCTTCGTCCGGAGTTGCGCCTCGACCCACTCTTCGGTCGAGCCGCTCATCTTCGCGAGGTCGTACTGCGCCACGTAGGCCTCATACTCGTTCATCCAGGCCGCCGAGACGACATGCACATTGCGAATACCTCGCGGCTTAAGCGCGATGAACATATCGAGAGCCCGTTGGGCATAAGCGGAATGGTCGGTCGCGAAGACTGCTTTTAGCGGACCGGCAGTTGCAATCTCCCGCTTGGAAATCAGTACCGACTGGTGGGCTCCGATCGCAAGGCCTCGCGCCACACTACCGAGAAACAGCGAGCCAAGCCTTCCTTTCCGGACGGAATGAATCGCGATCAGGTCGTAATGGTTGCGGTCGGCGAACTCGATCAGCGCGGGCCCCGCGGCTCCATCGAGAATCGCGGTATCGGCCTTGAGCTTATGGAGGCAGGCCAAATCGAGAGCTTCCTGAAGCGCTTCCTGCCCAGCCTGATTCAGGCTTTCGACGAAGTCGGCGCCCATCGCTGCCTCGGCGACGCCATACATCGGAACCGGATAGAGGACGTCGACGGAATGCGCCAGCGTCGCTTCGGCTCCTTCGAAGTCCAGCCGGCCAAGCAGCGCGACGACCGGCCGATACGTGGCGGCCGTGTCAATACCGACGAGAATCTTCATGATCGCTCCCCTTGCAGTCGCCATCGCAACCGCATTCACAGGGCTGCTTGCCCAGGGAGGCGCTACGCCGAATCGCCTGATAGTAGGCCCGCGCATCGGCCGGACCATTCGAATCGAACGAGATTCTGACGATCACTTGCGGGAAATTGCAGAAGCCGGTTTCCCGCGCAAATCGGGCACGCATTCCAGGAACCTGCAGCGGTTGATTGAAAATCGAAAACTTCATGCCCAGGGCGGAGGAGGCCAGATGGAGCCGGCCCAACGCCTGGCCGACGTTTAGCCAGTTCCGCTCGTCGTCATGAGTCGTGCAGAGAACGGCGAGGGCCGGCTGGACCCTCGACTCTTCGCTCGTCGGAGCCGAGAATTCGGCGATCTCGTTCGGAAAGACGACCCAGTTCACGAACTCGGATCCGCCTTGGTCGCAATCCGAACGGACTCCAAGCCAGGATCGGAACGCGTCGCGCTCCTTTTCCGCGTGATAGTACAGGTGGTCGCCAGACTGGAGCATCGAAGCCGTCATCGAGCGGAGAAACTCGTTTTCGACATAGCGCAACGTCGCGCCCTCTTCGCAGGCATTGGATCGAAGGTATTGAAAGTCGGGGGCGAGAACGTCTAAGGGGGGACTTGAGGACGCCTCGCCCATGTCTCCCGTGAGTAAGGAGAACAGTTCGAGCTCTTCCGGAGAGGGGGCTGCCCGACCGACTATCTCGAGCCTCGCGAGGAGGCTCGGCCGTTTGAAATCTGGCTTGACACGGACTTGCGGCTCCATCAAGTGACAGTGCAAGGCAAGCCGCAAAAGGTAGATTGCGGAGCCGGCCGCGATGACCGATTCCCGGCCGTCGAAATCGACCTTTTTGAGACGAGCGTTTGGAGCCAGTCCGATCTCGATGGCGTCGCCGACGACCTCGGCGTTCCAAGGCCGCGCGCCGAAGAGCTCGGCGGCCGACTCGGAATAGCGAAGCACGTATTTCAGCTTTTCGCTCAAGGCTCCATCTGCCGGGAATGGCTCGCTTTGCGCCTTCCGCGGAATCTCGTTGACCGTCAGCATGGATTGGGCTCCAGCGGAACTCGGACTTTCAGGACGCCTCGCTTATATTTGGCGGTCATGTTCTCAGTGTCCGCATTGGGTGGCAGGGCGACCGCGCAGAAGAACATGCCGTACGGGCGGCCAAGATGCGTGTACTCTTCGGCGTCCTCGTTGTCATGGTCGAAATCTCGTTCGGCCGAAATGTTCAGAGCCCTGCTCTCGACGGCGATCGAAATATCATCCTCATCCACGCCGGGGAGGTCGACGAATACGGTGATTTCCTTTGCGGTCGTCTTCACGTCGCATGCGGCGACCAGAAGACGCGAAGGAGCCGTCGCCGGACTCGCGGCCGCCTGCCCGTCGGCGGTCTTGTGAGAATTGGCTTTTTCGGGACGCGACACCGGTCTCATTTCCACTTTCCTACATGAAGTTTGTAGGTCGGCCAGGTTCAATGGCAGTCAATGGTTCCGCGTCAGCGGTTCGGTGTCAGTCAAACTCACTACATAACAAGTATGCTATTTAGTGTGGATGAGAACCGCATCGACCGTGGCGACGCTTCCGTGCGCGATGGTTTATCGCCTCGCGAGCATCAGCTACTGAGTCTTGCCGCCCAAGGGTTTACAGACAACGCAATCGCCCACAAGCTTGGCATAAGCCTCGCGACCGTGGGCACCTACTGGGGACGCATACGGATTAAATTTGGACCGCTCAACCGCACCGAGCTCGTCGCCATTTACCTTCGGGAAGAGGCTGCGATTGCGGTCGAAGAATTGAAGCTCGACAACGAGCGGCTACTCCACGAAGTCGAGCAGCATTCACAGGCCGAGGAAGTACTGCGCGCAAACCTGGACCTCTTCCGTTCGCTCGTCGAAACGGCTCCCGATGCGATCATTCTCGTGAACGAAGAGGGAGTCATCGAGCTCGCAAACGAAGCCGCGGAAGAAATGTTCGGTTACAAACGGGAGGAGCTGGTCGGTTTGGCCATCGAGAAGCTCGTACCGGAAGACAAGCGTTTCGAGCATGTCCACAATCGCCAGAACTACTATCACGATCCTATTAAGCGAAAGATGGGTGAACATCTGGCGACGGACGCGCTACGAAAGGACGGATCGATTTTCCGGATGGCCACCGCCTTGAGCGCGACCAAGACGGACCGTGGCCTCCTCGTCACGTGCATCGTAAGAGATCTGACCGATCAGCTCGTCTCCGCCTCTACACCTCGAAAGGGTAAGAAATCGCTATAGCCCGTTCGGTTACCGTGCTATTTTGATCGCTATTTGCCGCTATGCGACCGCTCCTTAAGGGTCACGGTTTTGCGGAGGAGCCATGCGCCGCTCGCATGCGTCCATGTGTCGGAATAGTCATGCTCATGGATTAACGCAAGCGTCTTGCCGGTCGCGGCGTCTTGCACGGTCCCAGTCATCGTTTCCCTGGATTCGACTTCGGCGGTTTCGCCGGAAACCTTGATTCGCAATATCCGGGTGAGATATTTCTTCGTGTCGCTGTTGGCGCTCTTGCGCAACCGGAGCATCGCCTCGTATTCGCTGCGCTTGATCAGGGTCCCGTCCGACGTCGTCAGCGTGTAGTCCGGCGTCAGAATCGACAGGAGCGTCCCGACGTCGTTCGCCATGTAGGCCTTCGACCAGGCATCGTACCGATCCTGGATCGCCTTGCGGGTGTCGGCCGTCTGGAGGGCGAGCGTCAGCAGACAGGCAAGTGCCACCCGAAACATAGGCTTACTATAGCGCTACTTCTTCCTTCGCAGCGAGACGGTTGTGTACGGTAGGAAGTGCGAGGCATCGCTCCGCACGCCCTGAACCGCGGAGTCAATGAGGACAGGAGCCTTCCAGTAGCAAATCGGAATGATCACCGCGTCTTGAAGGGCGATGTCTTCGGCTCGAGCATAAAATCCAAGCCGCTGCGGATCGTTGCCCGACGCATCGGCCTCCCTGCAGAGGAAGGTAAAAGCGGTGTTGGCGTAGTTCCAGTGATTTTCGGTGGCGTCGCTTGCCAACAAGACGCTGAGGAAGTCCTCAGGATCGAGATAGTCGGCAAACCAGCCGGTGACCTCGGCCTGAAGTTGCTTGCCATTCTGCCGGGCGATCAGGGAGGCCGTCTCCATCTTCTCCAACCGAACTTTCAGCCCCAGGCGAGAGGCTAGCTGGGCTCCGATCCTCTCGGCGATCCGCTCGATGTCGGGATTCTCCATCGAGAAGGCAATGGGAATCTCCGGAACTCCGACGCCGTTGGAATGCCCGCTCGCCGACAGCAGCGCCTCGGCTTTAACTGCATCCGGCTTCAGCCATGCCGGCTCCTCGCGGTACCCGGGAACGCCGGGCGGCAAAAGACCCCGTCCCGGAGTCACCGTTCCGTAGAGGGTGTCGCTCGCGATCTCCTCGCGGTCGATTCCTATGGCGATCGCCTGGCGGACTCGCCGATCCGGGAAGTCTTTCACATTCAAGGCCAGGTAGACGAGGGTCGCCCGAGGCTCCAAATGAAGCTGATCCTTAAAAGCGGGATCGTTTCGGAGGGCGACGTAGTCCGATCTCGCCAGTTGCGGCACCATGTCGATCTCATGCCGCTTGAACGCGTTCAGCCGCTCGGCGGAATCGCGCATCACGGGACGGTCGATCTCGTCCAGAGGCGGCTTACCGCCGTGATAGCGGGCAAAGGCCTTCTGCACCATCAACTGCCCGTCGATGTAGCGCTCGATGCGGAATGGGCCGGTGCCGACCATTTCTTCGACCGACCGGATGTGGACGCCGTCCCTGATCGCCTCGGTCGCTACAATCGACGCAACCGGCAGGGCCAGCTTGGCCAGAAAGTAAGCTCGTAGCGTGTCGATCGTGATCGCTACCGTGTAGCGATCGATGACGTGGATGCCGGAGATCGACTTGGCTTTGCCGTTCCGATATGCCGCCATGCCGGATATATCGCTCAAGAAATCCGAGGCGAGCGGCGCGGCCAAAGCCTTCCCGCAAGCTCGCTCGAAGGACTTCCGCACGTCGTCGGCGACGAATTCCCGTCCGTTTTGGAAAAATGCGCCATGCAGCAGATGAAACGTGTACGTGGCGCCGTCGGATGATATTTCCCAGGAGGAGGCGAGGCAAGGGTGAATTTGGCTGTCTTCGCCCGAGGCGACCAATCCTTCGAACGTGTTCTGGATCGCATCGATGCTCTGGTTATCGGAAACAAGGGCAGGGTCGAGCGAAACCATGGCCACGTCGATCGGCACGCGAAAGACTTGCCGGGCAGGATTTGGGGCGCTCGTCGGAGTCCGACCGCATCCGGCAAGCAGGATGATGAGCAGAGCTGACTGCCAGTTGCGAGAAGCGGAGGGGACTGCGTCCTTGCGTTTGGCTGTCCTTCCGAGGGAGCGGCGTTGCCGCGAGTCGAGGAACCTAACCGGAGTTGGCGCATGCCCGCAAGCCGGCGGTTTCAGCGTCAGGTCCCTCGACTTCGCTCGGGACGACCGGCATAAACAAGTGTCCAAAAGACAATGGCATAGCCCCTTCACCAGCCAAGATGGCTTCGGCACACCTCGCCTGGAAGGCGATGCCTCGGCCTTTCGCCAACTCCTAGCCATGCTTGACCTCGGCGACGCAGCTTTCGTTGGCGGGCAGCGGAGCCTCGGCGATCTGCCGCCAAAAGAAGAGCAACAAGGCAAGGCATTCGTCGGCGAACCTCAGGTGAGGCGGGGGATCTTCGAGCTCGGCCGTGCGCGCCAAGCCGTAAAGCACTTCCGCCCGCGTCCGAACCCGATCCGTGAAGCGCATCGCTTCGGCCTCGTCGACATAGCCTCCGGCATGAGGCGAAACCCATGGAGCGGCCTCCTTGACCGGCTCGCCATCGACGCAGCTTCGGTCGAAGGCGGGGAGAAAACCCGTCAGAGAAAGCAATTGAAGCTCGGCCCAAACGAGGGCGACGAGCGGCTTCTCATGAGACTCGAGCTCGCGCAGGGATCGCGTCAACAGCTCGTAGGCTTCCGGAAAGGGCTCCTCCCACGGGATCACGGCCGAGTACAGCTCGCACAGGGCGAGGGCAAAGGAGAGCCTCTCGAAATCGGTCCGTAGGCCGCGAAACGAGGCCAGCGGCTGGGTCTGCGTGATGAATTGGTTTTTCTTCCCGGTCGCGATGGACAGCTTGGCGACCACGAGGGGATCCGACGAGCCGGCGAGGCGCGAACCAGCCTTTCGAGCGCCCTTCGCGACGACATCGATCTTTCCTGCTTCGAGAGTCAAAACGGTGAGGCGCCGGTCACTCTCACCAGAGTCCCGGCGCCTCAGCACAATCGCGTGGACGGTTGTTTCCGGCACTACCCAGGTATATGAAGCACGAGGTGCTTCAGCCATTCGATCCACACGAAGTACATGCGGTCGATCAGGAGGGTAAAGCGCATCATGACCGTCGAGCCGAAGATCGCTCCGAAGCCGATCATCAGCAGCCAGCGGCCGCTCGTCGTCATGAACTTCATGATCTTGCTCTTGAAGTCGAAGCTGAACAAGAAGTAGCAAAGGACGGCGACGACGGTGAACACGAAAATCAGGTTCGTGATCGCCTGGCTCCAGTAGACCTGGTGATCGATGCGGTCGATCGCCAGCTTGTCGGCGGGAATGGACGGGTTGAACTGAGCCGTGCTCGGATGGAAGAGCGTGTTCGTGGTCGGGAAGATCGGGCGCAGAGTGGATTGCATCTGCGGGCTATAGCGCGTCCACCAGGCCTTCGGCTGCTGGCCCGCCCATAGGCCGAGGATGATCCCGATCGGGATGCGGCTCATCCAGTTGTGCTTCTTGCTGAAGACGAAGTAGCCCATGATCCCGATGGGGATCAGCAGCACATAGGCCCAATAGCCGGGAGTCCCGAGCCCGCCTTGAACGTCGGGCTGAGTTCCGACCATCTTGTCCCACCACAGATCCTTCATCGTCTCGGTCCAAAGCGCGACGATCGCGAATCCGACGGCGAGGCCCAAGAAAAGGTGCTCGAAGAAGCGATAGAACTTGCTCTCACGGTACAGAACCGTGTAGAGGCCAATGGTGCAGATCACGCCGACGGTGACCTTGAGAAAGTTATAGGTCAGGAAATCGTTCACTGCGTGCTCCTTTTCCGGCTCAAGAACATTCCAACGTTGCCAACGACGACCGCCACGATGAGAAGCAGCAACGCCATATGGAGAGTCGGGTAGTACCGCGTTCCCAAGTCTTTATTGATCACGCCCGGCCCAGTAAAGGGCGGGAATGTCTGGCCTGCGATCTTCGCGCCATCCTGCATCATGTTTTCGATGTCGTAGACGCCCTTCAGGCCCTTCGACAATCCGACAAGCTGGTGCGAGTCGTAATAGACCTGGGTTTCCGGTCCCATAACGCCGGTGACCATCATCGCGAGCGGCACTTTGCCGTAAAGCCGTTCGATCGCGACGTTGCTGGTATTGCTCGCCGTGATCAGAATCATCAGCGGGAAGTCCCGCACGGCATGGATGTTCTTCAGCACGGGCGACTCGAAGACGTCGGCCTGGGTGCCGTTCGGCTGAGTCGCCTTCTTTCCGGCGAAGGCCTTGCGGACGTCGGTCCCGATCGAGACGGACGTCCCTTCGGCGGATGGGAAGAAGCCGAGGTGAACCCAGTCGTCCCATTCCTTGTATTCCGGCAGGTGCGCGGCATCCTGCTGCTTGTTCAACTCGGCGATCGCGTTCCTCGCGACTTCCGGGGCTTGAGGATCGGCCGCCGTATAGATGCAGGCCTTGATGTGGCGCCGCATGAGAATGCGCATCAGAGCGTTGAACTGGCCGCCGCTTTCTCCGCGCGTCGAGTTCGTCCAGTCGGACTGAACGAGGACCGTACTGCCTTCCGGAAGCGTCATCAGCTTCTGGTAGAGGTCCATCGACGGCGCGTCGGCGCGGTTCGGCAGCTTAACCGGGAAGAACAGCGGCACCGAAGTGCAAAGGATGAGGATAAGGAAGAGCGTCGACCGGTTGATCGACTGGAGCTTCTCGCCCAAGCTTTTTGCGGGAACGTCGGCCATTACTGACTCACCCCTCCTTTCTCCAGACTAAGCCAGAGCCTCATACCCATCGCGAGGGTGCCGATACCGACGCCGAAATCGATGCCTCTCAGACTCGACGTTTGGAGAGCGTCGGTCAACCATTTCGCGATATTCTCCAATCGGAAATTCTGGGTAAACGATCCAGGGTCCGGAACGCTCTGGCCATTCAACGTGACGTGCGGTGACAGGGCATCGACGGGCATGCCCCAGATCGACGCCGCCAATCCCATCAGGCTAAGAATGACGATCAGCGCGGTCGCAAGCAGAATCGTGGCTTCGACCGATCGAATGCGAAAGGCGCGGTACGCCGCGGAAAGGATGTAAAAGGCGATGATCGAGAACATTGCGGCATCCATTTGCTGGAGCATGCCGTCGAAGAGCAAGTTCTGCCCATAGTTCACGAAGCCCCAGTTGGCCTGATCGGCCAGCTTCGCGGCGTCCGGGCCAAACTTGGTCAAGTAGTTGGCGTATCCGAAGAAGACCATCGCGACGATTCCGGCCAGGAGAACGGCGCTGAATCCCCAGTCCTGCTGCTTCTTGACAAACTTTCGCAAGTGGATGCGGAGGACCGAGAAGACGCCAAGCCCGAGCAGCATCGTGGCGAGAATGTTGTAGAAGTCGCCGACGACGCTTACGGCATCGCTGATATTGAAGCCGACCCACTCTACGGCTCCGTTTGGAAGGGTGCCGGGCTTTTTCCCGATCGGCTCTGGCCAAAGCCAGAGGGCGATGTAAAAGAAGCCGGCGATGAAGGTTGCCGTCGTAACGATGACCCTGCGGAATTGCGGAGGAACGCGGGTCAGGGCCGCGATAAGCAGCACACCCAAAACGAAGGCAATGATGATCTTGGCCCATAGGCCGACCGAATCGTTCGTTCCGTTCCAGAAGTTAAGCCGCGGATCGGTCTGAGCGAGAATGAGGTTCATTTATCCCCTCCGCCGCCAGCCTTTTTGGCCGCTTCGCTGTTGATTCGGTCGACTTCCACGGGTATCGGATTGGGAAGGCGGGCGACCTCGCCTCGATAAGCCGGGTCGGATTGGGACACGATGAGGTGCGCGAAGAACGTATCGTCTTGAGTCATGGCTCGGGTTGTGGGCTTACCGTCCTCTCCGAGAATGGGATGCATTCCTCCGTCCACCTTTTCTTGGGAGAGCATCGTGACGCCGGATGCCGGGTTGCCCATTTCGAAACTGGCCGTGATGAAACCGGCGATGATGGTCGCGATAATCAATATCTGGGACCAGTCCTGGCCAACGAGACTGCCGACCAACACCGGCTCGCGGGTGAGGTAGGCGCTTGCCGCGTAGAACTCGTTTCCGATAAGAACGTAGTCGCACGCCGCGATAAAGAAGGGCGTCTGCGTAATCTGCGTCGAACTCGCAACCTGGATCGCGCCGACGGAGTTGGCGGTTTCCGCGAAGATCAGGGACTCCGCGTAGAAGTTCCCCATGAAGAAGGTCGCCGCCGTCTGCTCGCGGAGGATCGTTCCCGAAACACCGGCCGCGAATGCGAACTGGCGATCCGAGATGAACCGTACGGAGTCCAAGTCGTAGCGGTCGATGAGGCCTTCCTGCTGGTAAGTGTCGCGGATGATCTCCTGGGCGACCGTATACACGGCCGCATCCGCACAACAAACGCGGATCGGCGTCGCGAAGCGCGCCGCCGTCTTTGCGACGTAGGCGAAGATGTTGAGTGCCTGGACAGAAATCGCGTCCAGACTTCCGATACCGGGAACCATCAAGACGGGCCGTCCCATTTCCGTCGAGCGGCCGATCGCTTCGTCGATCGCGTTAAGGCCGGCGATGCGGCGGATGAAGAGGTCTTTGCCTTTGCGAGCCCGGAAGATGTTGAAGAGGACGAAGAAGATGATCGAATACGTGAACACGATGCCGAACCAGCCCGTGTCCATATACTGACCGCCTACGAACGCGCCGGAAGGCACGACCTCGTAAGACCCTTCGGCCAGACCGGCCGTCTTCGCGGCGTCATCCATATCGCCGCCCTTTGCGACTCCGGTCTGGATATGAAACTGCTGCTTGTCGTCGGGAACGACCAATTCGGCGCC
Organism: Fimbriimonadaceae bacterium; assembly: GCA_035545155.1. Taxonomy (GTDB): domain Bacteria; phylum Armatimonadota; class Fimbriimonadia; order Fimbriimonadales; family Fimbriimonadaceae; genus JAEVZK01. Next base: position 266,146 of record DASZYX010000040.1, on the reverse strand, counting down.
GGTCTTGTCGCTATCCGTCATCTTCCAGAAGAACCACGTGCCATTTTTCGTGGCGCTGGAGGGAACCTGGTTGACGACGCTGGCAACGGCGACCTGGCTCGGCCTCTGCTGTTGGTATTCGGCGAGGGACTTGTACTCCCAAAACACGTTATGACAACCGCTTAGGACGATGGTTAAGACAGCAAGGCCAAGGATCAGCTTTAATATCCTCGGCGCCTCCCTTATGAAGGGTTGCATTGAGCCTCCTCAGTGCTCGATCCCTTGGCGCTCTTCTCGAGCATCTGGATGAGCCGTTCGATGTTCTGACGATCGCTTAACAGCCGGCTGTAATCGTTCACTGCGTCGAACCCCATGAAAGGGACGAGGAACGGGGAAAAGGCAAGGGCCGCGTGGCTGCCGACATAGGCCAGCGGCTTGTGCATTTCAAGGAAAAGGATGGCGGGAGTTTCGAGCTTGCGCTTGGAGATTTCCTCGGCGGCTTTTTCGAGTAGCCGGTCTCGGTCCTCCTCATTCAGCGCTTCCTTCCATAAATCGAACATCGTTTCCACCCAAACTACGCACGACCTGCTCGATCCGCACCCGATCTTCGTCGCCGAATCGGAGGAAAATGCCCCGAAACGGCGCCAGCCTCGTGCTTTCTTCCAAAGGGGATAGCTTGATGCCGATCGGCGTCGTTACGATGCGCTTGACATCCTTCCACAGGACGCGCGAATAACTTAAACCGGTTCGACTACTTGCTCCCTCTTGGTCGAGTTTGTACACCGTCCCGAGCCAAAACTCGGCGGTTGCTGCGAGAATCATAGCAGAGCCGGCCAGTCCTAACAAGACGCTATGCATGACTACAGCGCCGATAAGGAGGACCAGAACCGCGGTCAACATGACGACGGCCAGCTTCGAGCCATTGGCTTTTGCCGGCCTCACGCGCCACATCAGGGGCGTTGCAGTCCGCTCCGAATTTTCGACGATTTCTTCCGACGGCTCACTCATCCTCGTCTGTTACCGCCACCCGTGAAACAGCTCGCTCACCGATTCGTTGAGATAGATCCGGCGGATCGCCTCCCCAAGCAGAGGCGCGCTCGTCAAGACGGTCAGCTTGTCGAAGCGCTTCTCGGCTGGAATCGGGATCGTATCCAAAGTGACGACCTCGGAAAGCACGCTGTCCTGAAGGTGCTGCTGCGCGCTCTGGCTGAACACGGGATGGCTGCAGCAGGCCATTACGTCGGCCGCTCCCCGGTTGATCAGGGCCTCCGCGCCGGAAATGATCGAGCCGCCGGTATCGATCATGTCGTCGATGATCAGACACTTCTTGCCGACGAAATCGCCCACGATATCGACGACTTCCACCTTGTTGGGCTCGGGGCGACGCTTGGCGATGACGACGAACGGGCATGAGAGCATTTCCGCCAATGACTTTGCCCGGCCAACCCCGGCTACGTCGGGACTGACGACGACAAGGTCGTCCCGCTCCTTGAATCCCCGATCCAAGAAGTGCCGGCCGAGGATCGGGCCGCCGTAAAGGTGATCGACGGGGATATTGAAAAAGCCCTGGATCTGGTCCGCGTGGAGATCGATACAGACGACGCGCGCCGCGCCTCGATTTTCGATGAAATCTGCGATCATCCGTGCCGTGATCGGCTCCCTCGGCTTGATCTTCTTATCCTGCCGCGCGTAGCCGTAGTACGGCATGACGACGGTGATGCGCCGCGCCGACGCCCGCCGGAATGCGTCGAGCATGATGAACAGCTCCATCGTGTTCTCATTCGCGGGAGCGCAAGTCGGCTGAATGAGGAAGATCTCGTTCCCCCGCGCGCTCTCGTCCACCATGATGCGGATTTCGCCGTCCGCGAACTTGCTGGAGGTCAGCCGTCCGAGCCGTACGCCAAGATAATCGGCCACCGCCTGCGCCAACTCCGGGTTGGCGTTGCCGGCGAATAGCTTCATGCCGCTCAGGCTGCGACGCTCTATCGTTGGCTTTCTGACCGCTTCTTCTTCCGCCACCGAGATACCCATCCTTCCTTCACCTCCTGCCGGGCACGACCGAGGGCTAGCGCGTCCGCAGGAACATTGTGCGTCACAACGCTGCCCGCGGCAACCATCGAGCCGTCCTCGATCGTTACGGGGGCAACGAGCGTACTGTTCGAACCGACAAAGACATCGCGCCCGATGGTCGTCTGATGCTTGCTGAAGCCGTCGTAGTTGCAGGTAATCGTGCCCGCGCCGACGTTCGTGAGGTCGCCGACCGTGGCATCGCCGATGTAGGTCAAGTGGCTGACGGCAACGGCTTCCCCGAGCGTCGACTTCTTGATCTCGACGAAGTTGCCGATCTTCGTCTTTACCCCAAGCACGGTTTCCGGGCGAATATTCGAGAAGGGACCGACCTTGACGCCGTCGCGAAGATCGGATTCCACCACTTGGCTGAAGTAAACATTCACGCCGTTGCCAAGCCGGGAGCCCTTGATTTTCGTGCAGGGACCAATGTGACATCCCGAACCGATCACTGTGGCGCCTTGCAAGTAGGTGTTCGGCTCGATCGTGGTATCCGGCCCAATCGTTACGTCGAGACCGATGTAGGTCGAATCCGGATCGACGATCGTGACGCCTGCCAGGGCGTGCCGGCGGTTGACCCTGGCCCGCAACGCCTTTTCCGCTTGGGCAAGCTGCCAGCGGTCGTTCACGCCCATCAGGATTTCGTGATCCTGGACGATGAGGGCGACGACGTCGCCGCCTGCGTGGTAGATCGCGCCGAGCGCGTCCGGCAGGTAGTACTCGCCCTGCGCGTTGTCGTTCTTCAGAGTCGGCAGCGTCGCGAGAAGGGTCGCCGCGTCGAAGCAGTAGACGCCGGCGCTGACCTCTTTAATCGCGTGTTGCTCAAGAGTCGCGTCTTTGTGCTCGACGACGCCGGCGACCCGCCCCGCGCCGTCGCGGACGACGCGGCCGTAGCCGATGGGATCGTCGACGAAGCTCGTGGCCAAGGTGCACTTAGCTCTCGTTTCCTCATGCCTGTCGACAAGTTCCTTCAGAGTTTCCGAAGAGAGAAGCGGCGCGTCGCCGGGGGCGATGAGGACCGGGCCCTTGTGATCCTTCAGGAATTCGGCCGCCATCATCGTCGCGTGGCCGGTACCGCGCTGTTCGCGCTGCCAGGCGTAGTCGTAGCTCTCGCCGAGCGTTTCAATCATCTCTTCCCCGCCGTGGCCGATCACGATGATGGGTCTCTCCACGCCGGCCCGCTTCATAGCTCGCCCGATCAGCTCCACCATCGGGAGGCCAAGCACGGGATGGAGTCCCTTCGGCAGGTCCGACTTCATTCGGGTTCCCTTGCCTGCGGCGAGGATAATACCGGCGACAGGATTTGACATGGAGGAGCCGTATTTTGACCGCTTTGGCCCCTGATAAACAACGAGACACCTTACTCCGGAGATCGTGACTCGTGGTTCGCGAAACCCGTGTGGCGCGGTTCAGATCTAGAATCCGTCAGAGCCTCCACGCAGTCGTCACGGAGGACGGGGTTGGGCGTGAGGTTCCCCACGGATCTATGATCCACGAGTCAGGCTCCAAGACTAAGAGCCATAATTGCGGTCATGCCCTTTAAGGTCGCGGTACTTGGCGGCGACGGGATCGGTCCCGAGGTGACCGCCCAGGCCGTCCGAGTCCTACAAACGATTCGTAAAGATTTCTGCTTTGAACATGCTCTCATCGGCGGCGCGGCCTACGACGACGGTGGGCATCCGCTCCCAACATCGACCCTCGATTTGTGCAAGTCTGCCGACGCAATCTTGCTTGGAGCGGTCGGCGGACCAAAGTGGGACAAGGTCGAGCCGGTCTCTCTTCGCCCGGAGGTCGGCGCCCTTCTCCCGCTCCGCGCCGAGTTAAATCTCTACGCGAACGTCCGCCCCGCGAAGACGCTGAAGGCCCTCGCCGCCGCCTCGCCAATCAAAGGCGACGCGGCGATGATCGATCTCGTCGTCATGCGCGAGCTAACCGGAGGCATCTACTTCGGAAAGCCGAGGGAGAGGCGGGAAGACGGGAGGGTCGCCGTCGATACGTGTATCTATTCCCGCTCGGAGATTGAACGAATCACCTGGCAAGCTTTTGCCATCGCGCGGCAACGGCGACGCGAAATCGTCAGCGTGGATAAGGCGAACGTGTTGGAAACGTCGCGGCTGTGGCGTGAAGTCGTCTCCGAGTTCGCCGAGCGGAACCCAGACGTAAAGGTTTCTCACATGCTCGTCGACAATTGCGCGATGCAGCTTGTGCGGAATCCGCTTCAATTCGATGTGATCCTTACTGAGAACATGTTCGGCGACATCCTCTCCGACGAGGCTTCGATGCTTACCGGCTCGCTCGGCTTGCTTCCCTCGGCTTCCCTCAGCGATCCGAAGAATGGGAAGGTCTTCGGACTCTACGAGCCAATTCATGGTTCCGCTCCCGACATCGCCGGTCAGGACAAGGCCAATCCGATCGCCGCCATCCTTTCCTGCGCGATGATGCTTCGCTACTCGCTCGAAGACGACGCGGGGGCCCGGCGGATCGAAGACGCGGTCGAGGCCGTGCTGGAAAAGGGCCTTCGAACCGCCGACATCTCCGAACCGGGCTCGCGCCTGGTTTCGACTCGGGAGATGGGAGAGGCGATCTGTGCCCAGCTTCAGAACGGCCAATCCAAATAGCAGGCCTGCGGCTGTATAAGCTGACTCACCTGAAGATTGGTCAAATCCGCCCAAGTCGACCAGGTGTGCGTCGTCTCGATCTCGATTGCCGACCGATAAAGCTTGAGGAACATCGCGGTAAGGCTCGCGACCGGTCCCTCGGCCACGATCTTCGTCGGAACCGCATCCGGCGAAGCCGACTTGATCAGCGTTTTGACGCTGGCGATCATCGCCGAGAGCCCATCTCCGGCGATAGCTTGGGCCTCCCACGTTTCCGGTCCGCCTGCTAATGACAAGTGGAGCGTCTGAGCGAGGAATTCGGGAACGCTCAACCCGGCCATGATGGCGAGGCGCGCGTCGAGAAGCTCATACGGAAGCCCTATCGAAGGCGTCGTCTTGGGGGACGGGACGGACGGCATGTCGTGGATTCCGAGGGTGAGGGCCGAGTCCAGGCGACCCGGATGGCCGTACTTCAGCCACGGCGCGATCCGGTCCTCGACATGCAACGGCTCGGGATGGGCTTCCGCCAAGTTCTGCTTGAGAATGTCCTGGAAGGTCAGGGTTTGGCGGCCCTGCCAATCGGTCACGAACATTTCCGGATCATCCTTGGGGACCGTGCCGGCCGGGTAGGGATTCTGGGCGCCGTCGGTGAGCGGCCTTAACTCCGGAAGATAGCCGCGAGCCGGTTCTCCTTGCAGATGTTCGGCGAGGAAGGCGGCCACGGCCTCCCGCATTCTCCGGTTGTAGTCGTGTCCGCCCTCGAAAAGCTCGAATCGGGCGCTTCGACTCGTCTTCGTCAGTTTCTCAGCGGTTCGCGCGACATCTTCGGAATCGAACCGGTCGTCGTTCGCCGCAGCCAACAGCATCACCGGAGCCGGAGCGCGAAGAGCGAGGATATCGGAGAAGTCGCCGCAAAGGGCCAGGCCAGGGATTCCCAGTTGGGCCATCGACTCCAGCGACTTCTGCTCGAGGGTCGGCGCCGTACAGACGAGAGCCGTGCAGGCGAATCGGGGCTCGACGGCGAAAGCCATGAGGGCGGCGATCCCGCCGTCTCCTTCGCCGGTCACGGCGATCTTGGCAGGGTCGATGTCCGAGCGGCCGAGGCAGGCGTCCACGCCGCGAATCAGGTCCCAGGCATATTCTCCGATCCATGGAGCCCCCATGATGAGGGCCGGGTCGGCGGGAGCCCCGATGAGGCCGCGCTCGTCCACGCTCAGGTCCTCGCCGAAGTTGCCGGGCGCATCGACGATCAGGGTCGCGAATCCGCGCAGGGCAAAAGCGATGCCGCGGGCCTGGACTACCGGCGCGGACTTTTTCCCTTTCCAGAGCCCATGGGCGCTCACGACCAGCGGCCATGGGCCTTGGCCGTCAGGCAGGTAGAGGTGGGCCGTCGCGAGCAGGCCGGGCCTCGGCTCGTAGCGGAGCTTCTCGATTCGGTAGCCTTCCCGGGTGATCGTCCCGGTAACCCGGGCGTTCAGGTCCGGGCGGGGCGGCAGGGGGAAGAGGCCCAGGGCCTTGAGCACGTGGACTCGCCGTGCGTCCAAGTCTTCCTTGCTCGATCCGCGCCGCATCGAAGCCAAATCCTTGACGCGGCCTTCGAGCATCTTGTTGAGGGCGACGGGGTCCATGTTTGAAAGAATAGCCGGGTTCCGAGCCCACTCTCTCGGTTTCGTGGTTCGCCGCTCCTCAGAGTTACGATGGTGGGTCCAGAAACTGAGGAGGGGGGTTGGGGGGGAGGTTCCGGCGACCGGTACAATGACCATGTGGACAAGATCATCCTGGCCGCGCCGCGAGGCTTCTGCGCCGGGGTGGCGTATGCCATCGAGGTCGTCGATCTGGCGCTGAAAATTCACGGCGCGCCGGTCTACGTGCGCCACGCCATCGTCCACAACGAGCACGTCGTCCGCAGCTTCGAGGAGCGCGGCGTGGTTTTCGTCGAGGAGATCTCGGAGATTCCCAACGGGTCGGTCGTCGTCTACTCCGCGCACGGCGTCTCTCCCCAAGTACGCGAGGAAGCGAATCAGCGCAACCTCACCGTCATCGACGCGACCTGCCCGCTCGTCACGAAGGTGCATAACGAAGCCCGCCACTTCGCGCAAAAGGGCTACTTTATGGTCTACATCGGCCATGCCGGCCACGTCGAGGCCGAGGGCACGATGGGCGAGGCGCCGGACCGAATGCTGCTCGTCGAGACCCCGGCCGACGCGGAAGCTCTTGAGCTTCCCCACCACGACCGCCTCGCCGTCCTGACGCAAACCACCTTGAGCGTCGATGAGGTCAAGGCGACGATGGATGTCCTGAAACGGCGCTTCCCGCACATAGAGACGCCTCAGAAGGAAGACATCTGCTATGCGACGACAAACCGGCAGTCCGCGATTCGCGAACTCGCTTTGCGGTGCGATCTCGTCCTGATCGTCGGCTCAAAGACTTCCTCGAACTCGAACCGACTCCGCGAGGTCGCCGCTTCCCTCGGCACCGAATCCCATCTCTTGCTCATGCCGGCCGAGGTCAAGCCCGAGTGGCGACAGGACTACAAGACCGTCGGCATTTCCTCTGGCGCTTCGACGCCCGAACGGCTCGTAGAAGACGTTATCGGCGCTCTTTTGGAGGGCCATCCGGAAATACCTGTGCAAGTGCTCGAAACCGTGAAGGAGGACGTCACATTCAAACCGAGTCGCGATCTGATTCAACTGGCGATGTCCCGCTGAGCGAATTCAGCGAGCACCCCGCCCTGTTCTTCGACGGGGTCTGCAACCTCTGCAACAGCACCGTCGACTTCGTGATCAAGCGCGACAAGCGCCGCTACTTCCGCTTCGGCTCGCTCCAGGGTGAGACGGCGCACCGGGTGGTTCCGGAATACGCGGAAGAGGCCGGGCTCTCCACCGTCGTCCTCGTCACCGGACAAGGCAAGTTCGTCCGCTCGACCGCGATTCTGAAGGTGCTGCAAGGCTTGGGCGGGTTTTGGCAGGCTGTGGCTACGTTGCTGTTCGTTCTTCCTCGTCCCGTCAGGGACTGGTTTTACAAACGGATCGCCGGCATGCGCTACCGGATCTGGGGCAAGAAATCTTCCTGCCGTTTACCGACCCCAGAGGAACGCGCAGTGTTCTTGCCGTAAAACACCCAACATATAGCGCGGTGCGCTATAGGTTGGGCTAAAGCTCGCCTAGCGAGTATGCGGGTTGAAACCCGCGTACGGCACGGTTCGGCAACCGCGGCTGTTACATCATTGAGTGGGGCAGAGCAACTTAGCCGTCGAGGAACCGCCGCCCCTCCAAACTCCGCAAAACCCGTCGAGGAAGCCGACGCCGGCCTGGAGGCTTTTCCTCGCCTTCGCCTGGACCGAGTTACTCTGCTGCATCTTCCCGCTCGGCGTCTTCGCCTCGCTCGCGATGTCGAAGTTCGTCCACATCCCCGGGCTTCCCCGTTATGACTTCATCTTGATCTGCTGCCTGCTCATCCAATGGGCGATGGTGAAATCCAGGCTGGAGACGATCAAGGAGCTCAAGGTCATTTGCGTCTTCCACCTGATCGGGCTGGCGATGGAGCTTTTCAAGACCCATGTCGGCTCGTGGTCCTACCCGGAGTTCGCCTACACGAAGGTGAGCACGGCGCCGCTCTACAGCGGCTTCATGTACGCAAGCGTCGCCAGCTACATGTGCCAGGCGTGGCGGCGGTTCGATTTGAAGATGCTCCGCATGCCTGCCGATTGGCTGATGCTTTCGCTTGCGGCCGGCATCTACGCCAACTTCTTCACCAACCACTACATCATGGACTTCCGCTGGTTTCTCGGCGCGGGCGTGTTCGCCGCGTTCTGGCGGACGCGGGTCGAGTTCGACCTGATGGAAAGGCGGCTCGGAATGCCGATGTCGGTTGCCTTTTTGCTGATCGGCTTCTTCGTCTGGGTCGCGGAGAACATCGCCACCTACTTTTCCGCCTGGCAATACCCGCGCCAGGTTCACGCCTGGTCGCTGGTCGAGGGGCAGAAGATCAGCTCTTGGGCTCTCCTCGTGATCATCAGCTTCGTCCTCGTCGCCTGGTTGAAACGAGGCGGCGCGCCAAGGCCGGAAAATCCCCCTCACGGGTATCCTGCATAGCTCATGGCATTCCTCCAACGGACACGATCGTGCGGCGAGCTGCGTGCCCAAGACGCCGGGCAACAAGTGATTCTCAACGGGTGGGCGCACAAGGTACGCAACCTCGGCGGCCTCCTCTTCGTCGACATGCGCGACCGGACGGGGATCGTTCAAATCTTCATCGATCCAGCCAAGTTCCAGTTGGAGCTGCGGAGCGAGACCTGCCTCGCGGTTCGCGGACTCGTCCATGAGCGAGACGAATCAACCAAGAATCCGAACATCGCGACCGGTGAGATCGAGGTCATTGCGGAAGAAGTCGTCATCCTCAGCCAAGCCAAGCCGCTTCCCTTCCCCGTGAGCGACGAAGGCCAGATGGCGAACGTCAACGAGGAACTGCGGATCAAGCACCGCTACATCGACCTGCGCCGCCCCTCGATGTACCGCCGCCTCGCGGTGCGGGCTTCCATCGTGCGCCGAATGCGGGCCTACCTCGATTCACGGGGATTCGTCGAGACGGAGACGCCCATCATCACCCGCTCGACGCCCGAGGGCGCGCGGGACTATCTCGTCGCCTACCGCCTGGAGCCGGGCAAGTGGTACGCGCTGCCCCAGAGCCCGCAGCAGTACAAGCAGCTCCTCATGGTCGCGGGCATCGAGCGCTACTACCAGATCGCCAAATGCTTCCGTGATGAAAGCCAGCGAGCCGACCGCCAACCCGAGTTCACCCAGCTCGACCTCGAAATGAGTTTCGTGACCCAGGAGGACGTCCTGCAGGTCGCGGAGGGTTTGCTGCGCGACGTACTGAACGGCGCGATCCAGGAGTTTGGCCTCGACAAGGAGCCGGTCGAACCGTTCACCCGCCTGACCTACGACGAGTCAATGCGGCGCTATGCCTGCGACAAGCCGGATCTCCGCTTTGGACTGGAAATCTTCGACATCACCGAGGCCGTCAAGGGTAGCGAATTCGGAGTCTTCCGCTCAACCGCTGAGAAGGGCGGCTTTATCCGCGGCGTGCGTTACCCAGGCGGGGCGCAACTTTCCCGCAAGCAGGTCGGTGAGCTCGAGGAATTCTGCAAGGAATTCGGCGCAAAGGGCCTGGCTTCTCTTTCGGTAGAAGCCCATGCCGATGCCCCAACGCCCCAACACCCCAATACCCTCTCCCTGAAGGGCTCCATCGCCAAGTTCTTTTCTGAGCAAGAACAGGCCCAAATCCTATCCCTATCTCAGGCGGAGGAAGGCGATCTGCTCCTCTTCATCGCAGACGAATACCTGGCTGGGAACAATGTCCTCTACCGCCTCCGCAACGAGATCGGCGAGCGGTGCGGCTTGCGCAATCCCCAAATCCTCAAGTTCTGCTGGGTGATCGACTTTCCCCTTGTCGAGTGGAACGAAGATGAGAAGCGCTGGGACGCCGTCCACCACCCGTTCACCGGGCCGAAGGACGAGGACCTGCACTTTCTCGACGAAGGCCATCCTGAAAAGGTGCGCGCGGATTGCTACGACGTGGTCTGCAACGGCGTCGAGATGGCGAGCGGCTCGATCCGAATCCACCGCGCCGATATCCAGGCCCGCGTCTTTTCGCTACTCGGCATCGACGCTGCGACTCAGCAGGAGCGCTTCGGCCACATGTTGGAAGCCTTCAGCTACGGCGCGCCTCCTCACGGCGGCATCGCCCCCGGCATCGACCGGCTCGTCATGCTCCTCACCGACACGGAGAACATCCGCGAGGTAATCGCCTTCCCCAAGATCGGCGGCGGCTACGACCCGATGATGGACGCTCCGAGTACGGTCGATGAGGCCCAGTGGAAGGAGTTGGGGTTACGGCTGAGTAAGGACCGGTGACCGGTGACTGGTCACCGGTCACGAAGCCGGTGCCGGAGAAGCCAGTCGTATAGCTCGGTTCCCTCGTAGTACGGCGTCCAGACATCGTGGAGTCCGCCCTTGACGACCGTGAACTTTACGTCGCCACCGGCTCGCTTGAGGGCGTCCACCATCGATTCGTCGAGGGCGATTGGTACGGACGGGTCTTTGTCGCCGTGGATCGCCCAAACGGGCACGTCCTTGAGCTGGTAAGCGGCGAGGAAATTGCCGCCTCCGCAAATCGGCGCGGCCGCCGCGAAACGCTTTGGCGTATAGGCGGCGAGAGCCCACGTGCCGAATCCGCCCATGCTGATCCCCGTCACGTATTCCCGCTTCTTGTCGACTCGATACTTCGATTCGATCTCGTCGAGGAGGCCGGTCAGCTTGTCCACATCCCACGTCGTCTCGGTGAGCGGCATCTGCGGTGCGACGATGATAAACGGGAACTTGCGGCCCTTGGCGATCTCCTTGAACGGGCCGTGAACCTTGAGCTGCTCCAAGTTGTCGCCCCGCTCGCCGAAGCCGTGTAGGAACAGCACCAGCGGGTAGCGTTCCTTGCTCGTCTCGTAACCCTCCGGGAGGTAGAGGAGGTAGTTGCCTCCGACGGTCTTCGTGATCTTCCGCTGAAACTTGCCGGGGGAGACGGTCTGGAATGCGACGACAGAGAGGAGGAGTCCGAGCCAATGCATCAAAGGCGATTCTACGCTACGCCGTCGTCAATATCGGTTCGGGAGCGGCTTCCGGCTTCGCCTTGAGCTCGGCGTCCGGCAACTCCTCTTCCAAGTGACGGAAGCGCGGCAATAGAAAAACGGCGAGCGAGGCGATCAGAGTCAGGATTGCGGAGACGACGAACATCGATCGAAGTCCGGCGCCCGGCTCGCTCGATACGAGGCCGTGCGAAAACCTTTGCAGCCATTCGGCGGGGTGGTGGTTCGGCTCGAAGACCCGGTCGGCGAGAGGTCCGGCGATGCCGTAAGCCAGCGGCGTCATGAACCAAGCGAACATGCGCCGAACGGCGAAGACCTTGCCCTGGACGTCGGCCGGCGTCTTTCGCTGCCAGATCACCTGGCTGCAAGCATTCACGATCGGCGAGGACACCATGATAATGAAGAAACAGGCGCTCATCGTGGCGATGTTAAGCGGCAACAGCATGAGAAGCGAGGCCACAAACGTAACGATGCCGAAGATCGGGAGGCCGTAAATCTTCTTTTTCGGCCCGCCCCAAGCCGCGATGATCGCGGTGCCGACCAGCATGCCGACGCCCGCCATCGACTGGACGAAACCGAGCGTCCTGGCGTCCCAATGGCTCAGGATGATCGGCGCGATCAGCGTCGTGGATATCGGAAGCACAAGGTTGATGAACATGAAGTAGAAGAGCAGGATCATCAACCCGGTGCGGGCGAAGACGAAGTGAAATCCGAACGATGCCTCGCTCCAGAAGCTTTGCCTTGCCTTGACGCCCTCTGCCGTGTCTTCCGGCTGCGGAATGTGGCAGAGAAGCGTCATCGTGATCGCGAAGAGGAACGAGAAGACGTCCGCGAAGAGGAGCCCCTTCAGGCCGAGATAGCCGTAGATAAAGCCGCCGAGGATCGGAGCGAGGATGACCGACCCGGCGTCTCCGAATTGGAGGAGGCCCGTGGCCCGGCCAAACTGCTCTTTGGGAACGAGGAGCGAGGTCGTCGCCGACATCGTCGGCCACATGATCGTGGTCGCGATCGAGCCCGCCCCGGCCACCAGATAGACTTCCCAGAGTTGGAGGGTTCCCGTCGTCAGGATGACCGCCAGAAAGAGGCTGAAGACTCCGGCGAAGCAGTCAGAAAAGAGCAGCATCTTCTTCCGGTTGATCCGGTCGACGAGAGCGCCCAGGAAGGGGGAAAGAAGGATTCCGGGGACAGCCGTCGCCATATAGATCATCGCCATCATGCCCACGGAATGGGTCTTCTGAAATACCCAAACCGCGAGGCCGAAGCCGGTGAGCTGGCTACCCAATCCGGAAACGGATTGGCCGATCCAGAGGCGCAAGAAAGTGCCGTAGTCCTTCAAAGTTGCCAATCAAACTACCAACGATTGACCGCTCCGACAAGGAGGAGTGAGGCGAAAGCCTCTCAGTGGAAGTAGCTGGCGCCGTTGATGTCGATCACGATGCCGCTTAGATAGCTCGCGTCATCTGAGAGCAGAAAGGACGTCGCAGCCGCGCAGTTTTCGGGCGTCGCGATGCGGCCGAGCGGGATCGAATCGATAATCTCCTTCTTTCTCGCCTCCATTCCTTCCCTGGCCATCGCGGTCTCAACCCAGCCGGGCGCGATGCCATAGAGCGACACGTGCTTCGGAGCGAGCTCGACGGCGAGGCTCCGGGTCATGTTGATAATCGCCGCCTTCGAGGCCGCGTACAGGGCGGCTCCCCCTTCCCCCTTGAAGCCGACCCGGCTCGCGACATTGACGATCTTCCCGCCGCCGTGCTTGGCGAAGTACTTCGCGGCGGCTCGCATCAGCAGGGTCGGGGATTCGTAGTTGATGGCGAACGTTCGATGAAGGTTGGCGGCAAAGGCGGCGTCGCCCGCGCCAAGGAAGTCGAGCGGCATATAGACGCCAGCGTTATTGACGAGGGCGTGAACTGGGCCGTCTTTCAGAACTTCGGCAAAGAGCTTCGGAGCGGTCGCGGGGACGCTGAGGTCGGCCTCATACATGCCGGAAAAGCGCTTACCCAGCACCTTCTTTACCTTCTCGGCATCGCTCTTTTCGGAGCCGTAATGGACAGCCACCGACCAACCGTCGTTCGCGAGCCGCACCGCGATTGCGCGGCCGATTCCGCGAGAACTTCCCGTCACTAACACCCTGCGCTCAGGCATGCGCGGATTTTACTGTCGGAATAACGCAAATCATGGAGAATAGGGAGATCGGTTTATGAAAGCGACGCGCATCCTTCTCATCGGTGGTTCCCTGGCCTTGGCCGGTTTTGCCTGCATGGCGAATGGTCCGACGGCGATCCCGGACAAAGATTCCGCTCCTTCCGTAGCGAAAGTGAATTACGCGGAGCACGTCGCGCCGATCCTCAACGCCCATTGCGTCGAGTGTCACCGCCCCGGCGAAGTCGCTCCCTTCTCTCTAATCGGCTATGACAACGCAAAGAAGTGGGCGAAGATGGAGGCGACGGTCACTCAGTCTGGCCTGATGCCTCCTTGGAAAGCCGTGCATGGCTACGACGAGTTCCTCGATGAGAACCGACTCAGCCCCGTAGAGATCGAAACCCTCAAGCGCTGGGAAGCCGCCGGAGCGCCGCGAGGCGATCCGAAGAAGGAGCCACCCGCGCCGAAATTCGCGAGCGAATGGGCGCTCGGTAAGCCGGACGTCATCCTGTCGCCCTCGCGCGACTTCAAGGTCGGCGCGGAGGGATCGGACATCTACCGGAATTTCGTGATGGACTATGATTTCAAGGAGCCGGTCTGGATAACCGCCATGACCGTCAGGCCGGGCAATCCCCGCGTCGTCCACCACGTGATCGCCTTCCTCGACCGGACCGGAATGGCCGTCAAGAAGGATGCCGCCCAGACGGACGGGCAGCCGGGATACGAAACCTTCGGCGGCCCCGGCTTCGTGCCCTCCGGCAGCCTTGGCGGATGGGCGCCCGGTCTTCGGCCGCGGATGACGCCGCCGGGGACCGCCTTCCGAGTCGAGCCGGGAACCAAGATCGTGCTTCAGATTCACTATCATCGAAGCGGCAAGGAAGAGATCGACCGGACCAAGATCGGCCTTTACTTCTCAAAGGTCCCGGTGAGCGACGAAATGAGGCTCGACTGGATGTTGAACCCGATCCTGCGCATCCCAGCAGGGGCCAAGGACTACAAGGTTTCCCTGACGCGGAACATCCCAGCCGACGTCACCGTGTACTCGGTAATGCCGCACATGCACCTCCTCGGCAAGTCCATGAAGGCGTGGGCGACGTTCCCCGACGGGACCGAAAAGCCTCTGGTCTATGTCGACAAGTGGGACTTCAACTGGCAGATGGCTTACATGCTGAAGACGCCGATGCACATTCCCGCCGGATCGAAGATTCACGTCGAAGCCATATACGACAATTCCGCCGACAATCCGAGCAATCCCAGTCATCCGCCGAAACTCGTGCATTTCGGGGAGCAGACGACCGACGAAATGTTCCTCTTCGTTGCCGCCTACACCGTAGATCGGAAAAAGCGCCTAGACGCCGGATTCTTCGCGCCTAAAGTTCGCGGCAGCCTCCCAGGCGCCGTATTCCGTGCAAACCACCATGACGTCGTCGCCGGTCGTGGAGGCAGTCAGCGAGATCGCCATTTCGATCTTTTCGCCATCGGCTTTCAGGGCGTAGATCGGGGGATGGTAACCCATGTCGCGCTTCCGCGTACTGCCGAGGAAGCCGATCCGATATGCGGGATGGATCGTTCGGTGATGCTCCGGCACGAGCAATTCCACGGAAACGCCGACAAGTTGGCCGGGAGCGTAACCGAAAAGGTCCTCGGCTCGGCGGTTAACCTGCCGGATAATGCCGGTCCGGCCATTGACGATGAGCACGGCCGAGAGCATCCCGTCGAGCAGAGCGGAGAAGCGAGCCTGCATCCCGCGGAGCGTGTTTTCCAACCGAGCCCGAACGGCCTTCTCGTAAAGTAAGCGCAACTCGATCTCTTCGGGATTGGCCTCCAGCCATTCCTCGGTATGCTCAATGGCATTTTCGAGACTGGGTACCGTTATTCCAAGTATTTTGCATACCTGAAAGTCGGGCATCCCTTTAGAAAGCAAGGCTAGGACCCCCTCATTGCGCTTACTAAACTTGCTCATACGATCTAACCAGTTCTTAAGGTGTCCATAAGAGTCCCTCTGGCAGCAAATGCAGATATTCTATTGCATGTCCCCCGATGTCGCCAACTTTTTCCACAGGATTTCCTCAAACGATTCATGTCCGCCCCGAAAGTTAGAATGAGCCTGGCGAAACTCCAGACGATCCGCCTCCCAAGATGGTGCCAGAGGCCTTATACTTTGATTAATGGCAGTGCGTAACGCGGCACTCGTTGCCGCCTTTCTTTCTCAGTTCGCCGTTGCTTGGGCCGACATCGATTATCGGGTCGCGATCCCCCAAGCGGACGGCCAGCAGCGGATGCAGGTGACGCTTCGAATTCCGGTCGAAAGCGCGGTAACCCAACTCCAAATTCCCAGTTGGGGTCCGGGCTCCTACGACTATCCGTTTACTCCATTTTGGAAGAATGTGGACGACGTCAAGGCGACGGTAGATGGCAAGGATGTCGATCCCATCAAGCCCAACGATTACACGTGGACACTTTCGACGCCTGGCGCTCGAGTAGTTACGTTCAGCTATACGGTCCCAGTTTCGATCTCGGAAGAAACGGGGCACTATCGCGGCCCCTCCAGCTACGTTTATGTCGTCGATCGCAAGGAAGAGAAGTGCGATCTGACTATCGATCTTCCCTCAGGATGGAATATCGCGACCGGCCTCGATGGCGCGAAGGGACACTTCACGGCTCCGACCTACGACGTCCTCGCAGACAATCCGGTGACCTTTGGCAAATATCGCGAATTGCACTACGTCGTCGACGGTCGTCCGCACATTCTCGCGATGTACGGCCCAGCCCGTAACGACGTCGATACGAACAAATTGCTTAAGGCGTGCAGCTTTATCTCGGCGGCGGAAAACGACTTCTTCGGCAACCACCCGCCGTACACCCACTACGTCTGGCATTTCAACGTGGGGAACCGGCCGGACGGAGGGGGCGGTCTGGAACATCTCGCGAGCACGGAAATCACCCTCGCGAACGGCCTCGGGCCGGGCATCATCGGCGTTAACGCCCACGAATTCTTCCATCTGTGGAACGTGAAGCGGATTCGCGCGCGCGTCCTCGGGCCGTTCGACTACACGAAGCTCCCGGAAACCGGCGCGCTCTGGTGGCTGGAAGGGATCACCGAGTATTACGCGCACCAGCTCATGACCCGTTATGGCTACTGGAACGACAAGAAGTGGTACGCCACGATCTGCACCAACGTTGGCCGAGTCCGCAGCAATCCGAGCCGCCTCGAAGTCGGGCCATACGAAGCCAGCTTCCGGGTCAAGGATGCCAACAACGGACAGGGCAACAGCAACGGCTACAAGATCAGCTATTACGACCTCGGCGTCGTCGCAGGCGTCTGCCTGGACATCGAAATCCTCAGCCAAACGAAGGGCAAGCACTCGCTGGACGATGTGGAGCACGCCCTTTGGGATATGTGCAAGAACAGCCAGCCCGGCTTCGCGGAGGATGAAATCCGAAAGCAGTGCGTGCACTTCGGCGGCCCTGCTCTCGGCGAGATGTACGATCGGATCATCATGCACGGCGGCGAGATGCCGGTCGAGGCTCAATTGGCCAAAGTCGGCCTTACCATGGCGACCACCGACAAAGAGTTCACCGATTTCGGGGCGACGTTCGGCCGAGGGCAAGGCGGACTGAGCATCGCTCTCGTCACGGCAGCCGGGCGGGGCAAATTGGAGCGCGGCGACGTCGTGCTGAGCATCAACGGAACCGATGTGTCCACGCCGGCCGCTGCCGCGGCTGCGGTCGCCAAGATCAAGCCCGGCGACGCCGTCGCCTTCAAAGTGAAGCGGGGCGATCAGACGATGGACGTCTCGGTCACCGCAGCCTCCCTCAGCCGCCCAAGCCTCGAGATCGCGGAAGACCCGAACGCCACGGCCGATCAGAAGGCCCTCCGCGAAATCTGGCTTTATCGAGGCAAGAAAGGCTGGAAGCCGCCGGTCGTGGGGGGATGATGGCTGATGGCTGATCCCTTCCACTGCTTCATCTGAATCAGGAATCAGGGATCAGCCCTCGATGATCATCCTTCACCCCTCCACGATCACCGTCACCGGGCCGTCGTTGACGAGTTCCACATCCATGTGAGCGCCGAAAATGCCCGACTCCACGTGGACGCCCATGGCCCGCAGCGAGGTCAGGAACGACTCGTACAGCTCCTTCCCGGCATCATACGGCGCGGATTCGATGAAGCTGGGTCTCCGGTTCTTCGCCGTCTCACCGTAGACCGTGAAGTTGGAGACAGCGAGGACGGAGCCTGGGGGATCGAGGTCGCCGAGGGCTAGGTTCATCTTCCCTTCCGCGTCGTTGAAGATCCTCAGCTTGGCGACGCGGTCGGCCATCTTTGCGGCCTCCCGCTCCGTATCGTCGCGATGGGCGGCGACGAGAACAAGCAGGCCCTGGCCGCATCGTCCGACAACTTCCCCATCGACGGTAACCGAGGCCCGAGAAACCCGCTGAACGACCGCGCGCATTCGCGCCAGATTACCGGCTCACGAGAAGAGGCTGCGAACGTTCGGCCGGTTCACGACGATCAGGGTAAAGACGCCAAGCGCCGTTCCGAGAGGCATATGCAGGCAGTTGAACGCGGAAACGATCACGACGCCCGTCCAATTTCGCCGATCGCGCAGCCAGTTCGCACAGACGAAGTTCATGATCGCGAGCCCGCCGACCAAAGCGATAACGACGATCCAGATGACGGCGAAGATGCCTACAACCGCGACAGGAGGCCCGCCCGCATGGCGATCCTGGCTCGCGGCGAAGCCGAGAATTCCGAGCACGAAGGTGACGTAGCAGGCTACGCAGCACGAAAGAAGGGCGGTAATCCCGCCGTACACTCGATGGAGAATCTCAAGCGTTCGCAGATTCTCTTGGTTCATCTGATCTTGGTATCGGAGCCAAGACGGATCGTCGCCGGGATTCGACATACACTCAATGGACGGAGCCCGTCCACGTCGCGTTGCCGGATTATCCTCCGTACGATTGGGCAAAATCTGTCAAGCCTCTACGCCGGACGGGACGGCTTGCTTCTTTACCGGCTGCGTTCCAAGTCAAACCCGAAGCCCGCCCTCCGACTTAGCTAAAGCAACGTTGCGTATGGTAGGTTCGTCAAAGAAACCATGAAGCGGTCCCTGGCACTCCCCCTCGTCGCGCTCGCCGCGCTCTCCATGAGCACCGTGGCGAACGCCCAGTTCGGCAAGCCGAGTAAAGAGCAGCAGGTGAAGCTCGGGCTTCAGGCGGCGAGCGACCTTCGCAGCAAGGCAAAGGTTCTTCCGCCTTACGACGAGCGAGTGAAAGTGCTCCGACGCGTCGCCGGCAAGATCCTGGCGACCTTCGACGATAAGGGACAGCCTTGGCAATACTCGTTCGACGTGATCGACGACAAGGAGGTCAACGCCTTTTCCCTGCCGGGAGGCCCTACCTTCTTTTACACGGGCCTTCTGGACAAGCTGATGACCGAAGACGAGCTTGCGGCCGTCCTTGGTCACGAGCTCACCCACGTTCGCAAGGAGCACTGGGCGTATCAGTACCGCGACCAACAGCAAAAAGGGCTCCTCTTGGACCTCGGCCTGATCCTCATGCACGCCAACCGCAACACGGCCGACCTCGCCAGCATCGGGCTCGACGTCCTTGTCAATCTTCCTTACTCGCGAAAGCATGAGAGCGAGGCGGACGAAGGCGGCTACGAAGCGATGATCAAGGCCGGCTACAACCCGGAGGGTATGGCCGATGTGTTCCGGCTCCTCAAGTCGATTCCCGGCTCCAAGCCGCCCCCCTTCCTGAGCGACCACCCAGCCGACAACCAACGAATCCAGAGGATCGAGGACATGATCCACAGGGGAGGGCGGAAGTACAAGCCGCAAATCCCGCTGCCCTGGTCGCGTTAGGCTCTTTTCCGAGAATCGTCGTCTAACACTTGTTCGAGGCAAGTGGAGAGAATGACGATGAAACTAGCCGCAGTCGTTTTGTTCCTGGCGAGTCTCTTTGGGCTCGCCGTCGCCCAGCCGGTCGTGATCAGCGGGCCGGCCGGCTACAACGCGGATTCGCCCTACAACCGGCTTTACAACACGAGCAGCGTGATAACCTTCAAGGGAAGGGTGACCGGAAAGGAGGTCGCGCCGCCCATGAAGGGGATGGGAAACGCGGTTACCCTCCTCGTGACCACGCCAAAGGGCGTCGTCTGGCATGTGGATGTCGGCCCAGAGTGGTTCGTCAACAACCAGCACACCCATATCAATATAAAGGACCAGGTCCAGGTAACGGGCTCTCGCGTCATGATCGACGGCCACAGCGTGATCCTCGCGGAGCAGATCGTCGACAAAAAAGAGGTCCTTGCCCTCCGGCGGCCAATGGGGCGGCCCTACTGGGACGCCGTCTACGTAAGCGAGCCCAACAACTATGACCAGAACCATCAGCTCGTCGGCAAAGTAACGAACATCGATTCCTTTAACGACGGAACGAACGGCCCGACGCAGAGACTGACGATCCATACCGACGACGGCACCTACCAGGTTGCTTTGGCTCCGGAGTGGTTTATGCAGCGCCAAGCGGTTCAGATCGCCCTCGGATCGACGGTCGATATCCGCACCTGGGCGCCGGTCGGCGTCCCGACGATTCCGGCCGGACGCGGGTTGGTCGCACCGCCGATCGTCTTCGCGACGATGCTTGGCTACGGGCAGCACTGGATGGTCTTCCGTTCCTTCGATGGGACGCCGATGTGGTACGGCTCGGGCGGCTAGCCGGCCGCCGGGCTCAGCCTTAAGGGCATGGGCCGCGGCTCCACGACGACGGCCGCGTTCGGCAAACGTGCGGGGACCAGGGTTGAGACCCCCGGTTCCTGCATCGTGACGCCCAACCACACCGGCGCCCTTTCGATCGTCGTCGGGTTGTGAGTGATGACGATGAACTGGGTGCGGTCGGTGAACTCGACGAGGAGGTCGCCGAACCGCTCGACGTTCCGCCCGTCTAGAGGGGCATCGACCTCGTCGAGGACGACGAGGGGCGAAGGCTTGACCTTCAGCAGAGCAAAAAGGAATCCGGCTGCGCAGAGGGCTCTCTCCCCTCCGCTGAGCAGTTCCAAGCGCTGGCGCTTCTTGCCAGGTAAGGTGACTTCGATTTCGATGCCGCTGTCGAGAATGGAGTTCGGCTGGTCGAGGGAAATCTTCCCTTCCCCTCCCGCGAAGAGTTTCTGGAACATCTCGGCGTAGGCGACTTCGACCTTATGGAAAGTATCGAGGAACCGGTCCCTCGTCAGCTTGTCCAGTTCGCCCATGCTTGCTTCGACTTGCTCGATTCCCTCGACGATATCGGCCCTTTGAGCGTTTAGCTCCTCGAATCGCGTCGCCAAGCGCTCGTAGGCTTCGATAGCGCCGATGTTGACGTTGCCCATCGCGCGAATTTCCCGCCGCAACCGATTGGCGACCGGCTGGGCGTCTGGTGGGACGACGATCGTGCCCGCCCGATCGACGGCCTCCTCTGCGTCGATGCCATATTCTTCGAGCAGCCGCTCCGCCGCCGTCGCCCGTTTCGCCTCGGCGCGAGCTCGGCCGAGTTCTCCCTGGTGGTTGGCGTCGGCCATTGCGGCGAGATTGGCCCGGACGGCCTTGATTTCCTCGCCGACGCGCAAACTCTCTTCGAGAAGCCCATCTTTCTTGGCTTGAAGCGCCCGGAGGTCGTCCTCGGCCCGGCGCTTTCTCTTCTCCGCCTGTTCGAGCTCGGTTCTGCTCTTGGCGATATCGGCTCGGACGCGATGCCGCTCCGGCTCCAGGTTTTGAAGCTTGGCCGCACGCTGGGATTGCGAATGCCGGGCAGCTTCCAGCCGCTTCGCCACTGACACGGCTCGATTTCGCGCCTGCTGGAGGCGGAACTCGATGGCGGCAAGCCGCTCTTTGGCCTGGTTGGCATCTGCGGAGCGGCCAGCAAGCTCGTTCATCATGGCGTCCCGCTCGGCCTGGAGACCTTCGACATCGACTTCATCGGCCATCGCAACCGACACGGAAAGCTGTTCGAGCTCCCTCACGAGCTTTTCCGTCGACTTCCCCGCCGCTTGAAGCTCGGCGTTTAGCGCATGGAGGTAATCGCGCGCTTCATCCAGGTCCTGCCGGGTTCGGTCGAGATCCTCTTTGGCCGCGGCCGTGCCCGCCAAGAGGGTCTGTCGCGAGAGACCGGCTTCGGCCATCGCCTTCTCCGACGCGGCGATCTCCTTCTCGATCCGACCCAGCTCCTGCCCGACCTGGCGTAGATCGGCCTGACGTTGCACCAAACCGTAATGGGCCTTGGCAGCTTGTCCGCCGGAGACGGCGCCGGAGGCATGTACGACCTCGCCGTCGAGGGTGACGATGCGGCTCCATCCGTGGCTCTTTGCCATCCGAAGCGAAGCATCCAGGTCCTCTACGACGAGGATCCGGCCGAGGAGGCTCTCGATGACCGAGCGGTAGCGGGGATCGCATTGGACGAGTTCGCTCGCCCGGCCCACAACGTGCGGCTGCGATTCCAGACGGCGAAGCTCACCGCTGATTTCGCCGGGCCGCATGAGCGTCACCGGCTGGAAGGTCGCTCTTCCCAGCCGCCTCTCCTTCAGGAGCCGGATGGCGGCTTTAGCGTCGCTTTCGTGCTCAACGATCAGATCGTTCGCGGCCGCGCCAAGCGCGGTTTCGATGGCGACCGCATGTTCCTTCTTCGTTTGGATCGCTTCGCCGACCGGTGTGTAGCTCGCAGTGAGATCGCCTCGCTCGACCGCTTCCAAAACGGCGCGGCTCCCTTGAGCCAATCCTTCGTGAGCCTGGATCGTCGCCTCGATGCCTCTTCGTCGGCCTTCCAGGGCGGCTCGCTCCGCAAGGAAGCCCCGCGCTTTCGCGCCGAGGGCGTCTTCCTGCCCGCGAAGCTCGATCAAGGCGGCTTCGGTTTTCTTCAGATCGGCTTCGGCTGAGGAGAAGGCGCGAAGGGCGGCCTCCGCCTGTTTGCTCGCTTCCTCTCGGGCCTCGGACAAACCGGGAAGATCGCGCTCGATGCCTTCGAGCTCCCGCTCGGCCAAGGCTCGCCGTTGGGCGCGGTGCTCCTGGTCGGCCTGTTGCTTGAGCCGAGCCGCGTGGGCAACCCTCGCCTCCGCCAGCCGCGTTTCCGCCTCGCGCAAACGTTCGGCAACCAGTTTGGCTTCCGCGCCGACGCCCCCTACCTCGACGCGGGCTCTCGCCAGCGCCTCTTCTTCGAGCTGCTCCTCCTTCTTCAGGCTCTCCAGTTCAGCTTCGGCTTCGGCGACGTGCAGGTCGCCCTCGCCTGACTTCAGCGTCGTCTCCAACTCGTCGAGCGATCGCAGGCGTTCCTCGCCGAGGCGAGCTGCGGCATCGGAGCGTTCCATCGCCGTCAGCGCCTCCTGCAGATTCGTGCGGACGCCTTCCATCTCATGCTCGACGTCGAGGACTTGCCCGCGGAGCGCCTTCGCTCCTTCTTCCAGCCGCTCCGCCTTTTGGCTTTCCGATTTGACGATCTCCGCCGATGCGGCCAAGCGGGTTTCGTGTTCGAGCACTTCGCGGGACGACTTTGCCAAATCGAGGATCAGAACACCGGTTTCGACCTCGCGCAGCGCGGCCGTGGCCGCTCGATATTTTCGCGCGACTTCAGCCTCCTCGCGCAAGGGCTCTCGCTGGGAGTCCAGTTCCCGCAGAATGTCCTCGACGCGAACCAGATGATCCCGAGCGCTCGACAACCGCTTCATCGACTCGACTTTTCGAGCACGGTAGCGCTGGACGCCGGCGGCTTCGTCGACCCATGCGCGCCGATCCTCCGGCGATGCCGCCAGAGCCTGGTCGATCTCCTTTTGGCCGACGATCGCATAGCCTGCGCGTCCGAGTCCGGAGTCGGCAAGCAGCTCATGGATATCCCGCTGCCGGCAGCTTCGGCGATTGATGAAGTATTCGCTCTCGCCGGACCGGGTCAGGCGACGCGTCACCGTCACCTCGGGCGCGTCGATCGGCAAGGCCGCGTCCTCGTTGTCGAAAAAGAGGGTGACCTCGGCGAACCCGACCGGCTTGCGGCGGGCGCTCCCGCTGAAGATGACGTCCGGCCCCGCCGTCGCCCGAAGATGGCGAGCGTTGCTTTCCCCCAAGGCCCAGAGGATCGCGTCCACCAGGTTGGATTTGCCGCAACCGTTCGGCCCAACGACGGCAATGATCCCACCGTCGAGATTCACCTCGGTTCGGTCGGCGAACGTCTTGAAGCCGAAAATGCGGACGCGCTTGAGTCTCATGCAGGAGTGATTCCGGAGCCCGGAAGCACTCTAAATGACGAAAGCGAGAGGCCAATGGCCTCTCGCTTCTTTAGGCTCGGATCAGGCGAGTTCTTAGCCGCCGCTGCCTCCCAGCGGGTCACCTGTCGTGAAGGTCGTGTCATCTATGATATAAGGCTCGATGGTGATTGCCGCCAAAGCCGTGGCCTTTGCAATAGCATCGTTACTGCTACTGGACGTAAGGCCTAGCTCGACCTCGGCTACGCGAGTTGTGACACCAAATGTGACGAACCACGGCCCGGATAGAGTCGGCTTGTAAGGCGATGCTGTCGCGCTCTGATCGTACCAATAAGGGTAGACCTCATTTCCCATACCGTCATTGAGAAATGCCTCCCATTCTTGATCCGTGGTCAATTGACCAGATCGTGTAAGGTTCAGATAGGAATCGTGGTCGTCAATCCCTACTTCCGAGTGGCTGTATGTGTAGAAGCCGTCAGCCGCAGGGTTGTGTCCGTAAATCCAGTTGTGAAGACGATGCCTCTTATACATCTTAAAGATAGCTGAAACGCTCGATGGCGGAGCCCCCGCGCCTGACCATTGGTACGTGTAATAGAGCGTACTATACGCCGACGCTGTTTCATAATACGATGCCCCATTGTTAACGGAGCCGGATATGTTGATCGTGAGTTGCTGCCACGCGCCTCCAGTCCCTGTCCATGGTCCGAGGGTCGTGCCTGCTGACGATTGAGTGTCATCTAAAGTGACTCCAGAGTTTGTTACAGAAGCCAAAGTCCATGTTCCGAACGCGCTTGATGCTAGCCACAGGGAAGCACAGATTATAGTTGTTGTTTTGAGCATTTATCTTCCATTCCTTGTCATCCATATTTTTTTACGGATGCCATCAGGATGATATATTTAAACATATATCACCGCTAATTGGAAAGATTATCTGGCTCTAACTACCAATAAATTGATTCGGAAGCTTGATCGTCATGCTGAAAGTCCACAATACAAGGGGCTCGGATGGTCAAAGCCGAACCCCTTCACATCAGATCCTGGGCTTCCTTAGTGGTCGCCACCGGCGGCATTGGCCGGGAACTTCGATGGATCTTTCGGCACGATCCGGTAGCCTTGCCCACCGGTTGTGTTTTGAGGAGCGTTTACGGTCTTCGTGCCAACTGAGGCAACGTTTTCGTTGTTCGTTGCTTCGGACGTCGTGCCCGTAGCACCTCCGCCTGCGTCAGGTGGAGGTGCTTGCTTAGCACATCCTACGACCATGAATGTAAGAAGTAGGGAAAGGGCTAGCGTCTTCATTATCTTTAGGGGTTGGTAGGGTCGGGAATGCACGTGTCTTGGAGGTTCATCTTCAGCTTGGCCGCGTTCAAGTCCAGCCAAGCGTAGCCCGTTTGATAGTATGTGCCCCTGCACGTGTAGGGCAGATTGGGATTACCCAGCAGAGCTACCGTCTTGAAGTACTTGGCATGACCATCCAGCATGCCCAAGATCGAACCATTTTGATGCCGATCAGAAATGCTCAGACCGATCACATTGACGGCATCGTTTCGAAAGAGGTAGCCACGATATCCATCCGTGGTCGGCCCATTGTAGGACGATCCAAACAGAACGGTGCGAGTCACGTCTTGGAACTGATTCACTGTCGGAACGTTCCGATCGATAGCACCGTTTACGATCCAGTACCAGCCCATCATGGTCGCGTTCTCCCCGATGCCGGGCCAGCCGCGCCCAAGCTTCGTCGGAGCGCCGGCGGGATTGTCGACCCAAATCCCTCCATACTTCTGATCCTTGGCTGCAGGATCACTGAAGAGCCCCTCGTTCTTCACGTATGGCTGAATAATATTTGTCCAAATGTTCGTGAGATCCGGCAGGGTTGCCTGAGTTCCATCAGCATCATAGCGAGGCAGTAAGTAACCGTCGTTGTCATCGATATACATCAGACCGGCAAGTGTGATCTGCTTGGTATTGGAAAGAGCAGCCGTCTTCTTGGCGGCAGCCTTGGCTTGAGCAAAGACCGGGAAGAGGATCGCCGCCAAAATAGCGATGATCGCGATGACGACAAGGAGTTCAATAAGGGTAAATCCCTTGCTATTCTTGGCCATTGTATTGCACCTCGGCCTGCCCCCAATCGCGGGGACAGACTAGTAAACGCATTCAGTAAAGCATCCAATTGCGAGATTGCCAAGAGGTTTTTTGAAAAAAACGTGAAGGCATGAACTTTCACTAGGGCAAGAGTCGTCGCTGCCGAAACAATATGACTCTTAGGGCTGTTTGACCGAAAGATTACGTGACCTATCCAACCCCGCTCGATTCGTGGATCGGCGACCCACAAAGTGAAGATGCGCAACGGCTATCACGCCCAGCGCGCCCTCCTCTCCCGGGATTGACGGCCGCGCAGGACAAAGCGCGGGCAAGCCCGGGGCACTCCACACCGGACTGCAAGTCGCCAAACGGCAACCAAGCTCCCCAGCGCTCGGTCAGAAATAGAGCGTTGACACTCTACTAGTCAGACAAGCGAAACAGCTCCATCGAGGCCAGGTCTGCATAGATCCGGCCTCCCAAGCGGCTGATCGTGCGAAGTTGGGCGGGATCGGCGGCGATCTCCGGCGAAAGGTGGGCCAGCAATACTTCCCCGATAACATAGCGCGCCGCGCTCGGGCCAGAGCCATGCTCGACAATCTGGAACAGGCGGCATTCCAACTGCACGAGGCTCTCCCGAACGCGAGGCGGCCGCACCAAAACGCTTGGAGCAACCGTGTAGCCGGCAACGGCCCACTCCGACGTTTGGGATCCGAATTCGATGCTCGCCGCGACCATCCCGGGCGCCATCGCCCGGTGAACCGCGTTCACTACGAATTCCCGAGTGTCGAGCACGTTTCTCAGCGTGTCCTTCTCATGCCCTTCCGCGTTGAGCGTCGAGCTGAAGACGACGCTGGCCGGATTGGAGCCTCCGGCGGTGAAGAAGCTGAAGGGCGCGAGATTGAGATTCCCGGCCACGTCGCAGGTCGAAATAAAGGCGATGGGACGCGGCACGATGGCTGAAGAAAGGAGCTCGTGGGTTTCGTCCGGACTCAGGTCGGCCATCCGAACCGATAGAAACTCCTCAGCCATCTGACAATGTTAGCGCAGAAAAAGACCGTTCCGAGTACTCGGAACGGCCTCACGCAAACGGCGATCTATGATTTCATCAAACAGGGCGTGCGAACACGCCTCGAAGCATGGCCCGTTGGCTAGGGTCGATCGGAAACCGATCGATGAAACATTTAATTGATTGATACTATAAACCTCCTTTGGACCTATGCCAAGCCTTTTTTTTACTTTTTTCGGAACTGCGTGAACTTTTGCGGTGTTAGGCATTTTTCTCGGCGAGTCTGGGCAAACTAAGAATCGTGTTCGCATCCGGATCGCTCCAGCAGCTTCCCTTCCTTCGCAAATATCGCTCTCAACGAGCCAGTTCCTACGATGTGACCGGCGGGAATCGCGACTGGTGGACGATCGAGCCGGGCTCTCGCTCGACTCTGCTCGAGACGTCCTCGAGCGGCTGCGTCAAGCATATTTGGATGACGGTGGGCGGTGACGACCTCTTTCCTCGCAAGGCCATCCTTCGCATGTGGTGGGACGGCGAGGAGGAGCCTTCCGTCGAGTGCCCGATCGGCGACTTCTTCGGAATGGCGTTCGGGGTCTTCAAGAACTTCGTCTCCGCGCCGCTGCAACTCTCGCCCGAGGATGGGCGAGGCATGAACTGCTGGTGGCCGATGCCGTTTCAGTCCGCTCGCATCGAAGTCGAAAACGAATGCGATAACCCAATAAACTTGTACTTCTACATCGATTGGGAAGACTACGGCGCCGACCCTTTGCCGAATTCGGATGCCCTAGCCAGATTCCATTGCCAATGGCGACGAGAAAACCCAACGGACGGATGGATCACCGAGCGCGTTACGCCGGAAAACGTCGAAAAATACCACCGCGACATGAAGAATCTTAGCGATAACGACAACTATGTGATTCTCGAAGCGATGGGCAGCGGCGTTTACGTTGGCTGCCACATCGATATCGACTGCTTCGAGCGGCATGGCAACGATTGGTATGGCGAAGGCGACGACATGATCGTGATCGACGGCGAGCCATGGCCGCCTCGACTCCATGGAACCGGAACCGAAGACTATTTCTGCACGGCGTGGGGGCCGACCCAGGAGTATTGCGCTCCTTATCACGGCATCACCATCAACTCAGGCAACGAGGAATGGCGCTGGGGTGGCAAAAACTCCTGCTACCGCTTCCACATCGAGGACCCGATCCGCTTCGAAAAGTCGATCCGCGTCAGCATCGAGCACGGCCACGCGAACAAGCTGAGGAACGACTACGCGAGCACGGCCTACTGGTATCAGTTGGAACCGCACGCGCCCTTTCCCGTCCTGCCGCCGGTTCCGGAACGGCTGCCTCGCTAGCTAGTCGCTCAGTTCGGCGTGGCGCGTCTCGATCACCCACGGCATCAAAAGGAGGCCGGCGATCGGCACGAATCCCACGTAAAAGAGCGCATGCAGCGCCGTCTGGAGCGCATCCTTGCCCATCGCCGCAACGCTTCCGACGAGGAACGGGCCGATCGCCGCGATGACTCGGCCGCCGTTGTAGCAAAAACCCGAACCGGTGGCTCGCAGGCGAGTCGGGAATAGCTCAGGCAGATAGTAGGTGAAGCTGCCAAAGACGCCGAAGACGCTCAGCCCGATGAAGAAGTAGCCATAGAGCCGCGTGTGCGGATCGAGGTCCAGCCCGAATGTGCCCATGATCGAGGCGGCCGAAAGGAGGAAGTAGAGGATATACATCGGCTTCCTGCCGAGGTACTTCGCCACCGGGATCGTCAGCAGGGTGCCGAAGAGGCCGCCGAAATTGAAGGAGTTGGTCGCCGTCTTGATCCAGTCCTGGATCAGCCCTTGGGTCGCCGTCTTATCCAATCCATCCGCCGCCGCGCGAACGTTGGCGAGGCCGGTCGCCACGGTGGCGATGAACGCGTTGCAGCTCCACCACATGACGAGGGCCACGAGCGCCATTCCGAGTCCACTGAGAGTGATGGAGCGTAGTGGCTTCGAGAAGAGCTCCGCCAAGTTCGTGGACGTACCCTCCGCTTTCTTCCACCGTTCCGGCTCTTTGACGAAGAGACGGACCGCGAATGCCACCGCAGCCGGAATCAGCCCGAAGAGGAAGACGTAGCGCCAAGCCGTTTCCGGGCTCCCCGGCAGATAGACCTTCTGGATCAGGAAGGTCACGTAAGTCCCGAGGAATAACCCGGCCGGAGCCGACGTGTAAAGTAAGGCGCCCGCTTCGACTCGCCGCTTCTCCGGCACGACCTCGGCAACCATGGAGGCGCCAGCCGCCCATTCGCCCCCGATCCCAAGGCTCGCGATAATCCGGAACAGAATCAACATCCCCATGTTCGGGGCGATGGCGCACAAGGCGGTGCCGAGGGCATACATCGACATCGTAAGGAGGAGCGTTCTCGTTCGCCCGATGCGATCGCAAATCCGGCCAAAGAGGATGCCTCCGGTCGCCCATCCGAGAAGGAGGAGCGAAGTAAGGATGCCGCCCCACTGTAAGGTCGCTGCTTTCGCTTCCGGCGAACCGATCTTCAGGCCAAGCAGAACCGGTACGCAATTGGGCGCGACGTAGTTGAACAGGAGGCCGTCCATGACGTCGAAGCCCCATCCGAGCCAGGCGGCCAAAAGGACCGTCCACTGGTAGCCGGACATATCCAAGAATCCCCGCCGCCCCGTCGCGGCTTCGGTCGCTTGCATCTGACTATTCTAAGGGGAACCGGAAAGGCTCGTCAAAGGCGGAATCGGCCCATCGTCCTGCCCGGGCAGATTCGCGGGGCGGCGGTATTTCAGGTCGATCGGGCCGGTGCTGTCCAATCCCCTGCCATAAAGCCGGTAGCCGCCGTCTTTCAGCTCGTAGACGAACGTGGTCTTCGTCATTGGGTCCGCAATCAGATTCTCTGGAGCCACCTCTTTGAGGTCCTTCGGAAGCCGATTGTTATGCCATCGAAATCGTATGATGCGGGCGTGCAGGTCGAGCAGGCGAAGCTGGGTGCGCGACCTGAGGACAGCCAACGTCGCCTGGCTATGAATCGGAGTCATCATGTTGAGGATGGCGTCCGAGAGGTCCTCGATGGTTGTAATCGTCGCGGGCACGGGTGGCAGGCCGCTTTCATCCTTCACGGTGGGCCAAGTGGATTCGTCGGTTCCCATGTCCCGCAAGAGGTTGTCGTAGTAGCTGCCGATATTGCGAGATAGCAATTCCTTCGCTCGCCGCTTTTCCGCCGGCGACATTTTCTTTACGTAAGCGGAAATCGGATTTTCCTGGCCCGCCTGCGTATCATCGTTCCGCCCCGGATCCGCGAACAGCAAGTCGAGGGAATTGATCGCGTAGGCAGCCTCCCGCTTCAACGCCTGCAGGTACGTTGGGGGCTCGGCAAGCGATGCCTCGGCGAATTTGATCATGCTCTCCGAATCTTTCTCCGTCAACTGGGGCAGCCGATCCTCGAACTCGCCGTAGAGAATGGCTTGGCAGGCGATCGAAACGAGTTCGGAGATTAGGTTGCCTCCCGCGATCTTTCGCGAAAACGTGAGCCCGTCGATCAGATCCTTGGTCCCGACGGCCGAGTCGCCGCTCGCGAATCGCGCGTACGCGTCCGCCTTGACGAGCTTCGCCACGGTCTTGAAATCGGCCAACTCGGGGAAGATCGTCTCGGCATCCATCTTCTCCCTCGGGTCCCACACTTGTTTGAGATTCCCAGTCCGGATGAGGTCGAGGGCTCCGCCGAAGTCGTGCGATGCGATCTTCTGAATCTCGAGGTAGTCCAGATCGTGCAACTGCTTGGCGTAGGCGAGCCGCTGATCATCGTCGTCGGACCATTTCCCCGGCCCTCTGGCGGGCTTTTCGAAAACGGCTTCCTTGGCATGGCGTAAGTCGTCGTACTGTCCGGGCGTCCAAGACAACAGCAAGGAGAGCTTGTAGTTATGGACTACGTCGGTCGCCCGAACGTATTCTTCGTAGCCGTTCGCGGGGTTGGGATGAACGACGATCCTCTGATAGTTGGTTTGGTGCTGGCCAAGCAGGAGGGCGGCCACGCCGGATACCAAGAACGATATGGTCATTCGTTAACCTCTCGCTTGGGCGCTGATGCCCGGCGGCGGAACTTGATCGTTGCCGCCACTTCCGGATGGGCGATATCGGAGCTCGATGATCCCGGTCGCCGCGTTTCCCTTGCTGTAAAGCCGGTAGGTTCCGTCCGGATTCGGCTCATAGACAAAATCCTGATCGCTGATCGGATCCCTGATCCGATCCTTCGGGACGGCCTCGGCGAGCGTATTCGGGAGCCGGTTGTTGTGCCAGCGGAAATTGATGATACGTGCATTCAAGCCGAGCAGGCGCATCGAAGTCCGCTCGCGTTGAATGAGAGACATCGAGCCGGGCACTCCAAATCCTTCGACATATCTCCGCACGAAAGTGTCGACATCCGAAACGGGATCGTCCGGATCGGGCACCTCCATTCGCATGGAGTTCCACGTCGATTCCGGTCCGTCGAGCATCTGCATAATGTCCGAATAGCGGCGATTGACGCCGTCCACAATTGCGGCTGCGGCCTGGTTTCTCTGCTCTGCCGTCATCGTCCATGTAAAGGCTTCACTCGGAGTTTCGTATTCGCGGTGCTTCAGGCCCGGAGTCACAATGTCGTTGATCGAGGAGACGACCAAGTCGCGCTGCCGCTTCAAGGCTGAAGCATACGCGAGCGGCCTCTGCATTTGATCGTCGACGAAAGCGACGACCTGGCGGGAATCGGCCTCGGAGATATTGCCGAGGCTGCCGGCAAAACGGTTCATGAGAATAGGCTCCCAGGCCATCCCCTTCTCCAGATCGATCATCGAGTTCGGCTCCAGGTTGGATGCGAAACTTAGGCCGTCGAGCAGGTCTCGCGTTCCCGCCTTTGGATCACCCTTCGCATAGTCCGTATAAGCCGCGGAGCAGCATAGCGCGACGAGAGCGTAAAGGACGGGGACTTCGGGAAGCGGAGTCCGGTAACCCAGGCTCCGGGGATCCCAGACGCGCTTCTGATTGCCTTGGCGAAGCAGGTCCAGCGCCCGGCCGTACCGCTTGGCCATTGCGGCCTGCACGCCCAAATAGCCTCCTTCGTCCAACTCCTTGGCGAGACGCAGCCGTTCCGTCGTGGCCGCGTCGGTCGAGTTACCCGCGAGCTTCAGCAAGCGATCGTAATCGCCTGGTCGCCAGGTCATATAGACCCGCGCATAGCCGTCGTTTATCGCATCGGCGGCGCGAATGTAATCGTCGAACCCATTACTTGGATCGGGACGCATGACGACTTGATCGTAGAGCGACTTCGGCTGCTGGGCCGGAGCCCCGGCAGCGATGGCGAGAGCAATAAGAGGCAAGAGCATCGTCACGCCAAGGACGTAGTCACTTCGGCGATCCGTTTGTTCCTGAGACCAAAGGCGGAGGAATCCCGTTTTCCGGGCGCCGCACGCGACCCTCTTGATGGCCGAGTTCGACCGATCCGCCTTCCCCAAAGCTCTTGCTGTCCAGGTGGTATGAGCCGCCGTCGCGCAAGTTCATAGATAATGTCGCCGCCAATAGCCACGGCATGGCTATGTCCTACAGGCCATGCCGGAGAAGGGGGTGAAGGCTAGCCCACGTTGGCACGGAAGAAGGCGAGTAAACGCTTCCACGCGTCCGCTGCCGCTTCCGCGTTGTAGACCTCGGGCCGGGTGTCGTTGAAGAAGGCGTGATCGGTGCCCGGATACGTGTGGAACTCGTGCGCCTTGCCGAGCAGCGTCAACTCCTCGTCCAGAGCCTTGACGACCTCCGGCGGTGCGTAATTGTCGCGCTCCGCGAAAATGCCTAGCACGGGACCATTCAGGTTGCGATAGGACGGCTGAACCTTTGGATGGATGCCGTAGAAATCCGCGCACGCGCTCACGACCGGGTTCGCAGACGCCGCGAACAGGGCAAGCTGGCCGCCCATGCAAAACCCAACGACGCCGACCCGCTCGCTCGAAGTCTCCGGCCGCGCCAGCAACGTGAGGATCGCTTTTCGCAGGATTTGCTCGGTCTGGGAGATGTTCAGCGCTTGCATCAGGGTCGCCGCCTCGCTCGGGTCCCTGGTCGTATCACCGCGGTAAAGGTCGGGAGCCAGAGCGGTGAAGCCCTCGTCGGCAAACCGGTCGCAAACATCCTTGATATGGGGAACGAGCCCCCAATACTCCTGCAGCACGATAATGCCGGGGCCGCTGCCCTTGGCCGAAGTCGCCAGATATCCCTCGTAGTGATCCGGACCGCCGTTGAAGCCGATCATCTCTCCCATGGCGCTACTTTACCAAAGCCCGAGCGAACCACCTCGCAGGTCATCGGGTCCGACTAAGAGCAAGCAACGCGGCTTGCGTAGCAGTAATTAGAATGACAACCTTGCAGAGAGCCGGAGCCAAACCGCGCGTCCTCGTTTTGGGCGGGGGCTTCGGGGGCGCCTACGCGGCCCAACGCTTGAGCCGGCGTCTGCCGAACGATTGGGATCTGACCCTCATCGACCGCAACAACTTCCTGCTCTTCTATCCGCTCCTCGTCGAAGCGGGTGTCGGCAGTCTCGAGGCGAGGCACGTCGTCGTTCCGATCCGAAAGTTCCTCAAGCGCGGCCGATTCGTGATGGCCGAAGTTCGATCGGTCGATCTGCCTTCGCAGAGCGCCGTCATACAAGTTATCGGCTCGACCGAAACGACGCGGCTCCATTACGACCAGTTGATCATCGCAACCGGATCGACGACCAAGCTCCCCGATATTCCCGGCCTCAAGGAATACGCCTTCCAGTTCAAGAATCTAGCCGACGGCATCGATCTTCGCGACCGCGGAATTCGCCTGCTCGAGCTGGCCAACACGATCTCCGATCCCAAGGCCCGCAAGGCGATCCTTCGCGTCGTCGTGGTCGGCGCGAACTTCACGGGGACCGAATTCGCAGGCGAGTACCAAGACTTCCTCATCAATGCCTCGAAGGCTTACAAACAGGTCAACCGGGAAGACATCAGCGTCGTGGTGCTGGAAAAGGGGGAGCGGATTCTCACGGCTCTCGAACCCGAATTGGCGGAATACGCCCACCGCCATCTCGTCAAACGCGGACTCGATATCCGAACGAAGATGTCGCTCAGCGAGGTCGGCGAGCATGACGTCGTGCTCACCGACGGCTCGTGCCTCGAAACGTACACAACCGTTTGGTGCGCGGGCGTCGCCCCGAGTCCCCTTTTTAGCCAAATTTCGGGGCTGCCGGTGAACAAGCACGGATACATCGACTGCGGCAAAGACATGCGCATCGCCGGATACGAGAACGTTTGGGCGGTCGGAGACGGCGCCACGATCCTCGACGACAGCGGCCAGCCCTACGCTCAAACGGCCCAGAATGCGACCCGCCAGGGCGTTCTCTGCGCGAACAACGTCCTGAAGACCATCGAGGGGGAGCCGACCGAGCCGTTCCGCTTCAATTCCCTTGGCTCCCTCGCCGCGCTGGGATGCCGAACGGCCGTCGCCAAGGTCTTCGGATTCAAGCTGGCGGGATTCCCAGCCTGGTTCCTCTATCGGACGGTCTATCTCTTCAAGATGCCGAGCTGGAGCCGCCGCGTCCGCATCATGATGGACTGGACGAGCGACCTCTTCGTCAGGGCAGAAC
Source organism: Fimbriimonadaceae bacterium (assembly GCA_035545155.1). Taxonomy (GTDB): domain Bacteria; phylum Armatimonadota; class Fimbriimonadia; order Fimbriimonadales; family Fimbriimonadaceae; genus JAEVZK01. The sequence continues at coordinate 231,785 of DASZYX010000040.1, read as the reverse complement.
CCGTGCAGCTTGGGATTCGGATGATCGTCAGGACGCAAAACGAAGCGAAGACGCGTCAAGACAACGTCGCGCTCCGTTAGTCCTTCAGGTTGATCGCCGTATTGACGTCCCGGAGGCGCTTCGCCTTCTCCTTCTTCGACCAGCGGGCGAAGAAGAAGATGCAAATGCCGACCACAAACAGGACGACGGCCGTGAATTCGAGCATCACGACCAGGACGCCATTATCGTCCACCTTGGTCGGGAAAAGATCGGCCAAAAGAGCCGCGTTCACAGCATCAGTCTACCGGGCTTGAACTATCCGGTCGGCCAGGACACTTTGATCGTGATCGTCGTTTCGGTGTCGAACCGGCCATAGAGGATATTGTAATGTCGGCCGTTGGCATCCCGCTGAATGGAGTTGACCGGCGGAGTCATCGGCATGCTCTTCGCCCCAATCTCCTTCTCGTAAAAATCGCGAACCTTATCGGCTGAGTCGCTCGTGCTCAGGCCAACTTCCAGATAATGCGCGCCACCCTCGTCGTATTGGGTGCTATGGAATTCGTCGGCATCGGGATAGAACGCGACCCTCATATCCTTCTCCGTCAGATAGTCCTTGGGCACCTTCTTCTTCTTGTGCGCCATCTCGTCGTGAAGGCGTGCCAAGGTGCTTTCCTCCTTGGACAGCTTGCAGCCACCCAGGAGGAGGGCGCAGCATAGAAGCAGCGGGAAAGCCTTCATTCGAATCACTTTAACATGAAGAATTAGTCGCCGCCCGCATCTTCGATCCAGCTTCGGAGAATTTCTGCGACGCTCCAAGCCTGCCAGGGACAGCCGCCAGGGTTTTGCGGCTCGTCGCCGTCGTAGACCTCCGATATTCCGCCAAGGCCGCGCTCGGCCAGCATTGTGCGGGCGTACTTGAGGATCCGCTTCGCCTCCGCCGTATCGCGCCGGAGCTTCACGAGAGCCGTGCAATACGCGCCGAGGAGCCAGGGCCAAACCGTGCCCTGGTGATATGCCGCATCCAGGTCGCTCAGAGGTCCCTCGTATCGACCCTTATAGCCCGGCTCGTCAGGCCCCAAGGTCCGCAGGCCGCAAAGCGTAAACAGGTGCTGCTCGACCGTCATGAGCGCCCGCTGGGCGTTATCCCCGGTCGCGGGCGAGAAGGGCAGGGCCATCGCGATCACCTGATTCGGCCGGAGCGACGCGTCCATCGGATCGACCGTGTCGAGATAATGGCCGCGCCCCTCGTGCCAGAACTTCTCGGCGAACGAAGCCTCGGCCTGAGCTGCGGCCTTGCCATAGACTTCGCCGTCGTTGCCCATCTTCTCGCTGAGCCATTCGAGGATGCGGAGGGCGTTGATCCAGAGGCCGTTGATCTCGACCGGCTTGCCATGCCTGGGAGTGACCACCCAGTCGCCGATCTTCGCATCCATCCACGTGAGTTGCATCCCCTCCTCGCCCTGGCTGAGGAGGCCGTCCTCCGCATCGACGTGGATGCCGAACCGGGTTCCCTTCTGGTGGGCTTCGATCAGGGCCTGAAGCTTCGGGAATATCCGTTTGGCGAACTCGTCGTCCCATTCCATCAGCAGAGTCTTGTAGATCGCATTGACGAACCACAAGCTCGCGTCGGCCGTGTTGTAGTCGGCGGCTCCCGTTTCTGTAAACCGGTTCGGGATGAGCCCGTCCTGAAGGCTCTCCGCATAGTCCAGCAGCAGATTGCGGGCATCTTCGGTACGGCCCGTGTGAAGGAGAATTCCCGGAAGCGAGATCATCGTGTCCCGGCCCCAGTCGGTAAACCAGGGATAGCCGGCGATGATCGAAGTCCGGCGATCGGTCTTGACGACGAACTTGGAGGCTGCCTCCTTCAACATGTCGGACATGCGCAGCGTTCGTCCTTCCGGATTCGGGCGAGGCATCGGCTCGACGCCGTCCGAGGTCGAAGCGACGATAATGGCGCGCTCACCCGGCCCCAATTCGTAAATCAGCTCGCACGGGCAGTAGAGGTCGTCCTTCGGATCGAGCCCGCGCGAGACTTCCTCCTCGTGCTCGAAGCGGTAATACCAGCCCTGAACGACGTTGCGCTCGCAGTTCGGATGGGTCAGCCAGAGGGAGATGCCATCCTGCTCGATGACGGTTTGATCTTTAAGGAAATTTAACTTCTCCGGATACCCTGGATGCTCGACGAAGTTGGCGTGGTAGTTCTTGTGCGAAACGAGCGGTCGAATCGTGAGAGTGAACGGCTTATCGCCGATGTTCTCATATTCCAAGGTGCAGGCGTTAACCCCGTTGTGCATTCGCAGGGATTTCTCGACCTCCACGTCGCCGGCCCGGTAAATCCAGACAGCCTCTTGATCGACGTGAAAATGCCGGAGATAGAGGTAGCCCTCCGGGTACATCGTGCCGGGATATTGGTTGCTGCTTATGCCAACCGGATTCGAAAGTCCGGAGTGAACGAATACGTCGACGCCGGCGAGAAGCACGTACCGCGTCGCCGGCGGCACCGTGGCCGCAACGAGCAATCCGTGGTAGCGTCGCGTATTCGCTCCGCACGGAGTCCCCATCGCATATCCGCCAAGTCCATTCGTGAGGAGCCACTCCCGCTTTTTGGAGACCGCGAGGTTTCGGCACTGTTGCTCGTCCAAGCTATATCGCATCGAGGAATTTTTAGTTTAACCCGGTAACAAACCCTGCTAGTTTTTCTTAGGTTTTTTGCCGAATTATGGAAAGAAAGGTAAGGGGAAGAACAGCGGGATGACAATCATCGAGGCGAAGAGTTTTATCGGCAGCGAAGTCGAGCTGTCTTGGCGGGACCGAAAGGGAGATGAATTGAGTTCGAGGACACGCGTATACGCCGCCGACTTCGTCCCGCTCTACGGTCCTTGCCTCCTGACGGACGCCGGCGAAATCCGATTGGACCGCGTCATTTCCTGCGTCGCCGTGCAGGTTCAGAAAATCGCCTAGCCGCTACTGGTTTGGCCCGATCGTCTGCTTGACGATTCCCCGCTCCGCAGCCACGTTCGACAGATGATCCAGCACCCGGGAAAGCGGAAGCTTGATTCCCAGGAAAAACTTGTGCGGCCTTTCCCGGTACACGATGTACGGCTCCAAACAGCCAACGACGCGCGAAAAATAGAATTCCCGATCGAAGATCGCGCGGTCGGTCGGATCGTATTTGACCAGGACGCGAAGCTGGGTCGTATCGAAGTCGAGGTCGGCTCGAAAGCCGATCTCTCGAAACCGCAGGGGTGAGTCATAGGCGAAATCCGGCTGTCCGAACTGCTTCGCCGCGGTGTACGAAACGCCCAGCCGAACCGTCGATGCCGGCCGGTAGACCAGCCCGATTTGGCCCCGGAGCCAGTTGTATGGGTTGCCGCCGGCAAATTCGGCGGCGTCCGCTCGCGCATAGAGGGAGAGATCCCTTCCGAAGGAGAGCGTTGGCGTCAGCAAGTTCTGTTCGAAGACGAGCCGGTCTATGGTCGCGCCGTGGCTGACGCGAACCTGCTGAGCCCGAACGAGCCCGAAGGCGCCGAATCCCCGGTAATCTCCTGCCGCCTGGGCCAGGAATTCGATCGGTTTGTCGATCTTGTCGTTCGCGTTCGTCGTGTCCCTGGCATCGGCTCCGAACGTCGAGCCGACGCCGAAGTCGAACTTTCGCGACCCGAAATATTGCCTCTCCGACTTCGGATCGCGCACCTGGATGCTGTCGAAGTAGCCGAACGTGAACCGGTCGCCAATCTCGGTTCGAACCGGCTCGGGATCGACGCCCCTGATTCCGCTTCGCATGATCGTCGCGTTGTAAAAGGGCAGGCTCTGGTGAAAGATCGCGTACTTGGTGTAGAGGCTCGTCTGCGAGTCGAGCGGCATTTCGTTCGTCCAATTGACGCCGAGGCCGCTCCCCGAGCGGACCGTCGGGTACGGCAAATTGATCGAGGTTCCGCCCCCGTTGAAAGCGAGCGTTTGGCGGGGCAGCGTAAAGAGCTTTTGCCCCAGAATCCAAAGCTGTGGACGAATCGCGGTGACCCCAACGGACGGACGCACCTGAAGCTCTCGAGCGCGAATGTAGTACAGCGGGGTCTTGAGCTTGCAGCCGGTTCCCCCAACGTTCCGAAGGGTCCACAAATTTGGCTCCAAGTCGGCGGACTCCGCGGTCAGATGCAGACTTGAGACCGTGACGTCGACGTTTTGGGCAGACCCGACGTGGGTGCTCCAGTTATATTTGAGGAATGCCGCGGTGACGACGCCCTCCGGATCGACGAGCTTGACGTTGCCGATCGCTTCGCCGTGAAGGTTTTTCGGTTCGTTGTAGTAGATGAAACGGTCCGCATAAACCGTCGTCGGTCCATAAAGGACGATGACGTGCCCCCGGAACTCGATGCTTTGATCGGCGCGATTGACGGTCCAGCCATCAGCCGAGACGGTCAAACCGCCGGCGTAAGTCTGGATGACCTGGGCGGGCGGCTTTGCCTGTTGGATCGGGAAATAGATCGAACCGAGCATCTTTATTCGCCATCCGGTGGCGTATTGACAAGTGTAGTCAGGCGGGCCGGAAAGATGCCCGCGCAAACGTCGCCAATCATCAACCTCGAAGATTGAGATGGCCGAGCCCACGCATCGTAGCGCCGATTACGCAAGAATTGCGTTCCGTGATGCGTTACGATGCGTGGGCTCGGCATTCTACCGCGCCTTTTCGGCGGTCTGCGTCGAAAAGAACTAGTGAAGGTGGCTGAAACGTCATGTACAATGACGTGGCCAGCATAGGTAGCTCCATGATAGATGTGAAAGCCCATTTGGGTCTCACGGTCGATCCGGCTCTTCAAGAGCGACAGTGGGTCGCTCGTTGCCGGGAGGGAGACGAAACGGCTCTGACGTGCCTCATCGCAAGGCACCGGAATCGTCTCGTTCGAACCGCGACCAACCTGCTTCGAGACCGCCATGAAGCCGAGGATATCGCCCAAGAGGCGTTCCTCAAAGGCTTCCGAGAGATCGGAAAGCTGCGGGACGACCGCGCCTTTTCCGGTTACCTTTACCGGATTTGCGTCCGCCTGTGCATGGATCGGCTTCGCCTCAAGAGGCCCGAGCTCACCGAATTCGACAAGGTCCAGCCACATTCGGGCAACTTGGTCGAAAATCGGGTCGTCATCGAAAAGCTTTTGGCCCAGTTGCCTGCCGAACTGCGAACCACACTCGTCCTACGAGAAATGGAGCAACTGAGCTATGAGGAAGTCGCCGAAGTGATGCACGTTCCGATCGGAACGGTTCGCTCGCGCCTCCATACCGCTCGCGAGCGCTTCCGCAAACTTTGGATCGAGGCGATGGGCGAGTAATGAAGTTAAGCTGCGCGCGGTTCAAGAAGCTCATCGCCGACGAGCTCGACCGGAATCTGACTCACAAGGAAGAAGAGTTCCTCGATCAACATCGCGACGAGTGCCCGGCATGCCGAAATCTGCAGACGCAGAGTTCCATGGCCATGAATTTCCTGCGCTCGGCAGCTATCGAGGTCGACGTCAACCCAGCGTTCGAGGAGCGAGTCATTCGGCGGCTCAAGGTCGAGACGACCCGCGAAAGCATCCGCTATTGGTCGCCGGCCGTCGCCGGCGCTTTCGTAGCCGGGCTTGCGGTAGTCGCCGCGCTCCAGATCATCACGCGCTCTGCGGAGATTCCTCCGGTCCGCTTCCCAGGCGCGGAGTCCAGGCGGATTACGAGCCCTAAGAGCAACCCCGCGCTCGACCGCATTCTGAACACCCACATCCAGAGATGACCCGGTTCGGGCGAGCGCTCTTCGGAGCCGCGCTTGGTGCCGTGCTGACGCTGAGCCTCCATCCCGCCAGCCGCCCTTATCTATTCAGCGTCTTCATTTGGCCCGCGCCCGCCTCGCCGCCTCCCCAGCAAGATATTCCGAACGATCTTGTGGAGCTCTCGGACTGGATGTCGGCGGTCGGCGACCAGTACGTCACGCGGAAAAGGCTGACACCCGTCGAGCTGAACAATGCCATCGCCGCGGCCAACCATGGCGTGAAACTGGATCCGGACAATGCCTTCTGGCACCAAATGCTCGCCTACTTCTATCATCAGCTCGGTAACGAAGCGGAAGCCAAGAAGCAGTGGTTCGCGGCATCGGCGTGCGCGACGTGGAACGATTATCAAAGCACGGAACTGCTGCGCGATCGCGAGCGTCTGGCGAAAGATTTCGGCGCGCATCAGTCCTGGCAGTTGGCTTACGCGTACTTTCAGCGAAGCGAAAACGCCGTGCTCCTGATTTCGGCCTACTCCCGTGCGATCCTGGCCGAAGCTCCCTTGACGACCAAGGAGGGACTGTTGCTCCGCTCCGCAAATGTTATCAACGGAGCGAAGTTGCGCTGGGGTTCGCGCTCGATCCACGTCGGCAACTTCGGAGCCGAGATTACGGAAGTCGCCTGTCATCCGCCCCAGGTGAAAGAAAGCCTCAACCACCATCGCCTGTTTCTGGCGCGGATGGATATGCATAACCGCTTGCGGGATATCGGCCAGGCCGATCTCGCCGAGCAGGTGAACCGCGTCTATCGCGAGGCCGACGCCTGGGACGCCCTTCTCAGCGCGGACGAAGCCTCGGATGAAACGACGGAGCGGTCTTACCTTAGCCTGCTTTATGTCGGCCTTCCCACAATGCTCTTGGTCGTCGGCCTCGTTGGGGCGCTGCTGGGGGCGCTTGGACTGCTCTTGGGGAGGCTGGGAAAGATTACGTTGACCCCGTCCCTCGTCGCCGGTCTTGCCCTTGGAGTCGGGGTCTACGCCGTCACGTTCCTCCCGCTAGCGGGGATCGCGACGGCTCTTTGCTGCGCCTGTCTCACGTTGGGGCCGAAACGCGAACGCCGCCTCAAAGTGAACGACCTGGGGCCCATGTTCGGCTTTACGATCTGCACGCTCGGCACCGTCTTCATGCTCCTGCTCGGCGCGTTCGTGATCGGCTTTAGCGCTCCGGCCGAATCGGTCTTGCCCGCTCTCAACGTTCCTCGGGAATACTTCGGCGGCTCTGGCGTTCTCCTCGGCCTTGCCATCATCGTCCTCGCCTTGCTCCTGCTGCTTGCCCCGCTCTTTGCGACCGCCCTCCGGCTTGGGACTTCCCTCGTTCTGGGCGCGGCCTTCAAGAAATTCGGCGCCTTCCTGGCTTACACGTCGCTCGCCGCGATCGTACTGGCGACTCCCGCATGCATCTACCTCGACCGGCAGAATTCCGATACTCTGCAACGCATCGTGTCCAACGAGCCCGTCTACTACTTCAGCCAGCAAAGATGATCAGCCGAATCGAGGAGTTGAGTGCGCAAAGGCAGCGGTTGATCCAGGATCTGCTCGCCCGCCCTCGTGGCCGATCCTGGTGTGAGGAACATTCCAATCTCGCCGACGAGGTCATATTGGAGCTGGTTCGCGATCTCGTCCCCTCCGCCTCCGAGATCGCCGTCATCGCGGTCGGCGGCTACGGCCGGCGCGAGCTCGCGCCCTATTCCGACATCGACGTTACGGTCGTTCCCGAAAACGACGGCTCTCCGGAGACCGACTCGATCGTCCGCCGATTCTTTCAGGGATTGCACGACGCGTTTGGGACCTACATGCGAATGAGCGTCGGCTATGCCTATCGCCTGGTCGCCGATGCGGCAGGTCTGGATGGGAAGACGCGAACCGGCTTGCTCGACGCTCGCCTCATCGCAGGCTCCCCGGCGGTATTCAACTCTTTGCAGGACGCTCTCGACGAGACCTTCGCCGCCGGCGAATTCATTCTGGAGAAGATCGAAGAGCGGCAAGCGATGTTCGCCAAGTATCACGACACCCCCCTCGTCGTCGAGCCGCATCTGAAGGAGGGCGCCGGAGGGCTTCGCTGCTTCCACTGCGCCAATTGGCTGCGCGCGGCCATCGGTGAACGAGAAGCCCGGCCCCATCGCGCGTACGACTCTATTCTGAAGCTCCGAAACGTGCTTCACGCGCAAGCCGGCAAGCAAGTCGATCTCCTGAGCCGGCAACGTCAGCAAGAGATTTGCGAAGTCCTCGGCACCGATCCGTTCGCCCTGATGTCCGAGCATGCCTCGAACGGGCTCCACGTTCACCAGCACTACCTGCGAGCGGTGGAGAAGCTGCATGACGCTCGATTTCAGCTCGGCCGCGGCTGCGTCTCGATCCGAGGCGAAGCCCGGATCCTCGCCGACGCCGATGCCGGTGAGGCCGCCGTCGGCATTTCTGTGGCGACACTGCTCGGACTAAGGGTGCCCGATCTCAATCCGGGCACGCCTGCTTCGGTCAACGGCGCATCCGCCGCCTTCGCCCTGTCTCGAGGCGAGGCCACGGTCCGCAACATCGACCGAAGCGGCCTTCTCGAACAATTGCTTCCCGAATTGACCGCGTGCCGTACCCTGATTCCGAACGATTCGGTTCACGCGTACACCGTCTTCGAACACACCCTTCGGGTCGTTCGCGAAATCGAATCGCTCGATCCCGACAGCTTTCTCGGCCAGCTTCGCGACTCGCTGTACGACGTCGAAGCCCTCTATCTGGCCGCCCTCTTGCACGACGTCGGCAAGCTGCTCTCCGAGCCGGAGCACCCCCGAATCGGCGCGCGCATCGCCAACAACATCGGGACGCGCTGGGGGCTCAGCCCCCGGGTTACCGATACCGTCGTCTGGCTGATCGAGCATCATCTCGAAACGAGCCATGTCATTCGCTATCGCGACCTTGCCGAACCGGGAACCGCTCGCGATTTCGCGGCCTTGGTCGGCGACCAAAATCGTCTGAGCATGCTCGTTCTCTTGAGCTACGCGGACGTTCGCGCCGTCGGCCCCGGACTATGGACGCCTGCCCAGGACGCCTTTCTCCGAGAGCTGCACGACCGCACGTCGGCGATCCTCTCCGAATCGATCCCTTCGCCGGCTCCCTCGGCCCAGCGCGCCCGGCTGATGCGCGAGCTGAGCGGCGAAGACGCCTCGCCCGAGGAAGTCCAAGCATTCGTATCGAGCCTTCCCGTTCACTACCTGAACAGCACCCCGTTCGATCGGGTCCGGGTCCACATGCGCATGGTCGCGAAGGCTCGCGAGGGCCGTCCCACCATCGACGTCAACCACCGGCCCGACCTCAGCGCTACCGATTTCACCATCTGCTGCCTCGACGAGCCCGGGCTCCTGAACAAGATCCTCGGCGCCTTCTACGCGCTCGACCTCCGGCCCCAGGGCATCCGAGCCTGTACGACCGCCGACGTGCCCGTCGCGCTCGACGTTTTCACCGTGAACTTCAATGGGCGGCCGGTTCCGTCGGCCACGGCCGCCGACACCACTTCAGCGCTCCTCGCCGTCATTTCCGGAGAGCGGAACATGGAGGCGCTGGTTCGCGAACGAGGTAAAGACCCCGACCGGACCCAACGTGTGCTCAGCTATCGCTACATCGAGGGCAATCCGGGCATCCTGGAGATCCGCGCGCCGCGAGGACGCGGACTTCCTTTTCGTCTTTCCCGGCTCGTTCTCCGCCATGGCTGGAACATCTCCAGCGCCCGCCTCGGGCAGTGGGCGGACAACGCCTCCGCTGCCTTGTACCTGACGAAGCAGGACGGCTCCGCTCCGAGTAAAGCGGAAGTCGACGCCGCGATGTTGGAGCGCGAGACGGTATAGCCCGTCTGCACGTTGTCGTTGCATCTGAAACCTCATCCACGCCTATCTTCGCAAGTTCACATCGACGAATGAAACGGGAGCGGAAGCAAGTCCGTCGCGAAGCGACCTTCGGACTGCTGAAGCGCAGCTTCAGCCTTCCCAAATTACGACTCGACGTGGATCGTCTTCTCGTGCGTATAGAGCGCGGTCCCCTTCGCGGCGCCGCGGGGCTTGCGGACGTATTTGCGGAGCGTGTAGTCGACGGGGACATAGCCGGAATGCTTCGCCGCCGAATGCTGGACGGCGATCTTCGCCGCGTATTCCATCACTTCCCTGCCGACCTTCTCCGGTTGGTTCCGCGTCACGATGACGACGTGGCTCGATACGTTGCCGCGAACGTGAAGCCACCAGTCGTTCGGCTTCGCCACCCGCACGACCAGGTAGTCGTTTGCTTCCGCGTTCTCGCCATAGAGGATGGTCCAGCCACCTGGACCGACGAGTTCGCGGACGCGATTACCTTCGAACGGGCGGTCCTCTTTGTGCTTGGTCGGGAGGCGATGAGAATGAAGCCAGTGCCGCTTCTTCGCCTCTTCTTGCAGCGCTTCGACATCTTTTAGCCGCTCGGCCGTCTCGATGCTCGCCGCCATCGATTCGATTTCCGCCTTTTCCGCCCCGATCCGCGCGATCTGGTCCTCAACCACGCCCATCCGCGCCTTCGCCTTCCGTGCTCTCTCGAAGAAGACGTTGGCGTTCTCCTTGAAGTCCAGCTCCGGATCGAGAGTGATCTTGACCGGCAGGCCGTCGTAGTCGAAGGCCTCCATCTCCTTCGCGCCGGACGGCGCGGATGGGCCGTAGGCGAGGATCAGCTCCGCTGCGCGCTGCATCTCCCCAGCCCGATTCCCCGCCGTCCTCGCCTGTTCGAGGTCCTTCAAGGCCACCTCGCGAGCGAAGATGACGCGCTGAAGCTGGCCGAGGAGCGACTTCCGAAGCGCCTCGGCTTCCTGGCTCGGGATGAAGGCGTCGTAGTGCTGCTCCAGAGCGACGCAGACGCTCGATCGGTGGAATTCCTTGAGCCCCAGCGCGGCTACGGAAATCGGATAAGCGCCTTCGCCGGGACAGAGAACCGGATCGGCCTTGCCCTCCAATGCCAGAGCGCGGACGCGCTCCATCGTCGCCGGATCGGCTTGAATCAGTTTGACCAAGAACGGCGACGCGCCCGTGTACTCCTTCAGGTCGTCGCCCGGCTGAGCCGAGAAGATCGGCGGTTTCGGCTGGAAAGGCGGCTTGTGATATTTGCCACCGGGCTGGATTGGGCGGGAGCTTTTCGTACGCCCAACCCACTTCGCCGCCGAGACGGTCTTCTTCTCTTCGTCAACGAGAATGATGTTCGAGTGTTTGCCCATCAACTCCGCGATGAGGCGGTACCGGCCGGACGGGTGCTCGATCTCCAATTCGAGAATCCGGTCGAAATCGACCTGGGTGACGCTTGCTAGAAATCCCCCTTCGAGGCGCGAGCGAAGCGTGGCGCAGAAGGTGGGAGGCTGGGGCTGGTTAGGCAGCCGCTTCGTCGTCAGGTATGCCCGCGCGTATTGCGAGTGGCAGGAGACCAGAAGCATCCCCGCCCCCGCCTCCTTCCCATACAACCCGATCCCCACCGTAAACTCGTCCGGCTGGCTGATCCGCTGCACCTTGCCGCCCACAAACGCCTGCAGCTCCCACGCGACGGCGGAGAGGGTTAGGGAGTCGTACGGGATTCGGATCGCCACTGCCTCATTGTGACGCCACGCGTCCGAGTGCCCGGCCATGGCCCGGAATCCTAAGGAGATGCGCCGAAGGGGGCTAGGTAGACTTCGCACGAATTCTATGAGCGACTTCGAGACCCTAAAAGCCCTCGTGGCCCAGTTCAACACGGAAGAGCTGCAGGCCGACGACGATCGATTTGTGGATTTCGACTCGATTCGAGAAGACAAGATCCTGATGCCGCTCGAACAAAGGATCGTTCTGGGCGACCCAACCAACCCGATTACGGCTTTGCTTTCCGGCCCGCGCGGCGTCGGCAAGACAAGCTTGATCTTGAGGTTGGCCGACCGGTTGCGAGTCAAGGGCTTCACCGTTATCTATATGGACGCGACCGATGCGTTAGACCTCAACGACATCGAATTCACGGATTTTCTCGCCTTCCTGGCCCTGAGCGTTCTTCGGCAACTCGATGAACAGAAGGTTCCTGGCTTTTCGAAGGAAGCGGTATACGTCAAGAACCTGAAAGAGCGCTTCAAAGATTTCTGGCAAACAAAGATTGAGGTTTCCGAAGCAAAGGTGAGCGTCGGGCATGGCTCGGCGGTCGAGACAGAGGTCAAGCTGGCTTTTCAGGAGAATCAATCCGCATTGAAGAACCTGAGGCGAGAGTTAGAAGAACAGGCTTCCCAAATCATCTTTGCGGTACGGAAAATCCTGACCGACGCAAACCAGGCTCTCGTGCAGGCAGGACGGCAAGGCCTTGCCGTAATCGTCGACGGACTCGATAAGATCGTCTGGAGAACCAAAGAGAGCGACTCGAAGAACATGCAGAGGAAGTTCTTCGAAGATCGCATGGAGCAGCTTAGTAGCTTTGGCGTCAATATCGTGTATGTCGCTCCGATTTCGATCGTCTATTCGACGGTTGGCGGCCAATGGGAAGCCGCGAATGGCATCAACAACGTCGTCGTGCCGATGGTGACGATTTGCAAGGATCACGATCCGAAGGGAGATGGCCTTGCCAAATTCGATCAGGTTATCGAAAAGCGATGCGCCAAGGCGGGGATTACATCGACTCAGCTTTTTGACTCGGCGGCAACCAAGGATTATCTGGTGAGGATGACCGGAGGACATCTTCGGCATCTCATGAAGTACGTGCAGGCCGCGCTCGTTCGCACAGACGCTTTGCCGCTTACTTCCAAAGAGGTCGAGGCCGTGGTTCGCATCGAAGGCCAATCCATGGCGAGACAGATTCCGGCAAACCTCTGGCAGAAATTGCGGGAGTTCGGCAAGCCACAAGAGCGGAGCATGAACGACGAGGACTCCCTTTCGATGCTTTTCAACCTTTACGTATTCGAATACAAGAACGGCAAGACCTGGTACGAGGTGAACCCTGTCATCCGAGAAACCGACCTCTTCAAGCTCCGGTCTTGAGACTCAGCAAGAGTTCGCGGCTCTCCGAAGGTCGCTTCAGCTCAGCACCGGGTTTCGCCTGCTTGTCGCCGTGTGCTCCAGCTCCGAGCAGGCGGAAAAATACATCGCCGAGCTCCGGCTGGCCTGCAGATTTCCGATTCAGACGATTCGTCTGACTTCCGACAAAGGCATTTTCGAGCAGGTGAGAGATGGGCTCGAAGACGGCGTTGGCGCGGCGATGGTGCTCGACATCGACCGGGCCGCCTCGGATCCTCAAACCGGATCGGCATTGCTGCAGCACCTGAACCTATCGCGGACGAAGTGGAAGGATGCCTTCTCGATCCCGATCGTCTTTTGGGTCGCCGAATATTTCCATGGCGATCTCCTAAGGCTGGCTCCGGATTTCTTCCATTGGAGCGGCGGGACCTTTCTTTTCCCGCAGGTCGATGGAATCGTGAGCGAATCGATTCTCAGCTCCGTTTGGCTCGGCGAGAAAGACCCCGGACTGCCGGTCGAACTGCATCGGGCTCGAATTGCCGAACTGGAGAGCCGCCTCTCCGTCGAGCCGGCCAACGAGCGCGATTGGCGCGCGAGGAGAACGTGGCTCCTAGAACTGGCGAGCCATTACATGACCCTCGCCGAATACCGTAAAGCGCTCACATTGCTGGATCAAGCACACGAGATCGGTTCGCGGTCAGGCGATTCCGACGATGGGGCGTACTGGAACAATCGCGCCCTTATCCTCCTTTACCTGGGCGACTTTGGGGAGGCAGAACAAAGCAGTCGCCGCGCGCTAGAAATCGCTGAGCGATCCTTCGACGCCGATGACACAAGAGTCGCCGCTGCCCTCAACAACCTGGCCTCGTTGCTTCAGGCCACGAACCGGCTGGGGGAAGCGGAGCCGCTCATGCGGCGCGCCTTGCAGATCGACGAAAAGAGCAACGGTCCCGATCATCCGAAAGTGGCGATAAAACTCAACAATCTGGCCCAATTGCTTCGGGCCACGAACCGGATGGGGGAAGCGGAGCCGCTCATGCGGCGCGCCTTGCGGATTGACGAGAAGAGCTACGGTCCCGATCATCCAGAGGTGGCGACAGACCTCAACAACCTGGCCTCGTTGCTTCGGGCCACGAACCGGATGGGGGAAGCGGAGCCGCTCATGCGGCGCGCCTTGCAGATCGACGAAAAGAGCTACGGTCCCGACCACCCGAACGTAGCGACGAGCCTCAACAACCTGGCCTCGTTGTTTCAGGCCACGAACCGGCTGGGGGAAGCAGAGCCGCTCTTGCGGCGCGCCTTGCAGATCGACGAAAAAAGCTACGGTCCCGATCATCCGAACGTGGCGACAAGGCTCAACAACCTGGCCTCGTTGCTTCAGGCCACGAACCGGCTGGGAGAAGCAGAGCCGCTCATGCGGCGCGCGGTGCAAATCCTGCGCTGCTTCGAAGCGAAGACCGGGCATCGGCATCCGAATTTCGAGACCGGCATCGGCAACTTCGCCAGCTTGCTCGAGGCGCTGGGGCGGAGCGAGGAGGAGATTCGGAAAGAGATCCAGGCGGTAATGGAGGCGGAATGCTGAGAGAGGGGCGGTAGGTGCAAGGTATTGGGGTATTGGGGTATTGGGGTATTGAGGTATTGGGTATTGAGGTATTGGGTATTGGGTGTTGGGCATTGGCGAGGTTCGGCTTGGGCTGGCGCAGGGTTACGTTTCGGCAAGAATCCTCGCCCCTCCGGGGGAGAGGAAAGCGACCGTAAGGGAGCAGGTGAGGGGGCGCATGGCTCTTGCTTTTGCCTTAGATTCCCCCTCACCGGCGGTCCGAATCATGTGTGATCGCCCCATGCATCAGTCGGCTGGTGTTGAGTCTCACAAAATGAACGTCGCGCAGACCCTATGCCCCCTCACACTCCCCGGAGGGGGACAGGACGTCGGGAGGCTCATGAGACGCCAGGCTAGCGTGGCTCGACGCCGCGCCTGCCGCCGACCTCCAGGCTTACGCTGCGAGCGGCCGATCGAGCCACTTAGAATCCGAGCTTCTTGAAGTAGGCGCGTTCTCTCACCGACATGCTGTAGGCCGGGTCGTCCTTCTTTGCTGCGGCGAAGTATTTGTCGAACCAGTAGACGGTGCGTTTGCCGTCCTCTGGCTTCTTCGTTTTCATATACATCCACGCGTGGGCGTCGCCGGCTCGCACGTAAGTGCGGACACAGGGGTAGAGCTTGACCGCTTTCTCCGCCTTCGCCACGCCATCGGCCGGGCCGCCGTAATGGGAGTCGAGGAAGGAATCGCTCCAGAGGACTTCGACGTCATTCGGATCGCGGGCGAGGAGCCGGTCGCCCACCGGACGGAGGCGATAGGTAATGTCGCCCCATTCCCATAGGAACCGTAGCCGCACGACTTCATAATCGCCGGCCGGCATATCCTTGAAGGGATCGACGCCGATCTTGAACTGAGGAGCCTCATTCACCTTCTTGCAGGCAAGGATGAGATAGACGGTTCGGAACGCATCGACCGCCGAATGCGATCTCAAGTAGGCCTCCATTGCCGCATCAGCTTCAGTGGAAGGGCCGAGAGCACCCTCTGGAATCGGCCCGTATTTCTTTAGAATCGACTCGCGGATTGCCCGGAATTCGGCGCGGCCCGGCTTTGCGCTGAATTGACCCCAAAGGGGGCTCGGTCCGTTTATCGACCCTAGCCCCACTTTGGGCGAGAAGCAACAGGGCAAGAGTCGTCAGCACCTAAAATCCCTGCTTCTTAAAATAGGCCCGTTCCTTTACCGACATGGCGTAATCTGGATCGTCTTTCTTCGCCTTCGCGAAGTATTTATCGAACCAATAGACGGTCAGCTTGCCGTCTTCGGGCTTCTTGGTAACGAGATACATATAAGCGTGAGCGTCGGCTGCGCGAAGATAGCTCTGAACGCAGGGAAGTAATTTAACTAGCTTTTCCGCCCTCTCAACTCCTTTGGTTTCGTTGTGATAATGCGAACAAATAAACGAGTCGGCCCAAAGCACCTCCGCATCGTTTGGGTCACGAGCCAACAGACGATCTCCCAAAGGGCCAAGCTGGTAATCAAGAAAAGTCCAATTCCAAAGGAACCGTAGCCGGACGACTTCATAGTCGTCGACCGGCAGGTTCTTAAACGGATCGACTCCCAACTTGAACTGATGGGCTTCCCAACCCCTTCTAGTCGCGAGAATCATATAGACGGCTCGGAAGGCATCCGCCGCCGAATGGCTTTTCAGATATGCGGCCATCGGGGCGTCCGCTTCGGCGGCGGGAGATCCTGAGGTTTCGGGAATCCTACCGTACTTCTTCTCGATCGATTCCCGAATAGCGCGAAGTTCTGGTAGCCCTGCCTTGGAACTGAAATGATTCCAAGGCGGCTCAGGCCGCCTATCTCCCATGTTGCCCTTCTGCGCAGCAATCACGACGATCAGGGCGGCAAGCATCATCCCTTAACCTCCCTGCCCGTCGCTTCCCTTGCCGGACGAATACTGAAACCAATATCGTCTTCGCGCCTCAAGTGGCCCTTCGGGGCGCGAGTGAGCAAGCTGGTGCTGCCCGACGTAACCCTGGTCATCCCATACATCCGATACAGTATAGGTCACAATTTTGCCTTCCTGGTACTCGCCCTTCCAGAGCATGTGGACGATTGGGTCGGGATCCCAAGCCGTCGAATGCCAGCCATCCGGACCGTTCCAATCGGAGGGGAGAACACGGCCATTGGCAAGAGCATCGTCGAATCCGTCGCGATTGAGGGAAACGGTCGGATCGTCCGAGGTGCCGGGATTGATGAGGATTCCGCCAACGGTGGAGACAAGCTCGCATTCGGGTGTGAAGACTTCGCCGAGTTTGAGGAAGCCGGTTACCTGCTCGAAAGTTTCGAAATAATCCTTCATCGTCAGCGGCGGCTCCGCAGGCTTGATATCCTCGGCCGTCTCATTGACTTGCTTCGTCCATTCGGCCCCCGTCACAAACGTGAGCGGATGCCAGGGAGCGTCGGGGAATCGGTAGACCGACGTATTCACGTTCTGTTCGTTGTCGCTGTCCGGATGGAATTTGACGTTGAGGATGGCCGTGCCCTGCGTCCCGTCGTTCCAGATGTAGTGGAAGTTCACGCTGTCGGTCGAATGGCCGTCGTGAGGGAAGAACTTGGTTGGGATGTATTCGTAGACGTCGAAGAGCGGCTGGACGTAATCGCCGTGGGCGGCGAGGATGTCCCACCCATTTTCGAAGAGCCCGGAGGGCAGGGTCTCGGAGACGCCGGGGCCGTTGTTCAAGATGTAGGAATAGGACTCGTTTGGGATGTGCTCCTGGGAGGCGACGCCTTGATAGAACAGGCGCGTCTTGGTCCAAGTGACGTCCTGGCCCTCGGTTCCGAATTCGGCGTGGAGGCCGTAGTCGATGTTCCGGATCACGTTTACGCCGTCGTCGGTGACTTCGTCGTTCACGACGGGGACCGCCTTGGGATAGTGGACCACCTTCGTGCCGCCCTCGTTGGCGGGATTGTTGTCCGGCACCTCCCAGGCTTCATCCCATCCGGCGAGGGCGCGCTTGTTGTGCAAAGCGCCCGTATTCACATCGATGGAGCGGCTCGTTTGAACCGCGGAAAGATTACAGATGCAGTTGAGAAGACCGCCGTCGACGCCGTGAACCTCGGCATGGATGTGATACTGGAAGGTGAAGTCGGCGGCTCCCTTCTTGCAAAGGATATGGGCTCCCTTCTTAGTCTGGGTGAAGCCTGTCACGACGGCCGGATCGCCAAGGGCATCGTCGGCGGAGCCGGTAGCGGAGTCGACATTGCCTCCCCATTGGGCGAAGCCGGATACAGCGATCCAAGCGTAGGGCGGCGGCGCGGTGTTGGGATTGTTCCAGTGGAAGTGGACGACAACGGTGCCGTCGATCCACGCCGAGGCTTGTCCGCCGGGCGGCGCTTTCAACGTCGTGATCGCTCCGCCAAGCGGATTTTGAGACTCGTTCGGCCCGATCCACCACGGCATATTGCCCGTATCCGAAACCGAATTGAATTGGTCGACGGTCCGGATTCGCGTATAGCCGTCCGGCGAGGAGTAGGTGACGGTCCAGTCGGCCGGGCTGATCTGAGCGTAGGCGGATGGCGCAAGGCAGACAGCAGCCAGCAGACCGGACACAAAAGCAATTCTATTGAGCATGTAGACCTCCAGGAACGGGATAGTACTACATGTTTTTTCAATAGACATCGAATGGTACCGTATTGGTACCGAGTTGTAGGCCAAGTTTAGCTTGTGGGCTCGGAGAACGCGATCGGCCGATTGGAGCACGACGCGTTGCGCCATTTGATAGCCCGCTGGCGCACCGAATCGGGGCTCACGCAGCGGGAGCTCTCGGCTAGGTTGCACCGCTCGCATAACTACATCGTGAAGATCGAGACGGGGGTTCGCGGCTTGGAGGTCGTCGATCTGGTGGATATCCTCCGCGCCCTGGGGAAGCCGCTCTTGCCCGCGTTCGAGGAATATTGCCGGGCGATCAGCAGCCCATAGTCACGGAAGCCGCTCGAAGACGATTTCGACGAGGTCGAATCCCCATGCGATTGCCGCCGCGTTCTTGCCAACCAGCTTGAACATCAGGTTGTTGCCGCCTTCCGGCGCCAAGACCTCACCCACGGGAATCCCGTTCGCGACCTCGGGATGGGCGGAGTAGAGATCGACAGACGCGCCGAGCGGGGTCTCGGCCTGAGATAGCTGCACGATGGCCTCCTCCGGCCCCTTCACCGCATCGATCGACACCTTGTAGCGCCCGGCGGGAAGGTCACAGGTGAACCGAATGAACGGCGGGCCGAAGAAATCGCCGCCGCCATTGGCTGGAAGGGAGAGGCACCGGGCGGTCCCATTGCCGGCGGGCACGTCTTTGCGGCTCAGCGTCGCCGAATTGAAGGCGAAGGAGGCGATGGGCAGCGTCCAGTGGGCGGTAAAGACGATCCGCTTCGGATCGACGACCTGCCGGGCCGCTTTGCTCGGTATCGAAATGTCCGCCGTCGGCGGATTCTCGCTGTACAAGTAGGTCACCGAGCAGTAGTCGGCCGGGTCCCGGTTGCCCTCGGGCGCGTGCTCGATGGTCTGCACGATGCTCTTACGATAGCTGTAAGCGTCGCCGATGAAGAAGCGGTAGCCGCCGGTCCTCGCCAGTGGCTTCTGATAGGCCAGGCAGCCGCTGAGCGGGCGGGCGACCGGGCCATCCCAGCGGTCGGGCACGTCGTACCAGCCGCCGTTGAACGAATCTTCCGATCCCGTGCCATGGATCGCCATTTCGCCGTCGATGGTCGTGACGTCGTCGCCCTCGAAAAAGCTCGTGTTCCCCGACTCCATGCCTTGAGCCTGCAAAGCTAGCCCTACGATATGCCCGCGCCCCTTGGTCGCGAGGTAGGTGAATGGCTTGCCTTCGGTGGTCGGATTCTCCCGACGCCAGACCGCGTAGAACTTCCCTTCGTAGGGACGGCGCGGCGTGTCGCCGGTCACGACTTCCCCGCTCACGGCAAGCGCGGGACCGCCGCTACGGAGCGAAACCAGCTCGATCTTCGCCGCATGGTCGTAGGGCATCGGGAAGTTGCAGTAATCGACGCCGGAATCCGTGCCCACCAGACAGGCTCCCATCGCCGGCTTGCCCCAGGCGTAGCCGAAGAAATCGCCGGCTGGGCAGAGAACGGCCGGCTTCCCGTTATCCCACGTGACGCGGAGAAGGATGTCCCTGTCCTTGCCGCCCAAGGCTTCGGCCGTCCCGAGGCGGATGCTCGCGATCCGTCCCGGCCTCTTGGCCTCGAAGAGCGTCACGCTCTTGCCCGGCTGGAGCTGAGCGGCAAAGCGATGACGCCGGAGCTTGGTTCCCGCCGGGACGTTGTAGGACGTCAAATCTTTGCTGCCGAAGACCTTCGCCACGGCGTCGATATCGGCCTTTTGCGACACGTTCGGGTCGAAGGTCGTCACCGGAGCGTCCGCGGGATAGGTCGCGTAGTTCAGATCGTAGAACTGGAAGCTCCTTGCGCGCAGCAGCAGCTTGCACGACTTCTTGTAAGGAATCGGAACGTAGCAGGTGTAGCCGCCCCCGGCCACGTCGACGAGCGGGCGTACGAATGGCGCTTGCGCTCCCTCGTAGAGCTTGCGAAAGGTCGTCCGGATGCGCGGCGTCGATTCGCCGTCGAAGTAGAACTCGAGCGGATCGTCCGTCGGCGTGGGCGTGTGGATACGGTAGATGCAGCCTGGCCCTTTCAGGTCCGCGAGAACGAGATCGTCGCCCTCTTTCCGCACAAAGGAGTATTTGCCGGAGAAGCCGTCGTCGTTGCCTCCACTCCGGTCGTAACTCGTCACCGCGCCGATGCTTACGGTTCGCTTGAAAGCCGGCAGGAGATCGAGCCGGTGCAGTTGAGCCATCCCGATGACCCAAGGCGCTTGCGCGGAACCGATGACGTGAACGGCGATAAGGAGGAGCATGGCTGGCGGTGATTATCACACACCGCTTGCGCAACTATGTCTCGGCAGGCAATGGGACCGCGGAATTCATTCCGCAATCGCCGGGGCTAAAGCCCGGCGAAGGGGAGGCGGAATGAATTCTGCGGTCCTGGCTCCTAGCGCAAAGCCTGATCGAGGTCGGCGAGGATGTCGTCGATGTTCTCCAAACCCACGCTCAAGCGGACGAAGTCGGCGGTAACTCCCGCGCTCAACTGTTCGTCCGGCGTAAGTTGCTGGTGTGTCGTGCTGGCGGGATGGATGACGAGCGACTTCGCGTCGCCCACGTTCGCGAGCAGCGAGAACAGCTCCAGCTTGTCGATGAACTTGACGGCCGCATCGTAGCCGCCCTTCACACCGAATCCAAGAATCGCCCCGTACAGCCCGCGATAATGATATTTGCGGGCGGCCGGAGTCGGATTCAGACCCGGATAATTCACCCAGCTCACGTTCGGATGCCCGGCCAGGAATTCGGCGACCTTCTGGGCGTTCGAGGAGTGCCGCTCCATCCTGAGATGCAGCGTCTCCAATCCCTGCAAGGTGAGGAAGGAATTCATCGGCGCCTGGCATCCGCCGGTATCGCGGAGACCCTGCAGGCGCGCCTTGATCCCAAAGGCCACGTTGCCGAGGCCGGGGAAGTTGCCGAAAGTCTCCCAAATCTTCAGGCCGTGATAGGAAGGGTCGGGCTCGGTTAGGCCCGGGAACCGGCCGTTGCCCCAATCGAAATTCCCGCCGTCGATCACGACGCCGCCGATCGCCGTACCATGCCCGCCGATGAACTTGGTCGTCGAATGCACGACCACGTTCGCGCCGAGATCGAGGGGCTTAATCAGATAGGGGCTGGGCAGAGTGTTGTCGATGATGAGGGGAAGGCCGCGCGCCTTCGCGATGCGGCTCACCTCGTCGAATGGGAAGACGTCGAGCTTCGGATTGCCGACCGATTCGCCGTAGATCAGCTTCGTCTTGTCGGTGATCGCCTTCTCGAAAGCGCCCGGATCGCTTGGATCGACGAACCTGACGGTGATCCCGTATTTCGGCAGCGTGTAATGGAAGAGGTTGTAGGTCCCGCCGTAAAGCGAGGTACTGGAGACGATTTCGTCGCCGGCTTGGGCGATGTTGGTGATGGCGAGCGTCTCGGCGGCTTGGCCGGAGGAAGTCGCGACGGCCGTGGTTCCCCCTTCGAGCGCGGCAAGACGCTGCTCCAACACGTCCGTCGTCGGATTCATGATCCGCGTATAGATATTGCCGAACTCCTGGAGCCCGAAGAGTCGAGCCGCATGCGCGGAATCGTCGAAGACGTAACTGGTCGTTTGGTAGATCGGAACGGCCCGGGATTTGGTCGCCGGATCGACATTCTGGCCACCATGGAGGGCGAGGGTTTCAAAGGCCTGCTTGGTTGCGGTTGCTTCGCTCATGCCTGATGATGCACCGCATCCACGCAGCCCGATGCTTGCGCACGCAACTTTAACGCAAACGCCGAAGATTATTAGTCCCGAGGGGCCAATGAGCCCCTAAGAGATAAGCCGAACTCGGTAGAGGTGCGCCTATTTCCTCACAAACTTCAGATCCTGCTTGATGCCCGCCATCTCGACGCCGCCGTCGCTGGAGATCAGGCTTCCGGAAGGAAGATCGTAGGTGCTCGTCAGGGTGAACGTTCCCGCCTCTTGACCGCTGAACGTCATCTTCTGAACGATGAGGGCCTTCAGCTTCTTCTTGTCGGGCGAAATCTCCAAGACCTTCGTCGAACCCTTGAACGCGATGGGACCGTCGCTCCAAGACCAGGGTACTTCTTCGCCAACCTTCGCCGTCTTGTCGGTGGTCGAACCGGCCAGGAAGAGGAACATCTCGAAGATGCTCGCGTCGTGCTGCGTCGCCGCGAAATGCTCGGGCATATTGTTGGCGGCGAGGGTGTAGGTCAAGTCGTCGGGCAGGACCGTCGTATCGTTCCCTTCTCCGGTGGTCTGCTTGTTCGACATGTGAAGCAGCACGGTCGCCGCTCCCTTGTCGGACAACTTCTTTACGGAGACATCGATGTCGACCGAAATCGAATGGCCGCCAAGCAACTTGGTCGAGAAGGTCGTGACATACGAGGACTTCGCGCCGACGGTGTAAGTCCTGGTGAAATTCGCAGCATCCTGCGGCCGTGGAGCGCCTGCAAGAGAAGCCAGCACGCCAAGTAGAACGATCCCATTCATAAGGTCACCTCACCAAAGGGGACGGACCGAACGCCGGTCGCGTTGCAATCTGGCCTCAGAACTTGGCGGTTCCGAACTTCATCTTCGTCAGGCTGCGTATCTGGATCAGAGTGAAACCGATCAGGATCGCACCCATCACCCAGGCCGCCGCCGTCGCGTAGCCGAACTTCAAATACATAAACGCGTTTTGCCATACCTCGAGCCCGATCGTCCGAGTCGAGTTGAGGGGTCCTCCGCCGGTCATCACGAGGATGTTCTCAGCGGCTTTGAAGGACGCGATGAAAACGCCGAGCAAGTTGATGAGCATCAGCGGCTTCAGGCCGGGCAGCGTGATGTAAACGATCTTCTGCCACCAGTTCGCCCCGTCGAGGTCGGCCGCCTCGTAACGGTCCTCCGAGATGTTCTTGAGCGCGGCGAGATAGAGAATCGAGCCCGGGCCCGCGCCCGCCCACACGCCCGGCAAGACGACGGCGAAGATCGCGAGCGTCGGATTGCCCAGCCAATCGTTCGCCAACGGAACTTCGGGCCGGTGAAGCCAGCCGTGCCAAACCGGATTCACGACGTGCTCGATGACGGGAGCCAGCAGCGAATTCAAAAGTCCGTGGCTCGATTTGTCGTAAAACTGCTTCCACACGAAAGCAATCAAGATCGAGCTGGTCATCGCCGGCAAATAGAAGACCGTCCGGAAAAAGACCTTCAGGCGCGGTATCTCGTTGAGAGCGATCGCGAGGACGATCGGGATGAAGAAGCCGATCAAGATCGTCAATGCCGTGTAAACGAAGCTGTTCAGGATCGAACGATAGAAAAGAGGCTGGGTAAAAACCCCGATGAAATTATCGACGCCGACCCACTTGGCCGGCTGCACGACCTTGTAATCTTGGAATGCGATGGTCAGGCCGCGGCCGAGCGGATAGTAAGACCAAACCAGGATGCTGAAAATCGCCGGAGCGAGGCAGATCGACATGAAGACGATCATCCGCCGGCGGCTGATGCCGGCCGGCAGAGCTTCCGGATTCTGATCGGCGCGCGCTCTTGCTCTTAGCCACCACCGAATGGCCATACCTGTCGAGACGAGCGCGAAGAGCCCCAAGATGCCGGCCGCCCATCCCCGGTCTCTCGCCAGAACGCCTTGCGGAATGTAGCCGATCAGTTTCTGGTTCATCGCCTGCTCGGCGCTCCTCAGAATCTCCATCGGTGGCTTGTGAGGATTCAGCCGGGCATCGTCGAGAGCGTCGTCGAGGGCGCTGTAGACCTGCTGGCAATTGCGGCCATAGGGCTCCGGGTGGCCGGTCTGAAAGAGCTCGGCGTTCGCTTTCACATATTCGGGATCGACCTGGGCGAGAAGGTCGCTGTAGCCGAACTTCTTTAGCCAGACCGGATTCACGAGCGTCCCCAAGCCCAGTTCGACGGCCTTCTCCGTCCCGATCCGGGCCGCGTCCTCGCCCGACATATAGCGGATGAACTTCCAGCAGGCTTCGATCTTCTTCGGGTCCTTGACCGCCGAATTGATCGCCCACATGCCGGCGTTGATCTCGTTCTTGTGTCCGGCCGGGCCGGCCGGCATCGCCCCGATGCCAATGAGCGAGGGTGGGAGCTCACCGCCCTGCATCACCACATCGTTCGTATAGTCGAACCACATGGAGACGAGACCCTGACGCTGATCGTCGCGCCAGGTCGTCGAGATTTTCGCCGCCGGTCCCTCGGTCTTGCCGTCCGGTCCCTTCCATGTGTCCAAGACGAGCCTGCGGAAGAACTGGAGGGCCTCGACACCCGCCTCAGAGGCCACCATGGACCGCCAGTTTCCCTTTGCGTCCTGCCCGACCGATTCCCCGCCCGCTTGGTAGAGGAAGTTGGACCAGTGGTAGCCGGGCGGGCTTGAGAATGCGAAGCCGGTCCGCCCGTCGCGGGTGAGCTTCTTCGCGTACTCGTAGAATTCATCCCAGGTGCGAGGCGGCTTCGCGGGGTCGAGGCCGGCCTTGACGAAGTGGTCCTTCCGGTAGTAGAGCGCGAGGGCGACCTGGAAAAAGGGAATCGCGTAGATGTGGCCGTCGTAGCTCTTGACCACGTTCATGATCGTCGGATTGGCGCGGTCGAGGGAATGCGGGTCCTTCGCGACGAGATCGTCCAGCGGCCGGCAGAAGCCTTGATCCAGGAACGTGTAGTACTGGCGGAAGTTGACGTAGAAGACGTCCGGCGGCGTCGAGCCCGCCATCGACATCAGGAACATGTTATCGGCTTCGTCTCCGGCCAGAGGCAGCCCGCCCGCGTTGACGACCCGGATATCCGGGTTCTGGCGATGAAATTCGTCGAAAACCGCCCGGCGAAGAATCGCGTTGGTGCTCGTATTTTCTTTGGGCGGAATGCCGTAGGCCGCGCCGGACATCATCCGAATCTCGATCTCTTGGGCCCACGCCACGAGCCCGAGAAGGGCGAGCAGGACGGTGAGAAGGAGCCGGTTCATAGGCGTCGTAGGATATCTTATCGAATTCGGCTATGCAATGATTCCCCTCGGCCGTTCGGGCTGAGCGACACATTTTTCAACATATAGACAAAAATATACTATTTCTGTCTACTTAATCCCTATTTGATCGGTTAAACTGAACGCCAGCAATGCGACGAAGTGAGTCCACAATGGAACCCGTTATCAACCGTTCGGCCGCTAATCCGGAGAGGGATCGCGCCCTCGAGATGGCTCTGAACCAAATTGAAAAGACCTTTGGCAAAGGCGCGATTATGCGCATGGGGGAAGGAGGGCACGAGCCGGTCGAAGCCATTCCCACCGGATCGTTGAGCCTAGACTTGGCCCTCGGCATCGGCGGCCTGCCGAAAGGGCGAATTACCGAGATATATGGTCCGGAGTCGGGCGGAAAGACGACTTTGGCCCTCCACTGCGTCGCGGAAGCCCAGAAGCGCGGAGGCCTCGCCCTTTACGTCGATGCCGAGCATGCGATGGACACCGAGTATGCGCGCTCTCTCGGCGTGGACGTCGACCGGCTCTACATCTCTCAGCCGAACAACGGCGAGGAAGCTCTGGAGATCATGGATGCGATCATCCGCTCCGGTGCGATCGACGTCGTCGTCCTCGACTCGGTCGCCGCGCTTGTCCCCAAGGCCGAGATCGAAGGCGAGATGGGCGATTCCTTCGTGGGCGTCCAGGCCCGCATGATGAGCCAGGCCCTTCGCAAGTTGGGCGGGTCCCTCAACAAGTCCAAGACCGCCGCGATCTTCATCAACCAGCTTCGCGAGAAGATCGGCGTGATGTACGGCAATCCGGAAACGACGCCCGGCGGCCGCGCCCTCAAGTTTTGGGCCAGCGTCCGCCTCGAAGTGCGGCGTGGCGACGCCATCAAAGTCGGCACCGAGCAGACCGGCGCCCGTACGAAGGTGAAGATCGTCAAGAACAAGCTCGCGCCTCCTTTCCGCACGGCCGAATTCGATATTATCTTCGGCCGTGGCATCAGCAAGGCCGGCGACGTGCTCGATCTGGCCGCTGTGAAGGGCATCGTCACCCGCTCCGGCACCTATTACAACTACGGTGAAACTCGCCTGGGTCAGGGCCGGGACAACGCCCGGACCTTCCTCGAAGAGAACCCTTCGATGCTCGACGAGATCGACGCCAAGCTGCGCGAAAGCAATAGGGCCGAGTCGGCTCCCGCCGCCGTCGTCGAAGAGCGTTCCTAGGGCATGAAGCCCGATCCGAGCCCGCCCGCAAGCTTCGACGCTTCCGGACGGGCAGCGCTTCTTGACGCCTTCCGGTTTCTGAAAGCCAGAGACCGGATGGAAACGGAAGTGCGCGCGCACCTTCACGGTAAAGGGCACGATGCAGAAGCCATCCAATCCGTAGTAAAGTTTCTGATAGAGCGCAAGCTCCTTGACGACGAAAAAACGATACAAAGCCTCATCGAGCGGAATTCCGGAAAGCGAGCGGTGGGGATAGAAAGACTGAAAGCCGAGCTCGAAAGGCTCGGCGCGCCGGAAGAATCGATCGAGCGTTACTTGGCGGAAGGGCCGAATGAGAGCGATCTGGCTCTCAAAGCCTTGCGCGCCAAGTATAAAGCGGAGACGTCGCGTGCAAAAGCGGGGCGGTTCCTCTACGGCCGTGGCTTCTCCGAGGAGGCCGTCGAGTCGGCGCTAGACGCGTTCTGCGGTCAAGAAGCTTTTCCGGATTGAAGGTGACAATATGGCGATCGCCCTCTTGGCCCTCTGCTGGGGCCTGGGAATTGCCGCGCTAGTAAGCCTCGGCGTCTATTATCTGTGGCTCAAGCCGAGCCTGAAGTCCGCGCGCCACGAGCGTGAGGAGGCCGATTTTCTCCGACGCAAGCTCGAGAAGGAGGCGGAGCTGCGGCTGAACGAGGCAACCCTCGCCGCCAAGGAAGAGGCGATGCGTCTCCGCGAGCGGGTCGAGGCCGAGCTCAACGAGAAGCGAGTCGCCTTGGCCCGCCACGAAGAGAAGCTATCTGCCCGCGACGAAGCCATCGAGCGGCGGCGAACGCAGGTCGAAGAACGCGAGCAAGCGTTGCTTGTCGAGCAGAAACATCTCACCGAGCGCGCCGACGATCTTAACCGGCGCGCGACGATCATCGAGCAGGAATTGCAGCGGGTCGCCAAGATGAAGCGCGAAGATGCGCGAGAACTCCTGCTCAAGCGCGTCGAAGAGGATTTCCGCGAAGTCGGGGCGAAACGGGCCAAACAGATTGAGGACGAGGCGATCCAGGAAGCCGAGCGCCGAGCGAAGAAGGTCGTGCTCGACACGATCCAGCGCTGCGTCGTAGATTACGTGACCGAAGCGACCCTCGCCGTCGTCGAGTTGCCGGGCGAAGACATGAAGGGCCGCATCATCGGCCGGGAAGGCCGGAATATCCGCGCCTTCGAGCAGGTCACCGGCGTCGATTTGATCGTCGACGAGACGCCCGAAGCCGTCGTCATCTCCTGCTTCGACCCTGTCCGGCGCGAGGTGGCGCGACTTACCCTCATGAACCTCATGGTCGACGGGCGCATCCATCCGAGCCGGATCGAAGAGCTGCACGAGAAAGCTCAACAGGAGGTCGAGCGGACGATCAAGGAAGCCGGTGAACGAGCTTGCGAGCGCGCCGAAGTGCATGGCCTCTCGCCGCGGATCGTGGAGACGATGGGGCGTCTGCGCTTCCGAACCAGCTACGCTCAAAACGTCCTGGACCATTCGGTCGAGGTCTCGCGGCTAACCGTCATGCTCGCCAACGAGCTCGGCTATAACGTCGAGATCGCCAAGCGAGCCGGCTTCCTGCACGACATCGGTAAGGCCCTCGGGCCGGAATGGGAAGGGCCCCACGCCATCACCGGCATGGAATTCCTGCGGAGCATGGGTGAAAAGGAGCCCGTTCTCCACGCGGTCGGAGCCCACCACTTCGAGATCGAGCCTCTCACGCCGGAAGCCAAGCTGGTGATTATCGCGGACTCGATCAGCGCGGCCCGGCCCGGTGCGCGGCGCGAGAGTCTGGAAAACTATCTCAAGCGCCTGACCGCCCTCGAAGGCCTCGCCAACAGCTTCCCCGGCGTCGAGCGCTCGTACGCCGTTCAGGCGGGACGGGAAATCCGCCTGATCGTCAGGCCGAATGAGGTCGACGACCTCGGCGCGGCCCGAATGGCGAGCGACGTCGCGAAGCGCATCGAAAACGAGCTGGACTACCCCGGCCAGATCAAGGTGACGGTCATCCGAGAAACCCGAGTGCAGCAGGTGGCGAAGTGAAAGTTCTTGCCCATCACCTCCATCAGGGCGTTCGGCGTTCGGTGTTCGGCGCTCGGCGTTCGGCGCTCGGCCACAAAGTTCTTGCCCATCACCTCCATCAGGGCGTTCGGCGTTCGGCGCTCGGCGCTCGGCGCTCGGGGTTCGGCCACAAAGTTCTTGCCCATCACCTCCATCACCCATCTCACCTCCATCATCTCCATCATCTCCATCATCTCCATCATCTCCATCACCTCCATCACCTCCCTCAAGAGGTCCCCCAATGAACCTCGTTCTCGGCGTCTCCGGCAGCGTCGCCGCCTATCGCGCGGCCGATTTGGCCCGCGAGCTCATGCGCGAAGGCTATACGGTACGCGTTTGCCTGACCGACGCCGCGCAGAAGTTCGTCACCCCCGCTCTCTTCGAAGCCTTGACCGGCCAGCCCTGCCTCACCGATACGTTCGAAGAGCCGGAACGCGGGCGGATGGCGCATATCGACTGGGCGCGCCAAGCCGACATGGTCGTCGTCGCGCCGGCAACCGCGAACACGATCGCGAAGATCGCTCACGGCATCGGCGACGACATGCTCACGACGATCTGCCTGGCGACCGCTTCCCCGCTTATCGTTGCCCCCGCGATGAATCCGCAGATGTACGCGAGCGACGCGCACCGCGAAGCCCTTGCAAAGCTTCGGTCCCGAGCGACCGTAGTCGTGGAACCAACGGAGGGAGACGTTGCCTGCGGCGAGCACGGCCAAGGGAAACTCGCCTCGATCTCGGAGATCGTCGCCGCCGTTCGCCAAGTTCAGGTCAGGTCGAAAAAGCTTGCCGGCAAGACTGTCCTCATTACGAGCGGGCCAACTCAAGAAGCCATCGACGGCGTTCGCTATATCAGCAACCGGTCGAGCGGCAAGATGGGCGCGGCTCTCGCCCGCGCGGCGCTCCTCATGGGCGCGAAACGCGTCGTCGTCGTCAGTGGCCCGGTAGGCGCCGCTTATCCGCTCCAAGCGGAAGTCGTCCGCGTGACGACGGCTGGGGAAATGCTGGAGGCGGCAAAGCCACTCGCCGGCGAGGCCGACCTGATCGTCGGAGCCGCCGCCGTGGCCGACTACCGCCCGGCGAATCCAGCCGAGGGCAAAATCCGCCGCACATCAGAGCCCATGACGATCGAGTTAACGCCCAATCCGGATGTCATTGCCGAACTCGCAAAACTGTGCAAGGGCCAGGTCGTCGGCTTCGCCGCTGAGCCCTCCTCCGACTTATCGTCGGCCCGGGACAAGATCGCCAGAAAGGGCTTGGCCGCAATCGCCGTCAACGACGTCAGCCAGGCCGGTATCGGATTCGACTCGGAAGATAACGCCCTAACGCTCATTTCAGCAAATGGCAAAGTTTCGGAGAGCGGGCGGAGGAGCAAGCTCGGTTGCGCCATTTGGCTGCTGCAATCGCTTGGCTAAGGAGGCATGTGGGCGCCGGCATAGCCCAAATAAGTCAGCAAGGTTGCCGCAATCGTCGCCGGCCAGATGCTCTTCGTCGCCCGTAGGGACCAAGCGTAGAAAAACCCGAAGGCCAGGTAGACGGGGATGAAGGCAAGCCCGTCCGCCAGGTGCACCGCCGTATAGAGAACGCTCGAAACAGCCGCCGCCCACCAGAATTTCCATCCAAGATCGACGAGCCTAGTGATCAAATAGCCCTGGATCGCGAATACCCGGACAAAGCTTTTCATGAAAAGACCGACGACGGTGATCGCGACGTAACTCGGCCGCCAGAAATAATCGCCCTCGGAAGTAGTTGGGCCAGGAATCGCCGGCCGAGGAAAAGCGAGATAAAGGGCAACGGCAAGGCCCATGAGAACGAATGCTCCGAGCACGAATGCCAATGCGGGCCAGAACTTCGGCTTGCTGAAACCAAATCGCGACAGCCCCTCGCCTGAACTCCAAATAATAAAGAGGCCGGGAACGAACGATCGCAAATAGAGCGTGATCGTTTCCAAGGAGCGAAGTTCGGGCGGCATATTGCGACCACTTGGCGAGCGAGGAAGAAAGGCGAGCAACGAATACCACACATAGGGGAGGCAACATAGGGCAACGACGGCTCCGAGCTCCAGCCAGAGCCACTGCCGTCGGGTGATCCGTTGCATGGGCTGGACCGTCATGAAGTCCTCGCGGCCATTGATAAGCAGTTATAGATGGTATGAGCCAGGGTTCCCGGAGCAAGGCTCCCCGACCATGTTCGGACGAGACCGAAGATAATGCCGTGCACGAACACGATTGGAAGGAAAGTAAGGCCTTCGTAGATGTGATAGATGGCAAACAATGCCGAACTGACGATAAGGGCCGCCCAGCGATTTCCAAGAAGTTCGTTCAAGCGAGTCAGCGTATAGCCACGCCAAATCAGTTCCTCCTCGAAGGCGGATAAGAGGAAGATAAGCAGGCGAAAAACCCATATTGCCGGGCCAGGGATGGGGCGCCCAACGTTATGTCTCGCGATCTGACGCGAGATCGCGACCGAATCGGGGGTCACCGCATGGAGGCTCACGTAAACCAGAGCATAGGAAAAACGGAGTACGACCAGGGTCGCGATCGCGAGAAGGATCGTTTTTGCGACTCCGAACAGCTTCAGACCGAACGACTTCGGATCGTCGGCGGAAGCATAGATGATGAACAGCAGCGGAACGATGACGGCGATGTTCGAAACAAGGCGCCCGACTTCACTTTCCCAACCGATACTCGCCGTCGTTATCGAAGGAAAGAAGTAGGCGGACAGGCCGGATACCGTCACCGGCAGCCAAAACAGCGTCAGGACGACGGCGAATTCGATCCATAGGATTCGGCGTCGATCCATCCTCAGGGCCACATGAACAGTATCCGAGAGCAGGGAGGAATTCGCAAGTACAATGCGCGCATGGGCCTCGTTTGCGGATGTCAGCTCATGACCGGACCGCTCGATCCGGAAGCCATCCGGCGCTCCGTCGAGAATCTCGGCTACGGCTCGGTCGTGACGCTGTGCGCCCAGGTTTCGGGCAGCCAAGCCGGGCATACGGTCGCCTACTCGACGGACGAGGCGACGGCGCTTCAAGAGATGTTCGCCGCCGCCGAGGAGGCCGTGAAACGCTGGGACGCCAATGTCTCCCTTGCCCAACGGCTTGGCGATCTGATTCCCGGCGACATTTCTCGGGTCGTCGTCGCAGCCTGTGCCGAGCAAGCCGCGGCGTTCAATTGTTGCCGCTTCATCGCGGACCGGATCGCCGAGCGCGTCTCCCTTCTGATCGCTTAGAGCACCGACTGAATCTGATCGATCGTCAGCGAAGGAGCGAAGGAAGGATCGGAGTACAACTCCACGAGGCGGTCCTGATCGACGACCCCCGAAATGGCCGGCTCCCGACCGAGAGTTTGAGTCGCCTCCGCCCACGCCGAATCCCATAGCAAAGCCAGGGTCACGCTTCCTTCGGTAAGAACCCGCAGGGTCTGATCGCGGAATTTGCTCCAAAGAAAATCCGCCATCGGATGGCTCTTCTTTCGAATCCCCTGGCCGAGGGCATCTGTATAGGCCGCGACGATATCGCCGGGAGGAAGCGTGCCGAAAGTCTGCTGCATCAGATTCACGACCGCGTTGGCCGCGCCCTGCGGGCCGGTGAAGAGGGCGCCGGTCCCTGGGCTGACGCTCCCTTGCAGGAACCCGAGAATCTCGTCCGTATTGTCGTCGATCATCAGGTCTTCGTAGTCGCTGTGAACGCCCATCGCGACCGGGTCGGTGACATCGCTCGTCGTCCCGTCCCGGTGGTGGACGGTATGGGTCCTACCGTTCGCAGGATCGCCGTCGTGCAGATAGGAAATATGGAGCGGCTGGCAAGCGTCGCCTACGTAGTGGGAAACGACGCCGCTTGCCGTAAGGAACGTAACCGCGTCGTCCTTCGCGGCGGCCTCGACCATGATCTTGTAGAGTTGGCCAACGCGGAACGGCAAGAGGCCGGCGTGCTTGATATCCTCCCCTACCGCCGGATCTTGGTAGTACTGGATCCACCTCGCCGGATTGATGTTTGCGGGGTTTTGGCAGATCTGGAGGAGGGTCTGCCCGTTCGAGTCGGCCTTGTCCATGTCTGCAAAATGGTTCGGATGCTCCGACTTGCTGGACAGGCTATCTCGGCCGCCTCGAACTTGGCGAGGGCCGCCGTCGGACTTCTTCCATACTAGGTCGGGCACGTCGGAAAGTGGGATGAACGACGAGTTGGGATCGCCCGGTGAGGCGTGGTTCGACAGTTGCTGGTTATCGAAGGTGATCGATCTTAGATTGGCGCCCATGAAGGCAGCCAGATTCGAATTTCGGACGGCCTGGATCGCCCGATTGGCGATCGTCAAATGGCCGACCATCCCCCAATAGTCGTCGCTGATCGCCCAATCGCGGACGACCTCGACTCCCAACTCGCGGCAGATCGTGCTGAGCCCGGTGGCAAGGGCATAGGGCGAGGTGGACGAACCTCGCCCGGAAACGAAGACGTGACCACCCCACTGCAGCGCGAGGGGACGCTTCTCGTCCCCGTCGACCAGATTCCACAAAGTGCCCGAATCTCCGGGAAGGGTGCTGAAGGCGGAAGACCCGCTTGGACCGATCACGTATTCGGTCATCGATTCGACGCCTCCGACGGACGTATATCGATAGAAAAGCGCGAAGATGGCGCCGGTCATAAGCTGGGAACTGGCTCCGCACGCCATCACTTCCGCGCCGATCAGGCGAAGGCTCATATTTTCTTCCGCGACGTCGGCCAGTCTGCCCAGCCTTCCGATGCGGTAGATCTGCGCGGTCCAACGGGTCTTGTCGTCGACCTCGACAAGGCCGGCATCGATGTTGATCAGCGCCTTCGAGCCGGCAAAGGCGGAGTGAACGGCGCACGCAGGAATCTTCGTGCCCTGGATCGCGGCAGAAACGCCGATCCGGACTTTCTTTGTTTCCTGGAGCGTGAATAGGACTTCGCCGGGCTGCCCTGCGACGTGCCGGTTCGTCAGCATGTAGGCCGTATGGCCATCCGTCACCATACAGCCGGCCGTGGCGACGTGCTCCTCCCCTTGCACATCGGCAAGAATGGGATAGCCGCCGCCCAGGATTTCCGTCGGCCAATGGACGTTTGCCGCCGCATCGGGCTGGCGCTCGACCTTGTCCGCCAAGACGACGCAAATCGGGACGACGCGGCCGTCCGGCATGTAGACCGCGCGAGGGACGAAGTCGTCGGACCGAGCGCCGTGAAAGGCTTCCGGCTCCTCCCAGCGAGAAACAAAGACCAGAATGCTGGGCCACGAATAGTCGCGAACTTCCGCGTCTTCCAGACGCTTGGGCCCCTTCGGTTTCCCGTTATGGTCCGCATGCTCGCCAGGGCAAGGATCGCTCTTTCGGATCAGATACCTGCCGACCGCAGTTGCGACGACATTGTCCTTGTTCATTAGGTGAACATGGAACTGCTCACGGGCCTGCAATAAGTCGGACAGAGAAAGGGAGCCAAAGTTATGGGCTCCGGACAGCGGATCAAGGACGGCGCGCATTTGTCCGGCATTGTATGCCCAAATCCGCCGCAAGTCAACGAAAAATGACGAATTCTTAACGGTGGACCTTTTCTAAAGGTACTACGCAGATCGTCCGACCCATCGTTCGGCCACCGGACGGCCTGTACGTCGATCTACTCGAAAGAAAAGACGACCTTTCCGGCCTGCCCCGCCTTCATGAGCTCCATCGCCTTCTGGAACTCCGTATAGTGCATCTGATGCGTGATCACGGGGTCGAGGTTCAGGTTATGGTGCTTGAGCAGATCGCCCATTTGCTCCCAGGTCTTCCAGATCCGTCGGCCGACGATACCCTGAGCATCGATCCCCTTGAAAATCACCTTGTTGATGTCGATCTTCTGGATGTTCTCTTGAAACACACCGAGCATGGATATCCGCCCGCCGGGTCGGGTGAAGCGAACCGCCACGTCGAGTTGGGAGGGGTGGCCGGACATCTCCAAGGTCGCGTCAAAGCCGCCAGGCGCCAATTCTTCCAGCCTGCACTCGAAGCTGCTCGAACGAGGATCGAGGACTTCGTCGAGCCCCACCTGGCGAGCCAGCTCCGTTCGGTACGGGCTTACCTCGGTTCCGACGACCTTGGCCGCGCCGAGCGCTTTGCAAACCGTCGCCGCAAAAAGCCCGATCGGCCCCATGCCGGTAATCAAGATCGTCTGGTCCTTCACCGGGCCGGCCAGCGCCGTGTGCACGCCGTTGCCCAAAGCGTCCTGGAAGGCGGCGATCTTGGTGGGAATCGAACGATCCGTCGGGCGCGCGTTGTCCTTCGGAATCACGACGTAAGGGGCGAATCCGCCGTCCACATCTACACCCAGAATGCGAGTGTTGACGCAGACGTGCCCCTGGCCGTTCAGGCATTGCTTGCAGTGCCCGCAAACGATATGGGATTCGCTCGCGACGAAGTCGCCCACTTTGCGATCCTCGACGCCTTCGCCGACCTCGACGACCGTTCCGCAGAACTCGTGGCCGATGATGCGCGGCGGCTTGATCCGGGAGGCCGACCAGGCGTCCCAGGAGTAAATGTGGAGGTCGGTTCCGCAAACACTGGCGGCTTCGAGCTTGATTTTGACGTGGCCCGCCGTGACCTGGGGTTCGGGGGCATCGATGATCTCAACGCCCGGTTCGGGGCGGACTTTGGCGATGGCTCTCACTCTAACGCGGGATTGTACCGGCAGCCGAGCCTGCCGCGCCGTCGGGAGATTTCGGGACGGATTAGATCGCGCTTCCGAAGAGCTGGCGTTGGGGACCGGCCGTCTTTAGAGCCAAGCCAAGATCCGACGGCGAATCCAGCCAGACTCCTCCCAGCGCTACGAGCGACCGCATGGCAATATCCTCCGAGCGGCGCACGACCAACGTGGAGAGGCGGGAGCGGATGGCCGAGACCGCGCCATGCCACGTTCCTCCTTCCTTGAAGCGGGCGTGCCCGACGACTGTATGGGCGCTCGCCGCATAGATCAGGGCGTTGCGCTCCATCGCCGCAGCGGCCGAGAACGGCTCGTCCGGCGCGCAGAGCGAAAGTAGGCAACCGGCCGACGGGCCGGCCAAATCGAGGCCGTAGGGGAGGATTTCGACGAGCCCCCCGCCCGCCTTCTGAGCTCCCCTCGCGGCGGCTCGGTCGCAACCTTCGGCCCGGCCCGAAACAATTGCGAAACCCAGGGCGATGGCTTCGTTTGCCGATCGCTCGCAAAACGTGGCGACCGCCGGACGAACGACGCGGCTGCCGACGACGCTGACGCTCGGCAAAGAAGGAAAGTCGCCGGATCGCCACAGGACGGGCGGAGCCGATGGACCGAGCACCCGAGGCCAGCGAACCGGATAGTCGTTGTCCGCCGCCGTCAGGACTCGCCTCTCTTCGACGATGGATCGAGCCCATTCGAGCAAGCCCTGCGACTGAAGAATCAAAGCCTCGGCCCAATAACCGGCCTCGCCGAGCGCCTCGGAAGCTTCTCCGATGGAGCATCCGCTTCGCCGCAAGGCCCCCAAGACTCCCGGCCAGCATGCTCGACGCAACTCCACAGGCCGGGGAGCACCCCGGAGATATAGCGCGGTCAGCGTCGCGGCCAGGTCCTTCATCCCTAAAGTCCTTCTCATTATACAACCAAAGGCAACAGAATTTTGTATCGGGACCCGATGCGCTCCGAACACCGGCCAGATAGGGGTGTAAACTCCGGCTCACCCCATGTTGAAGCACCCCGAGATCACGCGACGACGGCTCGACCTATTCCTGAAGCAAGACATCGTTCCCCGGCTCCGAGGCGAGCATGCCCCCTTGAAGATCGAGATCAACCAGAACCCGGCGCGGGATCAAAATGAAGCGGCCAGGGGCCCCTGGCAAGAAGTTCAAAAGGGTTTCCGATACGGCCCCGCCTACACGACGTTCTGGTTTCGACTGACGGGAACCGTGCCCGAATCGATGGCCGGCAAAGAGATCGCCGTCGTGGCCGACCTCGGAGGAGAGCGGACGGTCTGGCGAGACAACTCGCCGTGGTGCGGCATCGACTGGGAGCACACCGACATGGGCTTCCTGGATGGGTCGATCTTTCCGTGCGAAGAAAGCAAGGTCGGCAAGATCGAGATGTACGTCCAATCGTACACGCGGAACCCTCAAATGGAGGTCCACATTCGCGAGCGCCCGCGCGAGCAGCTCGTCGAAACGGTCGAGAAGGCCGAGATCGTCGTCGTCGACCGGGAGCTCAAAGCCCTCCATTACGACATGGAGTTCGCCATCGGGCTTCTCGACGCCCTCGAAAAGGATGGCCCCTCCTACGCGACGCTTCTCCGAGCCCTCAACGAAGTCGTAAACCTATGTCGCCCCGAATCGCGCGAAACCATCGCGCGCGCGAGGAAGCTGATCAAGGATACGCTCGGTGCCCTGAACGGCGAATTGAAGCACACGATCGTGCCTGTCGGCCACGCCCACCTGGACACGGCCTGGCTCTGGCCGCTGGAAATCACGAAGAAGAAAATGGCCCATACGACGGCCACCCAGCTCAACCTGATGGACCAGTATCCGGAATACGTGTTCGCTCACTCGCAAGCGAGCCAATACGAATGGCTGGAGAAGGAGTATCCGATCCTGTTTCAGCGAGTCAAGGAGGCCGTCGACCGCGGCCAATGGGAGCCGGTCGGTTCGATGTGGGTCGAGGCCGACTGCAACCTTACCGGCGCCGAGTCACTGATCCGGCAGTTCCTTTACGGCCGGCGCTATTTCCGCGAGAAGTTCGGCTATGAGACCCACGATATGTGGCTGCCCGACGTGTTCGGTTATGCGGCGGCCCTGCCTCAAATCCTAGCGAAGTTCAACATCAAATACTTCCTCACCCAGAAGATCTCCTGGAACCAGTTCAACAAGTTTCCGCACCACACCTTCTGGTGGCAGGGCATCGACGGCACCCGAATTTGGACCCACTTCCCGCCCGCCGACACCTATTGCGGAAGCTGCGAGCCGAAGGAAGTTCTCTATTCGGTCAAGAACTATAAGGACCACGCCCGGGCCGATCACTCGCTCTACCTCTTTGGATTCGGCGATGGAGGGGGCGGTCCGACCGAGCGGCACCTCGAAATGCTCCGTCGTGGACGGATGGCGCCCCACTATCCCGAGGTCGCAGGTGGGAAGACTGCCCTCGATTTCTTCCGGGAATCGAAGGCCCGGTCGCGGGACTTGCAGGTTTGGGTCGGTGAGCTTTATGGCGAATTCCACCGTGGCACCTACACGAGCCAAGCCGCCAATAAGCGGGGCAACCGCTTTTCCGAGTTCCTGCTGCGCGACGCCGAATACCTGGCCGCGTTCACCGAGGGCTTCCCGAGGGCCTATCCGGCCGCCAAGTTGGAGGAAGCCTGGAAACTGGTCCTGCTGAACCAGTTTCACGACATCATCCCCGGTTCCTCGGTTCGGGAGGTCTACATCGATTCGGCTCGCGATTACAGGAAGATTGCGGAACTCGGCGACGAAGTCCTCCGCCAGAGTCTGACAAGCATCGCCTCCAAGCTCGACACGGCCTCGATGACGCGGCCGGTCGCCTTGTTCCAGAACTGCGTCACCACCACGCAAGGCGAAATCCCGTGGAGCGAACCGCTGGTTCCCCAATCCCTCGTTTGCGCGGACGAAGTCTTGCCGGTGCAGTTGGTCGAAGGTCTGGGCGAGCGAAAGCTGGTCTTCCAGGCGCCGGTTGCCTGTATGGAGTCGGTGGCCGTCGGCAATCTCTCCGATGTCGCCCCGGCTCAGAAGGCCCGGCTGAAAGCGAGCAGCCGGAAGATCGAAAGCGCGGAGTGGTCGGTCCGCTTCGACGGCAACGGCAATATCGTCTCGATCGAAAGCCTCGAAGACGGGACGGAGTTCGTCGAGCAGGGCAAGCTTGCCAACCTCTTCCAGCTTCTGGAGGACAAGCCGCTCTTTTGGTCGGCTTGGGACGTCGACATTTACGCCCAGGAAACGGCGACCGACCTCGTGAAGAGCGAGAGCTTCGAGATTGTGGAGCGTGGCCCGGTGCGCGTTGCCGCCGAAGTCGTCAAGCGCTTCGGTAATAGCACGATCCGCCAGCGCATTTCCCTTGGCCCCACGCCGGGCATCCGCTTCGATACGGAAGTGGACTGGCACGAAGAGGACAAGATGCTCAAGGTGGCCTTCCCGGTCAATGTGAACTCGCCGCGAGCGACTTACGAAATCCAATTTGGAAACCTGGAAAGGCCGACCCACATGAACACGATGTGGGACCTCGCCAAGTTCGAGGTTTGCGCCCAAAAGTGGATCGATCTGAGCGAAGGCGACCAAGGCGTGGCTCTCCTCAACGACTGCAAGTACGGGCACGACGTCCATGGGAACGTCATGCGGCAGACCCTCTTGAAGGCCCCCAAAGCCCCCGATCCGGAAGCCGACATGGGTTTCCACCGCTTCACCTACGTGCTGCTTCCCCACTACGGGCCCTACAATTACGCGGGCATCGTGCAGGCGGCTTACGCTTTGAACGCGCCGCTCCGCCACGCCTTCTTGACTCCGCGAGCCGGCGTCAGCGGAACCCTGCCGCCCTTCGTCCACTGTGACGAGCGGAACATCGTCATCGAGACGGTCAAGAAGTCAGAAGAGGGAAACGATCTGATCGTACGCGTCTACGAGTGCCACAACAGCCGGGGCACGGGGGAACTTTCCTGTCTCCGAGAGCCGGTGGCGGCGTTTCTTTGCGATCTCGAGGAGAATCCCATCGCCGAGTTGGAAATCTCGGACGGCATGATCCGCTTCGACTATAAGCCTTTCGAAATCATCACGATCCGCATCCGGGTCTAGCGCAGGGCGCCGGCGGCGGGTTCCTCTCGCTGCCGGCCGTTTTCCCCGAACTCGGAGCTAACCATCACGCGGACGGCGCCGGGGTCGATTCGCAGGTCAATCGGCGTATGTTGCGCGATCTCGCCATCGACGACGAGGCGCTGTCGCGGCGTCGTCGAAAGAGTCGCCTCTTCGAGCACGAACTTTTGGATCTCGGGAAGGTGGACGAGCCGACCTGTGCAGAGCCCGAACGCGTATTTGAGCAGAGCGCCCTTGCTCGTACTCTTGACCGCGTAACCGTTCAGCACATGGTCGGTGATCTCGGCGTCGGGGTTCAGAGGAAACGGCCCCGCGTGGAATCGCCCGCTACCAAAGACAACCTGGAGAGTCTCGAACGTCTCGGAGCCGCCTGGCTTTGCAAGGGTTGCTTGAAATGG
Organism: Fimbriimonadaceae bacterium; assembly: GCA_035545155.1. Lineage (GTDB taxonomy): Bacteria > Armatimonadota > Fimbriimonadia > Fimbriimonadales > Fimbriimonadaceae > JAEVZK01. Next base: position 192,445 of record DASZYX010000040.1, on the reverse strand, counting down.
GCGCAAGGTCGGAATCGCTCGGGCGATCGCGAGGGCGTAAACGAAGCGCCCAAACCGTTTCTTGGCCTCGTCGGTCAGCTCCTCTGCGATCCGCGTCGAAAGCCCCACGGTTGCGACGTTGACGAAATGCCTCCCCCCGGCCACGCCGAGATCGACCTCGTGCGGTTCCCCTTCGATCAGCACGCGGCAGGCTCCCTCGATGTCCGAAGGAATGCCCAAGTCGCGCGCGAATGCGTTTCCCGTTCCCATGGGAAGCACGCCCATCGTGGATTGGCTCTTGCGAAGGACGGACGCTGCCGAGCTCATCGTGCCGTCTCCGCCGCCGACCACGACCAGGGGTACGCCGCCACGAACCGCTTGCTCCGCCAGTCCGCGGACGCGCCGGGGATCGCGGAGGTTGACGGCGACCGTGAGCTCAAAGCCCTCCGAAAGCAGGATTTCCTTCGCGGCAGGAAACCAATCCTTTCCTCGACGCGAACGAGAGTTGCAAATAAGGGCCGCTTGACGTGTGCCTGGCATGTCAGCGGTTTGACGACGACGGGCCGGCCGATGATCCGTACGGCCTAGGGCTCGAGCAGACGGCGAAGCTCATGCTCGATCTTGTAGAGGAAAGCGCGCGTCTGCTCTTCGCGACGGCCGATGTCCACTTTGGCCAGCATGTGCCGCGCAAGGAAGGCAGTGCCGTCCGGCGAGCCGTATTGGTTGAGCAACTTCATCTCGATGTACCCTTCCGCCAGTTCGCCGACGAATCCGGTAAAGCGAGTCCCGCTGGCATCCTCGATCGTCACGACCGAACCGCCCTCCTGGGCTCGCAGGAGCTGCTCTTCGAGGCTGGGCGAGGTGGAGGAAGCTCGGAAGCCCTCCTCCCGACTGAAGATCGAGCCGCGATAGCTGTGAAGGGTCTGGATCTTTCGAGAGTACGGATCGTCGATCTCCAGAGCCGTGATATCTTCGATGCGAACGGCCATCCGGCCATCTTCCTCTCCACGCGGCGTGAGACAGACCAAGGTGACGTCGGTAGCCGAAACCGAATCGACGAATCCCACCTCGAAGCGGTCGGCGTCATGGCTCTGATGATAAAGCGAGACGACCTGTCCCGCTTCCATCGCTTCCTGGAGAATCGTCACGAACTTGCTGCGCACGCTTGCCACGACGGCGATTTTTGCACAGAGAGTGCCAACGAGGGTACCTGGTAGTGATAATCGCGCAGAATCCAGCAACAGGCGCGGCAAAGCTCTTGGCCTAGATTCCTGAACGTACCATCGGCCGACCGCTCGCTTCCCGCCATCCCAACAATTGTGCCCGTTGGCCTCGTTTTCCCGGCAAGATTGCCGATATATCCAATACGGGCTCGATGCGCCCAACGATTGATGGCCACGCTACAAAAACTTCTCAAACATACAGACCTGATTGCCGGGTTGGGCCTGCTCCTCATCGTTGGGATGCTGATCCTGCCGCTGCCCCACTGGCTTCTCGACGCCGGCCTGGTCACGGCGATCGCCGCTTCGGTCATCATCCTCCTTACCGCCGTCAACATCAGCGATCCGCTTCAATTTAGCTCGTTCCCTTCCCTGCTGCTCATCACGACTCTCTTCCGCCTGGCCCTGAGCATTGCCGCAACGAAGCTCATTTTGGGTACCGGGCAGGCCGGCAACGTCATCCAGACGTTTGGAAGCGTCGTCATGGGCGGCGACTTCGTCGTCGGGTTCGTCGCCTTCCTGATCCTGGTCATCGTGCAGTTCGTCGTCATCACGAACGGCGCGGGGCGCGTATCGGAAGTCGTCGCGCGCTTCACGCTGGACGCGATGCCCGGCAAGCAAATGGCGATCGACGCCGACCTGGCAGCGGGGCTCATCGACGAGGCCGGCGCCAAAGAGCGGCGCAAGCTGATCAAGCAGGAAGCCGACTTCTATGGCGCGATGGACGGCGCTTCGAAGTTCGTCAAAGGCGACGCCATCGCCTCCATCCTCATCATCGCCGTCAACATCATCGGCGGCTTCGTCGTCGGGTTCATGAAGGGCCAAGGCGACGCGATGCAGATTCTCAGAACCTACGCCCTGCTGAGCGTCGGCGAAGGCCTCGTCAGTCAGTTGCCGGCCCTGCTCATCAGCACAGCCAGCGGCCTGATGGTCACCCGCGCCGGCCAAGAGCGCAGCATGGGCGGGCAGGTCGCCTCCCAATTGTTCGATCAGCCAAAAGCGATCGGCGTCGCCGGCATCGCCCTCGCCGGCCTCGCCTTCGTCCCCGGCTTCCCCGCCTCCATTTTCCTCGGCGCGGCCGGTCTCTGCCTCGGTCTTTACAGATTCCTGATCAAGACGCCGAACGCGAGCAAGCTCTTCGCCCCGCCGGAGAAGCCCAAGCCGAAGCCGCAGGACGCGAAACCCGCGCCAACCGGCCCCGAAGCGGTCCTGCCCTTCCTGAACGTCGATCAGATCGAAATCGAGATTGGCTATGGCTTGACCAAGCTAGCCGATCCGAGAGTCGGCGGAGACCTGAGCGAGCGGATCACCGCGACCCGTCGCCAGATCGCCCTCGAACTCGGCTACGTCATGCCTACCGTGCGAATCCGGGATTCGATCCATCTGTTGCCGAACGAGTACATTATCAAGGTTCGCGGCGAAGAGGTGGCGCGCGCGGAGAGCAGTCCGAATCAATGCCTCGCCGTCAACAGCGGCGCGGTCCTTTATGCGATTCCCGGCAATGCCACGAAAGATCCGGTCTTCAATCTCGACGCCCTCTGGATCGATAGCGGCCTTCGGGAACAGGCCGAGCGCGCCGGCTATACGGTGATCGAACCGAGCGCCGTCATCAGTACCCACTTGGCCGAAATCATCAAGACCTATTCGGCCGAACTGCTGAGCCGGCAAGACGTCCAAACCCTCGTCGACAACGCGAAGTCGGTCAACGAGGCCGTCGTGAACGAGCTCGTCCCAGGCGTTCTCCAGCTTGGCGACATCCAGAAAGTTCTCCAGCATCTACTGCGCGAAAGGATCCCGATTCGCGACATGACGACGATCCTGGAGACGATGGCAGATTTTGGCTCGCGCGTCAAAGATCCCGATCAGCTCGGAGAGCTCGTCCGTTCGGCAATATCGAGGACGATCACCCGTCAGTTCCTCGATTCCTCGAACAAGCTCTACTGCATCACGCTCGAGCCGGTCCTTGAGCGCGCCTTGGTCGAGGCCGTCAACACGACCAGCTTCGGATCCCAGCTCGTCCTCGACCCCAACACGCAGCGGCAGCTTATCGACAAGTGCCAGTCGGAAATGGACAATGCGATGGCCCAAGGCTATAACGCCGTTCTCCTGTGCGGGACCCAGCTTCGCCTCCCCCTGCGAAGGCTGATGGAAAAGTATGTCCCTCAGCTTTCCGTAGTCGCCTATAACGAGGTTGCCCAGCGGGCGGATGTGGAATTCGTCGGCCAAGTACGGGCTGCGTAGTTAGTGCATCGCGTCGTCGCCCAGCATCAACTGAATCTGGTTGATCTGGCCCAGGTGATACACCATATTCCAGTAGTGCATCTGGAGAACGTCGGCCATCGTCGTCTTGCCCGCGCCGAACGGGAGGGTCACTTCATGTTCGAGCTCTTCATCGGCGAAGGTGATGATCGCCTGGCATAGCTGCCCGGTCGATTGCCGGGCCTCGGCGACGCATTCGTCGAGGCGGCCGAGGGTCCTCCGAAAGCGCGTATGGTTGTCGGCCATTTCCTTATCGAAGACCGGGACGACGCCGGATTCGACGAGAGGCAAGAACCAGGTCGCGGAAGTCGCGATCTCCTGCATTTGATTGAGAACCGATCGTGCATTGCCTGCCGGCGTCCATTCGAGCCTGTCGGGCGGGATCGCCAACGCCGCACGGCAGATATCGTCGAGTGCCTTCTGCGTTAGCCGAACGACCTGGTCCTGGTAGCGCATGCAATCAGTGTAGCGGGTTGCGCGCTTTCCGGGAACGGCAGCCGGAGCGATTCGACATTCGGCGCAAACCACCGTTAAGCGTCAATGAAAAAGCCCGGCAGTATTGCCTGTTATTTGCGTTACACACCCAATCGGGGGATATAGACAGGACATCATAAGGGCAGTGGCTGCCTTCGGCCGTCACAAATTTGTTCTACTTTTTCGGAGGAGGGTTTCATGAGAAAAGCACTCATTGGGCTCGCGTTCCTGTCCGTTGTTGCAACGGTCGGAGCCGTGGAGCATCCGGTATCCGTCTTGGGCCGGGTCTATATCGATACGAATTGCAACGGAGTCATCGACTCGGGCGACGTGCTCATCGATGGCGTCGATATCTCACTTCAGCTTGCCAACGGCACGGTCGTCGGCGTCGCCCAGACCGGCGAATTCGGCCTCAAGGGCGTCTACGCGTTCCCGAGCGACATGGCCCCCGTCGCGCCGAACACAGGCACGGATTACACCCTGACGCTTCTGCTTCCCCAGGGCTTTTCCCGTAAAAACGCCATTCCCGGCCCCTTTTCGACGAGAGTCAATAGCGGCACCTTGGCGTTCAATCTGCCGACCTCGGTGACGGGCACGTCGTCCTACTACGACTTCCTGATCAAGCAGAGCAGTTGCTTCTACAGCGATACGCAATGCGGCTGGGGAACTCTGCCCCGGTGTTATGGCCAGACGTTCCTTACGTCTCACTTCACGGACGTGTATTCGACGAACCCCGTGGTCGTTGGCGGTATCAATACGCTGACCTTCACGACGGCTCGAGCGATCCAGGACTTCTTGCCTCAGAACGCTCCGGCGCGCGTCCTCACCAGTTCGGCGGTCGATCCGCACTCGTCGCGGATTTCCGACCTGGCCGGCAACGTTCTCGCCCTTAAGCTGAACGTCGACTTTTCCGACGCCGGTGTGACGACCGCTTTCTTCGGCTCGCTTCACCTGATGACCGGCCCGTTAGCGGGTATGACGGTTCGCGATGTGCTTGCTCTCGGCAACCAGGCTCTGGGCGGCGACTTGTCGGGCCTTCCGAACGGCGTGAATCTCTGCGATCTTAACGACGTGATCGAAAAGATCAATCAGAATTTCGAGGACTGCGACCAGAACCGGCACGGCTGGGATCATGGCCACGACCATGGCTGCGGCCACAACCATGGCGGCGGCTGCGGCAACGACAATCATGGCTGCGGCGGGTGCAATACGGACTGGGGCGATCACTATTTGGGTTGGTAAAGGATGAAAAGAACACTCTTGTTGGCACTAGGGCTCGGCGTTTGCGGTTACGCATCCGCCAGCAGCCTCTTCGTATCCGGGTTCATCTCGGGTGAAAACCGATTCGTCTTGACCACCTTCACCGGTGGCGATCCGCTGCAGAACACGCAAGCGGGTCCGATGGCCGCCATGCTCGACGGGACGTTCGGCTTCGACGCCTATTGCGTGGACAGCGGGCATTCTCCGCTCTTCGGCAGCGCCTATAACGTCAATATGGTGACGCTGCCGGATGCCGGCCTGCCCAACAGCGGCCGCATCGCATACATGTACCAGACCTTCGCCCCGACGGTGACGAACCAGGACCAGGGAGCGGGCCTCCAACTCGCGATCTGGGACGTGCTCGTCGACGGAGGGGACGGCCTGACGAACGGCAACTTCAAAGCCAGTTCCGTCACGACGACGATGACGGCCGCTGCGAACTACCTGTCGCAGTCGGTCGGCCACACCGGAACAGCGACCTGGTATCAAGGCCTCCCTCGGGGCAACGGCCAGCCGCAGGACCTCATCGGCGGAACGCCGGTACCGGAGCCTGCTTCGCTTCTCGTTCTCGGCGGAGCCGCCGCGTTCTTCCTGCGAAAGCGAAAGCGCGCGTAAGAGAGACGCCAAGGACTCGGAAAGGCCGGCGCAGTTCATGCGCCGGGCCTTTCTTGCGAGGGATATCCCCCTCAGTCAAGCCTACTTCGGAAAGATGCTAAGCCCAGCCGCGTTCCAATCGTCTAGGAACCGCTTCAAGCCGATATCCGTGAGCGGGTGCTTGAACATCATCTGCATGATCTTGAAGGGCATCGTGCAGATGTGGGCTCCGGCCTCGACGGCACGGACGACATGCATCGGATGCCGGACGCTGGCCACGAGCACCTCGGAATCGTAGCCGTACGTGTTCACCATCTCGACGGTCGCGGCAACCGCGTCCATCCCTTCGTCGCTGATGTCGTCGACCCGGCCGACGAAGTTGGAAATGAAGCTCGCTCCGGCCTTGGCCGCAAGCAATGCCTGGGAAACGCTGAAGACGAGGGTCACGTTCGTTCGAATGCCCTTGTCGGACAGAGTCTTGACGAGCGAGATGCCGGGCTCGATCAGCGGAACCTTGACGACGATCTGCGGATGCCAGCTCGAAATCTCGAGGGCCTCCTTGAGCATGTCGTCGTAGTTGGTCGCCACGACTTCGGCGCTGATCGCGCCCCCCGGCACCAACTCGCAAATCTTCAGGACCGTCTCCTTAAAGCCGTGCCCGCTCTTGGCGATCAAAGTGGGGTTGGTCGTCACCCCGTCCAGAATTCCCCATTCGGCGGCCTTGCGAACCTCCTCCACGTCCCCAGTGTCAACGAACAGCTTCATGGTCTGTTAGACTACCGTGCCCTCATGCCCGGCCTTCTCAAATCCGGATGATTCGCCTATTCTCATGAGAAATGGCTTCTGAATCCGAGCATGCCAGAGTCGCCAAGGTGCCGGAGTCTCTGTTCGACGAATTCGCTATCGCGTCGTCCACGGACATCGAGGAGTTGGAAAAAGCTACTTTGGCGCTGACGAGGAAGGGGTTCCCAACACCAGAGATCGTTCGGAGGCTTGTGAAGGCCGGCTGGAGCGAGTCTGCCGCCTCATGGTACGCCGGGGAAGTCGCCAAAGGCGTCGGCCTGATTAGGATATCGATCGAAGAGAGTCGGAGCTTCGCCCAGTATCCACGTGAGGCTGAGCTCGAGGTCGACGGTCCAGGTCCTATGCTCGGCGCGCGAATCGTGGGAGGGCTCGATGCTCTCATCGGCCTTCTGGTCGCTCTCGGAGTCGCGAGCCGCATCCTTCTGATGATCCGGTTTCCTCAGGTGCGCCTATCGACCACCCCTCTCTTCATTTCTGCCTTCTCCGCCGGCCTCCTGTTAACGTCCAGTTTCTTGCTGTTCACCGTTAATTCCCGTCGACCTCAAGCTTGGCTACGAGCGGCTCACGTTGTCGAATGGCTCAACGTCGCCGCCGCCGTCCTCTCGATCTACCGCTTTGTCGTCGCGATCACGGTCGTGGGATGGATCGAGGTCGGCAGCCGCAACGCGTTGTTACTGGCCTATCCCATTACCTGGTTCTCGCTAAGGGGCCTTCGCCTTTACTGCGAGTCGGTCCGGAATGGAAAAGCCTGATCGCGATGTCCCGGAAAGACCCGACCCCAGCGGCGAGACGCACCAAGTAAAATCCGGCCATGTCTACAACCTCCGAAGCAACGTTGCGCACGCCTCTCTACGATGCCCATGTGAAGGCCGGAGGTCGGATGGTTCCGTTCGCCGGCTACGAGATGCCGGTCCAGTATGCCAGCGTCATCGCCGAATGCAAGGCCGTGCGCGAGCACGCCGGCATGTTCGACGTCAGCCATATGGCGCGGCTAAGGCTAAAGGGCGAAAGGGTCCAGGAATATCTGGAATGGATCACCGCCAACGATGTCAGCAAGCTTGCCGACAACACGGGCCAGTATTCCCTGCTGCCCAATCCGAACGGCGGCTGCGTCGACGATATCATCGTCTACCGCCTCGAGCCGGAGAAGTTTGCGATGGTCGTCAACGCGTCCAACCACGCCAAGGACGTCGCGTGGATGAAGTCGCAGAACACCTTCGGCGTGGACATCAAGGATGAGACCGACGAAACCTCCATGATCGCCGTCCAAGGCCCCGCTGCCGTCAACCTCCTCGCCCAGCATAGCGACGAGCCGGAAGCCCTCCAAAACGCTCCGGCCTTCGGAATCGTGCAGGCGCTGATCGGCGGCGTTCCCTGCTTCTGCGCCCGGTCCGGCTATACCGGCGAGGATGGATATGAGCTAATTTGCGTCAACGAAGATGCACAAACGCTTTGGGACGCCCTGCTGGAGATGGGCGTCGTTCCGTGCGGCCTCGCCTCTCGCGACGCGCTGCGGGTCGAGGCCGGCCTCCCCCTCTACGGCCATGAGCTCGGCGACGACATCAATCCGATCTCGGCCGGCCTCGGCTGGGTCATCAGCAAGACCAAGAAATTCATCGGCAGCGAGCACGTCGCCGAAGCCCGCGAGCACGGCACGGCGAAGAAGCTCCAGGGCGTCAAGCTGGACTCGAAACGCCTGCTCTCTCCCGGCATGAAGGTTTACGTGGATGGCAAAGAGGTCGGAGAAGTGTCGAGCGGCGTCTACAGCCCTTACCTGGAATCCTCCATCGCGTTCGCCTTCATCGACAGCCAGATCGGTCTCAACACGCCGTGCGAAGTCGATATCCGCGGCAAGATGGAATCGGGCACGATCGTGGGCAAGAGGTTCTGGAAGCGTAAATAAACGTGCGCTATCTCTCCCTCGGCGACTCGATTAGCATCGACGACTATACCGGCGTGCCCGCAGGAGGCGCGGCGAGCCAGTTCGCGCGGCTGATCAAGGCGACCGATCATGATAGCCGGACGCGGGACGGCCGGACTACGTCCGGCGTCCTCGAAGCTCTCCAAGAGCCGTACGACGTTCCCGACGTCGTCACGCTGACGGCTTGTGGAAACGACCTGCTGGTCGCCCTTGCCTCTATCCACGGCGATTGGCAGAAGCCGATCGACGAGATCTTTTCTCGCTACGACCAAATCCTGGACCAGCTTCGCCGCCTTTCCTGCCCTACCATCATCAACACCGTCTACGATCCAACGGACGGTAAGGACGACCTCGCCGTCCTGATGGGGCTTCCCCATCCCGTACGCGCGCCGTTCGACCGCGTGAACGACCATATTCGCTCCGGAGCCGGCGGAAACCTCATCCTCTCCGATCTGGAACGGCTGTTCGCCGGGCACGGCTATTGGTCTGCCGATCCCTGGATCACCGGATATATCGAGCCGAACTATCCGGGGGCAACCGCCATTGCCCGCCACTGGCATTCCTTGTTCCTCGACTTTCGATCGGAAAGTGCAGGTTTCGATGCGTCTTCGCTGCATTTTTGAATCTGGGATGGAAATGGGGATAACCTTGGTGGGAAACCTTGACGATAAGCCTGATTTGTGTAGGTTTGAATGTGGAAAACTTCTGGTCCCAGCAGGCGCTAGGTCTTGGAACGAGCTTCCCCATGCCATCTTTTCGTAAGAGTGATCATGCCCAATAGAGAGATTGAGAAAACCGAAGAAGAGTGGCGGGGAATTCTCACGCCCGAGCAATATCGCGTACTGAGGCAAGCCGGAACCGAGCGCGCCTTCACCGGCGAGTATTGGAACCATAAGGAAAAGGGCCTTTATCGTTGCGCCGGCTGCGGCATCGAGCTGTTCGACTCGGAAACGAAGTTCGACTCCGGTTGCGGTTGGCCCTCCTTCTATGAAGCCTTGGACAAGAACAAGGTCGAAGAGCGCGAGGACGGTAGCTTCGGCATGCACCGAATCGAAGTTTTGTGTAAGGCTTGCGGCGGACATCTTGGACATGTATTCCCCGATGGACCGCGTCCGACCGGCCTTCGCTACTGCATCAACTCGGCCAGCCTCAAATTCGACAAGCCGGATGACAGCGGCTAAAGACCTAACCGGATTGTGACCACGGGCCGCGAATTGCTACACTCCGGCCCAATGGTCAAAACGGAAGGGCTCGTCAAACACTTCACAGACTCCAAGAAGGGACTCGTTAAGGCAGTGGACGGGGTTTCCATTGAGGCCCACCCCGGCGAGATATTCGGATTGCTCGGCGTCAACGGCGCGGGCAAGAGCACGATGCTACGGCTGCTTTCGACCGTCCTCCAGCCGACGGCGGGAACGGCCCAGGTCGCCGGGTTCGACATTCTCAGACAACCGGAAGACGTTCGCAAGAACATCGGCTTCATGTCGACTTCGACGGCTCTCTACGGCCGCCTCACCTCGAAAGAGATGATCGTCTACTTCGGCGAGCTTTACGGTCTTTCCGGAGCCCGGCTGAAGGAGCGGCTCGATTTCGTTATCGAGAAGCTTGAACTCCACGAGTTTATCGACCGGCTTTGCGACAAGCTGTCGACCGGCCAAAAGCAGCGTGTTTCGATCGCCCGGACCATCCTTCACGATCCCCCGGTTCTCTTTTTCGACGAGCCCACAGCGGGACTCGACGTCGTCGCGAGCCAGACGGTGATGGAGTTCATCGAAAACTGCCGCCAATCCGGCAAGACCGTCATCTTTTGCACCCACATCATGACCGAGGTCGACCGTCTGTGCGACCGCGTCGCCGTGATCCACGATGGCGTCATCAAGGCCGAGGGAACCGTCGCTCAGCTTAAAGAACAGTCCGGCGAGGAGAACCTGGAACGCGTCTTCCTCAGGCTCGTCGGCGAACTGCGGGGGGCGGCATGAACGCCGCATTGCTGGTCATGAGGAAAGAGCTCAAAGAGTTCTTTCGAGACAAGCGCGTTCGCACCAACGCCGTCGTTATGCCCGCCGTCGTCATGCTGCTGATGCTCAGTTTCATGGGTTTTATCAGTGGGATCGGTGAGAAAGAGAACCAGGTCATCCACGTCGTAAAGACCGACAACAAGTTGATCGAAAGGTTGAAGGCCGACAAGGTCAAGATCGTTGACGTTGCCAACGAAGAGGAGGGCGTCAAGCTCATCAAGTCTGGGAAAGCCCGCCTCGTTCTCGAGTTCGAGCCGGATTTCGACGCAAAGGTCGCCCAAGGCAAGCCCACGCCCATCCAGGCCTTCTACGATCCCCAGCAGGACACGGGAAAGATGGCCTTGCGGGCCGCCCAGGATGACTTGGAGAAGCTAGACGAGGACCAGGCTCTGGCTGTCCTCAATGCCCATCACATCGACAAGGATGCCCTCGCCCCGGCAAGGATTGTGAACCGGGAAATCCGGGTTGGGAAGACCGGCGTCAGCGACTTCCTCATCAGCATGCTTCCCTACCTCGTCGTCCTCTATGCCTTCTATGGCGGCTTGGGACCGGCTAGCGAAACGGTAGCCGGAGAGAAAGAAAAGCAAACGCTCGAAACCTTGCTGATCACGCCCGTCGATCGAAATCAGATCGCTCTCGGGAAGTTCTTCGCCCTAACCGCCATCTGCTTCTGTAGCAGCCTTTCCGCTCTCATGGGCATTGTGATCGCCAGTTTGTCGAGAGCCCCAATCTACGCGAAGCTGTTCCCCAACGGGCTTGGTCTGTCCGGAATCCAGATCGGCACGATGGTCCTCGTTCTAATCCCGGCTGTCGCTTTTTTTGGCAGCTTACTCCTCGCCATCAGCGCCTTCGCAAAGAACACGCGTGAAGCGCAGAGCTCGATGGGCCTCGTCAGCCTCGTCGTCCTGATACCGGCTCTTTTCGGAAACGTTATCGGACTCACGGATCTCGGGGCGAACTGGTGGGTCCGGCTAGTTCCCGTCCTTAATACGTCGATGACGCTGCGAGAATCGTTGCAAGGCAAATCGGACGGTCTCGGGATCGTTCTTACGATCGCGACGGGAGTCGTCCTTGCGGCCATCGGCATTCGAATCGCCGTTCATTTGTTCCGCCGGGAAGAAGTCCTTACGCGCGTCTAGCCCTTACTTCGAGGTCGACGTATTGGACCAGCTTGCGAATCCTTGCGAGAGCTGCGCCCCCTGCTGTTGGAGCTGGGCAATCGCCGATTCCATGTTGGCGAATTTCGTTTGAAGTTGCGTCGTCAGGTCTTGGACCTGCTGCTGTAGCTTCGTGATGCTGTCGTTGATGTCGTTCTCTTCGCTCGTGAACGCCTGATCGCGCGCGGCAAGGAGTCCGCTGATCGGATCGGTGAACTGATTGATCATGTCGCCGATCGTCGCCGCGATACCCTTGTTGACGGTGATGTTCCCGATGACGCCCGTGGACGTTCCCTGATACTGGATCTGAAGGCCGTCGGTGTTGGCGTTTCCGGAGTTTCCGGTCAGCATTCCGTTCGGACCGCCCGTCGCTGCCTCCCCGTTGATCGTTCCCTGAAGGTCCGCTCCGAGGGAGATCGTGCCGTCTGTTCCGGTGCCGATGCCGCTCACGTCGCCGGTATCGTCTCCCTGGTTGCTCGACACCGTGAAGTTCCCGAGCGAACCGGATTTGAGGCTCGTCAGCTTGAGGTGCCCGTTCCCGTCGGTGCCCGCCTGGATCAGCGTGTTGAGCCGGCTATCGTTATTGATCAGGTCGATCAAACCCGCTTGATCCGTGCCTTGAGGAATCGCGAGCACGATGTTGGAACCGAATAGCGACCCCGAGAAGGTCAGATTCTCCGCGTTGCTCGTGGGATCGGTCTGAGCCCCCTTGGCGACGTAAGAGGCGTAGGTTGGCAAGGCTGTGATGTTGACGCTGTAGGTTCCCGATTTGGTGTTGTTGCCCGCCGTGATGTAGTTCAGGCCGCTCGCGCTGCTCGAACCCACCGTCTCGAACAAGCTCTGCAGCGAATCCGGCGAGTTGGCGATCGCCGCCGACAACTTCGACGAGTCGACCGTGATCTTGCCGTTTTCGTCGAGCCCAAATCCGATCGAGGCAAGGTTCGTATAGGAGCCCACCGCGCCCGGCATGTTCGAGAAGAGCAGCGAGGACACGCCGCTCACGACCTGCTGCGCCGTCGGGTCTCCGAACAAAGGCCCGCTGGCGTAAGATTTGGTGTCGAACGAGCTGTTCTGATTGACGTAGTCGATCGCCGAGTTGTAAGCGTCCGCGAAGGCCTGGATGTTCTTCTGAATCGAATTCGTATCCTTGGTCAGGCTAAGCGTCGCCGTCTTCGGGGTCGTCGCATCCGCGTTAAGCAGCGTGAGAGTCGCACCTGGGATCGCGGTCGTGATCGTGTTCGACGAACTGGTCAGAGGAACGCCATCCAAGCTGTAGGAGGCGTCCTGCGCCTTGACCAGCTCCGACGTTGGAGCCTGCTGAAGGACGCCCAGCGCCTGAAGGACGTTTTGAGAGTCGGTGAACGTGTCTCCGCCAACCGTGCTGACGATATCGAGCTTGTACGTCGTGTTTCCCGACGAGTCGGTTACCGTTCGGACGGTCGACGGGGAGCCCGCCGCCGTAATCTTTGCCGCCAACGACGTCAGCGTATCGCTCGAAAAGTCGACGTTCACCGTATTGCCGTCGACTTGGAAGGAAGCCGAAGTGATTCCGCTGTTCGGGAGCAGTTGGCCAAGGGTTTGCGTACTGCTGGAGAAGTTATAGCTCGTAACGCCGTTGGTGATCGTTTCGCGCGAGGTCGCGGCGCCACCAATAACCCCGAGACTGCCCATAACGCCGCCGGTGACGTCGGCTATCTGGATCTTGTTCTTCACGCCGGAGGAATTCGCGGCGATCGTCAAGTAAGCGTTACCGCTTCCGCCGTCGATAAGGCTCGCCGTCACTCCCGCGCCGGCGCTATTGATGTTCTGGGCGATCTTCTGGAGCGAGTCGGTCGCGCTGACCTGGATCACCTTGCCGTTGACCACGAAGGTGCCCGTCTTGTTGAGGGCCGAAGTCGTATCGGTCTGGGCTGCCGAGGCGATCTTCTGAGCCTGGGCAAGCTTGCTGACGGTCAGGTTATAGATACCGGCCGCTGCCGTCGTCGAGCCGGTGATCGTCGCGACCGTCGTATCCGACGAAGTGGCCGAAACGGGATTGAAGGCAAGCGGCGCATTAAGGGCGGAAACCGCGGAGGCGATGCTCTGCAATTGAGTCTTCAGGCCGGCAAAGACCGATTGTTGATTCTGCAGGTCCGAAAGTTGCGACTGGTACGTCTGCAACGGCTGCGATTCCAGCGAGACGAGCTTCTGGATGATGCTCGACGTGTCGATGCCGCTGCTCAAGCCGCTAAAGTTGATGCCACTGATCGATCCGCTTGTGCTCATATCATGCCGCCAGCAATCCGAAGAGCGCCGATGCCTCTTCGACTTTTTGCTCGGTCTGTTCCTTTAATTCCGCCAGTTCCTCTTCGCCCAATCCGAGCCATTCTTCGGCGACCGGATCGAGCGTCACTTGGACGATGTTCTCCGTCGAGTAGTAGAGGTATTGGGTCATCACGTCGCCGATGTGAACGGCAAACAAGGTCGGATCGTCGTCCGGCTCGAAGGGTCCCTCGTGCTTGGCGATCAGATCGGTCAGCGAGGGCGGAAGCTTCCAGGTCGAGGCCATCGTGTATCCGATCTGGCTATGATTTAGGCCCAAAAGCTTGTCTTCGGCCGAAGTCGATGTGATTTGCTTGTCCTCCGCATATTTGAGGACCTGGTCGTAAGTCTGCGTGAACATGCAATAGAGGAAGAGACGCCCGATGTCGTGAAGCAGCCCTCCCAGGAAAAGCGTCTCCATGTCGTTCACTTTCATTCGCTTCTGCTGAGCGATGAGCTGAGTTGCCGCCGCCGTCCCGAAGGCATGCAGCCAGAACAGCTTGAGCGTCTCATGTTGCCGCGGCGTCTTCGGCTTGAGCGTGCTGATGGCGCTGACGCTAAGCACGAGATTGCGTACCTGGGGCATGCCGAGGATCATGATCGCCTGGCTGAGGCTCGTGATCTGACCGGAAAGACCGTAATAGGCGGAATTGACGACCCGCAAGACTTTCGAGGCCAACGCCTGGTCGGAGCTGAGCAGCTTCTCGACGCTATGGGCGGAGACGTCCTGGTTTTCCGTTTCCTTCAGAACACGCGCCACGATGCCGGGCAGAGCCGGGAGGTCGCGCAACGACTTTTCGATGCTGAGGCGAACAAATTTGTTGTCGAGATTCAACGACATTGATATAAGAGCTCCAACCGATGCTCGCGCTGCGAGCCTCAATGAGAATGTTTGGCTTTTGGGAAGCCGTTCTTCAGCCGAAGCGCTCTACCGTTTTTACTCGTCTCTTGCTTTTAAGTCTGACTGTGACGTATTTGACACCTATATAGAGGATGGGCGACAATACAGGGGTTTCCCATTCGTCTGGAAAGGAGCAAGATATTATGAAACTGAGGCTTTTATTCGCGCTCTTCGCATTGCTGACCACGGCAATGGCCGGCGCGGTCGGAACCCTGACGGTAACTTCTCCAACGGAAGGAGCGTTCCTCGGGGGCACGAACTCGTTGAAGTTCAATATCACCGGCGCCCAGGTCGAAGTCCAAGTAACGGTCACCGTTACCGGCCCTGGTGGCACGACGACGATCGGCCCCCAGCCGTTCACGCCGGACACCGACGGCCATATCACGGGAATAATCCCGGTCAACTTCTCTCAGTCGTCACCGGAAGGTCCGTACACGATCGTGGTCTCCGCGACTGAGAACGGGGCCTCCTACGTCCCCGTCACGATCCACGTGACCGTCGACGTGACGAAGCCGAAATTCTACGACTTCAACCCCATCGCGGACTCGTTCGTGAGGGGCCCGAACGTTCCGATCGTCGTTAAAGTGATCGACGCGAACTTCAAGAACTATAAGGTTCAGGTCAACGGCCAAGACATTCCCAATAACACCGGCACGACCCTGGACTCGGATAATACGTTCACCGTTCCGTGGAACGTCACGGGAATCCTTCAAGACGGGGCTCAATCGATCAGTATCGACGTGAAAGATCAGGCCGATAACGACGCCACCCAGTCGTTTACGGTTACGATCGACCGCGTCGCGCCGACGACAACGATCACTTACCCACGATCGGATACGCGAGTGCGTCCGCACTCGACGATTCCCATCACCGTCGACATCAACGACTCGGGGCAGAGCAACTCGGTCGCCGTGACCGGTGTTGATGTCGTCCTGCAGAATATGAGCGGGCACCTGATCATGCGAGTTCCGCGAACCTCCTTCCAATCGAACCGTTGGACGGGTAGGATTCTCAGCAGCACCAATTTGCCGCACCAATTCAAGGTCGTTGCCAATACCGTCGACAAAGCGGGCAACGTTGGCGTCACGCAAACAACAGTCGTTACGGTTGGCTAGGCTCAGTGGCCTGGCCCAACCGGACAACACATTGGATAAGGGGATATAGGAAGGAAGAATGAGCGCACGGAGGCTACCTTTCGTCATTTTGGGTGCCGCCACCATGGCAACGCCCGCTTTTGCACAGGTGCCGGACCTGCTGAACGCGATGGATGCGGGCGGAAGGGCCATGGGCATGGGCGGGGCGCTCTATCCGACCGGGTCGGATACGCTTGCTTCCTATTACAACCCCGCGGGACTCGGCTACGTCACGCAAAGTACCGTCGGCGCCGTAATGCGGAATCTTCCCAAGTCGCAAACGACGGCTACGGGCGACTTCAATAATCCGAGCTTAAGCTCGAGCGGATCGGCCGGTTCCCGGCAAGTCAGCCACTTCGGAGTCGTCATTCCGTTCGCCAAAGGCGGACTCGGGCTCTCCTATACGATCGGCGGCTACATCGACGATCTCCGAACCGGCAACGTATCGATCGGCGGCGTCTCGATTCAAAACTATGCCGAGCGCATCTACTCGAAAACCGAATACTTCAGCCTCGGCTACGGCGTTGCTTCGAAGGACGAATCCTTCAGTTGGGGGTTCGCCGCCCAGTTCGTCCAAGAGTCGCTCGCCGACGAGTTGACAGGAACGGTGAACGGCACTTCGCTCAGCGGCACGCCGACCGCGACGACCCATGGCTTGGCCGGACTGATCGGGGTGCAGTTCAACCCGAAAGGCAGCAACATGAGCTGGGGCGCCAGTTACCGGACTCAAACCACCCTGTCCTCGAACGACTCCACCAGCCTCTTGATGAACAAGGTTCCCGCTCGCTTAATGGGCGGCGTCGCGTTCCGGCAAGATGGTTTGCGCCATGGCAAAGACTTCCTCCTCTATGGAGTCGACGTCGCTCACTTCTTCTCGGCGAACAATCCCGGCCAGAACTTCAACCGGAAGGCCCAGACGACGGCCGGAACCGGTTTCGAATACAACTATGACCTCGGCGGAGCTCGCGTCCCCATCCGGTTCGGATACAACTTCATTCCGACCGGAGGAGACGGCTATGGCGACCGTAACGCGATAACCTTCGGACTCGGATACCGTCCGAACAATGGGGACTACACGATCGATTTCAATCTCGCCTCCCCGTCCCATGGCGGATTCGATTTCGGAATTAGCCTCAGCTACAAGCTCGGAAGCAAGTAAATGACAAACAGAAGAGTCTTCGTTACCGTTCTTCTGGCTCTCATTGGAGTCTGCGCGCATGCCCAGTCTTGGATGGCGGCCTACGATAAGGGCCTGAAAGCCGCCAAGTCCGGGGACTGGGAGAGCGCCCGAGCCTCCTTCCAACAGGCGATCGCCTACCGGCCAGAGGATGCGAGCAACGCGACAACCTTGCCCGGCCCGGTATCGGACCGAAAGCAATGGAGAAATGGCGCTCCCTACTCCCCGAACTTTCTCGCAGCCTACTGCGAGTATCGGATCGGCACCGGTTCGCCGAAGGCGGAAGACGGAAAGAGCGCCCTTCAGACTGCCGCAACCGAATTCGAAACCCTGATCAGCAAGGGCCAGAACAGCAAAGAGGCCTTCTTCTTCCTGGATCAGATTTACACCCGGCTCGGCGACACGGCGAAGCGCCAGGACGTCGAAGATCGCTACAAATCGACACGGATGAACTTCCGAGTCGATACCGAAATCGTTTCTCCCGAAGAGCTCGCGGTCATCACGGGTGCGACGCCGGCGTCCGGAGGGACCAAGCAAGGCGCCGGCCCGGTCGTCACGATCAAGCGCCCTGGCGAAAGCCCGACACCGGTACCGAGCAGCGGCCTGCCTGGTACGACTCCGAATGCCGGCGCCATCCCCGCCGTCGGACCGGTGGCCCCGCTTTCCACGAAGTTCGCGCTCATCATTGGCAACTCGACTTCCCAGCTCAAAGGCGGCCCCGTCAGCTTTGCTTCGGACGACGCCCAAGCGATTCGCGAGGCTCTCGTTACGAATTCGGGATATCCCGAGGCGAATGTCGACCTCGTCCTCAACACGACGAAGGATCAGCTTCTCGCGAGCGCAAAGGCTCTCGCCGACCGCGTTCCCGACGATGGCACCGTCTTCATCTTCTTTGCCGGCAACGGTTTCAATATCGACGGTAAGGACTATCTGGCGGGAGTCGACTCAACGTCCGAGACCGATCCGTCGACAATGGTCGCCAAAATGGATCTCTACCGTCTATTTATGGCCAAAGGCGCTAAGATCTATGCCTTCTTCGAGGCTCCGCGTCCCACCGTCAACGGAGCGTACTTCGGCAAGGAAATCCCGATGGTCGGCGCAATCGCTCAGGTCCAGTCGACGATCCCAGGCGATGGAATCTCCTCCGAAGTCCACAATGGCCACCAGGTCGGTCTGTTCGCCTTCGCGATGGTTTCCGCTCTCCAGGACATTCGGTCGAACCGGATTCCGATCATGGAGTTTGGCTGGCAGATCTTCAATCGTATCCGAGGTGGAGTTGGCGGATTGAGCGGCGCCGGCGCCCGGCAGGTTCCGACCCTTCCGGTTCTGACCCACATTAGCGGCGACGACCGGTTCTAGGAATCCTTCAACCGCTCGTAGGCAATGACGAGGCCGTCCAACGTGAGGGTCTCGTCGTGCTCCGAAATCGACTTGCATAGCCCTGCGAACGCATTCCCCAGCCCACCGGTCGAGACGATCGTCGCGCCGCCCCCAAGCTCTTGGTCGATCCGCTCCGAGAGCGCGTCGATCGCTCCGGCGTAACCCAACATCACGCCTGATTGCAGCGAATGCACCGTGTTCTTGCCGACCGCCGTTGGCGGCGCGACCAGATCGATTTGGGGCAGCTTGGCCGCATGCTCGACGAGCGCCTGACTTGAAACGACCACGCCCGGCAAGATGGCGCCCCCGACATAGGCTCCGTTTCGGTCGATCGAGTCGAACGTCGTCGCCGTTCCGAAGTCGACGACGATGATCGGCGGCTTGAATCGGGCAAGAGCCCCCAAAGCATTCGCGATTCTGTCCGCGCCGACGGCCGTCGGCGGCTCGTAGTCCACCGTCAATCCGACGCCGCCTCCGTCGCGAAGGAAGACGGGGCGAGCATCCAGCCACTTCTCGGCAAGAAGCTTCAGATTCGTATCCATTTGAGGCACGACGGAAGCGATCACGACCGCGTTCACTCTCAGTGCCAGTCCCGAAAGCTCATGAACGCCCTTCAGCCAGACCGCAAGCTGGTCTTCCGTCTCCGCCGGATCGGTGTGCCGTCTCCAGATCGCCCGCCATGCCGAACCGTCCCAAAGGCCAAATACGGCGTGCGTGTTGCCGACGTCAATCGCCAAGAGCATGGGTCAGGTCCACCTTGCCGTATATCTTGCCGCCAACCTCTCGCTGGAGCACGCCGACGATGTCGTCGACCACCGCGTCTCTGGCCTCATAGCTGTCCGCCTCCACCATCACGCGAATCATCGGCTGCGTCCCGCTCGCACGCACGTTCACGCGCCCGCATCCTTCGAGGGCCTTCGTCGCCGCTTCAAGCGTTTCCCGGACCGCCAGGTTATGGCTCCACGTTTCCCGATCCGCGATCTCGACGTTGACCAGCATTTGGGGCCATGGTCGATATTCGTCGTAATAGCTCGACGCCGGGCGTCCCTCGGTCTTCAGGACCCGAAGCAATTCTAGCATCGTCACGAGGCCGTCGCCGGTCGGGCCATGGGCAGGAAAAATGATATGCCCGCTCTGCTCGCCACCGATCAGCGCGCCCGTCTCCGCGATCTTCTGAGCGACGTACTTGTCGCCTACCGGCGTGCGTTCGAGCTTGATGCCGCGCAAGTCCATGTAATGCTCGAATCCGCCGTTGCTCATCACGGTGCCGACGACGACGGCAGGAGAGAGCTTGTGTTCCCGCTGCCGATGGACCGCCCAAATCCCGATCGTCCGGTCCCCGTTGATCAATCGGCCCTTTTCGTCGCTGAAGACGGCCCGATCCGCATCCCCGTCGAAGGCGACGCCGATGTCGGCGCCGGAATCGACGGTGAGCCTCTGAATCGTCTCCGGTTTGGTCGCCCCGCCTTCCGCGTTGATATTGAGTCCGTCCGGAGTGTCGCCGGTGACGAGAATTTCCGCGCCCAGGCGACGCAGAATCTCGGGGCCAAGGGAGGCAGCCGCTCCGTTCGCGCAATCCACGGCGATCTTCATGCCGTCGAGACGCTCCGGCACAATTGTCTCCAGCATGTCGAGATAGTCGAGAAGCGGCCGGTTGTCGCGGAGGATCGGCCCAACGAGCTCGCCCGTGGGCCGCGGAAAGTCCTTCCCCGCCAATTCCTCGATCTCCAGCTCGACCTCGTCCACGAGCTTGCGACCATCATGGCCGACAAACTTGATGCCGTTGTCCGGGGCCGGATTGTGGCTTGCCGAGATGATCACGCCAAGGCCGAATGGCCCGGTCCTCGCGACGTACGACACGGCCGGGGTCGGAGCGACTCCGAGGCAAAGCACGCCGATGCCGGTCGAGCAGAGGCCGGCCGCGACGGCCGATTCCAGCATCGGGCCGCTTCGCCGAGTGTCCATTCCGACCACGGCCGCTTGGGTTTCCTCGGTCTTCTGAAGCCAGTTGCCGGCGGCCTGGGCAATCGAGAAGGCCAACTCCGGAGTCAGTTTTCCGTTGGCGACTCCGCGAATCCCATCGGTTCCGAATAGCTTGCGGCTCATGGCTTTCTGGCCACCCGGACTCGGGCCGGACGGATGACTCTTTCTCCCATCTTGTAACCGGCTTCCAACTCGCCGATGACCGTGTTGTCCTCGTGCTCCTCGCTCGGCTCCAGGGCCAGAGCCTCGTGGACTTCGGGATCGAACGGGTGTCCGACCGACGGTATCCGCGAAACGTTCTGGCCTTCGAGAACCTGTCGAAGCTGGCGATCCACCGCCTTCAGCCCCTCCTCGATCGATTCCGACGTCGCACCGGAGCTGAGTGAGGCAAGCGCGCGCTCGAAATTGTCGAGCACGGGAAGAAGAGCTCGCACAAGGCGCTCGGTCGCAAAGGTCTCGAGCTGCTTGCGCTGCTCCTCCTGGCGCTTGCGATAGTTCTGAAAGTCCGCCATCGTCCGCAGGAGCTGGTCCTGCAATTGATTTCGCTCGTCGATGGCCTTCTGGACGGCGGTCATTAGGGCGTTGAGGTCCTGATCGACGGCGTCCTGGCCATCGGACGCTTGAGGGGGCAGATCGACCCCTTCCTGTTCTGACTTGTTCCTTCCCTTCATCAGGCAGAGGAGTTTACCGGGACGGCCGTCGTCGCCATCGACCGGGCGCGAAGCGCGTAGCCGACGCCGGCGAGAACGATCAGGAAGCCGGCAAGCTGATGAAGCGTCAGGTGCGTGTGCTGCACCAACAGGGAGAACCCCATCGCCGCGATGGGAACGAGGAATTGGTACAGGGTCGCGCCCGTCGCGCCGACCTGCCGGACTCCCTGATAGAAGCAAAGGAAGGCCACCACGCCGCTGATGATCGCGATATGAAAGAACATCGCCCACCCGTAAAGATGCACCGAACGCCAGTCTTGCCGGAGAGCGGGAAATAGTCCGTACGCTAACATGACGGGAAGCGCCCCCGGCATCGACAGGGTGAGGACACGGAGCGGCGAGTATTTGAGCAGCAAGGGCCGCATGAGCGTCACCGAATAGGCCCACATTAAAGCCGCAAACATAACGATAACGTTCGAAAGCAGCTTGTTTTCGTGATCGCCTGCCGGGCCGTACAAAACCAGCCCGGTTCCGCAGAACGCGACGAATGCGCCACCCAAAGCCCCCCAACTGAACCGCTCCAAGCCGAACGCCGCCGCGAGGAATGCCGTAAAGACCGGCGACATCTGGAGGAGGATCGCCCCTTCCGTCGAGCCCGAGCCCCTCATGCCTTCCATGAAGAGGAATATGTAGATGCCCAAGGAGACGAAACCGAGATAAATCAGTTTCAGCGCGTCTTCCCGGGGATACCGCAGGGACTCCTTCCGCCAAAGGCAGAGGAGAGCCAGGGAGCCCCACATCACGAGAAAGCGCAGCAGGGTCACGGCGGGCGCATCGATTTGCCGGTACGCCTCTTTGACCGCGACGAAATTGAAACCCCAACTGGCAACTGTTATGAGGAGGAATGGATTTGGGAGGAGCTCCTGGCGTAAGCGCACTGGCAAAGAGTATGTCCGTAAACCCATACTATGAGCCATGCGCCGCTGGGCGTTGCTGATCACCGCCGCGATCCTTCTGTCATCCTGCTCAAAGCCAAAGCCGGAGGACAAGGTCGTCGGCACATGGTTGGGCAATCCGCCCATACCGAAATCCCTCGCGGGAGACCCCAACTTTAGCGCGCTGAACGACATGATGAAAGATTCGGTCCAACTGGAGCTTAAGGGCGACCACACCTATACTCTCCGGACTTGGACCCGCAAGCGGGGGAAGTGGAAGCTCGCCCAGCGGCTCGTTCAATTCGAAGAAACCGGCTCGAGCTCGGACTTCCCCTTTCCCGTGGACTTCGAATTCGGGAAACCGACATCGCAGGGAACGCGAACCTATTCGGCGGTTCTCGCCTCCGATGGCAAGACACTCACGCTGATGCTGGGCAAGATGGGCGACATCGACTTCCACCGCTAATGGCCGCAGTTGGGGCAAATCAGCATCCACCGAGCATAGACCGTCCCGCAGCAGGGACACACGACGCCGGCATCCGGCTCAACCTCTGGCAAGTCGTCTTCAGGAGGAGGCCCACCCGACTCGTGCAGCTCTCGAAGAGCCCCGAGATCGTAACGCAAGTGGCGCTTGACGACGAAGAAGCCGACGGTCGCCCATCCCGCGAACAGTGTCGCGAGCAGCGCAAGATACGTCGCGAAGGGCCCCATTGCAAGCATGAGGATCAGGCAAACCGCCGCGAAGCACGCGGGCGGCAAGACGTGTTTGCGCATCATCCTGACCGGTATAGACGCAGACTTCCGCAGGTGTAGTTGCCAGGATTGCTGTAAATCGAGCAGATTCCGCAATCCCCGTTCCGATATAGAACTAGGGCAGTACGCATGGGGGTTGCGCGGCAGCTGAAGACAAAGTGGTGCAAGTGGGCCGCGCTCGTAGGCGGCGTTTCAATGGTCGTTGGCGGATTGGCGACCATTGCCACGACGCCCCTGATCTCGATTTCCCTCTCCGTATCCGGAGCGATGCTGGTATGCATCGAGAACATGCTCCAGAAGTCTCGCGTCGAGTATCGCCGCCTTAAAGACCTCGAAACGATTATTGCGACGACCGGCCTGATCCTGACCACCACAGATCCAAATGGGCTCGTCACAGGATTTAATCGAACCGCAGAGGAAACCCTCGGCTACGAGGCCGGCGACGTCATCGGCAAGTTAACCGTTCGCGACCTCCTGAAGACCGATCCCGAGGAAGGTGCTGTTTCAAGCCATGCGTATGCCCAACTCTCGGATGAGCCCGAACAGCAAGAACGCGAATTTCGGCGGAAGGACGGCTCGACCTTCCCCGCTCTCGTAACCGTCAGGCCGATCTACGGCGAAGACGGCAAGGTGGCCGAATACTTCGGTGTCGGCATCGACGTTTCCGCGCGAAAAGCCGGGCAAGAAGCTCTGCGTGAAAAGCAGGAGCTCATCGAATCGATCGCCCTCACCAGCCCGACCATCTTTTACATCTTCGACCTTTCCTGTCGGCGTATCGTTTATTCGAACCGCGAGCTGCCGACCATGCTGGGATACACCGAGGAACAGGTCGCCACGATGGGATCAGATCCGCTTCCCGCCGTGATGCATCCCGAGGACCTGGACATCCTCTTCAATCGCTACGAGAGCTGCGCCAATCTGCGGGACGGCGAAATCCTGGAAAGCGAGTTCCGTTGCCTCTCCGCCTTCGGAGAGTTGCGATGGCTCTCCGCGCGGGACGTCGTCTTCAAGCGGGACGCCGAAGGGAACGTAACTCAGATTCTCGTGAACGTCGTGGATACGACCGATCGCCGCGTCCTTCACGAGCAGATCGAGACTCAAGTCTTGGAGATTCAGGACACGAATCTAGCCCTCGAGATCCAAACGAACGCGCTCGAAGAGGCGAATGCTCAGCTCGAATCGCTGGCCTTCACCGACGGCTTGACCGGCATCGCCAACCACCGCTCCTTCCAAGAAGAATTGGCAAAGAGCTTCGACTCGGCCAAGCGCCGGAAGCGCCGCCTGTCCCTGATGCTGGTCGACGTCGACCAGTTCAAGCAGTACAACGACACGTACGGCCATCCGTCCGGGGACATCGTTCTCAAGCGGGTCGCCTCCGTCATCCGCGACTCCTGCCCGGAGGGATGCTTGCCCGCGCGGTACGGCGGAGAGGAGTTCGCCGTTCTCTGCCCCGGCTTCAGCGGCAACGAGGTGTTGATGCTGGCGGAGAGCATCCGCAACGCCATCGAAACGACGCCGTGGCCGGAACGCTCCGTCACCGTGAGCATTGGCGCCGTGAGCCTGTCCCAGGATCTTGCGACGCCTTCCGACCTGGTTTCCGCATCGGACAACGCGCTGTATAGCTCCAAGGCCAGCGGCCGCAACTGCGTGACCTTCTACGACTTCGAGCAGCGTCGGCGCCTCGCGAGCTAAGCGTAGATCGCCTCGCCGTTCCAGCTCAGCTCGACGCTCATCCGCCCCAGAACAAGCTGCCCGACGTGGTAGTTGTCGTGCCCGATGATGTAGTCGTAGGCGTGCTTCTGAGTCTCGTCGTCTTCCCCGGCGAGCGCGGCCTTCGAAGCGGCGTCGCGGCACTCGCGAAACACCTTTTCCAGGTTTTCCTTCGATTTGTCGTGGACAGAGAAGGAACCCCACGAATGTTTCTCGCCCTTGGAAACCGCTGCGAACGCCACGTAAGCCTCGCTGAGATGCTCGAGGATCTGGCATGGGGTCATGCCGTTCGGAGCGCATGGGGAATGAAAGGCGGCATCGCTCATCCCGTCCAAGCAGGCGTCGATCTGCTTTCCAACTTGTTCGATTTCATATTGAAGAAGCTCTTTGCCGGTCATGGCCAAATCATAGCCCGGACGGCTTCATCGTTCACAATATCGCGGTGATCACAGTTGTCGGAGGCGGATTCGCCGGAGTCGAAGCGGCCTGGGCAGCCGCCCGGCGGGGCCACCGCGTGCGCCTCTTCGAAATGCGGCCGGGCGTCAACACTCCGGCACATACGACCTCTTACCTGGCCGAGCTGGTCTGCTCCAACTCGTTCAAGTCCAACTCGCCAGCCTCCCCAGCCGGCCAACTCAAGGCGGAAATGCTTGGTCTCGGCTCGCTCGTGCTCGAAACGGCGGAGCGGCACAGCGTCCCCGGCGGGCAGGCCCTCGCCGTCGACCGGGAAGCCTTCAGCCGGGCGATCACCGAGCAGATCGAAAGCCATCCTCTCATCGAGATCGTGAGGGAGGAGTTCACACCCGGACGAATCGACAAATCCGCCTTGCTTGGGCCGGTGATCCTCGCAACCGGGCCCCTCACCTCACCGGTTCTCGCCGAATGGCTCGCCCGCCTCACCGGGCGCGACCATCTGTACTTTTACGACGCGGTGTCGCCGACCGTCGAGGCGTCGAGCCTCGACCGATCGGTCGTGTTCGCCCAAAGCCGCTACGACAAAGGCGAGGGCGACGACTACCTCAATTGCCCGTTCGACCGGGATTCTTACGAGGCCTTCGTGCGCGAGCTCGTCGCGGCCGAGCGCGCGCCGATCCACGCCTTCGAAGCCGGAGGCAAGCGAGATGCCGCGCCAGGGCCTGGAGGCGACGAAGAAGCCTTCCTCGAAAAGATCAAATACTTCTCCGGTTGCACGCCGATCGAGGCCATCGCGGAAAAAGGCGCTCGGTCCCTTGCCTTCGGCAACTTCAAGCCCGTCGGCTTGACCGACCCGCGAACGGGCCGCCGCCCCTACGCGGCGCTTCAGCTTCGGCCGGAAAATCGGGAAAAGACGCTCTATTCCCTCGTAGCCTGCCAAACCCGCCTCAAGTGGGGCGAGCAACGGAGGGTCTTCCGTATGGCGCCCGGCCTGGAGAACGCCGAATTCGTCCGGTTCGGCGTCATCCATCGCAACACGTACTTAGAAGCTCCTGCCGTCCTCAGCCCCCAGCTCGAAATTCGGCAGCGGCCCGGCCTTTTCGTCGCCGGCCAGCTCACCGGCGTCGAAGGCTACGTCGAATCCGCCGCCATGGGCATCTATGCCGGAATCGTCGCCGCTCGCCGCGAAGAAGGCATCGAGACACCGACGCCGCCGCGATCCACGGCCTACGGCTCTCTCGTTGCCCACCTCCAAGATGCAACGCCGCGCGAGTTTTCGCCCATGAACATCAACTGGGGTTTGTTCCCGGAGCCGGCCGAGCCGACTCGCGACAAGGGAGTCAAGCGGAGCCGCAAGATCGAAGCTGCTCTGGAGGCGTTCCGCGCATGGCAAGCCGACCTGGGCCGGAACGGGTAAAGTACGCCACTTCATCCCAAGTTCATTTATACTTGCGTCTACCTCACCGCATTTTCATTTCGCAGGCTCATCCTAGGGCGTGTCGACCCGGGAACTTCGCTCTAGGACATGGCCGTAGGCAAGCGAGTAGGTCTAGACTGAACGAACCCATCGCGAGCCGTCGTAGAGCGAAGATAGGTATGAGCACGAATCTCCCGTCAAACACGAATCCATCCGCCCTTCCGGCAGGCGTCGAGATCGGCCTCGAATTCGTCGATCTCGCAGTCGTCAAGCCCGACGAAGAGGCGATGGCGATGCTGCCCGGCGACTTCGCCCTGAAGAACCAGGTTCTTCCGATGAGGCTGGAAGGCGACAGTCTGGTTGTCGCCATCGGCTCTGTCGCCTCTCTCGCCGCGGTGGACGATCTCACTATCCTCCTTGGACGGCCGATCCATCCCATGCTGGCGGATACCCAGATTATCCGCGACAAGATCGAGGAGTACTTCCTCGAGAAGATGCTGTCCGGGATGGCCGGGGACGACGGCTCAACCGGCACGATCACCGAGATCGACGAGACGACCGACCTCGCCGACCTCACGAAGATGGCGACCGAGACCGCGGTCGTCCAGATGGTCAACCTCATCTTCGCGACGGCCGTGCGCGACGGCGCGAGCGACATCCACATCGAGCCCTACGAGCGGGAAGTCAAGGTTCGCTACCGAATCGACGGCATGCTCAGCGACATGATGCGGCCGCCCAAGCGGATGCACGCGGCGCTCGTATCCCGTATCAAGATTCTCGGCGAGATGAATATCGCCGAACGGCGGCTTCCCCAGGACGGCCGCATCAAGATCACGATTGCCGGACGCCAGATCGACGTCCGCGTCTCGATTCTGCCCACCGTCTTCGGCGAGCGCGCGGTCATGCGTATCCTCGATAAGGGCACAGCGATGCTCGGCCTCAGCGAGCTCGGCATGCAGCCGGATACGCTGGAGAAGTACCGCAAGCTCATCTCGATTCCCTACGGCATCATCCTCGCCACCGGGCCGACCGGGTCCGGTAAATCGACTTCCCTTTACGCCTCGCTTCAGGAGATTTGGAAGCCGAGCATTAACATCCTCACCGTCGAAGACCCGGTCGAGTATCAGGTCGCGGGCATTTCCCAGATGCAGGTTCGCGCCAACATCGGCCTCACCTTCGCGAGCGGCCTTCGTTCCATCGTCCGCCAAGACCCGGACGTCATCATGGTCGGCGAAATCCGGGACTACGAAACCGCCGAAATCGCCATTCATGCCGCCTTGACCGGACACCTCGTCTTCTCCACCCTCCACACGAACGACGCTTCGGGCGCAATCACTCGCCTCCTCGATATGGGCGTCGAACCGTTCCTCGCAGCCTCCTCGATCGTAGGCGTCGTCGCTCAGCGCCTTCTCCGCCGAAACTGCCTGAACTGCCTCACCGAGTACACGCCAAGCTACGAATCTTTGCGAGCCGTGGGTATCTCGGACCAGGAGGCCGCCCAGACCAAGTTCATGCACGGCAGAGGGTGCGACAAGTGCCAGCACACCGGATTCAAAGGTCGCCAGGGCCTTTATGAGCTTTTGATCGTGGATGAAGAAATTCGTCGAATGACCGTCGATCGAGCCTCAGCGAGCGTCATCAAGCAACATGCGGTGGCGACTCAAGGGATGCGAACGCTCCTCGGCGAAGGCAAGCTCGCGGCCCTACGCGGGCGGACCACACCGGAAGAGGTCATGCGCGTCGTCCAACGGGAGGATTTCTAAGGGATGACGTACGCCTACGTCGCTCTCGAGCCTTCCGGCAAGAAGCGCACCGGCTTCGTCGACGCCTCTGACCAGGATGCGGCCATCGCCCTTGTCGCCAAGGATGGCCGGTACGTCGTCGAAATCAAGGAGGAGCGCCGGGCGAACGCTCCCACGGCTGGGCAACCGGGCGTCAGGAGACGCGTCAATCGTAGCGATCTCGCCCTCTTCACGCGGCGTCTGGCCGATCTCTCTGCCGCCGGGCTCCCCCTCGACCGCGTGCTCCAAGTCATTAGCGAGCAATCCGAGAGCGCAGCGCTCGCTCATGTCGCCGAAGAAGCCCTCACGGACGTCCGGGGCGGCTTGCCGGTTTCCGACGCCCTTGCCAAGCATCCCAAGCTCTTCCCGCCGATCTATACCATGACGCTAAAAGCCGGCGAGGCGAGCGGCCAATTTCCCCAGGTCGCGGAGCGACTGGCCGACTTCCAGGAGGTCGAGGTCACGCGGCGAAGCACGATCATCTCCGCGCTCATCTATCCCGCCATCCTTGCCATCACCGCGGTCGGCGTCATCGTTATGTTGATGACGTATGTCGTCCCCAAACTCTCGGACGTGTTCAAGGCAATGGGAAACGACCTGCCCGTGAACACTCGGATATTGATGGATTCGGCCAATTTCCTATCGGATCACTGGGTCACGATCCTCCTGCTGATCTTCGGTTGCGTGATGTTCTACCGAGGATCGGTCAAAACCGAAAGCGGAGCCTACGCGCGGGATAACATGCTGCTCAAAGCGCCGCTCATCGGCCCCGTCGTGAAGAAGGCGACGATCTCCCGGTACGCGCGCGTTTTGGGAACGCTCGTTTTCGGCGGCGTGCCTATTTTGGAGGCGCTGAGCCTTTCCGGAATGGCGGCCGGAAACCGCGTCTTCCTGGTTCAGAGCAACGAAGTCGCCAACGACGTACGGGAAGGAAAGCCGATCGCCGCCGCCATGCGCGACGCCAACGGATTTCCGCCCGTCCTGACGAATATGGTCGCAGTCGGTGAGGAAACCGGCGATCTGCCGAAGATGCTCGGCCGGGTGTCAGACAGCCTGGACTTCGAAGTCGATCACGCGATGCGTCGTTTGACGAGCCTCGTCGAGCCGATCATCGTCCTCGTGATGGGAACCTTCGTCGGCTTTGTCGTCCTATCGGTCTTACTACCTATCGTGCAGGCCCAGAGCCTTATCAAATAAGCTTTTTAATGCCCTTTTCAGAGGGATGGAGATAACTATGAGTATGAGCAACGTGGGAAAAGATGTGGATGCGAAGAAGAGGACGAGAAGAGGCTTCACGCTCATCGAATTGATGGTCGTCATCCTGATTCTCGCCATCCTCGCCGCCTTGATCGTTCCGAGGTTGTTTGGCCAGCAAGACCAGGCGAAGATAGCAAAGGCGCAGGCGGATATTTCCGAGTTGAAGAACGCCTTGGCCCGATTCCGGGTCGATAACGACCGCTTCCCGACCGACCAGGAAGGACTGACGGCTCTCCAGACCGCCCCAAGCGACTGCCCGCATTGGAACGGCCCTTACGTCGAAAACTTGCCGCAAGACCCATGGCACGGCGAATATCAATACCACGATTTGGGCAACAACGACGTGGAGATCACATCCTACGGCAAAGACGGAGCGCCGGGAGGTGGCGATGATATCTCGAGCCTGGATTCGGGTGCATCCACGAGCCAATAGACGCGGCTATACCTTCGTCGAGATGGTGGTTCTCGTCACCATCCTTAGCCTCGTGTCGATTTTCGTCATGCCTTCGCTCGTCAGCATGAAGAAGTCGAGCGACACGAGGGAGACGATGGCGGGACTGCGGCGAATCGCCGCCGATGCCCGGGAGCGGGCCATCCAGAACGACAAGCCGACTGAGATCATCTACGACGAGTCGAAGAAGCAACTACAAATCTTGGACGTGAACACGGACGGCACGCAGACAACCGATGGGACGACCGAGGCCGTTCGCTCCGTCGATCTCCTCGCCGGCATCGAGCCGGAGCGGTTCGAAATCGACGGCAAGGATTCGAACACGACCGATTTTAAGATCACATTTTCGCCCGACGGCCGTTGCACCGGGGGAGGGATCGAATTCAAGGATTTCTCCATCCTCGTCGATAGCGACGGGCATTCGCAGTACATCGAGGGAGCCCTCCCCGATCCGACCGACGAAGTCTGGCAAGCAGGAAATCTTGAGCAAAGGACCCAAGGCTAGAGGTTATACGCTGATCGAGGCGATGGTCTCGACCGTGCTCGTCACGGTCGGGCTGATCGCGTTGCTCGGCGCGTACACCAACCTGACGCGGAACCAGAATATCGCGGTTCAGACGGAGCGGATGCAGAGACTCGCCGTCGACAAATATCAAGAGCTGGTCGCCACCGAGGCCTTGCAGACCCAGGCCCTCAACGGCGACTTCTCCGACCGAGGAGAGGACAGTTATCTGTGGGAAGCCACGGTCGGCGAAACCGGCGTCCAGAACCTCAGCGCTCTCACCGTCACCGTGACGCTTCGAGATAGCCCCGACGACAAAGAGAAGGCGGTCGTTAACGGCGTCGTCTATCAGCAGCCGCAGACGACGACCGGCAACGGCGGCGCAACGGGAGGCGGCCAATGAAGCGTCGCGGCATCACCGTTCTCGAGTTGATCGTGTCTCTCGTCATGTCGGTCTTCCTCGTCGCGGCGGCGACAAGCGCCTATACGAGCGCCATCGCTTTCGAAAAGCATAACGCGGCCTATCTTGAAGCAAACGAAGCAAGGCTCAATCTCGAACGGAAGATCCGAAGCCTTTTGGAGGGCGCCTACGTCAGTTCGTCCACGACCGACACAATGACCTACTTCCTCGGCGAGACCTCGGGAAGCACGGCCGATGCGACCACCGCAGACACCCTGATCTTCACCACCCTCAGCGCGGGGTTGAACGATAACGAGCTGACGTCCGACGACGATTTCGAGACGATGAACCAGACCTACGGGCCCCAGGGCGGCGTCACCGAGGTCGAGTTTTCCTTGACGCCGGTCGGCGACGCGGGGCAAGACAAGCAGGGCCTCTTCCTGAGAACCCAAACGCCAGGGGACGGCGATCCGACGCAAGGCGGCTTCGAGAAGATTCTCGATCCGGACGTTCGCTCGATTCAATTCCAGTTCTACAACGGAACCGGCTGGGACCCGACTTGGGGCACGAGCGGCGTCAACCTCCAAACAACGACGACCACCCAAAACAACGTCCAGACCGGACAGGACGGTCGGCGCATTCCGGCGGCGGTGCAAGTGACCTATACTCTCGCCTCCGATCCCGACGGCGTCACCCACTCCTTCATCGTCCAGCTTCTTCATAGCGATGTCACGGCGGAAAATCCGGTCGCGGTAACCGGCACCGTGGGAGGCGCTCAATGATCCGGCGAAATTCCCGGTCGGGCGGCGCTCTCCTGATCACGATCGGCGTGGTCGCCAGCCTCGTCGCCATCGTGCTGACGGCGACCTCGACGGAGCAGGTGACGCTTCGCGCCATCTCAAACCGGACGGCCGCGCGCCGAGCCCGGATGATGGCGGAATCCGGGATTCAGCAAGCGATCGCCACCCTTGCCAGTCAGAGCACATCCCAGACGACCCAGCAAGACGACTGGTATCAGCTCGGCCAAACCGGAGCGACGCGCTATGTCGTCGGGCGGGATTCGTTCCGCATTCAGATCGTCGACGCCGCGAGCCTCATCAACGTGAACACGGCGCCCGAGGCCCAACTCGACCGGCTCCCCTTGACCCAGGAGCAGATCGATTCCCTTCTCGATTGGAGAACCGGCGGCGAAACGCCTCGCGCCGATGGCGGCAAAGACGACTACTACAACAATCTCTCGACGCCCTATAACGCCAAGCTCGGCGCCCTGACTTCCCTCGACGAGCTGCTGCTCGTCAAGGGCTTTACGCCGAAAACCCTTTACGAACCGCAAACGGACACCTTCTCGACCGATCCTCTGCCGAGCAAGGCCGACGGAACCCAGTACACGCTTTACGATCTCTGCACCGTCGACTCGGTTTCCTCGATCGGCGCGGGAGGCGGCGGAGGCACGGGCGGAGCCGGTGGGGGCGGCGGCGGAAGGTTGCCCAACATCAATACGATCACCCAGGCGAACCAGCTCACCAGCCGGGGAATCTCGGCCGCCGTCGCGACGCGCATCATCGCCGGTCGGGGCCGCTGGACGACCTATAACGCCCTCCTCGGCATTCCGGGAATGCGGATTCAGGACGCGAGGATTCTCGTCGACGACTTCAGCATTTCGAACGCGGCGACGGCGAGTGGAAAGATCGACATCAATACCGCGTCGGACGCCGTCCTGGAATCCATTCCCAACATGCAGCCGGACATCGCCAACGCGATCGTCACCCAGCAAGGCACGGGCTTTACTTCCCTCGGCGATCTCTTCAACGTTGCCGGGTTTCAGTTGGCGATCGCCCGAGAAACTCTGGATTCCTTTACGACGAACTCGCAGACCTTTATCGTGCATTCCATGGGCTCGGCCGGAGATGCCAGATGCTCGTTGGATGCTCTCCTCTCTATCTCGGCTAATGGAGCAAAGATCCTGAAAATCACCCAGTTGCCCTATGCGGATATGTCCAAGCGATGGGGCTGGGACGACCAGACGACGACCGATAACGTGCTTTTGGAGGACGCCACCCAGCAATGAGCAGGAAAAACGTCGCTCCCGCCGCCGTCGTCGCATGGTCGACCTCGAGCGTCTCTTGGGTCGATGAAGGCCATCGGCTCTCCACCACCGATTCCCTCATGGAAGCGGCGGCGATGCTGCCGACGAAGGACGTTCTTATCGCGACCTCCCGGCGCAGCACATTCATCCGGACGATGCGCGTCCCGAACGCGTCGAAGCCGGATATCCGGAGGATTCTTCAGGTGCAGATCGGGCAGCTCTTCCCGATCCCGGCCAACGAGCTTTCCTTCGACTTTCACCTAACTCAGGACGTGAACTCCGAGGGACGGCTGGCCGTCATCGCCGCCATCCGCTCTGCCGATCTCCAGATTCTTCACTCCCAGGCGAAGGCCGCCGGCCTCCGCATCACCGGCGTTCTCCCCGCGGCTCTCGGCTCCGCCGCTCTCGCCAAGTCGCTACACCAGCCGGACGCCGCCGTCGTTCACCGGACCGCTGAGGGACTCGCCATCGACCTGGTTGCCGGCGGCGAGTTGCGATATAGCCGCGTCGCTCCCGATCCGGCGAATGCGCTCGGCATCGAAGCCGAAGTGAGCCGGACTTTCGCTGCCGCGCTGATGAGCTGCAGCCCAACCATCGCAGCCGGCGCCTTGGCGCTTCCCGATACGGACGTCAGCACCGACACCTGGGGCCTCGAGACTCTTCCGACCGCTCATCTGGACATCAACATCCAGACTCCCGAGCAGATGGCGCGTGCCCTTCGCCAGGCCGAAATCGGAAAGATCCGGCTCGCGACCGTCTTAATGGGCCTGGCCGTCGTCGCCCTCACCGCGCAAACGCTCAACTACGTCGATGCCGCCAAGAAGGCCTCCTCCGCCGACGCCCGATGGCGAAAGAAGATCGGGGACGCGAAGAGCCTTCAAGACGCCGAGCAGAAGAAGGCGGACGTGATCTCCGGCTACCGGGACGTGGTCGACCTCGCCTTCCATCCGGCTCAATCTTTATCCGACGTGCTCGCGATCGTGACAAACGATGCTCCCAAGGGTGTCTGGCTTACCGGCTTCACGCTCGAGAGGGGCAAGGCGCTCACCATCCGAGGGACGGCCGCCAACAGCAATGCGGTCCAACCCTTCACGGACGCGATCCGCCAAGAAGCGGACAAAAAGACGGGGCAGCTTCGCTTCCGAGATACGACGATCGTGTTTTCCAGCAGCTCGGAAATCGATAACACGCCCGTGACCCAGTTTTCGGTTTCGACTTTTCCGGTGGGGAATCTTCCGCTCGAGCAGCCCGACATCAAGAAGGTAGGCCAGAAGTGATCAGCTTTAGAACCCGGAACGAATCCATCGCCAGCGCCGTTTCCATCTGCGCGATCCTCATGCTCATCGGAACGGCCGCCTGGTATTGGATGCCCCTCCCGAGCGTACAGGGCTTTCAGTCGCGAAGCTACTCGAAACAGCTTGCGTCGGCGAACAATTCGACGACCGACGTGCAAAACGAGCGCGTTAAACTCGAAAGCGACATTCTGCCGTTCCTGTGGGAAGGCCTGCCCGACAAGGTCGCCCCAGCCGCCCTTGCCAAAGTGAACGACCTCGCCAAGCAGCGAGCTCTCAAGGTCGTCGCCTTTCGGCCCCAAAAACCGTCCGAGGTGAAAGGGCTGACTCAGGTCGTTTTTGGAGTTACTGTCGACGGATCTTTCCCAAATACAGTCCAATTCATAAAAGATTTAGAACAACCTGGTTTGAAATTAGCAGTGAGCACTGTTCAAATCGCTTCGGCCGATCAAGCGTCAGATCGTGTGACGGGAACCGTCAACATCGTGGCGTACATCAAGGGTGCGACGAAGCCCGTTTCAAGGGGAGACAAGAATGTTAAAAAGTCTTAGCAAGCCGATGCAGTTCCTGTTGGTCGGGGCCTTGGCCCTGGTCGCTTTCGCGTTGCTGCAGCCGATGCTGTCTCCCGCCCCTGCGCCCAAGACGGCTAAGAAGATGCTGCCTGCGAAGCCGAAGGCGAAGAGCGAAGAGATCTACACGAAAGAAGACCTGACCGCCCATTTCGATTCGGCCAACCAGGACGCCAAGGATTCCTTCAAACCGGAAATCATCAAGGTGGGCACTTCCGGCGGAAAGACCTCGCAGGTCAATCTCGTTCCCGTCGAGTTCGCGGGGGGCGAAGCCAACTGGACCTATACCGGCTCGGCCGAAATCGACGGCGTGCTTCAAGCTCTTCTCGAGAACAAGACGACCGGAGAGGATGTGTTCTTGAAGGTCGGTGACACTTGGAAGGGGATCTCCGTCGAGGAGATCACCGACGACAGCCTCCTGCTGGCTTCCGTAGAAACCGGCACCGAGAAGAAGCTGGAGTTGCCGCCCGATACCACGACGGCCGGTCCGGCCGGTTTCGCTCCGGTAAGGGCTCCCGTGCTTCAAGGAGATATTGGCCAGATGTCGATCCAACCCGATGGATCGACGATTCAGCCCGATCCGAACGGCGGCGCGACCGCGCCCGCAATGGATAGCGGAACGGGCAACACCGGACGCAGCCGGGGCCGCGGAAGGGGCCGTGGCCGGAGCCGTGGTGGCGGCGGGTACGGCGGTTAACAATCGAAATCATTTTTGTGGGCAATAAGGGGAAGGTATCGAACAATGGTAACTAAGATGAGAATGAGATCACTCCTCGTCGGCGCGGCGATGTTGCCGTCGCTGGTTTTCGCACAGGAGTTAATCGGACTCGAGGACGCGCATCCCTGGACAAGCTTCAAGCTCAATCCCAAGACGCGCATAGCGCTCAATTTCCATGGCGCGAGCGTGGATGCGGTCATCGACCTAATCAGCAAGACGAGCGGCGTCACCATCGTCAAGGACCCGTCCCTCGTCGGCGCGATCACGGTTACCTCTGCAAAGCCCGTCTCCCTCAACGACGCCTTCCAAATCCTCGCCACGACGCTCAGCCTAAAGGGCTACAACATGAGCAAGCAGGGCAACTTGCTCGTCATCAAGGGCCAGTCACAGCAGAACAGCCGGGGCAATGGCAGTCCGTTCGGAAACATTCCGCCCGACCAGCTTTCGCAGATGTTCGGCGGAGGCAACCCGCAGACCGAGCTCCGCGTCTTCCCGATCACCTACGCGAACGCCAGCCAGCTTGCCAAGGTCGTCAACGACGTCTTCGCCCCGAACGGCCAACAACAGAACCCCTTCCAACTCATGTTCCAGGGCGGCGGAGGCCGTAACAATCCGTTCAACCGAGGGAATAACCGGCTCACCTTCGGCGGCGCGAACAACGGCCAACAGCCTTCCGTTCGCGCATCGTCCGACGACTTCAGCAACTCCGTGATCGTGAATGCGCCGAGCAGCATGATGGAGCAGGTCTCCGACATCATCAAGAAGCTCGACAAGCAGTCGGACGATCCCCAGAGCGCCCAGGTCTATCATCTGACGTACGCAACGGCGAGCCAACTCGCCCCCACCGTTCAGAACGTGCTGACCGCGAACGCTCCCAAGGGGCGCGGCGGCATCGGCGGCCAGAACGTCGATTTCGGCCAGCGCATCCAGCAGGCGTTCCGCTTCGGCACGACACAGGCCGCGTTCGGGACCGTCGTCGCCGACGATCGGACCAACTCCCTCGTCGTCACCGCGACCCCTGAGAACCAGATTCTCGTCAAGAAGGTGATCGACGATCTCGATCAGGAAGTGCCCATCCAGAACACCACCTTCGTGTTCCCGCTTTCCAATGCGCGTGCGACGGACGTTGCGACGCTGATGCAGCAGGCCTTCGGCACCCGCACAGGCCTCACCAATAACCGCCCGACGAATCAGACTCAGACGAACCAGCGGCAAAACGTCCCGACCCGAAGCGGCGGTGGCGGAAGCGGCGGATCGAGCCGCCCGCCTGGACTCGGCGGCGAAGTCACCCCTGACGGCAATAGCCTCGATATCCCCGTCGATCCCGACGGCGACCTGATGACCTCGGTCAGCGTCGCCCAGGGCGGCGGCTTCGGCCAGATCTTCCGTGGTGGCGGCGGCGGCTTTGGCCAGGGCAATCAAAACCAAAACACCATCGGCCGCGACGCCCAGGGCAGGCCCGTCAATATCCGCGATCTTCAAAACCAGATCACGGTTATTCCCGATCCGAATACAAACAGCCTGATCGTCGTCACCACACCGGACAACGTTCAACTCGTCCAGAACATCCTCGACCAGCTCGATCGGATTCCTCCACAGGTCATGATCGAAACCAAGATCATCGAAACGAGCCTCGACAAGAGCAGCCAGTTCGGGGTCGAGTGGAAGTTCGCCCAGACCAAGGCCTTCGGCAACAAGGGCACGAGCGGCTCCCTCTCGAACGATTTTGGCCTCGCTAACGCCGACCCAGCCTTGCAAGGCTTCAAGTACACGCTCAGCGGCGGCGACCTCGGCATCTTCCTGAACGCCCTTCAGAACGACACAAAGTTCCAGGTTCTTTCCACGCCTAGAATCTTCACATCGAACAACAGCCAGGCCCAGATCAACATCAGCCAGAGCATCCCGTACGTGCTGAGCACGACGACCGACGTGAACACCGGCTCGCAGTCCTTCAACTATGCGTTCGAAGACGTGGGCATCATCCTCACCGTCACGCCGCACATCACGTCGAACGGGTATGTGACGATGGACGTCGACCAAACCGCCAACGACCTCCAGGGCTACACCTCGTTCAACGCCCCGATCGTCAACCAGCGCACCGCATCGACGACCGTGAGCGTGAAGGATGGCGACACGATCATCCTCGGCGGCATCATCCGGAACAACGTGACGAGCACGGTCAAGAAGATCCCGCTGCTCGGCGATATTCCGCTGCTCGGACAGCTTTTCCGCTCGACTTCGAAGGACAACCAGAAGACCGAACTCATGGTCTTCCTCACCCCTCGCGTCATCCGCAACCCGGACGAGGCTCAGAACCTCCGCGAGAAAGAGATCAAGGAAATGTCCCCCGAAGGTCAGAAGACAATCAAGAATGCAATCCCGCCCTCGATCGGCGACGGCCACAAGTCGCCGCCGCCTCCAGGGTCATAAAGGAAGGAAGGAACAATGAAAATGCTACGTAATGTGATGGTTGTTTGTGCCGCCTTACTCTTGGTAACCGCGGCGACGGCTCAAGGCGGAGGAGGCGGTGGACGCCAGGGTCGCCAAGGCCGCGGTGGCTTCGGCCGAATGGCGAATGATCCGGGCAGTCTCCTGCGCCGATCCGACGTGCAGACCGAGCTCAAGATCACCGACGACGAGAAGACAAAGCTCCAGGACGTCCAGGCCAAGATCCAGCAGGAGCGGCAGGACATTCGAGACAACAATCAGGGCGACCGGCAGGCTGCGATGCAAGAGACCATGAAGAAGCAGCCGAGTTGGGACAAGATGGTCATGGCTGTGCTCACCGCCGACCAGCAGAAGCGCCTAAAGGAGCTCATCGTACAGCGCTCCGGCAATCAGATCGTCTACAACGCCATGTTCCAGGACGACCTGAAGCTCACCGACGCCCAGAAGGCGAAGTTCAAGGATCTTCAGGACAAGGGTCGAGAGGCCATGATGGGCATCTTCCAGAACCAGGACATGAGCCAGGATGAGAAGATGGCCGCTTTCCAGAAGAACCAGAAGACGATCGACGACGAGATCGGCAAGACCCTTACCGACGATCAGAAGGCCAAGCTGAAGACGATGGCCGGAACCCCCTTCAAGTTCGAAGACAACAACGGCGGCGGCGGACGCTAAGCTCGCTCAACCGTTTCGAGACGCGGGCAGATCCACAAGATCTGCCCGCTTTCTTGATGGAGATGATGGAGGTGACGGGATGAGGGCGTGAGGGCGTGACAGCCACCAATCACCCTTTCACCCCTCACCCATCTCACCCTCCTCTCCCTCCCTCCTCCCCGTACTCCTCCCGGCCTTCCTTAAAGCCTGTCATTCCGGCGGGTAACGGCTTCAAAAGCCTCATGGAATTCCCCGGTCATGAGACCGATCGCACTGCTCCTTTCGCTCGCCATGGGGGCCAGCGCCCTCGCCTCGAACGCTCCGGATTGGCTCGTGGGTTCCTACAAACTCGAGCTCACTCCCGACCTCAAGGCGGCCGTGCAGAAGCTTGGAATGCCCGAGCCATACGCCCGCATCATGCTCCGCGACGACGGCACCTTCAGCTATGCCGCCAATAACGGCGGCAACGTGTCCGGCGCGAACGGCACCTACGAATTCGCGGACCACAAGATCAAGCTCACTGCCGCCAATCTCTTCCCTGCTCAGAACGTCAAGAGCCTGAGCGGCAAGGCCGGCGACGACGGCTTGGAGATCGACGGACTCCACTACGTCAAAGTCAAGGTCGATTCGGACCGCTCGATTGCCCCATCTCCGGTACGGACGCTGAAGACCTTCGACGTGGTCGGAACGTGGTACGTCCAGAGCGGAGACCGGCCCGACAAGTCGATCAAGATGGTCTTCAAAGACAATCACACGTTCGAGTTCGCCGGCATGGCCGCCTCCTCGAAGGGACGCTTCGACCTCGATGGAGACAAGCTGACGCTCACCTGGACCGAAGTGGACGGCGAAGCCGTCGAGCCTGGCGCGATGCACAAGGTCATCTATCTCCACGAAGACGGCAGCTTCAACATCGACACCTATCGATACCAGAAGAACTGAGCGAACCCTCCTCCCACGTGGCCCGATCTTCCGGACCGAGCGGGCCACATGGACCTTCGATCTCACGCATCTTGCGACTCTGGCCGCAATTTAACCCTGGTAACAATACGGGGGCTCCAGCGACGCGTTCGATGAACTGAAAGGAATCCCTATGAAGCACGTCCTCAGAACAACCCTGACCCTCGTTGTCCTGGCGTCGCTGGCCATGATGGCCCCAGCCAACCAGACCCACAAGCATAAGACGAAGAAGATCAAGCCGAAACCGAAAGTGGTGCGGCCACTCGCCATGGAGACGCCCGCTGTCGATCTCGGCCCCATGGTCGGTACGTGGACCCTTCGCGACGGCGAAAGGCCGCGAACCGACATCAAGATGGTCTTCCGCAACAACGGCACATTCGCCTTCGTTGGGCCAAATTGGAAATCGACCGGCAAATTCCATGTCGCCGAACACACGCTGT
Source organism: Fimbriimonadaceae bacterium (assembly GCA_035545155.1). Classification (GTDB taxonomy): domain Bacteria; phylum Armatimonadota; class Fimbriimonadia; order Fimbriimonadales; family Fimbriimonadaceae; genus JAEVZK01. The sequence goes on along the minus strand of DASZYX010000040.1, from coordinate 152,453 downwards.
CCCTCGAATGGACCAGTATCGACGGATCGAGGGTCTCACCGGGAACGGTGAAAAAAGACTTCGCAATGGCGGACGACGACGGTTCCTTCACGATCGACAAATACACGTATTACAAGCTCAACCGCTAAGCCGAAAAGCACCCGAGGGGCGGTCCTTCCGCCCCTCGTTTTTTGTGCGTCATTAAAAAATCACTCTTCGCAAGTAGACGAAACTTGACATACACTAGCCAAGAACATCGGAGCGGATATGTCTTGGCGTGATAAAGAGGATTTGGGGACGCAACTCGTGGCCCACGTTCACGAATCTCTGAGGATTCCTGGCGATTATTCGTTGGACCGGGATCGCGGATTCGAATGGTGGGCCTCCGATTATTGCCAGCGGGTGTGGAGCGATCTCGGCAATTTCCATAATGCCTCGACGGTCTACCGCCTTCACGCGGAGATCGACTTCCTCCAAGCCAACGGGCACTTCGAGGAAGCCAAGCCCGCCTTCGCCGCCGCAATGGCCGAAGGCAGCCTCAACGCCATCGTCTACGATCCGGAGAAGGATCTGATCAAGTTGCATTCCAGTATTTACGGCCAGGACGAAAACGTGAACTGGGTTCACCGCGTCTTCAACGCCGTCATCGCTCTCCAAATTTGCGAAGTCCACCGGATGGCCCAGCGGTTCGCGCACGATTTCAAAATGTCGCACGCAATGACCGAGCACCCGACGAAGGGCGGTCGCAAAGCCCCCGATCCGATCTGTGAATTCGAGGAAAGGTTCTTCAAGCCTTACGGCGCGAACGAGAGCCGCTGGGTCGGCGTCGAGGAGTGGGACGAGGGCCGCCAGGCTCTGCGCCGCATTTCGAAAGACCTCAAGACCGACTACAAGCTTTGCCTCGATGCGACCTTCGATTGGAACTACGGCCACCGGGACATGGCCTTGCTCGTCAGCGCCGTCGACCCTCATCCGATCCTCGGTAATGGGCTCCTCTTCGCGCTGACGACCCCCGTGATGATGGAGGACGCCCTCAAGAGCCAGGTCGCGATGATGCTCAACGAGCACGAGCGGAAGGATTGGAATTGGTACAACGACCTTGGCACTTGGTGCCTTCTCGACGGCGAATTAACCTTCTTCAGCTTCGTTCCGAACGTTTGCTACGTCGAGGGTATCCTGCGCGATTTCTGCCATGACATGGGCTTGCGTGCGAACTGGGTCAACGAGCACTGGGCCGAGTTCGTCCGCACCGATTGGATGCATGGCTAACCGGCGTGCGCCGGATTGCGCCCTCGGTGTAACATCCGGCAATGCCTACGTTGCATGATTATCCGATCGCCGTCGAATGGGCCGGCGGCCGAGACGGAAAGGGTAAGTTCACCGCCAAGCATAGCGGCGCCTCCCTGGATATCGCGGTTCCGCCCGAGTTCCAGGGCCCCGGCGGGGCCGTCAGCCCGGAAGAGCTGCTCACCAGTGCGATCGCGAGCTGCTATACGGTTACGTTCGGCATCATCGCCGCCAATCGGAAGCTGCCCGTGGAGGATATTCAGGTCGAGGCTGTCGGGCAAGTCGAGCAGAATGGCCCGAGCTTCAAGTACACGTCGGTGACCGTAAGGCCGAGGATTACGCTTGCATCGGAAGCAACCGACGACCAGGTGAAATTGGCCGAGGATATGGCCCACAAGGCGGATTCCTACTGCATCGTGACGAACGCAGTCCGGGCGAGCGTACAGATCGTAGTCGAGCCGCAAGTCGCGCGAGCATAAACGCCTTTACGAATCGCCGACAAACGTTTACATTAGAGGTAAGACATGCGCACGAAACTCGTCGTAGGCAACTGGAAGATGAACAACACGATCCGCGAAGCGGCTGCCGCCGTGGATTCGTTCATCAAGATCGTGGATGCCAAGCCCGACGTTGACGTCGTGATCTGCCCCTCTTACCTCGCCATTCCCCGCGTCCGGGAGCTTCTGCGGAATACGCACGTCAAAGTCGGCGCACAAGACGTCTTCTGGGAGGAGAAGGGAGCCTTCACCGGCAAAGTAAGTCCGGCCATGCTCTACGACGCCGGCGTCTCCTTCTGCATCGTCGGCCACTCCGAGACGCGCGGCCGCTTCGGCAAGATGGAAACCAGCGCCGCGACGATCGGCCACTTCTGCGAAACCGATCTGACGATCAACAAGAAGATCCGTTCGCTCCTCTACTATTCGATCACTCCGATCCTCTGTGTCGGCGAGACCGATCCGGAGCGCAACGACGGGCGAACCGACAGCATCATCGCGGCGCAACTGGACGGCGCGCTCGAAGGGCTCGATGCGGTCGAGTTGTACGGCCTCGTCGTCGCCTACGAACCCGTATGGGCGATCGGCACCGGCAACACCTGCGACGCCGTGGAAGCCGAGCGGGTCTGCGCATCGATCCGCAAGTGGCTTTCGAACCGTCTGGGCGAAGAGGAAGCCGACACGATCCGCATTCTTTACGGCGGCAGCGTGAAAGCCTCGAATTCCCGGGAGCTGTTCCACCAGCCGAACATCGACGGAGGACTCGTCGGCGGCGCCAGCCTCGATCCGGAGGAATTCCGAAAGATCGTAATGAACGCTTAGCCGCTCTTTCCGGATCGAGGAACGCCCGTTACGGCTGTGCCTCTCCTCGGCATGCTTGAGGCTGCGATAAAACGGAAAGGCACGGAGACCGTCCACTAGGTATTCACCACGGTGCCCCCGTTAGGATGAAGCACCTGCCCCGTCATATAGCTGGAATCGTCGCTCGCCAGAAAGACGTAACATGGCGCGACCTCGGCTGGCTGCCCCGCTCGCTTCATCGGCGTATCGTTTCCGAAGACGGGAATCTCGTCTTCCTTGAAAGTCGACACGATGAGAGGGGTCCAAATCGGACCGGGTGCAACCCCGTTCACCCTTATGTGTCGGTCGACAAGAGCTTGGGATAGCGAGCGGGTGAAGGCCGTAACCGCTCCCTTGGTGGCGCTATAGTCCAGCAGCGCTTTCGAACCCTTATAGTTCGTCACCGACGTCGTATTGATGATCGCGGCGCCGTTGGCCAAATGCGGTAAGCAGGCCTTCGTCATGTAGAACATCCCGAAGACGTTCGTTCGGAAAGTGTCTTCGAGCTGCTCGGCCGATATCTGTTCGATCGATTCTTTGGGATGCTGCTCGGCGGCGTTGTTGACCAAGACATCCAAGTGGCCGAATTCCGCAACGGCCCGACTAGCCGCCTCCCGGCAGGCCGACTCGTCGCCGACATCGCACTTGATGAGGAGACAGCGTCTCCCCTCTGCCTCGACCTTTTTCTTTGTTTCTTCTGCATCCTCGTCCTCGGAAAGATAAACGACGGCGATATCCGCTCCCTCGCGAGCGAAGTGTAAGGCAACGCTTCTTCCGATTCCGCTGTCGCCTCCCGTGATGAGAGCCGTCTTTCCTTTCAGCTTGTCGCTGCCCCGATAGTTCTCCCGAATCTCGATCGGACGAGGTTGCATCCGGTGCTGGAATCCAGGTTCTGTCTGGCTCTGGGGCGGTCGGGTTTCAGTTCGCATGAGACATTCTCCTCCTTGCTGTTCTTCGGAGTGTGGACATGGCCATTAGGTTCCGGAAAGCATAGGGAGATTCGGACGCTGAGGATTCTTCGGTGACCGTGAGGAAAAATCGCCGGTGCTGAATCGAATCTTATGCGCGACCTGGCTTCTTCGAAAGTTTCCATCGTTTCGCCGGATATGTCGTCTTCTCTCCTCCACCCCCCGGTCAAAAAAAAAAGACACCGGGCCTGGGTCAGATCACTGAAGAAAGGAGTATTCAGATGCCTGAAAAAGAAGAGAAGAATGCGAATCAGTCACATAACCGCGGAGGATCTCACGAAGACCATGTCCGCGCGGGCCATGCCGGTGGCGAGGCTGTCAGCCAGGATCGTGAGCACATGGCCGAGATCGGGCGCAAGGGTGGCGAAACCGTCAGCCAGGATCGCGAGCACATGGCCGAGATCGGTCAGAAAGGCGGCGAATCGCGCGGCGAGAAGACCACCGATGCCTCGAACCGGAAAGAGAAAAGCAAAGATCAAGGCGACGAAACCTCGCAGCGCGGAGGTACGCATCAGCAGCACGTTGAAGCCGGCCGCAAGGGTGGCCAGCGTTAGCGCCATGCGAGGATTCGTTGCCTGAGCACGACGGTGCTTAGATTTATCGTCGGTTTGCCCTCCCTGTGGAGGGCATTTTTTAACCCCTGCTTCAACGTTGACGACGAATCCTTAAATCGCGGTGGCCGGCTAACGGCATAGCCGAATTGGTAGCCCGGACGGGACTTGAACCCGCGACCTCCGCCTTGAAAGGGCGGCATCCTAACCACTAGACGACCGGGCCGTGAGGCTAATAGTGTGGCACAATCCGACCCCGCCTCACAAACATGCGTGGGAACTCTATTCCAACGTCTTCGCTTCCAAGAGGCGTTCCAGGTCCGGGTCGGAAGCCGCCTGGAACCTCGCCGCAATCCGCTCCCGCTCCTCGTTCTCTTTAAACCGGAATTCTCTCCGCAGCCGCCCCTCCAGGAATCGCACCTTGTCCTCCCGCGTCTCGCAAATGAGGCGGGGAACCTCCTTCGGCCGCAGGCCTTCGTCGAGGTGCACCATCGTGACGCGCGCGGTATTGGTGTGCCGACGGTTTCCCGTATAAAGGTTCTCCGCGTAGACCTCGATCGTCGTCTCCACGCTCGTCCGGCCGACGTATGTGACGTGGCCGATCAGCGTCACCAGTTCTCCAACGTCGATCGGCTCGTGGAAATCGACGCGGTCGAAGGAGGCGGTCACGCAAAGCCCGCCCGCGAACCGCGAAGAGCTTGCGTAGGCGCATAGGTCGATCAGGCTGAGGATCGTACCGCCGAAGACCTTGCCGACCAAGTTCGCCGAGTTCGGCTGCATCACCTCCGACATTTCGGCGCGGCTGGAGGAAACCGTTTTCGCGACAGGCATAGAGGGATTATGAGGATTGGAGGGGAGAAGGAGAACCCAATCCTTTAATCCTCCAATCCTCCAATCTTTCCCCAGTCCGGTCGCCCCGCCAAACCCGGCTCTGGCGTGTAGAGCAGCCATTCCACGTCTGGCATCGCCTCCGCCAACCGGTCGCGTAAGACCCGGCAACCGGGATGCTCGGTCGCGAAATGCCCGGAGGCGATGATCGCAAATCCCTCTTCTACCACCTCCAGCCCCACGTGCTGCTTCACCTCGCCGGTGAGCAAGGCATCCGCTCCGGCCTGACGCGCCTCCCGCCACTCCGAGTCGGCGGCTCCGCCGACGACCGCCAGCTTTTTGATCGACCGGTCCGGCCTGCCCCACGCGCATGAAACCGTTTCCAAACGCTGGTCCAGATAGGGGAGCAATTCGCGCAAGGTCGTCGGCTCAGGAAGTACGCCGATCCGGCCCGCCGGCTGCTCGCTTTCCGAAGCAAGCCGGAAGAAATCGAAGGCCGGCGCCTCGTAAGGATGAACTCGCCGAATCGCCCGCGCCACCGCCCGCATCCGGTCCTCCATCAGCACCATCTCGACCCGCGTCTCCTCGACCTTTTCGATTTGCCCCTTCGAACCCACCGCCGGATTCGAGTTTTCGCCTCCCAGAAACGTCCCTAAGCCCTCCTGGGTGAAGGCGCACCGCGCATACTCGCCGATCAAACCGGCTCCAGCTTCCGAAGCCGCATCGATCACCGCCTCCGCCGCCTCAGGCGGACAGAACAGGACGAGCTTCAGCCTGCTCACCTGGGCGGCGGTACCGAAGTCGGAAACCGACGTCAAGCCGACCAGGCCTGCCAAAGCATCGTTGATTCCGCCCCGGGCCGAGTCCCAATTCGTATGCACCGCCGCGAAGGCGATGTTCTTCCGCGCCAGCTCGAGGATGGTCCGCCCGACATGCGAGGTCTGAAGCACGGTTGCCACCGGTTCGAAGATCAGGGGATGGTGCGCGATCAGCATCTGCGCGCCCTCGTCGGCCGCGAAATGGACGGCCGAAAGCGACCGGTCGAGGGAAACGACGCCCTTGGTCAACGGGGCCGTCGGATCGCCGACCTGCAACCCGACTTTGTCGAAGGGAAAAGCGTAGCGCCTAGGAGCGAGACGCTCCAAAGCTTCCATGGCTTGTCGAACGGTTGCCATGGATTATTCTGACCCGGTTACAGCGGAGTCAGCGCGCTTCTCAGCATTGCGGCACGCTCGATGGCCAGGCGCTCCGGATCCTGGGCAACCCTCGGTTCCAGCATCGTCAATAGCCGGTCGGCCATTCTGGGTCCCTTCGGAAAGCCCCGGATGCCATACAGCGAAGCCCATCGAATCCAGGCCAAGATGCGAAGCGAATCCGCGAGCGAGAGGCTCTTACTCTCCATCGCGAATTCGTGAACTCGGATGGCCTTCTCTTCGAGCACGTCCCGGCCGACCTCTTGCCTCGATTCCCGCTCCTCGCGCAGGAGATATTCGCAAGCCCCCATAAAATCGTGTCGCGATCCGCTGATCACGCTCACCTGCACATAGGCGCCGACGGCTCTGCTCGCTTCTCCAAAAAGCCCCCTCGCCGCAATTCCCCGCTCGCCGAGAGCGTGGAGCACCGAGTTCAGTCGCTTTGCCTGGGCAAGGCCGATCAAATGGAACATCGCGGAAAGACGCCGCCCTCGACCGGCATTGTACGGCGAGGCCGACAGATAGCCGAAGTGAGGCGAGAAGGCAAATTCTAGCGTCTGCTCCAAACCTTGCAAACAGCGCTTGCACAAGCGATCCGCGGTTCCGGGAGACCATCCGGCGGTAACGGCCTGCAAACGCAGGTGATCTTCCTCGTGGACCATAAGCGAAAGGGATCGCTCCTCGTTCAGAAGAAGCATCCGTCCCGGCTCCGACCATTCGAAGTGAGGCGAGGCCAGACGGCAGGAAACCAGATACTCCCGTTCCGCATTCGAAACCTGCTTGAGGGCTTCGAGGCCGAGCCCTTCGGCCGCCGCGAGAATCTCGCGAGAAATCAGGACCAGCTCATGCGGGGTGGCGGCGTGAGTGAAGCGGTGGCCGCGCAAATTGCGCATGACGCGCGCCCGTGTGCTCAAAACGACGTCGACTTGGGGCGCATCCGGGGATAGCCACGCCGGCTGGGGCATCGATCGCAGAACCATACGCTTCCAGGCTTCGGCCGCGTTCAGCGCATCGTGCATCGGAGATGATTATGCCGCCTGAACTCGCAGGTTCAGTTGTTTTTCGAGTAATAGCGGAGCTGGATTCCCGGAATCGTCCGCTTCAGCGCGCCGCTGAGCTTCACGTGCTCCGCCATCGCAATCCGGCACTCCTCGCACTCGAAAAGATGCGCGCAGACTTGCTGCGATTCCTCCTCCTCGAGTTCGTTATTTAGGAACAGATAGAGCAGGTCGCGCACGTCTTCGCAGCTTAGTTCTTGCTGCTCGGTCATGCGGTCGCTACCCTCATCGCCCTTGCCGTCTTGCGTTGGGTCCATTGCTATCTGAAGTTCAGTCCTTCGACGCATAGCTTTTGTGGCTTCAATTGCTATTCGCCGATCTCTTGATGTTTGTGACGTTTTGCAGGGCCGCTTAAATGCTTGGATTCCACGCCGCGAACCTCGACTGGGATTTTTTCGAGACTTTTCAATTCGACCTGTCACATCTTCTTTTACTGCCGACAATAGATCAGTGGTTGTGGACGAAGACTGTCAATAAAAAGAATTAGAAAGAAGGCAGCACCAACGAACACAAGCTCTCTCCTCTCCTTCAGCCCCGGAAAGAAACCGGGGTTTCTTTTTTCGTCACGTAGCGAGCCTGGCAACTTTACCTGTTCCTTAGCATTGTCCTAATGGTCCGACTAGGTAAATCTACGAGAGTTTCATAAACCTGTGAATTGACGTCACAAATCCGCGTCTACCCAACGGATAGCATTTAGACGGTCACCGTGAAAAGGCTGTGAAAGCGGGAAGATGGGCCCGTGCCTTGGAGGGGTGAAGCGTCTGGTTGCCCATCATGGGCTTGAGAGGGCGTTAAATGAACTTGGAGATCAAGGCAGAGGAACAACTGCCGTACGGAGCGGAGGCAGTCGCCCCCGCCAACGAGGAGAGTTTTGTACAACACGCGCGACGTGTGCTCACGACTCGATTTAGACAGGCTGGGCTCAAACCCGCCGAAGCCGAAGACCTGACGCAAGAGTGCCTCGTCGAACTGATTACGCACATCGATCGGTTCGATGCGGCTAGAGGATCCGTCGATTCATGGATCAGCGGGTTCGCCCGAAATGCCGTGAAGTCCTGGTGGCGTCGCGAGGTTCCGCGCCGCGCTTCGGAGTTGCACTACATGCAGGTCCCCGAAGCCGGACTCGCGAAGAGCGAGTCGATGATGGAGATCAGCGCCATCAAATATGGACTCGGCGAGCTTTGCCTGATCGATCAGGAGCTTCTTTACATGCGGTTCGGCCTCGGAATGTCCTTCGAGGACATTGCGACGAACGCCAACATGACGTGCGTGAACGCCCGCAAGCGCGTGTCGCGCGCGGTAGAGCGGCTTCGCCGCGATCCGGCGATCCGAGAGGCACTCGGGTTTTGACCGATTCGATCAAAACCTGACAATTCACTTAAAGATTCCTCACCTGACAGCCTAAAGAAGATGACCTGAACGCCGATACCTCTACTGATAGCCCCGCATACGGATAAATGCGGGCCAGGAAAGTCGAAGTGTCGGAAATCCTCTCCCAGTCGGAAATCGAAGCCCTGCTCAATTCACTGAGCACGGAATCCGATAATGCGCCCCAAACTGCCGGAGCCTCTGCGGCTGGGAAAGGCGGACCGGGACGCGCCCCTGCCGCACCTGCGCCCGGAAGCTCGAAGCGCCCCGGCCTCACGCAAACCATCTCGTACGAGGTCTACGACTTCCGGCGTCCGGACAAGTTCAGCAAGGACCAACTCCGCACGCTTCAGATGCTGCACGAGACGTTCGCCCGCCTCTCCGGCTCCGCCCTCTCCGCTTACCTGCGGGCGCCGGTGAACATCGATCTGATCTCGCTGGAGCAGGTTCCTTACGAGGAATATCTCCGCAGCATTCAGCAATCGGTTTTCGCGATCATCTCGCTGCCTCCGCTCACCGGCCAGGCCGTGCTCGAAATCGAATTCGGGCTGGTTTTCACGATGATCGATCGCCTCTTGGGCGGACCCGGCCGCTCCGTCAATCGGATCGTGTTGACCGATATCGAGAGGCCGCTCGTTCGCCAGACGATCGAAAAGATGCTTCACGCCCTCAAGAGTGCGTGGGAAGGCGTCGTCATCGTCAACCCCGGAATCGAAGGACTCGAAACGAGCTCCCAGTTCGTTCAGATTGCGCCGCCGAACGACATCGTTGTAACGATCCTGTTCGAGGTGAAGATCGGGCAGCAGCGGAGCGCCATGAGCCTCTGCATCCCCTATCTCGTTCTGAAGCCGATCACCGCCAAGCTGTCCGCTCAGAAGTGGTTCGCCAACGGCAATCGTCGCCAAAGCAGCGCCTCGCGCCGGCTGCTCAGCCAGCAAGTCAGCAATTCGATGGTCGAATGCACGGTATGCCTCGGCGAAACGAAGATCAAGGTCAAGGATTTCCTTTCCCTTCAGCCCGGAGACATTTTGCAGCTCAACCGCAGGACCGATGAGGACCTGACCCTCCTCGTCGGAGACATTCCAAAGTTCGAAGGCAAGCCCGCAATGAATGGCAAGAAGGTCGTTTTCTCCGTCACGGATCCAATTCAAGAATAACCATGTCAACCATCCCTCACGACATCGTCACGAAACTGTCCGATCTGCAGTCGCAGATTTGGCAGACGGTTTCCTTGAAGGTCAGCGAAGCGATCAACAACATGATCACCTTCGCGGCGCCGCTGACGGTAGCGGCCCGGACGGCGGACCTCTATTCCGAGCTTGGCGCCCCGATGATGGTCGTGCAGTTCGCGTTTGCCGGATTGCCCGAGAACTCTCAAGTCTTCCTCGTTCCCCAAGACACCGTCCTTGCTATCGCGACCGCCCTGCGCGGCGAAGACGTCGAAGAAGTCGACGATAATCTCGTCGCCGACCTCCGTCCAATCTTCGAGGCCGTCGTACAAGGCATCTGCCTTGCCGCCGGTACGATCCGAAGCGAGACGATCGTCGCGACCGGGCTCAGCATCCGGTTCCAGCTCTTCAGCTTCCCCCCGAATCTCCAAAAGGCCATCGAGACGCTCCGAACGCAGATGGCGATTACCCTCGAGGACGTCAACGGAACAGCGATCTGGCTGCTCGATAACGAGGCGGCCCACTTCGTTCTCAACGTCGCCCCATCGGAGCCGGAAGAAGAGGAGCAAGCCTTCCCGCGGCTCGAAGAAGGCGGCTCGACGGCTGCGACTCGCGCGGCTCAAGCCTCGGCCGATACCGAAGGCCTGAGCCTCCTAATGGACATTCCCCTCGAAATCAGCGTCGAGCTTGGCCGCGTAAAAATGCTCGTCAAGGACGTCGTCGAGCTCGGCACCGGCTCGATCGTCGAGATCGACAAGGCGGCAGGAGAGCCCGTCGACGTCATGGTGAACGGCCGATTGGTGGCGCGCGGCGAGGTCGTCGTCATCGAGGACAACTTCGGCGTCCGCCTAACCGAAATCCTCAACGCGCAAGAGCGTCTCAACCGCCTTGGAGAGGTTGCCTAACGGCAATGAAAACCTTTTCGATCATCTTGGCGGGAACGGCGAGCGCGCTCGCGTCCGCCGGAGACGGTTTCCTCGGCACGAAGGCGTCGCCGACGATGGGACCGATCCAGTCGGACGCCGGCGGAGCCGGATTCATGTCTTTCCTCCAGATGATCATTGCGCTAGGCATCGTCCTCGCGCTCCTCAAGTTCGTGATGCCGAAACTCGTCACGAAGCTCAACAAGAAGATCGTCACCAACGTTGGCGGGGGAATCCATATCGAGGAATCGGCCGCCTTCGCAGGCGGAAATCTCTACATCGTTCGCGCGAAGTCGAAGACCCTTCTCCTGAGCGTGACCGCCCAAGGCGTAAACTGCCTCGCCGATCTTACGACCGCGCCGTCCGCTCCCGAGCCCGAGAGCTTTGGCGATCTCGTCGATAAAGAAATGTCCCGACCGCTTCCGCCATTTGCGGTCGTCGAGGCTCCCATAGACCCCGCCCCCGACTCCCAGGCAAATGAGGCCGCCGCCGCCCTGGAGCGGCTGAAGCGGCTGGCCGGCTAAGGAACCATGAAGCTGCACCGCGCCCTTGTTCTGCGACTGACCCTGGTCTTTTTGCTGGTGGCCGTTGCCGGATTCGCGGTCGCCCAACAGGGCCTTCCCGTCCCGTCCGTATCGCTCGGAGTCAATCAGGCGAAAGGACAGAACGACGTTGCCAGTTCGCTCCAGATTCTCGCTCTGCTGACCGTCCTCAGCCTCGCGCCCGCAATCCTCATCCTGACGACCTCGTTCTCGCGAATCGTCATCATCTTCAGCTTCCTTCGTAGCGCCCTTGGCACGCCGACCATTCCGCCGAACCAGGTCGTGATCGGGCTCAGCCTGTTCCTCACGTTCTTCGTCATGGGGCCGACCTATAAGCAGATCAACGACAACGCGCTCCAGCCTTACATGAAGAAGGAGATCACCTGGGATCAGGCCGTCGATCACGCGCAGAAGCCCCTTCGGGCTTTCATGCTCAAGAACACGTACGACACCGATCTCAAGCTGTTCCTGAACCTGCGCCACGAGACCGTCCAGACCGCCGACGACGTCGCCTTCACGACCCTCGTTCCCGCTTTCATCATCAGCGAGTTGAAGACGGCCTTCGTGATCGGCTTCTACATCTTCGTGCCGTTCCTAATCATCGACTTGATCGTCGCAAGCGCCCTCATGAGCATGGGCATGATGATGATGCCGCCCACCGTCGTCGCCTTGCCGGCAAAGCTGCTCGTCTTCGTGCTCGCCAACGGCTGGGGGACGCTCATCGCTGCGATCATAACGGGGTACCGCTAGATGGATCACACCTTTGTCTTGGATGTCGGGCGTCAGGGCCTGCAAGTCGCCCTCATGGTCTCCCTGCCGATCCTCGCCGTAACCCTCTTTCTCGGCGTTCTCGTGAGCGTCTTCCAGGCGATCACCCAGGTCCAGGAAATGACCCTCACCTTCGTTCCGAAGCTCGTCGGCGTCGGGCTCGTGCTCGCTTTCTTGGGTGGATGGATGCTGAATACGCTGGTCAAATTCACGGTGCTCTGCTTCCAGCACATTGCCACAGCGGGGCGCTAGATGTCGTTCGATTCCGCGCTGCTCTACAGCTTCCTGCTCGTGTTCGTTCGGTGTAGCGCCATGCTTCTGGTCTCTCCGATGTTCGGGGCCCAGAACTCCCCCGTTCAAGTACGAATCTTCACGACGCTGGCCATCGCCGGCGCTCTGACCTGCGCGTTGAAGCCATCGATCGGCCCCGCCCCGACCGAACTCTATGCGCTCGCCGCCGCGGTTCTTAAGGAAGCCGTTGCCGGAATCCTGATCGGCACCTTCATGTCCCTTGTTCTCCAGGCTGCTCAGATGGCCGGCTCCATCATCGACCTCCAGATGGGGCTGAGCATGAGCCAAGAGGTGAATCCGGTCACCGGCGTCCCCGTCTCCGTCATCGCCCAGTTCAAGTACATGCTGGCGCTCGTGATCTTTCTCACCTCGAACTGCCATCACCAGATGATCATCGCCTTCGCGCGGAGCTACGAGACGATGCCGGCCTTGAGCTACGACACGCTGCCCGCCCTTCGCACCGGAGCGGTCGGCTTCGTCGGCGAGCTAAGCCTGCTCGCACTCCAAATGGCGGCCCCGGTTCTCGCCGTCTCGATGATCGTCGATGCCGGCCTCGGCATCGTGAACAAGGCCGTCCCTCAGATTCAGGCAATGCTCGTCGGACTCCCCGCCAAGATGATCCTCGGCATGCTGGCCCTTAGCCTCGGCTTGCCCGCCATGACCGGAGCCGTTTCAAGCGGAGTCGGAGCAGCCCTTCGCGGGCTCGCTCACACAACGGGGTTGAGGTAGGATGCCCGACACCTCTCAAGAAAGAACAGAGGAAGCGACACCCAAACGCCGTCTAGAAGCGCGCCGCAAGGGCACGGTCACCAAATCGACCGACCTGAATAACGCCCTCGTTCTCCTGGCCCTCATCCTCGTTCTCCCGGCCGGTATTTCCAAGATCGGTTTCGGCTTCATGTCGGCGATGACCACCGCGTTCACAAAGATGCCGACCGAGCTGCGAATCGACACGATCCTTCCCTACGTCGCCGTCGTCATCCAGCCTGCCCTGATCGGTCTGGCCATCGTGATCGGCGCAGCGATGATCGTCGGACTCGCGGCAAACTTCGCCCAAGTCGGATTCGTCCTGAGCGGCGAAGCCCTCGCGCCAAACCTCAACAAGATCAATCCCGGCGCTGGATTGAAGCGGCTCTTCTCCATGTCCGCCACATTCGAGGGCTTCAAGGCCTCGGCCAAGGCCGGCGTGTTCATGTACCTCGCCTGGACTGCGATCCAAAGCGGTTGGCCTCAGATCGTCAAGCTCGGCGAGATGACGCCGACCCAGTCGCTGGTCGCGATCGGCCTCATCGTCCGCGCCATCGCGATTCGGATCGCCTTCGTCTGGCTGGCTCTCGCCGCTATCGACTACTTCTTCCAGCGCAAGCAGGTCGACAAGCAGCTTCGCATGACGAAAGAAGAGCTCAAGCAGGAGATGAAAGAGCAAGAGACCTCGCCCGAGCTGAAGATGGCCCAGGCCGCGCGGCGGCGCAAGCTCTCCAGGGGCCGCATGATGGAGGCGATCAAGAACGCCGACGTCGTCGTCACCAACCCGACCCACTACGCCGTGGCGATCAAATACGACCCAGGTAAATCCCACGCGCCGATCGTCGTCGCCAAGGGCGCGGACTTCCTCGCCGCCAAGATTCGCGAAGTCGCCGGGCAACACCGGGTGCCGATCGTTCCCAACCCACCGCTCGCCCGCGCGCTCTACAAGAAGTGCGAGATCGGCGACTTCGTTCCGAGAGAGCTATTTCAGGCCGTCGCCGAAGTGCTCGCCTTCGTCTACCGCACGATCAAGAAGGTCAAGGTCTAAAGCCTATTCGCGGCGGCGAGACTTGCCTCGCGAAGTGATCAAGTCATCCAGCTCCCGAATGGCGACTTGTGAACTGGGAACTGTCGGGCGCAGAGAATAACCTGACATCGCAGGCGCCCGCTTGTAGCCCCCGATACCGTTTAGATAATGGGGACGTCATAGTGTGAGTAGATTGTCAAATGCCTCTACTGTGTCGTGAAGCTCGTGAAGTAAACGTTCAGAACGGGACCGGCCGGACAGATGAACGTCTCCGCGTCGTCTTTGCTCGCGTCGTCTTTGCTCGCATCGTCCTTCTTGCCGTCGTCTTTCGGCTTTTCGGCCGACTGGGCATCCTTGGCCGCCTTCTCGAAATCCGCTTGCGCCTTCTTGTCCTCGTCCTTCATGTGGCCGATGAGGATCGCGTTGACGGCTTCGGCGATCTCCTTTTGAAGATTCGCGGTCTGGCTCGCCGAAACTTCCTGGAGCGACTTGCTGCGGAAGATCTGGTTGATCGCATCCCGGATCGCCGGCATATTGGCGTCCAAGTCCTCCTTCTTGAAGCCGTCGCGCACTTCGAACGCGATCTCCGCCCGCAAGTAGGTGTTGGCGCCGTTCGAGAGGTTGACGAGGAATTCTTTATCCAGGGCGATCGCTTCGGGGGCCGCCTTGATGACGACCTTCTTCGGGCCGCCGCCGCCGGACTTCATCTTCATTCCAAAGAACCCGCCTCCCGCGATCAGAGCGACGAGGACGATGATGACCGGGAGCTTTCCTTTCTTCTTGGCCGTCGGTTCGGCTCCCTCTTTAACTTCTTTTGCTTCTTTGGACATCGGCTAGCCTTAAACGCGAGACGCGTAGTCTGATTGTCGGCTCGGCCGAGTCCGCGATGTAGGGTCGGCGGGTAACCTATGCCCTCCCATGAACTCCATCGAAGGACTCGAACGAGAGGCGAACGCGGCGATCGCGGCGGCGGCCGGCACGGCCCAGCTTCGCGATATCGAGATCCGATACCTTGGAAAAACGGGATCGATCACCGGCTTGACGCGCCAAATCGGCAGTCTGCCCACGCCCGAGGAGAAGAAGGCCTTCGGCGCGGCCGTCAACGAAGCGAAGAATCGTGTGCAAGCGGCGATCGACGAGCGGCATGCCACGCTCAAGAAGAATGAGCGCGCCGGACAATTCGAGCGCGAGCGAATCGACGTCACCATGCCCAGCGCGCGCCTCCGCGTCGGCCAGGAACACGTCCTCCAGCAAGCCGCCAATAAAATCAAGCGGGTGCTCGGCGGCATGGGCTTCCAGTATATGGAATCGCCCGAGCTGGAGCACGTTAAGTACAACTTTGGCGATCTAAATTATCCGCCCGACCATCCGGCGATGGACGATCAGGACACGTTCTACGTGAACGACGACCTGATGCTGCGAACGCAGACCACAGCCCTACAAGGCCGCGTCTTCGAAACGATGAAGCCTCCCCTGCGCGTCTTCACGGTGGGCCGCAACTACCGGAATGAAGCCGTCGACCGGACCCATAACCACACCTTCCACCAGGTCGACGCCTTCATGATCGACGAGGGCATTTCGATGGCCCACCTGAAAGGCACCCTCGGCGCATTCGCCCGCGCCATGTTCGGCGAGGAGGTCAAGGTGCGCTTCCGGCCCGACTTCTTCCCCTTCGTCGAGCCCGGCGTCGACTACGCCATCTCGACGCCCAAGCTGTTCAACGGCCGCTGGGTCGAGCTCGGCGGCGCCGGCTTGATCCATCCGAACATCCTCGAAAACTACGGGATGGATACGAAGCGTTGGTCCGGCTTTGCATTCGGCCTTGGCGTCGAACGGATTCCTATGATGGCCTACGGCGTGGACGATTTACGCCTATTTCTGGAGAACGACCTCCGGTTCCTCGAGCAGTTCCGGGACTAGCGATCTTATAGTCGGGTAGACCGGACCCGTTCTCGGGCTTGCCGAGTAAACTCACCGAATGGGCGCATTCTTCGGACCGAGAGATTGGGGCACACTGTTGACCGCGATGCTGACGCCGTTCGACGCGGACGGCAAGGTGAACCTGAAAGAGGCCGCGAGAGTCGCCAAGTACTGCGTCGACGAGCAGAGGAACGACGGGCTCGTCATTAACGGAACGACCGGCGAATCACCAACCCTCGAAGAAGACGAAAAGTTCGCCCTGCTTGAAACCGTCCTCGAAGCGGTCGGAGACCGGGCCGCCGTCGTCTTCGGTGCGGGCACCTATAACACGAAGGAGTCCATCCACCTCACCCGCGAAGGCGAGAGGAGGGGCGCGCACGGCATCATGCTCGTGAATCCCTACTACAACCGCCCCGGCCAAGCCGGCCTCTACGCGCACTTCTCCACCGTCGCGCGCGAAACCGGATTGCCGGTCATGCTCTATAACATCCAGCCGCGCTCGGCAATCAATCTGGAAACGCCAACCCTCCTGAAGCTCGCCGAAATCCCGAACATCGTCGCGGTCAAGGAAGCGAGCGGCAGCATTCCCCAGATCAGCGACGTCTGCGCCCAAACGCCGGAAGGCTTCCGGGTCTATAGCGGCGACGACGCGATCACCCTGCCGATTCTGAGCGTCGGGGGGCACGGCATCGTCAGCGTCGCCGGGCACGTCGTCGGCGCGGAAATCAAGGACATGGTCGAGGCCTTCCCGGCCGATCCCGCCAAGGCCCGACGCATCCACCAGAAACTTTCCCCCGTCTTCAAAGCCCTCTTCTCTGCCCCAAGCCCCGCGCCGGTCAAATATGCGTTGAGCAAGATGGGCTTCGACTGCGAAGACGTCCGGCTGCCGATCGTGAGGCTGACCGACGACGAGAAGAAGGTTGTCGACAAAGCGATGGCCCAGTTCCGAGGCCTCGCCGTCGTCGCCTAAAGACTTCCCGTCAAGGCCGAGGCCATCTGCCGGAGAGCCTCCTCCGGCAACGGCATCGGCCGCCCCAGCAGCCTCGCCACGAGAATCACTTTCGCCACCCGCTCCAGAGTCTCCATCCGGTTGTATGCGTCCCAGAGATCCTTCCCCATCGTCGCCGCGCCGTGATGGCTGAGAATGAACGTCTTGTGGTCGTACATCACCGGCTCGAGGCCGTCCGGGACCTCGTCCGTCCCCGGCATGCAGAACGGCACCGTCGCGACCCGGCCGAGGACGTAGATCGACTCAGGAAGAAGATCGTCCGGAATCTCGACGCCGGCCACGGAAAACGCGGTCGCGATCGGCGGATGGGCGTGGACGACCGCCATACAGTCCGGGCGGCGCTGCAGAATCCGCACGTGAAGCTTAATCTCCGAACTCGGCACGCCTTCGCCGACCGGCTTGCCGTTCCCGTCGATGACGATTAGGTCCTCTGGCTTCATGTGGCCTTTGCTCAGTCCCGTCGGGGTGCAAAGCGTCCGATCCGGCCCGAAGCGAACCGATAGATTCCCTTCCGTCGCCCCGACGAGGCCCCGTTCCCAAAGCCTCCGGCCGACCTCGCACATCTCCCTTCGCAGGTTCAATTCATCCACAGTCGGGAGGGATTATGGCACCTAGGTCTGCATTATTCGCGAAAGGATCAAACGGGCCGCAGAGTTAAGCGAAAGATGAGCAACTACCCGGTCGGGCCCAGACCCTGGCCGCCATACGCCCGCGCCACGCCGGAGATCGTCTTAAACAACTAAACGGTATGGGGCTAAAACACAATGACGCAGCCACGTGGACGTCCAAGCCACGAGCATTCCCGCCAGTGTCGACAACCAGCGTGTTACCGCCTTAGAATTCACGGGCCGGCGCGCCGCCAAGCCGGCAGAGTGTGGCGGCGTGGTGGGCTCGCCCCGATGTTTCGAGGCGGGAAAGGTAGTCGCCCCACATCTTGGAGCGCTCGTTCGCATGGTAGGGCCCACCCTCGTCGAGAACGATTTGGAAAGGATCGCCGTAAGGGCATGATTCGGCGGTTCGGGCGAACCAGTCGTCGAGCTCCCGTTCCTTCGCTCCGACGAGGGAAGACTGGGCCGAGGCGAGGTTCGTCGTCTCGTGGGGATCGTCCACGAGGTTGAACAGCATGTGTTTCGGGAAGTCTTTGAGTCCCGCGTGGAGGGTCTTGATATAGATCATGTCTCCGAAGCGGACAGCGCGCTGGAGGCTCCAGGCTCCTTGGGAGAGGAAGAGCTGCTCGCGGCCTGAGCCCGCAAAGGAAGCGAACGACTGGCCGGTCCACCCTTTGACACTCGCTCCGGCCATTTCCAAGATAGTTGCGGCAAGATCGAGGTGGTAGCGGAGGCCGGGCAGGCGCGATCCGGGTCCGGCGACTCCTGGCCAGCGGACGACGCAGGGAATATGGCAGGTGAATTCGTCGGCGGTCTGGTGATCTCCCCAGACGTTGAGTTCGCCCAAGTTCTCGCCGTGGTCGGCGGAGACGATAACCGCGACGTCGTCGCCGACGAGATCGAGGAGCCGCCCGACGTAGCCGTCGACGTAGCGAATGCCGGTATCGTAGCCGTCGATGTGGACCTTCGCATCCACAGGATCGCGGATTTCGCCGACGCCCCAGCGCCAGCCTCGCGGAAGATCGGGCGTGATGTGGGGCACTTCGCGGGCGGAATGGGGACCGTAGCTTGCGCGCTGGCGGTCGATGACTTCCTGTGTGAGCCAGGGCTCGAGCGGGTCATCGGCGAAAGGGTTGCCGAAGGCTTCCGGCGTGTCGTAAGGCGTGTGCGGGTCCCAGAAGTTGATGTGAAGGAACCAGTCGTCTTTGTCGAGATTCCGGCGAATCCAGTCGGCGGCCGGCTCGAAGATTTCCTCGGCATTTTCCAGCCCACCCTTGCCGGTGTCGAAGGTCTCGTGGAAGCCCCAGGTCGTTTGATAGGCGGAATGCCGGCGCGGAAAGGGGCTGATCGAGGCCGTCCGGTATCCGGCGCCAGCCAGCCGCGAGGCGAGGCTGTTCTCCGCCCATCGCGAGCGGAAGTCTCGGGAATGACCTTCAGGCGGGACGTCGGCGCAAAGTCCGCCATGGTTGACGACTCCCGAGGATGTCCCGAAGTGGCCGCCGAAGAAGGCGGTGCGGCTCGGCAGGCAGGGAACGTCGCTCGCGTAGAGGCCCTCGACGACGCAACCCTGCCTGGCGAGAGCATCGATGTTCGAGCTCGTGGCTCGCCGGTAGCCGTAGCAGCCGAGATGCCGCGGGCGGAGCGAGTCGATGTCGATATACAGGATCCGCATGCCTATTTCTTATCGAGCCGCGGGTCGGAGACCACTAGCAACGGGCGCGAATAGGACTTGCCATCGACGACCAGGGTTGCCGTGTAGGTTCCCGTCGGCATGCTCTCGCCGAAACCCCATACGAAGCGGTGCCCACCGGCTTCGATGGATAGACCGGGACGCGGGCGGATCCAGTTGGGCGTGATGGTGAGCTTCGCGATGTCCGGCTCGGGGCTCTTGTCCGCACTCGAGAACTTGGCGATTTCCTTGCCTTTGCCGTCGGTGATCCGCAGTTCTACCAACGAGACTGGTTTGGCCAAGAAGTAGTCGAGGATCGCGCCGTTCGGCGGATTTTCGCCGCGCGGCTCATCCATCGGAAGAGGCGTGCCGTCGTCGAAGCCGGGGCCCCGAATGAATGCGACCGCCGGAGAAGGCCGGAACAGAGTCGTTTCGGTGGTAGAGGCCGAAATTTGGCGAAGAGGCGAGAGGTCGTCGAGAATCCAGAAGGCACGGCCGTGAGTACCGACAATCAAGTCGTTTCCGCCGAACGCGAGATCGCGGATCGAAGCGGGCGGGAGATTGAGCTGCAGAGACTGCCAGTTCGCGCCGTCGTCGAAGGAGACGAAGATGCCCCAGTCGGTGCCGGCGTAGAGCAGCCCTTTGCGGACGGGATCTTCGCGCACGACATTGACGAACTCGCCGGCGGGCAGGCCGTTGGTGATCAAATCCCAGTGCTTGCCGCCGTCGTGAGTGCGGTAGATGTAGGGCTTGTTGTCGTCGAGGCGGTGCCGGTCGATGGCGGCGTAGGCGGTGTTGGCGTCGAAATGAGAGGCGTCGATGATGCCGACTTTGCTCCAAGGCGTCAGGTCGGGCGGGGTGACGTCTTCCCAGTGCGCGCCTTCGTCGCGGGTGATCCAGATGAGGCCGTCGTCGGTTCCCGTCCAGATTTCGCCTCGCTTGACAGGCGAGGGGGCGATCCAGAAGACGACGCCTTGGCGCGGATTTTGGTCGATGTCGGAGGCGGTCGGGGCATCCAGGTTTGCCGGGACCGTATTCGTCTTTCGGCTCAGATCGGGGCTGATAATCTGCCAGCTATCGCCGCTGTCCCCGCTGCGGAATACGACTTGACGACCGATGTAGAAGACTTTTGGATCGATCGGGGAGGCGGCGATGGGCTGGGTCCAGGTTTTTCGCCACGGACCGCCTTCCTTGCCTCGCGTCGGATCGACTTCCTTGTGCCAGCCGTCGTCGAGCCGCTCGATCGAGCCGCCGTCATCGATGACGGTTCCGGGATGAAGGCGGTCCGGGGCGATCGTACCGCTTTCGCCTCCTGCCGACATCGGCCGCCAGTCGCGCATATTGATGTTGTCGTGATTCGTGCGGCTCGGCACGGCCATCGCGCCCGAGTCTTGCTGCGAGCCGTAAACCCAGTAGGGGAAGCGGGAATCGGTGATGGCGTGATAGAACTGCCCGGTCGGCTGATTCCACCACGAACTCCAGGTCAGACCCCGATCGACGCTGACGATGGTGCCCTGGTCGGTCGCGGCGATCATCCGGTTCGTGTCTTCGGGATTGACCCAAAGGGTGTGGTAATCGTCTCCGCCCGGCGCGCTCTTGATCGGGATGAAGGTCTTGCCGCCATCGGTCGAGCGATACATGCCGGTGTTCATCAGGTAGACCGTGTCGGCGTCCTTGGGGTCGGCGGTGATGCCGCAGAAATACCACCCGCGGCCCCAGAGGCGATTGTCGCCGGTCGTCTTCGTCCAGTTCTCGCCTTTGTCGTCCGAGACGAAGATTCCGCCGCCCGTCTCGCCGTTCGTGTCGATCACGGCGTAAACCCGATTGGGCTGAGCGGGGGAGAAAGAGAGGCCGATCCGGCCGAAGAAACTGGGAAGGCCGTGGCCGGAAATCTTCGTCCAGGTCTTTCCCGCATCGGCGCTGCGATACATGCCGCTGCCGGGCCCGCTGCTCGGCGGATAGATTTCCCAGGGCGGACGGCGGGTCTGCCACATCCCGGCGATGAGGAGGGAGGGATCGCTTGGGTCCATCGCAAGCTCGACGGCGCCGGTGTTGTCGTCCACGAATAACGTCTTGGTCCAGGTCGCGCCGCCGTCGGTCGACTTGAAAACGCCGCGCTGGTCGTTTGGGCCGTATTGATGGCCGAGGGCGGCGACATAGACGGTGTCGGGATCCTTGGGATCGACGACGATCTTGGCGATCTGGCGGGTGTCGTCGAGGCCGACATGCTTCCACGTTTTGCCTGCGTCGACCGACTTGTACAGGCCGTCGCCCTGCTGGATATCGGCTCGCATGTCGGCTTCGCCGGCTCCAACATAGACGACGCTCGGATTGCTGGGCGCGACGGCGATCGCGCCGATCGAGGCGACTCGCACGCCATCCATGATCGGCGTCCACGTTCGGCCCGAGTTCTCGGTCACCCAAACCCCGCCTCCCACGGCCCCCATGAAGTACTTCTCCAGGTTGCCGGGAACACCCGTGCAGGCCAGGGAGCGGCCGGCTCGGAATGGGCCGATCAGCCGGTAGGAGAGACCATCGAACAGGTGTGGGTCAACCGTTTGGGCGATGGCCCAGTTCGAAGCAGCGATCACAGCGATAGCAAGCAAAGCTCGGCGCATGGATCAAGCATATCTGCTGTGGCGTCTCGTCTGGAACGATTTGTTCGTTCTGCGCCTTGCACGAATCTGTGCGGCCTTCGTGGCAAACACGCCGAATGGCCGAGAGCCTGCCGTGGAGAATAGGATGAGTACGTTTCTGCCATTGGCACTCCTCGGCTTCCAGGACGCCTCCGCCCGGCAGGCCGTCATGTAGTGGTCGACGTGAAGCGCCAATCCGTATTCGCGCGACGGCTCGGTGGGCGGTTGTAGCGACCTACTCAACAAAAAACCGGGCCTGTATTCGATGTGTCTGGCACGAGGCGACGGCTCGGCCCGTTTATACGATAGATGCTTGCGATCGCTTCTTTTCTGATTCTGGCGGCGCCGCTAGACATTCCTCCGATGACGGCGAAGGAGGCATGCCGCCGTCTTTCCGAGAGATTTGGCAAACCGTTGCAGGTGGAGAGCAGGCTTTCGGACGAAGTTGTCGTCCTGCGGATGAGGAACGGGGGCGAACAGGCTATCCGCGACGGACTGGCCCAGGTTCTCCATGCCGAGTGGCAACCGGATCATGGAGGTTTCAAGCTGGTTCGGTCGGCGGTCGAGCAGAAGAAGCTCGAACAGGCCTTGCTCGATGCCGAAGCGGCCTCGATCCAGAAAATCGTCGACAAGATCCAGAAGCAGGTCGGCGAGGCGAAATCGCCGGGAACGCGGGCGGCGGAGCTTGTCGCGGCAATCAAGAAACAGAACGATTACGTCAAGGAAATGCACGATTCAGGCAAGCCGGCCGGCATCAGCCTGGACGTCCCGCGAATGGCCGGCCCGGCGGGGAGACTCCTTAACGAGCTGGTCGTCCTCATCGGGGCCAAGGAGTTGGCCAAGTCGGATTATCGGGAGCAGCGGGTCTACTCGAACGAACCCACGAAGATGGAATACCCGCTGCCGGCCGGGAGCGAGGAAGCAATCCGGGAATACGAGGAAACCGACGAGCAGCTTCAGGGCTACTTCCAGGACGGCAAGCTCAATATCGGCACCGATCCCGGTCCGTACAAGGACATCTTCGACGCAGCTCGAAAACCGGGAGGCGTCGGGAAGATCATCGTGACGATCCGCGGCGGACGAATCCTCGTCTACGGAATCAATATCTACACGAGGGATGGAAAACTCCGCACTTACGCCTACGGGAACT
Organism: Fimbriimonadaceae bacterium; assembly: GCA_035545155.1. Taxonomy (GTDB): domain Bacteria; phylum Armatimonadota; class Fimbriimonadia; order Fimbriimonadales; family Fimbriimonadaceae; genus JAEVZK01. Next base: position 129,428 of record DASZYX010000040.1, on the reverse strand, counting down.
CCTCGTACGTGTCGCCGATAACGACTCCGACCGTGAACGTCAAGCCGGTCAAGATTCCGCTTTCGAAGCTGGCGGCAGAACTGTACGCGGTGAGCCCTGCGCATCCGGAATATGCGGGATACGACGAATGGCCGAAGGCGACGCCTCACAAGGAGTTCAGCGCGGAGCTTTGGAAGGACATCCTGAATCCCGATAAGGTCGATCCTTTGAGCTTGTTCGTCGGCGATGCAGTGGAGGGTGTCGCCGACCAGAAGGGAGAGGATCTGATCGGCTGCCTGCCCGACAGTCTCTATCAGGCGGCTCGGGCTTGCCAATCAAACGGTCAGGTGAATGTGGCGCAGTTCGAACCGTTTTGCGGAACTCTTGGAGGCACGAGGGTCGAGCACGTCGGCGGAGTGACCTACTTCTCCCCGAATTGGCCCACTGCCACGGAGAGCGCGCGGCTTCCCCGAGCCGCTTTGGCAAACGTCATGAAAGCATACAAGGCGGCCGGGAAGGAGACTCTGGACGATCTGGCTCGCTTCCACTACGAAGCCGGCTGGTCGTATTCGAATTACATTGCCCGCATCTATCTCCGGCTTCTCGAATACAGCGGAGTCGAGGAGATGTATCAGGCCGAATCTCACCCGCACCAGTTCTATGCGTTTTTCGGTTCGCTCGACGACGAACAGCGAAGGCGCGTCCGATCTGGCGAAGCCATCCCGTTTTCGGCGCTATCTCCCGTCCAAAGGAAATTGGGGGACGTCTGGGCGATGGCGGGCGCCTCGGAGGAGATCGAGGGACAGCCGGATTACATGGTCTTCGCGACGGAGGCGCTGCCGAACGGTCCTCCCTCGACGTTCCTCTTCAGATGCGAAAACGAAGATGTGCCAACGATCATGATCGACCGAGGCGGGCAGGAGAGCGAATTCCCGGACCACACCTATAGCATTGCCGACTGGGGACGGATGATGGCCCGGATGTCGAAGCTCAACAAGCGGGACATGCGCCCAATGTACGTCTCGAACCACTACACGATCGGGAGGCAGCAACAGGAAAAGTACACCCTGGCGTTGAGCGGCGTCCGGTGGGAGACCGAGACGTTCAAGAACGACGACCCACATCGGGGAGAGCCGACCAGCTATTCGGAGCTACCTCGCGAGCTGCTCGACAAGATCGACCAGGCCTACGATGAGGAAATGAAGCGGGAGGGCGATTAGACCCGGAGGGGCTGGGGGAAGGCATGCCCGGTCGTGCTCCGTGACCCGAGCCCACGCCGTAGCATGAAACAAGACAAATGAAAGTTGACAATTACCGGGCAAATGGCGGGCCTAGGCTGACCCTCGCGAATGATCCGGGCAAAGAAAGTCAGAGGCGAAGCTCGAAGTGATACGTTGCGGAAGCGCAGCGCAGAAGCTCCACCTTCCCCACCTTGGCTATCAGCCGCAGAATCGCCACGTTATCCGTCGAGCAAATGCCGCTCCACCGACGGATGCCGACGGCCTTCGCATGCTCCGCCAACTCCGTCAGAAGAACCGTGCCGACGCCGAGGCGGTGGTAGGCGTCGAGAACGGCGATCGCGACTTCCGCGCAGTCCGCGCCAGGCGCCTCCCGAAAGAAGTGAGCCGCTGCCACCGAGTCGATCTCTTCGCCATTCTCATCGAGGGTTGCCGCGACCAGCGTCAAGGCGCCGACGCCGTCCGCCTCGACGACGTGGCGCAATTCCGCCTCCGAATAAAGCTCGCGCGTCGAAAAGAACCGCATCTGCCGCGACCGCGGCGATAGCTTGCGGATGCCCTCGGCCAGGCGCGCCACGCCGTCGCGCATGATCGGCCGAATCACGATCTCCAGGCCGCTTTCCAGGCGAACGACCTTGTTCTCCATTCACATCTTTCTACGCAGCGAAAGGCGCTTTAGAACAGGAGAGAAATCTGATGAAGCCCCACCGCGGCCAAATAGGCGAGCGTCGTCATGTATGCAAACATAAACGCTGCCCACTTCCAGGAATTCGTCTCCCGTTTGACCGTTGCCAGCGTCGCCATGCACTGCGCGCAGAGGGCGAAGAAGATCATCAGGCCAAAAGCCGTCCACCCGTTGAAGAGCGGCTTCCCATCCGGCCACGTCGCGTTGCTCAGCTCGCGGCGTAGGTCCGAGGAATGCTCGTCCGTATCCCGTCCGAGATTGAACATGATCCCGAGCGACGGAACGACGTTTTCCCTGGCCGGAAAAGCCGCGAGGATGGACGTTGTGATCCGCCAGTCGAAGCCGGCCGGGCGGAAAACCGGCTCGATCGTCTTGCCGAATCGTCCGAGGAAGGAATTGGCAAGCTGCTCCTGCTGGACGTGCCGGTCGATATCGTTCTGGGTCGCTTGCGGATGTGAGGCAACGTAGCTTGCCTGATATTGCGTGGCCGCCTCGTTCGAGCGCGGGAAGTAACTGAGCGCCCAGATCAAGAAGGACATCGCGACGATAATCGTGCCTGCCGTCTGGACGAACACTTTGCCGCGGAAATACATCGCGAGCCAGACGTCGCGCCACTTCGGCCACTGGTAAGGCGGCAATTCGAGAAGGAACGGCAGCCGTTTCCCGCGAATCACCTTCCGATTCAACACCCACACGATCGGGATCGCCACGAGCAGGCCGAGGAAGTGCATCGCGAAGAGGGTGAAGCCCGCCCAGAAGGCGCCGTACCGCGGCTCGATAAATGCCCCGATCAGCAGCAAATAAACGGGAAGCCGGGCGCTGCACGACATGAGCGGCGCGACGAGAATCGTCACCAGGCGGCTCTTCGCATCCGGCATGACCCGCGCCGACATAATGCCGGGAATCGCGCACGCGAAGCTCGATAGCAGCGGAATGAAGGCGCGGCCGTTCAGCCCGCACCAGCCGAGCAACCGGTCCATCAGGAAAGCCGCGCGAGCCAAATAGCCGGTCCCCTCCAGAACCGCGATAAAGAAGAACAGAATCAGAATTTGAGGCAGGAAGACGAGCATCGCCCCCACGCCCGCGATGATCCCGTCGACGACGAGCGACTGCACAACCGGCGCGCCCGCCAGCTTCGGAGAGATGAACCGGCCCAGGGCGTCGAAGACTCCCTGTATCCCATCCATCATTGGCTGGGCGAAGGTGTAGATGGACTGGAAAACCAGATACATCAGGCCGATGAAGATGACCAGCCCGAACACGCGATGAACGAGGATCGCGTCGATCTTGTCGGTCAGGGAGCGCTTGTGCGGAGCTTCCGCCTCTCGCACGCAAGCTCGCTGCACCATCGACGACCACTGGTACCGGGTCGCCACGTCGGCCGGCTGGCGTCCCTCGCTGTCGCCCACATATTGCCGCGCCTCGTCGAATGCCTCCCGCACCTCGGGGAAGTCGTTCAGGAATTGCTCGAACTCCGGCTTGGGCGCGAGCAGCGCTTCCCTGACTTCGGCATTGTTGAAGTCCGCGCCTAGTCGCGCCATTCGCTCCCGGAGTGAAGAGATTTTGGTCTCGAGCGCGTCCGGCGCTCCCAGGGCATAAACCGGGGGCCGCGGATTCTCCAGGTTTCGCTCGATGGCTTCCTTGAGCGCGTCCAGCCTCGTATCCTTGTGCCCGACGACGGGAACGACTTCGCAACCCAGCAGGTTCGAAAGCCGCTTCGTGTCGATGGCCTTGCCGTCTTTCTGAACGCGGTCGACCATCGTCAGGGCCACAATGATCGGCCGTCCGACCTCGGCGACCTGCGTGTAAAGGTAGAGGTTTCGCTCCAGATTGCCGGCGTCGATCACGCAAACGAGAAGATCGGGCGCGGCAACGCCGGAGGTCTTTCCATGGATCACCTCGGCCGCAACCCGCTCGTCTTCGGAAACCGGCGTCAGGCTGTAGAGGCCGGGCACATCGATCACCTCGACCGAGCCGGCGCCGAGCTTCAGAAAACCAGAGACTCGTTCGACGGTCACGCCGGGATAGTTGCCGACTTTCTGGTAGGAGCCGGTCAGCGAATTAAAGAGGGTCGTCTTGCCCGCATTTGGGTTGCCGACGATGGCGATCAGCTTCGTCTTTACGTCCGAGTCCGCCGTCAACCTATCGCGACCGGTTCCAGCTCGAAGTTCCGGGTTTCGTGTTTCCGAAGGCATAGCCTATATCCACGCAAATCGATCTCGACCGGATCTCCGAAGGGGGCGACTTTGACGACCTTGAAGGACGTTCCGACGGTGAGACCCATTTCCTGAAGCCGCGTAATGTCATCCGACATTCCGTTGATCGCAACGACCCTTGCCATCATGCCTTTTCTAAGCTCTGCGAAGGTCATTTTCTCCAGTTGCGGCCACACAATGAATCTACCCAAAAAAGTATTGTTTCATGGCAAGGCGCTGAAAACAATTCTCGGATTTGCGAAAACGGTTGCGAAGAGATTGACATTCTCGACTTCGAACCGCGCTGCCGCCCACCCGTTTTGAGCATAACGTCCCGCGACCGGCAGAGTTCACTTTCCTTTGAACAAACTCTCCGTCGGCGTTCCGTTGACGGTCAGATCGACGTCCCAATTCTCCCGAAGGTCCACGGCGTCGGTGGGGTTCTTCGGATCGCGGGCAATCCACCGCATGACCGTATACCGTAGAAGCCTGCCGTCGTCCCCGATCACCATCTCGTACCGCCCGGGGGCCTCGTTGGGGTCGGTCGCTGCCTCGCCGTAGGGCCGCCACTTCCCTTTGATCAAGTTGGCCGTCACGCCGTTCACCGTCGTCTTGCCTTCGAGGTTGACCGTCATCCACATCAGCACGTCGTGTTGAAGGTCCTCGTGGCGGCCGATCGCGACGTCGAGAGGCACCGAGCGGTCTCCAAGACCCTCCGGCGCGGCGATCGCATAAATGCTGCCGATATCGTACGACATACCGACCTGACGGACCGCTTCGGTGAGGCGATCTCGTTGAACGTCGAACGTGTCCGGATTGTGCCCGTAGCTGAATTTGTCCCCGTCGCTGAGCACAAGCCACTGAAGAGGGTGCGGCTTGTCTTTCGTTTGCCGGATGTACAGCTTCGACGGCCGCTCGTATTGCAGCGTCGTCACAAGCTCGACCTTACCGGCTCCATCGGTCGCCGTATAGGTGATCGTTCCCGTCATCGTCTTCGCGGCCGAGTAATACTTCAACATCTTGGAAACGAGAGCGCTTCCGGTGTTCTGAGGGGGCGAAGCGATGAGAGCAAATGATAAGGCAAGGGTCGCTAGCATCCTAATCTCCTATACGTTGCCACTTCACATCCATGACGCCATCGAGGCGATTCGCGGTTCGCGCGGCAACAAACAGCCAATCCGATAAACGGTTGACGAAGACCAAAGAATCGCGATCGAGCGGCTCATGCGCGTTCAATTCAAGAATGCTTCTTTCCGCGCGCCGGCAGATGCAGCGAGCGAGGTGAAGGGCCGCTCCGAGCGACGAGCCTCCCGGCAAGATGAATTCCCGCAGTGGTTCGAGCGCCTCCGTCTGCCGGTCGATCGATTCTTCGAGCCGGGCCGTTTGAGCCTCCGAAATCGCCTTGTATTGGCGGGCGTGCTCGGTCGGGGAGGCCAGCTCGGCGCCGAGATCGAAAAGCCAATTCTGGATCGTCGCCAATTCCGCGTCCAATGATCCGGCCCCGTGCGAGCGAGCCATTCCGATCGCCGCATTCAACTCGTCGACGTCGCCGATCGCCGTCATTCGCAGACTGTTCTTCGCGATCCGCGCCCCGCCGATCAGGCCGGTCGTCCCCGAGTCGCCGGTTCGCGTGTAAATCTTCATTTGGGAGAACGCCAAACGTGGAGCATGAATTTGGGCAACGCCATCGCCTTCGAGTATTTCTTGGGGTTCAGAACGAGCCGCCAAGCCCACTCCATTTTGATCGCCTGAACGAACTTCGGGGCGCGTTTCGTCCGCCCGCTGAAAACGTCGAACGAGCCGCCGACCCCGACCGCGACACCCGCCCCGATAATATCCATCGTCGCTTTGATGAACTTCTCCTGGCGAGGAATCCCCATCGCGACAAAAAGAAAGTCTGGCTTAAATTCGGCTACTTCGCGCGCCACGACTTCGTCGCTCTCCGCCGGGAAATAGCCATGCCGGGCCCCGACGATGTTGCAGCCGACGTGCTTCAGCCGCATCTTCTCCGCCGCCAGCTCGGCGACGCCTGGCGCCGCCCCGAGAAAGTAGATGCGATAGCCCTTGTCCGCGCTCAGCGCGCAAACCCGGTCGACGATATCCACGCCGGAAACCCGCTCCGGCAAGGCTTCGCCGCTCCGCTTCGCCGCCCACATGACGCCGACGGAGTCCGGGGTCACCAGGTCCGCCTCGCGAATAATCTGAAGGTGCGATGGATCGGACTGAGCCTGGGCCAGGCCGCTGGCATCGGCCGTCACCACCATGTGCGGGCGCCCCTCCGCCACGAAGGACTCCATAAGGGCCAAAGCCTCCTTCATCGTCACCCGATCGACCGGTGCTCCCAGGACCGAGATGCGTCGCGGACGATCCATGTCTAGCTTCGCAATCATATTCTCCTCGATATTCTAGCTTCCCAAACGATTCGACGGTCTTCCCTTTCTCTAACGTGCGACGAGCCGAAAAGGCTCCCCGTTATCCTTTCGCGCAAAGAGATTTGTACTCCTCGAAGGCGCGGCGCCATGCCCGGAGCTGGAGCCGACGGGCAATGGGCAGCCCTATCCAAAACAGCCAAGAATACGGGCTCGAGGTAGACGATACCGACAGTTCCAGCCCACGATCGCTCTTCGTCAAACTTGCCTGCCAAATGCCCCGTCCAAAGTGCCGCTTGGTCGTAACATAGCCGATCGCGCAGGTCGAGGGCGTCCGCTCGGCGACGAAAACCTCCGTCATCGCCCACAGAACCGGCCACTGGGAGAAGGGCAGCACCCGCGCCCGCTGGAGAATCCGGTCCCCGGCCCGGATCGGTCGATTCTCGTCCATCCATTCTCCGAAAAAGTCGAGGGTGTCGGGGGGATAATAGCGGCCTCCAAGCATCCGCCCGGCGATCTCCTCGAAAATGAAATCGACGTCGTGTTCGCACAAGACTTCTCGGCGCTCATCGACCCAGCAGACGGTAGGCCGCCGGTTCTCGCCATCGGCTAGCCAGGTAAGAGGAGCCGAACGATACCTCTCGAACCGCCTTCGGATCGAGCCCGGCATCCCGCTCATGTGGCCAGTCTATCCGTAATAATTGAGGGCGATGAAGGTGATCATGCCGGGCGGAAGCGGCCATGTCGGCCAGATGATCCGTCGGCTATTGGAGCCGAAGGGTTGGGAATTCACCGTCCTCACCCGTTTCCCCAAGAAGCCGGACGAGGTGGCCTGGGATGGAAAGACCCTCGGTCCGTGGCAAGAGGCCCTCGAAGGCGCCGACATCGTTCTCAACCTCGCCGGAAGGAGCGTGAATTGCCGCTATAACCAGGCGAACCTCAAGGAAATGATGGATTCCCGCGTGAATTCCACCCGCGTCGTCGGGGAAGCCGTCGCCCGCGCAAGCCGGCCGCCTCGCCTATGGCTTCAGGCGAGCACCGCGACCATCTACTGTCACCGCTTCGACCAGCCGAACGGCGACGACGGCATTCTCGGCGGCGACGAGCCCAAGGCCCCCTACAAGTGGAAGGCCAGCATCGAGATCGTAAAGGCGTGGGAGCGGGAGCTCGAGCAGGCAAGGACGCCGCACACGCGCAAGATCGCCCTGCGCTCCTCGGTGACGATGAGCATCGAAGCCGGAAGCGTCTTTGCCGTCCTCGCCGGCCTTGCGAAACGCGGCCTCGGCGGGCGGGCAGGGAGCGGCCGGCAATACGTATCGTGGATTCACGAGGTGGACTTCGTCCGAGCTCTGGAGTTTCTCGTCGAGCACGAGGAATTCGAGGGACCGGTCAACGTCTGCTCGCCCAACCCGCTCCCGAACGAAGAGTTCATGGCGATTCTCCGCCGAGCCGTCGGCGCCCGCTTCTCCTTCCCACTGCCCGTACCCCTGCTCGAAATCGGAGCCCTTCTTCGCGGAACCGAAACCGAGCTCATTCTAAAGAGCCGCCGCGTCGTTCCGACTCGGCTTCTCGAAGCCGGCTTCACCTTCGAATTCCCGCGCTGGGCCGAAGCCGCCGAAAACTTGGCCCATCGTTTCGGGATACGATAGAAAGCGCCCGATGAACAACCTTGGCTTCAGCCTCCTGCTCCTGATCGTGTCGGGGATGGCGGGTTTCCTCGGTTCGTTGACCGGCCTCGGCGGCGGCGTCGTTCTCGTCCCCGCTCTGACCCTCGCCTTCGGCGTCGACATCCGGTATGCCATCGGGGCTTCCCTCGTCTCCGTCATCGCGACTTCCTCCGGCGCGGCGGCGGCTTACGTGCGGGAAGGCTTCTCCAACATTCGGATCGGCATGTTTCTCGAAATCGCGACCTCCATCGGCGCGGTCGTCGGCGCGTTTCTTGCCACGGTTGTCACGACGAGCTTTATCGGCATCGTCTTCGGCTGCGTCCTCATCTACTCGGCCTGGCTCTCGTTCCAACGCCGCCACGCGTCCGAGCATAGCGAAAAGCCGGAAAACCCGATTTCCGCCAAGCTGAGCCTCAACGGTTCGTATCCCGGCGTCACCGGAGAGCGGCATCCCTATTCGGCGGAACACCCGATCCAAGGCTTCGGACTTATGGGTATCGCGGGCATCCTCTCGGGGCTTCTCGGCATCGGCTCCGGCGCGGTCAAAGTGATCGCGATGGACCATGTCATGCGGCTCCCGTTCAAGGTCTCGACGACGACGAGCAACTTCATGATCGGCGTCACCGCCGCCGCCAGCGCCGGCATCTACTTCAGCCGCGGCTATATCGATCCGGGATTGGCGATGCCGGTCATGCTCGGCGTGCTCACCGGCTCCCTCCTCGGGGCGCGGCATCTCATGGGGGCTAAAGTCCACTCCCTCCGCACGATTTTCGCCTGGACGATCGTGATCCTGGGCGTCGAAATGCTTTACAAGGGGATTACCGGCAAACTATGACCGACGAAGAAGGGCATCGGATCGAGATCATCATCGGGAGGCTCCTCCAGATTGGGGTCGGCCTTTCGGCCGTCACCGTCGCGTTTGGCGCGATCGTCTATCTCGTTCAACATGGCCTGGAAAACCCTCCGTACGGGAAGTTTCGCGGCGAGCCGAGCGGGCTCACGTCCTTCTCGGGCGTCTTTTCGGGTGTCGCCGCCTTCCACGGCGTCGCGATCATTCAGCTCGGCCTGCTGCTGCTGATCGCCACCCCCGTCGCTCGCGTCCTGTTCAGCCTCCTCGCCTTCCTCCACGAGAAAGATTGGCTCTACGGCTTCTTCACGCTGATCGTCCTGTCCGTCCTCGCTTACGGCCTCTTCTCTCGATAACCCCTCCAGACATATTCTAGAGCTGCCGGCAGGGTTTGCCGGACCACCGCGCCATCCACATGCCCGGCGCTCTGCGCGAATACGAATTGGTAGCGGTACCGCTTCGCCTTCAGAACGGCTGCCATACGATAGTTCGCCATCACCCAGTTGTGATAGGTCGCCTCCTCGTCGTTCGACCGGATGTCGTTCTCGCCCACTTCCATCCAAATCCGGATGAGCTTGGCCTTGTTGCCGGGAATCAAATGTTCGTGGTATTCCCAAGCGCCGTGCGGCGTCTCCGGATTGAACGGCGACTGCTGATTGACAAACGTTCCCGAGTAGCTGAGCACGCGGTGATAGAGGTCCGGGTGATACCATGCCATGGAGAGCGCGCAAGCCCCGCCCGAGCTTCCGCCCATCGTCAGCCGCCCGTTCGGGTCCTTCGTAAAGGCGACGTGGTAATCGGCCGCGACCTTCGGCAACACCTCTGTCTCGATGAACTCGGCATAGCGGCCCGACATCGTATCGTATTCCAATCCCCGCTCGCTTCCCTGGGCGTCGCCTCCTCCCGAATCGATCATGATCGCGACCAGCGCCGGCACCCGATGATCCGCGATCATGTTGTCGAGAATCGTGGGGAGGATTCCCTGCCCCATACTGTCCTGCGAGACCATAAACGGCGCCGCCGTACCCGGCTTATATTGACTGGGCACATAGACCGTGACGCGCCTCTTGTACGGCACAACCTGTCCCGGTGCGGTCTTTGCGATGCCCGGATAGATCTTGCTCTCCGTCGAATCCATCACGAAGTGATAGACCGTTCCCTCCGGGACCCCGTCGCGAGGCGTGAGCTCCGGCGCGTTCGCATAAGGCGGAGCGATGCGATAATCTCCGTCGCCAGATTTGGCGGTCAGCAAGGGCAGGGCGGCGAGGTCGGCTTTCCAGTCGTGAGCCTGGGACAAAGCAAAAGCAAGAAGGGGAGCAAGCATCAGGTAACCCTTTTACCCCGCGCCATGCCTCGGCTCGATATCGTCCGGTTCGGCGAGAAGGGTCGGCAGGTCGAGCGGCTTCATCAGATAACTTTTCGCCCCCGCCGCGAGGAGGCGCTTGACCTGCCGCGACGTCGAATCCGCGCTGATGACGATGACCGGGATATCCGCCGTCCGGGCGTCGGATCGAAGCTCGGTGAGAACGTCGTAGCCGTGACCGTCCGGCAGATGAAGGTCGAGAAGGACGAGATCGGGCATCTGCTCCCGTATCAGCCGAATCCCATCTCCTGCCGAAGGCGATGAATGCATCTCGATCCCGCCGCGGTATTCGAAAACCCGCTCCAAGAGGCGAAGGTTGGGCAGGTTGTCCTCGATGTAGACGATCCGCAGGGGTTTGGCCGCCGCCGTGGCCGGCGAATCCGCCAGCATCGCGACCGAAGATTCGCCGGGCGCGGGCGTCGCCTCCAACTCGATGCCGAACGTCGATCCGTTCGAGTTCGTCTCGACGAGAAAGAGCTCCCCTTCCATCAATTCCATGAGGCGACGGGACAAGGCCAGACCCAACCCCGTGCCCTCGGCGGAGTAATTCCCAAAGCGTTCGAACGGCGTGAACAGTTGATTGATCGCGTTCCGAGGAATGCCCGTTCCTGTATCCTTCACTTCGACCCGATGGAGTCCCCTCGGCCTTTCCAAGCAGCGCATCTTAACTTGGCCAGCCCGCTTGTTGAACTTGACGGCGTTCGAAAGAAGGTTGATCATAACTTGGACCAGCCGCTGGCGGTCGGCCCGTACGTGGAGGCCTTCGCAGGGCGTGGCATCGAGATCGACGACGATTCCCTTGCCCTCGGCGATGGGCGTGATCAGATCTATGGCTTCGCGAAGGGCCTCGGCAAGCGGTACGGGTTCCAAGGAGATCGCCAGCTTTCCGGCTTCGATCCGGGCCATGTCGAGGATTTCGTTGATGAGGCCGAGGAGGTGGCGTCCCCCGCGGAGGATCGAACGAACGCACTCTCGTATGTTGGGATCGTTCGACTCCATCTCGATAAGCTGGGCAAATCCGATAACCGCGTTCATCGGGGTTCTCAGCTCGTGGCTCATCCTCGAAAGGAATTCGCTTTTGGCGTTATTCGCCCGCTCCGCCTCGTGGCGGGCCTCCTCGAGTTCCGAGGCGCGCTGGATGAGTCCCTGGTTGAGGCTCGATATCCTTGCCTCGGCCTCCCGCATTTCGGTGACGTCCCTCGCCGTGGCATACATGAAGCCGCCCGGTTGCGGTACCGACCTCCAGGAGAGAATCCGCCACGAGCCGTCCTTGTGCCGGTACCGGTTCTCGAACTGGAGAACCAGCTCCCCGGCGACGACCTGCCGCTCGACCTCCCGAAGCGTCGCCTCCGCGTCGTCCGGATGGACGAAGAACATGAACGGGTGGGTGAGCAATTCCTCGAGGCTCCATCCGAGCGTCGTTGTGAAGGCCGGGCTGAGACGCTTGAAATACCCGTCGGCGTTCGAAATGCACAGCATGTCGAGGGCCAAATCGAAGAACCGCGTCCACTCGACTCTCGAGTCTTCCAGCTCCTGGAGTTGTGCCTTAAGCCGCTCGTTTTCAGTCTTCGGTTCGACGAAGGCTTGGTCCGCATGTGATTTCTCCGAGTCTGCCATCGGTAATTCTTCTGTAAGGATTTAGCTCTGCGTCCGGCGACGCACGCTTCACGCCGACGTTCCGTCTTTGCCATTGATGCGACTCTCCGACGATCTCACCAGTCGCCGTGCGATCCTCTTCAAGGGCTGGCTGTTTCTTCTGCTAGGCCTCCTTTCGGGAGGCAGTCTTCTTGTCCTGAATTTTAGCTGGCAGAACGTGATCTTGCTAGTAGTCGCGCTGTGGGCTTTTTGCCGATGGTACTACTTCATGTTCTATGTCATCGAGAGATATGTCGACCCATCTTTTAAATTCGCTGGCCTTGGCTCCTTTTTGCGTTATGTGACGCGGCGACCGAAGGAATAGATCGTTCTATTTTCTCTGGGAGACGTAGGCGCGCCAATCCCATTTGTCGGGATCGTCGCAGCACCGCAGCGGCTCCGGCGAAACGGCTCGCTTGGCAATCTCCCGAAGATGTGCGGCAACGTCCGGCCGGCTCGTAAAATCCGGATCGCCATAAGGTTTCGTCTGACTGCACTGCTCGCAAACTGCGAGCAAATTGATCGGCCGGTTTCACCCGCTGCCGATATTGTCGACGGTTGTGGCCGGCGCTCCGCAATGCATGCATTTTCCATCCCGCGCAATCACGCGAGCGATGCCCTTCGGAGGGATGAGGGCGACCCGGCGCGGATAGCCCCCGCCAAGGAGATGCCACAGCTTCTGGCCGAGAGCCGCCTGCCGCTCTTCGTCCGCGATGGCGCCCGTCGCCACCGCGTTTCGGAATTGGCGAACCAGGGCCGCTTCCTCCTTGCAGCAGTCGCCGCAATAGGGGCTCCGGCTCACCGGAACGGGCTCTCCGCAGTTCGGGCAAGTCGCAGGATCGGCCGGAATAGCCTCGAAATCGGCCGGGGCGAAACTGGGCGCAAGCTCGACGAGATAGGACAGAACCGCCCGTGACCGTCGATCCCAGTCCTCACCCGCGGCAGCCTCGGACGAAGGCGGAATCTGCGCGGCCAATGCGTCGAGTCTCTCCGACATCTCCATCATTGTGGCCTCTCTCACCGGGCTAAACTCAGCGCGTGGCTAAACGTCTTGCCTGGATCGGAACCGCTCACATTCATACGCCCGGATTCACGAACGAAGTCCTCAAGCGCGGATTCGCCTGCGCCGGAGTTTGGGACCACGACCCCGAGCGCGCGAAGAAGAATGCCGAGAAGCTCGGCGGCCCAGTGGGGACCGTCCTCCAGTTCGTCCAAGACGCGGCCGTCGACGGCTTCGTCGTCTGCAGCGAAACCGTTCGGCATCTCGAGTTGGTCGGCCAGTTGGTCGGCGCCGGGAAGCCCATCTTCATCGAGAAGCCGATGGGATTCGACGAGGCGCAATCCCGCGCCATCCTGAAACTTCTCGAAGATCACAAAACCGTCTTTCAGACCGGCTATTTCAGCCGCGGCCAAGCCAACGTCCGCGCCCTGAAGAAGAAAGTCGAAGAGGGCTTCTTCGGCACGATCACCCGCGTCCGAGCCAGCAACTGCCACAGCGGGGCGCTCGGCCATTGGTTCGATACCGACTGGCGCTGGATGGCCGATCGCAAGCAGGCCGGCGTCGGTGCGTTCGGCGATCTCGGCACCCACGTCCTCGATCTGCTCCTCTGGATCTTTGGCCCAGTCAAATCTGTGACGGGCATCCTCGCCCCCGGAACCGCTCGCTACGAAGGCTGCGAAGAGCTTGGCGAATCGCTCCTCAAGTTCGAGAGCGGCATCCTCGGCACCCTCGCCGCTTCCTGGGACGACGTCGCCGATCCAATCCGCATCCTCGTCTCCGGCACAAAGGGATACGCGATGCTCGGCTCCGACCTTCAGCTCGCCGGCCCTGACGGAAAGTTCGAGAAGATCGAAGCCGGTGAAAACGTCCCGGCCGGGTTCAACGCCTTCCTCGACTACCTCCAAGGGAAGCCCGTCGAGCTCGTCACTCCGCGGGAGGCAGCTCAACGCGATATCGTCATGGACTCCATCTATCGAGCCGCCGAAAGCCGCCAATGGGTCGATATCTCTTTCTAAAAGAAATTCGTCGGCCGGTTTGTCGAAACTTGTCATCCCCCTTCGACTATCGAACGAAGGTGTCATTGCGGCAACGTTAGCCTCTGTGACGACCGAGGAGCATTCATGACCACCAACGAAATCGCCCATCCTAGAATCGCCACTTACGACGAATGGCTCGCCGAAAGGAAGAAGCTCCTCGAAGACGAGAAGGCCTCGACTCGGGAGCGCGACCGCATCGCCGCCGCCCGCCGCCGGCTACCGATGGTCCGAGTTGAGAAGGCATATCGCTTCCAAGGCCCGAACGGCGAGGCTAGTCTGCGCGACCTCTTCGAAGGACAGATTCAGCTCATCGTCTACCACTTCATGTTCGGCCCGGATTGGGAAAAAGGCTGCCCTGGCTGCACGAGCTTTGTTGACTCTTTGGGCGATCTCTCGACGCTCAAGGAGCGAAACACAACCTTCGCCCTCGTCTCTCGCGCACCTTTGGAAAAGCTCGACGCCTACAAGAAAGAGCGGGGCTGGAACGTGGCCTGGTATTCGTCCTTTGGAAGCGACTTCAACTACGACTATCACGCCACCCTCGACGAAAGCGTCGCGCCACGGGAATATAACTTTGCCCCCGCTCCCGGCTCAAGCTCGGGCGAGGCGCCCGGCCTAAGCGTCTTCTTCCGGCTGGACGACGACGTCTTCCACACGTATTCGACCTACGCGCGAGGCGTGGAATCCCTGACCGACACTTATCCGCTGCTCGACGTCACGCCCTACGGACGCCAGGAGGATTGGGAGGATTCGCCTGCCGGCTGGCCGCAAAAGCCGACGTACGGCTAGGCCAAAGCAAAGCGGGCGGCATTTCGACTGGAAATGCCGCCCGGCCGGTAATGGAAAGTCGAGGACTAACCGGGGAGTTTGCCCGCCTTCAGAAGCTCGCCATTGGTCTCGGCATGCTTGCCAGACTTCAGATGGTCGATGCTGTGGAGGATCTTCGGCGTGATGGTCTTCGAGCCGTTAAGGGCCTTCTTGACATCCATGCCATAAGCGTTGAGTTTCGCGCCGCCCATCTTGCTGACGTGGCACAGCATGCACTTGGCCTTGGCCGCGGGCGAATCGGCGGGGAACTTGTACGTGTCTTGGACGACTTTGAAAAATGAACCGAGGGCAAAAGCCGCAACTGCGAAGCCTAAAATGGCGCCGGTGGCGAATAATCTCTTCATCCTTACTCCTGTTGCAAACGTTCGAAGAGGCCGGGGCTTGCAAGGCTCGATGGCCATTCACAAGCCAGACTGTTCATCTACATCAAACCACAGTCTTCGGCAAAACCGCTAGGTTCTCTTGCTCGCGGATGGTCCGTCGTCAAAATGTGAAAGGTTATATCGAATTCGGCAAAACTTCGAACGGCTATCCTTCGGAACGTCGCGACAAGTAGAGGCGTTCCTACTCCGGGCGCCTACGTCAGCCTCCTGCGGGCGTCTGCCGGATCGTAATTCCGTTGTCGTAGAAGCTCATCTCTTCCTCCGTCGGGGGCTCGAAGAGATTCCAACTCTCGCGTAGCTCCTCTTCGGTCATCACGAAGGTCTTGCACGTCATCGTCTCGTTCCGAACCGAGACGCGCTTCCACAAGCTCCCGAAGTCGGGTGCCTCCAGGTGGGCCAGCTCCACCCGAGCGCCAAGTTCCCAGGCCCCAAGCGCGTACAGGCCCCGCTCTTCCGCCGACCAGAATCCGTTCTCCAGGATGACCGTGAAACCTTGCCGCAGGAAACCTTGAGCCAAGTCCCACTGCAAATTCTCGATCGGGTCTCGCAAACGGTTCCGCTCCACATGGTCGACGGGGTCCGCCAGAATGGCCTCGATCCAGTCATCCGGGCATAGGCGAATCCCGTTCCGCTCGCCTTCGAGGCGCTTGGCGTAAGTCGTCTTCCCGGCCCCGGGGAGTCCGCAAACCAGAATCAAGGTTCCCCGTTCTTGCACGTCTCCGATTATGTCCGTGGAACTGAATGAGCGCTCCCCCGATTCCCTATCAGGCCGAGCGGCGCCACGATCCAGGAAAGATCGACCATGCGAAAGGCGGCTAGCCGCCGTCGGGAGTAGACGCGCGGGACCATCCGCCCGCAACCGCCGAGCCCGCAACCGTCGTCTTCACCTCCAAGGTGATTCCCGGATCGATGTAGGTCCGCATGTCCTTTTCATATTGCTTCACCTCGTCTGGCCGAATCAGGACAGGCGCTTCGACGACGGCAAGGACCGACCGGACGTCGCCCGTCTGCTGTACGTTGACTTCCTTCAGGATAGCCCCTTCGATGGGCTTCAGACGAGCCTCCAGGGCGTCGCGAATCCGCTGTCTCAGAGCCAATTCGCTGGCGCTAAGTGGCGCGACGACCGGCTCGTAAAGAAAGCGATTCGCATCCGCCTCCCGGGTCAGAACCGACCGAACCGTTAACCGGACCGTCTTCTTGAGTTCCGTGGTCATCGAATCGCGAATCTCGGCAACCTGCTCCGGGTCGATCGCGGTCGGCGTCCAAACGACCGCCGTGAAGGACAGGTTTCGGTCGCCCTGGGTCCGTAATAGGTTCACGAGCCGGGCTCCTGGGACGTCCTTCAAGTGCCGGTTCACGACGGCCGTCGCTCGCGAAAGCATCGATTCCTCCTCCTGCTTTTGCTGCATTTCAGTGAGCTCCGCCTCGCTGAGAAAGACCTGCCCCGAGCTATCCATGTCCGAGGAGGACAGCGACCGCACCACGAGATAGATGTCGGGACGACATTCGCGCCGCAATGTCGCCTGGATGATCGCGACCTGCGCCGGGTCGAAGGGCTGCGGCGTGAGCGCGACCGCGATGACCTCGTAGCCCTTGCTCGTTTCCCGGCGTCGAATGACCTTGTCCAATTGCCCGCCGCTCCGCGCCCCGATTTCGCGCGACAGCACGCGCGTAATCCCGGCTTCGAGCGATCGGTCTCGGGCGAGAGAAACCAGCGTCGACGTCATGAACGTGGCGATCCCGACCAGCAATACGAGCGACGGCCCGAAACGAGCCACATAGCTCCAGCTCAAGCCAACGCGAAGCTCATGGATATCCGCCACGCGATAGATGAAGAAAATCGCGCCGGCGGCAATCTGGATCGCCAGGAAGTTGGCGAAGAACAGAAGGAAGGCCCCCCAGGCGTTGGAATACGCCCCAAAAGCGATGAGCAGCCCGCACGTCGCCAAGGGCGGCACGAGGGCCACGGAAATGGCGACGCCGGCCAGTGTGCTACTCACCTTCCTATCGACCGTCGCATAGCCTGCCGCGAGTCCGGAAGCCGCCGCGATAAAGAGGTCGTAGAGCGTAGGATTCGTGCGGGCGAGCATCTCCGACGTGACGCCCAAATTGATCGGAAGAAGCCCGATGAATAGGGACAGGCCGATCGCCGTCACGATACCGAGGATCTCCGCCGTAAGGGCCTTCGTGAGCAACCGGACGTCGCCGGCGTCGATCGCGAGGGCGCTCGCCACGATCGGGCCCATCAGGGGGGCGATGATCATGGCGCCGATGATCACCGCCGCGCTGTTCGTCAGCAGTCCGAACGCGGCGATGAGAGTCGAAAGAAGCAGCAGAATCCAGAACCGGGAGGAGGGCCCTCCCGCCTCGTCGATCGCTTGACGCGCTTCGGCTCGCTCCGTTGCCGAAAGGCCGTGGACGATCCCGAACCGCCGGCGCGGCCGAATGGACTTCTCGCTCGCCACAGCTTCGATTATGCCCAAGGCCCAGCGCTGGTTCGTTATTCCCCGGCTCATCCTGTTCGGCCCACGGGGACGCCAGAAGGATGCGAGTATCGACCGGCTGATCGGCCAAAGCCTCCTTGGCGACGGTTCCTTTGCGCTTGCCTTTCTAGAGAACCTGTTCTATCCGGTGATGCCCTTTCTCGTCGAGTGCTTGGCCGCCGCCTACGAGGCCGGGGGACATCGGCGTGCCGGTGGCGCCCGGCGAATTCCAATGCGTCCTCTTTCATCACCTCATTGGGACGATCGCTTTGTTTCGACTGCCCGAGCAGCCCGTACTCCCGAAAATGGACCCCGAAGTCCTGGTTCGCGATCTGCTCCTCTTTGCTTATCGGGGGATCGGCTCGACACGATCCGTCAGGCTCAAGCCCAGTGGGCGACCATGAATTGGGTCCGTAGCGCCGGAGTCGCCGTGAACCTCGGCCTGGACTTCGCCGCCCTGTTCACTCTGCGAGGACCGAGATTCGCGCCGCGCCCGCTGCCGGCCTAGTCCGTTCGCCACCGTCCCCAGACGCGGGCCTCTTCCCACTCCTCGGGAACCTCCTGGCCCGCGAGTCTCAGCGCGAGGAAAATCAGGCCGGCATGCCATCCCTCGTGCCAGAGAACGTGCTGGAGGAAGAAGACGGGGTGGTCGTAACCGACGACCGCCCCCTGCCCGGATTCGAGCGAGTTCCGCATCACCCTTTGAACCGCTGACGCGCTTTGCTCCAGCGCCGTCTTGATCGCCCCGAGGTCTCCCTCTGACGACACATCCGGCAGCGCCGACGCTCCCTCCGGGTCGAGCTGCCGAAGATGAAATTGCCGCACCTTGTGGATGTGAGCCAGATGAACGTCGATCGGCCAGCCATCTTCGGATGGCTTCGCACGACGGTTCGACTCGTCGATTCGGCCCGCCACCGCCGTCATGATGCGGCAGTTGCGATCCCAGGATTCCAGCACAGCGGTTTCGATATCCAAAAGCGATCCTACTTAAGCGATTTGAAGAAGCTGCGAATCTTCCCCTTGATATGGGGCGCCGTCGTGGCCGTCTTCGTGGAGGAATAACGCATGAATCCGCGCATCGCGGATTCGAGCGCGCTCCATAGGGCTCCATCCGGTTCGACGCCTTCTTCCCAATACCATTGTCGCACGTCGAGCTTGCCTCCGCGCGCCCAGAACTCGACCCGGGCGACGAGCGCGTTGCCGTAAAGCACCGGCAACACGTAGTAGCCCCACCGGCGTTTCGGCTCCGGCACGTACACTTCCCACGTGTAATCGAAGCCGAAGATGTGGCCCGTCATCTTTCGGTCCCACATGAAGGGATCGAGAGGGGCGATGATCGCGACTCGCGGTTCCAACGAAGGCTGGTCGAGGTGGTCGAGGAATTCCGGCGTCGCATGCGCGGCCACGCCTTCCACCTCGACGGGAACGATTTCGCCCCGATCGACCAACTCCGCCATCGCTTCCCGCTTCCGGTAGGTGAGCACCTGGTTCGACCAAACCTCGGGCGGCGCCGTCGGACGTACGAGGCCCATCGCCCGATGCCGCTCCAGGACCAGCTCGCGAATCGCGACGTCGTCGGACACCCTCGGCTCGTTCAACAGATCTTTCGGCACGATCCGCCCGGTCAGGTCGTACAAGTGCTGCCCGTTCTTCCGCCCCGCCGTCATGACCAGCCCCGAATGCCAGAGTGCTCGCAGAGTCTGTTTGGTCACGCTCGGCCCGTACCAGGACCCCTTCCATTCCGGCCGCCGCTGCTGGAAGTCGAAATCCTTGGGCATCAGCGGACCACGCTCTTCGATCTCCTTCAAGACCGTGTCGACCGCCTCTTTGTGATCCTCGAAGATCTTCTTCTCGAAGTTTCGCCGGTGAACCGAGTGGAAGATGCGGCGAACCGGCCATCCCTCGAACGGGATGAGCGAAGCCATCTTGTCCCAACCGTCGTAGATCAGCCGGTCCTCGTAGGCGGTCTTCTGCCAGTCGCCGATCTTGTATTCGGGGAGCCGCGCCTGAAGCACCAAGTCGTGGTTGGAGCCGGCCGGAGCCAGCGGGTCAAACTGGACGCTTCGCAGCCGCTCGAAAACCTCCATCTGCCCCGAGAAGGGAGCGAAGTGATAGCGCACGAGCCCCCGTCTCACATCCGCCTTCGTCAGCTTCGTTACAGCAGACATTTGACGACTATACCACGATGATTTCCCGCCTCTCCACGTCGCCACCGTGGATTGGGCGACAATGCCGATATGCTCCGTGCCGGCTACTTGTGAGCTTTCAAAAACGCCAGGATCGAGGCGGCGAACTCCGGCTTGACGAGCGTCGAGATGTGGTCCCCTCCGGGAACGACTTTTACTTCGCTCCCCACCAGGAACTTTCGGGCGGCAGCGACGCTGTTCGTCACGTAAGCCGACTCCTTCTCGCCGTAAATGAAAAGGCACGGAGCCTTGCCCCGGCTCAGGTCCTCAGGTTTGACGGCAAGATCGCCGAGGCTAAGGCCGGCCAAGGCGAGCGCTTTGGCGTCTTTGCCCCTGACCATGAAATCGGCGATCGAGTTTGCCTGTTCCATCGTCGGTTTCGGCTTGTCGGCCGGCCAGACGTAAAGGATGTACGCTCCAAGCCCCTTGCCCTCGTCGACCGCCTTGGCGAACACCTTGACCTCGTTTGAACCGGTCGACGACTGTCCGGCAAGGATCGGCGCCTGGCCGCCATAGACGACGCTCAGCACGCGCTCGGGATGGCTCGCGGCGACCTTGCCGGCGATGAACGCGCCCATGGAATAGCCGATCAAATGGGCCTTCTTGATCTTCAGATAATCGAGAAGGCGCACGACGTCTTCCGCCATCTCGATGCCGTACATGCCAGGATCGTGCGGCTTGCCGCTCTTGCCATGCCCCCGGCAGTCGAGCGCGATTGCTTCGAAGCCGGGACTTGGGTCGAGTTGCACGTTCCCAGAGGCGTCCCGGCGGCCCCACATCGTGGAATCGCCCATCCAGCCGTGGATCAGGACGACCGGTTCGCCTTCGCCCGCCGTCACGTAGTGAATCTTGACGCCCTTCGAATCGAAGTAGCCGTCGTAAGCATGAACCCGGCCGGCGCAGGAGGCGCAAGCGGCGATCAACGCGAGCAGGAGTTTGTATCTCATCGAGCGCTAGGACAAGGCGGCAGCTCGAACGGTTGCAATGGTCCCAGGATGGCTTATCCCGACCTCATGAGACATCTAAGACTTCTGAGCGAGGCGGAGCCGTATAGGATCGTCGTGTGACCGAATCCGGCAGCCCGACGGCGTGGCTTCGGCCGTTCCCGTTCCAACCGTGGCTTCATATTCAAGGCCGTGCCAGCCGTAGAGAAGCTTGTCGCCGCGAACTTCCTTCAGCGCGGCCTTGGGGGGATCCCATTCGAAGGAGAGAGTCAGCGGGCCGCCGTCGAGGCTTGCCGTAAGCGCCTGCTCGTCGAAGCGGACGCGCAAAACATGGCCGTCTTGAACCGGGAGTCGAACTTCGAGCGATGCGCCATCTTCCTTGACCTCTGGCTTCCCGGTTAGCCGCAACCGGTCATCGCCGGTTAGGAAGAAGCCGCCGGCGAGCGAGTCCGGCTTCCGCCAGTGATAGCCGTCGAGAATGGCCGGCATCCGCTGCTCGACCTCGTTTTCGCGCGTCGGCTCGTCGAGGTGGGGTTGGGGCATCCGGTCGCTGTAGACGGTCAGGTCGCGCAGATAGGGCAAGCCACCCTTGATGTGGAGATTCGCCCGATAGAAGCGGGATTGGTACCAGATCGAAGCGCATGAGGGGTCCGTGTTGCCGAAGGAATCGTCGGGCATAACCTGGGCCTGCGCGGGCGTCTCTTTGAAGGCTTTCTTGAAGCGGCGGCCGGATTCGCCCATCGTCTCGACGTGGACGACGCCGCGCTCGCGCAGCTTGGAGAGAGCGACCATTTGAGGCTCATAGCCAGGCTCCTGCTGGTCCCATGGGAAGGAGTTTTCCTGGCCGATCTGGGCGTAAGCGAAGCCAAGAGCCGGCTCCTTCTCGATCATGTCGAGGAACTCGCGGACGAACGTCGGGCTTTGCCCGGAAGGCCAAACCGGTTCCATCGTATCCGGCGTCGTGAGCCCGCCCTTACCGGGCATCCGCCAGACGCGGTCGTAGTAGTAGACCGGGTCCTGGCCGAGCATCCGAAAGACGGGAGCGGAAATCTGGTTATGCCGGTCGAGCGCCGGGCTCCAGCAGTTCGTCTTGCTCGGGTAATAGCCGGCGATCGGGGCTCCCCAAATCGTGAAGCCGTCGGTGGCGATCTGATCCCGGCAGACTGCGAAGGCATCGACGTCGTAATGCTCGACGAGGTGATCGATCGTGAAGGCATCCAGGTTCCAACTCGCCACCGAGCTCGGATAGCGCCCCCACACCTTCTTGAATTCCCGCATCGCCGTGTCGGCGAGCTTGACGCGATCCTCCTTCGAGTAGCCGAGGGTGAAGGCGACGGATGGGAAATAGTCCCACTCATAACCGGGCCGCCCGCGCCACTCGACGCCCGAGGCCCGCACGTGCATCTCGTTCATTTCGAACCAGAACCCGACCTCGTGGTCCTTCGCCATCCTCTCCTTCAGGAAGCCCACGAACGGCCCCGAAACCAGCGCGTCGTACTGGAGCAGCCAGGTAGCGGACAAACGGTATTTAAGAATCAGCTCCATCTGATTCCGGACGGAGAGCATCATGTCCATCTTGAACCGAGGCTCGACGGCGCGGATGAAGTTGACGACGTTGATGCAGCGCATAGAATTCTTGGGCGGAGCGAAGCTCGCGAGCATGCCGGTCAGCGGCGCCAGCCTCGCGCCGACGTAGCCTTGGCCGAGGAGGAGAAGGAGGTCGCGTCGTGACAGCACGTCCAGATTCTAGCGGATGGCCGGCCAAGGCCTTTTGTATACTGCGCTCCATGGATGTGCGCGACGCCCTCAAAGGCCAATACCACGCCGCTCTCCGGATGCTTCGCGAATGCGTGCAGGTCTGCCCCGACGAGATGTGGACCGGCGGCAAGTTTCCCCGCTACTTCTGGAGGATCGCCTATCACGCGGCGTTCTACGGCGACCTCTACATGAGCCAGGGCGAAGGGACCTTTACCCCTTGGCATAAGCACAACTGGGAGTTTTGCGTGCTATGGGAGGAGAAGGCGGTAGAGGTCGAGCCATTGACCAAGGCCGATCTCTGCGAATACATCGACGACATCCGGAGCCGGCTCGACGCCACAATCGACGGACTGGACCTGGACACATCGGACCCCGGCTTCCCATGGTACAAAAACATCAACAAGCTCGAACATGAGTTGCTGAGCATCCGGCACATCCAGGGTCACGTGGGCCAGCTCTCCGAGAGGCTGTTCGAAGCCGGGATCGATACGAGCTGGATCGCGCGAAGGGCGTGAGCGAAATCTTCATGAGCTTCCACGCCCTCGTCCTTCCCTTCCTCCTGGCATCACGACCGCAGACCTTGCCGGCGTCCGACCCCGGCGTGGTCTACAGTCCCTACAATTGGTATCGATCCGGCGACACCTACGCGCAATCGCCCAACCCCGGCGCGTATCTCAAGCTCGGCTTCAGCGGCGCCCAGCTCGGTGTCGGGATCGACGTCTCGCCGCTGGTCGAGGCAAAGGTCCCGGCCGAGCAATACCCCGTGATCCGCTATTCGGTCGACGGAAGGCCCGCGACCACGCTCCAGCTCAAGCCGGAAACCCGCTCGATCCCATGTGCGGCCGGTCTTCCGAGTGGCAGCCATCAGCTCCTGCTCCAGTACGTGGCCGGATATGTCTTCCTCGACTTCTGGACGCCCGTCGACGTCCTCCGGGTGACCGGATTCACGGTCGACGAGGGCGCCGCCATCCTCTCTCCATCGACCTTCTCGGCCCGCCAAAGCCGTACGGCCCTGTTCTTCGGAGACAGCATCACCAATGGGGATGACGACATCGCTACCTTCGCAAGCGGCATCACGAACGCAGTCGACACCCAGGACGCGACGGAGGGTTACCCGTCGATCGTCGCCTCGGCATTGGGCGCAGAATATGGCCTCGTTGCCTACGGCGGAGCATCCTGGGACCATCATGCCGCCGACGGCCACACGCCCGGCCTCATGACCTTCTATTCGATGCTCGACGACGTCCACTCCCGCCTCGTCGGAGGCAAGTTCTCGCCTGTTCCGGACGACATCTTCGTAAACATGGGTGAGAACTCGCCGCCATCCGGCGACGACGTCCCCAAGCTCCTCGGCGAACTGAGATCGGCCGGCGGCTCCGAGACGAATATCTGGATCATCGTCCCCTTCTCGGGTCGCGCCCGAAAGGAGTTGACGGCAGGAGTCGATGCCTACCAGAAGACGGCGCGCGATCCTCACACTTACGTGATCGACCTCGGCAACAACCCATACCTGGGTAGCGGGCGGTCGATGTTCTCGGTCGATGGCCAGCATCCGCTGGCGAGCCAGCACGCGATTCTGGCCGCCCAATTAGTCGCGGCCCGAGCGATGAGGCTCTCGGGGCGCTGAGTTGTAGACACATTCCTTGGCAAGCCATATCTGTCGCGAAGCGACCATAGGACTGCGGAAGCTTTGCTTCCGCAGTTGTACGCTTTCGCCCCGTTTCGTTCGGCGGGCGTGAACTTCCGGATGACCCGGCCTTACTGAATCGGTCTCACCTCGATCCCGAATCCATACTCCTCGCCGAAGATCGCCGCCGGATGGAGCGACGCGACCTCGACCGCTTCGTCGATATTGTCCGCCTCCACGATGAAGAAGCTGCCGAGTTGCTCCTTCGTCTCGACGAACGGCCCGTCGGTAACCTTCGTCCGGCCCTTCCTGGGGCGAATCGACTTGGCCCGGCTCGCATGCTGCAGCCCCTCCTCCGCGATGACCTTGCCGGTTGCCCGGAACGGCACGCACTGGGCGTAGCAGGCTTTCATGATCTCGTCCTTCTTGGCCTCCGGGATGCGATCGAAGGCTTGCATGTCGAGATATCCAAGGCATAGAAACTTCATGTGGCGTTCTCCTCGTTGGCTCCGCAAAACGAAGCTTGCGGGCAACGATTGGTCGGGTGGATTGGAGCTATATCGACATTTTGGAGAAACTTTTCGCCCAAGCCTCTTGGCGGCCCGTTCTTCGGTATCAACCCATTTATCAGGAGCTCATAGCCGCCAAGTCGGCGAGCAGCCCCGGGCCCGTCGGCGTCCACCCTAATTGAAGGCACGAACCTCGACGGGCGCCCGACAGGCGACGGCAGCCTTGCGCCCCCAACCCAGGGCTTCGTCCATGTCGGCCGCTTCCAGCACCCAGAAACCGCCGACGTGCTCCTTCGTCTCCAAATACGGCCCGTCGGTGATGAAGACCTCCCCGTTCGGCTTCGCCCGCAACGACTTCGCCTTGCTTATGTGATTCAGACCACCTACGAAGATCCTGATTCCGGCAGCCACCATCTCATCGTTGAGCTCGTCGATTTTGCGGTGCATCGCCTCGTCCTCCAAGGCGGACGGGTCGTAGTCGTCGGGGTGGTGGATCGCAACCAAGTACTTCATGAATTCTCCTCGACAAGCCTACTGGCGAACCGGTTTACCTTGCCTCTCTCTCTATAGTCGAATGACGAGCCTGGAATTCGACATAGGGCGGCTTATATCTTGGCCATTGGCTTGAGGGAGTAGGATTTAGAAGATGGAAAGCCTAGTTGCCGCCTGCAAAGAGAGCGCGATCGAGGGAATGGAGATGTTCTTGAGGAACTTCTCGTATGTGCCGGACGACAAGTTGACCTGGACGCCGACGCCAACGGCGAAGTCGGCGATCCGAATTGCCGCCCATACCGCTCTTTATGCCGGAAGGTTCGCTCGCATGATCAAGGACGGACAACTTCCCGGTGGCGACAACTTGGCGGAGTGGTTGGCGCAAAGAGACGCGGAAGAAGCCGCCGTAACGAGCCGCGCGGAGATGGAGAGCATCTTCCGGAAGGGCACGGCCGAGGTCGTTGCCGCATTGGATTCCCTGACGCCGGAAGCAATCGCATCGTCACTGGATTCCGGGCTCGGCTGGTCGATGCCCATGGCCTACCTGATGAAGCTGCCCGGCTGGCATGCCACGCTCCATACCGGGCAAATCGATTTCCTCCAAACCTGCTGGGGCGATCAGGAAGTGTATGTAGGCTGATCATCGCCGTTCAGGCGACTTGCAGACGAGGCTTGTCTTATCGAACCAGTACTCGGGCTAGGCGGGCCGGTAGGTTTTGATCACCGTGCCTGAGTGGTTCACATCACAGGACAGTTTCGAAATCTCATGATTAGCCGGAGACAAAGGCGAGTTTGATAGCGTCGTCGCCGACCGCTCTCGTTTCGACGAGGCGCAATGGAGGACGCGGACCGGAGAAGAAGGGCTTGCCGCCGCCAAGGACGAACGGACGGAGGTAGAGGTGGTATTCGTCGACAAGCCCGAGGTCGGAGAGGGCGCCTGCCAATTCGGGGCCGGCGACGTCGATCTCGCCCTCGACTTCCGCCTTCAGCCTCCGGACAAAGCCCTCGACGTCTTCGCCGACGAGCGACGCGTTTGGTCCGACCGACTTCAGGGTCCGCGATACCACCCATTTCGGCTGAGCCCGCCAGACGCGGGCGAAGTCGCGTTCGACTTCGTCCCAGTCTGCCTGCTCCTCGTCCCAGTAGCGCATCGTCTCGTACATCCGCCGGCCGTATAAGCATCCCGCCAGAGCCCGGACATGGTCGTTGAAATGCCGATGAAGCATTGGGCCGGGCGGGGGCATCTCCAAGAGACCTCCTTTGCCGGCCACGTAGCCGTCGAGGGACTGCATCATTCCGAATATCAGCGTTACAATCCAGTCCCTAGCCCTCTTGATAGAAGATCTGGCGCAACTCAATAGTGCCCTGAGCGGCGGTGACGCCTTTGCGCCCCCACTCCAGCGCCTCCTCCAAGTTGGCGGCATCCAGAATGTAGAAGCCGCCAATATGTTCTTTTGTCTCGATGTACGGTCCGTCGGTGATAAGCACGTTACCGTCAGGCTGCGCCTGCACCGTCTTCGTAAGGCTTGCCGGCGCCAGGCCACCTGCGAAGAACAGAGCGCCCGCAGCCTCCATCTCCGCATTGAGCGCGTGAATATGGCTCGCCATCTCTTCGGTCACGCTGGAGGGGTCGAAGTCGTCGGGTAGGTAACCCATAACCAAGAATTTCAAAATGTGTTCTCCTGTAACAGCCTTCCGGCAGGCCGGTTGCCCTGCCCGCATCATGTTGTCGAACGGAACGATTGGAATTCGACAGCGTCCAAGGTCTTTTCCGTAATTCTGCCATTGAAGGAATGCCGAGGACGCGGCTGAACACCATTCGCACCCAGATTGCAAGTTTTCTTTGCAGGCGGAGGGTCGAGAACGGCGGCAAGGGCGTCACTCGCCCCAAGGTCTGATTCGGGAAGCATTTGTTTGCCGGGCATTGTGCCCCTCTTGGGCTCCTTGTTTGTTTTCGGTATGTGGATCTGGATCGGAATAGAAATCTCAAGGAACGAAAATGGTCGAGGTTTTTCACGACCGCTGGGCACATTCAATCGTCGTTAGAGCATAAGGATTCCGCCGAGATCCGGCCCAGGTACGCCCTGCTTTGGGGTGCTCCGCCCGAGACAATTCGAACCTCTCCCTAATTTGTCGAGCTGGTCTTCATTGGCGAAACGAGACGATTAGGCAACTCTCCGATGAACTCGCCGGGGTCGGCATCCCCGAAGGCTTCCTATTCGACTCGAGCGGTCGGGGTTTCCTCGGCGCTGGAACGGCGCTTCTTGCCGTAGCGCCCATGCCGGCGAGGGCCGTCCAGTCGGACGCTTAGCAAGAGAGGCGGTCTTTGGCCTGGCGCTACCGGTTCGGCCGGCATGTAGCTGTGGGTTACATCGGGCCAGAAGGTCGCGGTTTCCCCTTCGTGGATAACAATGGTGTCATGGCCGAGTCTTACTTGGGAAGAGCCCCTGACGGCGTGTACCAACTCCTCGCCATTGTGGTGCGCGGCGGGCGTTTCTCCGTGAAGTTCGAGCAGGGTTGCTCTCAGTTTTCCTCCCGGCAGCGCAATATCCGGCACCCACTCAAAGCAGCTTACGAGCCCCAACCCTCCGATTCGCGTCCGCTCGGCGCTATCCCGCAACTGGTCTTGGGAATATTCAGGAAGGCGATGCCCGAACTTTGCACTCGGCCGATAGCGAATCAATTCCTTGGATTTAGCTTGGATCGAAAACGGTCCGGTCAGGGCCAACGCGGGATGAGCCAGAGCGTCGGCGGTTAGGTATAGTGCGCTAGCGACCTTTTCTAGAGTGGACATATAGCATGGGTGCCCTTGCTCCATTCGCATAAGCGTCCCGCGGTTGACCCCAGACAACTTGGCCAGCTCTCGATGAGTTAAGCCGTGCTGCATTCGCGCTGTCCGCAATTTATTTGCTAAAGACGCCCAGTCAACCGCCACATCTTGCATAGTTCTTCTCCAAGATTCGACCCCAATCGAGATTCTGGGTCGAATCTCGGTTACCAGGATGCTTCGTAAAAATGCCGATCCTCTCTTCTACCTGATTTACTGTATTAAGGTGGACAGGAGAAGCAGCTCTGCCGCGCAGCATGAATCGAGTTTCATATCCTTACTTTCGAGATGCAAGTAGTGACTGGAGAATTTCGAGAATCGGCTGACATCGTACTACCTTCTAAGGGCGGCCCGTTTGAAAACGGCTGCAAACTTAGTAACGGCGACGAGGAGCACGCTTTTATCGCAACAATGAGACAAACCCATTCTCTTTCTTCAAAAAATGCGTTTACTCTTATCGAATTATTGGTGGTAATCGCAATTATCGCCATTCTTGCCGCAATATTATTTCCCGTTTTCAGCCAGGCGAAGGCAGCGGCCAAACAATCGAAATGCTTGTCCCAACTACGACAAGTTGGGATGGCAGCCGGAATGTATCAAAACGATTTCGATGATGCTTTTCCAGCAATCTTGCCAAACCAACCGCCTATCAACGGTGGCCAAACTTGGGGTCGGCCTTATGATACGATGATCGCTCCCTATATCAAGAACGACGATATCTTCATGTGTCCAAGCGACACGGCGGCTTGGCCAAACTATGGTCAGGACGCTTGGTGGGACGGATCCTATTGGTCCAAGCGCAAGAAGCGCTCTTACGGGATTATCGGCAACATTTTTACCGCGGAGCACGGCACCTCGGCCGCCGATCCCAACACGGGAATCGGCGTGGGGCTCTTGTCTGACACAGCCTATGGCCGGACCTCGAGCCAGTTCGACGAGCCTTCCAATACGGTGGCGTTCCTGGAGAACTGGGTGAACTACGACGGCAATCAGGATTCGTGGCTTGGCGTGAGAAGCGGATCGTCGTTCGTAAACTGCGACATGCGCGAATTGCCGGGACGCAGATATCCGTCCAGCGACCCTACCGACCAGCTCCCTTGCCCGTCCTACGACTCATATGCCTTCCAGCCTCGAAGCGGTCACACGAGCGGGACGAACTACGTCTTCGTCGACTGCCATGTAAAACTGCTGAATTTCAGCCAGGTCCGCCACAACGACTTCCGCATCTTTAAGGCGATCAAGCCGACTCAAGACTTCACTCCCTAAATGGAGAATTGAAATGGCGAGTAATGTGCCCGCCGTCTTTGCCGGGATGAGTTAGCTTATGCACTGGGTTAAAGGAGCCGTCGGCAACCATCAAATTCCCGATGCCAAAAAGGACGCTCATTATCCGCAAAATTGCTGGCAACTATCTAGCGTATCATCCGACGAATTTGATCTTCTTTCGACTCATGAAGCCCTTTTGGCTGGATCTTGCCAATTGATTTTGGCCACTGCAGGCGGGATGGTCAAACGATTTGTTAAAGTGAGCTATTGGCTCGACGTAGCCAGATCTTAATAAAATAGAAGGGGCATTGAAATGAAATTTCGATTACTTGTCATGCTAGCAGGTTCGTCCGTGCTATGTAGCTCGGCATTCGGACAGCTTTGGTATAGCGGAGACTATGCCGGAAACGACATCGCACTTTCCGTTAAGGCCTTTCCCGACGAACCCAATCCGGAAATGGTCTATGACAATTTCACGGTCGGGGCCTCGGGATGGAATATTTCGAGCGCGTTCGAGAACGTTCTCTTTGCAGGCGGCGAACCCAGCGACCTTTCGATCTATAACTGGGAGATTCGCTCCGGTATGAGCGCCGGCAGCGGCGGGACGCTCGTCGCCTCAGGCACCAGCCATAACCCAACCGTGATCGCGACGGGCCGCACTGCCCTTGGCGGAGCACTAACCGAATACACGGTCACCGCTACGGGACTGGACATCAACCTAAGCGCCGGCACGTATTGGCTGGGAGGCGACTTTGGCGGTCAGCCACTTCCCGCCGCATCGGTATACATCGGCCTTACCCACGGCGCGAACGGCGTCGGGTCGCCGATCGGCGACGCTGGCACCGCATACGTGAACGGCGGTAACCATCCTTGGAACTGGCAGCCAACGTCCGATCTCGTGGGACCGGGCGGTTTCTCGATGGGCGTCGACGGAACCCCTGTCCCCGAGCCTTCCACGTTTGTGGCACTGATCGGATTCGGCGGACTCCTGGCTTGCCGCCGCCGCATCAACAAATAAGCGTTACCGGCTTGCAAGCCCCGACCTCCAGCCCGGAGGTCGGGGCTATTTACATTCAGGGAACGGCGTCTACATCACAAGGATATGCAATCTCCTGGGCAAAACCAATCGAGAAGCCAAGGAAAAGGGGCTGCAAGAAAGCCTGGGCGAGATTTGGTACACCGCACTGGACGATTTACGAACTTTTGAGACTGTCGCAGCCTGTAGATTCAGGGCCCTCGTGCTAGACGACTCACGCGCGTTAGCTCATTGAATCGTGCGAAGCAGGGACTCGGGATTCACGCTCCGCTGCTTCCAGTCGACGCCGTCTTTAACTGCGCCACATCGCGCATGGGCGCCTGTCCGAAGTGCTTCTTATAGTCTCGACTGAAATAAGACGGGTCGTCGTAGCCAACTCGGTAGCTCGCGCTGGAAGCATCTAGGTCTTCGCATACCATCAGTCGACGAGCTTCTTGAAGTCGGAGTTGCTTCTGGAACTGCAGGGGAGTCATATCCGTGACTGCTTTGAAGTGATGGTGAAAGCGAGTCGAACTCATTCCAAGCTCCCTCGCCAGGCTTTCGATCCGAAGTGGCTGATCGAACTCCCTTCGCAGACGTTGAAGGGCTTGGGCGATGACGTGCCTTTGGCCGCTCGGCGATGGAAAGTGACTGAGGCGTTGTGCTTGTTCTCCGGTCAACAGCCGATAGACAATCTCGCGTTTGATGAGCGGTACGAGCATCCGGGCGTGGCTCGGAGAATCGATTACTTTGACCAACCTTATTGCGGCATCAAGGATGTCCGGATCAAGGGGGCTCACTCCTAGGGCCTTGGAGTCGATCCTCGTGTTGGAGGAAGAAATGCCAGCCTCGATCATCACGGAACCAACCAGGGCGGGATCAAGGTCGACCATCATAGCCAAATAGGGACGGTCGTCAGGCATGAGCCTTACGCCTCTCACCGGAAGTTCAGCAGTCGCTATCAGGTAGTGCTGCTGGTCGTACAGATAACGGCACTCGCCGGCGTAGACTTCCTTCGCACCTGCGGCGGTGATGCAGAACGTAGGTTTCAGGACGCCATAGACAAGCTCTCGTTGAACCGTAGAGCGGGTGAGGTGAAGTCCAGGAAGAGGCTCGATCGATCCATCTTCGGGGAGAGCCGTCTCTATCCGGTTCGCAAGTTCCTCCACTTGCGTGTCAAGTCTCTGCATCAATGCCATGTTTGGTTCCATTTTGGCGACCCCGCCGATTTCTGCGACGAAACTTCCGTTATTCGGGAGGAATGTACAAGAATGCGGAAGGATTGTCTCATCTGAAACGGACCTGCGTCTCGTTAGAATAGCCGTACATTCCCAAATACACCGATTGCACGAATCGCGTGATTATCGGGAAGATTAGCGCATCTATGGAGCATCCATCTAAGAGGTACCAATCATCATGAAGCACATCCAAATCGGAGGACTTGACGTCTCTCGCATCGGGCTCGGCGCAATGTCGATGTCCGGCTACTACAACATTGGGGAGGGCAGCGAGTCCGAATCCATTAGCGTCATTCACCGGGCCCTCGACTTAGGCGTCACGCATATCGACACGGCTGAGATCTATGGCCCGTTCGCCAACGAGGAGCTGGTCGGCAAAGCGATCAAAGGCCGCCGCAATGAGGTTGTATTGGCGACCAAGTTCGGCCTCATTTCACACTCTGGCGGCGGGCCAGGTGTTCTCGATAGCAGCCCGGCGAACATCCGCAAAGCGCTCGATGGCTCCCTCAAACGGCTCGGGACGGATCATATCGATCTGTACTATCAGCATCGAGTCGATCCCAACATACCCATTGAGGACACAGTGGGCGCATTGGCCGACCTGGTCGCGGAGGGCAAGGTCCGATACATTGGCTTGTCCGAGGCCGGTCCGGCCACAATTCGCCGCGCCCATGCGATACACCCTGTTACGGCGATTCAGACCGAGTACTCGCTTTGGACGCGTGATCCGGAAGCCGAACTGCTACCCCTTTTGCGTCAGCTTAGGATCGGGTTTGTACCCTACTCGCCGCTCGGGCACGGGTTCCTCACAGGCGAAATCCGCTCTCCCGAGCAATTGTCCGACGACGATTGGCGCAAGACTAATCCCCGATTCACAGGCGAGAACTTTTATACAAACCTGCGAATCGTGGATGATGTCGAGGCCGTTGCCGCAGAGGTGGGAGCTACACCCGCGCAGGTAGCCCTCGCCTGGCTACTGGCTCAAGGCACCGACATCGCGCCAATTCCCGGAACGAAACGGCTTGCCCGCGTAGAGGAGAACACCGCCGCTGACGGTCTCGAATTGAGCCTGGCTCAGGTTGAACGACTGAACAGCCTCCACCCTGCGGCCGGCGAGCGTCACGAAGAAGGAAACATGGCCAGAATTGACCGCTGAGGGGATGCATTGGGGGCGGCCCAAAGTTCGAGTCCCGTCCGGTGTGACGATCCTTCCAAGTTCAAAAAGAGGGGTACTCCGGATGGGATTCGAACCCACGATCTCCGCCGTGAGAGGGCGATGTCCTAAACCGCTAGACGACCGGAGCGACCGAAGAGAGAAGATACCACAAGTTTTGGGCGTTCGGAAGTGGATGGGTATCCGCGCTCGATGCTTCCTCTCTGCATACGTCGCCGCGTCCCCGCCTCTGGGATATGGCTCAACGGTCAGAGCGCGTGCCTTAATAAGCGCGTGAACCTGGTTAGACTCCGGGCATCCCTACTTCTGATACAGGCTGGAAGCCTGCGCTACTAGGCGTAAAATGGCCCCATGTATACGGTGCTGATTCGCGGGCTGGAATTCTATGCCCATCACGGCGTTGGAGCCGAGGAGCAGGTTGTCGGGCACCGATACAAGGCCGATCTCGAAATCGAGGTCGACGGCGGAACCGACGAGAACGACAACATCGCGGAGACCCTCGACTACGGCGCCGCCGCCACAAGCATCACCGCGATCTCCCAAGCGCATCGCTACAAGACGGTCGAAAAGCTCGCCAAGACGATCGGCGACCGCCTCATGCGCGAACACCCCCAGATCCAGTCTCTGACGATCACGCTGACTAAACGACTTCCGCCTGTTCCGGTTATCGCCGAGGAAGCCGGCGTCCGCCTTACCGTAAGGCGCTAAACTCTAGCTTCCATGCGCATCCTGGTAACGAACGACGACGGCATCCGAGCGCCCGGTCTCTCGGCCCTTGTCGATGTCGCAAAGCAATTCGGCGAAGTCAAGATCGTCGCTCCCGATCACGAGCGCTCGGCTTGCGGACACTCGATGACGATGCGCGATCCCCTCCGCGCCTGGCAGGTCGCCTACGACGGCCTGGAAGCCTGGGAGGTCACCGGCGTCCCCGTCGATTGTGTGAACGTCGCGTTAACCGAGATGTATCCCGACGGCTGCGATCTCATCCTCAGCGGCTTCAATAACGGCCCCAATCTCGGCTTCGACGTGACCTACAGCGGCACCGTCGCCGCCGCGATGGAGGGCACGATCAACGGCATCCGTTCGGTCGCGCTCAGCATGTCCCTCTTCGTCACCGGCGGCCCGATCCATTACGAAACCGGCGCGACCTGGCTTCGCGACAACTGGGAAATGGTCGTGGACGCCCCGCGCAAGCCGCTCACCTTCCTGAACATCAACATCCCCTCGATCGATTATCCGGAGTTGCGCGGCCACAAGGTCGTCGGCATGGGCCAGCGCGTCTACTGCGACCGGGTCGAGAAGCGCGACGATCCCTGGGGCCGGCCTTACTACTGGCAGGGCGGAGTCGTCGTCATGAAGCCGGGCGAGCAGCAGGGCACCGACGTCGCCGCCGTCAGCGAAGGATTCGTCGCGATTACGCCCGTAACCCTCGATTGGACCGACCACGCCCACCTGGAAGCCCTTCGCCCCCACTTCCGCCACGTCCGCTGATAGAGAACCGGCCCCAAGGGCCGAGGGACATCGTTAACAGGACCGGACCGACGAAGATCATTCCCTTTCGCGGTGGAAGAGCCTGCACCTAAAGCATGATACTGGGTTCGATTATTGCGGTTTTTTGGCCGCGCTTCTTATTCCTTAGCGTAACCTGAAATATCCTAATTCCTGACCTATATGGACGTACCGGCTAGCCAAGACCTGCGCGCAGGCATTCAGCTCTACATGAACCAGGATTATGCGGGAGCTGAAACGCAGCTTTCGGAGGCCGTAAAGATACGTCCCGATTGGGCGGAAGGCTGGTCCTACCTTGGCTTCTCGCTCTATATGCAACAAAAGCTCACAGAAGCCGCGCCATGCCTCGAAAAAGCGGTGATGATGGACCAGGAAAACCCGGAAGCCCGCTTCGGGCTGGGACTGGTCTGGGCCGCGATGAAGCGAGTCGACGCCGCCATCGCTTGCTGGAACGAGACTCTTCGCCTCAACCCAAACCATGCCGACGCCAAGCGGTCCCTCGTCGGCGCCCTGATCTATCGCGCCCAAACCTATTTTGCCGACAAGGACTACGACCGGGGCGAGGGCGACCTCGACCGCGCGATCAAGATCGACCGGACCGCGCCTCAGCCCGTCGTGATTCTCACCAACCATTTCATCGAGCAGAACATGACGGCCCGCGCCCAGAAGACGGTGAAGGATGCGATCGCCTATATGCCGAACGACGGCAATGTCCAGGCCCTTGCCATCAAGCTGAACGTCCAGGCCGACAAGGATACGCAGGTTCTCGCCCAAGACCAGCAGGCCAGGCAGCAGGTCCAGAGGTCGCAAGAGGTCCCCTGCCCCGCCTGCAAGCGCCCGGTCATGGAATGGGCCGCAATCTGTCCCCATTGCAATACCCAGATCAAGGCCCTGCCGAGCCAGTTCGCCGGACGCATGGACGCCTTGCCGAAGGTGGTTTGGCAAGATATCGCCTATTACGTCGTCGCTGCCCTGCTGACCCTCCAAGCGGTGATTCCCCTTGTTATCACGATGGCCACCAAGGGCCCCGACCAGCTTTTCACGGGGTTCGCGGGCGTCGCGAACGTGGTGAACCTTGTCACCGCCCTCCTTGGCATCGGGCTCCTCTTCAAAGTGGACCTCATCATGTACATCACGAAGATCCTGTGCTACATCAACGGGTTCTTCCTCATACTTGGGACGTTCTTGGCGTTCTTTGCCGGCTTCTACGTCGCGGCAACCATCGAGTTCGGCCAGCTAAGCATCGTGGGATTCATGATCTACCTGCTGAACTATCACGGGGCGGGCGAGTAGCTTCCCTTCACACGGCATAATGTTGTCTTGTGAGTGATTTGCGACAGCGGATCGACGATATCGCCGCTCTGATGGAAGAATTCCGCCTTTCCGAGGCAGAGTTCCAGTCGGAGGATGGACGGATCGCGTTTCGAAGGCGCTCCGCGCCGGTCCTCACGGTCGCCGCGCCGACCGTCGAGATCGACCACGCCGCCGAGGAGCACGTCTTCCCCGTCGAGCCTGCGCCGATCTCCTCGACTCCCAAGGGCACCCCGATCACCAGCCCGATGACCGGCATCTACTACACGGCCCCAAGCCCGAACGCACCGCCGTTCGTCCGAGAGGGAGAAACCGTGACCGCCGGCCAGGTCGTCGGCCTGATCGAAGCGATGAAGGTCTTCAACGAGATCACCGCCGCCGTGAGCGGGACCGTCACAAAGGTTGTCGCGGAAAGCGGGCAGCTCGTCCAGCCCGGCGATCCGCTGCTCTACGTCGCTTAGAGGTTACTGACCGTTCGCCACGGCCAGATTGCAGAACGGCTGAACCGAAGAGACCTTCGTCGATCCTGTGACCCAGACTCCCGGCGATTGAAGCCTCGGAAAGGCGTGGCCGGAAAGCGTGTGATCGAATCCGTAGGTCGTCGCCACTCGCTGATTCAGTTCCGGGATCGTGCCGAAGTAGAGCGGAAGCGAGCCGTCCGGTGAAAGCGAGTCGCAGTAGGTCGGATCGCAAGGAATCCAGCCGTAGCCGGGAACGAGGAACTCGGCCCAAACGTGCCACTGATTCGTTCCGACCATAAAGCCGCTGACCGCCCGAGCCGGGACCCCGATGTTTCGACAGGCCGCGACGAAAAGCGCGGTGAAGAAACCACAGTCGCCCTTGCCGGTTCGATAGGCGGTGACCGCGTCCGGCTGCTTGTCCATCACGACGTATTGCATCTTCGCCACGACGGCCTGGAAGAGCTTCTGAACCGCGTCGTATGGCTTCATCGTCGTCTTGTAGGTTCGTGGCAGGGACTTCGCGACGAAAGCGCCGATGTCGGAGCTCTTCGACTGAGCCAGGGTCTCGGAGCGGAGCCAAGTGCTCGTCGCCGAAGGCAGGGACCGGTAGGAATTGAAGGTCACCGTCCGAAGGAGCGACGGGTTGATTCGGCAGGAGGAGGCCACGGTGACGAGCCGCATGTTCACCGATTCGACCTTGGAAAGGGAGATCGCGGGCTGGGAGAAAGGCGTGCTCGTGATCTTCGTTCCCTGTTGAACGGCGACGAGGACTCGCTGAAATCCTTCGGTGATGGGCAACGGAGAAAACCATTGCAGACCGGAGGCCGTCCCCTTGGTCAATTTCGCGGAAGCGCCAATGGAGCCCGACAGGCTCTGCGGCGAAAAGTATTCGATGCCGGTCGTCGGGAGCGTCGCCGAGATGCCAACCGTGAGCGGATCGGCAAGGGCATTGCCGGAGGACTCGATCGAAACCTTCATCGTGGTCGGCGTATCGAGAAAGTCGGTGAATGGTCCCCAGGTCGCCCAGCAGTCGCCGCTGTAATTGAAATCGGTCGTGGTTCGGCTCATGTAGGGCAGGGCGAACGTTAGCCGGTACGGGCCGGCCGGAGCGCCGTCGACATGGAATTTCGCGGTCATGTAGAACGGCTCGCCCAAATTGACTTGCACAGGGTTGCCGGCGGTATCGCTCGGATAGGCCGTTCGCAGATCGAACGAAGCGGCCGAGGCCATCGTGGCGGTGAAGACGAAGATCGCGGCGGTGAATCCTTTCATGCTCGAAGGAATCAGCAGGATGCGTGCCACCCAGCCTCGAACCGCGACTATAATTGACTCATCAGGCCTCATCGTCGCGGCGGCTCCCCAGGTCTCCGTTGCGTCAGGCAACCTCAAAAAAGGGAGAATTTACGATCCATGAGTCAGGACAGTTTTCCGATCCGCCGCCTCGATCACGTGCGCCACTACGTCAACAATGCGCGCCAGTCGGCTTACTACTACCAACACGTTTTCGGGTTCAACATCACGGGCTACGCCGGCCTCGAGACCGGCCAGCGAACTCAGGTGGACTGGCTGCTCGAACAGAAGGACATCCGGCTCGTCTTCTCCGCCCCGGTCGCTCCGGGACATCCTCTCGCCGGCCAGATCGCCGAGCATGGCGACTTCGTCCAGGACATCGCTTTCGAAGTCGACGACGTCGACTGGGCCTTCAAGACGGCTGTCGGCCGAGGCGCAAAGCCAGCCCGCGAGCCGTTCTCGATGGAGGACGATCACGGGTCGGTCCGCGTCGCCAGCATCCACACCTACGGCGACACCTTGCATTCGTTCATCAACCGCGACAAGTACACGGGCCACTGGTGGCCCGGCATGCGTAAGGAAAACATCCCAGGCGATCCCCTCGGCCTCATCGAGGTCGACCACTGCGTCGGCAACGTCGAGCTGGGCAAGATGAACGTGTGGGTGAAGTGGTACGAGGACGTGCTCGGCTTCCGCAACATGCTCACCTTCGACGATAAGGACATCGCGACGGAATATACATCCCTGATGTCCAAAGTGATGGCGAGCGGAAACGGCCGCGTCAAGTTCCCGATCAACGAGCCCGCGCAAGGCAAGAAGAAGAGCCAGATCGACGAATTCCTCGATTTCTTCGGCGGCGCGGGTTGCCAGCACGTCGCCATGCGGACGGACGACATCATCCATACGGTCTCCCGCCTCCAGGCTCGCGGCCTCGAATTCCTGAAGGCGCCGCACGCCTACTACGAGGCTCTTCCCGGCCGCGTCGGAACCATCGACGAGGACATCGCCGAGCTCGAAGAGTTGGGAATCTTGGTGGACCGGGACGACGAAGGCTATCTGCTCCAGATTTTCTCGAAGCCGGTCACCGACCGCCCGACTCTCTTCTATGAAATCATCCACCGCAAGGGAGCCCAAAGCTTCGGCAAGGGCAACTTCAAGGCCCTCTTCGAAGCCATCGAGCGCGAGCAGGCCATTCGTGGCACTCTCTAACGAAGACAGGAGCGCGGGCTCTCAGCCCGCACAAGGTTCGCGGACTCTCAGTCCGCGGGCCTATCTCTTGATAAGGAAGGCCGCCCAACGCCCGTCGTGCAGGCCGTAGCCGACGATTTCGTCGCGGTTGTTGATTGCGAGGGCGCCGCATCACACCCAATCCGGATCGCGCGGGAAAATATCCTGAGGCCAATGTCTGCAGCATTGGCGTCCCGCGCCAAGGATTCTACGCGGCCATCTGGAGCGGATCGGGAGATTCCAGGCTCCGCACGATCGCTAGCTCGACCAGTTTGCATACCGCGATTATCGATTCCTCCGTCATGTGAGGTCCCGACGGCAGCCGCAGAAGCGAATTGGCAAGCCGAGCCGAAACCGGCGGGCCTGCGAAGGCGCGAGAGTCGACCGCCTTCACCGACCCGACGTTTTCGGCAGCCAGGATGTCGTAAAGGGAGTCCTTGGTCAGGCCGGCGTCGGATCGGTTAACCTCGATCGCCACGCACTGATAGGTGCTTTCGGGACTATGACGGACCAGTGTGATTCCGGGAAGGTCACGAAGATGCTCGGCATAAGTCTCGTACCGAGCCTGGTTCGCTTCGATAAAGCCTGGAATCGATTCCAGGTTCGCGATCCCCATCGCGGCCGCAGCGTCACTCATCGCCGGATCGACGCGATCCTCCTTCTCCGCCCGCGACACGCGCAGCCGGTGGGCGAGGAGATCGTCGTCGGTCACGATTATCGCGGCATCCATCGCATGGACGAGCTGATCGCGCCCCAGCTCGAAGATCTCCGCATGTCCGAACCGCCCCAGGCGGTCGCCCTTGTAGCTGCACCCGAACGACTGTGGGCTGGAGAAGAACAACGGCACGCCCCACTCGTCGCAGATGTCCTGTAGGTCTTCGATCATGCAGGTCCGGCCGAGCGGGTTCAGAGCAAAGACGGCCGTCGCATCCTCGCGAAGCTGCTCGGCCAGGCCGGCCGGGCTCATGCCGAAGGTGAAGGGTTCGCATTCGATGTCGGTCGCGCTCTCGATCGGGAACGATGCCGAGCCGAACGCCGGCGCAAAGACCTTGCCGCCATCTCCCAGCGCCTTGTGGACGGCCTGGACGGCGGCTCGATTGGAGGAGAAGCCGACCACATTGCCAACCTGGAACCAAGCCGCCAGCTTGCGCTCGAATTCGGCGGCCAGGCTTCCGGGCGCCTCCGTCGCGAGAAACATCCGTTCGGCCAACTCGGCGAAACGGCGTCCGTCGCCGGCATTCGCGGTGAAGGCGGGAAGCTTCGATTCAAACGCTGCCGGGCCACCTCCATGGATTGCCAATTGGCTGGGACTGGACTTCAAAATCGGCATGCGACAAATGGAATTGTTGGAAAGTTGCCGCCCAACCCTAGGGGAAATGACAGGGGTGTTTTGCGTGTATAGTCGGCTATGCCTTGGCTGGCGTTCGTCCTCGCCCTTGGGCCGGGATTCATCGCAAAACCGCAAACCCAAACCCTCGATGCCGTCACTTTCGCCGCGCGTCCGAAACAGGTCTATCTGCCCGTCCGGGAAGTCGCCAAACAGCTTGGCTGGTCCATCGATTACGATCCTCTGATCGAGCTCGTCAAGCTCAACGGGAAGCCGCAGGACCCCTTCGCCCCTCAACTTTCCGACGGCGCCTGGCTCGTCTCGGTCGCCGATCTCGCGAAGATGGGAGCGACCGTCAAGGAAGACGAAGTGAGCGACGATGGCCATGCGTTCAAGTTCCGAATCGGACCGAAGCGGGTTGCCATCGATTTGAAAGCGCAAATCCTCAAGGCTTGGCAGGGCGACCGGCTGATCTATCGATGGCCGGTCAGCAGCGGCCGAGAGGGCAAAGAGACGCCCAACGGCGAATTTCATGCGCTGGGCAAGGAGGCGATGCACATCTCCAAACTCTACGGCTCTCCCATGCCGTTCAGCGTCCACGTCACAGGCAACATCTACATTCACGGATCGAATCTCTTCTCCGGCACGCCGGGTTCGCATGGGTGCATCCGCCTGCCTCTCATGGAGACCAGAAACGTCGCGGAGGAGTTTTATAACTGGATCGACATCGGTACGCCGATCCGCATTTCTGGAGCCTACGTTTTTAAATAACAATAGGAATCTTTCTGTATTTCGCTTACAATGGCTTTAAACGTCCCGTAGTTCAGCGGGGGGATCCGACCACCATGCGCAAAGCTTTTACGCTCATCGAGTTACTTGTCGTCATTGCCATCATCGCCATTCTGGCGGCCATCCTCTTCCCCGTCTTCGCCCAGGCCAAGGCGGCCGCGAAGAAGACGGCATGTATCAGCAACCAACGCCAGAACATCTCGGCGATGCTCATGTACCTCGGCGATTCGGACGGCATGTATCCGATCGGCGTCGGCGGCGACCGCTCCACAGGTATCACGTTCTTCGTCCAAGACCTGATCGAGCCGTACCGCAAGAACACCGGCGTGCTCGGATGCCCGGCCTACCCCGGCGCGGGAGGTGGCGAGGACTTTTCCGGCGACTGGCAGCACAACAACTACACCGGCAGCCTCTTCCAATATCTCCGGGCCCGGTGCCCGAGTTGCCGCCCGGCCGGTAATTTCCGGTATGTCGCCTACACGCCCAACCTCGGCCTGTTCGGCATGGATCTGCGCAATGCGCCGAGCGGTCTGGTCGCCCGCAACTACCCGATGATCAGCGAATCCTTCGTCCCCCGTC
Source organism: Fimbriimonadaceae bacterium (assembly GCA_035545155.1). Classification (GTDB taxonomy): domain Bacteria; phylum Armatimonadota; class Fimbriimonadia; order Fimbriimonadales; family Fimbriimonadaceae; genus JAEVZK01. Next base: position 88,190 of record DASZYX010000040.1, on the reverse strand, counting down.
CGACCGACACGATCGCTTTCACCGACGGCTACCTGCCGAAGTTCTTTAACCGGACGGAGACCGTAGGAGGCTGGATCGAATATTGGTTCAAGTGGGAAATCTGGCCCCGTCACTCCGACATCGTAATCTTCTCCTTCGCCGACGGCCACGTGAAGGGCTATCGCTACAACGGCCTCCCGAACGGCGGAAAGGTCCAGCCTGGTTGCTCGAACTACTACTACTACAACGAGCGGCCTTACTACTACAACTGGGATTCCCGTCCCAGCCAGCAGATCATGCAGCAGTGCGGCATCGTCAACTACCCGTCCTCCGAGGATCAATGGCAGTGCCTGCCCCACCCCGGCTCGACCCCGTGGTTCGGCGACATGCACGGCATTCCCGACACCTGCATCGCCGATGTGAACGATATCGCCGGCGGCTATTAACCTGCCTCCGATTTCCGTCCGAAGAGTTGGCCCGCCAAGGACCAACTCTTCTTTTTGGCCTAAGGAGAGGCGGCATTCCTGTTATTTAAACTTCTTATCGTCGGCTGTATCCCCGATGGACGATCTGATCGAAGACAGTCTTCCGACTGACGGCTGGAAAACGGCCGGCGACGCGAGCCATCGGTTGGGCGATGGCCGCAACGATCGCTATTTTGAATGCCTACTTAATCGAGACAACGTTTTGGGGCCGGCCCGGATAACATCTCAAGACTTTGCCGCAACGAAAGCTGGCCGAACTTCAGGTGGAAAAGCGCCGCGCCGCCGGGGCGTCGCTGCTCTTCAATTTGCTTTCGACCGCCTTCAAGTTGGTTGCGGCAGTCCTCACCGGCTCGGTGGCCCTCTTGAGCGAGGCGGTCCACTCGACGACCGACGTCGTTGCGTCCAGCATCGCCTTCGTCAGCGTCCGAGCGGCCGCCGTCCCGCCCGATGAGGAACACCCGTACGGCCACGGCAAGATCGAGAGCCTGGCCGGCTTCGGCGAGTCGGTGCTCCTCCTGATGATCGTCGTCTATATCGTCGTCGAGTCGATCAAGAAGCTCATCTCCGGCGCCGGAGTCGACCGGCTCGGGTTCGGCATGATCGTCATGGGAGCGAGCGCGCTCGGCTCGGTTCTCGTCGGCCTTTACGTGGCGGCCGTCGGCCAAAAGACGAGTTCGTTGGCTCTTCAATCGAACGGCCAGCACCTTCGCGTCGATGCGGTGACGAGCGTCGGTGTTCTCATCGCCCTCGCGGTGACCGCGATTACCGGTCTCAAACAAGCCGACGCGATCGTCGCCCTGCTCCTTGCCGCGTGGATCGGCTTCAGCGCCTGGCTGCTCGCAAAGCAGGCCTTCGATCAATTGATCGACCGGCGTCTTCCCGATAACGAAGTCGAGCTGATTCGGGCCATCGTCGCCAAGCATGACGGCATCTTGGGCTGCCACCGTCTGCGGAGCCGTCTGTCCGGGAGCGAGCGATACATCGACATGCACATCGTCGTCCCCAATCAGCTCACGGTCGTGGAAGCCCACGAGCTTGCCGATCGGCTTGAAAAGCACATTGCCGAAGCCCTTGAGCCGGCCCAGGTTGTGATTCACGTAGACCCGTACGATGAATCGAAGGAACAGCGCCGAAACATGGAATGAACCCCATGACCAGATGTTTACGCTTCTGTTTTATACCGGTGTGTGCGTTGTAATCGCCGGGATCCTGACGGTCCTGTCGACGGTCTTCCGCCCGATTCACAAGAAGGGAGATTCGAAGCCCTGGTACGCGATGTTCGGCTTCTTCGTCGTCGTCTTCTCCATCCCGTACGCCTATACGGAGGGCCTGACGAAGCTATACGGCCCGAAGATGAAGGCGGCTATCGAGGACGCCTACGACAGTTGCGAAATACAGGGGCCAATGCACTATTTCCGCATCATCGGTTTCCGCCCGGACAAGGAAGCGACCGCCCTCGTCATCGGCAGCGAAAAGGAAAGCTGGGGCGGCACCGACCGCCCGATCGTTACGGTCCACCTCGTGAAAGAAGGTAGCGAGTGGAAAGCCGACTCCTACAAGATCGTCTCCTGCGACCGGCTTAATAAAGACGGCTACGCCTTCCCGCCGTATTGGTAGGACCTGGCGCTTCGCGCCGGTATTAGGGTGTTGAGGTATTGGGGTATTGGGGTATTGCCCCGAAGCGGAAGCGCGACCGTCGACACCTATACCCAAAGCACCCAGGGGCACTCGCCGTCGCGAGCAAGGCGACCTCGATTTCCCTCAAAGATGGAAGACCGCGTGCTGGCGACGGATCGCCAAGATGCCGAGGGCGAGCGGCGCGATGAGAACCGGAGGTGGGATCTGCGAAGAGTTCGACCTGCTGCCCAATACCCCAACACCCCAATACCCTCTCTCTGGCATACTCCGGGATTGATGGCTCAATCCATACAGTTCCTCGGAGCCGCGGAGACCGTCACGGGCTCGCGGCATCTTCTCACGCTCAACGGGCATAAAGTGCTCGTCGATTGCGGCCTCTTCCAGGGCGGCAAGGATCTTCGAGCCAGGAACTGGCAGCCCTTCCCCGTCGATCCGAGCGAGATCGAGGCGATGGTCGTCACCCACGCCCACCTCGACCACATCGGCTACATCCCCCGATTGATCAAGGAGGGATTCCGGGGACCGATCTACTGCACCCGCGCCACCCTGGGGCTCGCCCGAATCAGCCTTCCCGACTCGGGGCATATCCAGGAAGAAGATGCCCGCCATCACAACCGGCACGGCTCGAGCCATCATCCGGCCCTGCCCCTGTACACGCAGCGGGAAGCCATGGAGTCCTTGAGCCAATTCAAGTCGGTGAAATATGACACCTTCACCGATCTTCCGGGCGGCGCAAAGTTCCGGTTCTTGCCGGCCGGCCATATCCTGGGCTCCGCCTTCGCGGAAATCTACTTCGAAAACGGCGAGCGGATCCTTATGTCGGGCGACCTCGGCCGCTATAACACGCCAATCATCAAGGATCCAACGACGATCGAGTACAGCGAATACCTCGTCGTGGAGAGCACCTACGGAGATCGCCTTCATTCTCACGAGCCAGTCCTTCCCAAGCTGGAGGAGCTGCTGGGCTGGGCCATGGACAACCGCTCCGTCGTCCTCGTCCCAAGTTTCTCGATCGGGCGAACCCAGGAGCTGCTGTACTACCTCAAGCAGCTCGAAGAACAGGGAAGGCTGCCGAACATCCCGATCTACGTCGACTCTCCGATGGGCCTCAGCGCGACGGAGCTTTACGAGAATGCCATCGAGGAGAGGGACGACGAAGCGGAGATGAAGTTCAACCTGCACGACAATCCGCTGGAGCCGCGCGGCCTCACGATGATCCGCGACGCCCAGGAGTCGAAGCGATTGAATGACCACCGCGGCCCTGTCTTCGTCATCGCGGGCAGCGGGATGGCGAACGGCGGTCGCATCATTCACCACTTGCTGCACCACCTCAGCGATCCCTCGACCCTGGTGGTCTTCACCGGCTATCAGGCCTCTGGAACCTTGGGGCGAACGATTCTGGAAGGCGCGCACATGGTGCATCTACTCGGGCAACAGGTGGAGGTGCGCGCGCGGATCGACAAGCTCAACGCCCTCTCCGCTCACGCCGACCAAGCAGAAATCATGCAGTGGCTGCACGGGTTCAAGGCGCCCCCACGGCGGACGTACATCGTCCACGGCGAGCCGCCCGCCCAGGAAGTCTTGCGCGAAAAGATCGTTGCCGAGCTGGGGTGGGACGTCGTCGTCCCCCACTGGAAAGAAGCCTTCGATCTTTAGTCGAGGAATTCGGCGATCGCCGCATCCAGCATCGACTCGGTCAGCTTGCCGGTAAACGTGTTCTGCTGGCTGGGATGATAGCTGGCCACGAGCTTGATTCCGCCGGCAACGCGCTCGACTCGGCCGTGCCCGAAGGAACGGCTCTTTTCGCCAAGCGCGCGGAGCGTCTGGTTCCAGGCGATCGAGCCCAGGCAGAGAATCGCCTTCCATTCGCGATGGATAAGCGTTCTCCGGAAGAAGCCCAAGCAATTCTGTATCTCGCTGGGGAGTGGCTTGTTGTCGGGCGGAGCGCAATGGACCGTTGCCGTGATCAAGACGCCGGTCAGGGTCAGCCCATCGTCTGCGGCAACGGAAGTCGGCTGGCTCGCCACGCCGGCTTTATGCAGAGCCCGGTAAAGCCAGTCTCCGCTCCGGTCACCCGTAAACATCCGCCCGGTGCGGTTCGCCCCGTGGGCGGCGGGAGCAAGCCCGACGATGAGCCGATCCGCGTCCGGATCGCCGAAGTTTGGAACCGGCCTACCCCAATAATCCCAATCCGCAAACTGCTTCTTCTTCTCCCTCGCGACCTGCTCCCGCCAGGCGACCAGACGGGGACATGCATGGCAGGCGACGATTTCTTCGTTCAGGCGATCCATGACGGCGTATTAGACTATGTCAGATGCCGATTTACGAGTATGAGCCGGATGACCGGGAATGCCTGATGTGCGAAGGGCGGATCGAGGTGATCCAGGGGATCGATGAAGAGCCGCTCGAATTCTGCCCGCAGTGCGGCCTCGAAGTCCGGCGCGTCGTCAGCCGGGCCTCGTTCAAGATGGCACGCCAGACCGGCGCCGACCGGGCGGCTCAGAAAGGCCTATCGACCTTCCGCAAGACGGAGAAGGGGAAATGGGAGAAAGTAGCGGGCCCGGGCGTGGACATGATCGTCGGCATGCCTGAGGACATAGCGGCTGTCGAGGCGGAAAAGGCGAAGCCAAAGAAAGTCATCGACCTCGACGGGAGCGCGGGCTCTTAGCCCGCACAAGGTTCGCGGACTCTCAGTCCGCAGGTTCCAGTTGCCTTGCGTGGCGGTAGGCAGAGCTCCAAGCCCAGTCGGCCGGATCGACGCATAGCCCGGCTTTGACAGGATTCCATTCGATGTAGTGAACGACTCCATTGAAGTGTTTCTCGTCGCGAATGAGACGGTCGAAGTAGTCCGGCTGCCAGAGGCGGCCCTGCTGGCCGAGAAGCTTGTTGATCCGGGTCGAGGAAATGCTCTTTTGAGTTCGAAGTATCTCCTCGAGCGCGACGTTCTCCAAAGGCGTCAGCAACACGTGAACATGGTTCGGCATGACGACCCAGGCGTGGAGCGTAAATCGTCGACCGTGATCGAAGTGAAAGGGTCTCTTGAACCGTTCGGGCGGCCAGAGGCTGTCGTAAGATGCAAGACCCTCGGCCAGCGTCCATCTCGTCGTTAACTCGCTTGGCAAGAACCCTGCGTCGCTCCTGGTCCGGGCTGGACGCCAATTCCACTTTCCATTCCGCTATAAAGGATGCCGGTAACGAATCGGCCAAGCGCCATGTCAGAAACTGGGGATGGGCTCCCGCATCGATATGCGGAAGATAGCCGCGCGAATAGCGTCCCCGAGGTTCCACCCAACGATTATGAAGCCCTCGGGCCGAGCGCCCGAGAACCTTGTGCGGGCTAAGTGCCCCGCGCTCCCGAAGACCGCAAAAACCTGACATGGTGAACTCGCGATACCCCGCCAACAATACAGGGGGACGGGTAACCTGGCCTAATGATGGAAGCACCAGCGAGCGTGCCGTCGTCATAGGTTTACGTACGGTCCTAACGAACCGAACCGGGAGCGTGGAGGACGCGTAGAAGAGGCAGGCCGCCATCGATCGCCAACGGTCTTGGATGGCTTGAATAGGTGAGCAGAAAACAATATGTGGCAACGCTTTACAGAACGCGCAAGAAAGGTTGTCTTCTACGCGCAGGAGGAGGCTCAGAAGTTCGGAGAGGGTTATGTCTCGACCGAGCATCTTCTCTTGGGCCTGGTCCGGGAAAGTGACAGTGTCGCGGCCCGAGTCCTCGAGAAGCTGGGCGTTAGCCTGAACCGTATCCGTGCCGAGGTCGAAAAGCAGCTTCCCCGCGGAGATGCCCGGCCCACGCAGGATATGACCCTGACGCCGCGCGCCAAGAGAGTCATTGATTTGGCGTACGACGAAGCGCGCAACCTCAACAACAACTACATCGGCACCGAGCATCTTCTACTCGGCCTCATCCGCGAAGGCGACGGCCTCGCCGGCCGCGTGTTGGCCAAGCTCGGAGTCGAGCTTGAGAAGGCCCGCCGCGAGGTGATGGCCCTCCAAGATAACGAGTCCCAGTCGAAGCCCGGCAGCGGCCGCAGTTCCAGTAGCAGCGGCGGATCGACCAAGACCCAGACCCTCGACGAATTCGGACGCGACCTAACCGAACTCGCCCGGGACGGCAAGCTCGATCCCGTCGTTGGACGGCAGTCAGAAATTGAGCGCGTTATGCAGATTCTCTGCCGACGCACGAAGAACAATCCCTGCCTTATCGGCGAGCCTGGCGTCGGTAAGACCGCTATTGCCGAAGGCCTCGCCCTTCGCATCGTCAGCGGCGACATTCCCGACCTTCTCAAGAACAAGCGCATCGTCGCCCTCGATCTCGCCGGCCTCGTCGCCGGAACGAAATATCGCGGCGAATTCGAAGAGCGGATGAAGAAGGTGATGGAGGAAGTCCGCAAGGCCGAAGGCCAAGTCGTCCTCTTCATCGACGAGCTTCACACCCTCGTCGGAGCCGGCGCAGCCGAAGGCGCCATCGACGCTTCCAACATCATGAAGCCGGCGCTGGCCCGCGGCGAGCTGCAGTGCATCGGCGCGACCACCCAGGACGAGTTCCGCAAGTACATCGAGCGGGACGCGGCTCTTGAGCGACGCTTCCAGGCCGTCAAGGTCAAGGAGCCGACCGAGGAAGAGGCGATCGACATCATGAAGGGCCTGCGCGAGCGCTACGAAGCCCACCACCAGGTCGAGATCACCGACGACGCGATCAGCGCCGCCGTGCAGCTCAGCCAGCGCTATATCAGCGACCGCAGCCTGCCCGACAAGGCGATCGACCTCGTCGACGAAGCCGCCTCGCGAGTGCGTCTCCAGCAGAGCCTTCCGCCGGAAGACGTCCGCAAGGACCGCGTTCGCCTGAACAAGTTGAAGAGCGAGCTCGAACACACCGCCAAGCGCGCCGAAGAGGAGCAGGTCTCCAAACAGCGAACCGAGGTCGAGGAGCTCGAAAAGAGCATCCAAGAGCGCGAGGAAGCCTGGAACAACGCCGAGAAGAAGGAACCGGTCGTCGACGAAGCCGAAATCGCGGCCATCGTCCAATCCTGGACGGGCATCCCGGTCACCAAGCTCGTCGAAGCCGAGAGCGCCAAGCTGCTCCGCATGGAGGAGGATCTCCACCGGCGGATCATCGGCCAGCACGACGCCGTCGTCGCGGTCTCCCGCGCGATCCGGCGCGCCCGCTCGGGCCTCAAGGATCCGAAGCGGCCGATGGGCAGCTTCATTTTCCTCGGACCGACCGGCGTCGGCAAGACGGAGCTTGCGAAGGCTCTCGCGGCCTATCTTTATGAAAAGGAATCGAACATGGTTCGGATCGACATGTCCGAATACATGGAGCGGTTCGCGGTCTCGCGGCTGGTCGGGGCCCCTCCGGGATACGTCGGCTACGATGAGGGCGGCCAGCTCACCGAGCAGGTTCGCCGGAATCCGTACACCGTCGTCCTCCTCGACGAAATCGAGAAGGCGCACCCCGAGGTGTTCAACATCCTCCTGCAGGTCATGGAGGACGGGCAGCTTACGGACAGCCAGGGCCGGGTCGTGGACTTCAAGAACACGATCATGATCATGACGTCGAACGTCGGCGTCCGGCCGATCGAGATGGACAAGGGCCTCGGCTTCCGCGACGTCAAGACCGACCCGAACGACCCCAAGGTCTACGAGAGCATGAAGACGCGGATGCTGGATGAGATGAAGAAGCTCTTCCGCCCCGAATTCCTTAACCGCGTGGACGAGGTCATCGTGTTCCACCACCTGAAACGGGAAGAGATCCTGCAGATCGCGGAACTCTATCTGAGGCGGGTGAACGAGCAGGCGAAGTCGATGGAGATCACGATCGATCTGAGCGAAGCCGTCAAGGATAAGCTCGTGAACGAGGGCTACGATCCGAACATGGGCGCCCGGCCGCTACGCCGAGCCGTTCAACGGTTCATCGAAGATCCTCTATCGGAAGAAATGCTCCTGGGCCGCTTCCATGCGGGCGATCACATCCTTGCCGACCTCGACGAGAGCGGCGCCGTGATCTTCAAGGACGTCAAGGCGTCCGGCGGGAACGGCAAGAAGAAGGAAAAGGAGCTCGTCTCCAAGTAGCATCGCTACCAAGGCGATGGGGGCCGGACGGCATTTGCCGCCCGGCCCTTTGCAATATCGAACCTACAGTGCCGCCGAGTAGTGAATTCGCACATCGACCGCTTGGCCGCTGTCGTCGATGATATGAACCTCGTTCGCCAACGCCCCGTCCACGCCGATGTAGTTCAAGGCCAGGCTGTCCACGCCTACGCCGACCCGGTGAAGCTGGAACCGCATGTGCGGATAGGCCTCCATGCCCTTCCGCAGATATGTCTTTAGCGCTTCCCTGCCGTGAATCGTGCATGTCTGGTTCTCGATCAGCTTTGGAATAAAGGGCGAGCGGAAGACGACGTCCGTTGCGTAATGGTTGGCGAGAGCGTCGATGTCGTGCGCGTTCCACGCCTCGATCCAGCTCTTTGCATATTGCTCGGCTTGCGCTTGGTCCATGACCCTTAATCATGATGGAAGTGATAGGGGTGATGGAAGTGATGGAGGTGAGATGCCGCCTTCCGCGGTGCGTCACCAGGTACAATTTAGCCTCGGAGCTCCCCCGCAAAGGTGTCTTTGCCCGCGTCCGTGCGTCTTGAATGACGGCGTTAGGAACATAGCAAGTGTCAGAACAGGATCCCTCTATTCAGATCGTCAACGTCGATGAGGAGCTTGGCCGCTCTTATGTCAACTATGCGATGTCCGTCATCATCGCGCGAGCCTTGCCCGACGTACGAGACGGCCTGAAGCCGGTTCAGCGGCGAATCCTCTACGCGATGAGGACCCTGAACCTCACGCCGGATTCCGGTTACGCCAAATGCGCGAAGATTTGCGGCCAGACCAGCGGCGACTACCACCCCCACGGCGAGGCCGTCATCTATCCGACGCTCGTCCGCATGGCCCAATCCTGGTCCCTTCGCTACCCGCTCATCCAGGGCCAGGGGAACTTCGGAAATATCGACGGCGACTCTCCGGCCGCGATGCGCTATACGGAAGCCCGCTTGACTCCGCTCGCGATGGAGCTGATGGAGGACCTCGATCGGGAAACCGTCGATTGGCTCCCCAACTATTCGCAGAGCCTGGACGAGCCGACCGTCCTGCCGGGCAAATTCCCGAACCTCATCTGCAACGGCTCGCAAGGCATTGCGGTCGGCATGGCGACGAATCTGCCACCGCATAACCTCACCGAAGTCTGCAACGCGCTCCTCCTTCGCATCGATAACCCCGAGTCCACGCTCGACGAGGTCATGGAGGTTCTGCCAGGCCCCGACTTCCCCACCTACGGGATCATCATGGGCGTCAAGGGCATCCGCTCCGCCTACGAAACCGGACGCGGCTCGATCATCATGCAGGCGAAGACGATGATCGAGAACGGCGAGGCCGGCAAGTCGGTCATCGTCGTCACCGAGATTCCTTACCAAGTCAACAAAGAGAACCTCGTCAAGTCCATCGCCGCAATCGCCAAGGAGCGCAAGTTCGACGGCATCCTCAACGTGCAGGACTACTCGGACAAGCGCGGCATGCGGATCGAGATTGAGGTTCGCCGCGACGTCAATCCGAACAAGGCGCTGAACTATCTGCTGAAGCACACGAATCTGCGGACCACCTTCGGCGCGATCATGCTCAGCCTCGCCGATATGGCGCCGAGGACCTGCCCGATGATTACGATGCTGGACGAATACCTCCGGCACCGCCGCAACATCATCGAGCGCCGAACGCGCTACGAGCTGATGAGGGCCTTGGAAGAGGTTCACATCAACGAGGGCTACCAGATTGCCCGCCGCTTCCTCGACGAGGTCATCCGCATCATTCGCGCCAGCGAGGACGCCGGCGTCGCGCGCGCGACGTTGGTCCGCGAACTCGACCTGTCGCCGCTCCAGGCCAGCGCGATCCTCAATATGCAGCTTCGCCGCCTGACCCAACTCGACCAGCGGCAGCTTGCCGAGACGTTCAAGGAAGGCGTCCTGAAGGTCCAGAATCTGATGGACATCCTGAGCGATCCCCACCGGCTCGAAGCGGTCATGCGCGATGAGATCGTCACCCTGCGCGACAAGTACGGCGACGAGCGGCGAACCAAGATCGTCACCCGCGAAGCCGGCGAGTTCACTGAGGAAGACCTGATCCCCGACGAGCAGGCGATCATTTCGATCAGCCGGGACGGCTACATCAAGCGCGTCAGCATCGACGCCTACCGACAGCAGAAGCGCGGCGGCAAGGGCGTCAACAACACGATGAAGGCCGACGACGAGCCGGCCCACCTCTTCGAAGTCAGCACCCACCACACGATTCTCTTCTTCACGGATCGCGGGCGCGTCTACAAGCTGAAGGGCTACGAAATCCCGGAGAGCGGCCGCTACGCTCGCGGTATGCCCGTCATCAACTACATCAATATCGTGGGCGGCGAGCGCGTGACCGCGACGATCAGCGTCAAAGACCTGAACGCCGAAGGCTTCCTGACCATGATTACGCAAGGTACCGGAGAGAAGCGGGTCAGCGAGATCAAGCGAACGCCGATGAGCGCCTTCGCCAACATCCGCAACAACGGTCTCATCGCCTTCGATATCGAGGAAGGCGACGAGCTCGGCTGGGCTCTCAAGACGCGCGGCAACGACGACGTTATCCTTATCACCCGCTACGGCCAGTCGATCCGCTTCAACGAGAAGAACGCGACCTCGCGCTCGCGCGCGGCCGGCGGCGTGAAGGCGATCCAGTTCAAGGAGACCAAGCCGGACGACCTCGTTGTCAGCGCGGCCATCGTGGACGACAACGCCACTCTGCTCGTGGTCAGCGATCACGGCTACGGCAAGCGGACGCCTCTCGAAGAATATCGCGTTCAGGGCCGAGGCGGCAGCGGAATCCTGACCATGAATTGCACGGACAAGACGGGCAAGATCGTAGGCGCCGAGGTCGTGGACGACGACGATAAGCTGCTCGTCATGACCGTCTTCGGCAAGGGCATCCGGATCAAGGTCAAAGAAATCCGGACGACCGGCCGCGTCGCCCAGGGCGTCAAGCTCATCAACCTAGCCCCCGGCGACGAAGTCCGCTCCATCGCCCGCATCGTGGCGGGAGCCGACGACGGCGAGCTGGACGACGAGGAAGGCGACGATACTACAAATTAGGCGCTATTTCAGGTTTAGAACTTAGCCGCATACGCGCGCTCCAATCCAAACCTGCACGTAGTCGTCGCCTTGCCTCTTACGGAAGGGCTTCCCATATCGACTGATCTATCGACGCTTTCCAGTTCAGAGAAAGGACAGGGCCAATGGGCTGATAGGTTAGTCTGGCTCTTACGGTCCCGGTTGACGCTTGTACATAACGCGAGGGATCGCCAACCACGCCTACCTCGACAACTTGGTCTCCCAACGCAAGATTGCGTGCATCCACGACTATATAGGTATTCGCTTGAAAATCGAACACTTCAAGAGTCTGCTTGATTGCCTGTGATGCGTGTCCGACGACTTTCAGCTTGAGGGAGCTTGGCCCAAACTCCTGACATACACCGCTTATGACGACTTGCACTGGGCCGCCAACGGTACGCCAATTCCCGCCTGAGGAAACGACAGTTGGCTTGGCCACGAAATACTGTGAGTCTGCCTCCTTCAGTTCTTGTAGTCCCCCGGAAACCAGACTGCCGTCAACGAGTTCATAGCTGATTGGATCGATAATCTGGGTTGGTACAGAGGTCACAACGAACTGTAGTTGCAAGCCTGTCTGGGAGAAGTGCCCAACGACGCCGACGGGAAGACCATCGAAGGAGAACTGGCCCACTGTAAAGTCGGTAGAGGCAAATGTAATGAGAGGGTAGGTGCCTACTTGAATCGATGGGCTAGCGGCGAAATGGAAAACGTGCGACCCCCCAGAGCCTTGCGTCAAGGCCCCAGTAAGCTGAATCTGTTCCGATGAATTCCCCAGATCGAAATAGATGGACCCTCCTCCATTCCAAGTCAAGGTTCCGCCGTGAAGTATGCCCGGACCTGCCACGCCGGGAGAAATCGATCCTCCCGAACCCAGGGCGATGCTCTCTAAGTACCCGGTTCCAGCCAACTGCCCTGTCGTGCCACTAGTCGTTGCGATCTTCATAACTCCATTTGTGCCAAGTCCATTGAAAATGCAGGACCCCGCACTGATAACGGTGCTCGTGAGATTTACCTTTCCGTTGAATGTAAGCGTGCCAGATCCCAGCTTGGAGAGTGTCGATGTATTTGTGACTGGACCATTCAAGACCGCGTCAAATGACCCTACGTTGATGGTACTCGTTCCCGAAGTATTCAATGTACGATTCGTAGTCCAAGGACCTTCCATAGCCAGGGTGCCACCTGCCAAGCCTATTATTGGACTCTGCCCAAACACCTGATCGGATGGATAACGTAGCGTTCCGTTGACCTGAGTGTTGCCAGAATATGTATTGGCGCCTAGAAGTCGAACGTCGCCATCAGTCCACACCTGACCGGGACCAGAGAGGATACTATCGACCTCAAATTGAAATCCAGAACCGGCGGATTCTAAGAATAGCTGTCCTCCGGTATAGACGTCCCTTGTCAAAGTATATGGCGTAAATAATGGCCGGAGTCCGCCATTGTAACTTCGAATCATGCCCTGCCCCGGCAGACTCTGCGCGGTCGAAAACTCTACTATGTTGCTGAGGTCGAGCCCACCGGTTACGCCCGCATTGTTACCATCTAACGTAATACGCTCGACCCCGCCTGTCGACATCCCGTTGGAACCGGTAAGATCATTTGCAAGCTCGAGTGGATGCTGGCAGTAAATGAAAGCATGAGCTGCTCCGAAATCGACCTTCGAGCCAATTCCAGTTTGCCGTGTCGCATTGAGAATTGTTCCACTAGTAACGTGTAAGGTTCCCTGGCCATAGTTAATAGCGCCACTGCCTACGACGACCGCATTCACTGTCTTGCCCGCTCCAACGTCCAAATTATCGTTGAGTAGCAAATTATTCGTCGGGTCACCTGAAAGTGACGTTGAGAACTCAGTCGACAAGTTCAGTGGGCGCACACCGTTGAGATCATATGTGGCCAACGTTTCGATCGTTTGGTCAGGGTTGTTATTTGGAGAGTTATTGTCCGCAAAGATGAACGGAACGATGCTGACGTTTGGCGAACCTGGGGCCCCTCCACCTCCAATCATCTGTGGAACCTGGTCGCAAATCAGGTTACAGACTCCTTGAGCCGGCGGTTGCCCGAGACCATGCCCGTAAAGCGCAAGCAAGCCGCGACTCGATTGGAGGCTAGCGAGGTGCAAGACCGTGCTTCCATAAGTGAAGAATGAAATCGAGCTCGAGCTCTGAACGTCCGTGTCGCCAAAATTCTGCAGGGAATCGCCTGAACTCGGAGAGTACACCACGCTGGCATTCGCCATGTGAACCGGAGCAGAAGGATTAAGTGTGCTATGCCCAGCAGGCGGATTGTCGAGGGTAAGGCTGCCATTTAAATAGAATTCTGTGGAATTTGGAATGAGGGCGTGCGGCCCGAGCCGCAGTCCTGTAACCACCGTCGGGCCATAGTAACTCGCGATGCAATCTGACCATCCACCCGCGGACAACCATCCCACCGTGGAGTTGTTCGCAGTTATTGATGAGGTCGCATCCAAGTAAAGATAACCCCTTAAATCGGCATTTAACTGAATTGGATTTCTGATCCACGTATCCGCCTCGAGGGTTCCACCGTTAACAATGATTGTGCCCGTCCCGAAACCACCAGATGAGGTGCTACGTAGAGTTCCTGAATTTAGCACAACGGGCCCGGTAAAGGTGTTAGTCGCCGTCAGCAATATGATCTGGGATGGGTCAGCATTTACGATCAAACTTTCGGACCCGCCCGTGCTAAGAATTGGGCAGGCAATAGTCAGCGTGCCGTTTCCGGAGCCATTGATGCTGAGGGCTGAGGCAAGATCGATTCCGGACCCACCGGACGATATGGTCGCCGAGCCAATTCCTATTAACGAGAGAGCCGCATTACTGCCGACGAATCGTAGACCATTGCTGGAGGCACTTCCTATCGTAGTTAGTCCATAGGAAGAAGAGTCAACCTCTAGGCTGTTTAGCAGGAAAGGTCCTCCGATGTCGTTCGTAGCTGTGTACGTTCCGAATCCCGAGTTGAGGAAACGGAGCCCAACGTTAGCGCCACCGCCGACTGGTGGATTATTTTGCGATTGCCAGTTTGCGGAATTGCTCCATGGCCCGTTTGCAGACCCGATCCACACAAACTGTGCGCTTGCGATTTGGCATTGAATCGCCGCTAGAAGGAATACGATAAGGCCTCGAATACTCATTGGTTCAGTTCTCCGAAGCAATAAGTTTGTAAAAATATTGCATATATAGTCTGCCGGGCACTTCATTTAATCGAGAGCATTGTATCGCCTTATGGGCTAAGTTTGGAGGACTGTAATAATTGTTCCAGCAATATCACCTGCCTATTCCAAAGTCCACGTCATCGATCCTCGGACATGAACGAGATGCGCGGCGATTTGGGCATGGCTGCGGACTGAGTGAAACTTAGCTTAGTGCGAGTGCGCGCTCGCGACGACGAACAGGAGGCGGTTCGGCTCGACGACGAACCGTCCCGCAAAGCCCGACGGCAGTCCCGTGTAGGACAGGTCGCCGGCGGCGAAGTTCGTCGAGTGGAAGGTAGCCAGCACGTACGTTCCGGGGCCGAAGTTCGCGCCGGGATGGAACCGGAATGCGTGTGGGCCAGAGCCGCCGCCGTTGACCATGTCGCTGCTGAATCGAATGGCGTCCGAGACTTGGCCCAAATCCAAGTCGATAACTCCGCCTCCAAACCAATCCAGCCTGCCGCACGCGAACGTCCCGGCTCCGGCTACGCCTGGCGACAGCGACCCACCACTCTTCAGGGTGGCGCCTTCTGTTGGACCCACGCCACACAAGGTGCCCCCTGAATTCACGATAACCGACATCAGGGGCGCCTGAACATTAGCAATGCCGCCGTTGACATCCACAAGAGCGTTCGAGGAATGGGCTAGCGTCAGCGTTCCGGAACCGATCTTCGTCAAATTTCCGCTGAACGGGCCAGAAAACAGACATTGGGATGATCCCGTATCGAGAGTCGCGGAAGTAAACACGAGATTCCGGTCGGTCGACCAATCGCCTTCCAGCATAAGGTTGGCGTTCTGGACAGTGATGGTCCGACTGGCCCCGAGAGCGGCGTCGTCGGAAATTCGAAGAGTGCCGTTCGAAATCGTCGTATCGCCTTCATAGCTGTTCGCTGAGCTAAGCCTCACGTCTCCGCCGATCTGCAGTCCCCCTGGTCCCAAGATCCGACTGGTCATGTCGATGGGAGAACCACTGGGATAACCCAACGCAAACTGCTTGCCGCGTACAAGGAGGTCCCGGCTCAGCACATAAGGCGCTTGCGTCATGGGCCACAACGAACCGTTGCCCCCGACGATCGTGCCGGTGCCCGGCAGGCTCGCGTCAGCCGTGAACTCCAAAGTGCCGTTCACATCGAGTTCCCCTGTCAAGTCGGAATTATCGCCGGACAGAGTCAGTGTGCCCGAAGCGTGGTTGAGGCCGTCTCGGCCGTGAAGACGTCCGCTAATCGTTAGGGCGACGTCGCAGAACCTCCGGCCCCGTCGATTCCCAAAGTCCAGGTCATTTTGAATTCCGCCCGCGCCTTGATTCGCAACGAGCCCGCTCGTAATTTGAACGCTGCCGCTGCCAAGTATAGCGCCAGACGGAGCAACGAGGAGCGAGTTCACGATTTCCGGATCGTTCGAGCTTGTGGCCGAGTCGAGTCGTACGTTGTTGGTTGGATCACCCTTCAGAGTTGCGGCAAACTCGTTGGTTGGGTCGAGAGGGCGAAGTTCACCTGCTTGGTAGGTAAGGAAGGACCGCCCGCCATAAGCAAAGGGAAGGATGTCCATGTTAGGCGACAAGGCGCCGCCATGACCACCCACGACCTCGGGGCTCTGGTCAACGGTAATGTTCGTGCCCCCCGCCTGTTGTGACATCATCACCGTCAGAGCTCCGTCATCGTCCGAGCGCAAAGACTTAAGATGGAGGTTACAGGGAGCCCAAGGGTCTCCCAACACATAGAATTCATCCCATTGCCGGAGCGAAACGTCTCCAATAGGTTCGGTCGAGCCTTCCGACGCAGGAAATATCCGAAAGTAGGCGCCATCCAATTCGACCGGTGCTTCGGGATTGAAGCTCATCGTTGGAACCGGCCTTGAGGCCTCGACGACCGTGACGTTCGAATTCCGAAAGAGGAAGGAACCGCTTCTGGGAATTGCCGCTCCGTCGTAGAAAAATAGATCGGCAGGATCGGTCGTACCGTCGGTCTCGGTGGGACCTTCATAGAGGGCCAAGCCTGAAAAGTTGCCGGAAGCCTTATGCCATCCCGCCCAAGAGTTGTTCGCGGAAATCTTGAATCTTGCGCCCATCGAGCACTGGCCGATAAGGTCTGCATTCAGAATGATGTCGCTCGCGACCTGAGCCCTAAAAGCCACGCGGCCGCCATTCACAATAAGCGGACCCGACCCTGGGATGTAGTCCTTAAGGATGCCGGAATTCAAGACGACTGGGCCTGCAAACGTGCCGTTCGCGATCCCGCGGAGGGTTTGTCCGGAATCGAGGTCAATGAAGACCGTTCGTGTACTCGGGATCGGCCATCTGCTGCCGACGGACAAGACATTGTCGCCGTGACCGACGATATCCAGATTTCCCGCTAACGCGAATTGGTCCCCCGAAACCTGAAAGTCGCCGGAGCCGCTCACGGAGATAGTCGGATTCGCACCAATCCAGTAGGGCGATCCCAGATTCACGTAGGTCGGATAGATCGAGTCGCTGCTCAGGTCAAGCCTATTCAAATGAAAGACAAGGCCCAGATCATTTGTCGAATAGGGTTCATCAAATGGCCCCGCCGAAAATGAGAGCTCCAAGTTAGGCCCGCCGAACGGCGGAGGAACGTGTCCGCCAAACCAATTGGCGGGATTGCTCCAAAGTCCCTGGCCCGGATTAATCCAGACAAACTGCGCTTGCGCGACGGCCCCGCACGTCAGCAACGTAGCGAGAGCGAAGGCCCGAGTAAGAACTCTCCTCACGCTTCCATTCTATATCGCCACTTTGGCTGTGTCCCAACGGGACTACCATATTTAATCGGTTAGAACTTATCGAACGTGAGGTAGCCATTCGTCTTCGGCGCCGTCTCGCCCCGCAGGAACCGGCCGAGGTCGTCGACCAAGACGAGCTTCGCTCGCCCGAACTGCGGCCGCATGCGTGTCTGACCCATGCCGATCGTGCAGCTCTTGCCGTTGCCAAGGTCCACAACGGCGAGGGCGGCGCCCTTCTTGAGGTCGATCTCCGTTCCCTTCCAGGTCAGTTTGTCTCCTTCGACGGTGAACCCGACCTTCGCGCATAGGCGCTTCAGTTCGGGCATCGTCTCCGGATTCCCGACCAGGAAAACGCCATCTAGATCGCTCGGCAATTTGTCGACGATTCGGCCCGAGAACACGCCCTTCAGGTACTCGGGATGCTTGGGATCGGTGTATCGCTGCGACTCGTTCAGCTTCCTCGTCAGTTCCACCGGCTCCTCGTCGTCGTGGATCGGCCGCAGAAGCCGCCTCCATGGGTCGAACGAGACCAGGCCCGGCTTCGTCGGGCATGGGATCGCGAAGTGCTGCTCCTTGTCACGGACGTTATCCGACAGGGGAGCCGTCACAAACGTATCGTGCCCGTCTTCGTCGCGGATCAGCACCTCGGAATGGATGATGTAGGGCTCGCTTTTGAAGACGATCTTGCCGGTCAGCTTCCGCTTGTCCCACTTCAGATCCTGAACGTCGAAATCCGTCCAGCCCGGTCGGTCGAGCCATTCGCTGAAGAACCAATGCATGTCGAGGCCCTGGACTCGCGTGACCGCGTTCTCAAAGTCCGTCCATTCCCCCCCTTGCATCGGCGGATGGACGCGGATCCATTCGCGCATGCTCTTCAGCATCTTGTCAGTGCCGATTTCCTGTTCGAGCATCTGGAGGACGAGCGCGCCTTTGCCATAGCCGAGCGCCGACGCGGCCGGGCCGATAAAGGGACTCGCGGCGCTCACCGCCGCAACGTTGTAGGCGGGATTAACGTCGGGGGTCACCACGAAGGCCTGACGCCGTTCCTCGACGTTGCCGATCGGTACGTTGCGCCGGTAAAGCCCCTCGCAAAAGTCGGCGAAGCTCTCGTTCCACATGGAGTGGAGATAGGTATTGTCGACGATCCCGCCCCACCACGTATGAGCCGTCTCATGGGCATCCTCGCCCGGCATCCCCGTTCCGTAAGTGGCGAAGGAATAGGCCTCCAAAGCCCCGCCACCGTAGGAGCGGCTTACCACCGCGCCCCAGCCCGAAAATGGGAACGGCACGATCGTCTGGTAGTAATGGATAATCGGGGCGTAGAGCTCGTTCTGCATCGCCATCTGGTCAGGAGAGAGCTCGTTGCTCCATATTCGAAACTTCGTTCCGCCGATCGTGTTCTCGACGGTCTTATAGGGCGCCGCCGAAAAGCTGTAGTACGTCACAGGCAAATCCATTCGGAACGTCGCCTTCTTCATGCCTCCGGCGACGCTCTCCGATTCCAGTTCGCCTTGCCCGACCGGCGTCCAATCTTCGGGCACGGTCGCCGTCAGCTTATAGGGAGCGGGTTGGCGCGCGATCATCGGATACCAATAGTCGTTGGTCAACATCGCCTCCTTGTCGGTGATGCTGCCCGCAAATTGCGGCTTGTTAACGAGCCCCGTATAGTGGAACGTCAGCTTTTCGATGGGGTGGAGCTCCGGAAAGCAGACGATTCCCCCGGCCTGAAGGAACGCCACGTCCTTTCCTTCCGCGTTTGTGATTTTGGAAACCTTGTAGTTCGGCCCGAGCCTCACCATCGGGAACATATTCTGGCTTCCGATGCGGTCCAGTTCCAGAGTGTCCTTGATGATGGCCATCTTCTTCGCGAGGTCGAAATGAATATCGAAGTCGTGGGAAGCAATGCGCTCGCCATTCGCGTTGTCCTCCGGAATGTAGGCCAGCTTTCCGTTCGGATTCAGACGGAAAAGCAGCTCCCCGATATCCTCACTGGTCAACTCGGTCGAGAAGACGACGTAGTTGTCGTCCAGCATCCGCAGGAGGATCGCGTGCCAGCCGTACCGGCCAACGCCGTAGGCCCCGCCGGTCTTGATCGGATCGAGCGGATTCCTGCCCTCGAAGGGAGCGAGATATTGGGTCAGTCCTGCGACGTCTTGGGCCTTCGCGAGCTTGTCGAGGTTATCGATCAGTTCGGAGGCAGGAGTTTGGGCGAGGGCAAGCAGCGCGCAAAGGAGCATTGCTCAATATACGCTCCGAAGGCGCTCTGTAGTTCAGGGGGCGTGATTCATGGGTCGACGATTCGTGTTTTTGAAGCCGATGTCAGGCTATCCAAGAACCGCGACCCACGAGCCCCGAATCAAGAAAGGACGGCTTTGAGCTTCGCGGCGAAGTCGTCGATCTGATCTTTCGTCCGAGTCTCCGTCACCGCGACGAGCAAGCAATTCTTCAAGCTCGGATAGTAGAACCCAAGCGGCAGCCCCGCCAATACCTTCTGGTGCAGCAACTGGGTCTGGACTTCCGTCGGATCGACCGGAAGTTCCAGCACAAACTCGTCGAACACCTTCCCTTTGAAGCGCAGCTTTGCGCCCGCCTCGGTTAGCTTTTGGATCGCGTATTGGGTGTTCTGCACCGAGTTCTTCGCGATCACTTGCATGCCAGTCTTGCCGAGCGCCTCCATATAGACGGTCGCGCAGAGGGCCATCAGAGCTTCGTTGGTGCAGATATTGGAGGTCGCCTTTTCGCGCCGGATATCCTGCTCGCGGGTGCGTAGGGTCATCACGTAGCCGATCTTGTCGCCGTGCGCTTCGGTCGTGCGCCCGACGATGCGGCCGGGAATCCGCCGGACCAGCGACTCCTTGCACGAGAAAAGCCCGCAAAGAGGTCCGCCGAAGCCCATCGAGATGCCCATCGGCTGGCCCTCGCCGACCACGATATCGGCGTCGTACTCGCCCGGCGGCTTCAACAAAGCGCAGGCGATCGGATCGGCGACGACGACGAACATGGCCCCAGCATTGCGCGCGGCGTCCCGCGCCAGGGCCAAATCCTCGATCGTGCCGAAGAAGTTGGGATACTGCACGATCACGCAAGCCGTCTCCGAATCGACCTTCGAGTAGTCGGTCGTGACGCCCTCCGGCGCGGGAATCGACTCGACGGTTAGCGACGTCGACCAGCAATAGGTGCCGAGCACTTCCCGGTAGTGGGGATGCACGGCCTCGCTGACGACGACCTTCGTGCGGCCGTTCGCGCCATGGGCGAGGATCGCGGCCTCCGCCATCGCGGTTGCGCCGTCGTACATGGAGGCGTTCGCCACGTCCATGCCGAAAAGCTCCGCCACCATCGACTGAAACTCATAGATCGCTTGCAGGTACCCCTGGCTCAGCTCCGGCTGGTAGGGCGTGTACGCGGTCAGGAATTCGCCACGGGAAATGATCGCATTCACCGTCGCCGGCACATAGCGATCGTAGATGCCCGCGCCCAAGAAGCAGACGGCGTCGTTCAGCATCTGCTTGTTCTGTCGGCCCATCGACGCGAGCTTGGCAAGCAGATGGTGCTCGTCGAGCGAAGAAGGGATATTTAACTCTCCCTTCAGGCGAAGGTTGTCGGGAATCTCTCGAAACAGGTCGTCGATGCTGCCGACGCCGATCGTGGCGAGCATCTCTTTGCGGTCTTCTTCGGTGTGCGGGATATATGGGAGTGACATTTCAATCGGTATTCGGGATCGAGGCGCTGGGATATTGAAGCAGACCCGGCTTGGACAAGCGCGTGCGCCTATCCAATACCCAATGCCTCAACACCCCGATACCCGGGTGTTAGTGCAGCGTTCCTTGATATGTTTGCGGATCGAGCAGTGAAGCAGTCTGAGAAGGATCGCTGAGCCGGACCTTGATCATCCAGCCCTGGCCATAGGGATCGGAGTTCATCAGCTCGCTATTGGCGCCGAGCGCGGGGTTCGCCTCAACCACTTCCCCGCTAACCGGGGTGTAGGCGTCCGAAACCGTCTTGACCGATTCGACGCTGCCGAAGCTGTCGCCCGAATTCAGGACGCGGCCGGCCGTCGGCAAATCGACATAGACGATATCGCCAAGTTCAGATTGAGCGTAATCCGTGATTCCGATCGTCGCCACGTCGCCATCGACGCGCACCCATTCGTGCGTCTTCGTGTACTTGAGATCGGCGGGAACATTAGCCATGCGAGTCTTTCTCTCCTGTCGGTGAAACTTGCTCAAGATTACCCGCTGTCTCCAGCCTTGGAAGTCATGCAAAACCACCCCACGGGGGATGATGGAGATGATTGGGATGATTGGGATGATGGAGGTGATGGAGGTGATGGAAGTGACCGGCGACCAGTGACCAGAACCTCACCCAACTGTCACCCTTTCACCCTTTCACCCTTTCACCCTTTCACCCCCATCACCTCCATCATCCCCATCATCCCCAATCCGCGGTAAGGTGCTGAGCGTGCAACGCATCGACTTCGTGACGCTCTTTCCTGAGATGGTTTTCGGCGTGCTTGGCCACAGCATCATGAAGAGGGCTGAAGCGGCCGGCCACGTTGCCTTCGGCACGAGCGACCCACGCGATTTCACGACGGACAAGCATCGCACCGTCGACGACTCGCCATTCGGAGGCGGCCCTGGGATGTTGATGAAGGCCGAGCCGGTCGCCCAGGCCATCGAGGCCCTCGGTCAAGCCGATGCCATCGTCTTCACGGACCCGACCGGTTCTCTCTTTACGCAAAGCGACGCCGCGACTCTCTCGCGGCTTGCCCATGTCGTTTTCGTTTGCGGGCACTACGAGGGCATCGACGACCGGGTCCGCGAACGTTTGGCAACTCACACGTTCAGCATCGGGGACTACGTGCTCACGAACGGGGAGCTTCCGGCTCTCATCATGGCGGACGCCGTCGTCCGCCTGATCCCCGGCGTGCTCGGCAAGGAGGAAAGCTTGCGGATCGACAGTCACGCCGACGGGCTTCTCAGCGCGCCCCAATACACGCGGCCGGAAGAGTGGCGGGGCATCCCCGTTCCTGCCGTGCTCCTCGGCGGCAACCACAAGGAGATCGAACGCTGGAAGCGTCGTCAGGCCCTACTCCTCACCCGCTCCAATCGCCCGGACCTCTTCGCGCGGGCGGCCATTACGGATGCGGATCTGAAGTCGTTGGAATAGTAGCTATCGTATAGTGTCTATCGATGGACGCCAAGCCCAACTACTTCATGGCCTGGCTGTTCGTCGCCTGCCAATCGCTCATCGTGGGGATCGGCGATGCGTGGCGGCTTGCCCGGGCAAATGCTCCCATCTTCGACCTGTTCTGGCTCGTTCTCGTTCAAGTCGGCTGCATCCTCCTTGGCTTCGGTAGCTACAACTTGATCGTCTCCGTATTCATGAGGCTGCGGCTGGGCATGTCCGCCATACCGTGGGCGTGTCTGGCCCTCCTTGCAAGCTTTGCCATCGCCTGGTACGGATTTGAATGGTGCGCCCCGCTTGCTGACGCGCGCCGATCGGGAGCCTTAGTCGTTCCTTCCGGCGGATTATGCTTCACCGTCGGATCCCTCATCGCCTACTTCATTCGGATGGCTCGGCAGACGGCAAGGCCGCGGCAATCGCGATCACTATGCGTGAAGACGCGCAGGGCTGATGGCCGGGTTCGCTGCGTTGCCTCGGATCAGTCGATCAGGGCAAACGCCCGCTCGGGGATCGGTTCTGCGAAGGCCGCCGCTAGCGCCTGACCGATGTCTTCGATCAAGTCCTCCGGATCCTCGATCCCAACGCTTAGGCGAATGCCGTTCGGAACCACGCCCATCGCGAGGCGCTGTTCCTCCGTCATGCACCCGTGCGACATAAGCGGCGGATACCCGACGATCGACTCCACGCCGCCAAGTGATTCGGCGAGCATGAAAACCTTGGTCGCCTCGACGAAGCGCCGCGCCTCCGCGGCCCCACCCGCGACCTCGAACGAAACCATCCCGCCGAAGCCCTTCCGCATCTGCTTCTTCGCCACCGCATGATCGGGATGCGAAGGCAGGCCGGGATAATGCACGCGGCGCACCTTGGGGTGCGTCGCCAGAAATTCGGCCACCTTCAATGCATTGCTACAGTGCCGCTCCATCCGCAGGGCTAGCGTCTTCACGCCGCGCAGAGTGAGCCAACAATCGAAGGGCGAAGGAGCCGCGCCGATCGTCTTGTTGAACTCGAAAGCCTGGTTCCCAATCTCGGCGTCATTTGTGATCAGCGCGCCTCCGATCACGTCCGAGTGGCCGCTGATGTACTTCGTCGTCGAATGGACGACGATGTCGATGCCAAGGTCGAGCGGGTTCTGCAAATAGGGAGAGGCGAACGTGTTGTCGACGACCGTGAGCACGCCGAGAGCTCGCGCCTCGCCCGCGATCGCCTCGATATCTGCTAGCGCGAGATTCGGGTTAGTTGGAGTCTCGAAGATCAGCATCTTCGTGTTTGGCCTTACAGCATCCCGGATCGAAGCCGGATTGCCGGCGTCGAATTCGCTCGCCTCGATCCCCTGCCTCGGCAGAAGCTTCTCCGCGACCCGGTAGGTTCCGCCGTAAATGTCGGCGGCGACGAGAACGTGATCGCCTGCCTTCAGAAGGCTGAACGCCGCGACGATCGCCGCCATGCCGCTGGAGAAACAGACGCAGTGCTTGCCGTTCTCGAGGGAAGCGATGACCTCCTCCAACGTCGTCCGCGTCGGATTCGCCACACGCGTATAGTCGTGCTTCGGCACCGAGTCCAGATCCCGCCAGGCAAACGTGGCGGATTGGTAGATCGGCGGGATCACCGGCATGTATTCGCCTTCGGGATCCTGGCTGACACGGATAGCGCGCGTAGTAAACCTCACAATATTAGCTTCCACTATCCGGAACGATCCCACAAGCCTAACGAAGATAAATTAGGAAGCCTGACAGGTATTTCGAAAATTCCGAAAGATCAAGACCGAGAAAGCTTACGACGTTAGCGGGGATCGCCCCAAAAGTAGGTCCGGCTCGTCGTGATCCGCGTCACGTTTCCAACCATCGATTCGCCCGTACCCACGCGGTCGGCTCGGGTCAGGGCCGAAAAAGTGCAGGTGACGGTTGCCGTTTCCGCGGTCGGGTTCACCGTCGCCGAGAAGCTCTCGACGAGATTGAACCTGGGATTGCCGTTGGATAGCGACCAGCCCGAATCCTTGTTCGAGCCGGATGGGATGCTCGACGAACTGGTAAGGACCGCTCGCCAAAGCTGGGTACCGCTGGAGCTCGGGTTGCCGGAGGCATCTCCCATGTAAAACCAGACCCATCGATTCGCGGTGTAGGCGTTGTTTCCCGAGGAGTCCACGCTGTTCGGCATGGCGTTGTCGACGACTCCGTCAAGATTCTTGTCCGTTCCCCCGCTGGGCACGGCGCATTTCAGGCAATTGAAGCCGCCGACCGTGACGATCGAAACCGACGAAGAGACCTGCACGACGCGCTGGATTTCGCTGTCGAGAGTCGCGCTTTGAAGGAAGAGCGTCGACTCCGAAGCATCGGCGGACAAGCGGCTCATGATGTACGCGTACATGCCGGCGACCGCGATCAGGACGGCCGAGCTCGCCACCGTGACGACCATCAGCTCCATGAGCGTGAACCCGCAACGTCTAGCCAACTCCCTGATAGACCTCCGTCGAGAGATTGACCGTCTGAAGCTGACTGGCGCCGTCGTAGAGCTGGATCGTGAAGGTCGCGGTCGCGGTGACCGAGAAGAGATTGTTGCCGAGATTGGACGTCGCAGTCGTCACGGTTACGGAAAAAGGGATGCCCGTGTTCGAAGGATTTGTGACGGTCGTTCCTGCCGCGACCGTGCCCTGAGCCGCCGCCGATCTCTGGGCATCGATCGCGTTGCGGTCGAGTTGCAGAGCGATGCCTCTCCAACGCGCCATCTTCTCGCGATTATTGATAAAGAAGGGGCCGCCAAAGATCGCCGCTGCAAGAGCTCCCAGGCAGACGACCGACGTCAAGAGTTCGGTGATCGAGAAGCCGCGCCTCATGGCCACAGTCCCGGCAGATGCATGCTCTTGCCCAACCCGCCCCCGTCGCGGATTCTCGAGTCATAGGTTACGTCGAGGCTTCGGTAGAAGCTCGTTGCGTTATCGAGGCAAAGCAGCCCCTTCGTGATGTGATCGTTATTGCCCCAGGAAATGCCGTCGGTAAAGACGATGCCGACGACATCCGTATAATCCGAAACGGTGACCGTGCCACGACAAATAATCGCGATCATGGCCGAGCTGTTGCTATAGCTCAGGTCGCCGCTTATCGTCACGTTTCCCGTTACGTAATAGGTGCCGGTTCCCGAAATAGTGCCGCCGTTAAAGGTCATGTCTCCGTTGACGACGACCAAGCAATGACTGCTGGGAAAAGATATGTTCCCGACGCTATGGTTCCCAAAGGAATAGTCGGCCGCGTTCTGGTAGTTCGTCGTCGAAGTGGTCGGCCAAGAGCGGGCTGCCGCGTTCGTCGCCTTAGAGCCGGTGACCGATAGGTAGGAACCGGACGTCGGCGTGGTCAGATCGGCGTCTCCATCGATCGAGCAGCCGCTTTGACTCAGATGCAACGTGCCGTTCGAATAAAGGCTTGCCTTATGGCCGGTGTCGTGCGTATCGAGCTGATTCGACATCGAACATGCCGCGTTGAAGGCGACCGCGTACTTGTAAAGCGAGCTTGCCGCGGAACCGGCCGGCAGGCCCGTGACCCGAGACAAAGTATAGGTATTCCCCCACCGGTTCGTCGAAATATCGACCTTGTAGGAATTGGCGATGTTGGCGCCGTTATCCGTTACGGTCGTCGTACAACCGAAATTGTCGATCATGATCGTCTGCGTGCTCGGCACGCCGAGGGCTCCTGAATTGGCCTGAAACCGGATCGCCGCCACCGCACCCTGCATCGCCATATCGGCCCGAGCCTGTTGCTCGACGCGCATCATCGTGCTGTTCATCTGTGCGGCAAGGGACACCAAGGCCATGAGGGCGATTGAGGCGCACGCGGCGACGACGAGGACAAACACCAACGTGCTCCCCTTCGAGGTTCGAGGCCATGCCCGCCCTACGAGCACACCACCACCCGCGCGCGCAATGCCATCCAGGCTCATCGTCCGAATTACCGCTATAGGCGACCGAGTCCGTACGCCC
The DNA here is from genome assembly GCA_035545155.1 of Fimbriimonadaceae bacterium. Taxonomy (GTDB): domain Bacteria; phylum Armatimonadota; class Fimbriimonadia; order Fimbriimonadales; family Fimbriimonadaceae; genus JAEVZK01. The sequence continues at coordinate 61,802 of DASZYX010000040.1, read as the reverse complement.
GTCTGAGCGGGCCCAATAGAATTATCGGGATTGGCAAGGCAAAACTGCATGATGCCGGCCTGACAGCCAGGGGCTATGAACACTCTTAACAGAGAAGACTACGGCCAAAGCCCGGGAGCGTGCATGAGCTGGCCGTTCCCGCTATCCTGATTAATCCATGGATCCCAGGTAATCGTAAACCCCGAAGAGACGCCAAACGAATTTGCGATCAACCCGCCTGTATTCGTCAAGGCGGTCTGTATCGAGATTTGCCCTCCGGCAAAATAATAGCCGTCCGCCGTCATCGAGTTGCCGCTCGTGGCCTTGAACGTAATGTTGTTTGGCGTCACGATCATGATGTGGCGCCCACCGTTTTGCCTCGTCAAGTTCCCGTCGACGGTCACGCTTCCGGTAACATAAATGGTCCCATCTCCATTGATCGTTCCGTGGATCGTTAAATTGCCATTGATGACGACCAAGGCGTATGACGACGGCATCGTGTATCCATTCATGGTCTGGCTGCTCGACAGCACCGTTGTCGCAGCCGACGTATAGGTCGAGTTCGAAATAGCCGGAAGCGTTTTGACGTTGATACCGGTTAGGAGTGCTCCACCTATTGTAAGAAGAGATAGAGGGTTAAGGCTTGAAGACGTCTTGAAATCCTTCGTGACCGTGCCCGATCCGAGAATCGAGATCGAGTTCTTGAAATAGACGCTGCCGACGACCTTGGATGTCCCAAGAGGCCAGGTAAACGCGCCGGACGAGAAAATACCGTAAGACCAGGTGTTATCGATGATCGCGGGAAGATAGGAGACGTTCGTCACCGACGAGACCGGATTGCCAAGACTCGACCCACTGATCGTCAGGATAGCCGAGTTGGCCAAGTTTGGGTTCGGCGCCGTTGCCACCGTAACCGTAGTGTTACCGATCGTATATGTCGCCGAATTGCCAGGCAGCAATTTACCGGCCGCCAAGTCGGCGACCGCGAGCTGTGAGGCGCCCGCGAAAACGTATTTCATCTCCTGCGCCCTTTCCTGCTTCGACTGGCTATTCGAAATCGCTCCCGTGATACCGACGCCGGCCATTACCGTAATGCCGACGGCCGTCGCGACAAAGATGACGACGACCATCGCGTTTCCCCGAGTCTTGAGACGAATCATCTAGGCATCACCACCACGTTATCGAGAAGGCCTCCCGTCTTGTCGCCGACTTTGCTTTCGTCGATGAATTCCAGGTCCGTCGACGTACCGGTCGCGGTCAACGTATAGGTCTTCTGCGTCCATGCTGCCGTCATCGGTAGCCCGGTTCCATCGCCATCCAGGATCGCGATGGAACTGCCATTCCACTTCACTTCGATCCTATTGGATTTGCATCCCGGGCGAGGCGTGTAATAGAACGAGAGCCAGTAGGTCTTGCCCGGCACGGTCGTCAACGTCTGCTTGATCGATCCCGGTACGTCGGCGTCGAGCTCCAAGTGCTGGCTCCCAGCCAGGGACGTCGCGCCGAAACCTCCATATTGAATTTCGACGGGACCGCTGCTTGTGGCCACCCAGCCGCCGGTCAGGCCGTCGTTCATGAAGTAGCCCCAACCGTTTCCGGACACGCTCGGATACTCGAAGCTGCCGTTCACGATCATGTTGCGGTAGTTCTGCCAAAACACGGTCCAGGAAGCGGTCAGGCTGCTACCCGGCGCATTCGGATCGGTCGTCGCGGATCGGTCGGCCCGGGCGAGGGACGAGGCGGAGATGGTGTAAGTCGTGGTCTGCGCGAGTGGGTCGGTAGAGAACGTGACGTTATCGATCAGATTCCAGCGATATCCGTTCCCGTAGTATTGACTCCATCTCGCGTCGATATCCGAGGGACCGGGCGCATTGCTGGAAGACACGACGGCACGCCACATCACGTTGCCCGAATTACCCCACGTGCCAGTATTGTCGGACATGTAGAACCATACATAGAACCCGGTGTTGAAGATTTCCTTGCCGCCTGCGCTGCCGTCCGGCGTAAAGTGATCGTTCACGCCGTCGTAGTCCTGGTCGGTGCCCGTCGCCGGCATTTCACAGACGAGCGCGACCATCCCGTTCTTGGTCACGGTCTGGCAGGTCTTAGCCTGGCTGACCATCTTGTTGATCTCGGTCGCCAACTGGGAAAGCTGCATCTGGACGGCCGATTCCGCGCCCTGCGCGGCGACTCGCTTCGTGGAGAAGAGGTAGAGAGCCGCGGTCGCAAAGGTAAGGACGACGACCATCGCGACGCCGACCATCAACTCGACCAGAGTAACTGCGCGCTTATGGGACATCGTTGTTCTGCAAGGCGGTATCCAAGTGGATCACCCGAGTCGTAGGGCCACCGGCCGTGGTCACCGTCCAAGACACCTGCACCGTGATGTTGAAAACGGTGGGATCGCTGGTCGCCGTGATCGTTGTCGTCTTGGTCGCCGGCGAAGGCAAGCCGGAACCGCTCAGGTTCGTATTGTAAACGCCGGCGACGAGGGCGTCTCCGTACGCGTTCGATCGCTGAACCTCGATCTCGGAGCTTGCAATCGACAAGGCGATCAGACGCTGCCGGGACAGCACGTTCTGAGTATCCGAGAAGCCAATCGCCGCGAGAATGCCAATGGCCGTCACCGCCAGACAGGCGGTCGCCACAAGCAGCTCGAGCAACGTAAATGCTCGCGAGACCCGAGAAGGCAATCCCACATGCTAGTTATCGGCATCTGGAACGCGAGGCTCTACATGGTGCGAATACGGGTGCCCCAGACCCCGCAGCATGGCCACCAAGCGGCTTGCGCGCATCGCAAAGGCTTCTTGGCCTTGATGGACCGACGTGGCCGCCATAGGTCTGCCTCGACGACATTAATTACAACAATGTGCATCTAACCAGGTAATGGCCAGATGTAGTCGTTTACAAAAACCCATGGCAAGCAATATTTACAAGGGCCACTTTTGGTATTAGTGAACATGCGGTCTAAATCGCAAAAGGCCACATGCTTCGAAAGAATGTCATCAAAAGGATAGACGGTATGGCTGTCGCCTTCCCAAGTAGCTTAATGTCGCAACCCTAATGAAGGGAACGCGAGGCACTAATGCAGCTTAAGCTTCCGATTCTCGCTATCCTATTGTCGGCCACGCCAACATTCTCCAGTTCAAGAAATCACACTGTTGCATTTCAGACTCCCGCAGCGAGCTACCTTATCCTTACTCGCGTTGAGGAGCACGTTGCAAAACCTACTTATCGGTTAATAAACAATCAAGTTCAATCTTATACGAATAAGCATGTCCTGGAGCTAGTCTTCAAACTATCCGGCAACGCGCCAACTAGCCCCGGTTCTCTCTCAGTCAACTCTACGGGGACCGGAGTGGGTACCGATGCCGGAAGCGGGACGGCGACCGGTGGAACCGGAACCGGAACCGGCACCGGCACGGGAACCGGGGGCCCTCCGGGACCGCCCCCAAATGGCTCGTCGACGATCAGTTACGGAATCTACGTTCCCACAGGAACGGAGCTGGGACCCCAAACGAATTGGCAGTACGCTCCCAGCCTCATGACCATTCAAGTTCCGAGTGAAAACCCGGTCCAGACGATGGGTTACCTGGTGGTTCCAGGGAACGAGGTGCCCGTTCAAATCTCGGCCGACGGCCCACTGTCCCCTCGCCAGATCACGGTGTTTTTGATCTATTCCGTTTATACAACCAGTTACTCTTGGAACGGTCAGCAATGGGCCCCCTCATCAACCACGCAGACCTACTACTTGCGGACGAGCTACGACCTCTACAAATATCAGTGCGGGGACACGAGCATTTCGACACGCCGAACCTACGGCCAACCGAATCTCGGGGGAGAACTGCCTGCGGACGCCAACGCGGAGCTTCGGAACGTCAAGTTTGGAGCGTGGACCTATAAGGGCGGCCTCTTCGTGGGATCGATGAATGGCGACACAAATGACCAGAGCGGCCTCGCTCGAATCCAACTCTATCCCGGAGCCGGCTCGCACCCCGCCGCCGCAATAGCGGGGCTGACGATGTTTGATCTTGGCTCTCCAACCGCGTTCCCTAATTCTCTCAGTCTGGGAGCTTATGCTCCCGATAGCCTTGCGCCTTCCACCACGGAGGGAACGGCGGACTGGGCCAATCAATGGTCTATTCCATCGAATACGGCGGCTCCGATGGCCCTGAGTTTCGGCGGAGCCCCGAGCCAAGACTATTCGACCTGGACATTCGGCGGCTACAACCAATCCACCTCCACCTATAGCGTGCCGGCAAACGCGATGTCCGGTCTCGTGATCGCGCTTAGCAACGAGGACACGGCCAAGGCCACCGACTGCTGGCGCTATTTCGCTTCAAAGGAGTACTTGACCAGTCTTACGAATGCGGTGTTTCCCTTAACCGATTGCGCTCCACGCCTATGGGTCGCCGACATCTCATCCGACCCGGTTCAGAAGTGGTGGTTAACGACGCAATGACGTCACCCAGCCAATGACTTCGAATTGGTGAAGAACATGCGAAATCGTAACCTTCAAATCATTGCCCTTGCCGCGCTTCTTTGCGCGGCCGGGGTCATCGTTTTCTTCGGCCGTCCGGGAAAGAAACGTATTTTCCCGCCGACTCCGGCTCAAATAGCCCAGGTGGAACGGCTCAAAGCCGACGCCGTTTTCAAAAAGCCGGAGGCCAAAACGGCTTACAAGGACTTCATCGCCAAGTATCAGGCCAGCCCGGACAAACATGTCCAAGACGAAGTAGGCGCGGCAAGAATCCGCCTCGCTTACGTCGCCTCGCGCGGCGGGCATTTCGACGAAGCCCGCAAGCTCTTTAAGGAAGCAGCAACCAAAGATAAAGGCACGGGCACGATGGCCTCCGACTTCGGCGGCATCAAAGACGAAGCCCTCTACCAGGCGGCGGCCTGCTTGAACGCCCAGGGCAAGAAAGCGGAATATCGGGACGCCTTGATCGACTTTATCAAGACTCAGCCGATGAGCCCTCTCGTCAATGCCGCTTACAAGCGTATTGTGATGCTGGATGGGAGGGCGAAGCCCGAAGTCGTGGCGCTTCTTCAATCCGCTCTCGATCAGCAGGAAAAACAGATTCGGTTTGAGATGAGCGTTTGCGGCCCGAAAGCCGCTGCCTATTTTCTGAAACTGACCGGGAAAGGCGACTTCGACTACAAGACCCTCGCTAAAGAGTGCGGCACCACCGACGACGGAACCACCGTTCAGGGGCTACGTAAAGTTCTCGCGAGACATGGTCTTCGCTACTTCGGCTTCGAAGTGGCTCGCGCCGATCTGCCCAAGATCGCGACTCCGGCGGTCCTGTTCCTGAGCAACCACTATTTGGTCGTCACCCGCGTGCAGGGTCAGCAGTTGACCGTGTACGACCCCATGACCCAAAGCGAGCGTCAACTTGACTTTTCGAAGATCAAGGACGATCAGCTCACTCTCATCTTTCTCCTCACGTCCGCTCCGGGTTCGGAGGCCAATAAGCAATGATTCGACCAACCTCAGTTTTCAGCCGATGCGTCGCCGTCTTCGCCACATTTTTGATGGTGAACCTGGCCGCCATGCCCTTTGCCTTCGCGAGGAGCCTTGATCGAAGCGCGCCCCCGGTCAAACCGATTGAGCCGCCCGCGCCACCTCAAACGAGAGCCCTCACCTCCAAGGAGATGAAAACGCTCAAAGGCAAATTTGTCAAGAACCCCTATGTTGCGGGCGCGAACAAGTGGTCGATCAGCTACAAGGGCGTCGACTTGCTCACCGGCAACTTCTCGACGAGCGCCACGGATATGACGTTCGAGGGCGGCTACGGCATTCCCATCAACGTCACCCGGAGCTATTCCTCCAATAGCGCGGACGAGGGCCCGTTAGGCATAGGATGGAACCTGAGCGTCGATGTACGATCAACGGCGGGCGGCATTCTTAAGAGCTCGTCCGCCCCGATTCGGTCGGTTCCGGTTGCGTTCAAGGAGCGCCCAAGTGTGCAGGTAGACCCCGGCGCGGTCCTTTCGGACGGGCAGCACCTCCAGCCTCCAGTTGCGGTTCTCGCGACCGACGCCAGCGGAAAAGAGGAAACCGAACAGCGGGACGTCGACGGCATCATTTCGACCCCGCCGTGGGACAAGAACACGAACAATCCCTTTTACGAGTTCATTACGTTCAATGGGTCCACCTATCAGATCCTTGTCCACAATGAGTCGATCACCCCGGACGGAACCACCTATGTCTATGACAAGCAGGGGACCTATCAGACGTTCGACCAAAACGGGAACGCGATTGGCGGCGGCGTGATGTCGGATGACGGCGCCGGGAACCCGGAGCCGAGCAACGTCCTCAAGATCACGAGCGTGATAGACCGCCAGGGGAACGTGACGACTTACTCCTACGACGCCAATCACACCGTTCAGTTTGCGAAAACCAACGGTACGACGTACGAGCATCCCTTGACCTCGATCCACATGCCCAACGGCCATCAGATCGACTTCACGTGGGGCAATAGCTCGAACGCGCCGGCCAACCGCGTCCGGACGGCGTCCGACGGCTGCGGGCGAACCGTGACCTACGGCTACGACGAGCTGGGCAACTTGGCGAGCGTGACGACGCCCGCCGGACTTACCACTAGCTACGGCTACGGCTCGACGGTTCCGGCGAGCGACGGCAATTACACGGACCAGGCCGCCTGGGTCCTCACCTCGATCACCGATCCTCGGGGCCTGACGACGACGATCGGCTACACGGTCGAGAATTCGACGATCGCCCCTTACATGGTTCAGTTGCCCGCCGTCCGCGCCTACCGGGTGACCGCGCCGAACGGGGTAAAGACCTATTACAACAATCTGAACTCCTTCGTCCCGATTGATTCTTATTTCTACAACCGATACGACCTGAACACCTGTGCGTACGCGGACATCGCCTACGGGGAAACGACGCCGTTCCAATACGGAACTTCGGGCCAGGCCGCCATGTCCACCAATCCGCCCACCTACAAGGTCGGAATGGGTGGCATCGGCGGAGTGAACTACCCTGAGGCGGCCGGCGCTTCGACCTGGGTAAAGATCTATGATTCCCGAACTCAGGACCTGGTCGACGAGATCCATTATTCGAGCCCGCTGAATACGCCTCTCGACGCAAGCCGCAAGCTGGATTCTCTTTCAATCCCAAGGTCGAACGCCTATCAAATGGTGGAGACGACGAAGAGTTACAACTTCATGGGGGATCCCTTGACGGAGAGCGTCACCGAATCCTCGTCGAGTGGGCGGGGCGGATACACGCCATCTCGAAGCCTGACGACAGATTACGCCTACTGGGACGAGTCCAAGTATTTCCAGCAGCGGGCGACAAGAACCCAACTGGGTTCCACCTATCGCGTGACCTATACCGACTACTTCGACTCGTCTGCGCCGGTCGGCGCGAGAGGGCAAACGAAGGCGGTCTACAGTCCCGCGTTCACGACGTTCAACAACGTGACGGCGAGCGACTGGAAGTATTCGATCGCCCCCACCGATTTGAGCACGGCCGCCGCGAAGTTCTACGACGACCAAGGCAACCCGGCCTACGACTCGCAAGGCCGCGTCACCGACGTTTGGAAGCTGCAAAGCACCGCGACGAACCCCTGGAGGTACGTCCAAACCCACACGACCTACGGCGGAGACGGAGCCCCCCACTGGGGGCAGGCCTACCAGGTCTTCGAAGATTACGGCGTCGGCCACATCAACCGGATGACGACGACGAACGGTTATACGAGTTGGGGAACGGCGAACGACGTGACCGACGCGGCCGGCCACCGGTTCTATACGGATTACGACGCCGACCAGAAGATCAGCTCCGTGACCCGGATCGACGTGACGCCAAACGTGACTCTCGTGAGCTATACTTACGGTACCAGCGGAATGTCTAAAGGACAGCCGACGCAGGTAACGGATGGCCTCTCTAACGTGGTACAGACCATTGCCTATGACGACGGATCGGCCTGCTTAGGCGGAAAAGGCCAAGTCAGCTCCGTCTCGGAGACGTGGGGCGCAAACTACTCGTATTCGACCAGCTACACATACACCTCCGCGGGAGACCGCCGAACCTCGACCTACGCGACCCCCAACGGAACCACAAAGTGGGGCTACTTCGACTACACGCCCGCCGGCGAGCCTTCAAGTCCGAGCCGGATCTTCCAGACCTTAAACAAGCTCGACTCCAACGGAAACCCGACGAGCGAGGAGATGGACTACGCCTACGACGGCTCCGGCCGGTTGCTCGAAGCCGCCTTCGGGCAGACGCCTCAACCCGGATACGACTACACCCGCCCGGCCGCTTCCCGCGCCCTCGCGACATACGTCTACGACTCGGGAGGCCGGCTCACCGATCTCAACCATGTCTGGCAAACCAACTACTCCGGCAGCGCTTACGCCACCGTCAATCCTTTGATCGAGAACCAGTGCGCCTACGAAGTGGGTACCGGGCTCAATCGAGGCTTGAAAACGGCCAGCAGTTTCTATGTTCAAGGGAACTTCGATCATACGGAGCAGTATGGATACGATCCGAACCTCGACTATCTGACGTCCGCCAGCTACAATGGCGGCACGACCTGGACGAACTGGAGCTACGACGCGGCGGGCAACCGGAACGATTGCACCGTCGTGGACAACCTGAACCGGGCGACGACGATCGGAGGAGTGAGTCGAACCTACGACATTCTCGGCAACACCTTGACGATTGGTTCGTCGCGCAACTATGCGTGGGATGTTCTGAATCGCATGATCAGCACGGACGACGGGCAAAACAGCGCAGGCTATGCTTACCGGGCCGACGGCATGCGCGTGGCGAAAGGCTTCGGTTTCATGGATCAGCAGGTCGATAACAACGTGGTAAGCACGAATGGCGACCCAGTCGTCGTCCAACCCACACGACTCCCAGGTTCCTATTACTACTACGACGGCCAAATGCCGATCGAGGAGGATCGGTGGACGAGCGGTCAGACCGTCATCCGCAACGGCCTCGGCGCAAGAGGCATCGACCGGATCGAGACGGTCGCAAACGGGACGACCTCCGTTACCTATCCGATCTATGACGCTCACGGCAACATGATCGCAACACTCGCCGCGAGCGGATCGAACTATAACATAAGCAACCTGCGTTGCTACGACGCCTGGGGCGCCGTTAGTGTCGGGTCAACGACCGGTGATCCGACGGGCCGCTACTGCGCGAACCTTGGGCACGTCCAAGACGACGAGTCGAGCCTAGTGTATATGCGGGCTCGCTATTACGAGCCAACAGCAGGGAGGTTTCTAAGCGAAGACCCAGGGATGCAGGGCATCAACTGGATGATCTATAGTGGTAACAATCCAGTCGATCAGGTTGATGCTTCAGGGAGATCAGTCAGGGCTGCCGTGATGGCCATGATCACGGCCATGCTAGGAGGCTTGTCCGCCGAATGCTTTGTGTTCGCCTGCTTTACCGAAAATCCCGTCCAGAAGAAATTCTTTGAGTGGATGTCCGCCGCTTTCGCGTTCATGGCGGCAGCGATGGGAATTGCAACAGCAGCGGATGCCGCGTCAGACCTTGCGCCGGGACCTGCGAAACTTGTTTGCGGCGTAATCGCCATTTGTAGTTGTGCCGGCGCCCTCGCCGCCGCACTAGGGTTTTATTTAGCTTTTAGAGATTGGCTTGCACTGCTTGATGAGGAAGGCGCGTTACCAGATTGGTTAAGCGCTGCAAATAACAAACTCAACTATGGCACGGACGGGAACTAACACCATGATCGTACATTTAGTGTTCGCGATAACCGGTGTGGCTGCAATGATGGCCGCCTTGGTAATGCTGATATTTATTCGAGGCAAATATGTGATCGCTAGGTGGATTGCCGCACTACTTACCATCGGCCTCGGGACGACGCTTCTGGTAGAGACTTTGGCATCATTCAATCGAGCCGAGGCCACGGAGGGCCTTGCCGCTCTCACGAGCTTATCGGTGGCCAGTATGGCGACATGTATTTCCGTTCACATGCTGGCGATCACTTCGCTTACAAAGACTAGTGGACGCAAATAATTGGTGGCCTTGGGACATGGGCGACGACGATCGGAGGGGTGAACCGCACCTACGACATTCTCGGCAATACGTTGACGACGGGTTCGTCGCGCAACTATGCGTGGGATGTTCTGAATCGCATGATCAGCACCGACGACGGCCAAAACTGCCAGACTGCTGCTCGATGCCGGCGCTTCGACATTGATCCGGACGCGAGAGGGAGGGACAGTCTACTCCTACGTCGAAACTTTTCCTAACCACGAGATCGCCGCTATGCTAAGGCATTAACGCTATCAAACGCTCTTCTGACGCCCCACGACGCTCGATGTTGCAAGCTCAATGATCATTCATTGCTTTCAGGCAGCTCGACGGGCGAAGGGCGTAGCGCTGATTGTGATATCCTTCTTCCTGCCTAGAGCCGCCTTAAGACTTTTACAACCCGGCGCCGAGATTTGGATAGCGACTGCACAGGCCACCCCTGACTTTGATGCTAATGCGAAGTGGCCCAACCTATGTGATCGACTTGTTCCGGCGCTGCCGAAATGGGATGAGATTCAAGCAGTTTTGCTCGCTAGTCGCTAGCCGTAGCTCCAATCACCGTACAGCGTTTGGATGTAGTTGATCTGGCCTTCGTGATAGCTTAGATGCCATAGGGCGTGGCAGAGCCATTCGGCCATCGTCGCCGAGCGCCAAGGGGCCTGGAATTCGACGTCCAGCCGCTCGTCGGGCAAAGCCCGCACCGTTGCCGCGTACTTGGCCGTCGAAGCGCGAAGATAGGCCATCGCCCGCTCGATGTCGGCTGTCTCCGATCGAATGCCCTCGATCTTCCCGGCATCCCAGGCGATCCATTCGCCGGAAGCGATCATGTCCGCCCAACGCTCGTTTACCCGGCCGCACTCCTGGACGATTTCGAGGACGGGCCTTGCGTCGCCAATCGGCTGCCATTCGAGGCGCTCGGTGGGAACGCGTTGCACGGCTGCCGCAAAATCCTCCAGGGCAATTTCCGTGCGGCGCGCGACGGCTTCTTGCAGCGATATAGCCATATCGCCGATTTTATCCCTATCGGTACAACGACCGGGCAAAATCGCGGAGCTGCTGCGGGTCTTGCTCGCCGGCCACGATCACGACGCCGCCGCCGTCTTGCCAGGTTACGCAGTTCAAACCGTTCGCCCGGCCGACCGACATGCCATCGCCGATCTCCTGCACGCCGTCGATACCGGAAACGTTGGGGATCAGCAAGACGTCGACGATGCCAATGGCGTCGTTCATCCGGAACCGGTAGGTCCGTCCGCTGGGCTGATCGAGGTAGGCCGCTCGAATGACCTTGCGAGGGTCGATCACGATCCTCGATCCTCGAAGCTGCTCGGGCTGCGACAAAGGCATCGAAGACATGGGCGTCATGCTGCTGATCTCGCTGGCGATCGTGCCCATACCCACGCTCGGGCCGCGATAGTGGTTGAGGATGCCGCCACCGAGAATCGCCAAGAAGAGCGCCCCGCAAATCGCCCACGCGTACTTACCGACGAACTGCTCGGCCTTCCTCGCGCGGTCGATCTCGTTGAGCCGCCCGACGCAGCCCCGCCAAAGGGACGCATCCGTCGGCGCCTCCAGCTTCCCAGCCAGACATACCTTGAGGCTTTGGATAACTTCGAGCTCGCGGGCCGCATCGGGAGAAGCTTGAATCTCGTGCTGGAGCCGGGCCATCTCTTCCGGAGAAAGTTCGCGATCCGCGAAAGCATGGATGTCGAGGCGGTCGATCACTCTTCGACCTCCGATCTGATAAAGCCTTCTTTCATGGCAAAATCCTGCAAAAAACGTCTTAACATCGCCCGCCCGCGGGCCAACCTCGACCGTACCGTTCCAATCGGTACTCCGGTCGCGTCGGCGATCTCTTGGTAGCTCATCCCTTCGATGTCGCTCAAGATGACGGCGGTTCGAAAGTCGACCGGCACTCTCGCAAGCGCCTCCTCGACTTCGGCTCCGACCGCATTGTCGAACAACACTCGATCCGGAATTTCGCCTTCCGAAGCCACCGGCTCTACCGCGGCCTCGTCGTCGAGCGAGTTAAGCTGAGGTCCTCTCTGCCGTGCCCTGTACTTGTTAATGTACAGGTTCGTCACGATACGGAGCATCCAGGCTTTGAAGTTCGATCCGTCGAACCGTTCGAAAGCCTCGTACGCTCGGACAATCGCTTCTTGGGCGAGATCCTCGGCTTCTTCTCGCGAGCGAGTAAGCCGCAAAGCAGTACCGAAGACTGAAGGAAAGACCTTCTCTGCCTGCTTCTCAAAAGCGTCCCGTAAATTCCGCTTTCCGAAGAGCATGGCGGAGGCGAGTCTACCCCTCGTCTCCTGCAACAACTTGAGTCCAGCCGAAGTTCCCCTGGAGGGGGCGGTGAGGGCAAATGCCCGAGCGCCTGTTGGGGCAGCGATCGGCTGCTCGATCAGGCGATCCATGGCACTCATGAACCAATCTAACAACACCGGCTCGCCAGGCGTGCCGAACTCGCCTGAAACTGTGACAATTACTTGCTTCGGGTTCAGGGGAGCCGGAGGAGAGCGCGCCGCGCATTGATCCGGGGCGCCGGAAAGCCGTTAAATCCAGTCGTTGCGTCGGCGCTGTTGACCAGCGCGGTGTAGATCGAAACGTTCGACCGAGCTCCGTTCGCCCAAAGAAGAGCGGCCAGGGCCGCGACGTGCGGCGCCGCCATCGACGTGCCGCTCATGATCGCGTACCCGTGGCTTCGATAAAGGCTGATGATGTTGTGGCCGGGCGCCGAGAGATGAACCCAATCGCCGAAGGAGCTGAATGAGCAACGCCGGTCGCTCTCATCCGTCGCGGCGACCGCGATGCATCCGTCGCAGGCCGCCGGATAGACCTTCTGGGTTGTCCCGTAGTTCCCAGCCGCCGCCACGACCACGATCCCGCTGTTCCAGGCATCGGAAACGGCGTCCTGAAGAGCGCTGGAGGACGACGTAGTGCCAAAGCTCATCGTGATGACCCGCGCTCCGTTCGTCTCGGCCCACACAATCCCGTCGATCACCGCTTGGATATCCCCTTGCCCGTTATCGGCGACGACCTTGCCGATCAGTAGGCGCGTGTGATATCCCAGCGAGGCCACGCCGACCCCGTTATTGGTGAGGGCGGCGATGGTGCCGGCTGTGTGGGTCCCGTGGCCGTTGCCGTCGATCGCGCTTCCGCCGCCGATCAGATTCTTGCTCGCCGCGATCTGTCCGACAAGGTCCGGATGGGTAAGGTCCGCGCCGGTGTCCAAACTCGCGACGAGCACAAGCGGATTTCCGGTCGTAATCGCCCAAGCCTGCGGCGCGGAGATGATCGGCAAGTCCCACTGTCGCGTGAAATAGGGGTCGTTGTCGAAGATCCGGACGTAGTAATCCGGCTCCGCGTAGAGCACGTCCGGGTCGCGCCGCAGGGCCGCGACGGCCGACATAACCGAGCCGCCTCCGGCCAGCCGAACCCGCTGGATACCGAGCCTCGCAACCGTTCTTTCCACCCGCGCATGAAGCCGATTGATCGTCCCAAACGGCTGGCGAGCACTGGGCCGGAATTTGACGAGGACGACCCCCGGCGCGTAGCCCTGCCCCCGCGCTATCGCCCCCAATACGGTAAGAGCGATAGCGATGGAAAGACGGAGCCGGTTCTTCATGGGCTTAGGGAGAGACGAGGGAGTAGACCGTCGCGTTGCTGATAGCGTAAACGGCGCCATCCGCGCCGATCACCGTGGGAGTATAGGCTTCGCCGATCCCCGTCGTCAACGCCAGGGCCTGGTCGAGGGTGTTCGTCACGAAGTTCCAACGGTAGCAAGTCCCGTCCTCGCTGTTCACCATCGCGCAACGGTTAAAGGGATCGATCGCGACCGAATTGATGCACCATTCGCGAACGGCGTCCGGATGCGTCCCTGTGAATTGCGCGTCGGGAGTCACGCCCTTTACGGTCAAGACCTCCTTCATCACCGTCGTGCCGGTGACGAGGTCGACCTGTGTATCGTTCGGATCGAGGACCGCGACCTTGTTGACTCCGTCGCCCCCGGCGCCCGCGTAGTTGTTGTACTTCGTGAGGATCAGATAGGAGGAGGTCCCGAGGTAGCTAGGAACGCACCACGCGGGCACCACGGACGCCGTATCGTCCCAACCGAACGCGCCCGTCGGCTTCTGCACGGTCAGCGTGGAATCGAAATGCAGCATCCAGCCGCGGCTGTGGTTGTACCGGGACGGATTCTCCAGAACGCCGAAATACACGTCGCCGTCCGGGCCGATCATCGGCGAAGCGGTGCCCGCGTCGGACAGGGAGGCGTCGTTCCCGTCCGGGTCCTTCAGCCGGACCTTGGCGATCGTGGCAAGGGTCTTCGCATCGAGCTTGAGGAGATAGCCGTAGCCGCCGCTGCCACTGCTCACGGCCGCGTAGACGTACCTCCCATTTCGCGTGATGGCCGGAGCGCAGTTCATCACGGGAACCTTGATGCCGGAATCGCCCGCCGCCGTCGAGGCGGAGACCCACGTCCCCCCGCTCACCCACGGGAGGCACCGAGCGATTCCGCTATGCAGGCCCGCGCCCGTCGTCCCCGAGGTCCGGAATCCGAAGTAGACGTTCCCGCCGGGGGCCGTCGCCAGCGGTGAGCAAATCTTGGCCTTGGAGTTGTAGTCGGAAACGTTCCCGTTATACACGTCGGTGCCATAGAAAGCGTTCCGGTCGACTCGCGCCGAAACCGCGTCCGGGCTGTAGCGAAGGAGAATGGTTCCGCCCGCGCCCGGCATGGCAACGTAGGTATTGCCGAAGACGATGGCGCCTCCGCAGCTTGGGGTCCAATTGTGAGAGGGCAACATATAGTCGGTAGTCTCCGTCCACCGGACGCTGCCGTCCGGTCCGTAGGCGCGGAACTCGAAGTTGTCGGTCGCGCCCGTCTTGATCGACGTAATGATCGTGCCGGCTCGAGAGATCAGTGGCGAGCCGTAGTGGATCAACAGATCGTTGCCGCTGTATTGAGGATTCAGGTCGACCGGCGCGGACCACCGGATCGAGCCGAGCGATTGAGCGGGATAAACCGAAAGAGCCGTGTGCTGGGCGTTACCGCAGCATTGACTCCAGGGAGCGACACCGGCCCAGGTGATGATCTGTTGCGACGTCACCGTACACGTCAGGCTAAACAAAGCACCGTAAAACATGAACCCATTATCAGGCATCTTTGCCGGAAACGAAAGGCCGCGCCGGAACCCCGGCGCGGCCTTTCTCGCGAGCCCGATAAGGCTAGTGCGCGATTGGGAGACCAAGACCGAACAACGTGGCGTTGTTGATCGCGTACGCGGTCCCGTTCGGCGAGATCAGGGTCGGCGTATAGGCCTCGCCGATACCTGGCGTCAGGACGATGCTCTGGTCCAACGTATTCGTCGTGAAGTTCCAGCGATACGCGGTACCGTCCTCGCTGTTGATGATCGCCGACTTGTTGAAGGGATCGATGGCCGCCGAGTTGATGCACCACTCGCGAACCGCGCCTGGCACGCCGGAAAACTCCGGATCGGGAGTGACGCCGACAACCGTAAGGACTTCCTTCATCACCGTGTTGCCGGTGATGGGATCGACCTGGGTCGAGTTCGGATCGAGGATCGCGACCTTGTTGCGGCCGTCCCCGCCGACTCCCGCGTAGTTGTTGTACTTCGTCAGGATGAGATAGGGCGACGAGCCGATGTAGCTCGGAACCGCTCTGGCGGGAACGACCGAAGCGGTATCGTCCCATCCGAACGCGCCGGTCGGCTTCTGAACCTTCAGATTCCAGTTGAAGTGGAGCATCCAGCCGCGGTCGTGGTTGTAAGGGAACGGGTTCTCCAGAACGCCGAAGTACACGTCGCCGTCCGGGCCAACCATCGGGCTCGCCGTACCGCTATCGGGGAGCGCGGCGTCGTTCCCATCGGGATCCTTCAGACGCACCTTGCCGACGGGCTTCCAGGTGTGGGTGTCCATGCAGACCAGGTAGCCATGGCCGAAGTCGCCGTTGCTCACGACGATGTAGACGTACTTACCGTCGTTGCTAAGGGCCGGAGCGCAGTTCATGACCGGCTCGGTCATCGTGTTGTCGCCGCAGGCATCCTTTACCGAGATAAAGTTGCCCAGGTTCGGCGTCACCGTCATCTGGACGAAGCCGCTCTCTAGATTGGCGTCCGTCGGGCCGAGGACGCGCACGCCGAAATAGATTTGGCTAACCGGCGAGGACATCAGCGGCGTGCAAATCTTAACGTTCGCATCATACTGCGCCTGGATCATGTCGCTCGCCTTGTACTCGCTCATCCCGTAGTAGCAGAGCTGCGTCGGTTGGTTCAGGGGCAGGTCGGGATTCTGGAGAAGATAGATCGTTCCAGCCGAGCCTGGCACCGCCAGGTAGTAGTTGCCGAGAACGAGACAGCCGGCGCAGCTCGGCGTCCAACCGTGGGGCGGGAACGTGTAGTCGGTCCCGAGGATGTACTTCAGAGTTCCGTCCGGGAAGAAGCCGAGGAAGTCGATTCCATCGGTCGCGCCAATCTTGGCCGGTGCGACAACCGTTCCAAGACGTGTGATCAGAGGCGTACCGTAGTGGATGAGGAGATCATTGCCGCTGTACTGCGGATCATAATCGACCGGATTCGACCACTGAATCGCTCGAAGCGGCTGCGCCGGGTAGGCGGAGAGCGACGTATGCTGCGGATTACCGCCGTATTGGCTCCAACCCGGGGGTGTAAATGTATTTATTGAGCCGATCGAGGCTTGGCCCAGCGCAAGAGCAAGGATTGCAGAAAGAGACATGAGTCTCATTATCTAGCAAATTCATTAGAAGTGGAAGCGGTTTGCTTCTCAATTGGCTTGCGAGAATTGACGAGCCGCTCCCGGAAATCGTTAAAAACGCAAATTGAGCGCAGTCCCAGTACTTGGGAAACGCTCACGGCGACTTCCCAGCTATGGGGATTCACCTTCTCATCCCTGCATTTTCTGGCCTCGGCATCCCAGCGCGCACAGTCTCGGCATTCCATTTCGTCAATTCCCTTTAGGTGCCACTCTGTTTCGCGGTCTTCCTCGCTCTGGCGGCTCAAGCTCCTAAGGTCACTTTGGCCTATTTCCAGGAGCATTTCATCGTCCGTGACGGAATCTACAACGAGTCGGCCCCGTTAAAGCTTCCCCCCGAATCGCCGAAGTTGAGCACCGTTTTTCGGAAAAATAGCACCTTCGCGGTTTGGGACGAGCGAGGCATTACGATTCGCGTCGGCAAGAAAGTGAAAAGCACGAAGCTTCCCGACGTCGCAACGTCGCCGCGCGCTTTTTCACGCCCGGAAATCCTGAAAACCCTCGCTGCGATCCGCGAGAAGAAGCGGTCGAGAGACGTCTCGGCGCTCTCGGGGGCGATCCGCGTCGGAAATCACGTCTATTTTCTAGGTCGTTGGGAGGACAGCGGCGGCAAAACCTGGGCGGAAGCCTTGGTCCAGGTTGACCTGGCCGACCGTTTCCCAACCCCCAAGCTCGTCGGCCGGCCAGAGGTCCTCTCCCTCGCCGACAAGCCGATCGACGATCAGCTTCAAATCCTCGACGGCTTGGTCAGCTACGTCGCCCGCAAGGGAGACCATTGGGGCATCGAGCAATACAACACCCAGAACGGGCGATTCACGTTCGATCAGCTCGGCGACCTTCTCGAAAGCTATCAGCCCGGCGACGCAAAGATCGGCTACTTCGTCGAGAAGACTTCGTATGGCACGACCATCGCCGGCCGGATCGACCTTCGGTCCAGGACGCGCAAGGTTCTCGCCGAGTGCCGGTCACGGATGCGCTTTATCGACTCGTCCGAACCTCCCTGTATCGTGATTTCCAGCGGCAATACCGCAACCATCCTCAGCGCCGCGACCGGCGCTGTCATGGATATGCCCGTCCCCTCCGCAACCCGCCGAACCTCGTTGGGCATCGTCATTTGGACTCCCGTCGGGAGTCCGAAGCGCGCCTGGCTCTACGATCCCGTTCGCTGGCAAGTGCGGGCCTGGTGGAACAGCACCCAAGGCTCTGGGCAGCCCGGCAACTAGCGTAGCGTCTTACAAGACACCCGAAGTCCTTTCCCCTCCAGGGAGAGGAAAGCGACCCTCGGGAGCAGGTGAGGGGGCCCGCCTGCGCGACGTTTATTTTGTGAGACACTACACTAAGTCACTCGCGGATCGGCTTTACGTCGCCGAGGATTTCGCACGCCCTACGTCCCCGCTCGGTCAGCCTGATCGCTTCATCGTCCCCCTCGACGAGCCCGTCCTCGACGAATCGCTTCAGCTCGATCCGGGCAATCTTCTCCGGGACCGCCGATCCGTCGATTGCGGTCGACAAGCTTATCGTTTGGTCTCCGTTCTCGCCGGCGAGGCGACAAATGGAATCCCAAAACGTATCGTAGGGCATCTTTAACTTGATCGCCGAAGACCGGGCTCTGTTCCCATCGCTACTTCATTGCGGCGATATCTTGCAGGCTCCGATAATTGCTGGTCGTCGCCATTCGAACGATCCCGAAAGACAGAAAAACGACGGCCAAGATCATCAGGGCGCGGTTGAATTGAGGCGTATCCGTCGACATTCGCTCGCTCCTAATCCAGCCTCGAAGCGCCATAAAGGCGGTGGCCGTGAACGCGAGATATAGGAACGGCCCAAGAGGATGAGCGTGGAATGCAAACGCGAAATCGCCGTGAATGAAGGCGGTCCAACTGGTCGTCAGGCCGCAACCGGGGCATGGGCGACTGAAGAACAGCGCGCTCGGGCAGGGCGGCAGGCCGAGCTCCTCGTGGGTTCCGTGGCCCGTCGGACTCGCATGAAGGTACGCGCCAACCGCAGTGATGGCGAGCCAACTGCAGAAGTAAAGCAGTTGCCCCGCAATCCGGCGTCGGCTGCTTACCGGCTCATAAAGTGCCATTCATTGCCTCACTAGGAATCACGCACTCCGGCTGCAAAAGGTTTCCATGAACTCGGGCGACGCTAAAAACGCCGTTTCCGGGCTCGATCAATGCTACCAGCGGCGAATCGAGCATTTCCAATAGACCTATCTGACGGCCCTCACGCACATTCTGCGTCTGCTGCTCGCTCGTCACAAGCATCGGCATCGGCTTCAATGCTTCGGACAGGGGCAAGAGCAGGCTTGGTTCGATGGCATCCAGCGCGTGAGCCTGCTCGACCTCGAATCGCCCGACCCTCGTGCGGCGCAAAGCCGACAGATAAGCCCCGCAGCCGACCGCCTGCCCGAGATCGTGAGCCAAGGTTCGGATATAGGTACCTCCAGAGCAAACGATCCGAGCCCTGATCGTCTCGCCGTCGATGGGCTCGACGTCGAAGGCTCCAATGTGGACGTTCCGAGGCTCCCTCGCTACGTCGGTTCCGGCCCTCGCGTACTTGTAAAGCGCCTTTCCCCCGACCTTCACCGCGCTGTACATCGGCGGAATCTGCGGGATCAGGCCGAGAAACTGGGGGAGCTTCTCCGAGATGACGCGAAGAAGATCGCTCGGCACATCCATTTCACTGACGATGTCGCCTTCCCGGTCATATGTCGTCGTCGTTCTCCCGAACGTGATCTCCGCGACGTATTCCTTCGGCTCGAGGGGAAGATATTGCAGAAAGCGAGTCGCGGGACCAACCGCCGCGACGAGCAAACCGGTCGCCAAAGGATCGAGCGTGCCCGCGTGGCCCACCCGCTTCGTATGCAGGCGATGCCTCAGATCGTTGACGACGTCGTGCGAGGTGCAGCCGAGCGGCTTGTCGATCAGGAGAACGCCAAGCATCGACGCATCTCCGGGACTAACAAATCGACCGCTTCTTCCGGCCCGCAATCGAAGGTGCAGCCGGCCGCGTTCTTATGGCCTCCGCCGCCGAAAACGCGAGCAACCGCCGCCACGTCGTGGCCGCCCCGGCTCCGAAGCGAGCAACGCGTCCGGCCGGGCTTCGCCTCGCGAAGCAAGGCCGCAATCTGGACGGTCTCGATGGACAAAAGCTCGTTGACGAAACCTTCCGTATCCTCGTCCCGCGCCTCCGCCGTTTCGAAGTCGCGGTAAGCGAGGGCAGACCATGCGATCTGATCTCCCGAATCGAGCTGGAGATTGTCGAGGGCGTGACCGAGAAGCCGGGCCGACGCGAGCGGCTTGCGCTGGAAAATCTCCTCCGCGACAGTGCCGATATCGCCCCCATGTTCGAGCAATCCGGCGGAAAGGCTGAGGGCCTCGGCCGTCGTGTTGCGAAACCGGAAGCTGCCGGTATCCGTGACGATGCCGGTGAGCAGGCACGTCGCCATCTCCGGCGTGATCGTCGCTTCGAGGTCGATGAGCAGTCGCGTAAGGATCACGGCGGTTGCCGGCGAATCTGTGTCGACGATCCTCACGTCCCCAGGCGCCTCGTGCGGAACATGGTGATCGATTACGATCAGCCGGCTACAACCGGCGAAAAAGGGTTCGGCGTTCCCCAGCCGCTCCATCGAATCCAAGTCGAGGACAATGCCGAGGTCGTACTTCTCCTGGCTCGGAGCCAGACGGACTCGGTGCACGCCCGGCAGAAACTGGAGATTCTTGGGCGCGAGATGATGGCAGACCACCTCGTTCCGGATCTTCAAGCTATCGAGGTAATAGCTCATGGCGAGCGCGCAGCCGAGAGCGTCGCCATCCGGATTCAAATGAGTTCCGATCAAAACCGACGAAACGTTCTTCAGTTCGTTCTGGAACTCGGCGGCATAGCGAGGCGGCATCATGACGGGGGGTGGACGCAAGCGCAGGGCTTGATTGTAGCCCAAAGGACCTTGCGAGCCTACAATTCCAGACGCCGCGCGAGTTCGGAAGTGAACAAGCCGCCGGGATCGACCTGGGTCTTAAAGTCACGATAGCGGGCGAGCGCTTCTTCGCCCATGAAGGCGCGCACATCGCTCGGCCGCAAGGTCGAATCCTTCGCGAAGTAGAATCGCCCGCCCGCCGACAGGACGAGGTCGTTCATGCGATGGCAGAGAGCCTCGAGGCGCGGCCAATTCGATCGAGTGACCTTGAAATCGAGCGCGAGCGAGTAGCCGTCGACAGCATGAGAGAAAAGGAACTTGTCCGGCCGATGCCGCTTCATCACGCCGAGGAACGATTCCAGCCGGGCCTCTTGCTGCATTTCCACCTGCCGGGCAAAGACTTCGCGAGCTCTCTCCTTCGGAACGAAGGACTGATACTGAATGAATCCATGAGGCAGGTAAGCCTTTCGCCAGTTCGGAACGTAGTCGAGGAGGAAAGAAAAGGCGACGAGGCTCTGGATGTGCTCCTTGCCGTCCCCGATCATTCGACCGCTTCGGTACTTGGCCCAGTTGAGGAAGTGCATACCCGTCCGGTTGCAGAACTTCTTCAAGATGCGCCAAACCGCGGATTTCGGCACCAATCCCATGATCGAATCGGGCAAGTCCTGGTGCTCCGGCCGCAGCGTCGCCGAGAAGTCCTCACCCTCGCCCGCATACCAGGCGGCATGGAAGAGCCCCCGGCCAGACTGCCTGCCCCGGCCAAAGCAGTCGACCCAGCTCACCATGTAGTCGGCATCTTTCTCGAACCGCTCGAAGACCTCGAACTGCTCGTCCCAGTTCCTCGCCGACAGCGGAAGGACTCGCAGGTCGCCGCTGTGGATTCGCTTCATCTCGAGCTTCACGCGCGTGACGATGCCGAGAGAGCCGAAGCCCGAGACGACCGCGTAAAAGCGGGCATCAGCCGGCGTCAAAGTGAGGAGATCGCCGTTCGCGGTCAAGAGGTCGATCTCAAGCACGTGATCTCCCAAGGTCCCCACCGCGTAGTTGTTTTTGCCATGGATATTCATGGCGAGAGCGCCCCCCAGAGTCGGAAACATCGTCCCGCTCACGATGGGCGGCCAATAGCCATCTTCGAGAATGTGCCGCCAGAGCATCTCGATCGTCACGCCTGCTTCGCAATCGATTTCACCGGTCCCGCGATCCCAGGAGAGAATCCGGTCCATCCGGGTGATGTCGATGACGACGCATTCGGCCCCGACATTGGCGTCGCCATAGCTGCGACCGGCCCCGCGAAGGGTCACCTGCCTCCCCGCTTCCCGAGCCGTCTTCAGAATTTCCCGGATTTCCTCGACCGAAGTCGGGCGATAGAGGTAGCCGTCGGCCGCCGAGGTGAATCCATATCCGGCGACCCGGGCGATCCGCTCGGCCGGAAGCACGGCGTTCATAAGCCGAGCCTCCGAAAGATCGGGCTAGGAATCCTCTTGATCACATAGAAGATGAGCCGGTGCGAGAACTTGACGTAGTGCTCGCCCGTCTTGCGCGACTTCTTCAGGATAATGGCGGCGACCTTGGCTGGGTCCATCGCCCCCCGTAAATGCAGGTCCGCCGTCATCGGCGTCTTCGTCGGCCCCGGCTTGATCGTCACGACCTTCACGCCATACTTTGCGATCCGGTTGCGGATCGCCTCCATGTAAGTCGTCATGGCCGCTTTCGTCGTGTTGTAAACCGGCTGCCCGGCCCGGCCGCGGTCTCCGGCGACGCTGCCGATCGCCACCATCGAGCCCGCCTTCGTATTCTCGAACCGGATCGCCGCCTGGTTCATCCAGGCGATGCAGCCAAGCAAGTTCACTTCGACCATCTGACGGTCTTTCTCGAAGTTGAATTCGTGCGCCCCAACCGCAGGCATTACGCCGCTGGAATAGACGATCAGATCGAGTCCGCCAAGCTCCTTCGTGATCTGCTGAAAGAGGGCTGGCACTTCGCCGTAATGGGTCACGTCGTGCTTGAACGGCAGTGCGTTCGGGATCCCCTCCAGCTTTTCGGCATGTCTCGCGACGCCAGCCACCCGGCAGCCGGAGGCGGCGAGCTGTTTAACCAGTTCCAGACCGATTCCCGAGGAGGCGCCGACGACGATCGCGTGTTTGTACTGCAAACCTACTCCACCAGCGGCACCTTGACGCCGCTCATCGCGAGCACGGCGGCGATGATGAACATGACAATGCTGAACAGCAAATGGGGATCGCGATACAGCAGCGTCTCCGGCTCACCGCCCTCATCCTTGCCAAAGACGATCAGCACGTAGCGGCAAATCCCATAGAAGACGAACACCGTCGTGAGAATCAGCCCCGGATAGCGATGCGCCGTCGGGCTTTGCACCGCATAGACGCCGTAACATAGCGCCGCCCCGCACGCGAACATCACAACCAAAGCGTCGAGAGCCCCTTTGCTATAGGCGGCGAGACTTTCCCTCACCTCGCCGCGCTGATCGCCGAGAAGGATGAACTCGCTGCGCCGCTTCGAAAAGCCCAACATGAGGGCGAGCGCGCCCGTGCAGAACAGCAGCCAGCTCGAGATCGTAACCGAGAGCGCCGCCGCGCCGAGGGCCGCTCTCAGAATGAAGCCGAGGCTGATGAGAAAAACATCGGCTACGGCCACCTTCTTAAGTCCAAAGTTATATAAAACCTGAAGAACGACGTAGGTGCCGAGCACGGCCATGCTCGTGTGGTTCAGCAGCAAGGACAGACTCGCCGAGCCGGCCAGAGCAATGGCTGCAATTCCGGCCGCCAAGGGCGCCGAAACCGCGCCGCTCGCGATCGGACGATACTTCTTTCGCGGATGCAGCCGGTCGCTCTTTACGTCGAGGAGATCGTTCAGCACATAGACGAAGGAGCTTGCGAGACACAGCGCCGCGAATGCGACGAGAACGTTCCGGATCGCCTCCGGATCGTGAAAGCTGGCCGTGAAAATGAAGGCGGCAAATACGAGAAGGTTCTTCGACCACTGTTTGGGCCGAACGAGCAGAATCAGGCTGAGAGCAAGGGGCCGCCGATCCGGCGTGCTGCGGGCAACCGTGGAGGCAAGGGCTTCCCTTTTCGATCCTGGTTGCGTTACCTGACCCAACGTGTCACCTTCGGCGCTTCTCGATTGTAGTCCCTGCACGAGGCCTCGGACATTTATGAACAAGGCTCATCAACTTTCGTTCCAACGCCGTCACAATCCAAGTGGTGGCTGAACGACGACCTCTCTTCCTTGACCGCGACGGCGTCCTGAACCGCGATATGAAGCCGTATATCACCACGGCCGAAGAATTGGAGCTGTTCCCTTGGACTCTTGACGCTCTTACTCTCCTCAATGCCGCAGGTTTCGAGTTTTACGTCGTTTCCAACCAGCAAGGCGTCGCGAAGGGATTTATTTCGCCGCTGGAGCTCGAAAAGCAGACGGAAAAGATCGAAAACGCCCTGGCAAGCCGCAATCTCAAGATCAAGCGGTTCTATTACTGCACGGCCCTGGCCGAGGACAACCATCCCTGGCGCAAGCCGGGAGACGGCATGATTCAAGCAGCCCGCGAGGAATTCGGAATCGACCCCGCCGGAGCTTTCCTGATCGGCGATCGCTGGAGCGACATCGAGGCCGCGGCCAGGGCGGGATGCCGCCCGCTGCTCGTCCTTTCGGGAGGCACCGATAAAGGAGAATGGGCGGAATGGAAGCACCAGCCGGAAGAGGTCTTTCCGACCCTGCTGGAGGCCGCCCATTGGATTGCAGAGGGCGTTAGGCGTTAGGCGTTGGGCGTTCGGATAAGCCCAATCCTCAATCCTCAATCCTCAATTAGCCCAGCACCGTCGCCCGCAAGGCGGCCGTCACCATGTGCATCAGCACCGAGTGGCCATCCTCGACGATCCCGTAATCCGAGCTTTGGACCACGATGCACTGATCGCAGATCGCCTTCGCCTTGCCACCCTCGAATCCAAGGAAGCCAACCGACTTCACGCCGAGTTCTCGGGCCGCCTGTAACGCGTTCAGAATGTTCGGCGAATTGCCGCTGGCGGTGATCACGAGAAGCACGTCGCCGGGATTCGCTAGGTTCCGAAGCTGTTGCCCAAAAATCTCGTCGTAATGGACGTCGTTGCCCCAGGCCGTGATAAGCGGCATATTGTCGGAGAGGGCGATACAGCGGATGCGCCGGCTGATCCGGTGATGCTCCTTGGCGAGCGTCGTCTTCTGGAAATCGCAGGCCATGTGCGAAGCCGTCGCCGCCGATCCGCCGTTGCCGGCCACGAAAACGGTACGTCCCTCCGAGAAAGCCGACTCCAGCGTCGTGCGGACTGCGTCGATTTCCGAAACCGGAATCGCGCTCAGCGCGGCGGCGAGATCGTTCACATAACCGCGATAATCCATGGTCTAGCTCGACTCCTCCACAAAAATGATCTTGCTGCCCTGGGGCTCCAACCGGAACGGAGTCGGGATCAGCTCGTGCAGGGCCGACGTCAGGATGGGGTGCTGCTCGGGGTAAGCGTAAAGCAATAAGAATCCTCCGCCGCCTGCGCCCAAGATTTTTCCGCCGATCGCGCCGTGGCTGCGCGCGATGCCGTACCATTCGTCGATCTTGGGATTCGTGATCCCGTTGGCGAGGCTCTTCTTGAGCATCCAGCCCTCGTGGAGAAGGCTGCCAAAGTCGTCGAGGCAGTTCTGTTCGAGAGCAACCCGCATCTCGTCGGCCTGCTTCTTCATCTTACCGAGCACGAGCCGTTTGGCCTCTTCGCTTGCCGTGTTGGAGCTTTGCTCCTTGAGGATCCCATCCGCCGAGCGCGTCATGCCGGTGTACAGCATCAGAAGCCGGTCTTGGAGGCGACCCTTCGTGCCGGGGTCCATGATGATCGGATCGACGAACACGGTGCCGTCCGGATTGAACTGGATATATTCGAGCCCTCCGTACGCCGCCGCATATTGGTCCTGCTTGCCGATCGGCTTACCGCAAACCTCGATTTCGATCATGCAGGCCTCTTGCGCCAGTCGCTCCGGGCCGACGTGCCGCCCGGTGTAGGCGTACAGCGCATTCAGCAGACCCACGGTGTACGTGCTGGACGAGCCCAGTCCCGTTCCGCTCGACGGGATGTCCGAAATCGAAGTGATCTCGATTCCGGAGCTGATCCCGACCAGCTTGAGCGCCTCCCGGATCAGCTCATGCTTGAGCTGGCTCGCGTCGTCGACGATCTCGGTGATCGAATAGCTTGCCCTCACCTTCCGGTCGAACTTGCGGTTGAGGTTGATGTAGATGTACTTCGCGATCGCCGTGCTGACGACGGCGCCGGCCTGATTCGTGTAGAAGGCGGGCAGATCGGTCCCCCCTCCGGCAAAGCTGACACGCAATGGCGTTCGCGAAATGATCATGTTCTTGCGATATCTCTAACGATATCCATTGGGATGGCGTTGCCGCCAAGCCCAGGCTGACTCCACCATAGACTTAATATCGGCAAATTGGGGCTCCCAACCTAGCTCGGCCTTGATTCGGTCGTTCGAGGCGACGAGCCGCGCCGGATCGCCTGGACGCCGCGCGTCGTCTACGGTGGGAATCTCCATGCCGGTCACTTCCCGCACGGCCTGAATAACCTCCAGATTCGTATTTCCGTTCCCGCTGCCGATATTGTAGGCCCGCTCCCCGATCTCGTCGACCTTCCGCAAGCCAAGAATGTGGGCGTTCGCGATGTCGATCACATGCACGTAATCGCGCACGCAAGTTCCGTCCGGCGTGTCGTAATCGGTCCCGAAGAGGTGGAACTGCTTCCGATGGCCGAGCGCGGTTTCGAACAGAAGCGGAATGATGTGGGTCTCCTTCGACCTCGCCTCGCCATACTTGTCGCTCGCCCCGCAGGCGTTGAAGTATCGGAACGAGACGTGGTTGAGGCCGAACGAGCGGCGGTACCAGTACATCACCCGCTCGAACTGGATCTTCGACTCGCCATAGGCGTTCACCGGCTCCTTCGGATGGTCCTCGTCGATGGGCACGTATTTGGGCTCGCCGTAGATTGCCGCCGTCGAAGAGAAGATCATCCGGTTGCAACCGGCCGCGCGCATGGCTTCGAGCAGGACGACTCCGCCATGATTGTTCGTCTCGAAGAAGATTCCCGGATTCTTAATCGACTCGTCGATCAGGGCTTCCGCCGCGAGATGAAGGACCGCGTCGGGACGGTAGTCCGCGAGCGTCTTGTTCACCAAGCCGGCGTCGCGGATATCGCCTTCCACGAATCTCGCCTTGGGATCGACTGCCTGGGTGTGACCCTTGCTGAGATTATCAAAGCCGAGGACGTCGTATCCTTCCTCGATCAGGCGCTGAGTGACGACGCTGCCGATGAATCCGGCGGCTCCGGTGACGAATATCTTCATGGGGGCTCTTGAATTGTGTCACTTTCCGCGAGCGGCCAACCTCGCCTCGATCTCCGCCCGGTAAGTCGCGCGGAAGACCTCGACGCCGAATTCCTTCGCATGCTCGCGCAAGTCCCTCTCCTCAAAGCGGCGCGATTCGAGCTCTCCAACGGCTCGGACCAGCTCGGAAACCGTCAGCTCACGCATCTGCACGCCATACTCCGCCGTCACCGATTCCCCCGCCCCGCCCTTCGCGTAGGCAATGACCGGCAGACCCGCCGCCATCGCCTCGACGGGCACGATCCCGAAGTCCTCGTAGCAGGGAAATAGAGCGGCCCGGCATCGCGACATCAGCTTGTCGAGCTCGTCGTCGGCGAGCCGCCCGTGAAAGACGACGTTCTTCATTCCGGCTGCCCGCTGCTCCAATTCCA
Organism: Fimbriimonadaceae bacterium; assembly: GCA_035545155.1. Classification (GTDB taxonomy): domain Bacteria; phylum Armatimonadota; class Fimbriimonadia; order Fimbriimonadales; family Fimbriimonadaceae; genus JAEVZK01. Next base: position 34,285 of record DASZYX010000040.1, on the reverse strand, counting down.
CCCGGGATGGGCCGTTGCCGACGATGTTGAGCTTGAAGCCCAGCTCTTTCGCCGCATCGATCGCCAAATCGAACCGCTTGTAAGGAATCAGCCGACCCCACATCAGAAGGCCTTCTTCTTCGGACATGCGAGGGACGCGAAGAAACCGCTCGGTATGGACGGGCGGATAGATCACCCGGTCGACCTTCCGGCCGTAAAAGCGCTCGATCCGTTCGGCCGTCGTCTTCGAGTTCGAGAAGATCACATCGGGGTGCTTGGAGAATTCGAGGTCCCGCTTCTTCAGCCATCCCGCCAGCCTTTGCTTGAAGAAGCCCTGGGCCCGGTTATCGATCTCCGGAGACCAAAGAGCTCTCGCCGGAGTGTGATAGTAGTTCGCATGCAGGGCGTCCGGACGCTTGATGACGCCATGAGCGAAGGAATGGCTGTCGCTGAGCACGAGATCGAATTCGCGGAGATCGAAGCCGGGATAAACGTAGGTGACGAGCGGCGAATAGATCCACTGCTTGGTCATCGCAAGCGGCAAGTGCTGGACGAAGCTCGTCCGCACCTCGATCCCTTCAAGCCATGGGAACTTTGCCCGGTTCACTTGGGACGTGAAAACGACGCCCGGATAGAGCCGAAGCACCTCGCGGAAGACTTCCTCCGACCCGCCGGGATTGACCAACCAGTCGTGAACGAGAGCGACCCGCTTCCCGTCCCCAACATTCATAAACGGCACCGCATCCGAGCGACATTATCCCTAAACAGGGAAAGCCTCGTCCAAAAACCAGCCTTTTGTGGGAACACGAAGCCCATTTGCCGACGATCAAAGGATGAGAGGGTATCTGTGCCATCCTTTTAGCGTTCCCTGGCGTTATGTATAACCATCCGAACGCAATGGCTTAGGATTTGCAGGGTAAATGGGGTCGATGGGGAAAGTGGTTGCGAAAGAGGGCCGAATCGAGGTGCGCACGCTGAAAGAAAAGCCGGCGCCCGCACGCCCGATTCAGTCCTCGAAAGCCCAGCGGCGAATCTCGATCATCCTCCTCCTGATCACCGATATCGCCACCTTCGCCATCGGCGTATACGCGGCCCGGTTTGCATCCCATAGCATTTTCAACCTCCCCAGCGGACATTTCTTCGGTAGCTCGATCGTGACGGTGATCGAGGCGATGGTCGCCTATCTTGCGATTTACTGGGCGTACGGCCTCTATAACGGCAGCCAGCTTTCCGCGGGCGGCTCCGATTACCGCTCCGTCGGCAATGCGAATGCGGTCGGCCTTGTCGCGGCCATCCTGATCGCCGGATTCCAAACGGGATGGGCTCTCGATGCCCGCACCATCGTTCCCTTCTGGTTCTGCACGACCAGCGCGACGATTTTGGGCCGGTTCGCGATGAGGCGCTTCATCTTCGCGGGCAAGCGACACGGCCGTCCCGTCGAGCGCACCTTGATCCTCGGCGCGAATGGCGAAGGCGTCGCGATCGCCGCCCAACTCGCCCAATCCCCCAAGTCTGGCTCGACCGTCGTCGCCTTCCTCGACGACTTCAAGACGCAAGGCGAAGAGCCGGTCCCTGGCATCCCGATCATCGGATCGCTCGACGATCTGGAATCGACGATCCAAGAGCAATGCATCGATTCGGTCCTCATCGCCAGCCCCAAGGTCCTCAAAGAATTCTTCGCCCGTGACGACCGGGCGCTCGAGATTCTCAGTCAGGTCGAAGTCCAGATGGCGTGGGGCGGATTCGAGCTCCTCACCACCGGCCTACGCATCAAGGAAGAGGGCAACGTCCCGCTCGTCGTGATGAACAAAACCCGCATACGCGGTCTGCATTTTGTTCTCAAGACGGTTCTCGATTACATCGTCGCCTTCATCGCCCTGCTGCTCCTTTTTCCGCTCTTTCTGGTCTTGGCGATCCTCGTCAAGCTGGATTCGCCGGGTCCCGTCTTCCACAAGAGAGGTGTCGTGGGCGTCGGCGGGCGACGGTTTTACGCTTTCAAATTCAGGACGATGTACGTCGACGGCGACAGCATGCTGACGCCGGAGATGAAGGAAGAGTGGCGCATCCACGGCAAGCTAAAGGAAGATCCGCGCATCACGCGTATGGGCAAATTCCTTCGCAAGGTCTCCCTCGACGAGCTTCCTCAACTGCTCAACGTCCTCGCCGGTCAGATGAGCATCGTCGGCCCGCGCATGATCACTCCCGGAGAGATGGAGCGGTTCGGACGCTGGCAACACAGTCGCACCCTCGTCAAGCCGGGGATGACCGGGCTGTGGCAGATCAGCGGGCGCAGCGACCTCAATTACGAGGATCGGGCCCGCCTCGACATCTACTACATCCGCAACCACTCGATCTGGCTGGATCTCCGCATCCTCATCATGACGATCCCCGCCGTCATCTCCGGTCGGGGCGCAAGCTGAGCCAAGCGATCGGACGACAGCGGAGGTTCCAGCAAGCCGGCGGGGCGCCGGCGCTGCCAGTTAGGATGAATAGCCGGCAAAACCCGCAGTAGAATCAACTGTAATGTGTGGGATCGCAGGATACGTTGGGCCAAGGCAGGCCGTCGACATCGTTTTCGACCAGCTCCGCCGTCTCGAATATCGCGGCTACGATAGCGCCGGCATCGCCTACCTCGAAGGCGACCATATCAGCGTCATGAAGCGAGCCGGCAAGCTAAGCGAGCTCGGCCGTATCGTCCACGATCAAGACCGGGTCAGCCATCTTGCCATCGCGCACAGCCGGTGGGCGACCCACGGCGGCCCGACCGACGAGAACGCCCATCCGCATTACGACGCCTACGAGCAGATCGCGATCATCCACAACGGAATCATCGAGAACTACCTCGACCTAAAGGAGGAACTCGCCCACCGGCATCACACCTTCCGCTCCCAGACCGACACCGAGGTCGCTGCTCACGTCATCGGTGAGGAGTACTCCAAGTGGGGCGACCTCGAAGAGGCGGTTCGCCACGGCGCCAAGCGCCTTCGGGGCGCTTTCGCCCTCGTCGTCATCTCGAAGGCGGAGCCGAACAAGATCGTGTGCGTACGGAACGCCTCCCCGCTCGTGATCGGCCTCGGAGTGGGCGAAAACCTCCTCGCGAGCGACATTCCCGCTCTGCTTCCCTACACTCGCGAGGTCGTCGTTCTCGAAGAAAATACGATGGCGATCCTCACCGACGGCGAAGTCCGCATCACCGATACCGATGGGCGCGAGCTGCCGGTCAAGCCGATGCACATCGACTGGGACCTCGATGTCGCCGAGCGCGGTGGCTACGAGCACTTCATGTTGAAGGAAATCCACGAGCAGCCCGCCGTCATCCGGAACGCCACGTCGGGAAGAATCGACGAAAAGGGCCGCGTCCGTCTCGAACAGGTCTTTGGCGAGCATGTCTGGACGGAGATCGACCGGGTGAACATCATCGCCTGCGGCACTGCCTACCACGCCGGCCTGATGGGCAAGCACCTCTTCGAGAAGCTTCTGAGGCTCCCGACCGACGTCTATTACTCGAGCGAATTCCGCTACGGCGATCCCGTTCTCTCGCCCAAGTCTCTCGCCATCTTCATTAGCCAAAGCGGCGAAACCGCGGACACGCTCGCCGCCCTGCGGCTGTGCAAGCAGCGCCGGATCAGGACACTCGGGATCGTCAACGTCGTTGGCTCCTCCATCGCCCGAGAGTGCGACCGCACGATCATGACTCAGGCCGGGCCGGAAATCTCGGTCGCCTCGACCAAGGCATACACGGCTCAGGTGATCGTCCTCACCCTGCTCGCGCTCCATATCGCCCAGGTTCAGGAAGTGCCGGGAATTCGCGTCGACGAATGGGTGCGCGCCCTGAACGATCTGCCCGTCAAGGCGGCGGAGGCCTTGGAGCTCGAAGACGAGATGGTGGACGTCGCCGTGAAGGTTGGCAACATGCCGCTATGCTTCTTCCTCGGGCGCGGAGCCGACGCCTACGTCGCCCAAGAGGCGGCCCTCAAGCTGAAGGAAATCGCCTATATCCCGACCCAGGAATATCCCGCGGGTGAGATGAAGCATGGAGCACTGGCTCTCGTTCAGCCGGGAGTGGTCGCCGTCGTCGGCGCAACCGATCCCCTGATCGCCGACAAAGTGACGAGCAACATCAAGGAAGTCCAAGCGCGGGGCGGCACCGTCGTGGCGATCACCACGACGGAGGATCAGGTCGTTCACAAGGTCGCGGAGATGACCATTCGCGTCCCCAACACCCCGTTCGACTTCCTGAACGCCCTACTCTCGATCATCCCCCTCCAGCTCTTCGCGTACCACACGGCGCGGATCGCCGGCTGCGAGATCGATCAGCCGAGGAATCTGGCGAAGTCCGTCACCGTCGAGTAGCCTGCCTGCGCCGCAAAAGAACGAAACAGCCCGCAGTCAGGACGGAGAGGCTTACCGGCTCTGGCGCCGGGATGCCTATCAAGCCGAGAGAAAAGTCGTAGCTCCCGCCTCCGAACGAGTTCGTTGGGGCAAAGTTATAGTCGCTGGCGACGCTCGAAAAGAAGCTGTTGCCGTTATCGAGGGGACCGCCGACACCGTTCGTCCCCCTTGTCACCGTTAGCCACGACGGCTGGCCGTTCGGGCTGTCAAGCTTGAGTTCGATCCAGTAGGTTCCGGCCGGCAGATCCACCCGGGAGAAACGCAAGGTGTAACTCCACTCGTTAATGCCAAAGAGGGTCCGGCCGGTCAAAGCGGCTTGGACGCTCCCGGAACCCGACGCGATCAACGTTCCGCCGTTTCCCGCACCGACCCCGGATCGGACCTCGTAAGAGCCCGTCAATGCCGTTCCTCCCGTCAGATCGAGGAAGTTCCCAAAAATGCCGGTGATGCCGCTTCCTATCGAAAAGTGAACGTCATCGTAAATCTTCTCGTCGTGGAGCGCGACCTTCGGATAACCGTAAGGAGCTTCGCCCTCCGTATCTCCTCCATAAAAGAATGTTTGGGCAGCCGCGCAACCAACGAGCGCGATTCCGACCATAACGAAATAATGCTTCACGTACATATAGTCGTGGGGCCGCCGCCGGATGGTTCTAGCCTTTCACCGCGCCCGCGAGCATCGTCTCGTGAATCCGGTCGCGGAAGATCCAGTAGACGATCATGACCGGGAGCATGACAATCACGAGGCCCGCGAACAGGGCGCCCCAATCGCTCTGATACTGCTGGGTCATCGTCACGTTGGCGATGCCGAGCGGCAGCGTCCAGTTTTCGTGGCTCGACATCAGGACGAGGGCGAGGCTGTACTCGTTCCAAAGCCCAATCGCATTGAAGATGCCGACGACAATCAGCCCTGGCCTCGCTAGGGGCAGCATCACCTTCCAGAACGTCCCAGAATGCCCGCATCCGTCGATCATCGCGGCTTCGCCAAGCTCGCCCGGCAGGCTCTGGAAGAAGCCCGTCATCACGAACACCGTAAACGAAAGCGAATAGGCCACGTACACGAGGACCAATCCCGTCTTCGTGTCCACCAGGTGCAGGGAGCGAAGCAGGAAGAACAGGGGCACAATGACGAGGAAATTCGGAAACATCATCCCGCCCAGAAACGTGCCGAAGATCAGGTTCCGGCCGGGAAAGGGGTAGCGGGCGAGAATGTAGGCCGCCATCGATCCCGCCGGCAGGAGGATCAAGAGAGTCGAGACCGTGACGATCAAGCTATTCAAAAACGCGGGGCCAATGCCCGCTTCGTCCCAGGCATGTCTGTAATTCACCCACTGCAAGCTGGTCGGCAGAGCCCATGGCTTGCCGATGATGTCCGCCCCAGATTTGACGCTCGAAATGAGGACCCAAACGATCGGCAAGAGGATCAGGAGGGTGAAGATGGCGAGGGCCAGGGTCGTCAGGACTTTCTTCATCGTGGCGCCCCGAACGTAGCATCGGCCCCAGAGACTTCCAGCCTCTGGACCCAGGCTGGAAGCCGGGGACACCCACGGGCTGGAAGCCCGTGCCACACTGCGATCCTTCCCGTCAGACTGCGCTCCTCGCCTTGATCTGGTCGATTTCCGCCAGGGCCGTCTTGAGCGACTGCAGCGAGGTTTCCGGCGTAACGACCTCGAACGGCTCACCCGATTCAAGGCGGTCGATGAAGTACTTCAGCTCGACGAAATAGCCGCCGAGATCGGAGATGTTGCCACCCCCCTGAGCCTCCATCTTCGGAAACTCCGGAACGGTCGGTTCCTTCCCATCTTCGTAGATCGTCATCGGTCCGCCATCCATAATCGCCGCGCCCCGCTCGAAGATCGCGCGAAAGGCCATCTTGAACGGCGTGAAGTGCGGCAGATTCCAACCCCCTTCGAGATGAGCGACGGTTTGGCCGAAGCGCATCGTTGTAAACACGAACGACGGCCCCTTGTCGTCGATCGTCCCAAACGAGACCATCTCGTCCGGTTGCCCAAGGATGTAATGGGCGTAGTCCGTGTCGTGGATGTGCATGTCGAGCACACCGCCACCGGATCGGGCCTCGCTCGCCAGCCAGTTCTCGCTCGACCAACTTGGAAATTCGCCGAAGCGCGTCAGATTGATCGACAGCAGCTTTCCAAGCCGCCCATCGTCGACGATCTGCTTCAACAGGGCATATTCCGGCCAAAAGCGGATGCAGTGGCCGAGCATGAGCCGCACGCCGTTCTTCTCGCAAGCTTCCGCCATCGCCTTGGCCTGCTCGACCGTTCTCGCCATCGGCTTTTCGCAGAAAACGTGCTTGCCGCGCCCCGCGGCCTCGGCCACGAAGGAAGCGTGGAGGTCCGTCGGCAGGCAGATGTCGACCACGTCCGGGTTCTCCGCTTGAATCGCATCGGCAAGCGTCGTGTAGCCGAGGCAACCGAACTTGTCGCAGTACTCCTTCAACCGAATCGGGTCCTTGTCGACGGCTGCGACCATTTCCGCGTTCGGCAACAGGCCGTAAACGGTGCCGTGCATGTTGCCCATGAAGCCGCACCCGACGAGAACTACCTTCTGCATGGCTCATTATGCCCTTCGAAGTAGCTGGGAGCGCCGGCGCCCCGCCGGCATTTCCGGCATGCCCTTCCAATCAAGCGGCAAAACGAGCAGAATGTTAATCGATGAACTGGAAGATTGGGTTCGGAATCATTGGCGTCGCCGCCCTGCTGGCCGGCTGCGGACCGTCCGACGGAGGCAAAGGAGAAGGCGACAACTCGTCCACGTCGAAGAGCGTGGAGGCGCCGACCGGCGAAGGCAAACTGAGTGGCGACCTGACTGTGCTCGCCTTCAAGGGCGGATACAAAATCGATTTTTATCAGACGGCGGGCGAGGAATTCCAAGAGAAGAATCCCGGCCTGAAGGTCAAGGTCGATGGCTCGCCAGACATCGCCGCCCAAATCCGGACCAGCATGCTGGCCGGGTCGCCGCCCGACCTGATGTATCCGAGTTGGAAGTACGACCATTGGAATGCCGCCGAGGAGAACCAACTCATGCTCCTCGACAACGCGCTCGACTCGCCGGCCTACGATTCGCAGGAGAAATGGCGCGATACCTTCGAGCCCTCCATTCTCAAGCTCGGCCAGAAGGACGGCCACCAGTTCGTTCTGCCCTACTTCTTCAGCGTCTGGGGCTGGTGGTACGACCCGAACGTATTCGCCGCGAACGGCTGGCAGGCTCCCCAAACCTTCGACGACCTCCTCGCCCTCTGCGAGAAGATCAAGGCAAAGGGCATCGCCCCGATCACCTTCCAAGGCAAATATCCTTACTACATGCTGCAAGGCATGCTCCTGCCCTGGGCGCAGGATATCGGAGGAATCCAGGTTATCAACGATATCCAGAATCTGAAACCGGGTGCGTGGAAGGATCCTGCCGTCCTTCAGGCTGCCACGATGATCCGCGAGCTCCAGGACAAGGGCGACTTCGAGAAGGGCGCCGTCGGCCTCGACCATACGGCCTCCCAGACCGAGTTTCTGCGAGGCAAGGCGGCCATGATCCCTTGCGGGACCTGGCTCTATTCCGAGATGAAGGACGTGATGCCGCCGAATGCGAAGATGCAGTTCATGATGCCGCCCCTCGTCAAGGGCGGCAAAGGCGATCCAACCGCCCTTTGCATCGAAATCGAGCCTTGGATGGTCCCGGCCGAGGCGAAAAATGCGAACGGAGCCATCGCCTTTTTCAAGTACATGACCTCCCTGCCGAAGGCCAAAGAGTTCGTCGAGCAGAAGGCGACCCTCATGTCCATCAAAGGCAGCGATCAGGCCAAGTTGCCGGAAACTCTCGTCGTTCCCGCTCAGCTCTTCAAGAAGAGCAAGACGGTCTACTCCTACCTCGCGCGGCAATGGTACGCGGCGATGGAAACCGACATCGAAGGAGCCCTCACCTCATTACTAAACGGCGAGATCACCCCTGAACAGTTCTGCGACCGGGCCGAGCAGGCCGCTCAGAAGACGCGAGACGACTCCACGGTCGCCAAACACAAGCTCTGATGAACCAAAAAAAGCGAGCGGCGTGCGCCGCTCGCTTTCTCGGGTCTCAGCCCCTCGCGTTATGGTCGGACCGTGATCTTCTGGGGCTTCACGACCTCGAGCTTGGGAAGCACGACTTTTAGTAGGCCCTCCTTATACTCGGCCGTGATCTCCTCGGCTTTGACGGGAACGTCGAGGCGGAAAGAGCGCTGGAAAGATCCGTGGCTGCGCTCCTTGCGAACCCAGCCTTCCTTCTCCTCAGTCCTCTCTTCCTCCTTCTTTCCCTTCAGGATCAGGGTGTCGCCGACCATCTCGACCTCGATGTTCTCGCGAAGCATCCCCGGGATCTCGGCAACGAAAGTCAACTCTTTGTCGGTCTCTTTGATATCGACCGGCGGGAATAGGGTTCTCGGCACCAGAAGCGGCGTCGAAGGAAAAAGCTCCTCCATCATCTGGTTCAGCCGCTCGAATGGGCCGACCGTCGTCGTGGGTAGCAACGTTGTGCTCATGTTCTCTCTCCTTGGGAGCAGGCGAGGTTGAGAACGTGCCTTCCGATCGTTCAGCCGGCTCATCGGAGGAACGACGAAGAGGATGAGAGGGGTCGGCAATCTCTACGTCCCTAGCTTCAGGGCCCAACACCTTTGCGGTAACGCTTCGGCTGCCTTCCCTCTCGTCGCAGGTTCCTCTCCTCACCTGCAAATCCCATATTGCGGCTACACCATCTTAGATGCAAGCCGCCTTTTATAGCGTCGTAGAAAATCTCGTCAAGAGATCATTGTCCGTATTGAACCGGTCAATTGAAAAAGTGACATCACTTCGTAGAGCGACATGGCTTTAATTAAGCTGTTGGCAGCGTCGCCTGCAACCTCGTTTCGAGGCAGATGGAGTGCGTCGCTCCTCCCTTTTTACGAGATGGCGTCAGGCGAACCAGAGTGCCTTCATGGCGGGCTGTCCTCAGAACCGGTGGACTTCCATGTCCAGGTTCGCGATCTCGACACCCTCGCACGCGTGGAAGCCGGACTTCAACGGTTGGGCTGTCGTACGGAGGCCGATGGCCTTAGCTTGCACGTATGGCTTCCGTCTCACCCGGCGTTCGATCTGCTGTCAACGCGAGAGCTTCAGCTCGTCTGCCTCGCCAGCAAAGGGCATACCGATAAGGAAATCGCGGCCCTCGTCGGCCTCTCGATCTATACGGTTCGCTCCTATTGGGTTCGCATCTGCCATAAGCTCGGAGCCCACAACCGGACCCATGCGGTCAGCCTTGTCTTCGCAAACGACGTGGCAATGCCCCAAACCGCCAACGGAAGCTAATCCACTTGTGCGAAAATAGCCTCGGCATGAGTAAGCGGGGGCGGGGGCTTTTTATCGTTTCCTTCCTAGCGCCCGCTGTCCTGATCTACGCAGGCGTCGTCGTCTACCCTCTGATCCAGTCCTTCGCGCTTTCCACCTATCAGTGGAGCGGGCTCTCGAATCAACGCAAATACGTCGGCGCCCAGAACTTCGTCAAGCTAGCCCACGACGACATCTTCTGGGAGGCCGTTCGAAACAATCTATCGCTGCTCGTTGTCGGTGGCGCGATCATCCTTGCCATCGCAGTCGCCGTCGCGCATGGTATCCAAGGAAGCGGGCGGCTATCGAAGACCCTGCGAAGCGTCGTCCTGTTTCCCCAGATGATCTCGCTCGTAGCCGTCGCCATCCTCTGGCTATTCGTCCTCAACCCGGAGTTCGGCCTCGTCACTTCCTTCCTGAACGCCGTTCACTTGGAAGGATGGGTGCATACCTGGTTGGGCGAGCCGCGCACCGCGCTGGGCTCCGTCGGAGTCGCGTTCGCCTGGTACGCCGTCGGCTTCTACATCATGCTGTTTGCGGCCGGCCTCAAGGCGATCCCGGCCGACATCTACGAAGCCTCCGAGCTCGACGGCGCGGTCGGCCTCCGCCGGTTTTGGAAAGTCACCTGGCCGATGCTCTGGTCGGTGAAGCGAATCGCCGTCGTCCACATCGCCATCACCGTCGTCAACGTGTTCGCGCTCGTCTATCTCATGACCCAAGGTGGTCCGGACCACAGCACGGAGGTGATGCTGACTTACCTCTACAGCAACGCGTTCCTCTACTCCAAGTTTGGATACGGAACCGCCATCGCCGTCGCGAACTTCGTGATCGTCATGCTGATCGCCGCCGCCATCCTCCTCGCCTTCCGCCGCGATCCGACCGAGCGCCGGACTGCGTAGATCAGCCCCCTACCGCACAGGTTGTCATCCTCGAGCGAAGCGAAGACCTGATACGGGCGTCGCGCGGATTCTAATCTTCGCTTCGCTCAAGAATGACATTAAACGCAAGAGACATCCGCCTCCGCGCCGATGCGACTCTTGAAAGTCGGCGCCGCTAAAACCGCTTCGTAATCCGAATCCCGATCGTGAAGTCGGGGGCGATATTGACCAGCAGCGGCGCGCCGGGGACCAGGTCGTGGTCTTCGGAGAAATACAGATCCAGCCGCTCATCGTGCGCCAGCCTCCTCTCGTACCCAAAGGTCAGCATACGATGGCCGCCGTCCGCCGACGGCGTCGTGAGAACCGGAGCGGCTTCGCTTTGCCACTGCACGACCCACGCATCGCGGCTGTTCCGCAAGTACGTGAAAGCCAGAGATTCCTGGTCGACGAGGCCCCGCGCGTGCTTCAGCACGATCGGCTTGCCCTGACCCACGAACCCGGCCGACACGTCGAGCTGAATCTTGCGGCCGATCATCGTCCGATATTCGAGATTCAGGCCGCCGTCGAAAGCCCCGCTCCCAAGCAGTTCCGCCGCGTTGCCGGTCGGCGCCTTCACGCCCGCCGCAAGAATCACTTTCGAATTCAGCCGCTTCCTCAGGAAAAACGAAATATCGCCCACCCCGTTCGCGCTGGCGAAGGTGCCGACGCCTGGAATGGTCACGATACATTGGCCGAACGGGAGGTTGTCGCGGACCCGGTCCTGGGGCGGAAGGATCGTGTGGTGCCACCAGTTGATGATCGGGTCCATAAATCCGCCGTCCCGGGCCAAGAAGGGAACCTCGACCGACGCCTCGAAGCCCTTGCCGATACCCCGGCTGTACAGGAAGGACAGCCGCTGCGTCTCCTGGTCTTCGAAGAGAACAGGAGGCTGGTGAGTGTCTTTCGGATCGCGCCTGACGTCGTTGATGACTTGAATCGAGCTCTCTAGCGAGCTCTGACCCTTCCCTAAGAATTCGTCCCTGGGCACGAAGCGCATGAACGGCAAGCAGACGACCCGGCCGTTGCGGGTCGAAATCGGACCTCGACCAACGACCGTTCCATCCTCGGAATGAGTCGAAAGTGCCACCGAGGCAACCGTGGTGGGTCCAACGCCCTGTACCGGGAACCACCATGAGGCGAGAATGGAGCAAGCGAAGAGAGGAAAGGGCATGAGCGGTCGAACCATACCCGCTAAACCCCGTAGTAAGGGACAGGCCGTTGCAGAAAGACCTATATGCCGAAACGCCGGTTAGGTAGCATCGGTATGAAAAATATGATTTCTCAGAAATCGCTGAAAGGAAGCCAGTTTGACGCGTGCTTCTATGGTTCGGTAACGGTCGGCGAGCGAGGGCAAATCGTCATCCCCTCGGAAGCTCGAGCCGCAATGGGGATTCAACAGGGAGATAAGTTGCTGATCATGAGGCATCCAGCTCATCACGGATTGATGGTCTTCAAGATCGATTCGGCGCGCGCGTTCCTAGACGACTTCAGCGCGATGCTGGATCAGGCCGAGCAAAGGGAGGTTCAGTAAATGCCCATCTGGTTTGGACTCGCTATCTTTGGCGTCTCTCAGGCGCAAACAGGCCCGCTCTCGATCGATCAGGCCGTTCAGGTCGCCCTCCAAAACGGCTATTCGGTCCTGATCGCCCAGACGAGAGTGGCGCGCCAGGGCGCGGCCGTGAACGAGGCAGCCGGCCATCTCGGTCCTCAGATCAACCTCGGCGGATCGTACACCCGCTATGACCGGGAAGGCACCGCCAACTTCGGCGGCCAGACCGTCGTGACCTCGCCGATCGATGCCAAGTCAGCCTCCGTTTCGGCTTCGGTCCCCATCGACATCAACGGCTCGCTGCACCATCAGCTTGGCGCCGCCAAATCGAACTATCGCGCCTCGATGGAGAACCTCGCGGCCGCCGGTAACGACATCAAACTGAACGCCCGTAACGCTTTCTTCGCAGTCCTCCGCGCCCAGAAGCTCGTCGACGTCCAGCAGCAGGCGCTAAAGGATGCCCAGGAGCAGCTCAAGAACAGCCAACTTCTGGAGCAGAACGGCGTCGCTGCTCACGTCGACACCCTTCGCGTCCAGAGCCAGGTCCAGCAATCCCAGTCGGACCTGATCGCGGCCCAGAACGCCCTGGCGATCGCCAACGCCAATTTCAACGCCGTGTTGGCGCGGCCGATCGATACGCCCGTCGAGCTTGTCGATGTAGCCGCCCTTCCCGATAAGCCGGGCGACGAAGGCAAGCTGCGCGACCAGGCCCACGCACAGCGCCCCGAGGCGAAAGCCCTCTTGGAGACGCGCAAGGCCCTCGAAGAGATTCGGCGGGCTGCTCAGACCGGCAATATGCCGACGCTGAATTTCGCCGTCAACTACAACCGCAGCTTCAATACCGGAGCCTTCGCCCAGCCCTACACGCTCGGCGGGACTCTCACGCTCGGCTTCCCGATTTTCGATTCCGGGATCACGAAGGCGCGCGTCAAAGAGGCCCAGCAAGACGAGGATCAAGCGAAGCTCCAATACGATCAAGAGCTTGAGAGCATCTCGCAAGAGGTGCGGCAAGCAGTGGCGAATATGTTGAACGCCAGCGAGCGACTCGACAGCGCCACCAAACAAGTCCAGTACACCGAGGAGAATCTACGGCTTGCCAGGATTCGGTATCAGGCCGGCGAAGGCATCCTCCTCCAGGTGACCGATGCGGAGACCCTCCTGACCCAAGCTAGGAATCAGGAAGTCGCCGCGCGTTACGACTACCTCACCGCCTACGCCCAGTTGCAACATGCGCTCGGCGTCGACGATGTAAAGGCCGCCGAGTCGGCCCAGGCTTCCACCACTACTAAAGGAAACTAACCGTGAAACGCTGGTTAATTTGTGCACTTACGCTAACGGCCGCTTTGGCCCTAACCGGTTGCGTCGACCGCCAGGCTCAGCAACAGGCTAAAGCGACCCAGAAAATCGTCAGCGACCCCACCCAAGTCGTCAGCGTCATGTCCGTCTCGACCCAGCCCGTATCCGACACCCTCGAAATCACCGGACAGGTAACGGCCGGAGAGGACGCCTCGGTCGGGGCAAAGACGTCGGGCAAGCTCGTCGGCGTGTATGTCAAGGATGGCGACCCGGTGACAGCCGGACAGCTCTTGGCGACGCTCGATACGAGCGTCCAGCAGGCTCAACTTCGGCAGGCGATCGCCGGTCTCTCCACCGCCAATTCGCAGCTTTCCCAGGCGATTGCCAATGCCCGCTTCGGTCCGGCGAAAAGCTCCGCGGCAGTTGCCCAGGCTCAGGCCCAGCTCAAGTCGGCGCAAGCCAACCTCGAAAAGGTGAAGAACGGCGCTCGGAAGGAAGAGCGGATCCAAATGGACTGGACCGTCAAGCAGGCGAAGACGAACCTCGATATCGCGCAAAAGGATGTCGACCGAAAGCAGACCCTTTACGATCAAGGCGCCATCCCGAAGAGCCAGTTGGAGCAGGCCCAGAACGCCTACGTCGCCGCGCAGACCCAATACAACTCCGCCCTTCAGAATCAGGCTCTCCAGAACGAGGGAGCCCGCCCCGAAGATATCGCCGTTGCCGAGGAGTCCGTCCGCAGTGCCCGTGAACAGGTCCGCCAGGCTCAGGAGCAGAAGAAGCTCGACGTCCTTTTCTCGGATCAGGTGAAAGCCGCCCAGGCTGCCGTCCAATCGGCACAGGCCCAAGTGGACGTCGCGAGGCAGGCCATCACGGATTCGGAAATTCGAGCCCCGTTTGCGGGCAAGATCGCCGGCAAGCCTGCCCAGCCCGGTCAGATCGCCAGCCCCGGAACGACGGTGGCGAGAGTGATCGGACGCGCCGGAGACTACTTCGAGGGCGACGTCCCCGAGGATCAAATCCCGCTCGTCCACACCGGCAGCTTGGTTTCGATCACCCTAAGCGCATTGCCCGGCAAATCCTTTCCCGGCCACGTCGCCGCCATCAATCCGCTCGGCTCCGACGTAGGACGGCTCTTCTCGGTTCGGGTGAGCTTCGACTCGCTCCAGCCGGACATCAAGCCGGGAATGTTTGCCCGCGGCGTTATCACGCTCAACGTGATTCCGAAGGCGATTATGATCCCGTCGACGGCCGTCGTCAACTACAAAGACCAACAGGTCGTGTTCGGCATGGTCGGCTCGACCGGCGTCAAGCCCCTGCCGGTAACGACAGGCCTTCGAAAGGGCGACGACATCCAGATTACGCAAGGTTTGACACCCGGCGACACCATCGTCGTCAAGGGCCAGGAGAACCTGAACGACAAAAGCAAGGTGCGCATCGAAGGCCCGAAGACGGCCGAGACCGCGCCCGGCAGCTCAACGCTCGGGGGGTAACCGATGGGTCTAACCAAAGCAGCAATTTCGCGGCCTGTTTTCGTGCTCATGCTCATGCTGGGCGCGATCCTGATCGGCTTCCTGTCGTATGGCAGCATGCACAAGGAGCTTAACCCGGACGTCAACTTCGGGTCGATCACCGTCGTCACAACCTATCCTGGCGCCGGTCCCGAAGAGATCAACAACCTGATTTCGAGGAAAATCGAGAGCGCCGTCTCCGGCGTCAACGGCATCCGCGAGATTACGAGCACGTCGCGGGAAGGCATTTCCCAGGTTTCGATCGCGTTCGAGCTCGACACCAACATGGATACCGCGCTTAGCGATGTGCGCTCCAAGGTAGACGCGGTCACGAACGACTTGCCCAAGGACGCCCTGAAGCCGACGGTTAGCAAGAACGACTTTACGTCCCAGCCGGTCCTCTATCTCTCGATCGGTAGTACGAAGCTCAACAGCCGTGACCTTCGCGACCTCATCGATAAGCAGCTCATCGACAAGTTCGGCCAGATTCAGGGCGTCGCCTCCGCTGACGTTATCGGCGGCGACGTACGGGAAATCCAGGTCCAGGTCAAGAAGGACAAGCTTCTCGCCTACGGACTCGGTATCAACGACGTCGTTCGCGCCGTCACCCTCGCCGCCGGCAACGTTCCCGCAGGCAAGATCGTCACCGGCACTCAAGAGTATTCGGTCCGCGTCCTCGGCGACTTCACGGACCCCAAGCAAGTGAGGGACCTGGTCTTCACCGTCACCGACCCGCACGGCGGCGGTAACGGCCCGGCTCAGACGAAGACCGTCCACCTGTCCGACGTCGCTACAGTCAAAGATGCGGTCGAGGAGCGGACCGAGTATTCGCGCCTCAATGGCCACGACAATATCACCATCGCCATTTCCAAGGCAAAGGATGGAAATGCGGTCGACATCACGGAGGCCGCCGACAAGGTCTGTCAGGACATCGTCAAGCAGTACAAGGACCAGGGAATCAGCTTCATCAAGACCCTGGAAAGCGCCAAACAGATCACCGAATCCCTGGACGATATGCGATTCGCCCTGATCTTCGGCGTCTTCCTCGTCGCCCTGATCGTTTTCATCTTCCTGCACAACTTCCGCGGGATGTTGATCGTCACCCTCGCGATCCCGACCTGTATCTTCGCCAGCTTTATGGCGATGAAGCTATTCGGATTCACGATCAACAACATGTCGATGCTATCCCTGTCCCTTGCCATCGGGGTTCTTGTGGACGACGCCATCGTCGTCCTCGAGAACATCTACCGGCACTTGAGGATGGGCGAAGATCCACGAGAAGCGGCTATCAACGGACGGTCGGAGATCGGTTTGGCGGCCATCGCCATCACCCTCGCCGACGTCGTCGTCTTCTTGCCGATCGCTTTCATGGGCGGCATCGTCGGCCAGTTCTTCAAGCCGATGGCCCTCGGCTTCGTTATCGCGACCCTCTTCTCCCTCTTTGTCTCCTTCACCCTTACGCCGATGCTCGCGTCGAGGTGGTACCGAAAGGGCGAGGACATGGAGCATCCGACCGGCGCCTTCGCTCGTTGGTTCGAACGGGTCTTCGGGAAAGTCGAGAACGCCTACCGGCGAGGTTTGGAGTGGGCGCTCAACCACCGTTGGTTCGTCTTCCAATTTGGCTTCGCCATCCTTTTCGCCGTCGGCGCCTTCATTGGCGGCAGTTTCGCCCAACAGCCGGCTCAGGGATTTCAGGCAGGCTTTGGCTTCTTCGGCGCCTCCGTCGTCCTGGGGATGGCGGTGTTCGGCTACAACTTCGCCAAGAACACCTTCTCGCCGAAGTTCAAGTACGTGGCAACCTGGGGATTGATCGGGGTCGGTGTGCTGGTCTTCGTCGCGATGGCCTCGACCGGGATGAACCCCATCGCGGCGCTTTTTGCCGGCTTGCTGGTGCCGTGGATCGCTCCGTTCGTCGTCCTGGCGATTCCCGCTCTCGTCGCGAACCCGTTCATGAGGACCACACGGTATCGGTTCATCCTGTTCGGCCTTCTCTTCGGTTTGATGTTCCCGATAGCCTCCTTCGGCGGCTACCTGTACGCGAAATGGAAGCAGGACATGGTGTTCAAGTTCTCCTTCCTGCCGTCTACGGATCAGGGGTCGGTCAGCATCAATATCCAGCTTCCTCCCGGGTCAAATCTCGATGAGACTCAGAAGGTCGTGAGCCGGATCGAGCAGATCGCGATGAAGGAGCCGGAAGCGAAGTACGTCACTTCACAGGTCGGTTCGCAAAGCGGCGGCTTCGGCGGAGGCGGCGCGACCGGTTCGAACTACGCGCAAATCACCATCACGCTGTACGACAAGGCGGCGCTGCTCGATAAGCTCCGCCACTCGCCTGAACGGCTCAGAGACGTCTCCACGACGCTCGTCTCGGCCCGCCTCCTCCAGCAGATCGGGCATATCCCCGGCGCTTCCGTTCTGGTCGACTCCGGCCAGGGCGGCGGCTTCGGCTCGCCGATCCAATTGGGCCTCGGCTCGAACGATCATGCCCTCCTCGTCGCGACGGCGAAGAAGATCCAGCGAGGCCTCGCCGACGGCGCGGTCAAGGGCGTCATCAATCCCGACGTCAGCGCAAAGGAAGGCAAGCCGGAGCTTCAGCTCAGCCCCGACCGTGAGCGCATGGCGGATGCGAATGTCACTCTCGCCGATCTCGGCGCGGCCCTTCGGACTCTCTACAGTGGCAATAACGACGCGAAGCTTCGCATCCACGGCGACGAGTACGACATCCGCGTGATGCTCGACCTCAAAGACCGGAACAATCCGAATATCGTCAATCAGCTCCCCGTCGTCTTCAAGTCGGGCAACCCGATCACGGTTTCCGATCTGACGAGCCCCCAGATTCGGCCCGCTGTCGACAAAATCGACCGACGCAACCGTCTCGAGGAGGTTCGCGTGACCGCCGACATTCTCCCCGGCAACTCGCCGGGAACGATGCAAGCGGCCGTCGACAAATGGATCCAGGACAACCACATGATCCCGGAGGGAGTCACCTTGCGCCCGCTCGGCCAAGCCGACGCCCAGGCGCGCGAGTCGGGCTATATGCTCGGCGCCCTCGTGCTCGGCCTCATTCTCGTCTACATGCTGCTCGCCTCGTTGTACGACAACCTGCTGTATCCGTTGATCATCCAGCTTGCCCAGCCCATGGCCTTCACGGGGGCGCTCCTTGCTCTCGTTTTGACCGACAAGCAGTTCGACCTCGTCGGGTTCATCGGTATCGTCTGCTTGGTCGGCTTGGTCGGCAAGAACGCGATCCTGGTCGTCGATTACGCGAATACGCTGCGGCATCGCGGGCGAACGCGCCACGATGCGCTCATCGAGGCCGGCCCGACCCGTTTGCGCCCGATCTTGATGACAACTTTGGCCCTCATTCTCGGCATGCTGCCGATCGCCCTCGCGATCGGCCGCGGCTCGGAATTCCGCCAAACCATCGGCATTATCATCATCGGCGGCATCTCTCTGTCGACCCTGCTGACCCTCTTCGTCATCCCCTGTTCCTACACGATCTTCGACGACATTTCTTTGGCGTTGGGACGGTTCTTCAGGGGCGACCGCGGAGAGCCTCAACAGCCCCTCGAAGTACCCCCTATCCAGGCTCCCCACATCGGACCGGAAGGATATCCGAGCGGGGACGTGGTCCGAGGCGGCGAATAAACCGCCACTTGGCTGCATCCGTGAGCCCTTTTTGCGGATGCAGCCGCGAAACCCACGTATTTAATTAGGAAGGGCTCCCTGTCGAGCCAGAATATTTACAGGACCAACAAGCTCGCGCTCAAAAGTGATTCACTAACGAAGCGTATTTCGAATGAGTAGCCCCCAAGTAAAGGCCGACTCGCCAAAGGCGAGCGGCTGGTCCGGTTTGCTGACGAACGTGCAGTCGATTCTGACGGCCCTCTGCGCGCTTGCTCTGGTTCTCGCCCTCATCACCGATAACCACCTTATCGCCTACGCGAGCGTCGCCTTTGGCTCCTACTTTGCTCTCAATAGCGCCTGGAAGTCGCTGAAGGAAAGGAGCATCGACGTCAACTTCCTGATGGTCTTCGCCGCCATCGGCGCGGTCGCCGTCGGACATCCCGAAGACGCCGCGGCTCTCCTCTTCCTCTTCAGCCTTTCCAGCACTCTCGAATCGATCGCGATGGCGAAGACCCGCTCCGCCATCGAAGGTCTTGTCCGTCTTCGCCCGACCCAGGCTGTCCGCATCCGAGACGGAATCGACGAGCGCGTCCCCGTCGAAGCCCTCGAAGTCGGCGACGAAATCCGCATTCCTCCCTTCGAATCGATCCCGACGGACGGCGAAATCGTATCCGGCAAAACTCAGGTCGATCAGAGTTCGATGACCGGCGAATCGATTCCCGTCGCCAAGTCCCGCGGCGATTCGGTTCTCGCCGGCACCCAAAACCTCGAAGGCAGCGTCGTTGTGGCCGTCCGCGCCCGCGTCGGCGACAGCGCCCTCGACAAGATCGTCAGCCTCGTCCAGGACGCTCAGGAGAACAAGGCGAGCGGCGAGCGGATCAGCCAATGGTTTGGTCAGAAGTACACCTTCCTCGTCGTCGGCGCGTTCCTCGTTTCGCTCGTCATCCGGGCGTTAGTTATGCAAACGCCGTTCAACGCCGCCCTTTTGACTTCCCTAACCCTCCTCGTCGCCCTCAGCCCGTGCGCGCTCGTTATCTCAACGCCCGCCTCCACGCTCAGCGCCCTGACCTGGGCGGCCAGGAACGGCATCCTCGTGCGCGGCGGGAGTTTCATCGAATCCGCCGGGCGCGTAGACACGATCGTTCTCGATAAGACGGGAACCCTGACCGAGGGCAAGCCGAGGCTCCACGAAATTTGCCTCTGCTCGCACGCCCACGTCCACGCCGGCGCGCCTTGCCTCGAGGAGGAAAAGTGCTGGATGGGAGGTCCGCAGATGTCGGAAGAAGCCTTGGCCATCCTGCGGGCCGCCGCCGCCGCCGAGCAGTACAGCACCCACCCGATCGCCGAAGCGATCCTTAGCGCCGCCCGCGAATGGAAAGTCGATGTGCCGGAGGCCGTCGATCAGAAAGTTGCGCCCGGACTCGGCGTCAGCGCGGTCGTGGACGGCAAGCGGGTCGCCATCGGCCAACTGCAATTCCTGCGGCAATTCTTGACTCCGACCGACGAGTTCGTCGAGCACTCCAAGGAACTCCAAAGGCGAGGCATGACAGTCGCCCTCGTCACTTTCGGCAATGAGCTGGCGGCGCTCGGATTCCAGGATTCCCCGCGCACTGACGCCATTCAAACCGTCAAAGAGCTGCGGTCCCTTGGGGCGAAAGAGGTCGTGATGCTGACCGGCGACAACTACGAAACCGCTCAGACCGTTGCCAAAGAAGTCGGAATCGAGCGGTTCGAGGCGGGCCTAATGCCGGAAAACAAGACCGCCGCGATCGCTTCTTTCGTCGGTCAGGGCCGGACGGTCATGATGGTGGGCGACGGAATCAACGACGCTCCCTCCCTCGCTCGGGCTACCATCGGCGTCGCGATGGGTGGGCTCGGAAGCGATATCGCCCTCAATTCCGCCGACATCGTCCTCATGCACGACAAGGTTGGCCGCATCCCCGATGTGATCCGCCTCGGCCGACGCACCAATGGGATCATCGCCGCCAATCTGATCTTCGCGACAGGCGTAATTGCCGTCCTGACGATCACTTCCCTCTTCTTCAAGCTGCCTTTGCCGATCGCCGTCATCGGCCACGAGGGATCGACGGTCATCGTCATCCTCAATGGCCTGCGTCTCCTCGGGGGACCGGTTAAGGCTCGACCGTCAGCTTGAGAACGGGACGCTTGGCCGGGTTTTCGCAGTCCTTCGAATAGATCTTGTAGATGCAACTCTGGCCCATCTCCTCGACGTCCAGCGAGGCTGTCAGCGCGAAATCGATGGACTTGCTCGCCGAGCTCGCGCCGGACTCGACGTATTTGCGAAAGTCGTTCGGACCCTTCAGCAGATCGACCGTGATCTTGAACTCCTTGTCGTCGGTAGGAATATTCTCCGCATAGCCGCTACCAAAGGCCGTCTTGTCGCCCGGCTCCGGCATGATCTGGTCGATCTTGGAGAAGTCCCAGGTCTTCTCCCGAAAGTCGATCGGCAGCGGGCGCGCCTTGATCGGATTCAGCTTCGAATAAGCCTCGTCGAACCCCGGATGTCCCAAATGGGTCAGAGTCAGGGTCGCGCCGGTGATCTTCCCCTTCGGCAGCGTGGTGAGATCGAACCGCAGATAGCTGTAAGAGAAGTCCTGGACCTCGTTGACGTCCTTCGCGACATCCTTTCCTTCGGCCCCCCAAACCCGCAGATAGGGGTCCTTCATCGGGTCGGAAGCGTGGGAATAGACCCAGACGTCGTCGGTCGGGATCAACTCGACCGTCGTCGGTCCGCCGAGAGCGATAAGAGCGAGCGCAGCGAGCATTTGGTTCTATTGTGACGCTTTCGTCGTAGATCGTGGTTTGTCTCTCGTCGTCTATCACGAAACATGAGGCGATCCACGAATCGCGAATCTGGGTCCACGAATCACGATCTCCCGCGAGAGCGTTCAAAATGAACGAGATGCACGCGTTGCAGGTCCTCGAATTCGATGCGATCCAAGAACGTCTCCAGTACCTCTGCGAGACGCCGATCGGGGCTGCCTTGGCCGAGGAGCTAATTCCATCCTTCGATGCGGACGACGTTTGGCGGCTGCTCGAGCAGACGCGAGAGGCGATGGACTTCATCGCCAAGCGCACGGCGCCCTCTCTCGGCGCGCTCCGCGATCCCCGGAAAGCGCTGGACCGGGCGAGCAAAGGCGCGGCTCTCGTCGGAGAGGAAATCTTGCAGGTCGCCGATTCGCTCTACGCGATGCGCAATCTCAAAGAAGCGGTCAAAGCCGCACGCGCCGACTACCCGATCCTTTGGCGGCACGTCGAATTCCTTCCCGAGCACAAGCGGCTCGAAGATCAAATCTTCGATTCCCTCGAATCCGACGGGATGGTCAAAGATGGTGCGAGCCCCCAGCTTTCCTCGCTGAGGCAAAAGAAGAGGAGCACCTCCCAGCGGATCCAGGACCGTATCCAGAGCTTTACGACCGGCTCGACGCGCGAGTTGCTTTCCGATCCGATCTATACGGTTCGCGACGGCCGCTACGTCATCCCCGTCAAATCCGAGAACCGGGGCAAGGTTCGCGGCATCGTCCACGATACCAGTGCGACCGGCGCGACCGTCTACATCGAGCCGGAGGAAGTCCTCCAGCTTGGCAACGCCTTGCGGGAAATCCAGGCCGCCGAACGCACCGAGGAGCAGCGAATCCTCGCGAGCCTGAGCGGCAAGGTCGGCGCGATCGCGGAGGACGCCATCGGCGGCATCGAGCAAGCCGGCTTCGTCGACTTTCTCCTCGCCAAGGCGAAGCTTGGCTACGACCTCAAAGGCACGATTCCCCAGCCCCTGAAGTCGGTAGGCATCAAAATCCAGGGCGGCCGTCATCCCCTTCTCGATCCGGCCATCGCGGTTCCCCTTGATATCGAGGTCTATGCCGATAACGGAAGCGTCCTCATCACCGGTCCGAACACCGGCGGCAAGACGGTTTCGATCAAAACCGTCGGACTTTTCGCGCTGATGGCGCAGTCCGGCATTCCTGTGCCCGCCCTCGACGTCCGCCTCGGCCCATTCACTCAGGTCTGGGCGGACATTGGCGACGAGCAGAGCCTTCAGCAATCCCTCTCAACTTTCAGCGGCCACATTAAGAACATCGCGGCGGCCCTGAATGGCCTGAAAAAGGGCGCGCTCGTCCTCCTCGACGAAGTCGGCGCGGGCACCGATCCCGCGGAGGGCGCGGCGATGGCCCGCGCGATCCTTCTCGACATGCAGCGTAAAGGCGCGGCCATCCTCGCCAGCACCCATTACGGCGAGCTCAAGGCCTTCGCCTACAACACCGACGGCTTCCAGAACGCGGCGATGGAGTTCGATGTGAAGAGCCTCCGCCCGACTTACCGCCTCATCATGGGCGCCCCGGGCGCCTCCCAGGCGTTGCGGATCGCCGAGCGCTATGGCATTCCCAAGAGCGTGGTCGAGGAGGCCCGGGTTGGGCTCGGCGAGCAGCAGCAGGACGTCGCGACGATGCTCGAGAAACTCGACCAGGCTCAAAAGCAGGCCCGGATCGCCCAAGGCGAAGCGGATCGGCGGCTTGCCGAGCTCAAGCGGAAGGAGAAGGAGGCCGACGCGAAGCTCGCCGAAGCCCGCGAGGTCCGCGAGCATGCCCATGGCCGCGCCCAGGAGGCCATCGACGCCGCCTTACGCGAAATCCGCCTGGAAGCCGCGCGCCTCTTCGACGAGCTCAAACGCGCCCCGGATCAGAAGTCGATCGAGAAGGTGAGGCAAGATCTCAAGGATCTCCAGTCGGTCGGAATCGAGTTCGCGCAGGAGCTGGCTCCAAAGAAGGATAAACCGGCGCCCGCTGCCGGAATCGCGAAGGGAACGACCGTCCGCATCGAAGGCTACAGCCAAGTCGGAACCGTGATCGAGGAGCCGAAGGGCGGGCAGGCCGTCGTCCAAGTCGGCGTCCTGAAGATGACGGTGCCCGTGACCTCCCTCTCGCCGGTCGCCGCGCCGAGCCAGAACCTCAAACGAGCCCAGCCCAACGTGCGCCTCCAGAAGGCCCAGACCGCCACCACCGAAATCCACCTGCGAGCCATGCGCGCCGAGGATGCGGAGCGGGAGTTGGAGCGCTTCATCGACGACGCCGTCCTCGGCGGCCTCGACTCCGTTCGCATCGTCCACGGCAAGGGCGAAGGCATCCTCCGCAAAGTCACCCAGGATTACCTCCGCCGGCACCCCCACGTCCGCTCCTACCGCTTTGCCGACGCAAGCGAGGGCGGCGAGGGCGTCACGGTCGCCACCTTTCGGTAGAGGCGACGGAGCCACTTTCTTGGGCGCCGGGAAACCACGAACCGCGATCCACGCCAAAATATGGCCATGTCCGACCTGATCGAAGCTGCCCGTCAAGCGCGCGAAAACGCTTATGCGCCTTACAGCCACTACAAGGTCGGGGCTGCGGTTCGGGATGAGGCGAACCGCGTTTGGAGCGGATGCAACGTCGAGAACGTCTCGTACCCGCTCGGTATGTGCGCGGAGCGAAATGCGGCCTTCGCGATGATCCGTGGAGGGGGGAGCAACATTTCGGAGATCGCCGTCGTAACGAGAGACGGCGCGACGCCCTGCGGCGGCTGCCTGCAGGTCTTGCTCGAATTTGCGCTGGACCCTACGCAGGTAAAAGTGCATACTGTTTCGGAATCGGGTGAAGCGACGACCTACACGCTTGGCGAGCTCATCCCGCACGGCTTTCGATCTTCGTTAACCCCGCGAACGGAAAGGTAGCATCGCCCGGTCTGGTAACTAATAGCGCGCATGAGAGGGAAACATCTGTGAAAATTTGGCTCGCCGCAATCGGCTTCTTTGTCCTGTTGCTCGCCTTCAGCCCCGGCTGTGGAGGCGGTGGGACCGATGGCTCTAACGGCTCGAACGGCGGCACCAATGGCAACGTCTGGCGCTACGCCCTGGAAGCGACCCTGAACGGCAGCCTGATCGATCCGACGAACATCCAGCAGGGCGAAACGGTGCAGTTCGTAATCGCCGGCTATACAACTTCCAACCAGCGCATCGTCCAATCCGTCTCCAACTGGCAGACCGATCCGACCGGCGACTCCGAGGGAACTCTTTCCGCAAATGGCTCCTACACGGCGAACGCGTCGGGCCCCCAATTCACGGTGACGGGCACGGTGAACGGCGTCGATCGAACAGGACCCGCGCGCGTGGTTCCTCCCGGCCAAGCCCTCGTGACCGGAAAGGTCGTCGACGGCTACGGAGGCGCCGTCTATGGCGTGGAAATCGACTTTTACGCCGGCTCGACCCTCGTCGGCACCTCGATCGCTCAGGGAAACGGCACGTTCCGGGCATCGGTTCCCGCTACGGCCACGTTCTTCGAGATCAAGAAGTCGACGATTCCAGCGGGCTATTACAAGGAGTATCTGTACGTCTCCAAGTGGTATCTGCCTTCGCCCAGCAACTGCATGGCCCCGCTTCCTTCCCTCACCAACGGTCAGACGACAGCTCTGCTCTCGGATGTCACGGTCCCGCCGACGACGCATAACGGATCGAGCCTTCCCCCACCGCCTCCCCCGATCTGCGACTGATCCGGCCAACCCCTCCCGATCATCCGGGAGGGGCGCCCTCCGAAGTGGGCTCCTGGCCCAAATCCCGTAAGCACGTGGCTCCGCGCCCCTTTGAAGCCCTCCGCGAACGACGCGGCCCAGCGATTGGGCACGCCGCTGCCTGACTTCATGAGGCCCTTATTTCTGATGGATCAAGAATTCGGCGATCGCCCTCAGATCGCTGTCGCTCATATTCGAGAACTTCGGCATCGTCGTGTTGGGATTTACGGATGTCGGGTCCTTGAGGAATCGGATGTACCAGTTGGGGTCGGTTCCTCTCCGTTTCGCGATCCCAAGAAGGTCCGGGCCGATCCCCCCATTCCGTCCATCGGCGCCGTGGCAGCTTTGGCAGGGATTCGAATTGAAGAGCTGGCGACCCTTCGCATAAAGAACCGGATCGCCGTCCGTGGTGGGACCATTGGAGACGGTCTGATTAAGGGCGGGATCCCGGTTGCCGACGAGGGGCGCAAATTTGCCGCCGAAGAGGATGCCGGCCAGGAGGAAATAGGCGCACGATCCGAGGAATACGCCTTGCATCGCCTTGGGGCTTACTTTGCGCGACAGCCACGGAGCGGCAACGATGAACAAGGCAAAGAGAGGCGGCAGGACGCCGGCGCCGATCCAGCCCAGGTTCGACGAAATGCGAGAAAAGAGATTCATCGAGCCATGCAGCGGCCAGGTGTACCAGCTCACCTGAGCGTCGTAGCTTCCGAAGTCGGCGGATGTCGCCTGAATCCCCAAGGGCGCCCGCGCCATCAGACTCATCAGAAAGGCGAACCCTGCCGGCGCCCATAATCCAAAGCGGCTTCTTTGAAAGCCTTTGCCGCCCGACCAGAAGAGCCCCGCCGCCACCAGGCCGAGCACGAAAAACACGATATGCGCGGCATGCCAACGTCCGATCGTTGCCTCGTTGAATCGGTCCCCGCCCAGCATGAAGTTAGCCGATGCGGACCCCAAGACGGGCATTCGACCAGCCACGCTCGACTCGACCACCGCGGTCTGCACCCCGTGCCGGTCGAACGGCAGAAGGTTTCCCGTAACCTGAGACAAGAAACTGGTCAGATAAAGGAGGGCGACCGAGAGCCACATCCGGTTGTGCCCGCCGTTGAACCATCGCGCGAAAAGCATCCAAACCAAAACTGCGAAACTGCCGGCGATCAGGATCGCGCTCGACCAGTAGTGGAACCCGCGGAGCATCGCCGATCCCCCGCCCATCATGTGGGCCACGTCTGCGTAAGCCGAGGTCGCCGTCGCGGAATACTGGAATTCCAGAATGAGGCCGACCGCGATCTGAACGAGAAATAGGACGAATAACCCGTTAGCGCAACCGACTAGCAATTCAACGCGTTTAGGACCCGGAGAGGCGGCTTCGGGATTCATGCATACCTCTCCATCTGGTTGCGAATCATTCTACTTAACTTGGGGGATAGTAAAATCGGGTGAGCGTGGAGCAACGCTTCGAATCGAGCCAGATCAGCGAAGATACGGTACAGCAGATGCTGCTGCTTGCCGAGCGTCTTCGCGAGTCCCATGGCGGCGAGCTCGACGACGAGGCGATCATCGCCGTCTCCGAAGCGACCGGCGCGCCCGTCGATTACGTCCGCATCGCGCTTGCCAACCGGCCAAGAGACGAGAAGCAGACCGTTACAAAAAAGCTGAGGGGAACTTACCTCAGCCTCGGCCCCGAGGAGCGCGCCTGGGTCGCGGCGGGAGCGGTCGGAGCCGGCGCGGGAATGGCCTACGCCCTGAACGAGCGATTCCCTCATTCGAACGGCCTCTTTGGGATCTTTATGATCCTCCTGCTGGTGATCGGCTTCTTCGCGGTCGCTACGCGCAAGACCTCGAGGCTGGCGACGATTTCGGGCGCCATTCTCGGTTGCGTCGGCGTGCTGTCCTCCAGTGTGTTCGGTCTCCTTCTCGGTATCGCCTCCAACGGCTCGCCCTGGGAGATTCTGCCGATTACGGTTGCCGCCGCACTGCTCGGCTTTGGGCTGCAGAAAACGCTCAGCCAGAACCGGAAGTCGCTCGGTCTGAAAGACCCCACCGAAGAGCGGCAGGACCTGCTTCGGCAACTTGTCCAGCTTCAGGAAAAGCTGAACAGCGGTCGGCAGAGCCTGACCTTCCTGAGCGTGGACATCGTCGGCTCCTCGCGAATGAAGACCGGGGCGAACCCGCTGAACGTAGAGTACACCTTCAACGAGTACCACCAGTTCATCGATCGGGTCACCACGAAATACAACGGGCGGGTCCACTCGACGGCTGGCGACGGCGTCACCTGCGCCTTCGACCAGCCTCAGCAGGCTTTCCAGGCCGCCAAAAACATTCAGATCGAGCTGATCGAGCTGAACAAATTCGGAAACAAGCTCGCATCGCCGATCGTGCTGCGCTGCGGCATTCACACAGGATCGGTCGTCGCGCCTGATGTCAACGACGTAACCTCGGTGAACTTCGCGCACGTTATCGATATCGCCGCGCACCTTCAAAAAGTTTGCCCGCCAGGAGGGATCGCGATCAGCACGGAGTCGGCCATCTTCGTGAAGCCGTCGGTCGCGTCGGAGGAGACAGTGTCCGCCGACGGCATCAACGGCTACGTCTGGAGACCGAAGACCCAGCCCGTCGCAACGTCGACCGCCATTCCCCCGCCCTTCGTGCCCGAGCAAGCGTAGAAAAGGAGATGGGATTGGGGATTACCGGAAGAACCAATCAAGCAATCAAGCAATCCAGCAATCAAGCAATCCAGCAATCCAGCAATCCTAATCTCGCCGATCACCACCTCCGCAGACGGTTGATGACGTTCGGTTTGCCTTGACGGAAGGCTTCCTGCATCGCCTGGCTGCTATAGGCCTGCGGCACCTCGCCCGTCGCCGCATAGACATACAACGCCGTCCGATAGATGCCGGAAAGGCTCGCGCCGAGCGTGGCGAGAATCAGCCAGTAGACGACCGCGCCGCAAATCGCGACGAGTCCAATCAGCCCGCCGCCGAGCGCAAAGGCCAGAACGATGGGAATGATCGCGATCATCGCGAGCAAGAAGAAGATGAGGCCGAGTCCGCCGGTTCCGATGATGTTCTCACCCCAGGTTGTGCGAAGCATCGATCCGGAGCGCTTGATTGCCGCCACGGGACTCGTCCGCTCGACCACCATCACGGGAATCACAAAGAAGGTGATGAGGTTCCATGCGCCGCCAACCAGAGCGACGACGACCTTGCCGATGATGCCGCTCCGCTCGGAAATCATCTGGAGGATCATTCCGACGGTCGCCGCAATGAGCGTCCACCCCAAGATCGACGGAAGCCGCTTCAAGGCCATTGCGATGCCCTCGCCAAACGTCACCTTTCCGCCGCTCAGACCGGAGTGGGCACAGGTCACGAGCGCCGTGTTGAAAAAGATGACGATGAAATAGTTGCACAAGTAGAAGACCGCCATCACCGCGTAGTAAGCCGGCGGAAACTGCTTCGTATCGTCAAACCCCTTTGGGCCGAGCGACAGATAGATCGGAACCATGAACGAGATCGTTAGGAGGATCGTGAACATCGAGGACACGACCGGAAACCACGTGAGCTGCGGATTCGAACGAAGAACCGCGTAGCTTTCCTTTGCCAAAGCCAAGCTGCGAGCGAAGCGTCCCATGCCGTCATTGTATAGCTCTTTCGGATTCTTGCCGAATCGGATAGATCGAGAGTCCCGCCTACGGGGCGGCCAACTTTCAGCGTTTATTGAAACTTCTCGCGGTATCCTGGGAAAGAGGATTGAAGAATTAGAGGATTAGCAGGATTGGGTTGCAGAAAGCTGCCCAATCCTCCAATCCTTGAACCTCCAATCCTAGGCGAGCCCAATGAGCATCTCACCCGAGCGAATCGTCGGCGATCTGATCGATATCTACCGAAAGGTGGATGAAAATAAGCGTCTCAGCTTCGAGGACGGCATGCGGCTCAGCCGGACGCCCAACCTGACCGCTGTCGGCCACATGGCGAACATCGTGCGTGAGCGTAAGCATGGCGCGAAGACGTACTACGTCCGCAACCAACACATCAACTACACGAACATCTGCAACAAGTTTTGCAAGTTCTGCTCGTTCTATGCCAAGAAGGGTGGCCCGGCGCCCTACCAAATGTCGCTCGAAGAGGTTCGGGAGCGCCTCATGTGGCACCGCGACGTTCCTCTGACCGAGATCCACATGGTCGGCGGCATCAATCCGCGTCTTCCCTACCAGTACTATCTCGATCTCGTCCGCACCGTAAAGGAGGCCCGCCCCGGCGTCCACGTCAAGGCCTTCACCGCCGTCGAAATCGTCGAGATCGCCCGGCAGGGCAAGGTCACCGTCGATCAGGCCCTCGCCGACCTCATCGAAGCCGGTCTAGATTCCCTGCCCGGCGGTGGCATCGAAATCCTCAGCGAGCGAGTCCACGCGGAGCTTTTTGGCAAAAAGCTGAACGGCGAGGAATGGAAGGACGTCGCTCGCGCCGCCGCCAAACTTGGCCTCAAACAGTACGCGACGATGCTTTACGGCCACATCGAGACGGACGAGGAGCGGGTCGACCATCTCGTCCAAATTCGCGAGTTGCAGGATGAGACCGGCAACTTCCTCACCATGACGCCGCTCTCCTTCCATCCCGAAAACACCGAATTGGCGGAGATCGAAGCCCCGACCGGCGACATGGACCTACGCGCCATCGCGGTCTCCCGCCTGATGCTCGACAACTTCGACCACGTCAAGAGCTTCTGGATCATGAACACGGTGCCCGTCACCCAGGCCGCCCTCTGGTACGGCGCGGACGATGCCGACGGCCTCGTCCACGAATACGAGATCACCTATAAGGAAGGGGAATGGGGCAATAAGAGCCAAGTGCTGACCCATGCGAACATGATCGCGATGATCGAGGAAGTCGGCCGCGTCGCGGTCGAGCGGGATTCCCTCTATAACGAGATCGTCGGCTCGGCTCCCGCCGAACCCGCGAAAAGAATTCCGCTTCGAGTCTCCGGCGTCTAGCCAGCCCGAATCATTCGCGTGAGCACGTGGCTCCGCGGCATTGGCGAGCAGGCGGAGTGTGTCAGAGCCACCTTGGCTCGGTCATCCCGGCGCTAGCCGGGATCTTGCCGTGAGCAAAGCCGTCAAGCCCCACGTCGCGGCAAGAAACATGTAGATGCTCCGGAGTTCCAACACCCTCCATTGCTCGAAGAGACCGACGTCCACGTTGGCGGGAGGTGGCATCTTTCGCAGGCCGGGAATTCGGCAGGCGAAGACAATGCCAAACACGAAGACGATCAGCAAACACATGGTTCGAAATGTGACGCCTGGTTTTCGGTCGACCTACGCCAAACGATGGGCGATCTTTCCGAACGCCGATTTCCCGGCGTAGACTGCCGTCGAACCCAACATCTCCTCGATCCGTAGAAGCTGGTTGTACTTGCAGACTCGGTCGGTCCGGTTCGGCGCGCCCGTCTTGATCTGGCCGCAGTTCGTGGCGACCGCGAGGTCGGCGATCGTCGTATCCTCCGTCTCGCCCGACCGGTGACTCATTACGCTCGTATAGCTCGCTCGCCTCGCCATGTCGACGGCGGCAAGCGTTTCGCTTAGGGTGCCGATCTGGTTCACCTTAATCAGGATCGAGTTGCAGGTTCCGGTCTTGATCCCTCGCGCCAAGCGCTCGATGTTCGTCACAAAGATGTCGTCGCCAACGAGCTGGATTTTGTCGCCGATCGCGTCGGTCAGGGCCTTCCAAGAGTCCCAGTCCTCCTCCGCAATGCCGTCCTCAATCGAGATCAGCGGATATTTCTCGGTGAGCGAGGCAAGATACTCGACTTGCTGGGCGCCGCTCCTCTCGCGAATGTCGCCCGCCTTGTAGACGTATTTCCCGTTCTCGTAGAACTCGGTCGCGGCCGGGTCGATCCCGAGATAAATCTGCTTACCCGGTTCGTAGCCCGCCTTCTGGATCGCTTCGAGAATATAGTCGAAGGCATGGTCCTGGCTCTCCAGCGCAGGAGCAAAGCCGCCCTCATCGCCGAAACCCGTGTTCAAGCCCTTCTTCTTCAGCACCGACTTCAGCGAATGAAAGACCTCGGTGCCCGCCCGCAATGCCTCCGCGAAGCTGGGGAAGGCCACCGGCAGGACCATAAATTCCTGGAAATCGACGTTGGAGTCCGCGTGCTTGCCGCCGTTGAGAATGTTCATCATCGGCACCGGCAGCACGTTCGCCGTGACCCCGCCGACATAGCGGAAAAGGGGCAGCCGAGTCTCCGCGGCCGCCGCCTTCGCGCAGGCCAGCGACGCGCCGAGAATTGCATTCGCCCCAAGCTTGCCCTTGTTCGACGTCCCATCGAGTTCAAGCAGAGAGGCATCGATCGCCGCCTGGTCGGTCGCGTCGCGATCGAGAAGGGCCGGCGCGATCACATCGTTGACATTGTCGACCGCCTTCAGAACGCCCTTGCCCAAATATCGCTTGGCATTCCCATCCCGAAGCTCGACCGCCTCGAATTGGCCCGTGCTGGCGCCGCTCGGAATTGCGGCACGCCCAAAGGCGCCGCTTTCCAGAACGACTTCGACTTCCACAGTCGGGTTGCCGCGACTATCGAGGATTTCACGAGCGGAGACGTCTACGATGAAGGACATGATGTGAGCTTACCGGCTTCCGACTCCCGATGTTTGAACCGACTTTCCCGTACAAGGGATGAAGCGGTGAAATGGGTGATGGAGGTGATGGAGGTGATGGAGGTGATCGGGGCCACCGCGTTAAAGTAGCGCAGGCTTCCAGCCTGCTTTGGGAGACGTTCGGCGTTCGGCGTTCGGCGTTCGGATAATCACCCTTTCACCCTTTCACCTCCATCATCTCCATCATCTCCATCACCTCCATCATCCCCCGGCCTGCCGGTATACTTTGCCTCAAGCCGTACTTCCCGGCATTTCACGACAAAGAGGTCAAGTTTCCATGTCTGTGGCTCCCGCCAATCATGCTCTTAACAAACTCGATTTCCTGAAGCTCATGATGTTGAGCCGGGAAGGCGACCGTCGCGAAGGCATCCTTCTCCGCCAAAGCAAAGGCTGGTTCCAAGTTGGAGGCATGGGCCACGAGGCTTTGGCCGCGTTCGCCTATGAGCTCCGCCCCGACGACTTTCTCTTCCCCTACTACCGCGATCGAGCGCTGATGCTCGCGCGAGGTGTGCCGAACTACGATCTCGCCCTCGCCTATTTCGCCAAGCGTGGCTCCGGGAGCGGCGGCCGGAATATGCCGGCCCACTACAGCAGCCGCCCGCACAATGTCTTTTCCGTCTGTACGCCCACAGGCGGCAACCTGCTTCCCGCGTGCGGCACCGCTTGGTCCATGAAGATGGAAGGCTCGGACCGAGTCGTCTTCGCCTCCGGCGGCGATGCGGCGGCACGGCAGGGTGAGTTCTACGAAGCCCTCTGTTTCGCCGTTCAGGAGAATCTTCCGATGGTGTTCGTCGTGGAGGATAACAAGTACGGCATCTCCACTCCGACCGACAAGATGCTGCCCTTCCACCTCGGCATTTTCGATCCCGAGCGCGTCGTCAAGATCGACGCTCGCGTCGTCAAGAACGTCCAGGAGGCGGCCTCCGAAGCCGTCGCCAAGGCGCGCCAAGGAGGCGGCCCGACTCTGATCTGGGCCGATATCGACCGCCTCGGTTCCCACACCTCTTCCGACGATCATCGCGTCTACCGGAAGTTGGAAGATATCGAGGCGATGATGCAGCGCGATCCGATCCGCCTCTTCGTGGAGGAGCTGATCGGGTCCGGCGAGCTGAACCAGACCAACTATGAGGCGATGCAGGAAGAGGTCGCCAAGATCGTCGACGAGGACTATCTCCGAGCGGAAAAAGATCAAGATCCGCTGGCCGACGAAGTCCATCTACACATGTGGGGCGAGGAGCCCAAGGCCGAGCAGCCGCCCATCAAGGATGGCCAGAAGATGACGATGGTCTCCGCCATCAATCAGACCTTCAAGAAAGCTCTCGAGAACGATCCCAAGATCGTCTTCTTCGGCGAAGACATCGAAGACCCGAAGGGCGGCGTCTTCGGCCTCACCAAGGGACTCAGCGAAGCCTTCCCGCGCCAGGTCTTCAACTCGCCGCTCGCCGAGGCGACCATCCTCGGCGCCGCTGTCGGCATGGCCGCGTACGGCTGGAAGCCGGTCTTCGAGCTCCAGTTCATCGACTTCATGTCGCCGGGCTGGAACCAGGTCGTCACGAATATGAGCACCCTTCGCTGGCGCTCGTTCGGCAACTGGAAATGCCCGCTCGTCATCTATTCGCCCTACGGCGCTTATCTTCCTGGCGGCGGAATTTGGCACAGCCAGGCGAACGAAGGCTTCCTCGCTCATGCGCCCGGCATCCGCGTCGCGATTCCCTCGACGCCCGCGGACGCGGCCGGCCTCTTCTGGACGGCCATCCACGGCGACGATCCCACGTTCATCCTGATTCCCAAGCACATCTTCCGCATGAACGTCGAAGTCGAGAACGTCCAGCCGATCCCATTCGGCAAGGCCCGGATCGTGCAAGAAGGGAGCGACGTCACACTCGTCACCTTCGGAAACTGCATCGAGGTCGCCGTCGAAGCGGCCAAGAAGTCCGGGCACAGCATCGAGATCATCGACCTTCGTTCCATCGTTCCGATCGATTACGACGCGATCACGAAGTCGCTGGAGAAGACCGGCCGTCTCGTCGTCGTCCATGAGGATACGAAGACCTGCGGCATCGGCCAGGCGATCATCGCGGAAATGACGCGGGTGCCGGAGCGCTGGAATCTCTTCCTCTCGCCGCCCCAGCTCGTCGCCCGGGACGACGTCCACATCGGCTACAACCCCATCTACGAATACGCGGCCCTTCCATCGGTCGCGGAAGTCGTCGACGCGATCGAAGTCACGATGGAGTAAAGCCCAAAAGCCCCCATCCCTCGTTTTCTCGGTTCGTCGCGAACTTGGCTACGACAGCTTCGGCCGGAAAATGAGGGAGGGGGTTGGGGCATAGGCGTTAGAATAAGGCATATTGTTCTACCCTTCTAAAGAATGTTGCTCTTGCTCTCTTAGATGATCTGAGCAGGTTGGAGAGCTTTCTTGGTGGCCTCGTTGGCAAAAGTGCGGCCACGAGCCTCCTGAGTAC
>DASZYX010000039.1:0-143001 GCA_035545155.1 Fimbriimonadaceae bacterium | reverse complement strand
AGACGACTGGAGCCTGGAGCGAGCCCGCCAAGAGATCTCGCGCTGGATCCACACCTACAACGACCTCAGACCACATCACGCCCTCAAAGGCTTGCCACCCGTGGTCTATTATCTCGGTGAACCCGATGCCGCTTACGCCCACAGGGAACACTTCGTCCTAGCCGCAGCTGAGGCTAGAGCGAACTACTGGCAGCAAAACCCGCAGACCGTCAGTTGAGAAAACAAGCCCAGTGTCTCAGATTGCCGCGGGCAATACACTCAACACTCAACACTCAACCCTCAAGACTTAATACCCAACCCCTAAAACAGCTTCGCCCCGTTCGGCACCGGATGCGTCGGCGAGACGAGGGCGACGTCTCCGTCCGTGTTGGCGAACCCCGTCACCAGGCACTCCGACACAAAGCCCGCGATCCGCTTCGGCGGGAAATTGACAACCGCGACAATCTGGAACCCGATCAATTGCTTCGGTGTATACAGTTTCGTGACCTGGGCCGAGGAGCGCCGCATGCCGAGTTCGCCGAAATCGATGGTGAGCTTGTACGCGGGCTTGCGGGCTTCGGGAAATGGCTCGGCGGCCACGATGGTTCCGGCCCGTAGCTCCACTTTCTCGAAGTCGGCCCACTCGATCGTTTGCATGCGCAGGGTTTACCCGCAGAACGATTTTATTAGGCCCTTCCGCATATCGCCGCTACACTGCACGGTGATACCGTTGAACCAGACCAACGAACGGGCTCGTCCATGAACCAAACACCGATGCGAGGGAAGCTGCTGTTGATCTGCTTGGGCGCGGCCGTGCTGGCCTCGGCGTCGGCATCCGACCTGCAGATGCAGATCGAACCGGCCTTTGTCGGATTCGGCAAGACCCAGAGCGGCGCTCCCCTCATCATCACCCTCGCGAACAAGGGCGGCGATGCCCGCGGAACGTTGCATGTGTCGACCGAGTCGTTCCAGATGGACTATCCCATCGAGCTTCCCCATGACTCCGTCAAGCGGCTGACCGTCTATCCCGACTTCGGTTACCTCGGAGAAGCCAATCTCGAGCTCGCCACAAACCAGGGAGATTTGCGCCGCAATTACCATCACGTCGTGGTCAGCGGCGAAACCGCTCAGGTCATCCTTTACGTCGGCGACGACCAGGGAAGCCTCGGTTTCCTCCGGCCGAAGCCGAACGAAAGCGTCGCCCTGATGACCGACGCCTATGTGAAGCCGGAAAACGCTCCCGATCGAGCGTCGGCCTATGCCGATATCGGGGCGATCGTCCTCGGCGCCGGTTCGGAGCGCCTGCCCGACGGAGCCATCCGCGCGATCCACAACTACGTTGCGAGCGGGGGCGCCGTCGCCTTTCTCGGCGGCGCCTCGACGCCGGTTCTCGGCGATAAACGCTGGGCGGACATCCTTCCCGTCGTTCCCGGAAAGCCGCGCAATGTCCACGGCTCGCAGCTGATCGACAACCTCAGCGACGGCCGGCCCCTGGGAGCCGAGTTTACGATCCTCGAGTGCGAGCCAACGCCCGAGGCCAGCGTCCGCCGCGAAGACGGCAACGTCATTCTCGCTCGCCGCGACGTCGGCTTGGGCCGGACCCTGTTTATCGCCTTCAATCCGCTTGACCAACCCTTTACGCGCTGGCCCGGACGTCAAAGCCTCTTCCAAAAGGTCCTCCGTCCCATCGACTCGGCCAGAGCAGAGCGATACCTGAACCAATTTTCAGGCCTAACTGCCGAAGACAACTCTCCCGGTTATCCCTATTACGCCACGAGCCGCCCCACCTATAGGAGCGTTTCTCGCTACGACGCGCCTCCGGGGGCCGACCCCTTCAGCACGACGCTGCCGCCCCCCGGCAAGGTCTTCTGGATTCTCGCCTCCTATTTCGTCGTAATCATTCCGATCAACTTCCTTTTGCTCAAGAAGCTCAAGCGGGGCGAGTTGGCCTGGTTCACCGCGCCTCTGATCAGCGTCGCCTTCGCAGGCGTCTTCTTTGCCGCTGCCAGCGACCTTTATTCCGCCAACCTGTCGACGGCGACTCAGGGCCTGATCCTCGCAACCGGCGATAGCGCCGATACCCTTTTCTTCGGCAAGAGCCAATTGTTCTTCCCCCGAGGCGGCGAATACGACCTGAAACTGGACGGCCTCGAAACGATCGGTTCGCCTTCCGCTCAGGAATACGATTACGGCTACCGAGCAGATCAAGCGATGGATCGCGTCAACCCCATCGATGTCGGCCATATCCTGGTCTCTCGGATGGACGTCAATAACCTCGCCTTTCGCGAACTGGCTTACCGCCAGGTCCTTCCTCCGCGAAAGTGGCTTTCCGTCAGCCTGAAGGACCGCCATCTGACCGTCGTGAATGTCGGCGCGCATACGCTTGAAAGCGTGGTCGCCGAAGTCGCCGGGCAAACCATCTTGCTAGCCCCGTCCTTGGCCCCTGGCGAGACGGCCTCCATCGAAATCCCGAAGGTCGTCACGCCCGACGAGACTACGAATGCGCCTCCCGATCGGTTTGGCTACGGAAACCAGCCGACCCCCTTGGTCGGCCTGGCCGAGCTGACCGCGAGCACCAAGGGCATCGTGATCAAGGCCAAGGTCAAGGATCCGCCCGTCGGCCCCGGCATTGGCAGCGCCGTCGACAGCCGGCAGGACGTGACGCTCGCCTACTTCACCGGCTTGCACATCGGGAAGGTCGATCTATGAGCTTGTTCGAGTCCTTGTTCGTCGAAAATCCGATGCTCATCGAGGTCAAGCGGTATCGCCGCCGGATGCTCGGCGGGGGCAAAGGGATCAGCATCGCCTTCCTGACCCTCGGCGCAATCTGCTACGTGGGCCTGCTCCTTGTCGTGGGAAGCGCGAACGGAGGAATCCCCGCGATCACCATCGTCATGCTGCAGACGCTGGTCTTTACCCTCGGCGCTCCCGCCATCCTCAACAATGCGATCGCCGGGGAAAGGGAAAAGCGAACCTGGGACTTGCTGCTCGTCGCCCCCGTGACCAAGGCCCAGATCATGATCGGGAAGTTCGCGGGAGCGATGACGAATCTGCTGCTTGGCGCGGCCCTGTTCCTGCTCCCCGTCTTCATCTGTGCCGTCAGCAACCGCGACACCGACTACGTCGCTCTCTTGTGGGCCGAGGTGGACTCGATCGCGTTCGCCGTCCTCGCCTGCGCCTTCACTCTTCTCTTTTCCGCCCGCTGCCGCCGCGGCTTTACCGCGCTCGGCGTGTCCCTTGGGATGCTGTTGCTCGGGCTGATCGCCTATCCGGCGGTCGTCGGAATGTTCGGAAACGTCGATTCCTCGGCGGCGGACGTCCTCCTCACTTTTCATCCCTTCTATGTCCAAGCCCGGCTGATGGAACAGCGATTCGATCACAACTCGATCGCACCGTCTGCAGAGGGTCAGGCCCTCTTTCAAATCGTCGTCTTCCTGTGTCTTGCCATCGTTTTTCTCGTCTGGACCGAACGCACGTTGACCTTCTCCGACAACGAGGTCAAGTTCCTCCCCAAACACAATGCTCGAAGTTAAAGGTCTCCGAAAGCAGTACGGTCCCCTGACCGCGGTGAAGGGCATTCAGTTCAGCCTGAGGCCCGGAGACGTCTTCGGCTTCATCGGCTCGAACGGGGCCGGCAAGACCACGACGATCCGCATGCTCGCGACCCTCCTCGAGCCCACCGGCGGCACCGCGACCTTGAACGGCGTCGACATCCTGCGGGACCCCATGGCGATCCGCCGAATGATCGGCTACATGCCGGACTTCTTCGGCCTCTACGACGACGTCAAGGTCTGGGAATATCTCGATTTCTTCGCCACCATCTACAAAGTGCCGTCGAGGCAACGTTTAGAGGTCATCGACAACGTTCTCGAGCTCACCGACCTCACCGTCAAGAAAAACGACTTCGTCCAATCCCTGTCTCGCGGCATGCAGCAGCGCCTTTGCCTCGCGCGCTGCCTCGTGCACGATCCCGTCCTCCTCCTCCTCGACGAGCCGGCGAGCGGCCTCGATCCGAGGGCTCGCGCGGAGCTGAAGGAGCTGATCGCGGAGCTCGGCCGTATGGGGAAGATCGTGATCGTCTCCTCCCACATCCTCACCGAGCTTGCCGGCTTCTGCAACACCGTCGGCATCATGGAGAAGGGCGACCTGCTCGCCTTCGGCCCCGTCGATTCCATCATCAAGGGCATGCAGCCCCACCGGACGCTCGTCATCCGAACGCTGGGCAGCGTCGACGATGCGGCGAGCCTCATCCGCGACCAGGCCCACGTACTGGATGTCGAAACGGCCGTCGACTCCATCCAGATCGACTTCGAAGGCGATCTGGAAGCTCAGGCCGAACTCTTGCGCGGGCTCGTCCTCGCCGGCCATAAGATCATCGGCTTCCGCGAAGAGGAGGCCGATCTCGAAGACGTCTTCCTGAAGCTGACCACGGGGGCCGTCAATTGAGCGCGTCCGCATGGGTCCGAGAGAGCATCGGCACGTATTTAGGCAACGCCACCGCCGTGCGCGACTATCGCGTCCAGCTTCGCGGCAATCGCGCCGTCATCTTGTGGGCCGTCTATCTCGCCGTCCTGATCGGTTTCGGAATGCTGACCTACAGCTCGGCGGCGAGCCGGAGCATGATGTCGGTTGTCGAGGCCCAGGCAAGCCTCAAGGACTTCTATTCGGAAGTTCTCAACCTGCTCAGCGCCGCCATCGCTCTGGTCGCGCCGGCCCTGACCGCCACCGCCATCGTCGCGGAACGCCAGCGGAAATCGCTCGATCTCGTTTTCTCCGCGCCGGTGACGCCCAAGTACTACCTCATCGGCAAGATGATCTCCAGCTATCGCTACGTGTGGATGCTCCTCGTGCTGTCCTTGCCCGTGACCGCCGCTTGCGTCGTCCTCGGCGGCGCCGTCTGGTCGGAGGTGCTGACGAGTTACGCGCTGATTTCCCTCCAGGGGCTGATCTATACGTCGCTGGCCCTGTTCTTCTCGACGCTTGCCCAGAAGCCGGTCGGGGCGATCGTGTGGAGCTACATCAGCGTTTTCATCTATGTCTGGTTTATCTCCGGCATAGGCATGGGCTTGGCGGAGGCAAGACACTTTTCGTTTTCGTCCGGCGCGGTCGGCGAAATGCCGTTCGTCGTCTGCCTGAGCGCCTTCCAGATCACCGACGTGGCCTCGACGTATACCGTGATCGCGGGCTACCACGTTCCCAACTGGATTCTTACGGCCCTCTTTGCCCTGCTGTTCGTCCGTCTGATGCTGCTCGCCGGCTCATCGGCCCTCAGCCCGTATGGCTCCTGGGAAACGAAGAGCCTTCGCCTGCATAGCCTCGCCTATGCTTTTCTCCTGTCCATCGGCTTGGCGTCGCTGATTGGTCCGCTTCTGACGTCTCCCGGTTCCATGTCCAGCGGTTCGCCGATCCGAGTGGACCAGTTCGCCGGATCGGGATTGATCTGGCTGCTGACCAGCCTCATCCTAGTCCTTCCCTTTATCACCTGCTATGGCGTCGATCTCGAGCGGAAATATTGGCCGGATGGAGTGTTCGATATCCGCCGCATGTTGATGGCGACGCCGTCAGGCGGGTTACCCTTCTTGCTTGCCCTCGTCTTGGCCGTCGCCGCCGGTCTCGTCGTCGATTCGATTTGGACGCCGTCGTTAATTGGCGCTGCGACCCCGGCCTACCTCTATTTCGGCCTGGCCTTCGTATTCGCGGCATGGTCGGTCGGCCGGCTCGCCTCCGCCTTCAACAACGGGCTTCGCTATGCGAGAACGCTGCACTTTGCCATCCTCGTCCTCGTTTTGTTCCTGCCGCTTCCTCTATTGGCCATCGCCGATCCGTTCGGGATGAGCTCCTCCGGTTCGTCGGTTTGGGATCTCTACGTTTTGAGACCGGCCCTCATGTCGAACGACGGAACCGGACAAGCCTGGCTAACCGGAACGGTCCTGCTGGTCGTCGGTGCCGCGCTCGTCTACTGGGAGCGATCGATGGCAAAGAAGAAGAATTGGGGCATCGAGCCAAGCTATGGATAACCTGAATCTGCAAAGCTTCGATCGCCGCGTCCGGCTGGTCCGGTCGTGGAAGGGGCTGGCCATCGGAGCCAGCTTCGGTTCCCTCACCGCCGTCGTGTGGGCCGGGCTCGATTGGGCGAACGTCGTCTACGCGGATTGGAGCGGCCTGGGCCTCGTCGTCGTCGCCGGCGCCATCGTCGGGGCGTTGGCCGGATTGTTCCTGAAGGTATCCCCCAAATCCCTCGCCGACAGCATCGACCGCCGGGCCGACCTCGAAGACCGCTTGACGACCTCGATCGAGCGGGGCGATTCGCATACGGGATTCGACGACGACCTCCACGCCGACGCCCGCGCTCATTTGGCCGGCCTGAAACCGGCGAAGCTTTATCCGGTCCGGGTGGGCAAGTGGCATGCCGCCGCCCTCGCCGGCGCTGCGCTGGCGAGCGGCATCTTCCTCCTCGGAAATACCTCGATCATGCTCTCCGACCAGCAGAAGAAGGACCGGGAGGTGGTGAAGGAAGCCGGGCAGATCGTCCAGCGGGTCCTCAAGCCGGTCGAGGAAGACATGAAGGCGGCCGAGCCCAGCGCCCAGGAGCAGCGTCTGGCCGAAGAGCTCCGGAAGCTGGCTCGCGAGATGGAGAAAGCGCGCCTCACCAAGGAAGAGGCGATGCAGAAGTCGAACGAGCTACAAAAACAGGCTCAGGAGCTGACCAAGAACAAGGCTCAAAGCGCCGAGGACAGCCTCGCTAAAGCCGAAACCGCCCTGCAAAAGCTCGAAAGGCAGGAAATGGAGAAGGGCGGCGCCGAAACGGACCAGAACGACAGCCAGATGTCGCAGCAGGAGCGGGACGCCAAGGCCTCGGAAACCCTCAAGCAGGCCAACTCCTTGCAGAGGCAAATGAACGCCCTGCAGCAGCAGATGAGCCAGATTCAGTCCCAAATGCATCGCTCCGACACGAGCCAGGCCGAGCGCCAGGAACTCGACAAGGAGCTTCAGAAGCTGCTGAATCAACAGAAGGCGCTTCAGCGGCAGCTTCAAAGCCTGCACCTCTCGAAAGAGGTTCAGGACATGCTTCGCCGGATGATGGAGAACCCGCTGTACAAGCAGATCCAAGAGCTCGCCCAGAAAATGGCGGAGGCCGCCAAGTCGGCCAAAGAGAACCCGGACCAGCCGCCCGCCTTGTCCAAGGAACAGCTCGAGGAGATGGAGAAGAAACTGGAGGAGCTCGCCAAGCAGCTCAAGGGCGACAAGGCGATGGAGGAGTACCTGAAAGCCCTCATGGAAGCCATGAAGAACATGAAGGAATCGGGGAACGGGCAAAAACTCGGCGTCGGCCTGGGTCTCGGCCTCTCAGGGATGTCGCAGATGGGCGGCATGAACGGCCTGAACTCGAACATGTACGACCCAAACGCAGGCCCCGGCGCTCCTTCCAGGGACACCTACTTTGCCAACGTCGACAAAGTCCACCATTCCGACAAAGCCGATCCGAGCAAGGGAACGACCTCGCTGACGGCGATTCGCGGCGAGCGGGACGATACGAAGCCCGGCGGCGCCTACATGGAAATCAAAGGCCCGACCATGGTCGGCAACCGTTCTTCCGTCGCCTACACCCGCGACGTCCTCAGCGCGAAGAAGAAGGCCGAGCAAGCCATCGACCGCCAAAAAATCCCCAAGGAGCACGAGAAACGCGTCAAGGCCTATTTCGATTCGCTGACGAAGGGATGAGGGGGGATGAGGGGGATGATGGGGGTGATGGAGGTGATGGAGGTGATGGAGGTGATGGAGGTGAGTGAACCGCAGTTTGTGACTGAAGCCAGAGCTGAATATGGATCGGCGCCCCGCTCTCATCGCGATCTGAAGGTTTACCGTCGCGCCTTCGATTTAGCCATCGAGATAAGCGTGATCGCTAAGACCTTCCCCAAAGACGAAACCTATGGCCTTATCTCCCAGATCCGACGCTCTGCGCGGTCGGTTCACGCAAACATCGCGGAAGCCTGGAGAAAGCGGCGCTACGAGGGCGCGTTCATCGCGAAACTAAGCGATGCCGAAGCGGAGGCTGCCGAGACGCAGTCATGGCTTGAGACGGCCTGCGCCGAAGGTTACATCGATTCCGCTACGTATGAGCGGCTCCTGGCTTCCTATGAAGCCCTGCTCATCACGATCGTAGGCATCATCAACAACAGCGACAAATGGATTATTCGCTGACGCTCGCTTCCCTCACCTCCATCACCCCATTCACCCAGTTCACCCCCTAACTTCCATCACCTCCATCACCTCCATCACCTCCATCATCCTATGAACGAACAATCAACTTGGTTTAACTCCACCTTCACCGCGATCCGAAGCCAAATCCAAAAGGTGATCGTCGGGCAGCAGGACATCGTCGAGGGCGTCCTGATCGGGCTGGCCTCGAACGGCCACGTCCTCCTCGAAGGGATGCCCGGTCTCGGGAAGACGCTCCTCGTCCGGTCCCTTTCGAAATCGGTCAGCCTGAGCTTCAGCCGTATCCAGTTCACGCCGGACATGATGCCCGCCGACGTGACGGGGACGAACGTGCTCTCGCATGCCGACTCCGGCGCGCGGGCGTTCGAGTTCCGCCCCGGCCCGATCTTCGCCAACATCGTCCTCGCCGACGAGATCAACCGCGCGACGCCGAAGACGCAGAGCGCGATGCTGGAAGCCATGCAGGAGCGCTCCGTCACCGTCGGCGGCAAGCGCCACGAGCTCCATGAGCCGTTCCTCGTCATGGCGACCCAGAATCCGGTCGAGCAGGAGGGCACCTATCCCCTTCCCGAAGCCCAGCTCGACCGATTCTTCTTCAAGCTCCTCGTCCCGTACCCGAGCAAGTCGGAACTGGCCGAGGTCGTCAATCGCACGACCGGCGCCGAGGAGCAGGAGCCGGAAAGCATCGCGACTCCGGAAGACATCCTCCGCATGCGCTCCATCGTCCGCGCCGTCCCGGTTGCCGCCAACGTCCTCGACTACGGCCTCTCCCTTGTCGTCGGCACCCATCCGGAAGGGGAAGGCTCCGCGCCCATCGCCGCCCGCTATTGCCGCTTCGGTTCCTCCCCCCGAGGCGCTCAGTCGCTCATCACCGCCGGCAAGGTGTACGCGCTGCTCAACGGCCGCTTCAACGTCTCGAAGGAAGACCTCCGCCGAGCCGCCAAGCCCGCCCTCCGCCACCGCCTCCTCCTCAACTTCGAAGCTGAAGCCGACGGAGTCACCGCCGACAAGGTGATCGACGAGGTCGTTGCGTTCGTCGAGTCCAAAGACCGCGATCCCATCAAGGTCTAGAGCTATGGAGATTAGTCGCAGAGAACCAGGAGCGGCCTCCCCCTGCTCGCAGGGGCAGCGACGTATGAGGACGCATGGTCCCTCTCTCCTCCGGGGGAGAGGGTCTGTGAACCGTCGCGTAGCGAAGGAGAACAGAGGTGAGGGGCAACTGGCGCCTGCCTATATCGCGATCCAAGTCCCGAAACCCTCCGTGGCGCCTGAAAGCGCCGGCCCTCCCGGAGCGGGAGGGCCTTGCCGAGAGGCCGTCGGGACAAGCGAGGCGACATGAACCTCCTCCTCGACCCTCGCGAATTCCGGCTCCTCGAAGGCCTTCGGCTTAACCCGAAGAAGTCCTTCTCCGGGCGCGTGCGCGGCGAGCGCTTGACCAAGAAGAAAGGCATCAGCATCGAGTTCAGCGACTACCGCGATTACGTCGAGGGCGACGACCTGCGCCACCTCGATTGGAACGTCCTTGCCCGGCTCGAAACCCCGATCATGAAGACCTACCGCGACGAGGAGGACCTCGCCGTGCACATCCTCCTCGACGGCTCCGCGAGCATGAGTTTCGGCGAGC
The DNA here is from genome assembly GCA_035545155.1 of Fimbriimonadaceae bacterium. Lineage (GTDB taxonomy): Bacteria > Armatimonadota > Fimbriimonadia > Fimbriimonadales > Fimbriimonadaceae > JAEVZK01. The sequence continues at coordinate 133,178 of DASZYX010000039.1, read as the reverse complement.
CCACCAAGTTCGAGGCCGCCCGCCGCATTGCCGCCGCCGTCGGCTACGTCGGCCTCTGCGGAGGCGACGCCGTCTATTGTCGCCTCCTCGGCCAGCGCGGACTCATTCTTCCCGGCCTCCGCGGCCGATCCAGCTTCCCCCGATTCACTCGCTGGCTGGAGGACGCCAAACCGGCCGGCGAAGAAAGCCTGGCCGCATCCCTTCGCGCCTTTGCCCATGCTTCCGCGCGGGTCGGGCTCGCCGTCGTCGTCAGCGACGGCCTGGATCCCGAAGCGGCCACCGCCGTACGCGTCCTCGGCGGACGGGGCCATGAAGTCTTCTTTATCCAGGTTCTCAGCGATATCGAGCTCGATCCCGACCTCGAAGGCGACCTGCGCCTCCTCGATTCCGAAGGCGGTAGGGCCGTCGAGATCACCGCCAACAGCTACGCGCTCCGCGAATATCGCGCGAACCTCCAAAGGCACAACGACGCCCTCCGAGAAGCGGTTCTGCGCGTCGGCGGCCGCCACGCGATGGTCCGCGCCGACGACCCTCTGGAGAAAACCGTCAAGCAAGTTCTCCGGCGCGAAGGTTGGGTGGCCGCATGATGGCTCGTAGTGGCTCGGGTCGCCAGGGGGCTGCGTCGTCGTGTTAGCGCGGACCATTGGGGGCCGTCATCCTGAGCGCGCGGCGAGCTGTGCGAGCCGCGCAGTCGAAGGACCCTCGCATCGAGCGCATCGTTTGGTGCGGGGATCCTTCGCCTTCGGCACAAGGACGCAGCCCCCTCCGGATTCAAATAGCGTCCCTCAAGCTACAAACCACCGGGAGCCCACGCCGTGAGTTTCCAAAACCCTGGCGCGCTCCTCTGGCTCCTGCCGCTAGCCGGCGTCATCGTCATCCTCTATCTCCTGCGGATGCGCCGACGCGACGTCAAAGTCCCCGCCAGCTTTCTCTGGCCGGAGCGGACCGACGAAGTCCGTGCCAACGCCCTCATCCAGCGGCTCCGCTTCAGTTGGCTCCTCGTGCTCCAGCTTCTTGCTCTGATGCTCGTCGTCTTCGCCGTCGCTCGGCCCCAGACGAAGCAAGAGGGGCTTGCCGGCAAGGTCACCGTCCTCGTCGTGGACGCCAGCGCGAGCATGGGCGCGACCGACGTCAAACCGAGCCGCTTCGACGTCGCTAAGGGTATGGTCGTCGATGCGATCAAAGCCGCCCACGTCGGCGACCGCATCGCCCTCATCGAAGCCGGCCCCGCGCCGCGCGTCGTCTTTCCGCTGGCGAACGATCCCGCGAAAGAGCTGCACGCCATCGACAACCTCCGCCGGTACGACGCCGAATGCGACGTTGGCGAGGCCCTGCGCCTGGCCTCCGCCCTCGTCGGCGCACAAGACGGAGCCCGCATCGTGCTCCTCAGCGACGGCTGCTTCGACCCGATCAAGAACTTCGCGCCGGGCAAGGCCGCCCTCGTCTATCAGCTCGTCGGATCCGGTAGCCGAAACCTGGCGGTCAGCGCCCTCGGCACGGCTGAGACGCCAAGGGGTCGGCAGCTTTTCGTCGGCGTCAAGAGCTATGCCCTGAAGGACATGGATGCGACCGTAAACCTCTACGGCGACGGCAAGCTTATCGACTCCGAGAAGATCACCGTCAAGACCGGCCTGCAATGGGGCAAGACGCTGCCCGTCTCGAACGCCGTCAAGGTCTTCGAGGCCAAGCTCGAAGCGCCCGAGGACCAGCTTCCCGCCGACGATTACGCCGTCGCCCTCGCCGATCCCGGCGCGAGCCTGCGCGTCCTCCTCGTCAGCGCCTCCGGCGACCCCTTCACCGAGCGAGCCCTCGTCCTCGACCCGCGTGTCACCCTTGACCGCGCGACGACTTTGCCCGTCGATACGAGCCCTTACGATATCGTCGTCTTCGACGGCGTCGAAGAGCGCCCGGTCAGGTCTCGCGGCGTCCTCACCTTCGGCTCGGCCGGCGCGCCCTCGCCGGTCACAGTGATAGGCCGCGACAACTCGCCCCGCTTCATCTCTTCCGAGAAGAAGCCGTTGATGGAAAACGTCGATCTCGACGGCGTCTACATCCAGGAAGCGCGGCGGGTGAAGCCGAAGGCGGCCGCCGAAGTGCTCGCGCTCTCTTCGTCCGGCCCCCTCGTCGTCTCCTCGCGCTCCGGCGGTCTGCGCCAAATCTACGTCTCCTTCGAGCCGCTTCAGTCCGATTTCCCACTCCAAGTCTCCTTCCCGATCTTCATCGCGAACGCCCTCGATGATCTCGGAGGGCAGGAGTCCGCGAACAGGCTCGCCGTCCGGGCCGGCGCTCCGTTCTCTCTCACAACCCCCTCGGCCGTGACCCTTAGGGCCCCCGATGGCGAATCCACGATCATCCCATCCACCGCCGGCAGCGTCGTCGTCCGCAATGCCCGACAGATCGGCCGGTACGACCTTGAGGTCGGCGGCAAGACGAAGCCTGTCTATGCCTACCTGAGAAGCGACCGCGAGTCGGAGATCGCGCCGGTCCAGGATATCCAGCTCGGCGGAGGCGGCAAGACCAAGGCCCAGCGGGCTCCGGTCCGCTTCGCCGACTTCTGGCGTCCGCTCGGTCTCCTCGCTCTGCTCGTCCTCGGCGGCGAGTGGTGGCTTTACGCGAGGAGGTCCTGATGCGCTTTACGGACCCTCTCTACTTGCTTCTGCTCCTCCCACTTGTCGCTGGGTTGTGGCTGAGCTTTCGCCATGTCCACGGAATGGCCAAGGGGCGCAAGCGCTTTGCCTTCGTCGTCCGGTTCATTCTCGCCGGCCTCCTGATCTTCGCTCTCGCCGGCCCCGAGTCGCGAAGGCCGAACGTCGGCCTCTGCACGATGTTCCTCCTCGACCGCTCCGATTCCGTCCCCGACGCGGAGAAGCAGCGAGCGGAGAAGTTCGTCGACGAGGCCCTCAAGCAGCTTGGCAAAGATCAGCAAGCCGGCGTCATCGCCTTCGGCCGCGAACCCGTCGTCGATGCCGCTCCCGGCGGACGTCGCGATCTCGGCCGGGTTCTGAGTCAGGTCGACGGTAGTGCGAGCGATCTGGCGAGCGCGATCCGGCTCGCCAGCGCCGGCTTCCCCGACGGGAAGGGCCGGCGGATCGTCGTCCTCACCGACGGCAACGAGACCTCCGGCGACGCGATGGAAGCCGCTTCCGTCTCCGCTTCGGACGGCATCCCCATCGACTTCGTCCAATTGGGCAACAGCGGGGCCGTCGCCGAAGTCTCGGTGCTCGATCTCCAGGCCCCGACGGAGATGCGCACCGATCAGCCGTTCGACATTCGAGTGCTCGTCGATTCGACGAAAGAGCAGGACGCGGTGCTCGCCCTCGACCGGGACGGCACGCTCGTCAAGGAGACGCCGGTACACCTCAATGCAGGCCGGACCGCTCTCATCGTCACCGACAAGGTCGCCGGCGTCGGATTCCACCGCTATCGAGCCACGATCCGCGCGAAGGAAGACTTGGACAACCGGAACAACGTCGGCATGGGCTTCGTGTCGGTCAAGGGCAAGTCGAAGGTTCTCGTGATGCAGGAGAACCCGAATTCGAGCCTGCTCGCCCAGGCCCTCCGCAAGAGCGGTGTCGACGTCGATCTCGGTGGCCCAGGCAGCCTCCCCTCCCGCCCCGAGGAATTCCAGAGCTACGACGCGATCATCTTCAACGACTTCAACGCCGACTCGGTCCAGCCGCTCCAGATGAAGCTCATCCAGGCTGCGGTCCGCGATAGCGGCGTCGGCTTCGCCATGATCGGCGGCGAGAACTCCTTCCTACCCGGCGGCTATTACGGCACGCCTATCGCCGACGTTCTTCCCGTTGATCTCAACATCCGCCAGCGCAAGAGCTTCCCCAGCACCTCGATCTGCATCATGATCGACGTCTCCGGCAGCATGGGCATGGAAGAGGACGGTATCCCCAAGGTTCGTCTCGCCGCCAAGGCCGCCTCGGAGACCGTCAAGCTGATGTCCCCGCTCGACCGCGTCGGCGTCGCCGGAAGCACGGACGGCATCGAGTTCGTGGCTCCGATGCAGCCTCTTGTGAACAAGGAAGCCGTGATCGGCCAGATCGAGCGCCTCCAGGTTGGAGGTGGCGGAATCTTCTGCAAGCCGTCCGTCGACGTGGGCGAAAAGACGATGCTTGCCGAGCCCAGCCAGGTCAAGCACTTCATCATGCTCGCCGACGGCGACGACTGCGACATGCAGGAGGGCTGCGACGCCGTCGTCGCCCGCATGCGCGCCGAGAAGATCACGACTTCCTGCGTCGCGATCGGCGACGGCAAAGATGTGGCCTTTCTTCAGCGGCTCGCCGCGATCGGCGGTGGCCGCTTCTATCTCGCCAAGCGAGCGAACCAGCTTCCCGCGATCATGACCCAAGACGCCGCCGTCATGTCTCGCTCGGCGATCGAGGAAGGCGTCTTCTATCCTAAGATGGTCGCCGGCGAGGAAATCCTGCGGGGAATCGACTCGACGCCGCCTCTCCGGGCCTACGATCTCACCGATTCTCGGCCACTCGCCCGCATCGGGATGAAGACGAAAAAGGACGATCCCCTTCTCGCCGTCTGGCAATACGGCCTCGGCACGTCGCTCGCCTTCACCTCCGACGCCCAGGCCCGGTGGGCGCAGGCTTGGATCGGCTGGGAGGGCTTCCCGACCTTCTGGGCTCAGGCGCTTCGCGCCATCGTCCGCCGCGCTCCCCTGAACCAGTACGACGTCAAGGTTCGGGACGACGGAGCCCGTGGCCAGATCGAGGTCAAGGCCTTCGACGCCCTCGGCAATCCCCTGACGGCCACGAACGCCGCGGTGCGCGTGTCGACCCCCAGCGGCGACACTCGCGAGGTCACCCTCAATCAGCAGGGGCCGGGCCTCTATACCGGCAGCTTCGATGCCGCCGAACTCGGCAGCTACATCGTGACCGTCGCCGAGAAGGACCCGTCCGGCGTAGAGCGCGTCTCCTCGACCGGCTTCTCGCTCCCCTATCCCGCCGAATATCGTACGACTCGGCCGAACCGCCCTCTCCTCGCTCGCATGGCCGACCAGACAAAGGGCGTCGAGGAATCCCAGCCGAGCCAGGCCCTCCGCACCGTCCCCAACCCCGGCGAATCGATCAGCGAGCTTTGGCCGCTCTTCATCTTTCTCGCCGCCCTCGTCCTCCCGTTCGACGTCGGCGTCCGCCGCATCGCCCTGCCGTTGAAAGAGATCTTCGCGAAAGCCTGGGCTCGCCTACGCCCAACCCGCCAGAAGACGGCGACTCAGCAAGTCGTCGTGGGCCGGCTTCAGCAAGCCAAGCAACGCGCCCAGCGGCCAACCTCGGAGAACCACCCGATCCCCCCCATCGTCCCCACATCTGAGCCGGATCGCCGCCCCGTCTCCCCCACCTCCACCTCCACCTCCGGCTCCGCGAGCAGCAAGCTCCTCGAAGCCAAGCGCAAGCGCGGCCAAGACTAGCCCGTAAATCGGCGAAGGGTCTCAGAGCCATCTTGGGTCTCCAGACCCAAGAAAGCTTGCTCAAGAGAACGCCACGTTTCATTTGTCGTTGCCCGCGTGAAACTCCTCCCCCGGACATCCGGGGGAGAGGAAAGCGACCCGAAGGGAGCAGGTGAGGGGGCGCATGCCTCCTGCTCGAAACAAAGACAAATGACCCATGCCAGGCTACTGAGAAGAGCGACTTGCTCTTCCGGAAACAGGAAGAGGCTTGGGTCCCCAGACCCGAGACGCTTGCTCAGTAGAACGATGCGAACCGTGCTTGATGCCATCATTCCCCGTATGGCAGATCATCTCCGCTGGGGAATTCTCGCGACCGGAAACATTGCCCGCCAGTTCGCGGGAGGCGTCAAGGCCTCCAAGACCGGCGAGCTCGTCGCCATCGGCTCTCGAACCCTTGAGAATGCCCAGACGTTCGCCGCCAAATACGGCGGCAAGCCGTACGGCTCCTACGAAGCCGTGCTCGACGATCCGAGCGTCGATGCCGTCTACATTGCCACGCCGCACCATCTCCACGCGGAATGGACGATCAAGGCGGCCCAAGCCGGCAAGGGCATACTCTGCGAAAAGCCCTTCACCCTCGACGCCGCCGAGGCCGAGCAGGCCCTCGAAGCCGTGAAGAAGGCCGCCGTCTTCTTCATGGAGGCCTTCATGTACCGCTGCCACCCCCAAACCCTCAAGGCCAAGAGTCTGGTCGAGGAAGGCGCTCTCGGTGAAATCCGGATGATCGCGAGCGAGTTCGGCTTCAACGCCGCTCGCGATTGGGATAACTTCCGCCTCGACGGCAAGCTCGGCGGCGGCGCCCTGATGGACGTCGGCACCTACTGCGTCTCCTTCAGCCGCTTCATCGCCGGCGAGGAGCCGTCCCGCGTCGCCTACCTGCCCAAGATGACCGATCGCGACTACGACGAAACCGGCAGCGGCGCCCTCCTCTTCCCATGCGGCATCAACGCCCACTTCGGCACCGCCATCCATCAGCAGCTCGAAAACAAGGCCCGCGTCTTCGGCTCCGAAGGCATGCTCGAAATCGACGCTCCCTGGAAATGCTTCGGCAAAATGCGGATCGTCCGAGACGGCAAGACCGCCGAAGAATGGGACCTCTCGACCACGAACGACGGCCTCTACGCTCACGAAGCCGACGCCGTCGCACGCTTCTTCGAAGCCAAAGAATGCCCTTACATGACCATCGCAGACACCCTCGGCCAGATGAAAGCATTGGACAGCTTGCGCGACTCCAAGTTTTCCCTCTCCCCTCCGGGGGAGAGGGTCTGTGAACCGTCGCGTAGCGAAGGAGAACAGGGGTGAGGGGCAGACCGGCACCTAATTCGTTCCCGCGCGCAGAGGTCTCGGACACGCATACGGCTTTGATTTGGCATACGACTCGCCCCGCATAGAAAATAGCGGTATGCGCGTATTCCCTCTCCCCTCCGGAGAGGGATGGGAGCCTAAGCGACCTGGGTGAGGGGGCGGCGTGGCAATGGCTCGAAACTTGACGTCCTTATCTCTGACGGATGAAAGAAGACTGAGCCCGGGATTACGTCGTGAACCTGCTGGTCGGCCATCTCGGCGCAAAGTCCGAATCGATCGAACCGGCGACCCTCCTCGCCGATCTAGCGCTGGACTCTCTCGATACCGTCGAGTTGGTCATGAACCTCGAAGACGAGTTCGGCCGAGATATCCCTGAATCCGAGATCGTCCCGATCGAGACCGTGGCCGACCTCGTAGAATTTGTACGACGTTTGCAATGAAGGACCGAATCGAAATCCGACGTGGGAGCCTCCTCGACCAGCACGACGTCGAGGCCATCGTCAACGCCGCCAACCGCGGCATGCGGGGCGGGGGCGGGATCGACGGGGCGATACACCGCGGCGCCGGCCCCGGCCTCCTCGAAGAGCTCATCCAAGTCGCCCCGAAAGGCTGTCCGGCCGGGGAGGTCGTCGTCACCGGCGCCCACAATCTGCCATTTCGCTACATCTTCCACACGCCCGGCCCGATCTGGAAAGGCGGCGAACAGGGCGAGCCCGAAACGCTCGCCTCCTGCTACCGGAACTGCATTCTCGAAGCCCAGAAGCGAGGCCTCGTCTCGATCGGCTTCTGCTCCATCTCGACCGGCGTCTTCGGCTATCCCGTCCGAGAGGCCGCCAAGGTCGCCCTCCGAACCCTCCTCGACCACGAAACGAGCCCCGAGCGCATCGTTTTCGCCATGTTTGGCAACGAGGAATACGCAGTATTCCGCGAAACGCTCGATAAGTTGTAAGCTTGCGGCATGGCCAATGCCCCCGCCAACCGCCTCCGAGGCTCCCTCCCGAAAGTCGGCATCCGCCCCACCATCGACGGCCGGTATGGCGGCGTTCGCGAATCCCTCGAAGGCTTTACGATGGCGATGGCGAAGGCGACCGCCGATCTGATCATTAATAACTTGAGACACGCCTGCGGATGGCCCGTCGAGTGCGTGATCGCCGATTCCTGCATCGGCGGCGTGGCCGAGGCCGCCGAATGTGCCGACAAGTTCGCCCGCGAGGGAGTCGGCGTCTCCTTGACCGTCACCCCGTGCTGGTGCTACGGCTCCGAGACGATGGACATGGACCCGGTCCGTCCCAAGGCGATCTGGGGCTTCAACGGCACCGACCGCCCCGGCGCCGTCTACCTCGCGGCCACCCTCGCCGGACACGCGCAAAAGGGCCTCCCCTGCTTCTCCATCTACGGCCGCGACGTGCAAGACCTTGGCGACACGAAGATTCCCGCCGACGTCGCCGCCAAAATCCTGCGCTTCGCCCGTGCCGGTCTCGCCGTCGCCACCATGCGCGGCCAAAGCTATCTCGCCATGGGCGGCGTTTCCATGGGCATCGCCGGCTCCATCGTCGACCAGAGCTTCTTCGAGAGCTATCTCGGCATGCGTGTCGAATCCATCGACATGGCCGAGTTCGTCGGCCGCATGAGCAAGGGCCAGTTCGACCAAGCCGAATACGAGAAGGCCCTGGCTTGGGTCAAGCAGAAGTGTAGGGAAGGGAAGGACTGGAACGCAGCCGAAAAGCAGCGGACGCGAGCCCAGAAGGACGAGGACTGGGAAACCTGCGTGAAGATGGCTCTCATCGCGCGGGACCTGATGATCGGCAACCCTCGCCTCGATGAGATGGGCCTCCACGAGCAGGCCCGCGGCCATAACGCGATCGCCGCCGGCTTCCAGGGTCAGCGCCAATGGACCGACCACTTCCCGAACGGCGACTTCCTCGAAGCCATCCTCTGCAGCGCCTTCGACTGGAACGGCATCCGCCAGCCGTTCGTCGTCGCCACCGAGAACGATTCCCTGAACGGGGCGACGATGCTCCTCCAGCACCTCCTGACCGGCTCCGCCCAGATGTTCTCCGACGTCCGCACCTACTGGTCTCCGGAAGCGGTCCAGCGCGTCTCTGGCCGAAGACCGACCGGCCGCGCCCAGCACGGCTTTCTCCACCTCATCAATTCCGGCCCCTCGCCCCTCGACTGGACCGGCCAGCAGCGCGGCGGCGACGGCAAGCCCGCCGTCAAGGCGTGGTGGGAGATCACCGAGGTCGACTCGGCCAAGTGCCTCGACAACACCCTTTGGTGCCCGAGCGACACCGGTTATTTCCCCGGCGGCGGCTGGTCCACCGATTTCACGACCCTCGGCGGCATGCCTTGCACGATGGCCCGCATCAATCTTGTCAAGGGCCTCGGCCCGGTCCTCCAGATCGCCGAAGGCGAGACGGTTTCCCTCCCGCCGGACATGCACGACGTCCTCGACGAGCGCACCAACCCGACCTGGCCGACGACCTGGTTCGTCCCCCGCCTCACCGGTTCCGGCCCGTTCCGTGACGTATACACGGTCATGGCGAACTGGGGCGCGAACCACGGCGCGATCTCCTTCGGCCACATCGGCGCAGACCTCATCACCCTCGCCTCGATGCTCCGCATCCCGGTCGACATGCATAACGTCGCCGAAACCGAAGTCTTCCGCCCCGCCGTCTGGTCCCGGTTCGGAAGCCTGGAGCCGCAAGGCGGCGACTACCGCGCCTGCCAAACCTACGGCCCCCTGTACGGATAAGCCCCTAGGCGCGAAGCGCCTGTAGTCGCCGGTTTCACACCGGCGCGCCCGAAGGGCAAAGCCAGTCGCGAAGCGCCTGTAGTCGCCGGTTTCACACCGGCGTGCCCGAAGGGCGAATCCTAGTCGCGAAGCGCCGGCGACTACGTCTTCAGCGGGATGCCGTGCCGTTCACCCTCCGCGTCCGGCTAACATCTAGAGATGCCCGTCAGCGAGCCGATCGTCGTCGCGGGAGCCGGGCCCGTTGGCCTCTCCCTCGCCCTTGGCCTCGCCCGGCGTGGCGTGCGTAGCGTCGTTCTCGAAAAGAAGCCTCAGCTCAGCACTCACTCCAAGGCCGTCCTCGTCACTCCGAGAACCCTCGAAATCTTCCACGAGTGGCGAGTCCTCGAAACGTTCAAATCGGCCGGCGAATGGCTCGAAGTCCTAAGTCCGGTCGACTCCCGGACCGGCGAGGAGGTCCTGTGCGTCGACTTCTCGGCCCTCCGTCCGATCAGCTCCGCCGCCGGAATATGCGTCCTTCCCCAGAACGAGACCGAGCGCCTGCTCTACGAAATCTGCGTGGCGAGCGGTCTCGTGGAGGTCCGCTTTGGCCACGCTATCACCACGTTCGACTCTGACGACAGCGGCGTCCGGGTCCGCGTCCAGGGGCCGGAGGACCAGTACGTCCTCGAATCGAGCCTCCTATGTGGCTGTGACGGCGCTCACAGTACCGTGCGGGAGGGGCTTGGCCTGCACCTGGAGGGGAAGACCTATCCCGCCCATGCCATCCTCGCCGACGTCCGCATCGAGGACGAGCGCGACGCCCGGCCCTGGCCGCGAATCGATCTCCATGCCCAAGGCTTCGCCTTCGCCGTCCGCTTCGCTTCCGGCTACTGGAGGATCGTTCTCGCCCAAAAGGGCGAGGCCGTCGACGAGATTCCCTCACCCGAGTTCGTCCACGCGAGAGTCCACGATCTGATCGGGGAGGGGCCGTCCGAAATCGTCTGGTCGAGCGGCTTCAAAATCCATTGCCGGAACGCGCCTCACTTCCGCATCGGCCGCATCCTCCTGCTTGGCGACGCCGCCCATCTCAACAGCCCGGCCGGAGGCCAGGGCATGAATGCCGGCATCCAGGACGCCCACAACCTCGCCTGGAAGATCGAGCGCATCCTGAAGGGTGGCGACGCCGAGCTGTTCCTGAAATCCTATGACGCCGAGCGCTTCGACGCCATCACCCGCGACGTCGACGTCGCTACCGACCGTCTCACCCGCTTCGGCGTCACCGGGCCGACGTGGATGCGCTCGGCCGCGCTCTTCCTCCTGAAGCGCTTGATTCCCCGGCCAGGCGTCACTCGGAGAGCAACAAGTTCCCTCGGCATGCTGAACCTGCGTTACGACGAGTCCGACCTGATCGACGCTTCCGGCGGCCGCTATCTGCCCGACGTGGAGCTCGGCGACGGCCTCCGCCTCCGTCAGGCGCTCGGAACGCAGGGCGGGCTCGTCGAGATCACCCAGGACACCCGTAAGCTCACCGTCGCCGACGCGACCTACGACCTTTCATCGGACGCCTCCGCCGAGATCGCGAAAGCCGGCGGCCCGTTCATCGCCGTCCGCCCCGACCACGTCGTCGCCTATTCGGGAGGCTCGAGAGAGCGCGCCGAATCCTATCTCGCGCTTCTTCGCGTACCATAAACCCGTGCCCGGCCTCCAGCTCAATCCCACCGCCCCCGACCTGTGGCTGGGTCATGCCGTCCTGAATGGCCGAAGCGCGCATCATCGCGTCGAGCCGATGGAAGGTACGTTGTCGATTAAGACCGTCCTGAGCGGTCGGGGAGTATGGGAGACGCCGGATGGCCGGTACGAGGTCACGCCCGATACCTTCCTCGTCCTGAATCAGGGGCAGTCCTACGGTCTGGAGATCGACTCGCCGACCGAGACGCTCTGCCTCTTCCTCCGCCCCGGCTTCCTTTCGGAGGGATTCTACGAGCGCCTCCGCCTCTTGACCCCCGAACTGAAGGCGGTGCTCGATCAGCTTCGCGTCCTGGCCCGGCAAGGCGGGACCGACACGGAGCGCGATGAGGCGATCCTCCGCGCCGCCACCCTTCTGCGTAGAGAGGAATCCGGCCCCGAGGAAGAGGCGAGACTGGACCATGCGAGCGCCGCGGCCAGGGAGGAGGTTTTCCGTAGCCTGAACCGCGCCCGAGACTACGCCCTGGGCAATCTCGGCGCCCGGCTCGCGTTGGACGACCTCGCCGCCGTGGCCTGCATGTCCTCCTTCTATTTCCATCGGCTTCACCGTCAAGCTTTCGGGGAGACGCCCCATCGCTTCGTCACCCGCGCCCGCCTCGCCCAAGCCAAGCGCCTCTTGCGAGCGGGAACCGACGTCGACGCCGTTTCGGTCGCCCTCGGGTTCGAGAGCCTGCCAACCTTTACGCGCCTCTTCAAGGCGCACACCGGCCTCACCCCCGGCGCGTTCCGCAAGATCGGATAAATCGCCTGGGCGCGGTCGCGGGCTACGATAGACGACATGGATCGAGAGGCATTTCTGAAAGCCGTGTCGAGCGGAGACCGCGCCGCCGTCTCCGAGGCCCTCGGCGCGCATCCCGCCTTGGCCGACGCGCGCGGACCCGACGGCGCGACCGCCATGCAGCGAGCCGTCTACTACGGTCACCCCGAGTTGATCGACGATTTCCTGGCGGCCGGCGCTCAGGTCGACCTCGCCACCGCCTGCACGATCGGCAAGAACCTGCCGAGCGATTTCGACCCGAACCAGCTCTCTGCCGATGGCTTCCGCCCCGTCGCCCTCGCCGCCGCCTTCGGCCACAACGACATCGTCCGCGTTTTGCTCGGCAAGGGCGCCGATCCGAACCTTCCATCCACCGCCCTCGGCGGCGTCCCGCCTCTCCAATCGGCCGTCTTCGGCCGCAACCTCGAAGGCGTCCGCCTCCTCGTCGAAGCCGGCGCGGACGTAAACGCCAAGCAGCAAGGAGGCTTCACCGCCCTCATGGGCGCAGCCCAAAACGGCGACGCCGAGATGGTCCGCTACCTCCTCGCCTCCGGCGCCGATGCGAAGCTGCTCGACAACGGCAACAAATCCGCCGCCGACTGGGCTGCAGACGACGAAGTCCGCGTCCCTCTCACATCCGGGGGAGAGGGCCTGTGAACCCGAGCCGTAGCGAGGGAGAACAGAGGTGAGGGATAATTCGGCGCCCAATTCATTCCCATGCGTCCCTCTCCCCTCCGGGGGAGAGGGGCAGTGAACCCGAGCGGTAGCGAGGGAGAACAGGGGTGAGGGGAATCAGCGGAGGATCTGCGCCAGTTCCCCGAACCCCCGCGCCTGGGCAACCTCGGAAGCAGTCCGACCCGCCGGATCGAGCGCCTGCCGGTCGGCTCCCGCTTCCAGCAGAATCTTCGCCGAGCCGGACTGCCCGTTCATCGCCGCGGCATGCAAGGCCGTTCCACACCCGGCGCTGATCCGAACCGATTCCGGATACTTGGCCAGCCGTTGCGACAGCCACCCCTGGAATCCCCAGCCCGCGAGCACCATGATCGGAAACTCCCGGGGCCGAGCCCCAAACTCGGTATCGCGGATCTCGTCCGACGCCCCGCGCTCCCGCAACAGGTCGCAAAGCTCGCGCATGTCCGAGAACTCCGCCCAAGCCAGGCAGTTCGCCCCGATAAACCCCCTCCAGTTCGGATCGGCGCCGTGATCCAGCAGCCAGCGCGCGGTCTCCAGCCGGCCGCTGCGGCAGGCGATATAGAGCGCGTCGGAAACGATATCCTCGTCTCGCGTCGGCGGGCAGGGAAGGCGTTCCCCCGTCTCGTCCCGCCGGCTGCTACCCGTTCGGCTGGCCCCCCGCCTCAGCTTTCCGTCGACCCAAAAGGCCTGGACGTGATCGAGCAGTCCAAGCCCGGCCGCGCAGAACAGATCAGGCATGTCCCCCAGTTCGACCAGCTTCAGCGCCGCCTCCGGCGACCAGCAAGTGATCGCCCAAGAAAGCGCGGTGTGCCCCGACGTTGCATACCGCGTCCGGAAGGGCGCTCCGGCTTTGACCAGCCGTTCGATCATCGCCGGGTCGTTGTTCATGCCCGCCTGATGAAGCGGCGTGCTCCCATCCTCGTAAGGCGCCTTCGCCAATCGCGGATTCGCCTTGAGCAGGCGTTCGAGCTCAGGCATCAGCCCGTCCCGGATCGCCGCCTGCAATTCGCGCTGTTCGACGGCAAAGGCCATCTTCGGCCAACTGGGAAACCCATACTCGCGGGCGACGGCGAACTGGGCGTCCGCGAGCTTCGCGTACTCGCCCGATTTGCGCAGATCCTTCGCTTGCTTGCGAAGCTGATCGAGGCTGGCCCGTTCGGGCAGCGGTGTCGACATCGTGAACCTCCATGCCTTGACCGGCGGCCCGCATACCGGCGGCACTTTGGTCGTTGTCGCCAAACAGATTCAGATAGGTAGGCTCAGCCCTTCCCGCGGACCCGGACGCGCCCTATACGCATCCCTATTATTCACGATTCGTGGAAGTCGTGACATCGAGGCTTGAAAGGACCGCGAGGGCGAGCCCGCCCCCGCGATCCCTGAACCTACGGCGTGATCGTCCACACCGTCTGGTCGATCGAGATCGACCACTTCATCGTGTTCACCGTGGCCATCGGCTTGAAGGTGAGCCGGGCTCGGATCTCGTGGTTCGCCGGATTGACGAACCGGGCCGGGTTGCTCGCGTCGATCTCGACCGTCTGGTCCGAAGTCGTGATCGCCCGCGTATCGACGGAGACGTAGGCGCCGGCCTGATAGTCGTACAGCTCGATCGTCTGCCCAACCCCGGCCCGCGAAGCGTGGGAAATGCCCTTGAACTTCAGCTCGCTGGCGCTGCCGCTCGGCGCCGTTCCCGTAACGACGACCTGAACCGGGCCGGCTACGATGAAGCCGTGGCTCAGAATCGATGGCTCGGCGACCAGGTACTGTCCGTCGGCTTCCTGAATCTGGGAAAGACCGCCTGAAACGAGGGTGCCGCTCGTCACCGTCACGTTCGACGCATGGACGGTCTGCTCCGATGCGGGCAGCAGCTTGATGCCTCGAAGATGGGTGTTGGTGGCCGCGGTCGCGAGCGTCGTAAACGAGTTAAAGCCGTTGCCTGTGTCCTGCGTCTCGACGATGCGATCGTCCGTCGTCACCGCATAGATATTCGTACCGTCATAGGCAAGGCTCCGCACGAAGGCCGCACCCGCAGTCTGCGTGTAAGCGACCGACCACGTACCGCCGTTGTTGACCCACTTCTGCAAGCCCGCCGCGTCGTCCGCGACGTACACATCGTTCGCGTCGACCACGATGAAGTCGTAGGGGCTGCTTGAGGTACCGGTGGGGAACTGGATCGTCGACGTCTGGCCGCTCGTCGTCGGCAAGCCGGGAATCTTATAAAAGCCGCGCGTCCCGGCGCCGGTCATGTAATAGATGTCGGTTCCGTCGGATTTGATGATGCGATTGTTCGTCGTGCTGTTGCAGATCACGAGCGCCCCAGCGCCGCCGAGAGGCGAGTAGACGATTCCGCTGTTCGCGCCGACGCACCAGAAAGCGGTGCCGTCGGCGGTCCATACGGAGCGGATGTTGTTGCCGGAGTACAGCGAGCCGAGCTGCGTGCTCGTATCGACGCTTCCGTCCATGCCGACAAGGGCGCAAACCCTCGGCACCGTCGAACTGGCGATGCCCGTCGTGCCAACCGTGGCGTCGTAGCCCCCGAGAGTCAGAAACCGCCCGTCGCCGGAAAGGTTGAGCGAGAGCTCCGAGGTCGCGGTGCCGCTATTCGTGCAAGGCAGGTTCGTTCCGCTTTGAGTGGTCGGGATGGCGATCGTGTTCACATAAGTGCCGGACGTGGTGTACTGGTCGATGAACACCGGGTTGGCCGCGTTCGTCGGCGTGGCCGTGCCGTCTCCGACCCGAGTGACCACCAAGTTGCCCGGAGTCAGGCTTTGCCCCGAACTGATGGTGAAAGCCGCTGATGCCGCAAGGATGGCCAGCGAAAAAAGAGCTCGTAGCCTCATGAATAATCCCTCCGAAAGGTCTGCTCGCCTCCCGCAACGATGCTGAAGAAGGCGCACAGTCACAAATAGGAGGTTGTTCGCCAAGCCGTTAACAAACGGTTATGCCCAACATTCCCTTAACGCAATCGACCGTCCAACGCCTCAACACCCCAGCGCCCCAAACGCCCAACGCCCAACGCCCTCCCCCCGTTGTACAATAACATCGTGGTAGACACCCATCTACCGATAGAGCTGAGGGAGAGGCCGCTTCGCTACCTCTTCCTCGACCTCAACTCCTACTTCGCCTCCGTGGAGCAGCAGGAGTTTCCCGAGCTGCGCGGCAAGCCCGTCGCCGTCGTCCCCGTCGAGGCCGACACGTCCTTCGTCATCGCCGCCAGCTACGAGGCCAAGAGGTTCGGCGTCCGAACCCTCACCCAGATCGGCGAGGCCAAGCGCCTCTGTCCGCAGCTCGTCTGCGTCAAAGGTCACCACTCGATGTACGCCGCCTACCACAAGAAGATCGTCAAGGTGGCCGAAACGGTCCTCCCCATCGACGAGGTCTGCTCGATCGACGAGATGCGATTTAAGCTCCTCAAGACCGAGTCGCCGCCCGAGATCGCCCGCGAAATCGCGATGAAGATGAAGCGCACGATCCGCGAGCAGGTCGGGGAGTGCCTGACCTGCTCGGTCGGGATCGCTCCCAACGGCTTCCTCGCCAAAATCGGCACCGAGCTTCAAAAGCCGGACGGCCTCGTGATCATCGAAGCGAAAGACCTGCCCCACATTCTCCACCGCCTCGACCTGGTCGGCTTCACCGGCATCAACCGACGCATGGAGGTCCGTCTGAACGCCCAGGGGATATTCACCGCCGAGCAGATGTGCGCGGCCAGCCGGGACCATCTCCATCGCGCCTTCGGCTCGGTCATCGGCGAGCGCTGGTGGTACCTCCTCCGAGGCTTCGATCTCCCGATGGAGAAGCACACCCGCAAGTCGCTCGGCCACTCCCACGTCCTCCCGCCCGAGATGCGGACCGAGCAGGGTTGCCGCGACGTGCTCCTCCGTCTCCTCCAGAAGGCCTCCGCCCGCCTGCGCAAGGAAAACCTCTGGACGGAGGAGATGATCGTCAGCGTCGTCGGCTTCAAGAAAACCTGGAGCGTCCGCATCAAGCTCCCTCCGACCCAGGATTCCGTCACTCTCAACGAGTTCTTCCTGAAGGAATGGCCCTCGCACGATTTCATCCAGGCCAAGCAGGTTGGCGTCACCTTCACGAAGCTCCTCGAGCACGAGCACGTCACCCCCTCCCTCTTCGACCCGACTTTCGACCGATCCCAGCTCAATCGCGCCGTCGATCGCGTCAATCAGAAGTTCGGCAAGAACAAGGTCTACATCGCCGGGATGGACCATGCCAAGGAAACCGCCGACGAGAAAATTGCCTTCGGCAAGACCGAGCTGTTCAGCGAAGGGAAGGGAGACAACGAATGGGTCGACACCTTCCGAGGCATGCCCCGCGACCCCGAATAGCCGGGAACGCCGACCGCCGGCCCTATAGCGAGCCGTGCAAATCGAAGGCCGTACAGGTCCCCCTCTCCCCTCCGGGGGAGAGGGTCTGTGAACCCGAGCGGTAGCGAGGGAGAACAGGGGTGAGGGGGCGCGTGACGCGAAGCTCGGACTTCACTAAACGGCTATGGGATTTCCATGACCGTCCCGGTCATGTTCGCCCGTCATTGCTTACAATGGAGCGCGTGGAGTCCCTGAAGATCGTCGCCATGTGCGTTGTCGCGTCGATCCTCTACGGCATCATCCACGACATCGCCACCGCCAACTTCTGCGTCGAGTACTTCTCGGTCTTCCACCCCGATATCTTCCATACGAAGTCGCCGTGGCTTCTCGCCCTCGGCTGGGGCATCGTCGCGACCTGGTGGATGGGCCTTTTCTTCGGCATCCTCGTCGCCGCCTCGGCCACCGTTGGCCGACTGCCGAAGTTTCGTTGGATCGACCTGATCGTGCCGCTCCTGATGGTCCTCCTCTTCTCTTACATCTGCGCCCTGGTTTCTGGTGTTACCGCCTATTACTTCGTCGTCCACATCCCCGATTGGGCCATGACGCCGCACGTCGCCGCCGCCCACCTGAACCCAGACACCCAGCGAGCCTTTACCGCCGACCTATACGCCCACAACGCCTCCTACCTCGCCTCCGCCTTCGGCGCAATCGTGCTCTGCTTCTGGATCATCTTCCGACGCTGGAAAGTAAGCCGCTTC
This sequence comes from Fimbriimonadaceae bacterium, assembly GCA_035545155.1. Classification (GTDB taxonomy): domain Bacteria; phylum Armatimonadota; class Fimbriimonadia; order Fimbriimonadales; family Fimbriimonadaceae; genus JAEVZK01. The sequence continues at coordinate 115,399 of DASZYX010000039.1, read as the reverse complement.
TATCTGGTCAGCCAGCCGCCCTACCTTCCATAACAGGCAATCCGTGGCGGGGGATATTCCTATCCCACTCCGACGAAAGTCGGAGAGATTCCACGGCATTTCGCCCGTATTATTCGCGAACGCGCGAGGCATCGAGGCACTGGCGAGCAGGCGATGTGTTTCAGGGGGTTCTGGTGAGCAGCCCCTGAGCACCCGGCATCAGCCGGGAGTCCGAATTTCGCAGTCTGTGGCCATTTTGAACCTTTCGCAAATAATGCGGGTTAGCATTACTGCTTGGTGAGCGACACCGGCACCGTCCCGACGGTCGTGCCGCCGCTCGCTTCGGTCAGAGTTCCCGACAGCACTGTCGAACTGGTAAAGCTAAGAGTGCCGGTCAAGGCAAGCGCCGTCGGTCCGGGGAGGATGATCGTCCCCTGAACCGCCCCAAGATTATTGATCACCGCGTCCACAGTCTCATCCGTATTGGAAACGTTATCGTGGAAGGTCCCGGTGAAGTTACCCTGCTGGGAAACCGCGATCGTTGCCGCCCCGTTCGCACCGCTCGTCGTATTGCTCCAGGTTCCGGAGTAATTCCCTTGAAAAGCGCTGTCGGTGATGCCGGTGCCGGAGCCGTTGCCCCCGCATCCTGCGAGAGCCGCGGTCACCAGAGCACAAGAGATTAGTTTACGCCCGTTAAACACATCGGGCTAGACGCGTCAGGCCGCCCGACGTATCGCATTCGGAGATTTCATTCCTAACGGGAATAAGCCCGGAAATGACGAATTTTCACGATACGGAAATGTGGCGCGGCGGTGAGCATCGCCGCGCCGAAGAGCAATCGACCTAGTTGTAGATGACATCGATTCCGGAACGTGTGTCGCCCGACGCGAGCCCAGTGTCGCAAGTCTGGAAAACCATGTTTTTGGTGTCCGCGATACAAGGCGAAGTGGCGTTTCGGGCATCGGTCGATGACGAGCTCGAGTACGACCATAACTTCAAGTCGCTCGGCGTCCCGACGGTCACATAGTAGACGAAGGGCCCGAGGCGGTTGCTGTAATTCACCGTGGAAGAGAGGAAACCCTTGTTCGAGCTTTGAAAGGCCATTGCCTCTCCACTCGGAGAAATCGTCGGATAGTCGCAAGACGAGCCGGCCCATTCGCCGGGGTCATTGTAAGCGAGAACGACGCCCGTGGAACTCGTCCAGTAGTAGATGTCCCGCATGCTGTTCGTGTCGGAGGATCGGAGGTTCGTCGCGTCGGTCGAGAAAACGATCGTTCCGCCATCGCCATCGATTTCCGGCCACTGGCTGGCCGCGTTCCCATTGCTTCCGCCATATTGGCTGATTACGCTGGTATTGGAGGACCAACTGGATCGACCACCGGTCGCTCGGTAGATCTGGCTCTGATAAGCGAAAGCCAGCACACTCTTGTCGCTGCTCACCGCCGGCTCGGTCCAGTTATTCGTCCCACTGATATCGGCATTTCCTCCCGAATATGTGTCCCAATACATGAGCGGCGTATAGGGCGTGCCTTGCAAACGGGCCAAGGGATCGCCCGGGGCCGGGAGGACCGCGTCGTTCGATGCCGGCGCAGAGGTCGGATACATGAACGATAGCGACGAGTTGCGCTGCGAGCGAAAGAGAAGCCCGGCGCCCCCTGAACCGCCAGTGCCGCCCGATCCCACGCTCTCCGCGTAAAGGTCCGGCCAGACGATCAAGAAGCCGCCGTTGCTGTCCTTGTTCGAAATCGCGGGAGGACGGGCGTAGACGTTGCTGAACAGAGTTGTCGATTGACCCAACGTGCCGACCGGGCCTGCGCCCTCGTAGCTGGGCGAGCTTGCCGTCACCGTTCCGGAGCTCGTGTATGGTGTCGATGAAAGGGAAGCGAAGAAGACGTTTGTCGGAAGCGGGTAGGAGGTGTTGGTCGTGCCGTAAAAGACGATGCCGAGCCCGTCGCGACTGAGGTTGGGCATCGTGTAGCGTCTCTTGCTGCTATCCGTTCCCGAGAGCAGCACCGTATGCTCTCCCAAGTAATTCATGGACCCATCGTAGTCTCGGATATGGATGTCGGTTCCCGGCGAGCTCGTGCCGCCGGAAACGCCGTCGACAAAAGCGACACGGATGATCGTGCGCGGCGTGCTTTCGGTGGACGTAAACATCGCCATCGTAGGGCCGACGGCATCGCTTGAAGCGCTCGACGAAACGAGTGTTGCGGCTGGGCAAGCCACAGACCAAGTGGCCAAGATCATGCCAAAGGCAAGTTTATGCATAGGTGTCTCCTAGAAATTTACATAGTAAAAACTACTAGTCAATTCCATAGTGTCGCACAGCGACAACCTAACCACAAGAAGGTTTTAACAGAAAATTCCTTTATGCGTTTGGTCCTGTCGGTCCTCATGGAGCCAAAATAGCCCATGACGGCATTTCGCATCCTCGTCGGCGACGTGACACGCGCGCTCCGCTTTTACCGCGATCACCTCGGCTTTCAGATCGTTGAGCAATTTGGAAGCGCAATGGCGATTTTGGAACGGGACGGCGTCCGAATCTGGCTAAGCGGCCCCCAGACCTCCGCCGCAAAACCGACGGCCGACGGCGAGCAACCCGGCCCCGGTGGCTGGAATCGCCTCGTGATCCAAGTCGAAGACCTCGACGCGCTCCTCGTACCTCTCATCGAAGCGGGCTACGAGCTAAGAAACGAGCCAGTCACAGGCCCCGGCGGCAAGCAAGCCCTGATCAGGGATGGGGAAGGAAACCTCGTCGAAATCTTCGCACAGAGGGGTGAGAGGTGATGGAGCGATTTCACCCAACGCCAAACGCCAAACGCCCGCCTCCCTCACCTCCTCCGATACGCCCGCTTGTTCCAAGCCAGCTTGAGCGGCTCCTTCGCCGAGCTCAGGATTAAATTGTCCACGAAGAACTCCCACATCCGGCTCGAATTGACCCCCGAGTGCCCCTGATCCGGCCCAACCATGATGTCGAAGCTCTTTCCCCGAGCCGCCAGCGCCTGAACGAGCTGTAAAGAATTCGAGGGATGCACGTTGTTGTCCGACGTGCCCCAGTAGAGGAGCAGGCGGCCCTTGATGTCCTTCACGTAGTTCATCGCCGAGCCCGCGTCGTAGCCCTCCTTGTTCTCCTGCGGAATCCACATGTACCGCTCGGTGTAGATCGAGTCGTAGTTCCGCCAGTCCGTTACCGGGCTGCTCGCGCTCGCCGCCGCGAAGACGTCCGGATAGCGGAGCAGGCACATCAGAGACGCGTACCCGCCGTACGAGGTCCCGTAAATCCCGACCCGCGAGCCGTCGACGTACGGCCGCTTGGCCAACTCGCGTACGCCCGCCGCCTGATCGTCGATCTCGACGATGCCGAGATGCAGATACCCGGCCTGGCGGAAAGCGCGCCCGCGCCCGCTCGTCCCTCGCCCGTCGATCCAGCAATGGAGAAAGCCCATTTCCGTAATCGGATTTGGGGTCTGGAACGTCTCCTGCCCCATACCGGACTCCGGCCCTCCGTACACGCTCACGAGGAGCGGATATTTCTCGTTCGGGTCGAAGTCGCTCGGAAACTGGAGGTAGCCGTAGCACTTCGTCTTCCCATCCGCGGCCGTGAACGTGAACTGCTCGGATTTCCTCAGACTGAGGGAATCGAACTTCGAAAGGTCGCTCTCCGCGAGAATCTTGATCTCCTTGCCGTCGTGATCTCGGAGCACGGTTCGCGGGGGCACGCTCAGACTCTGTGCCACGTCGACGAAGCTTTGCCCGTCGGGAGCAAGCTGGATGCGGTGGTTGAGCGAAGGGTCGGTCAGCCTCACGTCGCCCCGGCCGTCGATCCCGATCCGGTGAAGTTGAAGCTTGTAAGGCGTGTCTCCGTCCCGCGCCGTGTACCAAATCTCCTTGGCGTCCGCCTTGAGGATTTCCCCGACCTCGAAGTCATAGTTCGTGACCTGCCGCACCAAAGAGCCGTCGGCATTGTGCAAGTAGATGTTCCTGATGCCGTTCTTCTCGGAGATCAGCAGGAACTGCTTGTTCCCGTCGAGCCAGGTCAGATCGAGATGATTGTCGACCCAGCCGTTGGGATTCTCTTCCCGATAGATCGTGTGGCACTTCCCGGTCGCGGGATCGCAGCCGACCCATTCCAGGATGTTCTGCCGCCGGTTCGTTCGGTTGAACCAAAGCTCCTTGCCGTCGTTCGACCAGCGGACGTCGTAAACGTACTCCCCGAGCGACGGATCGCCGAAGTGCGCGTCGGCATGGACGGTCCTCTTCGTCGCCACATCGTAGATGTAGGCGTCCACGATCGGATTCGGCGCTCCCGCCTTCGGATAGGCCTCCGTGTCCAGCTTGTCCTGGATCTGAACCTGCTCCATCTGGAGGTAGTAGTCCGGCACCTTCGATTCGTCGAAGTGGAAGTAAGCCAGCTTCTTGTCGTCCGGCGACCACCACATGGCCTCGCGCTGGCCCAATTCCTCGCCGTAGACCCAGCTTCCCGTTCCATTCTTCAGCCGCTTCTCGAAGCTGCCGTCCGTCGTGATCTGGACCTCGTTATGCCCGTCCGCGTCGGAGACCACGACGTTGCGATCCTTGCACTCCGCCTTCATCTTGCCGTCGGCGCTAAGAGCCGTCGTGAATTGCCGTCCTCGGGCTGGAGTCCCTCTCTGCCCTCCTCCCCGGCGGCCCCGTCCCTGCGTCGCCGGACCCGCGTCCGCCGAACTCGAATCTTCCGCTTCGGTCGAGGTCTTGAGGTCGTATCGCAGCCGTTTCCCATCCTGGAAGAACGTAAAGCTGTGAGAGTCGTCCGCCCATCGAACACTCAAATCTCCACGAACCACCGAGCCGAAGATTTCGCGTCTCAGCTTTTCGTAGCGGTCGTAGCGGGGCATGTGGGGAAGCCTGTCTTGAGCGTAACTGGTCGCCGCAAGTAGCGGAATGAGAGCGAGCACGGCTCTTCGCATAAATTCTAGCTTAACACGAGTCTGGGGGTGGTGAGTGAGGCTTGAGGGCTTGAGGGCGTGAGGGCGTGATGATCGGTAACCGGTGACCGGTGACCGGTGATTAGTGACCACTGAGTTCCGATAATCTTTGGCCGGTTGGCGGAGTCTAAACCGCCCCCCCCCCCGGTCACAGGTCACCGGTCACCGGTCATCACGCCCTCAAGCCTTCCGGCTCTCCAGCGCAAGCAGCTTCGGACCGTGCTCGCGCAACATATCCACGTAGCGATTCGCCTCGACGCTCAGTTCTCGCTGCCGGTCTCGGAGTCGCTCGGCAAGCTCTTCGAGCTTGTTGGGCGCTTCCTCCAGCAGAACTCGATCCCGGTCGTTCTCCTTTCGAAGTTCCACGATCAGAGTGCGCTCCTGGTGGATCGTGAGCTTATAGTTGTGGCTCTTCCAGAAGATCTCTTCGAGCGACCTGCGCCAGGCAATCAGCTCCTCCTGTTCGGGAGCTGGAATAGGACGTGGCAGCGCGCGCAACTTTTCGACGGTGAGATCGGCCGCGGACTTGACGCCTCCTTGCTCGAGCTGGGATAGCCGCGCGCTCATGATCGTGTACTTCTTCAGAAACTGGTGCAGCTCGCCCGCATGAAGCTGCTCGATATAGGCCTGGCGTTTTCGTTCGAGGCGATTCTTGGCGTCCCGCAAGTCGTTCGCGATGCGTTGATAGTGGACGAGTTCGTCGAGGTACAGGCCTGGGTCGGCCTCCCGCTTCCAGGTCTCGGCGATGCCGCCGAGCCGGCGAGTCGCCCGCCGGACCAGCATCTCCGATCGCCCGAAGATGAGGCCGAAAACGAGCAGGATGATGATCAGGACCGAAAAGGCGATCGTGAAGCCGATCTGCCCTGAGCCCTGCGCCAAATTGACGACCTGGAAGAAACAGAAGATGAACCAGGCCCAATTCTTCGCCAATCGCCCGAAGAAGGTCTCGATTCCGCCGAGGTCGGCCGGCGGCAGAGTCTTGTAGTCGAAATCCACGGTGTCATGACCCGCGTCCGCCGGAACTGGAATGGCCGAAAGCTTGGTGAGGATTTCCCCAACCTCATACTCCTGCTCCGGATCGATCAGGGCCGGCCGGAAAAGCGCAATCTTCCAGAGGTCTTCGAGGTCGCACCAAGGGCAATGCCGGAGCCCGTTCCAATACAGGTGGCTCGGATTCTCGGAGCAGGTTCGCAGAGACGTCTCGAGATGCTTGAGCGCGAAATACCACTCCTTCGCCGTCGGTCGCTGCATCGTCGCGGGATCGAAGGCCGCCTCGAAGAGATCGCGGATTTCCTCAGGTAGCCAATCGAGGTCCAAGTTGCGGGGCGGCTTGACCGGCGTGTCGCGCCGCCGCGTATAGGCGTAATAGCCGCGCTCGATGCAGGTCTCCAAGGGCAGATCGACATGGTCGGCAACGGTTCCCGCGAAGGGATGGCGGCCGAAGACGAGGGTCTGAAAGATCAATACCGCCAGTGCGAACCGGTCATGCTCCGGCGTCCGCACCATCCCTTCGAGCGAGTGGCCCTGAAGCTCCGGCGGCATCAGCTCGGCCTTTCCGACCTTGCAGGGATAAAGCGCCATTGGGCCGGCGATCTGAAAGCTGTCCGCGTCGATCAGCTTGACCATCGCCTTGCCGCTCACGAAGACGTTGGACTCGTTCAGATCCCCGACGACGATCCCCGCCTCATGCAAGTGATGGACGCAGGTCGCGAGGTTCCTCGCGGTTCGCGCGAGGAAGGCGTACGTATGGTGCGGAAAAAGCTTGAGCCGGGAGCGGATCTGATAAGCGTTGTGAAGCGGTTGCCAACCGATCAGGCTTTCCATGACGAACCCGACGGTTTCGTCCGTGGAGTTGCTGAGCGGGGTCAGGGGCCACGCGCAAACGCGGCGCAGTCCCCGCGTCGCCGAGTTCGCCATAAGCTGGAGCTTGTCCTTTCGCCCGAGATCGTATCCCTTGTAGACCTTCGCGACGAGCTCGCCGTGCCCCTTGACGGCAAAGACCTTGCCCTCGCCGCCTTCCGCGATCAGCTCGGCGAGCCGGTACTCGGTCCCTCCGCCCGCGAGCAGCGTATCCGTATCGGGCACGTAGGAGAAAGCCTGCGTATGGCGTCGCGCGCTCTCCGAGACACCCTTCAGCATCCGGCCCTCCGCGCGATTACGATGCTCGTATCGTCGTCGGTCCGCTTCGTCACGTGATCCGAGGCCAGTTGCCGTTCGAGCCACCAGCTCGCCTTGACGTCGTGGTCCGCCTCTTCCGAGAGCGGCTTGAAGACGGTCGTGAAGAACGGCTGATGCGGCGACTTGCTCCTCGAATCGATGACCAGATGCTGGAGTCCATCCGTGAAGAGGGCGAACGCGCCGACCGGCTCGGCGATGCGAGTGACCAGCAGGTGCTCGGTCGCATCGGGAGCGGTTACGAAGAACGTATGGTTGAGGAACTCCGTTTCTTCCGGCCAGATCGCAACCTGGAACGTTCCTTCGCCTGCGCCTGCGGCTCGATAGACGGCGGCGCCGTCTCCTACCTGGAGCACGAGCGCCCCGTGCGGGTCGGCGACGATCCCGACTAGCGTACACGCGTACGAGTCCGGCGATCCGTCCGGCAATCGCTCTCGGATGGCTTCGACCAGGCAACTCGGCTCCATCGTTCCGCTAAGGAGCTGGATGCCCATCTCGGCGAAGCACTGACAGGCGATCGTCGCCCCCGCGTGAGCGTTTTCCGCCGACCCGGCGCCGTCCGAGACGGCCGCGATGATCGTATCTCCGATCGCCTCGCAGACGCAGATATCCGCGCATTTCTTGTGCCCGTCGCCGGCGTGAAAGGCGTAGGCGTAAGTCCAGCTCACGTCCGAATCTCACCCCAGGTCGTCGGAGGCGGCAAGTCGAGCATCGCATGCGGATTGGCCCGAGAAACCGGCTTGAGCGACTGCGACAGCCATACGAACATCTCGCGGTATTTGGCCTCCCGAAGCATGACCGGCGGCCTCGGATAGCTGATCCTGCGGAGAACTTCGAGATCGGCGTTGTCCGTTCCGATCGTAAACATCTCGATCCCGCCGCTCTTGATCTCGGCCTGGACGTCGTCGACGGCGTCGAGCCAGCGGTCGGTCGGGGCTCCGTCGGTCACGAGCCAGATCCAGGGCCGGTAGTAGGCGATGCCCGCCTCGCGATAGGCCCGCTTTCTCATGCGTAGTTGCTGGATCGCGAATCGCATCGCCTCTCCCATCGGCGTCCCACCCGAGGCATGAAGGCGCGGGGGCAGCCACTGGTCGACCGTCACGAAGTCCTGCACCATCCGCACCGGGCCAAACGTGATGACCGAAATCTCGACACGCTGGCTCGCCAAATCGTCGAGAAGCAGGTCGGCGTGTAGGCTTTGCAGCCCCTCGTTGACCTTGCCGATGTTCGGCTCCATCGACGACGACGTGTCCTGCAGCAAGACGACGGGACACCGCCGCTCGGTGTTGAGAAACATATCTTCGCCAAGCGGCTCGAGTTCGGGATAATCCAACCTTTTAGAAGCTCCTAATTGAAGGATATAAGAGAAACGCGTCGCTCACAGTTGTTGAACCCCAAAACTGGTGAAAAGGTTGCGCCCGATTCGTGGCATCGGCTTCCAGCCGATGAGTGCCTCGACCATCCTGGTCGAGCAAGCCGCGAAGCGGCTGTAGCCGCAGGATCGGATCGGTCTCGTCGTCAGGTTTCACCTCCGGGGAGAGGAAAGCGACCCTAGGGGAGCAGGTGAGGGGCGGCTGGCGCGACGTTTTCTTTGTGAGGCATACACTGCCGCCGCTTGTACCGGCTATTCAAGAGGCGCCGGGCGAACATCGAAATTGACGAATGGCAGGCGGGACCGGGAGGGCCGTATCTACACCAGCTTCCGGAACTGGTGCTTTCCAACCCGAAGCACCTTCCCCCCCAACTCCGCCACAGCCAGCCTGGCGTTCATATCCGAAACCCGATCCCCGTCCAGAGCCACGGCGCCCGCCTTGATCAGATCCCGAGCCGCGCTGTTGCTCTTCGCCATCCCGAGCGCCGAGATCAAGGCCGGCAGCAGAACCGGATCGCCGAGATCGGTCGGAATCGATGCCTCTTCCGCCTCGACCGGCTGCTTCCGCTGGCTGAACGTCTCCACGAAGTACCGCTCCGCCTCGTCCGCCGCCCCCGTCGAATAGTAGAGAGCCACGATCTCCTTCGCCAGCCGCACCTTCGCGTCCCGCGGATTCTTGCCCGGAGCCAACATCCCCCGCACCTCGTCCATGGGCACGTCCGTGCAAAGCTCGAACCAGTTCGAAATCAGCTCGTCCGGAATCGACATCGTCTTCCCAAACATATCGTTTGGCGTATCCACGACCGACACGTAGTTGCCGAGCGACTGGCTCATCTTCTCCTTGCCGTCCGTCCCCACGAGCAAAGGCGACAGCACGACGACCTGCGGAGCCTGCCCACTCGCCTCCTGAAGCTGCCGCCCCATCAGGTTGTTGAACTTCTGGTCGTTCCCGCCAAGCTCGACGTCCGCTACCAGCGCCACCGAATCCGTCCCCTGCAACAGCGGATACATCAGTTCGTGCATCGCGATCGGCTGGTGGGCTTCCCACCGCTTTGTAAAGTCGTCCCGCTCCATGATCCGGGCGACCGTCGTCTTCCCGCAGAGCCGCAAGACGTCTGCGAAGTTCATCGGCGCCAGCCATTCGCTGTTCAGCCGGATTTCCGTCTTCTCGATGTCGAGGATCTTCCCAAACTGCTTCTTGACTGCCTCGACGTTCGTCGCGACTTCCTCGGCGGAGAGCTGGCGGCGAGTCTTGCTCTTCCCACTCGGGTCCCCGATCATCGCCGTAAAGTCTCCGATCACGAGGACGGCTTGATGCCCAAGTCGCTGGAAGTCCCTCAGCTTGCGCAAAACCACCGCCCATCCCAGCGTCACATCTCGCGCCGTCGGGTCGACGCCGAGCTTGATCCGCAAAGGTCGGCCGAGCTTTAACTTCTCGGTGAGGTCCGCCTCGCTGATGATTTCGGTGGTGCCTCGGCGAAGGATGGCGAGTTGCTCGTCGATGGTCATGCGAACCAGAAGTTTACAGCAGGAACGGGCAGGCCAAAAATTGTCCGCCTTTGGGCCTCGAAAATGCCGAATGCAGGAACTTGTGCGGGGGCTTTGTTTGTGATATCAAAATGAGTGCCGATCGGGTCGGCGTCTGTCGCCATAGTGGTGCGGATCGCAGCCGTGATTCGTCCCAGGTTTAGTGCTCCTCCGGGAGTGCGACCGGTAGATACACAGGAGTGTTATTGAATGAAAAAAGTTACAATTATGGCGGCCCTCATGCTCGCGATTTCGTCGATCGCTTTCGGCCAGGGCGCGATGAAAATGGCCCCGAAGCCGGCTGCGAAGATGACGTCGACGCACAAGATGCATCATACGGCTCATCACAAGGCCCATCATATGACCTCGCACAAGCACAAGCACGCCACGATGCACAAGCACGCGACGATGCATAAGCACGCGACGACCCACAAGCATGCGGTCAAGCATGGCGCGACGATGCATGCGGCGCCGAAGCCCCCGACCAAGAAGAAGTAAGCCAAGAGAAAGAAAAGGCCGGGAGGAATCCCGGCCTTTCTTTTTTATTCGAACTGATATTCCGGCGCTGCGAAGATCAGTCTCGACACCGCCGCCGCGACCCCATTGGCGTTTTGTGGAGTCAGTTTCCCACCCATGGCCTTCTCCGCCGCTTCCTCCAGGCTCTTCATTTTTGCCGAAGGAATCGGCGCGTCGAAGATCGAAACCAGCTTCGCCGCGATGCCTTTCGGCGAAGGATCCTGCTCGAAGATGCGATAGGACGTGAATCGAGAGCCGAAACGGGCCCGGCCGAAGACCTTGTTCGCCCAGGAAATCCGTTCCACCATGGTCGCCGTCGAGACCCATTCCGATCCGCCTGCCCATCCGGAAACGTCTGGCGGGAAGAGGAGTTGCATGCCCATCTGCTTCATCGCCTGATAAGCCTGGGCGGCCGGCGCGACGCGGGCGAGCGGATTCGGCGCGGCCTGATCGACATTGGCGATCATCTCCGTCAATATCTGCCCGATGCCAAGCTCGCGAAGCGAGACGACCACGAAATCGACCGGATTCTTGTAAACCGCCCGCTCCGCCTTGTCGCTATAGAATTCCGGCGACGTCATGATGAGGCGCAGCAGCTCCTTGATGTTGAGGTTCGACTGCCGGAACTTGTCGGCCAACCGCCCGATCAGGTCCTTGTCCGGATTCGGATAGACGAACCACTTCCACAGCTTGTTGGTAAGGAACTCGGCGCAGCGCGGCAGATCGCAAAGGTGGTTGATCACGTCGTCGCCGGTTAGGTTTCCGGTGACTCCGAGGTACGTCTTGTCGCCATCGTCGTGGAGACGCGGCCGGAATAGGAACTCGGCCTGCGGCCGGTTGTCGTCCCCCTCTTTCCGGTTCGTCCGCTGGATCGACCAGCCGGTGAAGGCCCTCGCCCCTTCCTGGATATCGTGCTCGGTATAGTTGCCGATCCCCAGCGTAAAGAGCTCCATGACTTCGCGCGCGAAGTTCTCGTTCGGATGCCCCTTGACGTTGTACTGGTTGTCCAGCCAGAACAGCATCGCCGGGTCCTTGCTGACCTGCATCAGCATGTCGCGGAAATTGCCGGTCGCGTTCTGCCGCAACAGCTCGTTCTGGACGTACATCATCCCGCCCTGGGTCACCTTTTCGCCGCTGGTCGCGAAGTGGTTGTGCCAGAACAGAGTCATCTTTTCTTGGAGCGGGCGCTGGGTGGTGAGCATGCGCGCCGTCCACCAGATGCCGACCGCTTGGGGGCTGATGTTGTTGTTCTTCCCGTTCCTGAAGCTGTCGATGTCGAGCTTGAACCCCTCGTCCGTGTTCTCATAGTTGAGGAGCTTGTCGATCGCACCGTTAAGGCCACCGTCTTTCAAATAATAATCGAGCTCGGATTCGCTCGCGCCCAACCCGAACCGGCGCAACAAATGCGCGCCCTTCTGCCGTTCCGTCTGCAACGCCATGTGGGAAAAGACGGACCGAATGCGATGGAGTTCACTGATTCATAGCATCGGTTTCCAGCCGACAAGTAGCGCAGGCTTCCAGCCTGTGGGCTCACCGACAACGTCGTGAGCCCGGCGGCCGCGCCTCACTCGTCCGAAACGCTCAGACTTCGCAGCAACTTTTCATCCGGCTTGACCACCTCGATTTGCGCAAGGCGTAGGGTCCCTTCCGTCATCGGAGACTTATCCTTGATCGCGCTCGGAGCGACCCTGATCCGGTCGAGGTACCACCGCATGATGTCCCTCTCAATTCCCGGCTTCGCAAGCCTCTGAGCCCGGTCGAGAAGAGCCTGGCGCTCCTTTGCTGCCGTCGGAACCAGCGCATCATGCACCGGGTCCATCTTGTCTGCCGAATAGAGGACAGGCCAAAACCAGTCCGGAGCCATTTTCTCTACTTGCTCAATGACTTGTGGATCGTCCTCAAAGCATTGGCGCAACATCATGTTCGCGACCTTAAACCTAACCGGATCGTATTCCCAGCACACACCGTTTTGGTCAGGATCGAAGATTACAAGGAACGGCGCCGGTTCGTGTTCTCGAGACTGAAGGCCGTTCAACTGCCTCAGAGTGTAGTAATAGAGGGCCTTGGCTTCCTTGATCTTGCCACGCTTCGACAAGAGGAGGGCGTAGTCGGTGGTCACCCGATAAAACGGCGGGCCATTGACATCGAGGTCCCTGGTCTTGGAATCCCATTTAACGGCATGCCGATAGGCCTCAAGGGCCTCTTCGTCTCGGCCCGCGGCGGTCAAGGCACGGGCTAGACCGTAGTTGGCCGTGCTGCGAAAAACATACTTGATCGATGCTTCCACAACCGTTGCTCGCTTCATTAGCGGAATCGCTTCCGTTGGCTTTCCCGCCGCCATCAGGGCATCCCCTTGGCTTACAAGATCGCTTACGGCCCTGCTATTGGCAAGAACTTCGGGGTCTATAGGCCGAAACTTGTTCTCTTGCGACCAAGAACAGGTCGAAGCACAAACCGAGGTTATCACACATGCCATCCTAATCCAGTTCATCTTCATCTCACTTAGCCTTAAAGCCAAACGGGCTTGGACTCCATTTATCCGGACCCCATCGAGCGCTCGTTGTCGGCGCTTCCCAGGTTTCCAGGAGAAGGGCATAGCGCTCGGCTCAGTCGGCAGGAATTCGCGCCCCCCTCCAAGGGCGGCTAGGACGACGAACAGAGGGCTCACACCCACCTACGTGTCCTATTCTCACAATTCCGTTCACGGAACCACCCTCTATCAAAAACCAAGAGCCCCGCCGATTTGGCGGGGCCCTTTCCGAGAGAGGATGGTGATTGTCTACTTGAGAGTCGTTGCGGTGATCTCGACCTTGATCGAAGAGGCCTCGAAGCCGGCTTCCTGGATTTGCCGCTCGATGGCTTCCACGACGGAGGCCGGGAGACGAAGTTCGATGACGTCGCCGCTGGTTTCGTCCACGACTACCTCGGACCGTTTGCCAGAGCAGTCGTTCATTCGGCAGGGGAAGTATCCGTCGACGATTCCAATATGGTGGATCAAGCCAACTTCTTGCAGCGTGGACAGGATGCGATAGACGCTGACGACGTCGATCTTTCCGCCCGAGCTGATGATCTTCTCATGAATCGCGTAGGCGCTGAGCGCCTTGGTCGTGTCGCCGAGGGCTCGAATCACTTGGACACGCGGCATCGTAATCCGATAACCAGCGTTCCGAAGCTCCTTCAGAGCGTGCTCCTCGTAGTTTCTAGCGCTCTCGAGAGTGATGCCTCCCTTGCGCGCCTGAAGGGTTTGTGAGTTCTTTCCTTTCATTGTCCTTATTGTTCCTAACGCCACTGACGGGCGCTTCCTCGCACGTTGCGGACTATATCGCTGTTTTGGCGTTCCTTTAAACAGATTTGCACAACTGCCATTATGTGTGGTGAACTTTTCGAAATTCAGGTTCCTTTGAATCTGAAGTTGTGATATCCTCGTCTCTGGATATGCCAGATCGTAGGATTACCTGCGCTGGCTGGAGGGTAACAAATGCAGTTTTATAACCTGAAGACTCGATCCCACGTCGATGTTCCGGATGGAGATGTCCGCAAAATGAAGATGACTCGCAAGACCAAGTCGGGCGAGCAGACTCGCTATGCGCTCACTGCCAACTATCAGGGAACGAAACTCTTTAAGTTCATCAATGAGGCTTCTTACAAGTCGTCGACCTGCAAAGAAGCGTAAGAGCAGTCCCAAAAAATGGAAAAGGACCGAGGCCAGAAGGCCTCGGTCCTTTTCTTTTCCAGCCTCTTTCGAACGGGTCGCATGAGAAGACGAGAAGACGCGCGGCCCCCTCTCCCCTCCGGGGGAGAGGGTCTGTGAAGCCGAGCGGTAGCGAGGGAGAACAGGGGTGAGGGGGCAAGCGGCGCTCCAATTCATACCCATGCGACGGTTTCCCGATCGAGGATCCAAGCAGGGTGGCGGAAAATGAGGAGATTGCGGAAAGCCCCTCTCCCGTGTGGTTCGTCACGGGAGAGGGGTTGGGGGGTGAGGGTCCGGAGTCTTACCGGAAAGTGACGTCTCGATCCTCTTTGAAGGTCGAGTTGCCGCCGAACCGGACGAAGCTGACTCGCTTCGTATCCCCGATCTGCACGTCCGCCATCGCGTCCTTGACGTCCTGGGCGCTCTTGACTTCTTTGTCGCCGATCACCTGGATCACGTCGCCGGGCTTGATGCCGATCTTCTCAGCCATCGAGCCGGGAATCACCGAGGCGACGACCGCGCCGGTCGCTCCGCTCGGGATGTTGAACTGCTTCCGCAGGTTCGGGTCGATGTCGTGGATCTGGACGCCGAGCTGGGCGTGGCCGCCCGAGTGCGGAGTCTCCACCGGACCGTCGCCCGAGTTGCCGCCGCCAAGGTCGCCGAATTGCTTCAGGAAGTCCTTGATGTCCGGCATCTGGCCATCCGGGCCGAACTGGAAGGTGTGTCCGTTGCCGTTCTCGGTCTGAGGCTGAGGCGCCGTCTGCGCGACTTCCTTCGGCGGCTCCTTGAGCATGACTTTGACCGTCTTGTGCTGGCCGTCGCGGATAAGCTCGACTTCGACCGACGTGCCCGGCGCATACTTCAGCATCGCGTCGCGAAGGTCGATCTGGTCGCTGACCGGAATCGTGCCGACCCGGACGATGACGTCGTTCGCCTTGATGCCGGCCATCGCGGCTGGGCTGTCGCTTGAAACTTCCTGGACGAGCGCGCCGCTCTCGACGTGCATCTGGCTCTTCTGATAATCCTTCAGGTCCACCGGAACGAGGCCGAGGAACGCCCGCGTGATCTTGCCCTTTTCGATCAGCGTCTCGGCGAGAAGCCGCGCCTGGTTGCTGGAGATGGCGAAGCCGAGGCCGATGCCGTTCCCGTTGGGGCTGACGATCGAGCTGTTGATCCCGATGACTTCGCCGTCCACGTTGATAAGCGGACCGCCCGAGTTGCCCATGTTGATCGAGGCGTCGGTCTGGATCAGTTCCGGATAGAAGCGGTCGAGCCCGGTCATAGGGTCGCGAATCGCGTTCTGCCGGTTCAAGGCGCTGACATGGCCGATCGTCACCGTATTCTCAAGGCCGAACGGAGCGCCGATCGCCATCGCGAATTCGCCGGGACGGACCTTGCTGCTGTCAGCGAAAGGAAGCGTGGGAAGATTGTTGGCGTCGATCTTGACGACCGCGATATCGCTCTGCTCGGCCCGGGTCACCTTGCCGGGGAACTCGCGGCCGTCCTTGAGGACGACCGTGACTTTGTCGAATCCTCCGACGACGTGGTCGTTCGTGACGATATAGCCGTTCGGCCGGAAAATAACTCCCGAGCCTTCGCCGCCGCGAGGCATCGATGCCATGCCGTTCAAGCCGGGCGTCCCTTTGCTCTCCGACTTGATCAGAACGACCGCCGGCGAAGCGTACTGCGCGAGCGTGGCGAATCCGTTGTCCAGAGCCTTGAGAGCGGCCAGGCTCTCGGTGTTGGACATCGAGATCTGGCGGATCGGCGCATTGTTCTGAGCAAGAGCAAGTGAGCCGCCATGGCCGGAGAAGGTCGCATACATTGAGCCCGCGCCTAGCATGGCGCCGGCGAGCAGGGTCCACAAGGCGGGGCCTCTAAAGATATTAGGTTTCGTGCTCATAGTCCTTTCTTCACTTTGCGAATTGTGGAGACTTTCCTTCCTTCGTCAAACGCCCATCTGGCTGGGCCGTTCAATCCTGGTTGGCAACGGGAAGGGAAAAGGCGGTCGGTGCCACTCTCCCCGGTTCTCTATTAATCGAGAACGCCTCGGCGTTGCTTCGAAGTTCCTGGACCCAGGACAAAGTCACATCGGGCAACTTCCATGCGTCGCGTTGGTGGTGGCCCTGAACGAATGCCCTGAGGATGCGGTCCTTTACATCATCCGGCATATCTCCGGAAATCAGAAGGGTTAAGCGGCCACTATTCGCGACAATTGTGCCCTGAGGCGCGGGAGCCTTGCTCGACCGGCCTCCCTCCCACTCGATAATCGTCGCCTTCGCGAGGCCGTCCGTGATGCGGACCGCCAAGGCTGTCGGGCGGGAATCCGTGGCCGCCTGAAGCTCCTGGACCGCGAATCCAAAGGGCAGCTTGTTCGGGACGACCGGATGGAAGCCGAGTTCGTCGACCAGGTCGTTCGCGGATTCCGGGCCGACGCATTTTCGGTCGTAATGCTCCGTCGTCACGAACGCGGAATTGATTTCGAAAGTGCCCTTGGCGAACTTGTCCGGGAATTGCACCATCTTCGTCTCGAAGTGGAGCACCGGGGCCGAACCTTCCTTGCACGTTTCCAGGCGCAGGAGAAAGCCCGTGTTCTCGTCGATGGCGTAGCATCGCGTTTCCAAATCGTCGTCTTTCGGCGTCGCCGTGACGATCGCCGCATCCCGGCCGGCGACCTTTTCTCGCCGTTCGAGCCGAATCGTGTAGTTGCGCACGACCAGCTTCATCCGGAACTTCACATCCTCGTCTTGCCGCGCCGAAGGTTGCACGATGACTCGTTTGTCGTCCGGCGTATAGGTCCACATCTTCTGGCCGTCGTCGACCAGCTCGATTCCCTGATAGTCGAGGGGAGCGAGGATGATCTGGTGCAGTTTCCCCTCCTTGCTGATCTGGACTTTGATCTGCTGGAAAAGGGGCGAGGAGTAATCCAGCCGCTGCGTAATGATGGCCTGTACGTTGTAAATGGGGACGCGCCCCATCGCCATCCGAAGAAGCTCCTGAGCCTTTTTCGTTTCGTCCGTAAGGCGGAGCTGCTTTGGCGACTCGTTTTGCCCGCCTCCGACCGGAACGGCCCGGCCCTGCGCGCAGGTGATCGCTGCCGCGGCCATCAGACTCGTGAGTAAAAGGATTCGCATGGCTCTCACCGCCTGCTGTAAACGACCGGCGAGCCGCTCAAGGGGTCCGTGCTCGCATCGAACGAGCGGTCCCGCTGGATGAAATCGTACGGCATCGTCTCCTTCTGATCCGCGACTTGCGGATTCGGTCCGCGCATCGAGTTCAGTAGGATCAACGTGGCGAGCATGCTCGCCGCCGCGATGCCGGTCAACGCGATAAAGGAAATCTTTCGGGATTCGGCCGCCGAATCGGTCGCGGCCAGAACTCGCGAAACCAGCCGGTCTTCGAAATCTTGGGAAGGCTCCGGAACCGCCGAACCGCCGAGTAGCCGCTTCACGCCCTGGACGCATCGTAGCTCCTCTTCGCACTCGCGGCAATCGCGAAGGTGCTCGCGAATCTCGATCATCTCGCGCCCGGCGAGCTCTTCGTCGAGGTAAGCGGAAAGTTGGGACTGGACGTTCTTACAGTTCATCGCAGTAGCTCCTATAGGCGGTCGGGCTGTGCTTCAAGAGGTGCCGCTTCAGTTGCTTGCGGCCTCGGTGGATCCTCGATCGCACGGTGCCCACACTCGTCTTCATGATCTCTGCAATCTCCTCGTAAGCCATACCTTCTACGTCGGCAAGAAGAACGGCCGTCCGGAATTCCGCCGTCATCGCGACGAGCGCATTCTGGACGGGCTCGTTAACGCTCCGCTCCATCATCACTCTATCTGGCGACGCCTCGTGATCGGGAAGTTCCCATGTCGTGGTCCCTTCGGCGCCCGGCTGTTCCAAGCTGGTCACCTTCAACCGCCCCTTTCTCCGCACGGAGTCGATGTGGGCGTTGGTCATGATGCGGTAAAGCCAGCTCGTGAAGGGAAGCGACTGGTCGTATTTGCCGAAGAACCGAAAAGCCCGGATCAGCGACTCCTGAACCAGGTCCTCCGCCTCCGCCGCGTTGCCGGTCAGCCGGTACGCGAGGTTGTAGGCTTGCTTATGGGTCTTCCGGATCAACTCCTCGAAGAGGCGTGCGTCTGGAGCCATCGCTTGGGTCGTCTCTTTTGCGGCTGCAAAGATCATCGTTCGATCCTTAGTTGAATCGCAGAGAGTTACGCACTCGGCGCTGTCCTGAGTTCCTGTCCGCCTGAAAAACACGCCAATAGCATTGTGCAACAAGTCGCGGTCTTCCGGAGCCCTCTCCCGTGTGGTTCGTCACGGGGGGCAAACGGCGCCCGATTCATTCTCATGCGACAGTCCCCGAGGGGGGCAGTCATCCAACAACGGTCGCGAAAAGCGCGTCGAACGCGGAGCCCGCGTTCGCGTTGCCCAGAATTCGCCGGTGCGTCTCCGTCATCGCCTGCAGCGCTGCCGGCCGGGCGTCCGGTAACGCCCGGTAGGCGGCCGCCAAGACTTGAAGCGCCTCCGCGTCGGCCGCTCGCGCGGCGAGCTTCCGGGCAGCCTGAAGCGAGTCCGCAAGAGCCGTGAACTGCTCCGCTGCCAAAAGTGCCTCGGCGGGCGACCGCCTCGGCAGAGATACGGCGAATTCATAGATTCGCCGGTATATCGCCGCATGGTCCTGAAGCTCGCGCGCTCTCCCCGGTGCGCCGCCCGCTACCGAAAGCGCCCAGTCCTCGAATCCCACCAGCCCCGCCGGGACCTCGCAAGCGACCGCCAGACAACGCGAAAGAACCGTCGGCAGAATCGCCCCGACCGATTCGGTCAGCAGGATAAACCGCGCGTAAGGCGGCGGTTCCTCCAGCGTCTTCAACAGGGAATTGGCGGCCCTCGGATTCAGGCGCTCCGCCTCCGAGATCGACACGACCCGCGAGCGCGCGGCCAGCGGCGGGGTCCGAAGGAACATTTGCGCCGGGATTGGATAATCGTCGTCCTCCGGGCTTGTCGGCGAGATCGCCCCTAACCGGATGATCCGGCTCGCGCCAACCGGCTCGATCTCCAGATAGTCCGCCGACCGCTTCCGGTCGAAGGCGAGGCAGGCCTGGCATTCGCCGCAGGCTCCCTCCTTCGTCGGCTGCCGGCACAGCCAGGCTTTGGCGAGAATCTGGGCGAGGCGGTTCTTTCCCGAGCCTCGCATGCCGTAGAAAAGCACCGCCTGAACCGCCGAACCCGAAATCAACCCGAGAACGACCCGTTTGGCGGATTCGAGACCTGGAAGCTCGGCTAGCTCAGAAGCGGTGGAACTGCTCAACGTCGAGGATGAAGAGTACCGCTCCGCCGACCGGAACCTTCACCGGAGCCGCCACGAAGGCCCCCGGCTGCGCGGTTTCGTAGGGCAGCATATTGACGACCTGCTCCCGTGCCTGGCAATTTTGCTCGACGACGTTCTTCAGCGTGTCCAACTCCTCGTCCTCGACGCCGACCAAGAAGGTCGTATTGCCCTCGCGAAGGAATCCGCCGGTCGAGCCGATGATCGTGCTCTTGAAACCCGCCTTGATCAGTTCGTCGGCGACCTTCCCCTTATCCCGGTTATGGACGATGCAAATGGCGAGCTTCACCGCCCTGATTATAATGCGGATTCGCCACCGACCGAACGATTGAGGGTAGATGGCGACGTGTCGATCCCGAAGGGCGCCCCGCCGCGAAGTCGATGAAAAAAGGTCCGGCTTCCCCAAAGAGAAGCCGGACGTGAGGGCTATAGGAGATAGAAAGGCTTATCGCTCGAATCCGACGTTGTTCGGATTCTTCTTCGCAACCGCGTCCAGCTTGCTGGACTTGTTGGCCTGATCCTGCACCGTGATCTCGCCCCTGCCGCAGCCAAAGGCCGCCGCCGCGACCAGCACGAGGACGAGCCATCGCGCCATCCTCATTGCAAGCCCCACATCGGCCAGGGCTGAGTCCAGTGCGGCTGAACGCCCGTGCCGCTCATGTAGTAGGCCGCGTAGGCGCCGCACCAGGTCGAAGACCAAGGCAGGCCGTACTGCGTGTAGGTCGGACTGTTCGCCAAGAACTGTCCAACCGACAGAACCTTCGTGTGGCCGTCGCAGTAGCTGATCGGAACGTTATTGGCGAACGGAACGGCCGAAGTGTCGACGGTCGTCGTTTCGCCGCAAGGTCCGCTGCCGCCCTGTGTGTAGAACATGGCTTGCCAGTGTTCGCGGATCGCCATCGGATAGTAGGTCGTCGTCGATCCGTTGCCCGGATATTCATAGCCGCCGATCAGAGCCAGGAAGCCTTGCTCCATCACGAGCAGCGCCTGCGCGGGATCGGGCACGTTCGTTTGAGTGCCGCCGAGGAACGAGTTTCGAATCGCTCCGACGTTCGTGTAGGGAGGTCCCGAGTAGCCCCATGTGTTCAGGGCTCCGGTAATGGCCGTGTTCAAGGCGTAACCGCTCTCCAACTCGCCCTGGTCCTTATAGGTGTTGCCGACCCTGGTCGTTCCGTAGATCGGAGCGATTACCGGGTGGAAGAACAGTTGCCGGTTCTTCACATACGGCATGATCCACTTCTGCCAGCTATAGTGGTTGTCTCGGAAGGCGTAGTCGCCGACTCCGCCCGAGCCGGTGCCGTTGCACCAGGGCGTCGGGTTGGTTCCGGGAGGCTGGTTGTTGTACTTATCGATGATCGAGTCGTTCAGCGTACAGCCGTCGTTGCGCGGATAATAGTCGTCGTAGTCGCCCGAGTACATCACGAGCCCCAACCCGATTTGCTTTTGGTTGGAGAGCGAGACAGCCTTCTTGGCGGCCATCTTCGCTTGCGCGAATACCGGGAATAGAATTGCAGCAAGAATAGCGATGATGGCGATGACGACGAGCAGTTCGATGAGCGTGAAAGCTTTCTTCATGACATCTCCTGGCCCGGGCGCAAAGGGGAAACCCTTCCCACCCATTGGAAACAAGTCTCTCCCTGCCACCTTACGAGGTTATTAAAAGGGCCTCGCCTTAACTGGACCTTTACGCAGGCTTAACTTGATTAAGGGGTGCAAAGTAAGCCATTCGAGTCTGATCGACCCGGTATGCGAATTCCGCCCTCCAAGACCGTGGCGGGGGATATTCCTATCCCCGCTCCGACGAAGTCGGAGCATAAAGTTTCTCTCGCGTCGGCTCGAAGGTGGCGCATTCATCCGCCATCCTCTCCCCAATCTCCGCCAAGGGAACGAGACGAGAGATCGACTCCGCGAGCCATGAGTTGCCGGCCAAGATGTCGATCGGGCGCTTCTCATATTCGTATTCGTAAGGCGGGGCCTTCCATTCGAAACGCCCACCTGCCTGCCGGGTCGCCTCCTGAAGAATCGCGACGCTCGTGAGCACCGGCCGATAGCTTCGCCGATCCAGGACATGGATAAAGCATCCTTCGCACATCGCGCGCGCAAATTTATTAAAGGTGGGCTCGAATTGGATCGGCCGGAACTTGACGCCCGGAAGCCCGATCCGGTTCAGGGCCTCGCAGAACCGATGCCCGTCCAAATAGGGCGCGCCGACGATCTCGAAGGGCCGCGTCGTCCCGCGCCCTTCCGAGAGGTTCGTCCCCTCAATCAGGCATCCCCCCGGATAGACCAGGGCGGAATCGGGCGTCGGCAGGTTCGGCGAAGGCATCGCCCAAGGTAGCCCCGTATCCCCGAAAAGCATCGCCCGCTCCCATCCCTCCATCTCCAGAACCCGAAGCTCGCAGCGCGGAAAGAAGGTCGCCGCCAGGTAGCGCGCGATCTCCCCGATCGTCATGCCATGCCGCATCGGCAGCGGATATAGGCCGACGAAGGAAGCAAACTCCGGCCGCAGGACACTCCCCTCGACCTCGAGCCCACCAACCGGATTCGGCCGATCCAGAACCAACACGGGAACGCCGGCAAGCGCGCAGGCCTTCATGCAAAGGGCCATCGTCCAAACGAACGTGTAATACCGCGCCCCCGCGTCCTGCAAGTCCACCACGAGTAGATCGATTCCGTCCAGCATCGCCGGAGTCGGCTCCCGATGCTCGCCGTAAAGGGAATAAACCGGCCAACCCGCCCGCGCGTCCGCCCCGCCCTCCCACTCGATCATGTTGTCCTGCGTATGCCCGCCAAGCCCATGCTGCGGCCCAAACACGGCCCTCACCCGCAAGGCGCCAGATCGATGGTAAGGCTCGATCAGGTCGAGGATATGGTCGATGTTGGAGTCGATCGAAGCCTGATTGCAGACGATCCCGACGCTCCTCCCCCTGAGCGCGGCAAACCCATCGCCAACCAGCCGATCAAGCCCGGTCCGAACCATCGCCATGAGCTTAGCCCCTGCGGCAAGCGCCCCGCCCAGCACATTCATCTGTGCTCATCTGCGCCCATCTGCGGTTGACATCCCCCCTACCGCCGGCATATTCATCTGCGGGTGACATCCCTACCACCCAGACCACTCTGATTCGATTAACTAACAGAGCTCGGGCCCTTTTGAGAGACCCAACGCCGTCCTAGGTCTCTTGCCACACCAAATCGAAGGTCGGCGTAAGAGAGAATCGATGGGCACGCGCCTCCCTCCTCCAGAACCCCCACGGCGTGTCGCCCATCGTTCCTAGTCGAAAAGCGCCGCCGCGAAGTCCTTAGCCTTGAAGTCCTTCAGGTCCCCGACCTTCTCGCCCGTCCCGATGAGCTTGATCGGAATTTTCAGCCGGTCGTAGACGCCGATCAAAGCCCCGCCCCGCGCCGTCCCGTCGATCTTCGTCAAGACCAGCCCGGTCACGCCCGCCGTCTTCTTGAACTCCTCAGCCTGACGAATCGCGTTCTGCCCGGTGTTCGCGTCGAGGACCAGCAGCACCTCGTCCGGCTTCCGCCCGAGCGCCTTCTGCGCAACTCGCGCGATCTTCGCCAGCTCGTTCATCAGGTTGTCTTTGCTATGCTGCCGCCCCGCCGTATCCGCGAGCACGAAATCTGCGCCCCGCGCCTTGGCCGCTTGAATGGCGTCGAAAATCACCGCGCTCGAATCGGAGCCGGGCTGCGCCCGCACGATATCCGCCCCGACCCGTTCCGCCCAAACCTCGAGCTGCTCGATCGCCGCGGCTCGGAAGGTATCGCCCGCCGCGAGGATCACCTTGAAGCCCCGCTTGACGAGCAGGTTTGCTACCTTCGCGATCGTCGTTGTCTTCCCAACTCCGTTGACCCCGACGAAGACGAATAGCGAGGGCGCCTCGTCGTTGACCTCCAACCCCACCGCGCCCTGCTGCTGGAATCGATCCGCGATCGCCTTCTTCAGGCGCTCCCTCATCGCCCCCGGTTCGGTGATCTTCTCCTCCCGCACCGCCTTCTTCAACTCCGCCAAAATCTCGCCCGCCGTCGTGACGTGCGTGTCGGCCTGGAGTAAGGCCTCCTCCAACTCTTCATAGAACTCGTCATCGATCACGCCCCGCCCCATCAGGCGGTCGAACCGCTGCATCAGTCCCTTGAACATGGCTTCGATTCTAGCATCGGAGCCCCCCTCTCCCGTGTGGTTCGTCACGGGAGAGGGGGTTGGGGGTGAGGGTCCGGAACGCCCAACCCCAGCCCCCAACGCCAACGCCAACGCCAACGCCTAACGCCAACCGCCCAATCCCTTAACACTAAACACTAAACACTAAACACTAAACGACCCAACGCCCAACGCCCAACGCCCTTAACACTCAACACTAACCACCAAACGCCTAACGCCCAACGCCGAACGCCACCGGGCCGCAGGCCCCCAAGGCTCGCTCCCACCGCCGCCACTTCTCGCACCCCCGGACCCGCGCCGCCAGCCGGGGGGGAAGGTTCGGCGAAAGAAAATCCCGATGCGTCTGCAGCCGCATCCGCTCCGTCCGCGCCAGCTCGACCCGCTTCAGCTTCGAGCCCTGCAGCACCTCGTACCACAGCAGCACGCTCCAAATCCGCTGCGACGGATACTGCCGCGCGAGGAGCTTCTTGAAGCGCTGCTCGAACCGGTCGAGATGCCGCACCTCCTCGCCGCGAGGGTCGGCGAAGCGGTTGATCCGTTGCAGACGCACCAGATACGTGTGATAGAAGGGAATCTCGAATACCGGTCCCCGAAAGCTCTGGTTGACGAGGTAGTTTGTCGCGTCATGGTCGAGATGCCCCTGTTCGAACGCCCCACAGCAGACCCGGTCCGGCCGCACCAGCCCGAACCATTCGGAGAACTGCCCCACAAGCGAGCCGATGTGGTCCACGACATCTCCGTCCGGAGCCCCGAAAAACTTCAGATGGTCCTGATGCACGCCGAGAAGCGCCGCCGCCGCCCGTCCCTCTCGCTCCCGTTCGGGATTGCTGTGCGTCCAGCTCAGAAAGACCTCGTTCCCGTTCTCCACCAGATGCTTGATCCAGGCGCAGATCGAGATTTCGTCGTCCGGATGGGTCATGCAAAAGGCCCACCTCATGCGAGGGTCGCTATCGAAAATCAATGCGCTTCGCCGGATCGCCTCAAAATTTCCGTCGTCGATCTTCCTTCCAAGAAAGGCAAAATCCGGACTTCGCCGCCATACTCCCGAACCGCCGCCGCCTCGGGCAAGTCCTCCTCCCGGTAATCCCCGCCCTTTACGTGCACCTCCGGCCGCAAGGCCCGGATCAAGCGCTCCGGCGTCGGATCGTCGAAGGGGATCACTCCGTCCACCGAACGCAAAGCCAGCAGCACCTCGGCCCGGTCCTCCGCCGGATTCACCGGCCGCCCCGGCCCTTTGCCGAGCGCCCGCGCCGAAGCGTCCGAATTCAGCCCGACGATCAGCAGGTCCCCAAGCTCCCGAGCCTGGCGAAGGTAGCGTACATGCCCCGCGTGCAGGACATCGAACACGCCGTTTGTGAACACCAGCTTCTTCCCATGCCGAAGCTCCAGCATCTCTTCCAAAGTCATCCGATGGCCTCTTTCAGTGTCGCAAAAACGTCCGCCGGCTGGATCCAGGCCAGACTCTTCGGATCGTAGTGGCATCGCCCGATCTGCCCGTAAGGGCAGCTCCGAGCCGGCCGCGTCGTCGAATAGAGCCCGATCGCCGGCACTCCCAGGGCCGCCGCGATATGCGTGCTCCCGGTATCTCCTCCGACATGCGCCTTCGCCATGCCGATCAGCGCGATCAGCTCGGCGATCGTCGTGTGCCCGGTCAGGTTGACCGGCTTCTTCTTGCATAGAGCCATGATCTCATCCCCCGCCGTCTCGTGCGAAGCCCCGACCAGCACGACCTTCATCGGAATTTCCTCGATCAGCGCCGCGAAATGCGCGACCGGCCACCGCTTCGCCGCCTGTGCCGAGCCCGGATTCACGACGACGAAATCTTGGGGGACGCTCGGCCGCATCGCCGCGATGGCCTCCGCCGTCGGCTCGAACGCGAAATCCGCCCGATCCGCCTCGCCCCCGATCGCCCGCGCCACGTCCACGTACTGATCGACTACATGGAGCGAGCTCGGATCGGGCATCACCTTCTGGCTGAACAGCCAGGAACCCTCCCGCTGCCAGTGATAGCCGACCTTCGTTTTCGCTTTGACCCTTGCCACGACGAGCCCGCTCTTCAAGAGCCCCTGCAAATCCAGCGCCGCATCATAAGCTTCGTCCGAAGAAGGCGGTTCCATCAGCATCTCGTCCACCGCCGAGCAGGCCCGAACGACGTCCGCAAACCGCGCATGGACGACCCAAGTCACATGAGCGTCCGGAAACCCTTTCTTCAGAGCTGCCGCCGCCGGAAGCGAGCAAACCACGTCCCCGAGCGAAGAAAGCCGGCTGATCAAAAATCGCGGCCCGCTCATAGCAGCCCCGCTTTTCGAGCGCTTTTCCACCGGTCGTGGAACCAGAGCCATTGCTCCGGCGTCTCCCGGATCGCCGCCTCGATCGCGTTGTTGATCGCCCGGGTCATCCCCTCGACCGGCTCGTATCCCTCCAACGGTTTGAGCGGCGGGTAAGCCCGCGCGTCGTATTGGTTTGGCCCAACCCGCTTGCAGAAAAACGGAATGATCGGCGCGCCCGTTCGCGCATGGATTGCCGCAGGCCCCGTCACCGTGCCACACGGCCGGCCGAAAAACGGAACGAATATATCGCTCGAGTTTTGGTCGGGAAGGATCGCGACGATTTCGTTCTTCTTCAGCTTCGTGAAGATTCCTCGCGCGGCGCTGCCCCGAGAAAGAACCTGGATGCCTTGCTTCTCCCGAATCTTCATCACCGCCTGGTTGAGGTCCCCGTCGTTCGCATCCCGCGCCACGACCGTCACCTTGTAGCCCGCCGCCACGATCGCGTGAGCCGCCCGCTCCCAGTTCCCGAAATGTCCGGTAATCAGGATCGCGCCCTTGCCCTCCTTGAGGGCCTCGTCGAAATAACGCATGTCCGTGAGGCGCGTGGTTTGGCGCATCTCCTCGTCCGTCCGCTGGGAACTCCTCAGGAAGTCCGCGAAAATGCGCCCGAAATGGCGGAAGCACTCCTGCGCGATGGCAAGGCGCTCTTCCTCCGTCTTCTCCGGGAAGGCGAGGCGAAGGTTCGCGAGAGCGACGTTCCGCCGCTTCTTCATGACCTTGAAAGTCAGATTCCCGAGGCGCATTCCGGACCGCTCCGCCCGGATCGGGTCCTTCCGCAGAAAGGCCTTTTCCGCCATCGCAAAGCCGAGATAGCCGAGCCGTTTCTCAAGCTGTTTCTTTCTTGGGGATGACATCTAACTTTGCCTGCAGCCACTCGCGGAACGCCTCGCGCGGCTCGATGGCCACTTCGCGGGTCGCGATCGCGAAATCATATTGTTCGACGTCCGAACGGCGCCGAAGCTTGACCCAGTCCTTTCCCGTCACCACGATCGTCGCGCCCTTTTCGAAGCTGGAAAGAAGGTTACCATCGCTCAGGGGATCGTGGTCGGGAAGAACCACAACTGGGAGCGCCGGCGACCCGCCGACCAAAAAGTCCCCGAGCCTCGCATTGAACGCGTCCAGAAAGGCCTGAGGCCGCCCCAAGGCACAAAGCGCCCCAGCCGGCCCGACCTGCCTCTCCTTTCCATCCGGGCCGATGAACCGCATGGGCGTCGCTTCGACGCGAAAGCCGTTCGGGATCACCAGGTCGGCCCGCTCCCGGTTAGCCCAAGGCTCCCGATATGGCCCCGCCGGCAAGCAGCGCCGATTCGGAACGGGCGGATCGAGCACGATCGAGACATGCTTCCGAAGCGGCAAGTGTTGAAATCCGTCGTCCATTAGCAGCACGGCATCGGGAAATTCCCGATGGCAAATCTCCCCCGCCAAAACCCGACGCCGCCCCACGATCAACGGCAAATCGGGCTGGAGCCACCGCAGCAGCGCCGCCTCGTCCCCCCATTCCCCCGCATCCAGCGGACCGGCCGGCGCAAGCCGCGCCGCCTCCGAAGCCGGACTCCCGTAGCCGCTGCAAGAAACGACCACGTCCCGCCCCGTCCCCCGCAAAACCTCGGCCACATGCAACGTCACCGGCGTCTTCCCGGTCCCGCCGACCTGCAGGTTGCCGATGCAGACCACCGGCGAATGGGGCTCCCGCGCCATCTTGATCCCCAGCCGGTAAACCGCGAGATACCCTTGCCAACCCAGGGCATAGAGCCACGAGGCAGGCGTCAGAAGGGTCCGGCAAAGCCCAGCCTTGAACCCACTCCCGGTCCAAAGCTCCTCCGCGTGCATCTTCCTATCTTTGCATGTAGTCTGGGCCGATGGTCGGAATCGCCACGTTGGTCCTCGCCAAGATCGCCTTCCGCACCGAGTCGGGGTCCGGCCCAAGGAAGCCAATCCGCACGCCCGCCTTCCTCAGATAATCGTGAAAGCGGCTGCTGCAGGAAGCCAGGAAGAGAAACCCCCCGCAGGGAACCAGCGTAAGAGCGATCGCGAACACAACCACCACAGTCCGACCCCACCGCATGGGTCTGGTGACCTGCCACCAAGCACCTATTGTAATAGCGACGGCGGCAAGTTGGCAAAGCAACTGAAGGACATAAGCGGCGAGTACGGAGTGCCAGGTGGTGAACTGAGAAAGGGTGAGCCATGCCACGATCCCCACCAACCATACGAGGAACGCCCGGTTTGTTCGACGGTAGGCCTCGACGACTGCAAGGATATCATCCGCCGATTCCTTGAACTGCCGAGTAGAGCCGCGCGGATACGCCGCGAACCCGGCCTGAAGGATCAACTCCTCGCTCGCCGCCGCAACCTGAAACACGTACCACTCCAGGAAAGCCTTGTCCCAACCGGCCTCCGCCAGCCCGTCGATAACTTCGTTTGGCGTTTTCCCGGCGTCCAGATCCTTCCGAACCCTCTGGCTCAGCCCCCGAAGCGACTCCTCCCCGGCCGACGCCACGATCGAGTTGAACCACGGGGGAATCGGGATCGTTCGAACTTCGGCCACAGGACCAGTTTAGGTCCTTTGACTTTGGGAGTGCGCGAAGCCCTTCGCGCTTTGTATTTTGCCGTGGAGCGGCCACCTGCAAGGCGGCGCACAATCGAGTGTGGAGTGCGCGAACTTGTTCGCGCTTTGCATTTGTCCCGCCTTTGACGGGACCCAACCGATACATCCGCCACTCCGCCTAAGCGGAGACGGCCTTCCTAACCGAGTCTCGGTCGACACGCATGAAGCCCACTCTGATGCGCGCCCGCCTGAGGCGCGTGTGTAGGTTCTTCCGCAGAACGAGACCTGCGATCCCAGGGCCAAGCGGAATCCCGTTGACCAATAAGGCCGTGAGGATGATGACGACGGGACTCCATCCTAGGGGTCGACGGGCCTTAATACAGGCAGCCACTGCCATAGCGGAGGCCAGGAGCTGGCAACCAAAGAAGATAAGGAAGGAGAGGTCGGTGGCATCCGTCCACTGGCCTTCGCAAATCAGAATCGCGATGCCCAGCAGCCACATGGAGCTGGCCTGCCCGATCACGTTATAGGCATTTACTAGCGAGAGGATGTCGTCGCCGATCGGCCACAGCTTGGCCCAATGGGCGTCTACGGTAGGGGACAGATCGAGGACATCTGGGCTTCCAGCTGCCATGCGAACATACCACTCCGCGAAGGCGGGCGGCCAGCCAACCTCCTCAAGGCCCTTGACGATTCGCTTTGGCTCTTGCCCGTTGTCGAGAGTCTCGCGAACGTGGCCGCTGAGGTTTAGCAGAGCCTCCGCGCTGGCTTCCGTGACTACCGAATTGAACCGCGACGGTACCAATATCGAACGAACGCCGGCCACCAATCCAGTTTACGATGGATCGCCTAGCGCCGCTTCCCCAAATGATAAGCCGGAATCGCGATCAGCGACAAGACCGCAAGGTAGGGAAAGACAGGAAATAGGGGAAAGACATCGGGCGAGGTCGGCACCTTCACCGTCGCCCCCACGATCCGCGTCCCATACAGCGGCGCCTGCGCGACCGTCCGCCCGCGCGAGTCTACGATCATCGAAAACCCCAGGGAAGCCGCTCGCACCGCCGGCAAACCTGTCTCGATCGCTCGCCAGTTCGTCGCATCCCGAAGCTGCTCCGGCGCGTTCGTCCCGAAATACCAGTCGTCGATCGACATCACGGCGAGGATGTTCGCCCCGTTCAGCGCATGCTGATAGGACACGTCCGGGAAAAGGCCCTCGAAGCAGAGCGCCTCCCCGACCCTGAACTTGCCGACGTTCAGCGTCGTCACCTTGTCGCCCGGCGTCAGGTCGCCCGCCGGCAGCCTGAAATCGGCGGGTAGAAGGCTCCGAAACGGCACGTACTCCCCGAAGATCACCAGCCGCGTCTTGTTCGCATGCTCCCAGTGCCCATCGTAGGAAAACGCGGTCTGGTAAGAGGGATGCAAGCCGAACTGCCCGCCGAACACTACCGGCAAATCCTTGCTCACCTTGAACATCGTGTACGGCGGGATCGTCGTTCGGTCCCCGATCACGCCTTCCGGCAGCACGAGCAAATCCGCCCCTTTGGCCGCCTCGCTGATTCGGTCGATCGCCGCCGCGACCCGACCCTCCATCCCCTCCGGATTGCCGAAAGCCAAATCGACCCCCGGCTGTCCGGCGACCACATGCCGGAGGGTCCCCGTCGGCTCCGATCCATATCGCACGAGGGACAGGGCCAGCACCAACAGGAAGGCCATCCCGTACCAGCGAACCTCGGAATACTTCTTCCCACTCATCAGCTCGGCAATCATCACGTTCGCCAATGCCACCCAGGCGGAAACCAGGTACACCGACCCATAGTGCGCGCTCTGGATGATCGCCGGCGCCGGTGTCAACGGCATCGCCAGCAGCCCGAACGGGAACGCCAGCCCGAACACATAGGATCGAAGAACCTCTACCCCCGCCCACACGATCGGCGCCGCCCAGGCGAGGCATCGTCGATAGCAGAGATTCGCGAGCCATCCAAACAGCGCGAAATAGAGCGATCCCACGAGACACCCGGCCAGATAAGGCACGCCGCCGAGAAGAACGCTGCCCGTCCAGTGGCTGACGAACCCGGCGATGAAGGAAAACTCCCCGAGCCAAAAAATAAGGCCAAACAACATCCCCGACCGAAAAGCCTTCTTCCCGTCGCACTCCCGCAGATACAGAAGCCAAGGCACGAGAGCCACGAAGACGAGCAAAGCGAAAGGGAAGGGAGGAAAGCAGGCGACGACCATCAATCCGCTCGCCGCCGCCGGCCAAATTTTCGGAAGGCGCCTCAAGAATGACCGCCTTCAAACCACAAGACACAAGTTACAAGCCACATCTCCAACAGTCTCAGCGAACGACCCCGTCGACGGTTCCCGCGAGCGCTTCGTTCCGAAGATGTCCCGACTCGTTATAGGCGAAAAGCTGAAAGCCGCCGTCCGGCCGTCGCGCCAGCGTGGTGATACCGGTGTTGCTGAACCGGAACGCCCGCGTCGTGCTGGCGTTCGCATTCAATAGCCGGGAAAGAAGAATCGCTCCGCTCCCGCCATGACAGATCACGACCACCGGCTCGTGGCATCCTTCGATCTCCTTGACTGCCGGCGTCAGGCGGTTCCAGACGTCCTCGGTCGATTCGCCTCCCGGCGGCCTGACCGCCTCGCGCGCCAGCCCATGGAGGAGCCCAAGCTCGATGAAATTCGCCGCGACCCGCTCCATCGGAAGCCCCTCCCACTCTCCAAAACTCCGTTCCCTCAGGCTCAGATGAGTCTCGATGACGACGCCATGCCGCTGGGCCAGAGGCTCAGCCGTCATCCAGGCCCGCTGGAGATCGCTGCAGAGGAGTCGCGTAAAGGGCCGCTCGTCAAACGCCCCCGCGAGAAGCCGCGCCTGCTCCATCCCGCTCTCGTCGAGCGGTATATCCGTGTGCCCCTGATTCTTCCCCTCGGCGTTCCAACTCGTCTGGCCATGCCGAACCAGGTACACCCGCATGAAGACGTTATACCAGCGCGATGCGGCGAAGCCTGGGACGGTTCGTCTTGCCTTGTCCGGAAGCCCCTTCCTTTTGCCGGATGGTTCGTGCCGGGAGGAGGCAAGGGTTATTCCCTGAGCGAAGCGGACCGGAGTCGAACGGGTGGGGATGGAGGTTCCGGGAACCTACAATCGAGCCTCAACTACGAGTTTCCGAATCCCCTCCCCGCACGATCATCGGGCGCAAGAGGAGGGCTTGAGGGTGAGGGTTAGGCCGTCCCGGCCCGAATCCGAAAACTCATGAACCCTAGACCTGCCAGGGCCGTGCCTCGCCCAGTTCACGCCCTGCCGCGTCGACCCGCAGGCCCCCCAGCCGCAAAATCCGGACCGGCGCCGGAGCAACCGCCGTCGACAAGATCGTCGCCACCCCGGCCGAGAAATCGATCCGCTTCACGATTCCGATGCCGAAATCCTCACCGCTCTGCCGCGCGAACGAGCAAAGAAGATTCTCATACGCCGACGGCGCGACCACCGCCGCCCGCGAGGCGTGGAACACGTCCAGGGCTCGCGCCATCACGTGATCCTCCGGCTCGCTCTCGGTCACTAGAAGCAGGGTCCCGCCCGCAACCTCCGCCCGCAGCGTCCCCCCCAATCCCGCCTTCGCCAGCACATCCGGATGAATCGGCCGAGCCGAGCCGAGCCGGGCTCCCTCGATCGCCACTCTTCGCAGGTCCACCTCATGCGCGGAGCAGTCCTCGATCAGCTTCAGCCATTGCGCCTTCCGCTGAGCCTGCTGCACCATCGCCGGAAACGTATTTTCCAGCGCCACCTCTTCCGGCCCGACCGGATAGCCTTCCAGGTCCAAGTCCGCGCCCTTGGGAAAAAGAATCTCGTCCGGCTGGACGAGTTGCGCGCACAGCGCGGCCGTCTGCCTGACGAGCGGAGCATTCCGGACCGGAAATAGCTGGACGATCGGATCGCTCTCCGCCTGCCGCAGCATTTCCGCCAGCGCGGCCACCAGCACGTGCGGCGCCCGGCTCGGATCGAGGCTGCCGTAAAAGCGCCAATAGAGCGGCTTCCCGCCTCGAAACAGCGTCAACTTGCCGGGAGGGCTCTGCGATGGTTCGCCCGGGTCCAAACACAGAAAATCCCTTCCCTTACGATGCTCCTTAAGCCACTCGCGCCAAGAATACGCGGCACTGGATAGAAGCAGCGTGCGAGCCATTTGCAGATAGTGACGCCGACACGCGCCGAAACAAATCGTAGATTCGGAAAGCCAACGCCACAAACACTAAACGCTCAACACTCAACACTCAACACCAAATACCCGATACCTCCAATCCCCATCCCTCATCCGTCCCTCTTCTTGTATCGTGAATTCAACGCTTATGGCTCCCCGTGTCCGTCTCTTGGACGCCCATACCGTCAACCAGATCGCCGCCGGCGAGGTCGTCGAGCGCCCGGCCTCGGTCGTCAAGGAGCTTGTCGAGAATGCCCTCGACGCCGGCGCCTCCCGCGTCGAAGTGGAGTTGGTCGAAAGCGGCAAGACCCTGATTCGAGTGAGCGACAATGGCTGCGGGATGACCCTCGAAGACGCCCGGCAGGCCCTCCAGCGCCACGCCACTTCCAAGATCGTCTCGGCCGACGATCTTCTCGGCGTCCAAACCCTCGGCTTCCGAGGCGAGGCCCTTCCCTCCATCGCTTCGGTATCCCATCTCACGCTGTCCACCGCAAGCGAAGATGGAATCAGATCCGTCCTCCGCGTCGACGGCTCGAAAATCCTCGATCCCGGCCACACCGCCGGCCCGCGAGGCACCGAAGTCGCCGTAGAGGAGCTTTTCTACAACACGCCGGCCCGCCTCAAGTTCTTGAAGAGCGATACGACCGAGCTCGGCGCATGCCTCGAGGTCGTTTCGAAGCTCGCGATCGGCTACCCAAGCGTGAGCTTCCGCATGACCCACAACGGACAGGAAGCCCTCTCGACAAGCGGCTCCGGCGATCTCCTCGGCGCCATTGCCGATGTCTGGGGACGGGACATGGCCCGCAGCCTCGCCGAGATCGATACGTCCCTTGCCGGGCTTCGCCTGCGAGGGTTCGTCTCGCCGCCTCACGTCACCCGCCCGACCCGCGCCTACCAGTACATCTACGTGAACGGTCGTCCGGTAAGAACCCGAACCCTGACCGCGGCCCTCGATCAGGCCTACCGCGACCTGACCCCCGAAAAGCGCTTCCCACTCCTTGTTCTCCTAATGGAGGTCGATCCCGCCAAGGTCGACGTGAACGTCTCTCCGACAAAGTCGGAAGTCAAATTCCAAAGCGAGGGCCAAGCCTTCGAGGGCCTGCGCATCGCTATAAAGTCCGCCCTGATGGAGCACGGAATGATGCCGAGCGCCGCCGGCCTGGCCGCCGCCAATGAAGCCCTCCAGGCCGCCCTCCACTACCCCAATACCCAGCACCCCAACCCCCCAACCCCCCAATACCCGGGCTCCTTCGAATCCTCCATCCTCATCCAATCCCCGCTGCCGGCAAGCGGCATCGAAGCCCCCTCGGTAATAACCGACCGGTATCCCTTTGGGAACTTGCTTGACGGCCTGAAGGTGATCGGTCAGGCCATGAACACGTTCATAGTAGCGGAGACTACTAATGGCATTGTGATCGTGGATCAGCATGTTGCCCACGAGCGGATCCTCTATGAATATCTCTGCGGCCTCAAGGGTTCGAGCGCTATTGAGAAGCAGGCCCTCCTCGTCCCTCAAACCCTCCATCTCGACCGCCGTTCGGCCGTCCTCCTTCGGGAGAAGCTCGACGAGGTGATTCGCGTCGGTTTCGATCTGGAGCCCTTTGGGGGAGAAAGCTATGTCGTCCGCGCCGTCCCCGCCGCCATCCGCAGCAAGGATCCTCTCAAAGTCCTCCGCGACCTCGTCGACGAGCTGGTCGATTCCTCCGTGACCCGCCGCCTCGTTCCCACCCGCGAGCAAATCTGGATCACCTCCGCCTGCCACATGGCGGTCAAGGCCGGCGATCCCCTGAGCCATGCCGAAATGGAGAAGCTCATCGTCGATCTGGCCACGACGGAAAATCCCTACCTGTGCCCCCACGGCCGACCCATCACGATCACCTTGACTGTCAACGACCTTCTGAGGAAATTCCACCGAACGTGATTATCATTGAAAGCCTCGACGACCGGCACCGGCCATGGGCGCACCGCCTTCTCGATGAGCGGTGGGGCAGCGCCGACATCGTCAGTCGCGGCGTCTGGACCGATGCGCGCGCTTGCCCCTCCCTCGTCGCTCTCAAGGATGGCGAGCCAGTCGGCCTCCTGACCTACCAGGTCAAAAACGGCGAGTTGGAAGTCCTGACTCTCGATTCGACGGCGGAGAATGTGGGTGTCGGCGGCGCTCTTCTCAATGCTTCGATCAATGCGGCGAGACAGGCCGGATGCGCCAGACTTTGGCTTGCCACCACCAACGATAACCTCCGCGCCCTCGGCTTCTATCAGAAAAGGGGCATGCGGATCACTGGTGTCCGCCCCAACGCGCTCGTCGAGGCCCGGAGGCAAAAGCCCTCGATCCCCGAAGTCGGCTTCGGCGGAATTCCGATCTCGGACGAGATCGAGCTCCCCTTGGAGCTTGGCAAGTGAGAATCCTGGGAATCGATCCCGGCCTCGAGCGAATCGGATATGGGTTGGTGCTGAGAGAGGGCTCCGCGTTACGGCCCATCGAGTTCGGACTCATCGAATCGCCCCGCGTTGCCCTGCCGGACCGCCTTCGCCTGATCGACGAGCAGTTTCGGGAGTTGCTCGCCCGCCACGCTCCCGACGCCGTCGCGACCGAGCGCCAGCTCTTTGCCGCCAACAAGACGACCGCTCTCGATGTCGCCAAATCCCTCGGCGTCATCCTCCTCGCATGCGGCCAGAAAGGACTGCCTTGGGCCGAATACACGCCGCCCCAGGTGAAGCTGGCCGTCGTCGGCACGGGCGCCGCCGACAAGAAGCAAGTCCAGTTCATGGTCACCAAGCTGCTTGGGCTCGAAAAAGCCCCCAAGCCGGACGACGTCGCCGATGCCTTGGCCGTCGCGATTTGCCATGCCTTTCAGAGCAGAATCTCATTGACAGCCCGCTAAGCGACCATGCAACCAAAACAGAAATCTCTTCTCGGTTGGATTCTGGGAGGCATTGGCGCTTTCTTCGTTTGCGCCTGTGGAGTCGGCGGCTTTCTCGGATGGCGTGTCTTCAATCGCTTGACCACTCCCATTCCTGCTCACGACGGCTTCGAAAATGGGATCGAAAACCACCCGCTTGGAGATGGGTGGTATGCCCTCACGCTGAAAGAGATGGGCTTCTCGATCGAGGCGCCCGCAACTCTCACCCCGTATCGTCGAACGATCGGCCGTTTTCGCCAACCCTGGATTAGCAGCTACGAGTCCTTTCACGGAAAGTCGCGCGAAGGCGCCATCGTTATCGGCGGTCTCTGGATCGACCGGACCCGCTCCCGGCATACGCCCCGGAGCGAGGCCGAAGCCGGCCTGACCCAGTTGCGAGAAAACCCGGAGTATTCCCGCGTCAAAGGCGAGATCCACGATGAAACGTTGGCCGGTATTCCGGTCGTCAGCGCGCTCTACTCGTTCCACGGAACCTCCGACGGCGAAGAACACGCGCTCTACTTTTTCAATGGTGACTGTCTCATCTATGTGCTCGAGAGCTACCGGAAGGAGCATAAGTCGGTCGGCGATCAAATGTGGAGCCGGATGACGTCTTCCCTGAAGCTATTACCCGCGAGATAAGCGCCGTGGCGCGCCGCCTTCGTAGAATGGCATCATGGCAGACGCGTCGGGAGGTTCCCGCCACTGAACGGAATCTTGTTGGCAATCACCGTGATCGCGGTTGCGGTGGCACGATTAGCCCGCCTTCAGGGTTCTAGAAAGAGGAGCCCCGAACCAGGGCCGCACCCGCCAACGATGGCAAGTGGACCTACACCTTTCCCGAATTGCGGCTAACGATTACCGTACCGTGCGTGCTCGAAGATCGATTGGAAGAAGCCTCGCGCGGAGCTCAATTTGCGAAGAAGTATCTGGCTTACGCGGGCAAGTGGTCGGGAACGAGCTTGGGCCTCGTCGTCTTTTGGCCGATCGGGGACCTCCACCCGGTCAAGCAAGCAGATTACGACGTCGAGCGTCTTTCCCGATATTCGAAGCTCGAGAACGTCGAAACGACGGTGGTTCCCGCCTCTTTCCTTGGAAACCGGCGTGTAAGATTTCCGGCGCCGCCGACCAAGACGGCCGGAAGACCGGATTCCGCATGCTGTACGTCCAGGTCGATCAAGCGATCTACTACTTGCGGATGAACTACTGGAGCTCGCATGAGGACACAGCTCTGCAGCATTGGGAGGATATGCATCGCTCGAATCGAATCGATGAGACGGCTACTCGCTCGCCCAGCGGTTGATCAGCCACCAGGCCCCTTGGTCGTGCGGCACGAAGCGGTGGTGGGTCAGATGCTCGAACGCGGGAAGATAGCCTAGCGAGCCGTCCCCATACTCTTTGATTCGCTTGACGACCCTCTCGACGTGCTCGCGGGCAACCCGGCATCTTTCGATGTCGGCGAGTGAGCCGCCGATATTGAAGTAGGTCGCCCGAGCGATCTTTTCTAAATTCTCGAAGATCTGCCGGCATGGCGCAAGGGAGGCCGCCGCGACGCCGGGAAGTCCGTTTGCGTAAGCCTGGCGAGCCTGATCGGCGTAGCGAACGAATTCGACCGCTCCCTTGACGAATTCGCTCACGCCGCGATAGGCCCCGTTCGGGGCGACATGGATTGCCTTCTCGAGAATCGCCAGAGCTTGGTCGCCGGCCTCCCCAGTGAGCTCCTCGTGATGATGCAGCCAGGCGAGAAAGGGATTGGCTTGAAGGAGCAATCGGGCCTTGAGCGACGAACGAATCTGGCTATGCCCGAAAACGCCGCCGAGTTTTTGCAGTTCGACCGCCATCAGCCGCGCCCATTCCCCATGCCGCTCGGATTCTTCGCCGTAGGCCGCAAGGAATGTCCCCTCCGCCGAGGTTTTTGCGAGCATCCGGCCACTCGCCTTGATCGCCGGAATGAGCGTCTCATAATTCCCAAGGAGGGCGCATTCCCAGGTCGTCACGCAAACGCCGTGTGCGTCCAGCTCTCCCGCCGCGCTCGCCGCTTGCCGCACGTTCTCTTCGCTTTGCTCCAAATGGAACCAAGCCGCGTTGTAGGTTTGCAGGCTAGGGCAGCATACGACCTCGAAGCCCCGATCCTGAAACTTGCCGCTCGTCTCCAGTGGGCTTCCGAAATACTGCCAGTCGAAAATCAGCGTCGCCTCCGGCATGTAGTCGAGCGCGGCGGGGTGATCGAGATACATGTCGCCCCAAACCGCCGGCCTTCGTCCCATCTCGACGACGTACCGGGCGAGGGGCCCGAAATGCTCGCCGTAGAGTGCGGCCTTTCCATCTCGTTCCACGCGCTCGGCGCATCGGGGGCACTTGCCCAACTGCCAAGTCTCGTCGCCGCCGATATGGACGATCTCGCTCCCGAAGGCCGAGAGGACGTCGTCGATCAGGTGCCGCGCAAACTCCACGAATTCGGGATTCGAAGGGCAAGCCTGCATCCCCTGGAACCTCCCTTCGCGGAACCGCTTTCCCTGCTCGGTATAGATCATGCCCTCGAAGTGGCCGAGGAGATTTACGAACGGAATGATTTGAAGCTGGGGATATTCCTCCTGCAAACGCTGGACGACCTCCGGCTCCAGACAGTCCCGCCCGTGCGCCCAAGGCGCGCTTGGATAGGCGAACCGATGCTCCAAGTAGAGACCGATCGCGTTGTAGCCTCCCGCCAGCGTCGCGTCGCAGGAGATTCTAAGGTGTTCGAGGGAGGCGCATTGCTCGCGAGCAAGGTCGTAGGTCCATATCCGAAGCTGCATCGGAAATAGTATGAGTGGCATCGCGGCACTGGCGAGCAGGCGATGCGTCTCAGAGCCGTCCTGGCTCTCAAGCGCGGCGAATGCGGGTTAGATGAGTTCGAGCGCTACTTCGGAGCAGAAGTGCCGCCCTGCCCTGGTCAGCCGGACGATCCCGCCTTCCCGCTCGACCCAGCCTTTTGACACGACGCGGCCGAGCGCTCGCTCATCGAGCTCTTCCACCAGACCCTCGTTCAGCCTCAAGCCGAGCATAATCCGCTCCGTCCTCAAGGTCTCGGCGGTCAGCTCCTCCGATTCGAAGGCAAGTGGCTGCCCTTCCTCGACGGCTGCGCAGTACCGCTCCGGATGCTTCAAATTCGTATAACGACGCTGACCGACGCATCCGACGGCCCCCGGCCCGTAGCCCGCGTAATCCTCTGCCCGCCAGTAGCAGAGGTTATGCCGGCACTCTCGCCCGGGCTTTGCGAAATTCGAAATCTCATACTGGGTGAAGCCCTCGCTCGCCAGGCGGTCGAAACATTCCTCGTACATCGCGACCTGCGCCTCGTCGTCGGGCAGAGCCAACTGCCCGCGCAGATGCTTTTTGTAGAACGTCGTGTTCGGCTCGATGGTCAGGCAATAGAGACTTAGGTGTTCTGGCTGAAGCTCGATGGCTCGATCCAAGTTACGCCGCCAGCCGGCGAGGCTCTGATGGGGCAGCGCGAACATCAAGTCCAGATTAAGGTTGTCGAATCCAGCTTCTCTCGCGAGCCGGACCGCCCGCTCGATTTCGCTCGACTTGTGGACCCGCTCCAGCCGGATCAGGTCCTCGTCCAGGAAGCTTTGCGCGCCGAGGGAAAGGCGGTCGAAGCCGGCCTGGCGCATCGCTGCGTATTTATCGGCATCGGCGGTTCCGGGATTCGACTCGCTCGTGATCTCGCAACCTTCCACGGGCGGATGGGTGTCCAGCACGGCCTCCAGGATCGACAAAAGCTGGCGCTCTTCGAGATAGGTCGGCGTTCCGCCGCCGAAGAAGATCGTTTTGGCGGGCCGGCCCCGCCACGGACTGTTTTCGATTTCCGCAACGATCGCCCGCGTCGTCAGCTCCATGATCTCCCCTTGCATGGCGTACGAGTTGAAGTCGCAGTAGCCGCACTTGGAAGGGCAAAAGGGCGTATGGACGTAGACGGCCAAAGGGGTCATGCGACTATTAGTTGTTCGAGCTACTACTGATTGAACGCAATCATAATCCCTAGGATCGCTCCGAAGATCACCGGCACCGCCGGGATCTTGCGGTTGATTCACGTCGAACCGGCGCAGCGCATCAAGAGAAAGTAGCCGTAGCCGACGCCTGCGCCGATCGCTGCTCCGAGAAGGACTCTCAAGACTGGAGACACGGATAAAGATTACGCGGAATCGCCGCGTTCCGTTTAGCCGCCGCCCGACTTGCGAATCGGATGCCCGTATTGGTCGAGGTGATCGGAAGGAACGACGTTGATAACGAAGAACTTTTCGTCGCTAAGCGCAACCTTGACGAGATCGCCTCCATTGTCGATGAAGGCTTTCTCTGTGAGATGATTTGGCGCGTCGATTTCGAATAGCTTTCCTTGGAAAGTCGCGCCCAGGTATTCGCCTCGGAACGTGCCGGCCGAGTGGACGCTGTACTTATCGATCCCTCCGGTGAGCGGATTGACGACGCAGTAATCCTTGTCGCGCAAGACCACCTTGCCATCGACGACCATCGGCGTGAATTGCGCGTTGAGAGCGTCAAACCCGCAGGCTGGGAAGATTTCGCCGAAGCTCGTTTCGCCGCGTATGTCGGTGTACCGTCGCTGGACACTGTCCTTGCCGTAGGTGCAGTCGCCGGTCTGGACGCCTTCGGGAGTTTGCAAAGTCGAATAGTGGCGGAGGATCTTTCCGTCCTCGCTCACCCACCATTGCTGTTTGGCGAAGTTCTGCCATTTCAGCTCCTGCGGCTTCTTGCCGATCTTCTGGTTCCACTTCGCGGTGCTCGTAATGACGATGCAAGGCTTATTGAAAATGTTTCCCGGCCGGCTGCTGCAATCGAAGTAGCCGAGGCTATCCTCGACCATGCCGCTCGGCGTCCAGGAATCGACGTATCCGCCGGTGTTGTCGCCGGTGGCGATGTGCTTTGGCCCGATCTCCTTCTCGTAATAGCCGTTCAGGAGCGTGAAATCGCTCGGCTTCGCTCCGAGCACGACCTCACGCTGCCCTCCGATGATCGGAAGCTCGTAGACGATCTTCGGCATGTCGCCGTATCGGGTCTGCGCATGAGCCAAAGCGGCGGATAGGAGCACGGCAAGCATCGATCTTTCCCCCTCGTTTTTCTTCCAGACGCCTATTATCATCCCTCGGTTTGAGGAGGATAGCCGCGATGCAAAGCCCGTTCAATTTGTGAGTGGGGGCGGAATGAATTCCGCGGTCCCAATCTCGCGATCCATCCGTTCTGGCGCGGAGATGCCGAGAAGATCGAGGGATGCCTTCAGGGCGATCCGGGCAGCTTCGCAGAGGGCAAGGCGTGCCTGGGAGAGTTCCGGCGCCTCCGGCTGGATCACTCGGCAGGCGTCGTAAAAGTGGTGATAGGTGCGGGCGAGTTCGATCGCGTAGGTAGCGATCCGATGGACGCCGTAGTCCTCGGCGGCGCGCCGAACCTCCAAAGGTAGGTCGAGAATTTTCTTGACGAGGGCTTGCTCGCGTGAGTGCGTCAGGAGAGAGGTATTGGAGGCTTCCTCTTTCCCCAAGCCAGCCGCTTCGGCTTTTCGGATTACGGAGCAAATCCGGGCGTGGGCGTATTGGACGTAAAAGACGGGGTTGTCGTCGCTTTGCTTCGTGGCGAGATCGATGTCGAAGTCGAGCGCCGTATCATGGCTTCTCATCAAGTAAAAGAAGCGGGCGACGTCGGCCCCGACGCGCTGCTGCTCTTTCTTAGTAGCATTTGCTGCTACTGTTTGGCCGACCTCGCTGATGAGGTCGCGGAGCTCGTAGATGTTGCCGTCGCGCTTCCGCATCGGCGACGGCTTACCGTCCTTCATGAAGCGGACGATCTGGAAGATGACGACTTCGAGCCGCCGCCTCGCCTCGTCCAGCGCGGCTTTGCAAGCATCTCGTTCCTGGACCGATTCGAAGATTTGGGATTCGATTTCATCCAGACCCTCACCCCCTGCTCCCGGAGGCGTCGAGGTGGGATCAAAACAGGTGGCCGGCGCCCCCTCACCCTGGTCGCCTAGGCTCCCTTCCCTCTCCCCCGGAGGGAAGAGGGGTAATTCGAGCATCGCGGCAAGGACGGCTTGGAGCCTCGCAATGTAGCCGTGGTGGTCGGGGCCAAGGATGGTGATGAGCTTGTCTACCGGCCCGGTTCCGCGGACGCCGGAGTTATCGGTCAGCTTGTCTTTGTGGTAGGCGACGTCGCTGGCGATATAGGTGAGGCGGCCGTCTCGGCGGCGGAGGACGCGGTCCATGTCGTCGCCGAACTTGGTGGAGCGAAGCCATAGGGTCGCTCCGCTCCCCGTATTGGGCGTTTGGCGTTGGGCGTTGGGAGATTCCGATGGGGAGGCATCCGGGGTGGCTTCGGTTACGTCCTCGTCTTCCATCGCCTGGGTTTGCGGTTGCTTTTCGACTGATTCGATCACGCCGCCCCGGGCCATTTTGAGAACCGTCCTTTCGGGTTTCTCGTCGGCAGCGTGCTTGGCGATCAACTCGTCGACGCGCTTCGCCACTTCGCCGGAATTGTGAAGGGACTGCTCGGAGAACCAGATATCGAAGTCAACGCCGAAGGTGTGGAGGTCTTCTCGCTGGCGCTCCAGCATCAGGTCTT
The DNA here is from genome assembly GCA_035545155.1 of Fimbriimonadaceae bacterium. GTDB lineage: Bacteria > Armatimonadota > Fimbriimonadia > Fimbriimonadales > Fimbriimonadaceae > JAEVZK01. The sequence continues at coordinate 73,120 of DASZYX010000039.1, read as the reverse complement.
GCGACCGAGCTTGAAACCATCCCGTCTCATCTCGATCGTGGCCCTCACCGTAGAGCTCATGAACCCGGCGGGCGACGTCCTGAACGTAATCTCCCCGGTAGCCCTTCTCGGGAAAGGCGCTCTCGACACCCACAGCGTTGTGATAGTAGTGGCGGACGGACTCGGCGAAAAGCCGCATCTGTTCGGAATTCACGCCGTCGTTGACGTAATACTCGCGATACACAGAGTGGCCGGAGGCTTCGAGGACTCGGCAAAGGGTGTCGCCGAAGGCGGCGCCGCGTCCGGAACCAACGGTAATTGGGCCGTTAGGATTGACGGAGACGAACTCGACGTTGATTTTTTGGGGCGTTGGCGCGTTGGGGCCTTGGGCCTTGGGGAGGTCTTCGCCGAGGTTCAAGACCTTCGGAACGTAGGCGGCGACGGCTTCCGGATTCAGCCGGAAGTTCAGGAAGCCGGGGCCGGCGATATCGACGGATTGGATTAGGTGTTGAGTGTTGGGTGTTGGGTGTTGAGTGTTTAGGGTTGAGTGTTGGGTGTTTAGGATTGAGAGTTGAGGGTTGGGGGTTGGGGGCTCGGGGTTCGGACCTTTGCCCTCTGCTCTTCCCGTGACGGACCATGCGGGGGAGGGAGTGGCGAGAGCCTCCGCCAGTCCCGTGGCGAGATCGCGCGGATTCATGCCCGCGCGCTTGGCGGCAGTCAGGGCGAAATTGGTCGCGTAGTCGCCGTGCTCGGGCTGCTTGGTATCGATGATCTCGACGGGGCCGCGGGCCGGTTCGGGCAGGGCACCGGTTTGGATGAGGTGGTCGATAGCAGACGTGACGAGGTGGCCAAGGTCTTCGCGCAGCAAGGCATGAGGGTACCCGCGCGAGGGAGTTGGGGGGGCGATCCTGGCGCTCGCCCGGGCGAGAGAAGGCCCCGGGCGGTTCCTCTGGCGACGTCGCCGCCTCGAGCTTTGTGCTCTGGCGAACCACGGGCTTTGCGCCCGGTCGTAGGACGATAGCACCGGGTTGGAACGGGGGTTCGAGCGGGTTCGTTGAAAGGCATAGGTATGAACACTCTTCGAACGGGCGTTTTGTTAGCGGCGATCAGCGCGTTAGCGGTTGGCGTGGGCGCGGCCTTCTTTGGCGTCAATGGGGCGATCATCGGATTGATCGTCGCGTTCGCCTTCCAGGGCTTCAGCCTGATGGCGGGGCACAAACTTGCGCTCTCCTTCGCCAAGGCGCAGCCTTTAGGCCCGGATGAGCTTCCCTGGCTGCACGACGCGGCGGATACGCTGGCGCGGAGAGCGGGAATTCCGACGCCGAAGCTCTATATCTCGCCCGATCCTCAGCCGAACGCCTTCGCGGCGGGTCGGAGCCCGGAGGTCGCGGTCGTTTGCATCAACGAGGGACTTTTACGGCTGATGCCGCACGACGAAGTCATTTCGGTTTTGGCGCACGAGTTCGGGCACATCAAGAACCGGGACGTCCTGACGATGACGGTGACGGCGGCGATGGTGAGCTTCATCAATATGCTCGCCTATCTGGCGTATTTCATCCCGCTCGGCGGCGATAATCGGCGCGGGAATCCGCTTGTGCAGCTTGCGATTATCTTGCTCGCGCCGATTACGGCGACGCTAATCCAACTGGCGATTTCGCGGCAGCGGGAATTTGCGGCCGATCGGGCTTCGGCCGAGTTGGTCGGGGACTCGCGGCCGATGATTGCCGCGCTGCGGGATTTGGATGCTGGGACGGGGCAGATCGAGAGCCGGACCGCTCGTCCGGCGACGGCGCACATGTACATCGCAAGCCCGTTTGGCCGGCAGGGGCTTTCTTGGTTCCGGACTCACCCGACGGTCGAGCAGCGGATCGCCGCGCTTCAGGCCCTAAAGTAGCCGGCGCTGCGCGCCCGCTCACCCTTGCTCGCAAGACTCGCAGACCCTGTGCCCCCAACCCTCTTCCCTGGCGAACTACAGGGCGAGGGGCTTTCCGAGCCTTGCGCTTCGAGGGGCGGCGACTTGGCCGCGGATAGAAATCCCAGTATTAGAACTGGGTTAAAAAACTCGGGTTTGAAAATCAAATCGCCTGTTGGAGAATTCATCATCCTTTCATGAACGAAAGCCTCCGCGGGGCGCGTCCGGTGAATAAGGAAAAACCGGTTGTCGCATTTCGGGCGGCATTGGTCTAGAATAGGTGGTCATCGGGTGGGCGCTCGCTCGCTTTGAAGTTTGGCCGGCAGGTGAGATTGGTCTATGGCGTTGCCACGCAAGTCAATGGTGCAGTTCCTCATGGATAAAGGGTTCTTGAAGCCCGACCAGCTCGAGGAAGCTAATAAAGTCAAAGAGCAGACAAAGGCGACGGACCTGGGGAAGGTTTTCGTCCAGTTGGGGATGGTGGGTGAGCGCGAGGTACTCATGGCGAAGGCCCAGGAGATGGGCTACGCCTTTGTCGACTTGGATCGGATTACGATCGAGAGCAATGCCCTCAACGTCGTTCGCGAGCAGATCGTCAAGTCGAACAACGTGATCCCGGTCAAGAAGCAGGACAACACGCTGTACGTTGCGATGAGCAACCCGACGAACCTGCAGGCGATCGACTCGGTGTCGCTGGCTTCGGGTTGCCGGGTGGTGCCGGTCATCGCGGTGCCGGGGGCGATCGAGGACGCGATCAAGAAGTACTACGGCGGCAGCGGGGCGGGCGAAGGGGTCAGCTCTCAGGCGGCCGCGGCGGCGCCTGCTCAGAATCAGAATTTCGGCGCGGAAATCCGCAGCGCGATCGCGACGGCGGGCATTCAGCAGGGCAAGGCGGATTCGGAGTTCGCGGACAACGATGCGGACGCCGAGAAGATGGCCGAGCAGGCCCCGATCATCAAGCTGGCGAACGCGCTGATTCAGCAGGCCGTCGCCGACCGGGCCTCGGACATCCACGTCGAACCGCAGCAGCGCTCGGTTCGGATTCGGTACCGAATCGACGGCGTTTTGATCGAAGCGATGACGGTTCCGAGGAACCTTATGGCTCCGCTGATCTCTCGTTTGAAGATCATGGCGGACATGAACATCGCCGAGCGCCGAATCCCGCAGGACGGCCGTATCGAGGTTCGCCACGCGGGCAAAGAATACGACCTTCGCGTCTCGTCGATCCCCACGCCTTGGGGCGAGAAGATCGTTATGCGTATTCTCGACAAGTCGAGCGTCATGATCGGCTTGAACAAGCTGGGCTTCGTCGAGGAAAACCAGCTCAAGATCGAAGAGCTCGTCTCGCAGCCGAACGGCATGTTCCTTTGCACGGGACCGACGGGTTCCGGTAAGACGACGACGCAATACTCGGTCCTCCACAAGCTGAACACGGTCGGCGTCAACATCATCACGGTCGAGGACCCGATCGAGTACCAGCTCAATGGCATCGCCCAGGTGCAGGTCAACCGCAAGGCGGGCCTGACCTTCGCCACCGGCCTTCGCGCCTTTCTGCGACAAGACCCGGACATCATCATGGTCGGCGAAATGCGCGACCTGGAAACGGCGGAAATCGCGATCGAATCCTCGCTGACGGGACACTTGGTTCTTTCCACGCTCCACACGAACGACGCGCCTTCGGCTACTCTTCGTATGATCGACATGGGCGTCGAGCCGTATCTCATCTCGGCCACGGTCATTGGCGTTCTCGCTCAGCGCCTTGGACGAAAGATCGACCAGGAGAACAAGGAGCCCTACGAGGTGCCGTCGATCGACCTCAAGCGCTTCGGATTCCAGGTGACGAATCCGGACGAGACGGTCACACTCTACCGGGGCATTCCCGCGGAGAACAACCGGCAGACGGGCTACAAGGGCCGAACCGGTATTCATGAGCTGATGGTCATGAACGCGGAGATCGCGGAACTGGTCGTTCGACGAGCGCCGCTCAACGACATCAAGGAGGCGGCCAAGGCCAACGGTATGAAGGAGCTTCGCGAGGACGGCCTTCACAAGGTTCTCGCCGGCGTTACGGACCCGCAAGAAGTCATGCGCGTCGTCTTCACGGCCGGCTTCTAAGCGAGGAGGATAATCGAGCAAGGAGTCGTTTCAGCCTCTCCCCTCAACCTCTCCAGGGGAGGGCGGCGGAAGGCTTCTTGACTCGGTTTCCTCCGGCGGAAAGCATTTTCAAGCAATCATCTCTTTAGGACGCTAAACTAAGACCATCATGCAAAACAATGGACCAATGATTCCCGGCGCCGGCATCCCTGGCACCGGACCTGGGCAATCGGCCCCCGCCGAGGCGCCGTTTATTCCGGGCGCGGGCGGAGGCGGCGGAGACGATTCGATCGTCACCAAGGTCGGCGCACCTCGCTCGTTAGAAGACCTCCACATCGACGAATTGCTGCATATCGTCGTCGACCGGAACGCTTCCGACCTTCACATTTGCTCCAACTCGGAGCCGGTCATCCGCGAAGACGGCGCCCTGAAGCGACTGAACTTCGAGAAGTTCACGCCGATCCAGCTTCAGCGCATGATGTACGACATTATTTCGGACGAGAACATCAACAAGTTCGAAACGACCCTCGAGCTGGACTTCTCGTACCAGCTTCCCCGGCGCGCCCGGTTTCGCGTGAACATGTATCGCGACCGCGGCTCCTGCGCGGCGGCCTTTCGACTTATTCCGCAGAAGATTCCCACCACGCGCGATTTGAACCTGCCTCCGCTGCTCGACAAGCTGACGGAGAAGCCGCGCGGACTGATCCTCGTGACGGGGCCGACGGGCTCGGGCAAGTCGACGTCCCTGGCGGCGATGATCAATTACATCAATACGGGCCGCGCCGTACACATCATCACGATCGAGGACCCGATCGAATATCTGCACACGCATAAGCTATCGGTCATCAACCAGCGCGAGCTGGGCGGCGACACGAAGAGCTTTGCGAACGCGCTCCGCGCCTCGCTCCGTGAAGACCCGGACGTCATCCTCGTCGGTGAAATGCGCGACATGGAGACGATCTCGCTCGCGATTACGGCGGCGGAAACGGGCCACTTGGTCTTCGCCACCCTGCACACGAACAACGCGGCGGAATCCGTCGACCGTATGATCGACGTCTTCCCCCCTGGACAGCAGGAGCAGATTCGCGTCCAGCTTTCGAACAACCTGCAGGCGATCATCTCGCAGCAGCTTCTTCCGCGAGCCGGGCAGCCGGGACGCGTTCCGGCGACGGAAATCATGATCGCGTCGCCCGCTATCCGCAACCTGATCCGCGAGGCGAAGTCCCACCAGATCACGTCGATGATCCAGACGAGCGGAAACCTCGGCATGATCACGATGGACCAGTGCCTTCGCGACCTGTATCTGAAGGGCTGGATCACGCTGGACGAGGCGATGAGCCGATGCCAGCAGCCGGACGAGCTGCGGAAGATGATCAACACGCCGCAGACGGGAGCGGGAGCCGGACGACCGGCGGGCCGCTAGGGGCGCCTCGAGGGATAGTCGACACTCATGCGCACGCTCGCCCTTGCTCCGAATACTCGCGGCCCTCTCCCCCGGGAGAGATCGTCGCTTGGCCATAAGGCTGGGTGTCGATTGCCCCCTCACCCAGGTCGCCTAGGCTCCCATCCCTCTCCCCCGGAGGGGAGAGGGGCCGGCGGATGCCTCTCCGCATTTTCCCGATGCGAGGGTTTCCTGAAGGGGAGGCCGAGATGTCGGATTTCCGATTGAGAAATATTGGTTGAGAACGTTTAGGGATTGTCAGCCGTCAACCGAATTAGTTAGGTAGGAAAGCAAACATGCCTGTATATAGCTACACCTTTAGGGATGCCAGCGGAGGAGTTCAGAAGGGAACGGCGGATGCCGAGTCCGAAGAAGTCCTGAAGCGTCGTTTCGAAGAGCAGGGCTTCGTGATCACCGAGGTTTCGATGATCCGGGCGAAGTCCAAGCGCGCTCGGTCGTACGGAAAGGTGAGGCTGGGCAACCTTGCGGTGTTCTGCCGCCAGTTCTCGACGATGGTCGACGCGGGCGTTTCGCTCGTCCGCTGTCTGGACGTTCTTTCCGCGCAGACGCAAGATCCGAAGCTGAAGAAGATTCTGATCGACCTCGGCGAAAGGGTCGAGGGAGGCGAAAGCCTTTCTCGCGCCATGCAGCGCCACCCGCGCACGTTTAGCAACCTGTTTATCGGAATGATCCGCGCGGGCGAGGTCGGCGGCGTTTTGGAAGAATCGCTGCAGAGACTTTCCGCGTTCCTCGAAGCGGACGTGAACCTGCGCCGAAAGGTGAAGTCGGCATTGACCTATCCGGTTCTCGTCGCGATCTTGGCGACGGGCATTACGCTCTTCCTGGTCTACTGGTTCGTTCCGCAGTGGATCGCGATTCTGCACGACCTGGGCATGAAAGACAGCGACCTGCCGGCGCCGACGCAGTTCCTCGTCACGGTTTCGGACCTGCTGGTTCACCGGTGGTGGATTCTGATTCTGTCGCTGGTCGTCATCATCGTGTCCTACAAGGTGTTCGTGAGCACCCGGTTCGGGCGTCGCGTCATGGACCGTGTGAAGCTGAAGGTGCCGGTGTTCGGCAAGCTTCACCACAAGATTTGCATGGCTCGCTTCAGCCGCACGATGGGCACGCTGCTCACCTCGGGCGTTCCGATTCTTCAGGCGATGGAGACGGTGGCGGGCACGGTCGGCAACACGATCATGTCGGATGCGCTGCTCGAAGCCCGCGCGAGAATCCGCGAAGGCGACCGGATCGGCGACCCGTTGGAAGCCTCCCGGCTGTTCCCGCCGATGGTCGTCCACATGATCGGCGTCGGCGAGGAATCGGGATCGCTGGACTTCATGCTCCAGAAGATCGCCGACTTCTACGAGGCGGAGGTCGAGGCGACGCTCGCGTCGCTGACGGCCGCGCTCGAGCCGATTATGATCGTATCGCTCGGATTCGTCGTCGGATTCATCGTCATTTCGATGTTCTTGCCGCTGGTGAGCGTTATCGCGAACCTGTCCTCGGGCCAGAACGACGACACGAAGTAGGGATTCGAACGAAGCCCCTCCCGCGGGTGCGGGAGGGGCTTTTTGTTTGATGGGGAGCGGAATGAATTCCGCGGTCCCAGGGCGTCTATAATTCGCAAGATGAAGGGGCTTATTCCGCTACCGCCTTGGACGATCCTGCTTGGGTTCGCATTTGGGGCGATTGTGGGGAGCTTTCTCAACGTCGTCATCTACCGGATGCCGCGGGCGAAGTCGCTGAGCAATCCCAAACACAGCTTCTGCCCGAAGTGCGGGCATCAGCTCGGGGTTCCCGATCTCTTTCCTCTGTTCAGTTGGCTCGTTTCGGGGAGGAAGTGCCGGTATTGCGGGCAACCGGTCTCGTCGCGCTACTTCTGGGTCGAGATGTTCAATGGGCTGATCTGGATGGGGGTCTGGTATCAGTATCTGCTCGGACCGAATCCGGATTTGCCGAAGGCGATCGCTTATGCGCTGGCGGCGGCGGCGCTGGTGGCGATCATCTTCATCGATATCGAGCTTTATCTGATTCCCGATCAGATCAACGCCTTTATCTTCTTCATAGGGATCGGCTACAACCTTTGGCTCTATTCGGAGAACTCTTCGGCGGCGACGACGTGGGGGATGCCGAGCTCGGTCGCGGGGGCGCTGACCGGGGTTGGCGTGATATGGGGCATCGCTCTTTTCGGCCGGATCGTTTTCCGGAAGGACGCGATGGGGCACGGCGACATCAAGATGGCGCGGGGGACGGGGGCCGTGCTCTTCCCGGCCCTGGCGGGGATCAGCTTCGGGTTGGCCGTGTTTCTGGGGGCGGTGCTTGGGTTGGTGCAGGTGTTTTTGAGGCCGAAGGCCTCCACCCCCCTACCCCCCTCCTCAGTTTCCCGCGCTTCGGGCGGGGCGGCTGGACGAGCGGGTGGCCGCGAGGAAACCGAGGAGGGGGGACGCGCTCCGGGCTCGGCGGATGATCGAGCGGGTGGCCGCGAGGAAATCGAGGAGGGGGAGGAATATGCGCCGGAGTCGATCGGCTCCTTGCTAAAATGTGGCGTTGGATATATCCTTTGCCTTGACATCGTCGGGCTTTTCGTTCCGAAGTTCTACAAGTCGTATTTTGGGGAGGACCCGTTCTTGCCGCCGGACGATCTGGAGACCTTCGAAGCGGATCGCACGATGATTCCGTTCGGGCCCTATTTGGCTTTGGGTGCGATCTTGGCCGCGGTGTTCGAGAGGCAGTTGTTGGACCTGGCGAATGCTTATTTGCGCAGCATGGGCGCAACGCCCGCATTTTTTTGGAACACTTTTTGACCGAAACCCAGTCCACAGCCTGGGGAAATTGGAGCTGTTTCGCTATGAATCGTAAAAATGGGTTTTCGTTGATCGAGCTGCTCGTGGTTATCGCGATTATCGGTATCCTTGCGGCGATTATCTTTCCGGTCTTCATGAGGGCCAAAGACAGCGCCTACCGAGCGGGGGACCTTTCGAATCTGAATGCGATTCGGAACGCGTTGCAGCTCTACCGGGCCGACCAGGAAGCGTATCCTCCGCAGATTCTGGGATACGCCTCGTACTACGACCCGGGGATGACGCAGTTGATCCCGGCCAACAACCTCCATCAGGCCCTGTATCCGAAGCGGATCGATTCGATCAACACGATGAAGCCGGCTTACGACCGTGCCGGTAACAGCGACTTGGTTGCCGCGCATTGGCCGAACAAGGACCCGCGACCGCTCGGCTCCGCGCCGGTCAAGGACCTGAACGGCGACGGCCAGATCACCCTTGCCGACGACAATTACCCCGATGCGCGACAGTTTTACGGACCCGATACGTACTTCACGGCGGACCCTACGCTGTACTACGGGACCACGAACAGCTCTCTAGCCACAATGTTTTATGCGGTGAGCGGCTATGACGTAGGCGAAGTCAAGATCGCGCCGACTGGCACCAGGGTCGAGCTCCGCTATGCGCTCCGCTGGACGAATTACACGATTTCCCAGGGCGGGAGCATCAACGACGATCCGAGACAGCTCATTTACAGCAATCCTCCCGACGACACGGTGATCACGTGGGATAGCTGGTTCCGTGACTACGATGGCGGCAACGTCGTGCAGCGGGAGAAGCGGGACATCGTTCTCTTCCTCGGCGGCAGCGCCCGTCCGTTCGACTCTGCCGACATCAACGACCGATCCTGGAGAGTTACGCCGTAGGGCTTCGGCCTCTACGGACTGAAGTGAGCCGATGCTAGTTCCATCGCGCGTAAGCGCACAACCCCATAGGAGTCTTATGAATTCGAGCCGCAGAGCAGGTACGTCTCTGGTCGAAGTTTTGGTGGTGATCGTCGTGTTCCTGATCGGAATCCTTGCGATCGTCCAAATCTTTCCCGGCGGCTTTCGCCTTCTGAGCACCACGCAGAAGAACTCGCAGGCGACGGCGCTTGGCCGGGCCGAAATCGAGACGGTGAAGAACCACCTCGATCAGCTTCCGGACGCAATCGCTCCGGTGAGTTACGCTTGGAACGGCTCGCAATGGGTGATCACGACGCAACCCAACCGATCCCCGAACGATCTTGGGCCGATGTTCAGCGTGCTGGATCAGAACGGCATCATGGCCGACGGCGCGGGGAACCAAATTGGAAGCTGGCAGTACCTGGTCGGCTCCAACGTGGGGCGCCGCGTTTTGGGCGAAGGGCGGATTATTCCGGCGCCAAGACTGATCGGTGGTACCTACGGGTCGTTGATGACTTTACAGTTCGCGCCGGTCATTTACAACCCATCCTTCCAATCGTTGTTTATCGTTTACGGAAACGATTTGGCCAAGCATGAGGGCGATCCGATCTCCGATGGATTCAATGTGCGGGTGAACGATTTCTATGTCAGCGGCGAGGATGGTAATGATCCGGTCCTATTCATCGCCAGGAATTCCGCGAAGGATACCAACTACCGCGTCTCCTTTACGGGATATAACCCATCGACCGGCCGACAGGACTACGTCGATGTTTCGATCAGCGGACCCAACAGGATCTTGCAGGGTACGGGACCCCAAATAGTCCATCTTAACGCCTTGGTCGGCCCTCTGAACGGCATCGAATATGACTCGGTCAAGGTCGAGCGGCAGTTCGATCAGGTGGCGAGCTTCTCCAGCGATCCTTACGAGTACCAGCTCCTTTCTCCCCAACTTGGGCAGGTGCTCTTCAATCCGGCCGGCTACAACTACGTCATCCGGTCGCACGGGCGGCGAACGCCTTTGCTAGGCCGGGTCAGCTATGACGTCTACGACTGGCGGATCATCCACGACGAGTTCCGGATGCCCGACCTCTACCCCGCGCAGTATCGCCTGGCGATCGGCGGCATCAAGATCAAGGGCGAGTCGGGGCCGGATGGGCTGCCGAACCAGGGCATTGGCGTCCAGGCGCCCGATTCGAGCGGCGCGATGCACGACGTCAATCTGGTTCTGGAAGACGCCGATACGGGCGGGCTTTACGTGTTCCAGCCGGGGACGAGCGATCCCCATCAGACCTCGTTTGTGGTTAACGGAACGCTGGGTCTGATCACTTTCCTCGATTACGACAACGATCCTGCGAACGGTACGCAGCTCATGCTGCTGGAGCCGGGCGCCTCGACGCCGACGGTGGTGACGGTGGCCGGACGGAATCTGCGAGCCCTGTACATGGGCAAGAACGAATGGGCGGTCCAGGTGCTCAAGCCTTCCGCGACCTACGTCCAAACGGACCTCACCAATCCTGGGATCGGCCAATTTTTCGTTCCCGGCGTCAACGACCGGATTTACTTCCCGACGACGGACGGCGGGCGGGTCGTCAGCATCGGTGAACTGTACTACTACAGCACTTCCGGACAGGAGGTCGGGCCGGTTCAGCTTACGGCGAAGATCCAGACGAACAACTTGGATGGCTATGGCCAGCCGTACATCCCGATTCAATCCTATTTCCCCGATTTCAACGGTTTCGATAACAGCTACGGGTCTGCGGTGAAGGACGTGAAGGGGGCTTCGGTCGCGGTTCGCGTGCTGTGGAACCCCGATTACTTTACGTTGACGCCGGACAGCGCGTCGAACATGGACCACCTGGACAAGTGGATGCAGGGCTGGAGACGGTCGACGGTCGAGACCTATCTGCAGAGGAGCAACTAAGATGAAGCGCCAACGAGCCTTTACCCTCATCGAGCTGCTGGTCGTTATCGCGATCACGGCCGTTCTGATGACGCTGATCGTTCTCCCGATTATTCAGAGCTTCAACCTGACGCGGACGGCGCAGGCGTGGACGGATGCGCAAGACAAGGCGCGTACGCTGACGGAGCGGATTGCGAGCGAGATCAACAACTCGGTCGGTCCCCGGGACAACGACGGGGCGAACGGCGAGCTCGATATCGTCGTGCCGGCGAAGCCGGGCTCCGGCGTGACGGTGGCAGGCTACGACAACTCGCACGAGTGGATTCGGGTTCCGATCTATCACGCGAAGCTGGACATCGTCAAGCCGTTCGAAGGCGATCCGAGTCTGCGACGATCGGGCGCCTTCATCAATCCTCTCACGGACCTCGCCGATCCGACGCTCCAAATGCCTCGGGGTCAGGTGAGTCTGCCTGGCTCGCCGGGTTTGACGATCACTCGTTACTGGATCGGCCTGCGCAATCCTCTGCAGACGGGCCAGGGCGGCGCCTACAGCGGCTACGTCGAGCCTTACACCGGCTTGCTGGAGCAGCGATCGGGTTTGCGCGACAACCTGTTCGTGCTTTACCGGGCCGAGGTTTCCCCGATGATCTGGAGCCGCACCCAGGGCAAATTCGTCGTCAATAAAGCGTTTTTCTACGATCTTGGCCGCAATACGAACAGCGGCAAGACCGGTCCGCTTCTGGACGATCCGACCTTCTTCGACCCGGCGGTCGCCTATCCGGCGTACAACGTAACCGATCCTGACGGCACGGTCGATCCGACGAAAGCGGAGATGGTGCAGAACTGGCTGAACGCGGCGGTGATTCAGACCGAGGTCTCCCGGTTTGACATGGTGCAGCCGATTTACGATCTGAACACTCGGCAGGTTGCCTACGACGGCAACGCGCCGCGGCTCATGACGCTCATCCAATTCCTTCCGACTCGGGTGAGCTCGGAACCGGCGGAGGGCCAAACGGCAGTACGCCAAGGCCAGGAGACGGAAGGGGCGACCTCGATCGGGCCCGACGTTTTCCGGACCAGCCACGGCCAATGGGCGAGCAACACGATCATCCGGACATACGCGAACTCGTATAACGAGAACGATCCGAACAATAACAAGTACATGGTCGGGACGACGCTGCCGTATCCGGCGTCGACGGACCCGCAGGGCTTCTTCGAGTGCGTCTTCGATCCGGCTCAGGGCTTCGACGACACACGGGTCGGGCAGACGGTCGGGATGGCGCGGGTTGGATACGAGGTGTTCGACGGGGACGTCTATAAGCGCGGACTCCACGACGGCTATCGAGCGAATTTTTCGCGGGCGATCCAGTCCTCGAATACCCGCTCGGGCTGGCTGACGAACCTTGGGTGGCGCAACCTGTTCGAGGGCTACGTTCCGGACTTCGACCGGGGGAGAACGGTCGCGAGCTTCGGCATCGACGAAGTGGGCGTCGTAGGGAACGTGTATCCGTTCACGCCGGTTGCCCTTACCGATCCGATTAACAATCCGCTGAACCTTCCGGGCAACGCGACCTGGCCGGACAATACGCCTCCGCTGTCGCCGTTCAACGATCCGAATCTGACGGCCGGCGTTTTCTCCGATCCTCAATATTCGACGATCAACAAGAAGTTCAACAAGGTTTGGAACGACTATCCCGGCCTGCACGGCAACATCCAGCGGTTTCTGTACCTGCGGGTGACGCCGAACGACGACGGCGCTCCCAGTCCGCTCGATCCCGATCCCATGAGGGGCTTCGCTCGGGCGCGGATCGTGCCGGGCAGCGACCGAGTGACGGGGCCGGACCAGAATCCGGGGCCGAACTACGGGAACACGGTGGCGTATTCGAGAACGACGCGCGAGCCGGGGCCGAACCAGTACCGGATCAACTACGTGGACCTGCCGGAGCCGGACTACACGCTGCTTGGTCTGACCCCGCCGCCGCCGAATTACACGCCGACCGATTTCACGTCGGCGGTATTCCAGCCTCGGTACAAGGCGGGCTATATCCAGCTCGATTCGGATCCGAACGTTCCGCTTCCGAACGGCGTGGTGCGCGTGTACTACCGGTTCCAATTCACCGAGCCGAACGACGTGATGGCGGTCGATTACGACTCCCGCTCGCTCATGACGGTTCAGATTACGATTCGAGATTATCCGCAGTCTTCGCTGCCCAATCCTCAGACGGTGACGCTGCACTCGACTGCCTCGGTACGCAATTCCCTACGGTAATTCAGCATGAAGGCGACATATAAGAAAGCGACGAATAGCTTGAAAAGGGGCCAGACCCTGGTGATGGCGATGATCATCCTGGGTGTCCTGATGATCCTCGGCGTCGTGTTTATCGCTCTGGTTAGCCATAACATCCGGGGCGCCGCGAACAGCCACAACCGCTCGTTGGCCTACGATCTCGCCGAGTCGGGTGTGCGGTACGCCCACACGCAGATGCTGGAATCGCCGAGTGGCGCGGATTGGCGACCGCCGCTCATCGCTGCGTCGCAATTACGGAAGGAAGACCCGGACTACGAATATCTGCGGCTTCCCGATCCGGCCGATCCGAACGATCATGGCGGTCCGGACAAGCAAGGGCCCTACTCGCGGATCGCTTTCGATCGCGGACGAGCCTTGATCCGCGTGCGGTACGCGCCGAGCGATCCGACGATCTTCTCCTCGAAGGCGGTCGGCGACATGATCCAGCCCGGTCTGGCGCGGGATTACACGATTATCGAATCGGTCGGTAAGTCGGGCAACTACCTGATCAACGACCCGACGACGGCGAGCCTCCAGAGCGGAGCCGCTCGAGAAGTCACGGAATCGAAGAAGGTCGTCGCCTTCGTATCCTGCGGCCTGATCGAGCAGGCCCGGTTCGAGACGAACGTGTATCACGTTTCGACTCCGATCGAGATCGGATGGCCGAACAACCAGGTCGGAGCGGTTTACGGAGACGCCAACGCGCCGGTCGGGCAGGTCAACGTTCCGGTCGTGCTCGGTACGGCGGCACTGATGTTCGATCCATACAATCCGAATTCGGGGAATCCCCCCAACCTGCATGTGCCTGCGCTGCCAATTGGGGGCAGCATGTACGTGAACGGAGACCTGATGGTCTATGGGACTCTCCAGTCGAGCCTGAACCAGATGCTGGGCGACGGCATTTTCGTCGCCGGGACGATCCGCGGCGCGGACGACAATGCGACGCTGAGCCTCGACTATGCGAGTGCGGGAACCGGGGCGTGGCAGGAGTTGACCGCGCTGCTTCGGAATAACGGCGGACCTCAGCAGGCTTTGAACAGCGACAGCCCGAACTTCTCCACGCATCAGGGAGTTCTGAAGGACGCCTATAATTCGGGCGACTCGGAGGGCTATACGCGCGGCATTCCCTTTAAGGATCCGCCCTCGATCACCTGGACCGATCCGGACTCGGGCATCACCCGATACGTCCAGATGACGCAGCTCAGCGGTAAGTTCTACTCGACGCCGAACGGGACGGGCAACGCCGGCCGGTACGGATTTGGCCAGGGCGTGTACGTGAACAACACGGCCGACATCCAGGTTCCGACCGACGAGCAGGGCCGGGAGGACGTCGGCAGCGCGGAGTCCTTGGTTTACGACTGGCTGAATCCGGACAACGGGCAGGCGAACAGCGGCTGGCAGGGCGCGTTCTACGTGCCGCGAGGCGCTTACCTCCGGTTCGTGACCGACGGGTTCTACATCACACGCGACGGCCGCGCTCCTGCGAGCCAGCGAACCTGGCGCGAGCCGGACGGATCTTCGAGCCTTCGGCCGGGCGCCTTCATGGGTTCGACGAATTCGGCCGACATCGTCGATTCGCCGTACGTTCGGTACAAACTGGTGCCGGATGCGACGACGGGCCAGGTGTACATTTTCAGCTCGTACTCGACGATGCCGAACGGGCAAGTCATCGACGTCAATGCGGTGAACCCGAGCAATATCAACACGTACCGGGCGGCAGGCTATCCGTTCAACGGTGTGCTGTACTTCGCGGGCAACGTGCGGGTCCGGGGCGAAATCCCGACCGACATGCAGATCAGCGTCGTTTCGAACGCGACGGTCTACATCGAGGGAAGCATCACGAAGGGCACGCTCAACAATGGGATGCGGTCCGGCCCTCTCGGGGCGCGGATCACGACTCCGAGCAAATCGATGCTCGGCCTCTTCGCCAAGGATTACATCTGCCTCAACACGACGCAGTTCTTCGGAACGGCTCCCGGCCAGGTTCTGGAAGAGGTGAAGGATAACGCGGGCCCGGTGGAGTGGAATCCGCTTCGCGTCCGCAGCGGCGGGTCGATCGACTTCATGACGGAATTCAGCCTGGACCCGAACACGACGGGCGGCAACGTCAACAACCCGAGCACTTGGAAGCCGTTTGCGATGAACTACGTCCCGGCGAGTGGCCCCGGGTTCGAGAATACGAATCTCCTCCTCGCGCATTCGATGGACGACGGCCCGGCTTCGGCAACGTTCCTGAATATGAACGTCAACTACAATGTCGGTACGGCATTCGGCGATGGAACGGGGCCCTGGCAGTATCTCTTCGATCTGAACGGCTATAACGCGGCCTCGTCCTTCTATGCGCCGGGCTTCGTTCAGCCGGACTACAGCGTCGCGAACGCGGCTCCTCTCTACGGCCTCGGGGCGCAGAGCTGGCAGCGGTATTCCAAGTTCGAAGGAACGGCGTTCCCGCTGGTAACGAGCGACTTCACGTTCAATCCGGCAACGCTGCTGATGACGGGAAGCAACACCTCGCGGAGCGGTCTCTACAACCTGTTGGCGGCCGACACCAACGACTTCACGATCGGTCTCAAGGACACGCTCGGCGGCATGGCGACGAACGATTATATCATCGCGCGGGCGGCGGTCGTGCCTCACGACATCCGGATCGAGGCGACGCTTTTCGCCGAGCAGGGCTCCTTCTTCGTCATCCCCGGTCCCTGGTTCAATCCGAACCCGAACGACCGGCGCGACACGTATATGTCGCTCGGGACGACTCAGGACGAGCGCAATCAGGCCCGCTTGGAGGACTTCGGCTCGATGCCGAATATGCCGTTCTACGGCGAGCCGCTCGACGTCAAAATCTCGATCTTCGGCGCGCTTTCCGAAAACATGCCTCCGCCCATGAGCCAGCAAGCCGAGTGGCTCAAGAAGTGGGGCTGGATTCCGCGATATCACGGCGCCACGAACGAGCTGATCCCGCTGCAGCACACGTCGGGCTTCGACGTCACGACGGGCGGCGGCAACGCTCCCTACGTTCCCAACATCACGATCACGTACGATCCAGGGCTGGCCACGGACCGCAACAGCGGTTTCGTGGGGACGGCCGGGCCGGCCGTGGACGTCGACACATTGATTCGATATCAGCGCGTGGATGCGACCGGAACCGGAGGATACGTTTACTACGCCCTTCCGCCGATCCCACGGCTGCCAGTGAGCCCAACCTTGGCCTACTTTGGAGAGGTGAACCCGTAATGTCCCGTCGTATCGCCGGAATTGCCGGCTGCCTTTTGCTTGGACTCTCGAGCTTCGCGCATGGGCAATCGTACGCGCAGCAACGGACGAACATCCGAGCCGCCATCGTCGAACTCGACAGCGCGCAAACCTCGGCGGGCCAGCCGGCGGACTACGCGCCGCACGTTTGGTACAACCTGGACTCGAATTTCGCGGTCAAGCCGGCGGGCTGGAACATCTATAACCCGGCGGCGACGACCCAGGCAACGCAGGCCATTCTCGACCGGTGGGCAGGCTTCACTACGCCTGCCCTCAACTCCCCATTGACGAAGGCGAGTGGTCCCTACTGGGAGGTTCTTCTGAGCCAGGCGAGCGACGTTCAACTGTCGAATTACGACGTCTTGCTCGTGCCCGCATACGGCTTTACAAACCTCAATTCGATCGAGCGGGACAAGCTCCGGAAGTTCGTCGACCAGGGCGGCACACTTTGGATCGATATCTCCTCGAACACCAATTTCAATAACGCGCAGGTCAACACGTTCCCGCTTCCGGTTCAGGGGCTGACGACGTTCGGCTCACCCGCGCTTACCGATGCCGACATTTTCAATCCGTTGATGATGACGCCGTACGCGCTGACGCTCGTGAACTTGGAGCAGATGCGCTACGACCGCAACTCCTTCGCCCAGGCGATCGACCTCGGCACGCTCGGCATGAGCGGCTACTGGCAGATCGAGTCCTGGCTGGAGACGGACTTCGGGATGCATTTCAACGTCGTGGCGAGCAGCTCCAACCGCCCGACGATCCTCTCCGCGCAGCTTGGCGACGGCCATGTCGTCGTGACGACTTCGGCGTTGGCGGCGACCTTGAATCAGGTTCCGAACGGCAGTGGCGGCTATAACACGAACGTCGACTTCAACGGCGTGACGCCGGCCTTCGACCGGTCCAGCCAATTGGCCGGCAAACTGGCGGTCAATATCATCTCGTTGGGAAGCAGCTATCCGCAGGTGGGAGGAGGAGCGCGCAAGGGCAATTCGATCCCGCTCGATCTCCTGCCCCCGCTTCTTCGCAAGTCCGGCATTCCCGACACAAACGTTCAGGCGAATCAGAGCCCGGTTCTTTATAAGGGCTTGCTCGTCGTCGCCTCGGGCAACAAGTTGAAAGTTTACGATGCCAATCCGAAGGCCGACCTCGATGGCGACGGAAATCCGGACGACGGGCTTGAGGACTTTATTCTCGGCGAGGACTACGACGAACTCTGGGAGAGCCCGCCGATGGGGGGCCAGATTTCGTCGGCGACGTGCGGCGAAGTGCCCGGCTCGGCTCATAAGGACCAGATTTGGGTCGTGGACGATACCGGCGTGCTGTATGCCTATGACGCGTTCGACGTCACGAACGGCAAGATCAACGCGAACCAGACGGTCAACAATCCGATCTACACGATCAGGCCGCCCGAGGCTTGCCAGGTCGATACCGGCCAGCCGGGCCCTGGACCGTATGCGCCGACCCTCCACGACGGGCTGCTCTATGTCGCCACGGTCGCGCAAAATCCGACTTCGGGTCTCATCTACGTCGCCGACCCGAATTCGCAGCAACTCGTCCAGACGCAGGGGACGACCAATTGGTTCGTCGGCGCCTCAGGTTCGGCGTCGCTACCGGTTCCGTCCGGAAGCCCGACGATCGGCTATATCCCCGTTCAAGATAATTCCGGCGCGTACGACCGGGTCATGTACTTCCCCGGACGGCCGACCGGAGCGATCGGACCGAGCGGAACGGCCTCGATTACGAGCCTTTGGATGGGCGTGCGCGGCGAGAGCCCGCCTCCGAACTCGATTACGCCGAATCCCAGCAGCCCTCAGGACAGCCCGACGGAGATGGTGGTCGTTACGCGGGCGGCCCATCAGGGTCTGAAGGTCTATTGCGATTCGTCGGTGCCGATCGGCGCCGTCGCGAACCGCGCCCTTGGCGTCAAGCTGACGATGCTGCATGCCAACGGCGATCCATTTACCAACCTCGAAATGCAAACCTATTTCGAGGGGACGGTGACGGAAAACTCGGGGGTCCTGACCTTCCCGCTCCGCCAGCAGCTTCCGGCGAATTTCGCGGTGCGGCTCGATTATTCGATCGACTGGGCTCCGCCGGCCGCCACTCTGGGCGGCGACACCGTGCAGATTATTCGCGGCCAACTCTTCCTTCCCGACAACTATCAGGAGACGGACCCGGATAATCGCCGCCGGATCATCGGCAATATCGCGATGTCGCCGCGAGGGACGCTGTACTGCGTGACGAGCACGCAAAAGGAGACGAACGCCTACGACGGCGGCTCGTTCTACGCGCTTCGCGAAGATATCGGCCGAGGCGGCTTCCGGCTGCTTACGCGTTACCAACTCTATCCCCGGCATACCATTCCGCTCAATCAGGCGGCGCCCGCGATCGTTCCTGAGACGCTCTCGGATACCGATCCGTTGGCGTCGATGATCACGAGCTCGGGTTTCGTGAATATGCTGGGCACGTTCAACCACCTGACCTTCTGGGGAACTCCGAGCGTTCGGGACGGGGTGGTGTACGTGACGGCGATTGGCCGGAAGACGGGCGGTTCTCTGATCGCTTCACAGATTCCTTACGGGATATTGATGGCGTTCAAGGCGGAGCCTCCGGAGCCGGAGATTCGCGTCGGAAACATTCCGGACGGATTCAGTTTGCGGCAATACGATATCGACCGAAGCCAGACGCATGCGGCGCCATCTGCCACGAACGATATGTCGCAGGGGCAGTTCAGCTATGACCGCGGGCAGGGGATCATTCGATTCGACAACTTGATGTCGACGAACCGCGGCCCGATGGTGAATGCGTTCAGCACGAGCCAACCGGTTGTGATTCGACGGAACAATGCGCCGGACCAAGTCATCTATCCGGATGCGAACGGCGATAAATGGTCGCCGCTGCTCTGGTATTCGGTGATGCACGGCATGCAACCCACAGCGGGCCCGATGACGACGGGCGGATCGGTTTTCGTTCCGATCTCCTCGTATGCGGCGAACTACCTGCTCGGCACTCTGTCGCCGAGCGGAATGATCGAGGCTTGGAAGGCGGACGTTTCGCCAACCGATCCGTTCCTAGGGTCCGATTCGGTTCGCCCCTGGAACCATCAGCTCTACCAGATCACGCTTTCGGGCGGTGTGCCGTCGGGTAACCCCGATATGCTGTGGCCGCAGCTTACGGGCATCACGAGCTTCCAGGACTATGTGGTGCGGCTTCGCCAGACGAAGTGCGGCAACTCGAGGACCTGTTACGGCGTGGCCGGCGGGGAAGGATCCCTTGCGGCCTGGGGCGACCGCGGGGTCTATACGTTCTCCAAGGCGGACTTCCTGGTCGCCGACGAGAAACGGCTGGCGCGATTCGACGCGGTGGGCAATCCGCTGTGGGCCTCGGACACTTCCAGCAGCACCGGAACGGCCGATACGGGATCGGTTGGAACGGTGAAGCCGCTGATCCGACCGGTTCGAGCCTATCCGGTGGGGACGAACGACGTGTTGGTGGCCGATCCGGGCGCGAACCGGGTGGCGCGCATCGACTTGTCGGGGCGGGAACTGCGCTCGATTACGAACTTCGTCGTCGATCCGGCGAATATTCCGGACGGCTTCAAGTCCAACGAGCCGCTCACCCTGAATTCGCCCCGCGACGTGGCGACGTTCACCACGTACCAGAACAACGAGTACTGGGTGCACTACCTGATCGCGGATACGGGGAACCGGCGAGTCATCGACGTGGTCGACCGATTCAGCTTGAACGCGAGCGGTCAGCCGGCGGCGGCGATTGCGACGGGTGTGCTGTATTGGCATAGCCCGGCCAACTTCAGCGGCAAAGACTACGATTACAACAGCATTTCGCGAATCTACGAGCCGGTTAGCCAGCAGTACTTCTACTGCGCGGGTATCGGCAACGCTTTGCCGACGCGCATCGATACCGGACTCGACAGTCCGGCGGGAGGCGCGTCTCAGGAGCACGAGAGCGTGGCGGGCAACGGTGGCGTCGTGATCTTCGATCCGCAGGACCCGTCGAAGAACGTGGTCATCAATAAGATCGTGACGCCCAACGTCCAGCTGAACTCCTACTGGGACTTCCAGACGGGAACCTTTAATTCGCCGGCCTCAGGGTCCCACTACAAACTCCTGAGCAACGTGAACTCGGTGACATCCCGCATCGTGCTGGACGGCAGCAACGTGCCGAGAGTCGCGTTGATGATCACGGACTCGTCGGGGATTTACGAGGTTTGGCTTCAGGATCCGTCGAACGATCCGAGGACGGATTGGATCGTGCGCTGGATGCTGCCTAACGAGGCTTATCGCGACTTGAGACACGTCGGCACGGGCGCTCCGATGGCGCAGAACCCGGTGGGTCTCCATGCGACCTACGCGCGGCGCTTGGACGATGGCGACGTCCTGGTGGTCAACGGCTACCTGGGCAAGACGCTGGGCGGCGCAGACTTCCTGGGCGAGGTGATCCAGGTCGACGGCGATATCAATGCGGGGTCCGGCTACAACCTTGCGAAGCCGAATCTCGGCTTCGACCTATCGGCGCTCGTATTTCAGTTGCCACCGATCACCGGGGCACGTGGGCTCGTACTTCCCGTATTTGCAGACAGACGCTAATGAGAGAACGCTTGGTGAAACCAATGGTATCCACGAGAAAGGTTTGGTTTGGCTTGTTGGCCGCGGTTGCGGCCTTGGCAGGCACGTCGATTGCCGGCGCACAGCAGGCGGGCGACTATGGCCATCTTAACGGCGCTCAATCGCGTCAGGGCAAGAACGGCGACCCGGTCAACTTCGGCCCCGGCCCAGCCAACCTGACTTGGTTCTGGCCGAACGGAGTGAACCGTCCGGGCACGATCGTTCGCGACAACCCTTCGACTGCGGCGATTCTCGGGGGAACCTGGAATGCGCCGACGATCGACCAGGAAGGCGCCTACTTCTATCAGATTCCGCGAACGAACAATGCGACGCTCGACCCGATTCGGGGATGGGTGGCGAACGCTCCCGGCTACCTCTATTCGCCGTCCATCCCTTCGTCCCTGGGCAGCCACGACGACCCGACGGTCACGCCGGGCGCTTCGACCTTCACCTGGGTGATCGATCCGACCGTCGAGAATCCGGCGACGCCGAGCGGCAATTATCAGCTTTACGCGTGGATTCCGACCGGCCCGACGGGCCCGGTTCCTCCGGGCAACATAACCTATTGGCCGAACCGGTATTACGTGTTCGCGATCGACTACGCGAACGGCTCCCGGTGGATCGACGTGGTGGACACGAACGTATCGGGCGAGGGCTGGGTGCGGCTTGGGAACGGGGGCATGCCGACGAACCAGGTTTTTCCCTATACGGGAACGCCGCTTCGGATCACGCTTTATAACGTCATGTGGCGGGACTCCCTGGACAATATCCTGGAATACACGGGGACCGACACCAATCCAGTTTATCGCGCCGTCTATGCGGACGCGGTCATGGCGGTTCCGGATAACGGCTCGATTTCGGCGACTCCGGTGATCAGCCAGATCGGCACCGGAATCAACACGCGAAACCAGGCGATTTTGGCGGCGAACCGCACGTCGGCGACGTTCGTGAACGGCCGGGCCCAATCGATCGTCACGCCGGAAGTCGACGCGTTCCAATACAACGGCCTTGCTCCAAACCTGAACGCGCCGTTCTGGAAGTGGACGCCGCTCGAGGTAACGCCTTACACGACGACGCTGGACAACGTCGTCGCCAGCCACGACCTCACGTGGGCGTCGGAGAATATCGTCAACCACTTCGGCAACGACTACCTCACCAACACGATTACGAACAGTAACGCGAATCCGGAGATGGTGACGTATAGCCCGACTCTGGAAGACGGCGACTACCTGATCCAGGTGTACTGCGGTGGCAACGGATCGGGACAAGTCTTCGGCACGCAGACGACGATCTACGTTTACGAAGGCGCCAATGTGACGCAGATTCCGATCGACCAGACGATACCGGGCTGGGTAACGATCAGCAACCAGCGGTTCCAGCATCGCGGCTCAGTCGGCGAGAATCTACGCGTCGCGATTTCGAACTATAGCCCGAACGCGGCGGACGCGGGCGCAAAAGCCTATGCCGACGAGGTCCGCTTTATCGGCAGCTTTAACGAGCAGATCAATTCGACGCCAGTTCAGACCAAAGCATTCATCACGCCCCAGGGTGGCGGCGCGCCGGTCGAGAAGGACGTCGTGCTTGTGGCCTGCGACGACGGCCACCTGTACTGCCTCGACGCGATGGGCAACGGCAACGGCACGACGACCGTTTACTGGGCGTATCCGAGCATCCTCCCGACCGGCGTCCTCGACCCGAACCGGGCCACGAACTTGGACGGCGACGGCACGAATATCATGGCCCAGATGCCTTCCGATGGCTTCGGCTTGAGCTCGCCACTCGTGCAGAGGATCAACGGCGTCGACTATGCGTTTATCGCCGCGAAGAACGGACGGGTTTACTGCATCAACATGGCCGGACGGGGCGACTATAACCCGGCGACCGGCCAGATCGGCACGACGAACCGCGAGTGGTCCTTCCCGAACGACTGGCCGGCCCCAGTTCGGCAGAATCCGATTACGGGCGGCTTCGGCGGCTCGGTCGCCTATGCGTCGACGGCGACGAACGGTCCCACGATCTTCATTCCCGCTTCGGAGGGACGGCTTTACGCGGTGGACGCGATCGCCCATCCGAATCATACGACGATCAAGCGGTGGACCTATCCGAACATAACGGTTCCGACCGTCGGGCCGATCACGACGACGCCGACACTCGATTTCGGCAACGTGTATTTCGGAACGGCACGGGCCAGCGATACGGTTCCCGGGCAGTTCTATGCCCTCAACGCGGATACCGGCGCCTTCAAGTGGGTTTTCGAAGGCGATCCGAATACGATCGAAGCGGACAGCTTCGTCGGCGGCGCCTGTACGGCGACCCAGGCCCAGCTTGGCGGCACGAACGACATGATCTTCTGCGCCAACTACAACCTTATGGTTTACGGGTTGGACGCGAATACGGGAACGTTGCTGTGGCAGACGGACGAGCTGAATACGCCGGTGTCTCAGAACCTGATGTTCACGTGGATGAACGTGCCGGACCAGACCGGCACGACGGTCCCGTTCCCCATCGTGATGGTGCCCACGGACGACGGCCGGTTCGACGGCCTGTTCGCGAGAGCATCCGACGTTAACGTCGATAACCAGAAGCTGGCGTGGGAGTACCTGTCGGCGTCCGACTCGCTGACGGCTTCGATGTCGAACGGCTGGAACTTCATGTACGGGGCCGACAATTCGGGCAACCTGTACGCTTGGAGCGCCAATGGAGCGGTTGGAGGCATGGGTACGGCTCCCGGCAGCCAGGCGATCACGGCGAACAATCCGATCGCCCAGATGTTCCGCAACGCGAAGATCACACCCATCAGCGCCAAGGGCTACAAGAGGCTGCGGGAGAGCTCCGACTCGACGGGCGACATCGGGACCCTCACTCAAGCACAGGCGTTGGCCTTCGCGGTCAGTCGCACCGCCTACGAATGGGGCGAAACCGCCTACTTCTTGGTCTACGACTTTCCGTTCCTCGATCAAGATCAGGGCGGCAACACGATTACGCCTCCCATCGTCAACTTCCAGATCGGCGTCGAAGGAGCGTCCGTGCGGCAGTACGGCGTCCAGTCGAAGGAATTCCTGGGAGGAGGGAATCCGAACGGGGACGGTTATGCGATCCTCGCGTTCCCGATTCAGGGAGCGGGACCGACGAGTCTACCGCCGGGTGGGGCGACGGTGAAGTTCAGCTTCAGCACGGCCGGCGCTAATTCGAACGGCACGGTGCAGACGATCGACGCCAACAATCCGTTGCAGTCGACGAAGTTCACGGTTGCGAACCCCCTCGGCATCTACATGCCGGCGGGCACGACCAACAACGTGATGACCGGTGGCGCGAGCTATGGGGTCAGCACCGATCCCGGGAACATCGAGCGCCAGACGAACGGAAGCCGGGGAGCGCCCCTGCTTTCCGAAACTTTGGGCGTTACGCCGAACGGACAGACCGGTATCGGCGGATTCTGGCTGGTCGACATGTCGATGTTGACCTTGCTGAAGGGTCCGACCCGTGGCCTTGAACAGGTACGCCTGAATAGGCCGTCCTACGTGTGGCAGGGCGGGGCGGGATCGGTCGTCAACCCGATCGACCAGACTCTGTATCCGGGATTCGAGGACCTTCCGGTCAACTATCCGAACGTAAGCCTCGATTATCCGAATATCGGCCGCGAATACGTCCATGCGACGAAGGATCCAAACGGAGAGGCGGAGAACGCGATCGTTTCGACGAACGGCTTCTCGCTGACTCCTCCGACGTTGCCGGCGAACTTCGACGACGGCGATATCAACCAGTTGGAGGCGCGGGGTCTCAATGCCGTGTACATGCAGATTTCGGTCGACGTGCCTCGATTCCAGCCTGCGAACAACGGAATCTTCTCGCGGGGAGTCGGCGACGATTTGCCCTCGGGCTATCTGACCAGGGTCGATGCGTATGTGGACAGCAACGGCAATTCGATCCTGGACAGTATCAGCGGGCGACGCGAGGCCTTCCGGGCCTTTACGTCCACTCTGGCGGTGCCGGTGGACGAGCGGATCGCGGTGACGACCCCGACGGTCGACATGGGCACCTTGGCGGGCGGAACGGGCTACGGGCCGAGCCAGCCTGGCTTCGGTCCTTCGGGCAACGTTCTGAGCCCATGGGATAGCCGGTTTACGTCGATGACGGACTTGAACGGCAACGTCGTCAATCCGATCATTTCGAGCAATCCGGACTTCGTCAACCTGTTCAAGCCGTTCAACGTCGAGAACCAAGGGAACGTCAACGTTCTCAACGCGCGTCTCGCGAAGGCGACGTACAACCCGAACCCGGCATTCCCGTCGGGTCCGTGGCCGATCTACGCGGATTCGGTCGACGACCTCGGCTGGCTCGACGTCAGCAAGAACGTTTGGACGAACTTCGACTGGAATTTCGGCTTGATGCCGAAGATCCTGCTCCAGAAGGCGCGCGTCGGCGACGTGGTTCCGACGCAGCTCGACATGAACCCGACGGAGCGGTACAACCCGAACATCGGCGTCCTGCAGCAAACGCTGTTCCCGAACTCGCCGACGAGCGCGCCCAAGATCGCGGTCACCCCGCCGATCGGCATGCCGGTCGGTCTGTATTCACAGAATCTCGTCGTTATCGACGACGAGAGACCGAATTCGGGCGTCGGCCAGGTCGGCGACCAGACCCTCGAGCTGGATACGGACAATAGCCCGCTGGAAGCGATTTCGAACCCAGGCTTCACGATCAAGTTCACGGTTCGGGAAACGCGTCTGACGACGAGCTTCACGACGGCGACGGCCCCGATGATCGACGTCCCTCAGAGCCCGTCCGATCCGGTGCAGGCGCTGACGTGGGGCAACCTACAGCCGGCCGGCATGCGATTGCCGAACGGCAATCTGGTCGTCGCTTGGACGTCGCCTCGGCCTTCGTTTAACGCGGCTTGGCCGACGATTCCGACGACCGATCCGGAGTACGGGATTTACATCTCTACGCTTAAGGGAAGCGCTCCGAGCTCAGGCGACGTGCCTCCGCTGTCCGATATCGACAATTGGGGCGCGGCGGCCAACAATCGGTGGTTCCGGCAAGAAGTCGGCCCCTTCCCGAATGGGTCGGTTGCCTACGACACGCTCTTCCAGAGCACGGGCGGCGATACGGTTATCCCGACGTCGGTCAAGTTCGGATCGCCGGCGTTCCCGACGAACGGCCTGGTCGATCCGCTCGGAGGAAGTAACTTCACGAGCTCGGTGATGGCGTTCGTCGGCTCGGCCCAGAAGCAGAACGCGGGCGGGCGCCGAGATACCGAGTCCCGAATCCTCATTGCGAACGTCGGGGTAAACGGCTCTGGCGCGGCAACAGTCAACAACCTGCACGCGATGCCGTTCGATCCGAACATGACGAAGGGACGCCCGAGCGTCTATCAGGTTCAGGGCGGCGCGGTGATCTTCTATACTGAGGCGGGCACGGGCGAAGGGCAGATGTTCTACACCGTGACCGACGGCGCCGACTTTGTCAAGCCGAGCGTATTCTCGGTGGGCAACGGCTTCGAGCAGGTTTCGAGCCCGAGCGTGCAACTGAGACTGTACGGCAACCCCTTCAGTCTGGGCTCGAAGCCCATCATCGAGATGTCGTTCATCGGCAAGCTGCGCGGGCGGGCGAACTCGGAGGTCTTCTACGGCCGGATGCTCACGTCGACGACGTTCCTGAACGGCAACACGATCCCCAATACGCCGGGTGGCGTGGACTATCTGCCGTCCCAGTTCGGCGAGCAATTGAAGCCGGACTCGGAAGCGGGCGTCTACCGGGCGCAAGGCATCATGTGGAACCAGAGAGCCCAATTCGGCGCTTATCCGGAATTCCATCTCTATCAGGATCTGAACGGGGTGGTTTCCGAGCTGGAGGATTCGGCCAACCTGGTGCGCTCGGTCGACCGGCAGAGCGGCTTGATCCAGTGCCAGACGAAGCTCGGCGTGGCTTACGTCGATCCGAGCCTCGGCACGGTTCGGTTTGCGAACTCGATCCCGGCGAAAGCGGCGAAGGTTTATCTGTCCTATCAGCCGCGCTTCATGCGGATCAGCGAGAGCAACGTCGCCGGGCATGCCACCCCGACCGTCCTTTGGGACAACCGGATCGTGGGCAACCTGTCGAACGACAGCTATTGGTTCCGAGTCAATTCGAACGGGACGGTGACGAATATCGATCCGAACACGTCCAATCCGCCTCGGGCCGCGCGGTACGTCTTCATGTACACGCGAGCGGCTTCGGGCGCGGGCCAGGCGGCTCGGCCGTACTGGAAGTCGATGCGGCTTGGCGTTCAGCTTGGCACGTCGATCTACACGGATTCCGGTGGAAACATCCAGCCCGGCGACCTCGTCATCACCGGCACGACGAATCCGGTTCAGGTCGATCCGGCCAGCGGAAGGATTTACTTCCAGGCCGGCGACGAGGACCATGCGGTCACGATCTCCTACGCGGGAATCGATCCGGCAACCGGTCAGCGCGTCATGTATCCGGCTGCCACGTACAACGTCAGCATGGTGACGGAGCGGGCCGAATCGCCGGTACCGATCGATCAGGCGGTCAACGAGTCGGGCATTACCCCGTTCCTCGATCCGTTCGATAACAGCCCGCGCCGACCGGGCCTGATCTGGATGTTCTTCACGAGCACCCGGGCCGGCAACGCGGATATCTACCTGCAGACGATGGCGCCGCGGTTCACGCCGACGCTCAACGGCAAGTAAAGCGGCGGGCTTCCGAGACGCAGGAGCGGGAACGTTAAATGTTCCCGCTCCTTTTTCTTACCTGGGCGAACAGTTTGAGGGGTCAATCCCGTCGTGTAAGCGTCGTATGAGCACGTCGTGTGGATTGACACGGCGGGCTCAGCGGTGTATGATACGACTCAGCCTCTAGGCAAGGTCTCTTCGAAACATGGCCAAAAAGCTCAATAGCGTACTCGGCGTCGATATAGGTAGCCAACGAATCAAAGTCGCGGAGGTCCGGGCACAGGGGCGCGATGCCGTCGTGACGGCTCTCGGCATGATCCCGACTCCGGAGGGTGCGGTCGACCACACCGGGATCTACAACAGCGAAGCGGTCGGCGCGGCAATCAAGCAATGTATCGCGGACTCGGGGGGAACGTGCCCGTTCGTGATCGCTTCCATTTCCGGACAGGCATCGGTGCTCGTGAGAACCCTCGAAGTTCCTCGGATGAATCCTGCCGAGCTCAAAGAGCACATGCAATGGGAAATCAACCGAAACATCCCCTTTGCGGAGAGCAACGTGGTCAGCGATTTCCGGCCGCTCCAGGACGGGGACCCAAATTCGGCGAATATGGACGTCGTGATGGCGATTTCGCCGCAGTCGGCGATCGACACCATGATCGCCTGCATCAAGAAAGCCGGGAAAAACCTGGCGGCCATCGACGTCGAGCCTCTAGCGATCGCTCGCTCGCTTCAGCTTTCCTACGGCGACATGGTTCAGAACGAGACGGTCTGCATCGTCGAGATGGGGCATCGGACGACCTCGATCAACATCTACAAGGACGGAAAGCTACTGATGCCGCGTCAGGTTGCGATCGGCGGCGAAATGTTCACGAAGGCGATCGCGGATGCGCTCACGATCAGCATGACGGAAGCGGAGAACATAAAGGTTTCGAAGGCGGACATCCCGGACACGGCGGCCGACGCGGCGGGAGGCCCTCCCGTCTCGTTCGGCGTCCCTGGAGCGACTCAGGAATTTACGCCGTACAATCCTTTCGGAGAAGACCAGCCGGCGGCTCCGGCGACCCCTGCCGCTTACAATCCGTTCGCGGACGCCTCGATCGCCCCGGCGCCGGGCACTCCCGAGCCGGCCGACGCCGCCGCGCCGGCGCCTGCTCCGGCCGCCGGACATGGAGACGGCGATTCGTTGCGAGTCTACAACGCCTTCGCTCCGGTTCTCGATGAGTTCGTCGCCGAAGTCCGGCGCTCGATCGACTACTTCCGAAGCCGAGGCGGGGACGTGAATCGCATCTTCCTTTGCGGCGGAGCGGCGAGGATTGGAGGCTTGACGCATTTTCTCTCGAAGACACTCGGCGCCACGTGTGACAACTACGATGCCTTACGGCGTCTGAATGTCAGCGCGAAGAAAGTTGCGCCGGATTATATCGATGAGCACCGTCAGGAGTTTGTGATTGCGGTCGGCAACGCCCTCCACATTCTCTTCGATTAGGACAACGAATGAAGCTTAACCTTTTACCAACACATGTTTCGAAAGAGAAAGCGGCTCGCGGCGCCCTCTTTGGCGGCATTCTCCTGCTTCTTGTCCTTCTAGGCCTCTCCGGGGCCATGATCTACAAGGCGAGAGGCGACCTGGCTCTGGCCCAGGACGGCATCGCGGAAGCGGAAGGCAGGGCGAAGGCGGCGAAGGATACCGCCGACTACGCCGACACGGTGATGCAGCAATCAACGGTTTTGCTGCGGAATACGGCGCTCGCCAAGGCGATGCTCGCTCACAACGCGGTTTATCCGAATCTCTACGATTCGGTGAAGACGTACATTCCGAGCTTTTACCGAATCAGCAGCATGTCGGCTCAATCCAGCGGAGACAACATGACGACGGTGACGCTGGTCGGATATCTGGACACCTATCAGCAATACGCCGACCTTATGCTCGCCCTTCTGCGGATGCCCGGCGTCGTCTCGGTGTCCCGCGCAGGCTTCACGAATAACATGGCGTACGTGCCGGCCCCCACGCCGGAAGACCAGCAGGGCAAGCCCCATAAGCCGGGCGAGGCCCCCATTCCCGACGATCCTCTGAAGCGCCTGGACTACTTTATGGCCAAGGGCAAGACGACGGGTTATGCGAACGAAGGCGGTTACGGTTCCGGCCAGCCGGGACTGCGCGGCGCGATGCCGAACTCTTCCGAAGTGACGGTCACGCTCGTTCTAATGCGCGATACGAGAACCCCCGATCCGAAGGCGACGCTTTCCGCGTCGGGCCCGGCTCCGGCCGGCAGCGGCCCTGGACCGAGCGCAGCCGGCGGCCAATTGCCGACGACGACGACTCCCCCTCCCTCCAGCGGAGGAAACGAGAGCGCACCTGGACCCGCGCCGCGAAAGGGCAAGCGGGGAACCATTCCGGCCGAAGGGGACTAAGCAAGGCGTAAGACTATGAAACTCAGTGGATGGACAATCATCGTTGCTTGCGTATGCCTTGGCTTGAGCGCGTTCTTCTTCGCGTACTTCCAGGTGTATTCGCCTTATGAGCAAGCGGCTCAATATTTCCGGGATTATCACACCGATCTCAATGCGGCCGCCGACAAGATGCCTTTGGCGGTCAAGCGGGTCAAGAAGGCGATGGAAATGGTGAACGCCGATGCCCAGCAGTGGAATCAGTATGTGGCGACGAAGACGCCTTCGGATTCTCTGTTCTCGGGCGGAGTCAACATCAACGAGAATCCCTATCAGTTGGTCGTGGACTCTCCGAAGTTTCGGAACAGCGCGCAGCGGGCGTTTAACGCCCAGCTTCACGTTGGCGATGTCAAGGTGGTCAGCGCTCCGGAGATTCCTCAGCCGACAGACAGCGAGAAGGATATTCTCGCCTCTTACTACAACTTCCCGGCCATCAGCTTCCCGGTCGTGATCTGGGAACTCGGCGCGGTTACGGTGACGGGCCGTTACGACCAGATCATGAAGAACGTGCGGTCCTGGTCCAATATGGACCACTATCTGGCCGTCGTCGACGGGCTGAGGCTCGATGGCACGTCTCCCAACTTAACGGCGACTTATAACGTCACCATTGTAGGATTCATCCGAGCGTCTCGAGGCGTATTCCCCGCGCCGCAAGTCGCGATTGGTTCGACCTCGTCAAGCGGCGGAGGCGGATTCACTCCGACGTCGAGCGGCGGAAGCAACGGCGGGGCTGGCCAGGCTACGATGAAGCCGGCCGGCGGTGGCTAAGGAGACCGGAGACTAGACATGAAGAAATACGCAATCCAAATTTTGGGTCTTGCCACGTTGTTCGTGGCGGTCGGTTGCACCGATCCGGAAGTCTTCAAGGCGCCAGCGGCTGGGCCGGCCACTCCGGACAAGATCGTCAATCAGCCATTCAGCCCGGACACGGTTGCGGGCAAGGCCTTACAGGAGCCGCCGCCCGGCGGTCCTCTGTGGGTGCAGCTCATTCGCGGCCGCACGTTCAGTACGCGCATCGATCCGTTCGCCCTTCAGCCCAAGGAGCGGCTTTACGATCGGCAGCAGATGTCGGAGCGCGTATTTGGGGATATCGGCGGCTTTACGGAGCGGTTCGAGGTCAAGCCGGATCTCGTCGTGATTCCGGAGGTCGAGCCGCAGCCTTATCGCCGCCTTGCGGGCGTGATCGTGGGCGATTCGATTCTTGCTTTGATCGACATGGGAGACGGGCAACCGCTCCAGCTTATCCATCCCGGCCAGGATATTGGCGGATGGCACGTCGCTTCCATCGACTCGGAGAAGGCCATTCTGACGCGAACCGGGAATAAGCTTCCCAGACAGGTCGTCGTTCGCTTGGAGGAGCCAATGCCGGGTACGGGTAACAGCAATCCGGGACCGGGCGCGAATCCGGGGAATCCGGGTGGAAATCGAGGCAATCCCGGTCCTCAGCGACCTGGCTCTCCCGGCGCTCCGGGCGCCCCAGGATCGCCGGGCGTGCCGGGCGGAGGCGACTAGTTCAATCTTCGATATCGATTCGCTGTACAATTGACAAAACGAATAGGACACTGACTCTTCAGACATCTGGAGGCTTTAAGATTCAATATGGGTAGAAACATTAAGTTAGCTGTTGCGGCCGTTCTCGGTTTGGCGATGCTGTCTGGACTCCCCTCGTCGGCGATGGCCCAAACCGACCCGGCGACCCAGATCATTCCTTCGCTCGACTTCGATTCGGTTGATGTTCGCGAGGCCCTGCGCGCTCTCTTCAAGAGCGTAGGCGTCTCTTATTCGATCGCTCCCGAGGTGCAGGGGACGGTTACCGTCAACCTGAAGAACGTTCGCTTCGATACCGCTCTCCAGAACATTCTGAAGCAGGTCGACGCGACCTACCGTGTCGAAGGCGGCGTCTATCAGATCATTCACCGCGAAGAGGTCGTTCCGCCCTCTACCGGTCCGGACACGTCGAACGCGCCCGCTGCGAGCAAGGTTCGCCGGAAGGTTTACATCCGGCACGCCGATCCGATGTTCATCGCGGCTTTGATCGGCCAGGACAAGGGCAACCAGTCCTTCATGCTCGATCCGGAGATGAGCACCGTCTACAAGACGGGTTCGGGCCGCGGCGGCGGCGGTGGCGGCTATGGCGGCGGCGGTAACGGCTTCGGCGGTGGTGGCGGCGGCTTCGGCGGCGGTGGCTACGGCGGTGGCGGCGGCGGCTTCGGTGGCGGCGGCGGTTTTGGCGGCGGCGGCGGCTTCGGTGGCGGCGGCGGCTTCGGCGGCGGTGGCGGCGGCATGGGTGGCGGCCGACGCGGCTAGGATTAGAGCATGCATCTTGACAAGGGTTTAGGAGGATATAGAATGCGTTTTAGCTGGGCGAAAGTGGCGCTCGGGGCAGTGATGGCAGCGACGATCGTCGCTCCCGTCACGAGCGCCGTTGCGCAGCAGACGCCGGACCAGGTCCGGGTCTCGGTCGATTTGGAGGGCGCAGACCTCCTGACGGCCACTCAGGTGCTGATGAAGAAGGCGGGCCTGTCCATGGTGGTCGAGCCGTCGGACATTCCGTTCGGCAAGGTGACTCTCCACCTGAACGATATGCCGGCCGAGGATGTGGTCCGGTATATGTGTCAGGCGGCCGGGGCTTACTTCCGAAAGGATGAGAATGGGGTTTACATTCTCAGCCACAACAAGCCCGATGCCGAGAAGGTCAACAACAGCGCTGAACCCAAAGCGGAGAAGCCAAAGGTCATCAAGCGCATCAAGCTGATGAAGGCGGATGCCGAGACGGTCTACAACCAGATCATGTTCCGGCAGGCGTTCGATCCGAATTCGCCTTTCCGGAAGCTGAACGACTTCTCGCGGACCAACCAGCAGCAGCAGCAATTCTTCGGCTACTTCGGTGGCGACAAGAAGATGTACGAGCCGCGACTTGGCCCGTCGGTCATTCCGACCGCGCAGCCGGTTAACACGGGCAGCCAGGTTTCCAACCCCAACGAGTCCGGCAACGGCGTCGAGATCCCTGGCGAGAAAGCCAATCAGATCGGTGGCGGCGGCGGACTTGGCGGTGGCGGCGGCTTCGGCGGCCAGGGCGGCGGCGGCAATGGCTTCGGCGGCGGCCAAGGCGGCCAGGGTGGCAACTTCCAGCTTGCCGGCGGTACGGGCCTGGTTCCTCCGGGAATCACGTTCATCAGCTACGACCCGACGGACAACAGCTTCATCGTCGAAGGCTCGGACGACGCGATTCAGGAGTTCATTCGAATCATCAATGAATTCGACGTCGCGCCTCGCCAGGTCACGATCAAGGTCGAATTCATCACGACGAGCTCCAGCGTCAGCCGGTCTCTCGGTTATGAGTTCCTCTACTCTCGCGGCGCGGTCTTCGCGGGCACGACTCCCGGTTCGTTCGTTCGAGCCGGCGACCCCGTGTTCTTGAACTACGGCAGCGGCAACGTGACGGCCCGGATGCGCACGCAGCTCCTCGAGGGCTTCGGCAAGGTCGTCAACTCGCCGATCATCCGCACGCTGAACAACCAGCCGGCGGAAGTCGCGAGCAACGTCCAGACGGTTATCTTCATCAACCAGGTCGTGGGTAACGGCAACGGGTCGGTCATCGTCGTCCCGCAGGCGTATCCGCTCCAGGTTTCGACGGACCTTCGGGTTGCGCCTCGAATCAACGGCGACGGAACGATCACGCTGGCGCTCAGCCCGCAGATTCAGGACTTCGGCCAGGTTCGCCGTGGCCCGGATGGACAGGAAATCCCGGACATCGACGGGCAGTTCATCAACGTGGTCGCCCGGGTCAAGAACGACGAGACGATCGTGCTCGGCGGTCTCACCCGCAAGTCGGACCAGGGCTCCGAAGCGCGTGTGCCGATTTTGGCGGACCTGCCGATCATCGGCCAGTTCTTCCGGTCCACGACTCGCTCGAAGGATAACAGCGAACTCCTGATCTTCGTGACGCCTCATATCGTCGAGGATGACGAAGGCACAGGGAACCCCTAATCGGGTTACCGGCATGGAGGAAGTGGCCCCGATTGTCGGGGCCACTTCGTCATTTATGACGCGCTGTTGGATTCTGGTCGGGATGATGGGAGTAGGCAAGTCTGCGGTGGGAAGGGAACTGGCGCAGCGGACCGACCGCGAGTTCCTCGACACCGACCACATGCTTCAGACCCGCCTCGGGCGACCGGTAGGCCAGCTTTTCCAGATTTACGGCGAATCGGCGTTCCGCGACCACGAAACTTCGCTGCTCCGGTCCTTGGAGCCGAGCTTTTCGATCTTGTCGACGGGAGGCGGGATCGTCATTCGGGATGAGAACTGGGACGAGCTTCGCCGCCTCGGTACCGTGCTTTACTTGAAGGCGAGCGAAGAGGACATCATCCGCCGCCTTTCCGCGAGCAAGAAGCGCCGTCCGCTGCTCGAAGTCGCCGACTGGGAGGAGCGACTGCGGCGCTTGCTTCACGAGCGGGAAGCCTTGTATCAGAAGGCGGACCTGGTCGTGGAACTGGAGGGCGAGAGTATCGAAGCGGCGGCGGACCGGGCTTATGCCGCTTTCAAGGAGGCCGGCCGTTGACGATCCGCCATAGCGCCGGCAGTTACGAAGTGGACTTCTGTTCGCTTGGCGAGGCGATATCCCGCTTACCCGCGGATTCGATCTATTTGACGGACGAGAACGTCGAAGCGCTTTACCGAAAGGCTCTCCCGCCCTCGGCGCAGGTCCTGACGGTGCCGGCGGGAGAGGCGAGCAAGAGCATCGGGCAATGGGCGGAATTGCAGTCCAGGCTGGCCCAATGGAAGGCGGGGAGAAAGACGAGCCTCGTGGCTTTCGGCGGAGGCGTGATCGGAGATCTGGCCGGATTCGTCGCGGCGACCTACATGCGCGGCGTGCCCCTCTATCAGATTCCGACGACGGTTCTCGCCCAGGTCGATTCCTCGGTCGGAGGAAAGGTCGGGATCGACCTTCCGGAAGGGAAGAACCTCGTCGGCGCGTTCTATCCGCCGCGTACGGTCGCTATTTGCACGGAGACGCTCGCCACTCTGTCCGACCGGGAATTCTCGAACGGGATGGCGGAGGTATGGAAATACGGGTTCATCCTCGACTCCGCGCTATGCGATTCGATACGGCAAACGGGTTCGCTTCGCGAGCCGGGGGCTATCGATCCGATCGTGCGCCGCTGCATCGAGTTGAAGAAGCAGGTCGTGGAAGAGGACGAGTTCGAAACGAAGGGCGAGCGGGCGAAATTGAACTTCGGGCACACGGTGGGGCACGCGGTCGAGAAGCTGACGGGGTACGGGCCGGTGCTGCATGGCGAGGCGATCAGCATCGGCATGGTCGTCGAAGCCCAGATCGGAGAGGCTATCGGCCTATCCGAGCCGGGCATGCGGGCTACCGTAGAAGAATCTTTGCGCTCCCAGGGACTTCCGACAACGTCCGTAGTGTTAAGAGACGTAGACATGCTGATCGAAACGATGCTGCTTGACAAGAAGGCAAGCGGGGGACGCCTTGCCTTCAGCCTGCTGACGTCGATCGGCGCGTGCAAGCTTGTGGAAGACGTCCCGATCTCTGACGTTCGCGGGGTATTGGAGCGGCTATGACGTCTCTCCGCACGATCCTGTCGGTCGTCGTCCTCGCCTTGCTGGCGGCGGGCTACATCGGCAGCCAGTACGCCTATTTCACCGGAGGCGCGACTCAGTGGGCTCAACGGATGGACCAGCCGCCTATCGTTTGGCTGGCCCTGCTGGTGCTCGTCGGCGCGGTCGTTCTTTCGATCCGGAAGGAGAAAGCTTAGCGCGTGGTCGGCAGCGTCCTTCGCGTCCGGTACGAGCTGACCCGGCTGATCAGCGAGGGGCCGATCTTTGCCGCGTACGAGGCGCGGGACCGCCTGGAGGGCAAGCCGGTCTGCGTCCGGCTGATTCGGCAGCCCTATGCCGGCGAGCAGGCGTTCATTCAGAAGCTGCGCGAGATCGTCCAGCGCTACGGGGCTGCGGAGCATCCAGGCGTCGAGGCGATGCTGGAAGTCGACGAGGACGATACGACGCCGTTCCTGATCAGCGAGCTGACTCCGGGCGTGCCGCTGAGCGAGCGCATCCGGAAGCTGGCTCCCTTTTCGGTGCCGGTCGCGGTTTCGACGGCGATCAGTCTTTGCGAGGACCTCGAAGCGATCCACGGCCTTGGGCTGGCCCACGGCGACGTGAGCGCGCAAAACGTGGCCTCTCTGCCGGACGGCCAGGTTCGGCTCCAGCTTCCGGGTCTGTGGCAGGTTTATGCGGAGAGCCCAGTCGCGGCCGGCGTGATGCTGCCTTCGATGTCGCCCTACCTCGCGCCGGAGATCAGCGCGGGCGGCCTTCCGAGTCCGGCCAGCGACGTCTATTCGGCGGGCGTCCTGCTTTACGAGCTCCTGAGCGGCCGGCTGCCCTATAACGCGGACACGCCGGTGAGCATGGCGCTGAAGCACGCCACGGGTTCGGTGCCGAGCGTGCGGATGTTCAACCCTTCGGTTCCCGCCGTGCTGGACGAGATCGTCAAGAAGGCGATGTCGAAGGAGCCGGCTACGCGTTATGCCAGCGGAGGGGCTCTGCTCAGCGACCTTCGCATCCTGCAGGACGCGCTCCGGTTCGGCCGGACGGTAACCTGGCCGATCAGGCCGGAATCGACGCCGCCGCAAGTCAACCCTATGCCGAAAACGACCGCGCCCCGCAACGAAACCGTCCGGCCGAAGCAAGCGCGGGCGAAGCCGGAACGGGAGCCGAGGGACGTCCCGCTTTTCCTCTGGATTCCGATTGCGATCTTTGGGACGGCGGCGGCCACACTCGTCGGCATCTGGCTTTTCTTCAACCTCGCCAAGCCCAGCCTCGTGAAAGTTCCTTCTTTGGCGGGCCTGACGCTCTCCGAGGCGCGGGAGATGGTGAAGCCGTCGAAGCTGGACATCCAGATCGAGGGCCAGAAGGCGAGCGAGAAGGTGCCCACCGACCACATTATCTCGAGCGATCCGGCGGCGGGCGAGCAGGTTCGGGAGGGTAGCCATATCCGCGTGGTCCTCAGCTTGGGCAGCCAGCTTGCCCAGGTTCCGGACCTGACGGGAAATACTCTCGACCAGGCTCGGTCGATCCTACAGACGGCGCACTTGGACCTCGACGAAGGGAACGTCGTGATGAAGCCTTCGGACAAAGTCGACGCCGGACTTGTTATCGGGCAGGACCCGCCGGTCGGGCGCAAGGTCGATCAGACGACGAAGGTCAAAGTGACGGTGAGCTCGGGCCCGGACGGGAGCGATACGACCCAATCGGGATCGGGAACGACGGGGCCCACGAACCTCTACACGATGCGAGTCAAACTCGCGGGGCTGACGCGGCCAGTGACGCTTCGGATCGACATCGTGGACGATCGCGGTACGCGGACCGTTTACGAGCAGGAGCACGAACCCGAGCAGACAGTCGAGCTGGCGACCCGCGGGACAGGCAAGCAGGTCACGTTCAGAATCTATTACGATAACGAACTGGTGAAGGAAGTGACTCAGCGGTCGGAGGAAGGAACGCCGGTCAAGCCGGATGCGGGAGGCGATGGAACCGACGGCGGGACGGACGGTGGGACGGGCGGTGGAACCGACGGCGGCGATAACGGGGACAATCAACAGTGACCTCGCGAATCGCTCCGTCCGTGCTTGGGCTCAGCCATGCCGACATGCGCGGCAAGGTGATGGAAATTCTCGCCGGAGGCGCGGAGATGATCCATTTCGACGTGATGGACGGGCAGTTCGTGCCGCCGATCACGTTCGGTTCGGCTCTGGTGCACAGCTTGCGGGACGTGGGGGACGTCTTCTTCGAGGCGCATCTGATGACGATGACGCCGGAGCGGCATTTCGAGGCGTTCGCGGAGGCCGGCTGCCAGCGCATCATCTTTCACGCGGAGGCGACGGCGCATTCCCACCGGCTCGTCCAGCATCTGCACGGCTTGGGGGTGCAGGCGGGGATCGCGATCAATCCGGGGACGCCGGCGGAGGCGGTCCGGGGCGTGGCGGACATCGTTGACGAGGTCCTTGTGATGACGGTCAATCCGGGTTGGGGCGGACAGAGCTTCATCGCCTCGGCGCTGGAGAAGGTACGGCAGATCCGGACCTGGTCGCCTGACATCGACATCGAAGTGGACGGGGGCGTCGATCCGGAGACGCTGCCGGAGGCGCGAGCGGCGGGAGCCAACGTGTTCGTGGTCGGCAGCTACCTGACCAAGCAACGGGATCTGGCGGCGGGAATGCGGGAGCTGAACAGGCTATGCGTCTGAAAGCCCTGTGCTGGGCGCTCGCGGTCTTCACGTTCCTTCTGCTGATTGGCTGGCCCGTCTTCGTGGGTTTGCCGCAGAGAGGGGCCTCGAAGCCCGTGCTGCGGCAATATCTGACTCGGTCGGAGATTTGGTTTACGGCGCTGATGGTGTCGTTCCTCGGGACGACGGTGACGGCCGCGTTTGTGGTCAAGCAGAGCCGGGAGGAGTATCTGGAGGGCTCGGCGGACAACATGCGGCGGTTGATCGAGGGGACGCTCGAAGACCATCGAAAGAAGGGCGAGTCGGCGGATGGCAACTGACGAGCGGACGATGGCGCGGGCCATCGCGCTTTCTCGCCGAGGCTATCCGGCTCCGAATCCGCACGTCGGATGCGTGATCGCGCGGGGCCTTCGGATCGTCGGGGAGGGTTTTCACGCTTATGCGGGGGGGCCCCACGCGGAGGTTGAGGCTCTACGGGCGGCTGGATCGAAGGCCAAGGGCGCGACCTGCTATGTCACGCTGGAGCCCTGCAACCACCATGGGCGGACGCCGCCCTGCACGGATGCACTTCTGGCGGCAGGAGTGAAGCGGGTGGTAGCAGCGGTGGCCGACCCCATCTTCTCCCACGCCGGAGGACTGGCGCGGCTCGCGGCGGCCGGCGTGGAGACGGAGCTTGGTCTGATGGCGGACAAGGCGCGGGAGGCGAATCTGCCCTGGCTGACGGCGGTCGAGCGGGAGCGGCCGTACGTCGTCGTGAAAGGGGCGATGACGCTGGACGGGCGGATCGCGACGCCTTCCGGCGACAGCAAGTGGATTACCGGGGAACGGGCCCGGCGGCAGGGCCACCGGCTACGGGCGGCTTATGGCGCGGTTCTCGTCGGGCGGGGAACGGTGGAGGCAGACGACCCCTGGCTGACGGTGCGGGACGTGCGGACGAAGAGCCGGCCGGTGAGGATTGTGATCGATCCTCATCGGCGGCTGTCAGAGGGGTACCGCATCTTCGACGACAAGGCGCCGACGATTCGCGTGGTCTCCGTCGACGCGGTCGAGGGGGATGTACAGGTCGATTGCGTCGATGGGCGGATCGATTTGGAGGAAGCGATGCGCGCCCTTTATCGGCGCGGGGTGACGAGCCTCCTGGTAGAGGGCGGCGGTCATACGATCGGGTCGTTTTTCGACGCGGGGCTTGTGGATCGGGTCGAGCTGTTCGTCGCGGGGAGAGTCTTTGGCGCGGGGACGGCTTGGGTCGAGCGGGCGTTCGCGGGAGGCGTCGCGGATGCGCCTCGGTTCCGGATCGAGCGAGTCAAGCCGATCGGCGAAGACGTCTGGCTGACGATGATGCCTTGGGCCGAATCTCACTGAGGAAGCTTTGCCCTGGCCAAGCTTGGCGTCGCGCAGTAACGAGCCCAGGGGTTCAGCCGTTAGAAACATCGTAAGCAGCCTCTTTTGGAGATGGATTTCGCATGCGATTACAGTTTCTTTTGAGCGCGAGCGTCGCTTTGAGCGCCCTCAGCGCGTTTGGAAAGGCGGATACGGTCGATCTGCACCGGGACGACGTGATTCCGGTCGTGATGCAGAACGAGCTCAGCTTCAGCCGGTCGCACGAAGGCGACACGTTCAAGGCCGAGGTCATCGATTCTCACATGCTGCCGACGGGCAGCCGCCTGGAGGGTGTGGTCAACCGGGTCGAGCAGAAGCACGGCGACCACAAGGCGTTCATGGATATCGAGTTTACGACGATCATCCTTCCGGACGGAACGCGGACGCGCTTTCATGGAACTCCGATTCCCCTTTCCAAGAATTATGTGATGCAGGATCGGGACGGGCGCTGGGAGGCGAAGAAGGGCGTCAGCCGGGAGACGGTCGTTTTGGGAGCGACGGCGGGCGGCCTCGTGCTCGGCTCGCTGATCCACAAGCCGTTCGAGGGAGCCTTCGTCGGCGCCCTCTTCGGCATTCTGGCCGGTGAGACGGACAAGGAGGACATCGGCGACGGAAACGTCGTCGTACCGAAGGGAAGCAAGGTGGGAGCGAGGGTTGGCGAAGACCTGTCGATTCACTTCGACGGGCGATGGGACAACCATGGGGCGAACGAGGACCGCTACGGGCCGTACGACAAGGACGGCTACAACAGCGCGGGCTACGACCGATACGGCTACGATCATCGCGGGCATTACAATCCGGCCTACGACAGCGCTCACGACGCGGGGACGGACAAGGACGGCTATAACAGCGCGGGCTACGACAAATACGGCTACGACCGGAACGGCCACTACAATCCCGATTACGATACGACGCGCGACAAGCCGGTTCAGGGCCGGGATTCGGGCTACGACAAATATGGCTTCGACAAGAACGGGCATTACAACCCGGACTACGACACGACGCGAGATCATCCGGCGCCGAACCGAAGCGGGGGCGACCTCGGCGGCCTTCACATCGAGATCGGCCGGACGGCCTTGCGCTACTCGGGCGACGCGCAGCCGTACCGGGACGGTTGGCTGATCATGGTGCCGCTGCGTTCGACGGCCGAGCAACTCGGCTACCGGGTCAGCGACGATGAGGCGGAAGCCTCATTTCGAATCGAAGACGACAAAGACGTCCTGGTTCTCGAACAAGATTCGCGTTCCTATAGTCTGAATCACCGGAGGGATTCACTTCCGGCGAAGGTGACGGTTCGAGACGGCGTAGCCTACGCTCCGATCGACGCCTTTACGGTTTTGACGAAATCGACGGTCGTCGTGAATGGGACGAAGTATCGACAGTAAGCGTAGAACGAAACAACGATAAGCGACTTCCTTCCTCCCTCCCCCAAGCCCCGCGTCTTGCCCTCAGACCGGGGCTCTTTTTTGCTGGGATGCATCGCGGTTGCGATAGCTACAGGCGCTTCGCGCCAGGTTTCCGGAATCCCAAGTCCAAGTTTGGGCATCGCGCGCCCTCTCACCCTTGCTCGCAAGACTCGCAGACCCTCTCCCCCGGAGGGGAGAGGGAACTTAACTAAATCGCTAAGCCCCTCTCCCGTGACGACCACAAGGGAGAGGGGCTTTGTCAAGAGTGCGGTCGTTTGTAGGTTCCCCGAACCTCCACCCCCAACCCCACCTCCATCCGGCAAGAGGAGGGGGCTCTGGTCAGTGTGGTTTTCGTCGTGGCGGGACGTAGCCGTCGGATAGGGTTTTGAGGAAGGCAACGATGCATTGTTCGTCGTAGTCGGAGAGGCCCATGTTGCCGATCTGCTCGCCGCCCATGCTGTTGACGTCGTTGTCGTTGGGGAGGCCCTGGGGATTGATCATCGTGATCGGCGACGGCCATTCCGGGTGCGGCCATAGGGGGGTACCGACGAGGCCGGCGTAGGGATCGGGCTTGGTGAAGTCGATCACTTCGCCGGGGACGGTGGTCAGGTTTCGGGTGTTGTAGAAGTGAACGACTTCTTCCAGGCTCTTGAAGACGCCGTTGTGCATGTAGCTCTTCACGAAGCCGGCGTACGGCCGTTTGTCGACGTTTCGGAGCGTTGGCGCCTTGAAGGCGCCGTCGATGGCGAGAGGATCGCCTTCGTCGAGGTCTCCGACCGGCTTGCCCATGAGAGGATAGAGGAAATCTCCCAGGCCGTAGTCGATGAAGTCCGCTCCGAGCGGGTTGTAGCCGACGGGATTCGAATTCGAATCGGTCATCGTGTAATAGGGGTTATTCGGGTTCTTGGGGACTCCGAGGTTGGCGTAGCAACTGTTCGTCCAGAGGTCGGACGTGCGGGTCTGGTAGCCGGGGATGCCATGGCACTCCACGCAGTGCGCGTTGATCGGATAATGCCAGCCGCCGGGACGACCTGTGAAAGAGCCGGTGACTTCGCGGAGGCCGCGCAACTCGTCGTCGGTGAGATCGACCTGTCCGGCGAGATAGTAATCGTATTTGGACGTGAAGGGAGAAACCAAGTCGGATTTCTCATAGGCGGAAATCGCCTCTGCGATCAGCTCATAGACCTGACCGGTTGAGCGATTGAAGACGTTAAGCCCATAAACCAATCGGAAGAGGTTTCTCTCCGGACCGTTCCGGACCTTGTCGACGACCATCTGCGGGCTTCCCACGTTGTGAAGGAGATTGTTCATCTCGTTCGGGTTGAGGAGGGGAGCCTTCGCCTGGGCGACGGTGTCCGCCGCGCGCCCATCGTAGAAGAGGCCGCCAACGTAGGCTTGGACGTCGGCGTCGAAGGAGGGGATTCCGGTCGGCAGATAGGCGGCGTAGGCTGCGGTCGGAGGCTTTCGGAATCCGAACCGGTCGGGAATGACGCCCGGTACCGGGCCGAGGTTTTGGTTGACGTCCGAATTCGGATAGCTGAAGCCGGCGTCGGGGTCGTGGCAGGTCACGCATGCCATGCCGGCCGGCTCGGACAGGGAGTGATCGTTGAACAGCGCTTGTCCAAGCTGAACGACGAGGGCGTTGTGGTCTATTTGTGTTTGCGCCGAGGCCTCGGGCACGGAGGACGCCGTGAGCAGGGCTATCGCGAAGACGGCTGTGCAAGCCGAGCCGTTGAGGATGGTGAGACGTGACAGGCGCATAACATTGTCATTGTATGACAGCATCTTCGCGAAAGACGGAATGTTATGGCCGTTTGGTTGGCGGCTGAGGCCGGTCGCATGGCCTATTCGGTAAAGCTACGGGGACACCCTCAAGTACACTTGCCGGCATGCCCCGAACCGGTGTGATCGCCATCCAAGGCGATTTCGAAAAGCATATCGCGATGATCGAGCGATGCGGGGGCGAGGCGGCCGAGGTCCGAACGCCGGAGGGGTTGTCGGGCGTAGACCGGGTGATCATTCCGGGCGGGGAGAGCACGACGGTCGGGATGCTGATGGAGCGGTTTGGGCTGGGCATCGCGTTGAGGCGGCTGGCCGGCGAGGGCATGCCGATCTGGGGCACCTGCATGGGAATGATCCTGATGGCGCACGAAATCGAAGGGCGGGACCAATACGCGCTCGATTTGCTCGACGTCACGATCCGGCGGAACGCCTTTGGGGCGCAGGTTCACAGCTTCGAAGACGAAGTCCGGATCGAGGGCTTGGCGAAGCCGGTGACGGGCGTTTTCATCCGGGCGCCGATCGTCTCGCGACTAGGGCCGGGCGTAGAGAAGCTGGGCGAGTACGAGGGGCAGGTCGTCGCGGTGCGACAGGGGAATCTGGTCGGAACGTCGTTCCATCCGGAGCTGACCGAGGACACGCGGATGCACGCTTGGTTTCTGCGGCTCTAGGTTTGGGCGGAACCCGGCGCCCGTTGGAGCCAGCGTGCGGTTGGTTCTCATGTGAGGGAATGCGGCGCCCTCCCGCCTTCGCAGATGTGGTATCATTCCGCTTCACGCAATCTGGACGAAACACGAGTATGAGCGAAGAAGGGACTAGACCGCAGGGTGAGGATCGAGGAGCGCGAGCCGCGGCTCCCCGCATCGACAAAGACGCCGCAATGGGCGAGGGCGGGCAGCGTTTCAAGAGCAAGCGCCGCCGCAAGGTCAGCTACCTGACCATCAACAAGATCGATTCCGTCGACTACAAAGAGATCAACATCCTTCGAAGATTTCTCAACGACCGGGGCAAGATTCTCCCCGGCCGCCAAACCGGCAATACGGCCAAGCAACAGCGCATGATCGCC
Source organism: Fimbriimonadaceae bacterium (assembly GCA_035545155.1). Lineage (GTDB taxonomy): Bacteria > Armatimonadota > Fimbriimonadia > Fimbriimonadales > Fimbriimonadaceae > JAEVZK01. Next base: position 28,902 of record DASZYX010000039.1, on the reverse strand, counting down.
AGTGCGATCCGCAAGGCCCGCGAAATGGCCCTGCTCCCGTTCGTGGTCACCGAAATGGGACAGGATCGGCGTGAATACGGTCCCCGCCGCGAGCGCAACTACGACCGCGGACCGCGCCAGGAGCAAGCGCCTCAGGCGCCCGCAGCTCCGGCCGAACCGGCAGCAGCCGCATCGGCTCCGGCCGCCGAGTAACTTAAAAGTCCCTGCGACCTTCGAAATGGCAGGCTCTCGGAGCCTGCCATTCTTATTTGCGAACCAAGTTCTTGATGGCAGGAATCAGGCCTGCGATCAAGAGCGCAACCGGCAGGCCGGCCCCGCCGCCCGCCGCCGTCGGCCCCGGGTACCCTCCGTGCATGCTCCAGCCTCCGCTTCCCGCTCCCGGCGCACGACTGCGAGAAATGATGAGCCGAGGCATCGTCGTCATGCCCGGCGTTTTCAATGCGATCAGTGCCGTCTCCGCCTATAAGGCGGGGGCGCAGGCCCTCTATCTGAGCGGAGCCGGTATCACCAACGCCAATCTCGGTGTCCCCGACATCGCCCTTGCCACCCTTACCGAATTCGCCCAGGTCGCCACGTACGTCACCCAAGTGGCGCCCGTGCCCGTCATCTCCGATGCCGACACCGGATTCGGCGAGTCGCTGAACGTCATGCGTACCGTCGTCGAGATGGAGCGGGCCGGACTCGCCGGCATCCACCTCGAAGATCAGATGAGCCCGAAACGCTGCGGCCACCTCGATGGCAAGAGCCTCATCGAACCGGAGGCGATGGCCGCCAAGGTCCGCGCCGCCGTCGATTCCAAGCGCGATTCCTCCTTCCTCATTGTCGCCCGTACCGACGCGCGGGGAGTCGAAGGTCTCGGAGCCGCCATCGATCGGGCCAAGCTCTACGCGGACAGCGGCGCCGACGCCATCTTCCCCGAAGGTCTCGCGAGCGAGGCCGAATTCGAAGCCTTCCGCAAGGGAGTCGGCGTTCCTCTTCTCGCCAACATGACCGAATTCGGCAAGACCCCGATTATTCCCGTCTCCCGCTTTGGCGAGCTTGGCTACCAGATGGTCATCTTTCCGATGACCGCCTTCCGCGTCATGCTGAAAGCCCTCGACGAGAGCTACACCGAGCTTCTCGCGACCGGCACTCAGGCCGGCTTCCTCGGCAAGATGCGCACCCGCGCCGAACTCTACGATCGCATCGACTACCCCGCCTACGAGGAGCGGGACAAGAACTGGGCGGCCGAACCGAACTAACCTCCGCCGTCCAATCCTCCAAGCTTTAGCTAAAGCCACTCGCTCGCTGGGGGGCATTCCCAAGAGCCAGGATGGCTCTTACACACATCGCCTGGAAGGCGAAGCCACGACCAACAATCTGGGTAAGGAGTACACTCTTGCGCGCCTCATCGCAATCCGCGCTCTTGCGAACCTAAAGGAAAACGACCGACAATCGTCCTATTCGGGAATCGTAGGACGCCCCTGCTTGTTGCACTCAGCGAATTAAACAGATGACTGGACTGGCAATCTCTCTGGCCCTGCAGTTGGCGGCAAAATCGCCGAGCCCGCTGCCATTCCATATTCCATTCGTGCGCCCGCCCGGCGTCAATCTGCGCCAGGAACTTCGGGCCATCCAGTGGCCGAGAAACGAGAAGCTGAAAGTCATCGCCGACGCCTATCAGCCCAAGACGATCGCCCTCACGTTCGACGACGGCCCCCACGGCGCGAAGACGATGGAGCTTCTCGCCCTGTTGCGGAAGCTCGACGTCAAGGCGACCTTCTTCGTCGTCGGCAAGATGGTCGTCCGCAACCCTTGGATCGTCCGGGAGGAAATAGCCCAAGGCCACGAGGTCGGGAACCACACGTTCAACCATCCGAATCTCGACCTGCTCTCCGAGGCCCAAATCGCACGGGAGTACCGAGCCTGCAGCGACGCCATCCAGTGGGCGACCGGCATTCGCCCGAAGTTCTGTCGCCCGCCTGGGGGCCGGTTCGATACGGACGTGCTCCGCGCCGCCACCGACGAAGGGATGTGGACCGTCCTCTGGACCGACGATCCCGGCGACTTCGCCAAGCCGAACCCGAAAGTCTTGATCGAACGGATTGACACCCAAATGAGGAACGGGGGCATCCTCCTCCTGCACGACGGGATCCCCCAAACCCTCCAGGTCCTGCCTGGATTGGTGGAAGGCCTCCGAAAGCGCGGCTACCGCTTTGTCACCTGCTCCCAGCTTCTGGACCAACGCAACCGCCGCCCCACCATCTACGCCAAGCACGCCCCCGCCACCAAACCCGGTCCTCTCATGCGCCGCAAGGCGTAGCATCGGCTTGCAGGTGGAGTGTGTCAGCCGGGATTTGGAGCCGGCCATCTTCGCCCTTCGGGCGCGCCGGGGTGAACCCGGCGACTACAGCCTTCGGCTTCCTCGATTCCAAGCTCGGAGTTGCGATAGATGCAAAGCGCCTTTCGCCCTTGGGGCGCGCCGGGGTGAACCCGGCGACTACAGCCTTCGGCTTCCTCGATTCCAAGCTCGGAGTCGTGGTAGATGCGAAGCGCCTTTCGTCCTTTGGGCGCGCCGGGGTGAACCCGGCGACTACAGCCTTCGGCTTCCTCGATTGCAAGCTCGGAGTCGTGGTAGATGCGAAGCGCCTTCGCCCTTTGGGCGCGCCGGGGTGAACCCGGCGACTACAGCCTTCGCCTTCCTCGATTCCGAGTCTGGAGACCTCGCATTCTCCCTATTTATAGGGCACGGTACTGGCGTCGAACACGCCCGGCATCTCCTTCAGTTTGCCCAGCAGCACAGCAGACGGCTCCACGTCTACGCTCACCTGCGTAATAGTCGACTTCGCCGCAGCGAGCGCGATCACTTCGGTTTCCTGGGCGTTGAGCCCGGCTCCCTGAATCGCCCCGAACACCGCCGCCTGAATACCCGCCTTATCCGAGTGGCGCACGATCAGAACGTGAGTCGCCGGGCTGCCCTTGCCGGCCTTCACCACGTTTGGCGCGATGCCCGTGCTCTTGAATTCGGAAACGATCCGCACCGTCTCCTCCGCGACCGCCTCTTGGGCCTGATCGGTCGAGGCCCCGATGTGGTGCGTCCCGTATACGCCGGGCAAGTCCCGTAGTGAGCCCTCGTATGTTCCATCGCCGCCGGCGGGCTCGCCGTCGAAAACGTCGAGGCCGGCAGAAATCCCCTTCTCTTTCACCGCCGCTTCCAGCGCGGCTTGATCGACGACCTCGGCTCGGCTGGTATTGATGAAAATCCCGCCCGGCTTCATCTTATCGAAGAAGGCCTTGCCGATCGAGCCCTTCGTCTGCGGAGTCAGCGCTACGTGGACCGAGATGCAGTCGCAGCGCTCGGCCAATTCTTCGGGCGACGTCGCGTAGCCGATCCCCATTGCCGCCGCCACGTCCGCCGTCATCCACCGCGAGTAGGCTACAACTCGCATGCCGAAGGCCTTGGCCCGCGTCACCATCTCCTGGCCAATATTCCCCATTCCGACCAGGCCGAGCGTCTTCCCATAGAGGCCGCCCGCCTTGCTGAAACCCTTCTTGTTCCACTTCCCCTCGCGAAGCTGGATGACGTTGTCGGGGATATGCCGGTCGCAGGCGATCAGCAGCCCGAAAGCCAGTTCCGCCACCGCGATGGAATTCTTGCCCGGACAGTTCGTCACGAGGATCCCCCGCTCGCTCGCCGCCGCAACGTCGATGGTGTTGTAACCCGCTCCCGCGCGGACGACGAGGCTCAGCTTCGACCCCTCCAGCATTTCGCGTGTCACCTTCGTCGATCGCACGATTAGAACCGCCGCCTCGCTTTCCGCGAGTCGCGCCGCCAACGCTTCATCCTTCAAATCCGGCTCGTTCAGGACCTCGCATCCCAACGCCTTCAACCCATCCAACCCGCTCTTTTCAAACTTGTCCGCAACGAGCACTTTCATCGGATCGGATTTTACTTCCCAACGCCGGCCGGGCCAGCGGTCACCTCCATCACCCTCTCACCCTTTCATCCCTCCCCAACCCCGGGTATATTTCCCCCACGCGCGCCGGGATGGCGGAATGGTAGACGCGACGGTCTCAAAAACCGTTGTACCAAAAGTACGTGCGGGTTCGAGTCCCGCTCCCGGCACCAGGTCAGACTTAGCTAAGGCGTGACTTCCCAGACCACGCGATCGAGGCTTGCTCTCCATAAGAAGATCGCCTCGGGCGAGGGGTTCTTATACTTGATCCGCGCCTGCATCTGCCCGTTTACCGGGTTGACGAACCGGGAAGGATTCGACAGCGTGAGATAGACGACGGAATCCGACGTCGTCGCCGTCCGGACGTCGACCGGGACGAACGCGCCCGCGCTATAGTCGTAAAGCTCGACCGTCTGGCTGACGTTCGAAAACTGAGCGGACGCCTCGAGTCCGAATCGCAAAACGCTCGGATTCGAGACGGGCGACGTTCCTGTGAAAGTCACGTTGATCGGATAGTCGGAAACAATGGGAATCACGCCCGCTTGCATCACGAAGTGGTTGTCGTCGCTGATGCCAAGGCTCGCGAGGTTCCCGGCAAGCAACCGGCCCCGACCGAAGGAGTAACCGTCCGGCACAATGAGCCGAGTCGATTCCGGTATCAGCAGCACGGCGTGCTGGCCGCCGGAAACCGGGTCGGTAGCCATCCCCGTGATATAGCCGTTATTGCTAATCCCGACGAGGTAGCTAAACATCCACCTGTCGGCGGTCGTATCCGTTAGCTCGAGGATGTTGTGCATTGTTCCGCCCGAATACAGGAAGCCGACGGGGAGGCCCTGGTCGTCCCGCCCTCCGCCAACGACCTGCCCGGAATCGTTGACTCCATAGGCGATCGAGAGCGCGGCCGACGTCGTCCCCAACGCGCCCAAGTCGTGCATCGACCCATCGTAGAGGAACGCGTGAGCGGATTCGATGTTCGTTCCATCCGACTCTCCAACGACCACGCCCGACGAATTGATCGCATAGCCCGCGCTCTGCGTCCCGCCAGGAAAGGTTCCGAGGTCGTGGAGGCTGCTCCCGGAATAGAGAAAAGCACGAGATCCCGCCGTGGAATCGCTAGCGCCGGTGACCTGTCCCAAGTCGTTGATCCCGGTCGCCTGACTGGAGCGGCCTCCGGGCAAAACTCCCAAGTCGTGCAGCATGCCGCCTGAGTACTTGAAGGCGTGCTCGGCTCCGTTGCCGAGCGCGGAGTAGCCGGCAACCTCTCCTAGAGAATTAATCCCCCAGGCTTCACTATAGGCTCCGCCCAGAGTGCCCAAATCTATCATCGTTCCCGACGAATAGATAAAAGCGTGAATGGAACCGCCACTCGTGTTCGAGTAGCCGCTGATTTGCCCCGACGCATTAATGCCGCGGGCCGCGCTGTTCGTTCCGCCGAGCGTCCCCAAAAAGACGACTTGGGTTCCCAACGTCGTAAAGGCCTGATAGACATTGTTATCGATGCCATAGTCGCCGCAAACCTGTCCGAGGTCGTTGACCGAGTATCCAACGCTCGAATAGGGGTTGTTAGCCCCGAGATCGACGAGGCGGTAGACCTGAGCCGCCGAGAGGGCCGCCGCGCAGGCCAGCAAAAAGGACAGGATCTGCCTCATACATGTCCATGTTATGACGATTCCAAGAAATATGTCCCAGTCGGAGATTTTTCCCGGTAAGTCTGCGGGGCAGCGGAAGGGGCAGTCGCATAAGTGTCGCCTGGGGCATTCCCGAGCATGGGACGACCTGGAAGGGGTTATCATGTTCGGGCATGAGATCGACAGCCATGGCTTTGGGGCTGTTGTTGGCCAGTATTAGGGAGGTTCCTAGGCGCTATGATGCTCCTGGCCCTTTTCGCCGGTAGCTTTCTGCTCAAAGGTGGCGACGATTCCGTTCTTGTCGCCGCCGTGCGGGCTGCCACGAAGAAAGATATTTGCTATCTCGTCGCACCGCGACGAACTTGGCGAAAGACGGAAATTCCGTTTAAGCAGGTCGGAGAATTGGAGGTCGTCCTTAAACGACGATACGACTTCGGTTTTCCCGAGGCGAGCCCGAGCAAGAATGACGCTTGGAGCGCGGGCGCTTTTCCGGTCTCCTTCTTTTACAAGCAGCGGATATTCCAGTACGAGGATGCCCTGAGGCCAGTTGTGTATACGCCGCCGAAGGAAGCGTGGCCCTTCTCTCTCGATCCCGCCAAGGTCAAATATCTCACGATCAACCAGATCCAAAGTCTCTGCAAAGACAAGCCGCTCAAGGTCCACTGGTTCTTCGATGCGTCACGCTTGGCGATTGCGGCTGAGGGACTCGACGAGCGAAAGCTGCTGTCGCTAGCGGCGCACGCCTTGGGAGGCAAGCTTCAAGAAGACAAGGATCAATTCGCCATCGGCTTCGACCCCTCCGCCTTCAAGACAAGAGCCTCGAAGATGTTCAAGGAAGAGGCGTCGGCAGCCACCAGCAAGGCAAACTACCTCGACGCGATGTATCTGGATTGCCTCTATTCTCACCTGTCGGACGCGCAAATCCTAAAGCTCTATGCGTCGCCGAACGAGCAGCTAACCCTTAGACTTGAACCTGGTTCGGAGTTAGCCGACGCCGCGTTGGCTCGCTTCTGGGAGCGGGTTGGGCCGGCGAACGCCGATGAAAATAGCCTACGCCCGGATCAGCTTCAAATGAGGAGACAATTCCTGGCGAAAGTCGATCTCAGCAAGGGCATCTGGTGCATCGTCAAGCCGGACGGGGTTCCCTCTTGCCAGCTCAAAGGCGAGGGAAACTGGAGCCTTGTATTTTAAAGATTGCGGCCGAGAAAAGCGATGTGACTTGGTAAGCGCCCAGGGATCGAACGGCCAGCCGCTCATAATCCCTCGAAGTGATCTTTCAAATCGCGCGCGAGGGGAACGAGTGGACGGCCAACGTGTTCCTCGACAATTGGGGCAAGGAGCTTGCGCCGCGCTTCCGCACCGTCATGTTCCATGAGCTTTCCGAGGTGAAAAGCCTCCCCGTCGGGACCTACCTCTTCGGCGACTTGGAAATCGCCACCCAAGGACAGCGCCGTCTCCTTGCCCAACTTTGGAACGCCCTGGAGCAAGACGGCCGCAGCCACCTCTTCAACCATCCGGTCGAAGCCATGGGCCGGTACGACCTCCTCAAGACGCTCGCAAGAGAAGGCATCAACGACTTTCGCGCCTTCCGCATCGACGAGCTTCCGAGAGACCTGAGATTTCCCGTCTTCCTCCGCATCGAATCCGACCATTGGGGAAGCCGGACGCCCCTCCTTGAAACCTGGCGCGAGCTCGACCGATGGCTCATCAAAGCCGCCCTCGGCGACGGTGATGCCGGCCGACTCCTCGTCACCGAATTCTGCGATACGAGCGACCGGAAAGGCCTCTATCGCAAGTTCAGCGCCTTCTGCATCGGCGGCGACATCGTTCCCCGCCACGTTCACTTCAGTCGGAATTGGATGCTCAAAATGGCCGACCTCGCAACGCCCGAAACGCTCGAAGAGGAGCGACGGTACATGGACGACGTCCCGTTCAAAGAGGAAATCCGCGCCATCTTCCGCCTCGCCCACATTGACTACGGCCGCATCGACTATTCCTTTCAAGACGGCCGCATCCAGGTATGGGAAATCAACACCAATCCCACCCTCACGATCCCCGAAGCCGACTACCCGCCTGCCGTCGTCCCGACCCAAAAGCGCTTTGCCGCTTCGATGGTCGAAGCCCTGAAGCGGATCGACTCAACCACCGAGACAGGCCAAATCCCCTTCCGAATGACCGGAACCTCTCTCCCGTGCAGTTAACCTTGGCCTCGGTTGGCCGCCTACGGCGTGAACGCCGGGACGATTCCCTCCAGTCGTATCCAATCGATCTTCGCGAGCCAGCTCGCCGTCGGCAGGGTGGTCCGTGGGTGCCAGCCGACCCGGATCTGAATCTTCCCGGTCGACGGGTCGATGAACCGGTTCGGATTCGAGTTCACGGTGATCAGAACCGACGAATCCGTCGTCGTCGCCGCTCGCGTGTCCAGCCGCTCCCAAGAGCCCGTCCCGACGTTCAGCGCCTCCGTGATCTGGTCGAGCGTGGTGTACGAGGCCGAGGCCTCGACGCGGAACGAGAAGCTCGCCAGATTGGTGACCGGCATCGTTCCCGTCAAGGCGACCCGAATCGGCGGAATGCTCGCCAACGGCGTGATCCCGTTCTTCAGAATCCAATAGGTGTTGTCGCTCGACTGCGTATCCGCAAACGATCCGGCGACGGTCGCGCCGTAATCGATGTGCGCGGAGTCGAAGAGGAAGGGCGGAAGAGCCTGCTGCCGGATGATGTAGAGTCCGCCGGCAAGGCCGTTGGGCACATAGAGGTTGCCATCCGCGCCGATCGCGATCGAACCGGTCGCGCCGCCCGGCAAGAGCTCCCGCCAAACCTGGGCGCCGTTCACGATGCGGTAAAGATTGCCGACCCGGTTGAACGAGTACACGCTCCCGTCCGTCCCCACGATCGGCGCCGTGTCGATCGGCCCGGTCGTCGGGAAGACCCAGACGAGACCTCCGGACGACTGCGTGTAGGCGTACAGATTGCCGTCGCGGCTGCCCACATACACGTTCTGGCCGTCGAACGCGGGCGACGCCGTCACCGCGTCGTTGGCAATGTCGACCCAGTTCGTTCCGCCGCTGACGGGATCGACGTCGAAGATGAGGCCGTTCGCGGTACCAAACACGACCGATCCGTTCGGAGCCACCGCCGGAGTGCCTGTCGTCGATCCGAAGTCGAACGACCAGAGCACCGTGCCGTCCGAATACTTCAGACAAGTGACGCTCGATCCGTTCGCCACGAACACGGAGGAATCGTCTCGGCTAAACGCCACGGAGTGATCCGAAACCAGCAAGGGCTGTTGCCAAACGACGGCTCCCGTCGAGTGGTCGAGCCTCACGACCGTGCCGGTCGTGGAGGGGAAGACGACGTCGTCGTCCGGGCCGATAACGGGCGACGCCGCATCGTAATTATCCTGGAACGTCGCTCCGGTGTCGTAGTGCCAAGGCGAGGTCAGCGTATCCGGGTCCAGGGCGAACAGATTGGGGGCAGCCTCGAAGTAGAGCTTGCCCTGAGTGTCGAACGCCGGCTCGGACTGGATCGTCGACCCCGCTCCGAACGTGTTCAAAATGGCGCCCGTCTCGGCATCGAATTCGACGAGGTTGCCGGTATTCCATTCGCCATAGAATCCCTGGCCGGTTCCGTTGAGGGCGGGAGCATGGCTGACCGGGATTCCGGCGCTCGTCTTGGCGACGACCCACGGCGTCACCAAGGCCGCCGGATCGGGGCCATAGAGCGCCTTGCCGCCTCCCCACCGGTCGACCCGGTCCATCGGCCAAGTGCTGGCAACCTCGATCGATACGTCGTCGATGTTGCTGCCCCGGTCTTGGCCGTTGCTCAGCCCGGACCACTGGAAAGTATTCGTATCCGAAGTCGCGATGAACGGCAGCGAGCGATAGGAGTGCCAGGAAAAGTCCCCTGGAGGCGACGTGTAAGGGAAGATCACGGTCGAGCCATTCAGGGTGACCTCGATGGGAAGGATGCCGACGCCGCCGTTGTTCTGTCCGCGCCGCGTCATCCAGAACGTGACGACGTACGCCTTTCCCACCGTAAAGCCGCTTACCGTCTGCGTTACCGTACCGTTATTGCCGTAGTTTTGAATGAAGGCGTATTGCTGCCCCGAGTGCGCGTTATAACCCCACGCGCCGTTCCCATTCGCCATCCCCGCCGTTCCGGCGAAGCTCCAAGTCGCCCCATCGATCGAACCCTCGATCCAATGGTTCTGTGGCAAAACCGGCGCCTCGAAGCCGGCATTTTGGAACGCTTGCCCGTACGCCGACGGCAAGGAAAGCAAAGCGGCCAACACAATCCAAAGCAGTTTATTTTTCATCGCTCTCCGACACGATATCCTGAGCCCTTTGCCAGTGTAACACCGTTTATCGCGTGTGCCAAACGCCGCGAAGGGCCCGCTCGATGGCGCCGTGATCGCCCTGAGCATGGCCTTCAATGCGCCTTTCCAGCGGGCAGCTTGGGTTTCGACGGCGTCAGCTCGTGTTTCATCAAATTTTCGATGATGAGGTTCATCTGGGCAGTCTTCAGCCCAATCGGGGTCACGCGATGGACCATGGCGCGAACATCCGCCTCGAAATGGGGCGAGTGTTCGTTCAATCCGTAGTTCGACGGATGGGCTCGGATCCTTTCCTCCAGCTTCGCCCGCACTTCCGCGACATGGTCGTCGGGGATCGTCAGCTCCGAATCCCGCGCCAGCAGCTTTGCGATGTCGTCGACCGAAGCATTCTTGGGCCAAGACTTCGGCCAGGCGCCATCGGCCTGGATTTCCGCCCGATGGGCGTCGATCCCTTCCGCGGCCTTCCTCAGCTTGCTCGGATCGATCAGCTTGCGGAAGTCGGCAAGATAGGAACGAAGGGCGCTCTTGCCGAAAACCCGGTCGATGGCTTTGACCTTGACCGATCGCGCCGTCTTCGAGGTCACCGGATCGATCGTCGGGAAATTCTTTCCCTTCGTGTATTTGTTCAGATCGATGACGTACTCCCCCCGGCTCCGCGCAGCCGTATTCGCCCCTTCCTCGCCGACGACACCGACCTTCTGAATCCATCCCGGAGTATGCGACGCCTTCTTGTAGGCGTTCTTGAGAGCCTTCCGAGTCGTCGCGGGCAGGTCCCTTTGCGCCTTCTGCATCTTCTTCGGCTTGGGCTTGGGCTTCGGCCCCTGGGGCTCCTCCGGCAGCTTGGGTCCCACCGGCTCCTGCGGCAGATTCTTCGGGACCGGCGGTCCCATGGGTTCCGGAGGCGGCTTCACCACCGGCGGAGGCGGAACCTTCGCCTGAGCCTCGATCCGCGTCTTCTTGGCGAGCGCTCCCTTGCCCATCCGAAAACTGAGGAAAAGCTGCAGGCCGTTCACTCCCGCCCTGCCCGCCGCGTCTCGAATCTCGTCGGCCGCATTGTTGAGTCCAAGCTCCGTCGTCGCGTTGGCCGCATGCACGATGCCGACGCAAAAATCTTTGAGAGCGACTGCCGTTCCATATCCGGCCTGGAAGATGAAATAGCCGGCCACCGCCAGGTCCGCCGCCCAACCGTAAGGAGTGAAGTTCGCCGCTGCCAAAACCGCGGAGATGCCGATCAGCCACTCCACGTTCTGCCACGTGAAGATCTGCCTCATGAGGTCCTTCAGCGTCTCGTCCATCCGCGCCATGGCCCGCAGCCCCGCTTCCATGACTCGCTCCGCCTTGGTCATCTTCGCGACCTTGTCGTCCTCGGGGCTCTTCTGAATCGCCAGAGGCGACCGGATGATCTCCGACGGCTCCCCGGTACGTCTCCCGGCGACCTTCGCTCCCACGCGCCTCGCCGCCTCTTCCTGCGATCCCGCGTCCGGAGTCAGGCCCGGCAAGGCCGAGCGGGCCGGCTTCTTCTTCGGCAATGCCGGCTTCACCATCTTGTCGCGGATTTCGATCCACTCCGCGATTTGGGCCTTGTCCTTTGCGACCTTCGTCTGTCCCTTCCGTTCCGGGTGCCGCGCCAGGAAAACCCTGTCCGTCAGCTTCCGCACGTCGGTAATCCCGTCCGCCAGACCCTTCTTCAAAGCTTCCTCACCGGGATCGGGCGGCTCGAGCCCGAGGACCGATTTGCGTGAGTGATGCACCGGATCCGGCGTCGGCACATGAGTCTTCCCGTCGGCGCGCTGGAGCTTCTTCATGGCTACCGCCTTGTTCAGCATCACGTGAATGTGGCTCTTGACGTAGTCGGCGATCGCGACGATAGACGTCTGCATCGTGGGGTCGAGGAATCTCGCCACATCCTGCTTCATCGTCTTCATGCCGGATGCCGTCGGGTGGGGCGTGAGCTTCCAAACGTTCGCCGTGGCATCCTTAGGCGGCTTGTCCTTCAAGGCGTCGAGAATGTCCTGTTGAGATCGCGCCACCGCCTGCCGCGCATATTTCAGACTTTCGACGTTCAGATGCTCGTCGCCGGACAGCTTCCACTTGGCCCCTTGCCCGTTCTCGACGTCCACGCCGACGGTGTTCAGATGGTCGTGCATAACGCCGGCAATCGCGTTCTCGATCGCCTCCGGCATGGCTTCGTCCACACCCTGCAAGAAAGATGCGAACCGGCTTTCCCGGTCGATGTCGGGATGAAAACCGTAGTGCGTCTCCACCGTCTCGTACTGAGACATCAGGGAGGATACGCCAGGGTCGGCCCAGGCGAGCTTCGCCACCTCCTCGGTCAGCTTCTCCACCCCTTTTTTGCCGCCGAGGTTCTTACGGAAAAGCGCCATCGCATCCTTCTTCCGGAACAGATGCCCTGCCGCAAAGGCATCCGTCAGGAAGTGATCAGCGAATGCGTTCACCGCCAGCGCCTCGTCCCGCTTGTGTTGCTGCGCCAGCTTGAGCGCCTGCTCGTGGTACTTCGCGTAAAGCGCCTTGTGGTCTTCCGTTTTTGTAGGATCGGCCGGCATCAAGCTCGGGTCCGAAGGGGCGAAATGCGCGTCATTCTTGAGGGCTAGATCGACGTAAGCCCCGCCCGTTACCCGCTCCCAGTCCGCATCCCCCACCGAGTTCGGGTCCTTCACTTTCTTGTGGATCAGATCGACGACCGCCTGAAGCGTCTTCGGATCGGCCTTGGTGAGGATTTCGTCCGGATTCGCGAAGAAGTCCCCCATCGCGATCACGTCGCCGTACTCCATCTTCACGCCCTTGATCGTGATGGTCTGCTGCTTCCCGATCGGGCCGCCGAACATGACGTGCTCGTCCGTGTCGTACCGCTGCACCATCAGCTTCACCGGCGGCTCCGGCGCCGTAATGCCGACCCGGCCCTTCACCTGCTCGACGATCGCGTCCGCCCAGATCGAAGCCGCCTCCGAATCGCTCATATTTCCGAGATCGATCGCCACGTCGATGGAAATCTCCTCGATCACCTTGTTCGAGGCCACCTGACGGACCCTTCGCCCCGCCTTCTCCAAAGCGAGCGTCGAAATCCGGTCGAGCCGGTGCTGATCGTGCGCGGTCAGAGGATGCTCGTTCTCGTTTTGATAGGCGCAGGCGTAGCTCTCCACGATCAGGCCGCTTGGCGTCGCGAGGTTCGTGAGGAAGCGCTCGGCCGTCTGCTGGGCCTCCGCCTCCATCTCGTCTCCACCCTGGTGCGTGTAGAATCGCGTCTTGTCGCCTGTCGTGCCTGTCTGCTGCCCGACGTGAGTCAGTTCGTGGGCGATCAGCGCGAGGCCCTGCCGCGACGCCGGATCGTACTTCCCGGCTCCGAAGAAGACGTCTCGGCCGACCGTAAAGGCTTCCGCACCCATCCGGCTCGCCGCCTGGGCCGCGTGTGGCCCGATGTGGATTTTCGCTTCGCTCGGATCGAACCCAAGATGGGGCATCAGTTCCTTGCGTACGGTCGATGGCGGCGCGAATCCTCCATCGCCCTTTCGGATCAGGTCTTCGCGTAGCGAGCCGGGATCGTCGTCCGTCCGGCCGGCCACTCCCTTCCTCTGAACGATGACGGTTCTCTTCGCCTCGCTACGTGGCGAAAAGTCTCGGAGCGCCCGAGGCACGGGAGTCGCGTTCAGCCTCGGGTCGTAACTCCTCGCCTCCACTCCGAACGTGGCCTTCGGAATGACGGGCATGTCGGCTGCAACCGTAGCCGCGACGGGATATTCCGGATGCGTCCTCGACTCCGCCCAACTCGCCGGCATATCCTTCTCCGGCGATGGAACCGGCGCCGGCGGCTTCTCGTCGCTTCGGCTATCGGGCCCGAGAGGGCCTAGCCTCGCCACGGACGAATCGGCCGACTCTGCCGCCGAGGTCCGGCCGCGCAACGGCCCGACGGCGTGGGCCGGCTCTTCCTCGAATTCCTCCTCCTTATCCGGCTCCGTCACGTGGGGAGCGTTCTGCGGCTGAATTCCCGGCGTCGTCCCCTCCGGGAGCTCCGGTTCGAGGGCGGCCCCTCGATCCTCCGCCGCCAAGGGCTGAGCGGCCTCGGCCGCATTGCCCAACGCCGCCAGACCTGGTTTCAAGTCCGCCTTCGGATCTCTTTCCTTTCGCGCCTCGGTCCGGCCCACCTCGACAAGGAACTCGTTGGGCGAGTAGATGTCCAACCCGCTCCCCTTGTCCTCCGCGTTCCCATGCCGGCGGAGGATGTTGCGGAGGGTCTGAACCGCGGGACGCATCGCTGCCGCATGCCGGGTGAGGCCGCCCGCATCCCAAATCCCGACAACCGGCTTGGTAAGCCGGTTGGCAAGCTCCTGCGCTTCCCGGGCATGGTCCTCAAATCCCTTGTCCGGCCCGTTGATGAAAATGCCCACCTTGGAGCCGTCGCTCAACGCATGCTCTGGCGACAGATAACGTTGCGCGCTTCCGAATTCGGGATACCAAGGCCCCGTCAGCGAGCCGTCCCGGCGTTCCGTGCGGCGAGCCTGAACGGGGGGCGCAAGTTTCCGCTTCACGTCGCTTGCCGCCGCCTGCGCCGTCTCGCCGACGGTATGAACGGCAATCCCCGGCGCCGCCTTCCAATCCCGCGGAATCCGGTCGGAGGTAAGGGGATCGATCACGGCGGCCGGCTTGTACGCCTTCCCGCCCCACTCGACCCCGGTCTCCGTAGCGATTACCTTCGCCTTCACGCTGCGAACGTCGAACGGCTCGCCCTCGATATAGGCCCCCACCCGCGTCTTGAGCTCGCCGATCGCGCTCCGCCCCGACTTCGCTCCCAGCGGACGGGGATCGAAATCCCACCGGTCGTAATAGTCGATCGTGCCCTGGTAAGTCCAGTCGCCTTTAGGCGTGACGGAAAGGCGACCCTCGTAGTTGACCGTAAAGCCGCCCAGCGTGCCGTTGTTGAGGGCCGAGGAAAGGAAGCGTCCCGAGACGGCTGCCGATTTCGACCGTTGGGCCTTCTTCGCCTCTGCTCCCAACTCGGCTCGCGTCGATTCGAAAGCCGCGCTCCGCCTGAAATTCAAAGTCCCGTTCACCGCCTGCATCTGGGCCTCGGTGAGCATGAAGACCTTGCCCTTCCCATCCATATAGTTGTTCAGAAGGGCTCGCGGCAAGGGATCGTCGTAAAAGGACAGCCAGAACCGCCGTTCCGCTTCGTTCGTCCGCTCGACCCCGAGGCCGTCCGCGATGAGCCGGTCGATCGCCTTGAAGTTGCCCGGCATATAGAGATGGGGATTCCCCTGCGGCGAATTGAACTGGAATGGCGCGGCCAGCTCGATGCCGGTCCCCGCCTTCGTCAAGCCGTATTTGAGCGCGTCATGGGTCAGCGTCGTCGCCGCATCGAAAGCCAGGGTCATCGTCATCCCCGCGAATTTCATCGCCGCCCACGCCCCCGTCAGCATTCTCGGCGCCAGGAAGCTCCCTGGGCTCTCCGCGATCTCCTCACTAAAGCGCTGCGGTCCCGTCCCAATCGGCGGCTGCCGGGGCGCGGGCTGCGCTTTGCCGGCGATCGCCCGCGAAAAAGAAGCCGCGCTCCGGCCAAGCTCGCCAGGCGTTCCGCCATACTCGCGGGCAGGCTGAGGAACCGGCTTTCGGTCCGACCGCTCGACGGCTCCGCTCTCTTTCGTATTCGACCCGGCTATAGGTGATCGCACACTAGATCAATGAGACTTGGCAAGACGATTCCTCCGTACGCCGCAGCAGGAATACATCTCAGCCATCAATCGACCCCTCATTATAAAGGTATCCGATTATAATTTCCAAACGTAGGTCACAACGATTGTATTCAAACGAGGGCCGGCGACCAAACGAATCGCAGATTTTGTGCGTCAGAACAGGAAACGGGCATGCTTCAGCCCGATCCGGTCTTGAAGAATACGGTTAGGTCCTTTAACGTGGATCCGCACGCTTTGCTGGTCGATTGCGACATCGTCGCGAGAGGGATTTTTCGCGAGACTGCCTACCGTTGCCTGGTCGAAATCGGAGCGGCCCCAACCGAAGAAGATCTGCGCGCCAAAGTTGTCGTTCCAGTCCTGCAGGCCCTCGGATATAGGAACTACGACATCCATCTGGAGGAATATCTGCCTCACAGCGGCCGAGCCGACGCAGTAGCCTATATCAACGACGTTCCCGTCATAGCCGTCGAATGCAAACGCCCCGGTACCCTGGCGAAAGGGCACGCCGTCCGCGATGCCCTCACCCAGGCTGAGCGTTACGCTATTGAGATCCAAGTCGGACGCGTACTCATCACCGACGGCGACGTTTGGCTTCTCACGGATGGTCGCTCAGAGGTGCTTACGATTCCGAACCGGTGGGACTTCCTCCGAGAGCTTGAGCGCTTCTTCACATGGCTCCGCCCTTCGTCCATGTGGATTAAAGCCTGCGGCCTCCGGTATCCGGATGGCCTCTGGATTGGGGCCGTTCTCGACAGAATCCAGGGCGGCAATTCCGCCCTCACCGATTTGGAGAAAGTTGCCGCGATTCGGGGCAGTGAACCCCGTATAGCGGAGGTCCTGGATCGCCTGATTCTCAATGTTATTGCGATCCGCAACGACGTCAAGCTCCTCGAGAAGGCAAAGCCATCGGGTGGGGACGCCATTATCCGTTGTGACCGCACTTTGATCGGCTCCGCTCCAAGTTCCTGGGATTATGATCCGCTCTATCACTTCCTCCAAATGGCTGAGTTGGCGGCCACCGAATCTTTCCTGGACCGGCCCGACGCCAGCCGGGGGACGAGAATTCTCGTTGTCGAGCCCAAGCCGAAAGCGACAACGGCAGCCCGGGCTCATTCGGTAGCCAAGAGGCTCCTGGACAACCGATGGGTTATTGGGGTCATGTCTTACGACCTCCTCGCGGAATACGGACTTTCAGGATTCGACGTCGTGGAAAACTACGTCGTCGATGCCGGGCCCGAATTGCCGCGCGCCAGTTTCGCCCCTCGCCGCGCTCGTCTGGCCCGACTATCGCTAGATCGTCTCATCGGGGATCATCCGTCGCACTTCGTTCTGCCGGGAAGGCCCGACACACGAACGAGGTTGGCTCGCCTTGCCGAAAGAACGATACGGCAATGCCCCGCCTGACACGCGACGGCGTATCGGATCGCAGCCGTCCAAGAGATACTCAAAGAATCCCGCTGCGAACCAGGTCCTTCAGCATCAGAAGCCCGAGCAGCCGCGTATCCCGCACGACCGGCATCTCCCCAATCTTCCTGGGCAGGTTTTGGAAGACCTCGAAGGCATCGATTGCCAGCATATCGGGATCGATCGTCGTGACTCCTACCGACATCAGGGAGGCCGCCTTGGCGTGGATATCGCCACCGTTCGCGAGATGCCGCCGCAAGTCCCCGTCGCTGATGAAGCCGACCAGACGGCCATCCTCGACGACGCAAGCGGCGCCGACCCCGGCCTGCGTGATCTCCCGGCTGACTTCCAAAATCTCCTCATCCGGCGCGACCGCCGCGATCTCGGCCAAGGGACGCATCACGTCGGCGACCCGCAGGAGCAGGCGCTTCCCGAGCGTTCCGCTCGGATGGAATTTCGCGAAATCCTCCTTTCCGAAGCCTCGCCGCTCCATCACCGCCACGGCGAGCGCGTCGCTCAGCGCCAGCATGACCGTCGTGCTCGTCGTCGGCGCGAGGTTATTCGAGCAGGCCTCCGACGTCACCTTCGTATCGAGGACCAGATCGGCGAGCCGCCCGGCGCTGCTGTCCGGCCGGCCGGTAACCAAGATCGTCCGCGCCCCGATCGATCGGATCGAGGGAAAGAGCCGGACCAACTCGTCCGTCTCGCCGCTGTGCGTATACATCAGCACGATATCGTCGGCCGTCACCATGCCGAGGTCGCCGTGGACGGCCTCCGCCGCATGCAAGAACAGCGACGGCGTCCCCGTGCTGCTCAGCGTCCCCGCCGTCTTCCGCGCGATATGCCCCGACTTCCCAACCCCGCAGGTGATCACCCGCCCCCGGCTGGCATAGATCGCGTCCACCGCCTCCTCGAACCGGCCCAGATCGTCGGCGAGGGCAAGGATCGCCTCGGCCTCCTCGACCAGCACGCGCCTACCCGTCATTCGCCACCGCCGAGGGGATGAGAGGGTGAGAGGGCGAGAGGGTGAGAGAGTGAACTGTCGCACGGGTCCGGTGAAGCGCCGGCGACCGCCTCTCCCCACCGGCTAGCGTGACGGGAGAGGGGATGATCTACGAAGGATTCATTCACTCTCTCACCCCTATCACAGAATCGCCTTCCCAAAAAGCGACCCGATCCATTGGACCGCCATCTTCGCCGTCTCGTTGTTCTTGTCGAATAGCGGATTAATCTCGACGACGTCCAACCCGGCAAGTTGGTAAGGACAGTTGTCGGCTTCCAGGAATTCGCAGAGCACCTCCGCGATCAAGTGCGCCTCCCGGTAGGAGAATCCGCCAGTAACCGTCGTGCCGGTGCCCGGAGCAAGAATCGGGTCCATCGCGTCCACGTCGAAAGAGATCCAGAGGCGGCTCGCTCCGTGCGTCCGCATCCAGAGGTCGAATCGCCGAAGCTCCCATATCAGGCCGAAGCGATCGACGTCGTGCATCGTCGTCGCCATGCATGCCGCGTTGCTGCGGATCAGCCTCTTCTCCGGCGGATCGACGCTCCGTAACCCGCACCAGGCCATGTGCTCCATCTTCAGCCGCGCCGGCCCGAGGGCATCCAGCAATGCCTGCCACATGCCGTCCCGTGCGTCCTCGACGCCGCTCGGCATCCCCAGCAGCGCCGCCACCGGCATGCCATGCACGTTCCCGCTCGTCGACGTCCCGGGCGTATTGATGTCCGCGTGCGCGTCGATCCAAAGAAGCGCCATGTCCTCGCCAAAGTGGTTCAACCCGGCTGAGATCGATCCGGCCGCGATCGCATGATCGCCACCGATCACCAGGGGAATGCGGCCCGCTTTGAGGCTCTCCGTCGTCCGCTCCCGGAGGTCGGTCACGCACTGAATGAGCGGTTCCAGGCTCGTCAAGGACTGGCTCCGCTCGAGCAGGTCCTCGGAGCCCTGAACCTCTCCGCCCCACCTGAATTCGACGTGCAACTCGTCGAAGGCGTCCTCCAACCCGGCAAGCCGAAGGGCCGCCGGCCCGAGCCGGCTTCCCATACGCTGCCCGCAAAGATCGAATGGAACGCCGATGGCCTCGACCACGAGATGAATTTACCTTCCAATCCGGACAGAGCGGGGGCAAGGGGAGGTGGTGATCGTGGGCGGGCTAGTCCGAACGCCGGCAAGGCAGGCTGGAAGCCTGCGCTACTAGAGACTCCACCAGCCAGCAAACGCACTCGTTTTGAATCGGCCATGCACGACCCTGGTAGGAACGCAGGAGGGGGGAGGCGGGCTGGTCGGGAATGAGGTGGTTGTCAGACTCAAGCTAAGCGAGAATGACACTCCGAAACACCACCAAGTGAGAGGATATCGCCAGAATTCCTCCACACCCTCCAGCCCATAGGGCCGGCCTCGCCAGCCGGCCCACTTTGTTTATCGGCTGGGGTCGCTTTGAATTTCAACGTGGTCGTGCAGGCTGGAAGCCTGCGCTACTATTTGGTTTCCCTGAACCTCCACCCCCTTTGTCCCCCTCCTCCTCCCGGCACGACCATCCGGCAAGAGGAGGGGGATGAGGCAGGGGCTTATGGGGCGATCGCGAGCCACTGATCCCAGTCCGTGTCTTGCGCGAATCGGAGGTTGGCGTAGTCCTGGGAAAGGGGCGGGTTGCCGGTGGTGAAGCTCACCGAGTCCGAGAAGTCGATCGAGATGCCGTGACTGCCGGGCGAGTTTTGATTGTGGCCGTTGTAGGCGACGGCCTGCCCGACGGCGGTGCGGACAGCTTGCTCGGCGGTGACGACGTCGGGAGGGGCGCCGAAGTTTTCCAGCTTGAGGCAGACGTCGTACAGGTCGCGGTAGTGGCCGTGGATGACGACGTCATCGTAGCCTTGTGCGTTGGAGCGGACGAGGGGCGCGATGGTGCCGAGGGAGCCGACGTCGTTGATCAACGCATCGGCGAGGCCGTTGGTCGCGGTGACGAGGGCGGGGAGTTGGGACGTGTCGATCACGCTTTGGGTGATGTTGAAGGTCGTTCCGTAGGCGGTCAGGGTTTCATCGACGAAGGTCTTGGCGAGATTCAGGGTCGTGTCGTCCGGGTTGTCCCGGAAGTGGGCAAAGATGGTGTCGTACGGGTAGCCGGCGGCGGGCGGGCTCTCTTCGCTCCCCACGATGTAAGTGGCCTTGTCGCGGATTTCGTCGTCGACCTCGATCTGCTGCATCAGGCTGGAGTCCCATGCGACGATATCGTTCACGCCGTTCCCGAAAGCTTGGGAAAGTTGCCAGGTGTCGATGTGGTGACCGGTCTCGGCATCGTAGCTGACGCCTCGGGATTGGCTCTCGGCGCGCATCCATCCCTTGCCGTGATTCCAGACGACGACGCAGTAGCGGTCGGCGGGATAGTTGGCTTTCGCCCAGGCGATGAAGTCCGCCATGTTGACGGCGGAGCCCATGTCGTAGCCGGGACCGAGGTCCTGGATGACCTGGCTGGCGATATTGCTCGTCGTATCGGCTTTGACGAGGTAGCGGCGGGTACTGTTGAAGGTCGAGCTCGAGTCGACGTTGGTCGATTCCTTCCATTCCACGACGAAGCGGACGTCGGGGTTCTGCGCGACCTTTTCCATCTGGTTCATGTTGAGGGTGCTGTAGGGCCAGAGGTCGTTGGAGGCGTTCATGAAGACGATCACCGTCCACTTACCGTGGGTCGGGGTCGAATCCTGGATGGTCAGGGACGCGGAGCCGGGGATGTTCTGATCGACATTCGTGGCGGTGACGGAGCCCATGCCGGCGGCGGTCCCGACAACGATGCCGTTCGAGTCGACGTTGGCGACGCCGCCCGTGGTTTGCCACGTGAAGCCGTTGGGGGACGTGAAGGTTGGGGTGTGGGCGCCAGTCTCGGAGTGGGCATAGAACTGCTGGGAATGCTGGACGGCGAGGGTGGCGCTCGACGGGTTCAGCTTGACGGAAGTAATGGCGGGACCAACGGATGTCCGATAGGTGACCGATCCGGTAACAGAAATTTGATCATCCAGTAAGCCGACGAGTGCGCCTTGCTCGGCTGGCAAGGCATAGAGAACGACGTGAAGGTGATAGAGGCCGTTCGGAACTTCGTAGATGATATGACTGCTCATCGGCTTGTCGATCGCCGCCGAGAAGCGCAGGATGTTGTTCTGGTCGAAAAGCTCGATCAGTTGTGATTGGCCGTCGATGCCGCCGGACGGCGTGTTCCAGAGCGTCTGGTAGGTGAAGTTCTGGACCGAGCTTCCGCCACCGCCTCCGCATCCGGCGAGAAGAGCCACCAAGGCAAGGACGATCAAGTAGTAGCCGCGCATAGTGAACGATCCCCGTAACTGACGACGCATTTTACGCGGGGTTTGGTCTTCGACGCGCCACGTGCCGAGTTCTGTCAGTTTTCATTTCGGATCGCTGACGAGTCCCGTTTCAGTTGCCGACAATTAATCCGAGTTTGAGCGAAGCAGATAGTATTCAGAAGCTTCTTGGCTTGCTGCGCGAGCTGGGGGTGAGGACCCTTGACGACCGTCTCATCGACGGCGGTGCGGGATTTCCGGTTTGCGTACCGCTCGAAGGCGGCGGCAATATCGTGCTCGATCTTCCCGCTCCGGGGATGCTTTCCTCGCTTGATCCCGATGGCGTCGGCGTCGCCATTATCGACCCGCTCGGCTACGTTCGTCGAACTTGGGGCGTGGCGAAGCGGATCGGTCACTTCAAAGCCGGGCGGAGCGTCCTCGAAACGCCGCTTTCGAGCCTGCTGGAAGGCAGCTTCCACGGATCGCATGGAAATCTCTACCTGAATGGCTACCGCTACTTCAGCGCGGGGTTGACGACGGGCGAACTGAGCGACGTTTTCATGCTCGTCATCAATGCCAGCGAGGAACGGCAGGCCCGGATGCAGGCGAGCAAGAGCACGCGCATGGCGCACGCGCTGAAGCGGCTCGGCAAATGCCTGACGATGAACCAGCAGATTCAATCGCTGTGCAATGCAGCCGCGCACGAGATCGCCTCGGTCGCGGAGCTTGCGGCCGTTCTGATCTGGGTGAACCGGGCGGAAGACGACCTGCTCGAACTGGTCTCCAGCGTGGGCGTCAACCGGCAGGGGCAGAGCGTCCTGGCGAAGATCGCGCCGGACGTCGGGGGGACGTGCGTCGCGGAGCTCGTCGCGGCTTCTCGCAACAGCTTCCACCAGGAGACCGTTCTCGACCACGTTCTGACCTCGAACCTCGAAGCGAAGTTCTGCTATTTGAGGCCGGGGGGCGTCGCGGTGCATCCGCTCGTCATTTCCGACCGGCTGCTAGGCGTTCTCGAGATCGTAGGTCGGGATGGGGATGCGAATTTCGAGGAGAACTCGGAGCTTTTCGAGACGATCGCCGAGCACTTGGCGCTGGCGATCAACTCGGCGGTGATGTTCGAGAACTTCGAGCGGTGGGCGAGCCACGACGCGCTGACCGGGCTTTCCAATCACCGGCACCTGCACGAGGTCCTGAACCAGCGAGTGCTGGAGGCGAAGCGGACCGGCCAGGAGATCGGGCTGATCATGATGGACGTGGACCACTTCCGTTCGTTCAACGAAGAGGAGGGCCATGACGCGGGCGACGAGGTTCTGAAGCTGGTCGCGGACGCGCTGCGCTCCTGTATGCGGCCTTACGATTTACCTGGCCGCTACGGCGGCGAAGAGTTCATCATCGTGATGCCGGGCTGCTCACTCGAAAATGCGCTCTCGACGGCGGAACGCATCCGGCTGAAGGTGGAGGCCCTGCCGTACACGACGCGGGCCGGCCGGGAGCGGCATGTGACGGTGAGCCTGGGCTGTTCGGTGTTCCCGCACACGGCCAGTGATCCGTCCAGTTTGATCAAGGCCGCCGATACCGCGCTCTTCGAGGCGAAGCGGGCGGGGCGAAACCGCTCGATCGCCTATCAGGGCGAATTCAAGGGACTCGACATCGGCCACCAGCCGCAGCTCGACAAGGTCCCGGAGTGGATTCCGGACGCGTCCCGCGGAGAGGCGGCGGAGCGGCTTGCCCAGTTCGAAGACGAGATTCTGAAGCTCGCGCCGGCGCTGCACTTGTCGCCATCCCAGGTCGAGATCCTTCGGGCATTGGTGCTGATCGCGCCTTATTACGCGGAGGTTCGGGACCGGCAGTCGCCGGTTTTGGAGCAGATGGAATCAGCGGAAGAATTCCGGCTCCTGCTGCCCAGTCTGCACTCGCTGGAAGAGCGGTTCGACGGGGAAGGGAAGCATGGGGTCAAGGGCTCGCGGATTCCGCTGCTCGGGCGCGTGCTGGCGGTGCTGTTCGCGCTGGACAAGGACAAGGGGCGGGAGATCATCGACGATCCCCGGAAGTTCGATCCGGAGATCGTGTCGCTCTTGCTCGAAATCCGGCACGCGGCGTAGGTGGCTGTGACCGGTGACCGGTGACCGGTGACCGGTGACCGGCGTCGCTCGATAAGCCCCCTCTCTCAGACGAGCGCGGCGGCTTTCTTTCTCGCCTCGTTCGCTCGCTCCAGGAGGACCGGGGCCAGGGCCGGGTCTTGGCGGAGGCCGACGGCGAGGCGGTTCCAGACGTTGATGAGGGAGATGGCGAGGGTTAGGTCGACGACTTCCTTTTCGGTGAAGTTGCGCCGGATTTCCTCGAATATCTCGTCGGGGGCGTGGGTCTGGCTGAGGAGGGTGAGAGACTCGGTCCAGGCGAGCGCCGCCTTTTCCTTATCCGTATAGAGATCGGTTTCCTCCCATGCGCCGACGCAGTCGATGCGGATTTGGGTTTCTCCCAGGTCCTGGAGCTCGAGGACGTGGAGGTGCATGCAGAAGGCGCAGCCGTTGATCTGGGAAGCGCGAAGCTGCATGAGGCGAAGCAGCTTGTGGTCGAGGCCGGTGTGGGCGTCGACGTAATTTTGGAGGGCGTAGATGCGGTTCAAGGCATCAGGGGCGAGGGCAGCATAGTCCAATCATGTGATTCTCCTTTGGTCCGGCGCGGCGGGCCTCGCTATTGCTCTACGAGGCGTCCAGGCCTTGACTCGGCGGCCCGGTTTCTGCCAATATTTCGATTCGCCCCCGAAGCGGGGTGGGATTTTCTCATGTATGCGATTGTCAAGACCGGTGGAAAGCAGTTCAAAGCTGCGAAAGACGAAGTGATCATCGTCGAAAAGCTCGAAGGGGAGCCTGGCACGAAGGTGGACCTGAGCGAGGTGTTGATGGTCGTGGACGGCGCCAAGTGCAAAGTGGGCAGCCCGTTCATCAAGGGCGCAAAAGTGTCGGGCGAGATCGTCCGGCAGGGCAAGGCGAAGAAGATCAACGCTTTTAACTATAAAGCCAAGAAGAACGTTCGAAAGCGCTGGGGTCACCGCCAGCCGCAGACGTACGTGAAGATTACGGCGATCGAGGCAGGCAGCTAATGGCACATAAGAAAGGACAGGGCTCTTCGCGGAACGGCCGCGACTCCAAACCGAAGATGCGCGGCGTGAAGCTTTACGGCGGCCAGGTCGCCAAGCCGGGCAGCATCATCGTCCGCCAGTGCGGCACGAAGTTCCATCCGGGCGTCGGGGTTGGGATGGGGAACGACTACACGATTTATGCGCTGATCGACGGGCAAGTCAAGTTCGAAGGTCCGACCGGGAAGCGGCGCATCAGCGTCTACGGCGCGTAACTGGGAGCGCCGGCAACTTTGCCGGCCAAATAGCCCCGGCTGCCCTTGGCAGCCGGGGCTTTTCTGTATGTGGTCCCCTTCGCTTATGGCGAGATGCCTGAGCGCCTACCTAAAGGTCTTAAACCAGGCGATCGTTCTCCTCGTCTCCTCCGGGACCGCGGAGCTGTGGTTGCCCGGCACGGCGACGGCCTGAACATCCAGGCTATGGGCCCGTGCTAATTGGGCTGTTTTTCTCGTGCTAGTAGCGAAGACGAGCCCTTGGGTTCCGAAGTAGAGGCGGGCCGGGCATTTGAAGCTGGTGGCGAAGGAGAGGGGAGAGCGCATTACCAGTTCCATTGGTTTTGTAACGTCGAACGGCTGGCGAGTGCCACGAGTGAACTGGACCTGGTCCGGGGAGCCGGAGAAAGAGGCCGCGGCGCGGAACCCGGCAGAAGCTTCGGCGGCAAGCATTCGCGAGCGTGCCTCCGACGCTATGCCCGGCGACGAAGATGTGTTTCGGATCGACTCCAGGCATATGGGCGAGGGCCTGGCGCGCGGCAAGGACGTCGTCTACCTCGTTGTAAAACAGGCTAAATGCTCCCGGCTGGCCGTTTTCCCCTCGTAGGATCGGAGTCATTGTAGCGAATCCGGCGCCTCGGAACGGCTTCGACATTTCCCAATCCTCATTAGAGAAGGAGAAGCCACCGTGAAGGAAGAGGACTGCGGGATGCTTGCCTGCGCCACTCGGCAACCAAACCCACGCTTTACGCTTTGGAGCGTATTCAACCACTTTCGTGCCGACGGGGGGTGTAACCGCGTCCCATCCCTGAGGGGACGGACCCCTGACAAGGAGGCTGGTCCTAAATTTCTTTCGCGCTTTCGCGTAGTCGTTGGAGCGGATCGCAACGACTTGATCTGAAGTGCCATGGGCCTGAAAGGGGAGAGCCAAAGTAGCCACGCAGAGGAGCATCCTAGCGACAGTAAAGCCTCATCCAAGACGTGAACGCAAGTGGGCCAGGGCGTCATTGTAGGTCGTGGCTCAAACTTGGCTATGTTGAGAGTCCTTCTGCTGGGACGCCATCGGTTGCAGGCACGCCTAATGCTTTCTGTTGCGGAAGCGTTATGAGCAAACGGTATGCGAGATCCCTCGTTCCTCGGGACGACAAGCTCAAATCGCGACGACGAGTTCAGGTGACTCCAGGAAGGCTTGGATTGCCTCGGTCCTCGCCGAGACGTGGAGAATGAGCGCCTGAAGACGAAGATTGCCGGTTGCCATAAGGACGACCTTCCCCTCTCGGCGAGACAATGCCAAATCGACATAGTCCGAAATCCTTGGTCATGACAGCCAACTGGTTTGATAGCGCGTAGGCCCAAACTTGTGTGTCAGGTTGGCCATTCAACCCGCATTCCGAGACGTGAGTTGCGGAGATTCCCCCATTCTGTAAGGACTTGGCTAGTCGGACAGGCAGATTCTCGTTGAGCAAAACACCGATCATAAGGCAATGTGGGTCAGGCGTTCGCGGTCCGCAGCGTAAGCAAGACATGCCCTAATGTCATCGACGGTGATCTGGGGAAACTCGGCCAGGATGTCAGCTTCGGCGTCGCCCGCGGCCATGTAGCTGAGAATGTCGGAGACGGCGATGCGCGTTCCCTTGATGACGGGTTTTCCGAATCGGATATCCCGATCGACCACGATATGCGCGGCATAGTCCACGGCGTCATTGTACGTCATGGTCCGGCCGCGAATGCTGGCGTTGTAGGAGGCCATCCCGCTCTCGCAAGGCTAGCCTCGCGAGATTAGCCTCGCGAGACCCCCCAACCCCCTCTCCCGTGACGAACCACACGGGAGAGGGGGCTCGGATTGCTTTAGACGAACCACATGGGAGAGGGGGCTTTTGGTCGGCGGTCCCAGTTAACCTTGCATGGCTTGGAGCTGCTCCAGCTTCGACGACTGCTCTTCCCAGGTCGCCATGGCGCCTTCAAGAGATTCCTGCAGGTGATGATGCTCCTGGGTGAGGGCGAGGACGTCGGCGGTGGGTGGGAGGTTGGCGAGGATGGTTTCGACGCCTTTGATCTTGCCTTCGATCGCCGCGACCTGGTCTTCGATATCGGAGACGAGTTTGGCGACGCGCTGGATTTCCTTGGAAAGCTCGCGGGGGGAGAGGATTGGAGGATTGGAGGATTGAGGATTGGCGGATTGGGGAGCGGTTGGTGTTGGGCGTTGGGGCGTTGCACCGCGCTTTTGCCAAGGGCGGTATTCGGGGTAGGAGCCGTTGAAGAGGATCGGGCCGGACTTGCGGACGTCGAGGGTGTGGTCGGTGACTTGGGAGAGGAGCCAGCGGTCGTGGCTGATCAGGACGAGGGTGCCTTTGTATTCCTGGAGAACCTTGGCGAGAGCCTCGCGTGAGTCCATGTCGAGGTGGTTGGTGGGCTCGTCGAGGATGAGGAGGTTCGGCTGCTGGTTGGTGAGTCGGGCGAGGGAGAGCTTGTTCTTTTCGCCGCCGCTCAGGGTTCGGATCGGGCGGTAGACGTCGTCGCCGGAAATGAGAAAGCGGCCGAGGAGGTTGCGGGCTTCGGCGGGGAGCATGTCGCATTCCCAGACGAGGAAATCGAGAGGGGACTGGTCTAGGCTCAGCTCCTGGGTGTCTTGGCTGAAGTAGCCGACGTCGAGGTTCGAGCCAAGGCGCCTCCTGCCGGTTAGGGGTTCGAGGAGGCCGAGGATCGTCTTGATCAAGGTCGACTTGCCGGCGCCGTTCTCACCGATCACGCCCCAACGGTCCTGGTAGCGGACGGTCCAGGAAAGGGGGGGAAATAGAGGATTGGAGGATTGGAGGATTGGAGGATTGGGGGGAGGGACGGCGTTAGGCGTTTGGCGTTTGGCGTTCGGGGAGGCGGGACGGGTATTGGGGTGTTGGGGTGTTGGGGTATTGGGGGAGGTGGGGTTGGGCGTTGGGTGTTGGGCGTTCGGAGGAGTGGGAAGGGTATTGGGGTGTTGGGGTGTTGGGGTGTTGGGGGAGGAGGCGTTGGGCGTTGGGCGTTGGGCGTTCGGGGAGGCGGGACGGGTATTGGGGTGTTGGGGTGTTGGGGTATTGGGGGAGGCGGCGTTGGGCGTTTGGTGTTGGGCGTTCGGGAAGGCGGGAAGGGTATTGGATGTGGGAGGCGATTGGGAGGGGAAGCCTACGGCCAGCTTCTCCGTTTCGATAACGATGTCTCCGGAGCGCTTGTCTCCTCCGAAGCCGGCCTTCATTCCCTTTTCCTTCTTCGGGGCGTCCACCTTGCTTTCGATCAAGCGGTTCATCTGCTTGAGGCGGCCGCGGGCTTGGGCGGTGCGTTGGGAGTTCATGAAGCGGCGCACGTATTCGTCGAGCTTGGCGATCTCCTGTTCTTGGCGCTTGGCGACTTCGGCCAGGCGGATTTCCTCCTCTTCCTTGAGCTTTAGAAACTTGGGGAAGGGGCCGGGATAGCTCTTTACCGTGCCGTCGCGCATTTCCAGGACGCGTTCGGCGGTGTTGTCGAGGAACTCGCGGTCGTGGCTGACGAGGAGGACGGCGCCGTGATATTGGCGGAGCCAGCCTTCGAGCCATTCGGTGGCCTGGAGGTCGAGATGGTTGGTCGGCTCGTCGAGGATCAGTAGCTCGGGTTCTTCGAGGAGCATGCGGGCGATGGCGAGGCGGGTCTTCTCGCCGCCGCTCAGATTGTCGGTCTGCTTATCGAACTCGTCGTCGGTGAAGCCCATTCGCTGGAGGACGACGCGGATGTCCCGCTCGGCGGAATAGCCTTCGGCTTCGAGGAAGTGTTCGTGGAGGAGGGCATACTCCTCCAGATCGGACTCGGAAGGATTATCGGCGAGCTTCCGTTCGAGCTCTTCGAGGCGCTTCTGCATCTCGAGCTGATGCTGCATGGAGGCCTGCGCCTCTTCGAGGACGGTACGGCCGGAGCCGACGGGGGCTTCCTGGCGGAGGTAGCCGATCTTCGCGCCTCGGGCGAGGTTGACCGTGCCAGAGTCGGGCTCCATCTGACCGGTGACGATGCGAAGCAGCGTCGTCTTTCCGGTTCCGTTGCGCCCAACGAGGGCGACCTTCTCCCGCGCGGCGATCTGGAAGGAGACGCCGGTAAGGATTTCGTCGACGCCAAAGGCTTTGGCGACGTTGGAGACGGAAAGAAGCACGGGGCTTCTAGTTTACTGCCGGGATGGGGGTGATGGAGGTGACGGGGGTGATGGAGGTGATGGAGGTGATGGAGGTGATGGGGTGATGGAGGTGACGGGGGTGATGGAGGTG
>DASZYX010000038.1:0-8674 GCA_035545155.1 Fimbriimonadaceae bacterium | reverse complement strand
GTCGCTGCGCGACGGAGACGGCCTTCTCTGGCCCAACCCACGGACGCAATTCCAAGTAAATTGGGAGGCATGGAAGCGATTCGCACATCCCTGGCGATGCCCTTCGACGAAGCCGTCGAGCGGGTCAAGAGCGTCTTCAAGGACCATGGCTTCGGGACGTTGACCGAGATCGACGTCCAAAAGACATTGAAGGAGAAGATCGGTGAGGAGATCGAGCCTTACAAGATCCTCGGCGTCTGCAACCCGAAACTCGCCTCCCGGGCCATCGCGGCGGAGCATGAGATCGGCCTCTTTCTGCCTTGCACCGTGCTTGTGCACGAGTGCGGCGGGAAGGTGAATGTCAGCGCCCAAGACCCGGCACAAATGATGACGTTTGCCAAAAATGACGGTTTGACCGAAATCGCAGCGGAAGCGCGCGAACGGATCATGCAAGCCATCTCCGAGGTTGCGCGTTAAGTCCAAAGATGGCAAAAGCGCAACAAGCCGACCCCGTCTATATCGGGATTCGACTTATACTGTCTGGTACCTTAAGGGTTCTAGAGGTTTCTTACTTGTGTTAAAACGTGCATTTACTCTTATCGAGCTTCTTGTCGTCATCGCGATCATCGCTATTCTCGCCGCTATTTTGTTCCCGGTCTTCGCTCAAGCAAAGGAAGCGGCCAAGAAGGCGTCTTGCCTCAGCAACTCCAAACAGATTGGCCTTGCCATGATGATGTATTGCGGCGATAACGACGACACAATGCCCGGTCTGCTCGCCGGCGTCGCGCCTATTAATGGCGGCAATATCTACTGGATTCCCTACGATCAGCAGATCGGTGCGTACGTAAAGAACTGGCAGATTTTCCGCTGCCCGGACGACAACTCCGGCAGCGCCCCGGCCGCGAACATCCCGTTTTGGGATAACAGCTTCCGAGCAAAGGCTCTGAAGCGCTCCTACGGCTACATCGGGCCGATCGGTACCGTCGAAGCAAATGGCCGCGACGAGAACACCGGCATGAGCACCGGGCCCTACGATATGGGCGTTACGCGCAACACCGGCCACTCGACTACGACGTTCGACGATCCCGCGAACACTCTGATGCTCGTCGAAAACTGGCTCGATACGAGCATCGACTCTTGGGTTGGCGGCCCGTACGGGTCCGCGTTCATCGAGTGCGATGCCGCCGAGCTTGCCGGACGCCACGTTCCTCCGGTTTCGCCGCCCGACTTCCTCCCGTCCTGGTGCACCAGCTACGATCAGAACCGCGCGCCCGGCCGAGGCCACACCGGCGGCTCCGAGTATCTATTCAGCGACGGCCACGTGAAGCTGTTCAACTACTACCGAGCCAGGCAGAACGACTTCTACCTGTTCAAACTCCACAAGCCGACGCAGACTTTCAACCCGTAAACCGGGTTTCTCACGCAAATCACGAGAGACGCGCGAATCGCGCGTCTCTTTCTTTCTAGCCCCTCTAGGGATTCTGTCTTAGAAGTGCTCTCTGCGGTACTTCATCTAAAGTAAATGTTAAATATGGTAAAAATAATTCGTATAAGTCCTATTGAGGCATTTATAGTGCCAGAATGGACCAAATGAAGGTATTTTATCGATCCTTGGGCATAATCGTCGGCTGTCTTGCTGTCGCCCCAGCGTTTGCGTTTCACTGGGCGGCAAACCACGTTACCGTGTCGGTCTCAGTTGCTCAGATGGGCGACGACGACCACAAGTGCGGAGCATCTGCCTCGGATTCCCGAACCGTATCCTACGGAGGTGGTTGCCAATGCAGTGCTAGCTCCGGAGGGCCTACATCTACCACCGGGTATTTCAATATGACCATCAAGGTGTCCTTCTATGTCGACTATGTGAAAGACAGTCCAAATGACCCTGATGCACCGGATACGGCGGGAGGATTGGCATCAGTCACGGAGTCCAGCATGAGCAGCTATACTCCAAACGGCCCATCTTATGCTTCTGTGTCAGGTAGTGGATTCGCATCCTGTAGCGGCCAGTCCCAGGGAATAGTGAATACGTTGAACTTCGCGGCGTCCGCAACGCAAAGTGATCCGTTCAACTACGGATCACCAACTTCAAGTGGGCCAACATCCGGCAGTGAGGCACTTGCTTTCATCAAGAACACGGGCTCGGAGAGCGGCACTCACGTTGCATTTCTGGCAATTGCCGGCCCGAGCGGCAACGTCTCGGCGAACGCAACTGCCGATTCGGAAAGCTCGGCTCTAGCTTATTCGGGCGTTTACATGTCGGGTAGCTTGGCGCTTGCAACGATTAATGGTTTGCCGGTGTACTGATCGCCGGGCCTTCGCTCACGCCGGACAGTGGGCTTATCCGATGGCGGGCAGGTGTCTTCAACCCATAAGCGTGATATCGTAACGGTAAGTGTCTGAAGACGCGAAACCGGCGGGCCTCAGCTCCGCGGAAGCGGCGGATCGTTTGGTTCGATATGGGCCGAACGATCCGGCTCCGGCTGAGGCCCGCCATCGTTTTGCCCTGCTTGCCGCCTTCCTCTCGAACCCTCTCGTCGTTATCCTCCTGATCGCGGCGGGCGTCTCTTATGGGCTGGGCGACCACGTCAACGCGATCATCATCTTCGCGCTGGTCGTCATCAGCGTCGCCCTCGATTCGCTTCAAAACCTCCGCTCGCAAGCCGCCGTCAAGAAGCTCCAAAGCGGGATTGCGCCGACGGCCCGCGTGCTCCGAGATGGGACCTGGCAGGACGTGCCCCGCCGTACGGTCGTGCCCGGCGATCTCGTCGAGCTTTCAGCCGGCGTCCTCGTTCCCGCCGATTGCCGCCTCGCTACCGAGCGGGACTTGCACGTTCAGGAAGCGGCCCTGACCGGCGAGTCGCTGCCGGTCGAGAAGGAGGTTGGCACCGGAACCGACGAGGAACTGGTTTTCCTCGGGACGTCGGTCGTCAGCGGGACCGCGACGGCGGTCGTCGAGAAGACGGGAGCCGAGACCCGCTTCGGCGACATCGCGCGGCGGCTCCGGAGCCGGGCGCCCGAGACCGAGTTCGAGCAGGGCCTCCGCCGGTTTGGGCTCCTCATCATGCGGGTCGTGCTGTTCCTCGTCCTCTTCGCCTTCCTCGCGATGATCGGCTCCAAGCGCGATCCCCTGCAATCGCTCCTCTTCGCGGTCGCTCTCGCCGTCGGCCTCACGCCCGAATTCCTGCCGATGATCACGACTCTCACCCTCGCCAAGGGCGCGGTGCGGATGTCGCATCACAAGGTTATCGTTAAGAATCTGGCTTCGATCCTGAACTTCGGGAGCATGGACGTTCTCTGCTCCGACAAGACGGGGACGCTGACGAGCGGAGAGATGAGCTTCCAGCGGAGCATGGACGCGCTGGGTGAGGACTCGACGGCGCCGCTGGCTCTCGCCAAGCTGAACGCCATCTTTCAAACCGGCGTGCCGACCCCTCTCGATGCGGCCGTGGAAGCGAAGACCGGCTCGGACACCGATGGCTACGTCAAGATCGACGAGGTCCCCTTCGACTTCGAGCGCCGCCGGGTTTCCGTCGTCGTCGAGAAGGACGGCATCCGCACGCTGATCACGAAGGGCGGATCCGAGGCCGTTCTCGCCGCCTGCCCTTCGGCCGATCCGAAGTCGGCGGAGGTCGCGGATTCCCTGGGCCGGGCGGGCTTCCGCGTCCTCGCGGTGGCGACGCGCGCGATCGGCGAGCAGAAGTATTACGGGCGGGAAGACGAGCACGATATGAAGCTGGAGGGCTTCCTAGCCTTTGAGGACCCGCCGCTGCCAGACGCCCTCGATTTGCTCCACCGCCTCGCCGGCAGCGGCGTGAAGGTGAAGGTGATCACCGGCGACAGCGAAATCGTCGCCGGTCATGTCTGCACGACGATCGGCCTCGATCCGGGCGAGATCGTCCTCGGC
This sequence comes from Fimbriimonadaceae bacterium, assembly GCA_035545155.1. GTDB lineage: Bacteria > Armatimonadota > Fimbriimonadia > Fimbriimonadales > Fimbriimonadaceae > JAEVZK01. Next base: position 4,791 of record DASZYX010000038.1, on the reverse strand, counting down.
GATCAGATCGACAAAATGACGGATGCCGCTCTTGCCGCCGTCGCCGAGCGCACGACCCTCTTCGCCCGAGTCAATCCAGCCCAAAAGAACCGTATCATTCTCGCCCTGAAGGCGCGCGGCCACGTGGTCGGCTATATGGGAGATGGGATCAACGACGCACCCTCCCTGCACGCCGCCGACGTCGGCATTTCCTTCGCGGAGGCGACCGACGTCGCCAAGGACGCGGCCCAGATCATCCTCGTCGAGCGCAGCCTTTCCCTGATCCACAAGGGTGTGCTGGAGGGGCGGATGGCCTTCGGCAACGTGATGAAGTATCTGCTCATGGGTACGAGCTCGAACTTCGGCAATATGTTCTCGATGGCGGGCGCCGCGCTCTTTCTGCCTTTCCTGCCGATGCTGCCGACGCAGATCCTGCTCAACAACCTGATGTACGACCTGGCCCAGGTCACGATCCCCACCGACCTCGTCGATCCCTCGTTCATCCATAAGCCGAAACGCTGGGACATGCGCCTGATTCGCGACTTCATGGTGATCATCGGCCCGATCAGCTCGCTCTTCGATTTCCTGACCTTCTGGGTGATGCTCAACGTCTTCCGGGCTCACGAGTCGCTCTTCCACACCGGCTGGTTCGTCGAATCGCTCGCCACGCAGACGCTGGTGATCTTCGTGATCCGAACCCGGAATGTCCCCTGGCGCAGCCGGCCGAGCAAGCCGCTTTTTGCGACGACCGCCGCGATCGTCCTCGCGGGGCTCGTCCTGCCGTTCACGCCGCTCGCGGAGCCGCTCGGCTTTGTCGGCCTGCCCCCCGCCTATTTTCTCTTCCTGCTCTTGGCGACCGTCGTCTACCTGGGATTGGTGGAGATGGTGAAACGGCGTCTGATGGCGCGGCTGGACAGATCGTGACTCGTGGTTCGCGGGATTAGCGCGACCGCCGATTCCCCAACCCTGAAAGGGTTGCGTTCTTCCACCGCACGGCATCGACCGGACCCGCAACCCCCTTCGGGGTTGGAATCGGGACGGGATGACAAACCCAGGGTCGCTTCGCACCCTGGGCTGCGTAACGTGATCCCTTCGGGATATCCCGACGCCGAGGGTTTCGTCGGGCTTCGTTGCGTGATCCTTCCGGGGAAGCTGTCGCATGGAGATGAATTGGGCGCCGGTTTCCTCCTCACCCCTGTTCTCCTTCGCTACGCGACGGTTCACAGACGCTCTCCCCTGGGAGAGCAGTCGTATGGGAATGAATTGGGCGCCGGTTTCCCCTCACCCCTGTTCTCCTTCGCTTCGCTCAGGTTCACAGACCCTCTCCCCCGGAGGGGAGAGGGAGTATGGGCTAGCTGCTCGTCTGATTCCACAGGGCGTTGGCCCAGCCGCCTCGCTGGACGAGCTTGGAGACGACCATCAACTGGCTCGATGTCGCGTGGTTCTCCCACTCGTGGAGTACGCCGCGCTCTTCCCAGCCCAGGCCACGGTTCATGGCGTCGTAGACCTGCATGTCGCTCATGCCGTTGCTGCTCATCCAATCGCTCGTCGAATAGTTCGAGTATGTGGGGCTATTCTTGGAGCTATCGTCGATGGCATTGACGATCGCCTTCATCAGCACGTAGGACGTGCTCCCGGGCATGGCGCGCAGCGCGCTCTTCATCGTGTCCATCTCGGCTGCGTTCAGCGTGTGGTCCATGATGAACCAGAGGCGATCCTCGGTCTGGTTGCCGGTCGTCTTGCGCATCATCCACGGGCCGCTCGTGATCATGCTTGTGCCGGTAGTGTCCTGCGCGGGAGCCATCGCCGATAAGGCCATCGCGGCGACCATCGCCCCGATTGTAAGCTTTCTCATAGTTTGCTCTCTCCTTGTAGGCGCGCGTCAAAAAGGCGCCCATGCTTGTGGGATTGCCTCAAACGGGAAGATGTTTCGACGCGGCTAGCGCCGGTACGGATCGCAGAGGGGATCGCCGATGACCACGTCCTTCCATTTCAGGAACTGGGACGCGGCGTAGAAGCTCTCCGCCAGATTCAGCCCGCCGGTGTAGCGGTCGAATAGAAGGTCCGGTTTGGCGAGGGCGAAGGTGTACGGCTCGCTGACGTAGCCTTTCACGCCGGTCACCCCGTCGGCGATCAAGTCGGCGATGAGGCTTTGCCCGCCCCGAGTCGGACGGAAGGTGCGGCCGGAAGTGGAGACGAAGGTTTCGCAGAGCGCGCCCGGCTTGAACCGGATCTTCCGGTAGGTTTCGAGGTCGTATGCGGCGTCGTTGCTGCCCCAACTCGCATAGCCGGCGACGGGTTCGGCGGGAGCGACGAACTCCTTGGTCTGATCGAAGTCGACTTCGAAGCCTTTGGTCGTGAGCACCTTCGCCGCTCGCTCCAAGCCCTTCTGGATCGGCAGGTAGTTGCCGGACTTTCGATTGTCGGCCTCGTCGAGGAGGAATGGCCCCTTTTCCGGCTTCGCCTCCAGCGAGTGGTCGACGAGGGCCTTGCAGTCGCTCACGGTATAGCCGTCGAGGCGGGTGACGAGGTGGAATCCGAACTTCTTGCTCGAAAACGGCTCGGCGGCTCCGAAGTATGGGTTGAGGCTCTTCATCAGGGAGTCTCGGGTCAGTTCCACGATCGGCGTGATCGGCAAATCCCCCGCCGCCAGCCAGGCGTCGACCGAGTAATGCTCATCGTCGCTCAGGCGGATCGGGATGCCTTTCGTGAGCACGATGAAATCGATCTGGTTCGGGTTCTTGCGAAGGTTCGCCTGAACCGGCCCCTCGATGGCGCGGTGGAAGTCGCCTTCGGAAATCTCCTCGTCGGACGTGCAGTCGATGCGGACGATGTTCGAGGCGGGAATGCGGCGCCGCATCGCGTAATACTCGGCGACCTCGCGGCTGTCCTCGCTCGACCCGTTATAGACGACGAGCACGCGCCGGGAATCCGGAGTAGGGTGCGCCGATCCGACGACCAGCGTCTCGTTCGAGCAACCGGCGAGGGCGGCTGCTAGGATAAAGGGAAGCAACCTACTTCTTGCCCCTCTTCCGTCGGGGAGGCCGCCGGTTCTTCCGGATCTTGACCATCGCACTGGCAATCTCTTTGTACATCTTCACGCGTTGGGTGGTTCCCTTGACCAAACCCAGCTTCTTCTCCTTGGAGAAATTGCTGACTCCGCGAAGGGGTACTTGCAAGATTCGCGCCTTCCGGCGCTTGGCGTAGTCTTTGAGCGCCATTTCGACGCCCATCCGGTATTCGGCCAAATAGGGGATGCCCTCGATCAATTCCCGCTTCATCGCGCGTTGGCCGCTGATGTAGGGCGCGATCTTCTGAGCCATGTCGCTCCAGTACTTCCCGCCTCGGAAGATGCCGATGCACATATCGCAGCGGTTGTCGAGAACGGGGCGGATGATCGCATCGATATGCTCGCCGCGGAGGCCGTCCAAGTCGGCGTCGACGAAGCAGACGATGTCGGCCTTGGTCGCCCGCACGCCTTCCAACATCGCGCCGCCTTTGCCGAGGTTGTAGGGAAGCTCGATGACGCGGACGTTCTTGAATTTTCGGGCCTTGTCGGCGGTGCGATCCGTGCTGCCGTCGCTGACGACGATGATCTCGTCGGCCAACTTGGATTCGAGAGCGGCGAGGAGGACTCTGGCGATTCGCAGCTCTTCATCTTTGGCAGGGATGATGATGGCTACCATCGTCCATCCCTTGGCAGGCTGCGAGACATGCCGTAAAGGTTACACCTTCATGGGCGCTCCTGCGAACCGAATGGGCACTCATGGGACTCCATATACGTAAATCTCGTAGGGAACCCAAAAAGATGAAAAGAAGTTTCGTTACGATCCTGCTCATGGCCTTGACTCTTGGCGCATTCGCGTCCGAGATCAACTGGGCCAAAGGTTACGAAGGCGCGAAGGGCGAGGCCAAGGCGACTGGCAAGCTCTTGATGATCGACTTTTACACGGACTGGTGCGGCTGGTGCAAGAAGCTCGACGCCGACGTCTATCCCGACGCGTCCGTCGTCAAGCAGTCCGAGAATTTCATTCCGATCAAGCTGAACGCGGAGAAGGACGCCGACGGCATCCGCCTCGCCAAGAAGTTCAACATCACCGGATATCCGACGATCCTCTTTATCGACGCGAACGAGAATCTCTCGTACAAGATCGTGGGCTATTCGCCCGCTCCGCAGTTCGCGGCCTCGCTTCAAAAGGCGGCTTCTTCGAACGGCGCTCGCGAGAAGTTCCAGTCGGCTCTGAAGGCAAATCCGAACAACTTCGACGCGCTGGTCGGCTTGGCCACGCTCGATGCCGGACTCGGCGACACGGCGACGGCTACGAATCTCGTCGGCCGAGCCGCCAAGGTGGCGAAGGCTAGCCAGAAGGGCGCTCTCCTCGACGCGTACAATGCGGTCGGCGACGGCTTCCAGAACGACGAGAAATACGACGGGGCGGTGCCATATTTCGAGAAGGCAATCGATCCGGCCTTCCCGAAGCAGGCAGCCTACGCGCGCATCAGCCTCGGAGTCTGCTATCTCAGCCTGCGGGAGAACAAGAAGGCCCAAGTCGTCCTTCAGCAGCTCCTGAAGATGGGCAAAGAGGCCGACGAGTATCGGGATCAAGCGAAGCAAATGCTCGCCGCCGCCGAGAAGGGCAACTAGGTTCGGGCTGTCATTCCGAGCCCGCTGGCCCCGTGGCGCCGGATGACAAGAGCGGGGCGTTTGTAGGTTTCCGGAACCTCCACCCCTTAATCCCCTCCTCCTCCGCCGCACAATCATCGGCGCAAGAGGAGGGGAATCCGGAAGCCCCTTCCTCTTGCCGGATGGTT
>DASZYX010000037.1:0-92458 GCA_035545155.1 Fimbriimonadaceae bacterium | reverse complement strand
CACCGTCCAACCCGATTCCAAAACCAAACTCGCCAGCCGCCTGCGCGCATCCATCTTGCTCAGCTCTCGAAAAGGCATCCGTCAAGGATGTCTTGTCATAGGTGTCAAGGATGTCATGTCATCGGACATCCGGGGGAGAGGGTCTGCGAGTCTTGCGAGCAAGGGTGAGAGGGGCGCACGATGCCCAAGCTTTGACCTATGGCATTCAAGCCGAAGGATGCGGGGAGGACGGGACCCATCGAGCGCAGACGCCCCCATCGTACACTGGACAACGTGAAGAAGAAGCGGAAGAAGTGGCGCTGGATCGTCGTTGCGACGATGGCCCTCCTGGGCCTTTTCGTATGGGCGACAAACGCGGCCGTCCTCGCCAGCGCCGGCGGGCGCATTTTCGCGGACGTCGAGAAGCTCCCAACCGAGCCCGTCGGCCTCGTCCTCGGCACCGCGCCCTATTTCAAGGGTTCGAAGAATCCCTTCTTCGAGCGTCGCATGGACGCGGCCGCGACGCTCTACAAAGCTCATAAGGTCGCGAAGCTGCTGGTCAGCGGCGACAACTATGTGAAGACCTACGACGAGCCTTCCGCCATGCGGGACGCCCTCGTCGCCCGAGGCGTGCCGGCCGCCGACATCGTTCTGGACTACGCTGGGTTCCGCACGCTCGATTCCGTCGTCCGCGCCCACAAGATCTTCGGCGTCGACCGTTGCGCGATCGTCACCGACGACTTCCATCTCCCGAGGGCGCTCTACATCGCCCAGAGCGCCGGAATCGACGCGGTCGGATTCCAGACCGTGCCTCTGCCGCGTTCGGTCGGAACCATGGTTTACGTTCGAGAAATCGGCTCTCGGTCGCTCGTCTGGCTCGACCTGCACGTCCTGAACCGGCAGCCTCGGTTTCTTGGTCCCAGAGTCGCTCTCTAAGCGGTTTCGGTCCACAATAGTCGGCATGAACCTCGAACTGGACGTCGATCCGCAGGCCCTATGGGATTCTTCGGCTCCCGCGTGGATCGCTCTGATCGAGGGTGGGCATCTGAACCGGGATCTCCTCCTCGATCCGGTCATGCTTCGGCTGGCGGGAGACGTTCGAGGCCAGAAGGCGTGCGATATCGGCTGCGGAGAAGGCCGGTTCTGCCGAATCCTAAGCCACCGAGGCGCCAGTGTCGTCGGGCTCGATCCGACGATCCCCCTTCTCGGCGAAGCCCGAAGGAAAGATCCGTCCGGCCATTACATCGAGGGCGTCGCGGAGGCTCTGCCATTCGCCGACGAAACCTTCGATCTCACCGTCTCCTACCTCGTCCTGATCGACGTCCTCGATTACCGGACCGCTATCGCCGAAATGGCTCGGGTGACGCGGCCGGGTGGCAAAGTCCTGGTCGCGAACATGAGCTCCTTTTGCACGACCCTCGCCGATCCTTGGATTCGCGACGACGACGAGGGACGGGGGATTCGCGTGGTCGTCGAAGACTATCTCCACGATCGCGCCGATATCGTCGAGTGGGCGGGTATCCGGATCGTTAACTATCACCGGCCGTTAAGCGGCTACATGCGAGCCTTCCTCGATGCCGGTCTGAGCCTTGCCGCCTTCGAGGAGCCAACCCTTACTCCCGGCCAAATCGAGGCTCATCCCAAGATGGCCAACGCCGCGCGCATCCCTATGTTCAATGTGAGCCTCTGGCGGAAGGCGTAGCGATGCGCGGGGAAGAGCTGACGCCCTGGCTGATTCGCTACGGCTACTCGCAGGGCGCATTCCCGATGACCGTCGAAGACGGCGAAGTCGAGTGGTTCCAACCGACGGTCCGCGCTCTCTTTCCGATGGAGGGGATCCACGTTTCGCGTTCGATGGGAAAGGTCTTGAGCAGGATCGAACGAAAGGAAGAGGGCTCGATGAGAATCACCTTCGACGCTGCCTTCGAGGACGTCATGCGCGGATGCCTCCGCCCCGACGAAAACTGGATCAGCGAGCATTTCATCCGAGCCTACACGCAGATCCACCACGAGGGCTGGGGACATAGCGTCGAGGTCTGGCAAGGCGACCGGCTCGTCGGCGGGCTCTACGGGATCGCTCTCGGTACCTGCTTCTGCGCCGAGTCGATGTTTCACCGGCTGACGAATGCCTCGAAAGTGGCGCTCTGGGCGATGGTGGAGCAGTGTCGGTTGCTCGGTTTTACGATCTTCGACGCCCAGGTCATGAATCCTCACTTGAAGTCGCTTGGCGCATTCCCAATACCCCACGAAGAATACATGGCGAAGCTGGAGGCCGCACTCCGGGGCTGGACGCCCTGGAGCGTCGCCTAAGCCAATAGCTGGCGACTCACCACACGAGCCGGTTCGAAGTCGGCGCCGGCCCGGTAAGCCTGGACAGCGTTATGGACGACGATTGCCGCCGCCGTCGAAACGTTCAGCGAGGTCACGAGCCCGTAAAGCGGAATCGCCACCGCCGCATCGCAAAGCTCCAAGATTTCCGGCGGCACGCCCTCATTCTCCGAGCCCAGCACGACCGCCAAAGGAAAACGCCATTCGACCTTCTCGAGTGGGATCGACCCTGTCGTCAAGGTGAGGGCAACGACCTCGCAGCCGCCGGCCTTTGCCTCGGCGATGGCCGCCTCCGGTTCGATCCATCGGTGCGGCTGATAGTTCGCGGTCCCTCGCTGTCCGGAGAGGTCGACGGCGCGATCCGCTTCCGGGGCGAAATCGACGCGCTCGATCCGGAAGGCTTCCGCGATCCGGAGAAGGCCGCCATGGTTGACATCTTTGATAAGCGGGCAGCAAATCAGGCGGATGGGAGCCCTCGGTAAATCGCCGTAACGATCTCGAAGACCGGGGTCTTCGGGGACGTGACCGGCCGTCTCCCAAGCCTCGCCTAGGGCCGCCTTCATACGCCTTTGCCGCTCCTGCCAGCCGATTAGCCTCATTCCGGCACTTTTACCACTATCTGGCAATCCCAGTAAATCTGGCGAGAACGCCCAATCGACCTACCCCGACGATTTGAGAGAGAACGCAGGATGCGCTCAAAGAAGGTCAACCAGGATGGCGAAACAGCTCAAGATCGTGCGGTTACTAGAGCCCGAGCTTTGTCTCGAATGCAGGTTCGCGCACATGGCAGACGTAGAGAACGAGACTGGCAGTGTTCAGAAGATGATCTACTGCAAGCGGCTCGATTGCGACAATTGGGATATCGTCGGGGCTCAGCCCGCGAAGCGAATGACGGTCGATAACTCCTTCGATGATCTCGCCTGAAAATCTGTACACCCTGGTGCTGCACCTTCAGCGGTTCAGCGACTTCGTGCAAGATCGCCGTTCACGATCACTCAACGCGGGCGATTCGTCCCCCGATCACGTCCAGGCCATCGCTGAAGACAGCATGGCTGAACATTCTCTGTTTCAAGCCGTTGACCTCGATCAGGCCTCCTGAGACCTCGAATTCCTTCACTTCCCGGAGTTGATAGGGCGGGTGAAAAACCTGCCCTTTGTATAGCTTTCCACCCTTGGCCGAATAGAGCAGATATCGCTCGACGAGGAAGAATTCGAAGGTGCCCGGCGTGGCCGGACCAAGCTCGTCCCTAACCAGGCACCGCGCCTCGTTTTCCGCGAACGGCCTGCCGACCCTCCGGCTCCGGTATCTCACCTGATCGTCCGATCGCTCGACGCTCATCCGGGCATGGCGGTAGTTGAGGCTGAAGAAGCGACGGGCAAACGCGCACGCGAAGGGGTTCGAAGCGTCGAGGCTGAAAAACCAGACGCCGGGGTCCTTCCCATCGACGTGGCAATATGTCCGCACGTTCGTCTCCGGGAAGTCCTCACAGGGGCGGAATGGCGGCATGCCCTTTGGCCGCACGCCCTCCATCCGGAACGGAACAAGCCCAACCCAGGCTCGCTCCACGCCCTCCGCGTCGGGGAACGTATCGACGGTGAGTCCCGGCGGCAAATGCGCCCGAATCTCCTCCGGAGCGCAAGCGAAGTGAAGGAAGAGGAGATCCCGCCAGCGCATCGTCAGGCCGACCCGGTAAGGGGCCATTTCACGAAGCGCCAGCGTAAGCGCCGGGTCGGTCACAACGAGAGTGTAGCCTTATGCCGACTTTTCGAGATGCCGGATGATGGCAAGCCGGAGGTTTCGCGGCTTGCCCTTGATCCGGTGGTAAACGTACGCCGCGAACTCGACGTCGCTCGCCTGGCCGACGAGGTCGATCGCCTCGCTGTCCTTCAGAGCCATCAAATACTTGCTCGGCGTGTAGGATGCGGTCAGCGGAATGAACAGCTCGACGCCCTCGGGGGCTTGGTCGATCTTGGTGAACTCCTCGAATTCCTTCAGACTCCACTTTTCGCAGATGAGCTGATGGTTGCGCTGCATGCTCGCGTGGTAGTCGACGCCTAGTTCGTTGAAGGTGCTCGATCCCTGGTGATGTAGAAACGCGCCTTCGGCGATCCAGATCGAGAATCCGGCCAGCCGGGTTCGCAGATTGTGGTCGTCGTCCTCGAAGTTGCCGATGCCGAATCGGGGGTCGAAGCCTCCGACGGCGCTAAGGCAATCCGGATGGATCAGCATGAAGAGGCCGCGAAGCTGCACGACCTGGGTGCCGACCGAGTGGTGCTCGCGATGCCACAGCTCCGCGAAGTCGAGCATCTCGGCGTAGTTCTGATAATCGCCGATATCGACGGCTTGGAGTCCCGAAATGTTGTTGGTCGCCGGCCCGACCACGCCGGGCTTATGCCCGCCCGCCTCCAGCTCCTGCATGGCCGAGACGACCTGCGAAAGGCATTCGACCGAGGGGGTGACGTCGTCGTTCGTGACGCAGAAATAGTCGAACCATCCCTCCTGCCAAAGGTAGTTGAGGCCGGCATTCGCGCCGAGGCCATAGCCGACGTTCGCGGAGAGATGGATGATGTGAACCTGCGAAGGGAAGTCGCCTTGCAGCCGGTCGAGCGCCTCGGACTCCTCCGGATTCGAGCCGTTATCCACCAGGGCGAATTCGAGATCGCCTGGGTAGTAGCGGGTCATGCTGACGACGAGGTCCCGGCATCGGTTCGCGCCGTTGTGGGTCGGAACGGCGATCCCGATACGCGGCCACTTGGGCAAGTCGCCGTCGCCGATCACCGCGATGACGTACATCGCCGAGTCGTCGAGGCCTTCCTTGATCGTGCCCGGCCAGAAGCCCTGCTGGCTCATGAACCGGATCGTCCGCCCCGGAAAATGCTCCTCGATGAGCTTGGCGAATTCGGTGGGCGTCCATTCGATCGTGTGGAAATGGTTGAGCGGCTTGTCCGAAACCGAGTTCCCCGGCGAATGGGTGTCTCGGTTCGGGGTGGAAATGACGATGTTTCCTTTGCAGGCGGAAACCGCTTTGAGGAAAGCCGATGGATCGTCCAAGTGCTCGATCGTCTCGAACGAGACGACCAGATCTGCGTCGCTGTAATCGTAGGCGCAAACGTCGCCCTGGACGAACTGGGGCTTCGCATACTTGCATCGGGCATGCATGATCGCGTCGCTTGCGATCTCGACGCCAATGGCGCTCTCGGCGAAGTTGGCGATGTAATTCGTGCCATAGCCTTCGCCACTCGCGGCATCGACCACCTTCTTGTCTTCGTACCAAGGCTTGAAGAAAAGATAGCGTTGCCAGTGGAAAAGCTCCGTTGCGATGTCGCTGGCATGAGGAACCATGCGCTCACCGGTGAAGGTAAGCGTCGTCGGCAGATCGATAGCTTGCGCGGTCATAGATGCTCCTGGCAAAGTTATCGGGTCGCTTCGGAAAATCTAGAGTGTTTCCTCAGGTTTTCCTCAGGCGACCCGCTGGAGCATGCCAACGCTATCGCACGTAAACGTTGGTCACCGTGATCCGCTTTTGCTCCCCAGGCCCTAGCTTGAGAGTCCAAACCAGGTGCGTAGAGGCATTTTGATCGCTGAACCGCCTCGGCAGTTTTTCGATCTTCGCTCCGCTCGTCGTGATCTCGCCCGGAAGAGTCAGGCTGACTTCGAGCGTGATAGGCTCGTCCTTCGTGTTCGTCGCGGAGATCGTCGTCTGCTCGGTGATCCTGATGTGGATTACGTGCAGATAATCGGGAGGCAGGTTTTCCGCTTTCGATTCGATCACCTGCTTGTCCATCAAGATGTCGGGGGCCGAGCCCAGCTTAAGGTCCGCATCGTGGCCCCCCGCGGTGAACGGCATGTCGGTTTGGGCAAGGGTAACCCCATCCTTCGTGATAGTCGCAAGCCCGCCTGTCCATGGCGTCTTCGAAACGTTGTGAACCCGCAAAAACTCCTGGACGAGGTTATTGACGTTCTCCGCCTCCCACCGGTAGATCGTATCGTACGGCGTACGCTGGGAGAACAGCAGCTTCGTGAAGCGATCGCCCGGCTCGAGGTTGGTCGTGCCGATGGAGTAGGCGTAGAGGCTTTCGCTTCGCGCGATGTTCGCGTCGTTAGGCAAGAGCTGGCCGGATTGGGCATTGCCGTACTCGCTCGACGTCGTGCCCGCAAAGACGGCTCCTCGGCTGTAGTCTCCCCCTCCCCCGAACCCACCGCCCGCGAATCCGCTGCCGTAGTATCCGGTCTGCAGGTAACGAGCGAGAACCTGCCGCGCCTGCTGGGCGAGGGACGCGAAGGTGTCGTAGGGGTCTGCGACGAATGGACGGGCGTTTGGAAACGAGTTGGGGCTGTTGTTGACGTAGCTCTCAAGCGATCCAAAGCCGGCGGCGAGATCGAACTTCGTCCGATCGGGCAGGTTCGGCAAACCGGCCATCAGCTTGGTCTCCGTGTTCTCGAACTTCAGGCCGGCGAGGCCGAGCTGGACTTTGCCCTCGATCCGACCGAAGTTGTCCGCCCCGAGGTCGAGGCGGTAGCTGGCGTTCCAAGTCGCGCCCTTTTCGAGCGTGGTGAATCGCACATGGGCAACTTTTGGCGCGCTCGCCTTGAATTCCAGTCGCAGCGTCGGAGCGTTCGCCGACCGCGTGTAAGAAGTGGACAAGCCGGTGGGGTCGAGCTCGACGATCTGGTTGAGATTGAGCGACCGGATGCTGCCGGAGTCCAGTTTGAAGGTTGCGTTGCCGCCCCCCGACTCGAAGTCTGTCAGCGTTCCGGACAGCGTGTTGAGGTCGTCACCCCGATACGTCCTCACAACCATGTGCTTGCCGACGTTCCCGATCAGATATTCGCCGATCGTCTTCGCTTCGAAGCTCTTGGACTGCTCCTCCGTCCGGATCACGGTCGCCACGTCGGACACCTCGGCCATGTCGGGTGATCCGTACCAAAAGCTGCCGTCTAGTGGAGTCGGCAGGCAGTCAAGCGTGTACATGCCGGTCCCGGCCGGCACCTCGACCTCTCGGGTCAGCACGACGAGGCCGGGCTTGAAAACGTCGGCGGAAATGATCCGCGCATGCAAAACGGTCGGCGCTTGGGCCTGTGCAAGGCCCAGTGCCAAAGCGATCAATGACATCCCTTCATCCCTCCGCAAGACTGGACGGATGAGGAACCCAGCCGTATCTATGCGCGAATCCGGTACAAGCCGCGCGTGCCCGGGATGCTCGCCTCTTCGAGCAAAGTAAAATGGACAACCTCGATGACGGGGGTCCGGAGATATCCCATGTTCGTGGTTCTTGAAGGCATCGACGGTTCAGGCAAAGGAACGCAAGCGCTGTTCCTCCATCAGCGTTGCCTCAAAGAGGGCATCACCAGCGCCCGGTTCGCGTACCCGCAATATGGCCGGACGCCGTTCGCGGAAGCGATCACCGAATACTTGAACGGGGCGTATGGCGGCCTCCACGAAGTTCATCCCAAGCTCGCGTCCCTGCTGTTTGCCGGAGACCGCTTCGCGTCGAGAGGGCAATTGCTCGAGGCCTGCCAGAGCAACTCCGTCGTCGTCTGCGATCGGTATGTGGCCTCGAATCTGGCTCACCAGGCAGCCAAGCTGCCCCAAGAGCAGCGCGACGCCTTCATCAAGTGGCTGACATCGATCGAATACTCTTGCTATGGGCTGCCTCGAGCCGATCTGACCATCTACTTGGATATGCCGGTCAAGAATGCTCGCAAGCTCGTTCTTCGAAAAGGAGCGCGCGATCAGCATAATTTGTTCTCCGACGAGGAGCAGGGCGCATATACAGCCCTGAAAGCGGATATCCACGAGCAGGACGGCGTCTATTTGGCCGCATGCCGGCAGGTCTACGAACACCTCCGGGACGAGCAAATCGGCGGCGCCTGGGTTTCCGTCGACTGTCTATCGGACGACGATCAATTGCGAGAGCCGAAGGACATCGCAGAAGATGTATTCAATCTCGTGAGCCAGCGTCTGCCCGGAGAACCACGGCGGCAAGACAGGCTCTCCAGCTAGGAGACGTACCCTCGTGCTTCCATCCAACCCTGCGCTTTCGACTGGCGTCTACGCGACTCGCCGGCAATTCTCGACCGTGCAGTAATCGGCGGCGAAAGGAGGCCGAATAGGGCGTGGCCGACGCGCTACCCGGACAGATAGGGGCTGAACTTGGAGGAGGGCGTGTGGGATAGCTCCGCGATCCGGGCCATGAAGTAGCCGAGTGCGTCTCCAAACTCTTGCGGCGACAGTCCTTCCGTCTTCGACGTCGCCAGGGGGCCATACCGGTCGATGAAGCCGAGAGCCTCCATCTTGACCGCAAGCTCCTTCGTTTTCGGGTCTTTGAAGGACACGTACGCCGGGGCCGAAGGCAGGGGCGGCGGCGTGAATTTGAACTTTCCCTTCATCGCGGCCATGAGGTCGGAAAAGTGCTTGAGGATCTGCTCTCTCGTCGCCACCCCCGTTCCGCGCTGAAAGGCCGGGGCGGCCGTCTTGTATCGGAGAACCGACTTCATGACCTGCTCCGCCTTCGTGAACACGGTCGCGGCTTCGGCCTGGGTGACCGGAGCCTCGGCCGAGGCGAATCCCGCCAGGATGCTCACGGCAAATAGGAATGGGAGGAAGCGTTTCATATCGTTGTCACCGCGCCGCTGTTCTGAATGAATTCCAGTTCTTCCAACGCCCGCCCGGTTCCGATCGCGACGCACGTAAGGGCATTATCGGCGACGCGAACCGCGATATCGGTCTTGCTGTGTAGCAATTTGTCCAACCCCCTTAGCATAGCGCCTCCGCCGGTTAAGGTTACGCCTCGATCGATAATGTCGGCAGCCAGCTCGGGCGGAGTCTGTTCGAGCGTCCAGCAGAGCCGCTCCGCGACTTGGAGTATGGGCTCGGTGAGGGCGTCTCGGATTTCATCGCTCGTGATTTCAACGGCGCTGGGAAGCCCGGCGACGAGGTCCCGGCCTCGCACCTCCATCCGCATCTCCTGCGCCATCGGCCAAACCGAGCCGATCTTGATCTTGATCTCCTCCGCCGTCGTCTCCCCGATCGCGAGGTTGTAGACGTTGCGGATGTGCCGGACGATTGCGTCGTCCAGCTTATTGCCGCCCACTCGGACGCTTGTCGAAAGAACAATGCCGCCGAGGGAGATGATCGCGATATCGGTCGTGCCCCCGCCGACGTCGACGACCATATTCCCGCCCGGGGAAATGACCGGCAACCCCGCCCCGATCGCCGCCGCCATCGGCTCCTCGATCGTCATCGCGATCCCCGCTCCTGCTTCCCGCGCGGCCTGGAGTACGGCGCGCCGCTCGACGTTGGTGGCGCTGCTCGGCACGCAGATCATCGTGGTCGGCCGGAACATGCGTCGCATACCACACGACCGGTCGAAGATGTATTCCAGCACCTTCAGGGTCATCGAGTAGTTGGCGATCACCCCATCCTTCAGCGGCCGGATGGCGGAGATGTTGTTCGGCGTCCGCCCGAGCATTTCGTAGGCATCGCTACCAACCTTGAGAACCTTGCCGGTGGTCGTATTGACGGCGACGACCGACGGCTCGTTGAGGACCAACCCTTTGTCCCGGCGGTAGGCGAGGAAATTCGCCGTGCCAAGGTCGATGCCAAGCTCAAGCGCGAATTTTACGGGCATCGTCGTTAACTATTGTGTAACAGGGAACTAAGTTTGCGTGGACTTGTCCACGCTTTGCAACTGCGCGACTTGTCACGCTGAAAGTCAGTGCTCCCGGAGCGGACGCCTTCAGTGTCCCGAGGCATTCAAAGCGACTCCCCCTCTTGGAGTCGGGAAGCCGAAGGCTGTAGTCGCAGGTTTCACACCTGCGGTCGCGAAGCGACTCTCTTGGGATGCGCCTAGGCTGACATCAAGTTCCTCAAATCGGCAATTCACGCATGTGAACGCTCGGGATCTCGGCAAGCAAACGAGATCCATATCCCTTTGGTACGTAGATTCGGGCTACATTTGCCACTGTAAACCGCACGAAGCCAGCCACCCTCCATTCCCTCTCCATGTAATAGTTGTCCGCGTCTTCTTCGGGCAATGTCTCGTCAAAGAACTTCATAAATGCGAACACGTGTCGAAGGAGATCGAATTTGACCCTCGCTTGTAACTCTCGGTAAGGATCACTTGCATCTGGTGGGGTGCCGGGCGGCCAAGGGGCCGGTAATACTGTCAGAACCTCGCCCGCCAACTCGTCGAAAAACTTACACCTGGGGATTGGGACCGGTTTTGCGCGCAGATCGCCATAGAATGCACCCGGTGGCAGTGGCTTCGACGTCGTCAATTGCTCGAATAACGCACCTGTCAACGGCGGTTGCCTATGGGTTGCAAGGGAACCCTTCGCAACATAGAAGACTGGGTTCGCGCCGAGCTCAGAAAGGAACGTCTTGGTAAAAGCAATACCAAAACAGCCATAGAGATTTGTATGGCGATCTAGGTCTGTCTCCGGTATGTCGCAGAAGCAGACCGGAGCGAAGTCTACAAACGAATTTTCACAGAGGCTTCCCAATCCCGAGATTGAGATTGAGGCTGGGTCAATCCTGACGTTGCCTTCCTCGCGCCACTGGCCCAAACGCCCTTCGCGGAGAATCTTCAATAGGAGACTAAACCTGTCTTCTTCGGTTGGAAGGCTTCTCCCAACAAAATGAGTGAGCAGCTCCGATACGTATGCCATACATGATTCTGCACTCGTCGGAAACTGCATGCCACACTTCGTGTCCGCGATTTGCATGTCCGAGCCGTGGAGATCTGGATAGCCTGCAACTCTACGCCCGCCTCGCGGCGAACTCTTTGATGAGTTTCTGGGCGTCGGCGCCCATGGCTTCGCAGAGCGCGAACAACTCGACGACGTCAAGTCGGCGCTCTCCGCGCTCGACTTTGATCAAGTAGTTCTTGGGCTTGCCCAGCCGGTCGCAGATTTCTTTCTGCGTCAAACCCGATGCGAGCCGGGCGTCCCTGACTAGTTCCAGGAGAGCCGCGTATTCGGGCGAGCGCACCGATTGCTGGTTTCCGCGACTCACCCGAGAAAAATGGCGCGTTTATGGTTCCTATAACGGTAACTCTTGTGATATAGTTACGTTACTGAACTTTTTGAGGAAAGTCCGACCTTTGGGTTTTGGGTCCATCAACGTTAAGGTGAATACCGATATCTTCGGTCTGTTAATCCGATGTGTTCGGCCAGACACCACATATACCAAGGAATATCAAGCATGATAAAAACATCTCTGGCTACCGTCACGATGGCTTCGATCCTTTTCGTAGCTATCGGTCTTTTCCCTCCAGGCGTCCGTGCTCAGGCTTCCGGGGGCGGCGGATCCGGAAGTCCGCCCTTGGCGAATCCGGACTGGTCGATAGCGATGACGGCTCATGGAGCCTGTTCGGCTACGTATCCGATCTGGCCCGGAGTCGAACACACGGAGAACCATGTCTGGTCCTCTCCTCAGGTCGACTATCCGTTCCAAGAGGGAGATATGGGCCAGAACGACTATCCCGACGGGAATCCCTGGGGCGTTAGCGCCACAGGTTCGGGATCGGTCGATGTGAAGCTGACTTGGAAACACCCCGGCGTCATGCCGCCGCCGGTCGTATACGTACTGATCAACTCGTCGTCTGCTTGCCACTTCGGGACCGGCGCCATTGGAGGAGCCAGCGCGGATAATGGCCTTAATTTTCCTGCAGTGGTCACGCAGGGGAACGATTACATCAATGCGGATTCGATGGGCGCCAGGGGCGTCCAGGAGCCAGTTTCGAACGATGGGACAGTGCAATTCACGATCTCGCTGTCTTCCTCCGCATCTGGAACCGGATACAAGCTGACTAACGCCTCCGTCGGTTTTTCGCCCTCAGTGGTTCCTACAACTCGGGTCGCCGTACTAACATCGAACCTTGATCCCACCTATCGCCGGGATGCCAACGGCATACCCGTGCGGAACGTTCCCGACGCGTCCGGCTGCATGTATGGGGATACATCCATTCAAGGGCTAAGAGAAGATTTTCCCGGAGTATTCTGGTCGCAGTTCGATTTCGATATTTCCCGAAGCCTCTTGGGATATTGGCCGCATACGGCCGACGATCAGCTATTCAACGAGTGGTGGCGCGATTATCCTGCCGGGTATTGGTCGGATGGCGCGGTGTCTGAGAACACCGATTTGTGGACCGACTGGTACTTCTCGGATTACGGCGACTACATATCGGTTCAATCCCTGAGGGGCGCCCCCTATACCGGAACGATTAAATACAGGGTCACTGACCAGGTCGATGGCTTCACCGCACAGACGAACTACTTCATGCGCATTCACGCGCCGTGCGAGCTAACCGGCGCAACTTGGCAAAGTCCGTATGCGGGCGACCTCTGGCAGTGCCCGGAACCAATCGGTGACTTCCATCCTTTATTGCTCGCGTTCTGCGTCAATAATCTTGACCACGACATTACGGCAACCTTTACGGTTTCGGACACGAGGAGCTATACCTACTCTTCGGGAAATGCGGAGCACGGCAGCGCCGGCATCGAAGCGGAAGGGATCAAGCTTCAACTTGGTATCGACGAACGACATGACACATCTGAGCAATATGCGAGGGGTAAGTCCGTGTCCATGTCGACGACCGTCCATCCCGGCGAAACCGTGTACCTCTACCTCCACGCGGCTGGGCATGCGACGTTCCCGATCGGAAGCAAGTACGACCTGCATGGATTTGCCGGTGACGGCAACCTATGGAAGGCGTATTATGATGGGTGGGGGCTTGACGTCCGGAACCAGGTAATACCATGAAAGTCGCCTTATTAATTATTTGGTTGCTACTCATCGGCGGAGAGCAGCAACCGTCGCCCAGAAATGTCATCCTTCGCGCCAAGACGACAGCCGAGCAAGAGAAGGTCATTCGCACTGCGATCGCGGAGGGAAACCTTGAGTCGTACGCTCAGGCCTACCTGGTTGCCTACAAGAAGAGCAGGGAAAGCCGATTCCTATACGGCGTCCTGCGGACGCAGTTTTATGAGAGGTATCTCCTTCGCTACATTGGCAGCGACATCCATGTGGTGCAGCATCTTGAGGATTCCAGGCCGGTCATCGCTATCATCGAGACGGTGCCGGCCGTTCTGAAGAACGATGCCTATGCGCTCGCCGGCTACTACCGATGGGTCGACCTTTGCCGAGAAACCAGGCTGCGGCCCGCCAAGGAGTCGCACGAATGGGCAACCGCCAGGATAGGCGGCCGGACCGAGCAAGTCATGGTCACGCGCACGATGGCAGACCCTGCCAAGCAGGAGCGCCTGACGGAGCTGTTCTGTCAAGCCGAAAAGCTAGCTCCCAACAATCCGATGGTGCTGCAGATCGCGTCCGAGCGCGAGAAAACGGTCCAACGGAGTTACAGCCTCATGAAAGCCGCCTACGAAATGGGAGGCAAGTGGCTGTTTCCGGAGCAGGCTCTTTACGCGATGTTCGACCTGGCGACTAAGCTTGGCCGGCCCGCCGAGGCGGAAGAGAGCAGGCATGCACTAGAGGCTTGGTTGGCTGCCAATCCGCAGTCAGTCTTCAAGAAGATGCTCCGAATTGACCATCCCTCCTTCAAGCACTAAAGATCGTTTAAGTGCCAGATGCTAATGTCGCCTGTGTTGGCGAGCCGCTCCCCATATCCCGAGGCATTCAAATGGCCTCCAGGGGAGAATCGCCCCTCGGGCGCGCAGGTGTAAAACCTGCGACTACAGCCTACGGCTCCGCGGCCTCGCGGAGGGCATGCAAAAGGGGCGAGAAACTTCCTCGCCCCTTTCATCCTCATTCCCTTACGAGATGCAGATCACCCCTCGAAATGAACGTCGTCCGTCTCGGTCATCGGCGCGCGCTCGATTTTGCCGCCGAGCGACCGGAGGTTGGCCTCGAAGTTCTCGTAGCCCCGGTCGATGAAGTGGATGTTGCGGATGCGAGTCTCCCCTTCGGCGGCCAGGCCGGCGAGAACCAGTGCGGCTCCCGCGCGGAGGTCGCTTGCCTCGACGTGCGCGCCGCGTAGATTCTTCACGCCATTGATGATCGCCGAGCGGCCCTCAACACGGATATTCGCGCCCATGCGGTTGAGCTCGGAGATATGTCCCGTGCGGCTTTCATAGATCGTCTCTTCGACGATGCTCGTGCCCTGAGCAAGCGTGAGAACGGCCGCCATCGGCTGCTGCATGTCGGTCGGGAAGCCGGGGTGCGGCATCGTCTTGACCTTGATCGCCTTCAGGCGTTTGGTCGCTCCGGCCCGGACCCAGTCCGCGCCTTCCTCGACGTCCGCGCCCGCCTCGCGAAGCTTGTTCACGACCGCCGTCTGATCCTCCGGGAGGATGCCGCAGACCGTGACGTCGCCCTCGGTGATCGCGCCGCCGAGTAGGTAGGTCGCCGCCTGCATGCGGTCGGCCGGGATGCGGAACGCGCATCCCTCCAGGCTTTCCACGCCGAGAATCGTAATCGTCGACGTTCCCGCGCCCTCGATCCTGGCCCCGAGGCCCTGGAGGAACTGGGCGAGCGCCACGACCTCCGGCTCGACGGCCGCATTCTTAATCGTTGTCGCGCCTTTGGCGAGGGTCGCCGTCGCCATCAGATGCTGGGTCGCGCCGGCGCTGGGGAAGTCGAGGTAGATCTCCGCGCCGCGCAGCTCGTTGGCCCGGGCTCGATAAACGCCGCCTTCCAGGTCGATCGTCGCTCCGAGAAGCCCGAGACCCTTCAGGTGGAAGTCCACCGGCCGGGCTCCGATCTTGCATCCGCCGGGAGCCGGCATCTCGACCTTGCCCATCCGAGCCAGAAGCGGGCCGAGGAGGTAGAACGACGTGCGGATCGCCCGCACGGTCTCCTCGTCGGTTTCGCCCTGATGCAAGTGGGTGCAATCGACGATCAGCGAGCCTTCGATCCACTGGACCTTGGCTCCGAAGCGTTCGAGCAAGCCGGCCTTGATCCGGGTGTCCGAGATGTTCGGAACGTTGTGAAGAACGGTCGTGCCCTCGGCGAGGGCTACAGCCGACAAAATAGCGAGAGCCGTGTTTTTGCTGCCGGCAACATCAACCGATCCTTGGAGTCTGTTGCCGCCTTGAATTTGATAGATATTCATGAACCTCCCTCCGTGGAGATTGCTGAGAATCGCATTATAACGGAGTTCCCCTTTGGCTGCCAAGTCTACCGTTACGCGGACGCCGACAGAACAACTATCTCGTACGAGATGCGGCTTATAATTGTTCGGTAGAGATGCAGAATTGGCCGAGCACCGTCGGACTCGCGATCATGGCCGCCTATTGGCTGCTCGTCCTGGTGTTCATTATCATCAGCCTGATCTTGAGCCTCCTCCTGATCGGGCGCGCCCGAGTCGCCAAAAGCGGGGCGCCGATGGCCGGAGCCATCCTCGGCGGAGTCGTGCCGTCGGCCTTGGGTGTCGGCGCAGGCGCCGAGCGTCATCCCGGCTGGGCGCTTTTCTTTACGTTCGTCGCCGTCGCCTTTAGCCTGTGGTGGATGCAAAACATGGCGAAGCGGGAGCCCTAGACTTCCACAGGAAGCCACAAACCATCCCATTCTTCGGCGGTTTCCGCCAACTCGTGGTTGATCGGCGAATCGAGGATTGCCTGCCATCGCTCTTCGAGCTCGGCCTCGTCCCGGATGATCCGATCGTAGCTTTCCGCGTAGAAGGGCGGATAACGCTCGCCGGTCTTCTTGAGGATGTCTCGCCCGGCTTTCGTCTTTGCCTTCTCGACGATCTCGGAAAGCTCGTAAGGCCGGCCGGTCGGCTGCTCGCGCACCGTAAAGATCAACTCGGTCTGTTCGGGAAGGACGCACAGGATGAGCAGGTCCCACTTGCGCGCCTCGGGCTTCAGAAGAGCTCTGAGGAGAAGCCGGCGCTCTCCGAAGTCGATTTCCCGGCGATGGCGGAACGTGACGTAGTAGCGAACGTCGTCGGCGCGCCAGTGGGGAAGCCTCCCCCGCCAAATGCGGAAGTTCTTGAAGGGCACGCCGAATTGTAGCGGCTTGCCATGGAGGAAACAAGCCGCCGCAGGCGCCGCCTAAGCGGTAACCGGGATCGCCGACCCCATTACCTGGTGGGTTCGGTAGATCATGGGATGCGCGTCGATGCCTGCTTCCTTCACGGCGGGCATCAGCCGCTCTCCGAACTTCTTGAAAGCCTCCTCGGACTCCCAAACGTCGACGACGAGCCAGCCGTCTTCGGTCGGCGAGCCGCAATGAAAGACGAGGCCCGCCGGCGGATTCGACGGCGAAACATTGGCGAGGCGGCAGGCCTCTTCGTATTGAAGCGAGCTGACGCCCGGGCAGTTGATGACGACTGTGATCATGGTTTCCCCCCGCGTATGGGTGCGACAAAGTCCATTCTATTACAATATGTTCGGGCCGAGCCTATCGGTCAGGAACTGTTCATGGAGCGTTCATCCTCGCGGCCATAATCGACGTAGAAGCCGGTAAGCCGCTATGAGCCTCGAAACCACTTATCCTCGCCGCCAGACGACGCCATGCCGGGTCGGCCCGATCACGATGGGTTCCGGGCATCCCATCGTCGTCCAATCGATGATCACCGAGGAAACCAGGAACGTCGAGGCCTGCGTGGAGCAGATCATCGGCCTTCACCGCGCCGGCTGCGAGCTCGTCCGGGTGACGACTCCCTCCCTCGGAGAGGCTCAATGCGTGGAGGAAATCCGGGCGAAGGTAACGGAGCGCTACGGCTACGTTCCCCTGACCGCCGACGTCCATCACCAGGGGACGGCGATCGCCGTCGAAGCCGCGAAGCATGTCGACGAGGTACGCGTGAATCCAGGTCTGTTTGTCTTCCGCAAGCACACCGGACGCGTCAATTCCCAATCCGCAGACGCGACGATCGAGCAGCTCAAGAATGAGTTGGCCTATTCACCGGAGGAGCATGCCGAGGAGCTGCGATCCATCGAAGAAAGCTTCGTTCCCGTCATCGAAGCCTGCAAAAGGCACGACAGGGCGATGCGGGTCGGGGTGAACCACGGCTCGCTCAGCGAGCGGATGCTCGTGACCTACGGCGATACGCCGGACGGCATGGTCGAAAGCGCCCTCGAATACCTCCGCATCTGCGAAGCCCACGACTACCGAAACCTGAATATCTCCCTCAAGGCCAGCCGGGTGCCGATCATGGTCGCCGCGAACCGGCTGATGGTGAAGCGTATGGGGGAGGAGGGCATGGCTTATCCGCTGCATCTCGGCGTGACCGAAGCCGGAGACGGCGAGTACGCCCGGATCAAGTCGACCGCCGGCATCGCCACGCTGCTCATGGAGGGCATCGGCGACACCATCCGCGTATCCCTCAGCGAAGACCCGGTCAACGAGATTCCCGTTTGTTACGACATCCTCCAATCGCTCGGCCTGCGGAAGACGAAGGTCGAATATATCG
This sequence comes from Fimbriimonadaceae bacterium, assembly GCA_035545155.1. Classification (GTDB taxonomy): domain Bacteria; phylum Armatimonadota; class Fimbriimonadia; order Fimbriimonadales; family Fimbriimonadaceae; genus JAEVZK01. Next base: position 74,773 of record DASZYX010000037.1, on the reverse strand, counting down.
CCTGCCCCTCCTGCGGCCGCACGAAGTTCAACCTTCCCACCGTGCTCCACCAGGTGCGCGAGGCGACCAAGCATCTCGTGGGCCTCGACATCGCGGTGATGGGCTGCATCGTCAACGGCCCCGGCGAGATGGCCGATGCCGATTACGGCTACGTGGGCGCGGCGGGAGGCAAAATCACGCTCTACCGCAAGCGGGAGATCGTCAAGAATGGCATTCCCCAGGAGCGAGGCGTCGACGAGCTGATCGCCCTCTTGAAGGCGGATGGCGTTTGGCAGGATGCGCCCGATGGCGATGTAAAGCGCGATCTGGTCATGTTGAAGACGATGTGATCGTTCGGCGATCCCGCAACGGCCCAACCTGCGTCAAACGTATTGCGACATAGTTGTCATTGTTTGGAGGGCCGGATGATTCGTGCTTCGATTGGGCTGCTCGTTGCCTCGCTGGCGGTTGCCGCGCCTGCTCAGCGATATTCCGTGACCGATCTCGGCGATGTCGGCCAGGAATTGATGGGCGCTTACGCCGTCAACAGCGCGGGCCAGGTTGTGGGCGCAATGTCGTTCGACTCGAACGGGGACCACTTCGCCTTTCTATGGACGCGGTCCGGCGGCATGCGGCTCATCGTTAACGTGAACTCGGCGGCCAACGCGATCAACGAGCAGGGGCAGGTGGCGGGCGAGGCCAACTTCGGCCCAACCGAAGACGCCTTCCGCTGGACGGCGGCAGGTGGCGCGCAGGACCTTGGCAATCTCGGCGGCGGCGCGGCGGGAAGGAGCGTCAATGCCGCCGGTTATGTCGTCGGCGGATCGTTTCTCTCGGGCTTCGGCGAGCATCCATTCGTATGGACCCCCACGAACGGGATGCAAGACCTCGGCGGCCCGGACGCATTCGCCACGGCTATCGGTTGCAACGATCCAGGCGCGGTGTGCGGGGTGTCCATCGGCCCGTCCGGCAGCAATGCGTTCGTCTGGACCTCGGCTGACGGCTTCCGCGCGCTGACAAGCCTTGGCGGCTCCTACTCCGCTGCTTACGCCATCAACAACTCCGGCCAGGTCGCCGGCGACTCGGACTTGGCCAGTGGAGAGCAGCATGGCTGCTTCTGGACGGCGGCGGGCACGCCCGTCGATATGGGCGTCTTGGCTGGCAATCAAACGTCGTGGGTTCAAGCGATGAACCCGTCCGGGACGTCGGTCGGCTATTGCGACGACGGGCAGGGGAATTCGACGGCCTTCGTCTGGTCGATGACCGGTGGGATGCGCAACCTGAACACATTGATTCCGCCCAATTCCGGCATATTGCTGTCGGCCGCCTATGGCATCAGCGCGAATGGGATGATCGTCGGGCGAGGACTCGTGGGAACGCATACCCACGCGTTTCTGCTCACGCCGGTCCTGAATCACCCGCATCCGCCGGTGACTCACGGCGTCGGAGGCGGCTAAGCCGGCTAGGCCAGCAGCTTCTGGGCGACGACGCCCTCGACGTCCGTCAGCCGGAAGTCGCGGCCCTGGAACTTGTAGGTCAGGCGCGTATGGTCGATCCCGAGGCAGTGGAGGATCGTCGCCTGAAGGTCGTGGATGTGGATCGGGTCCTCGGTAACCGTGATCCCGAAATCGTCCGTCTGCCCGACGATCGCGCCTCGCTTGATCCCGCCTCCCGCCATCCAGATCGTGAAGGCCGAGCGGAGATGATCGCGCCCGGCATCCTCTTTGGTCGGCTTCGATTGGGCCATCGGTTGCCGTCCGAACTCGCCGCCCCAAATGACGAGCGTGTCGTCGAGCAGGCCCCGCTGCTTCAGGTCCTTTATGAGAGCCGCGCTGCCCTGATCCACCTGCTTGCAGCGCTGTGGCAGCCCCGTCATGAGATTTTGGTCGCCGCCGCCGTGATGGTCCCAGCCGCCGTGGTCGAGTTGCACGAAGCGCACGCCGCGCTCGATCAGCCTCCGGGCGAGCAGGCAGTTGTTGGAAAAAGAAGACTTGCCCGGCTCGGTGCCGTAGAGGGCGTGCATCTCCGGCGGTTCCTTGGAAATGTCCATGACCTCGGGCACGCTCGTCTGCATCTTGTAAGCCATCTCGTAGGCTTCGATCCGAGTTGCGATCTCGGGGTCGCCCATGTCGGCCAATTCGCCGTGGTTGATCTCTTTGATCGCGTCGAGAGTCTTGCGGCGCAGGTCGGCGTCCATGCCCGGCGGGTTGTTCAGGTAAAGAACCGGCTCGCCCGACGAACGGAACGGCACGCCCTGGTAGACGCTCGGTAAGAAGCCGCTTCCCCAGCAAGTCGTGCCGCACCGTCCGGATTTGCCCGAGGTCAAGACGATAAAGCCGGGCATGTCCTCGCATTCCGAGCCCAGGCCGTAGGTCACCCAGGAGCCCATTGTCGGCCGCCCCATTCGCGGCGAGCCGGTGCTCAGCAGCAATTGCGCGGGCACGTGGTTGATTTCGTTCGTGTGCATCGAGCGCACGAAGGTGACGTCGTCGACGACCTCTCGCAAGTGGGGAAGAAGTTCGCTGAGCCACATCCCGCTCTGGCCGCACTGTGCGAATTGCCAGGGCGAGGCGAACACCTTCATCGTGTCCTTGTTCGTGAACGGACCGAGGCGAAGGCCTTTGACGGCCTCGTCGGGAATCGTCTCGCCGTCGTACTTCCTGAGCGTCGGCTTGAAGTCGAAGAGATCGGGCTGGCTCGGCGCGCCCATCATGTTCAGGAAGATGACGCGCTTGGCCGTGGGCGGGAAGTGGGGCTTCTTCGGCGCGAAGGGATCGTTCCGCCGGTGGGGCGCTTGATCGGCGAACGCCTCCTCGTTCAGCAGCATCGCGAGGCCGACTGTCCCGATGATCGACGCGCCCGCCCGCTGGAGGAAGTGTCGCCGCGTCAAAGTCTTGAGATCGTCGATCGGAGCCATACCGAGAAACATTATAAGGCGAGGCCTGTCGCAAGATTGTGCGATGAGTCATGCAATTGTTTCGGCGTTGCTTCTCGCGATGCGCCGTCCCGTTGCGGACGAGCCGCGAATTCGGCGCATACTCGTTCCGCCGCCCGGGCAACAGCCGTGGCCGCAGGCCTACTCGCAGCTGGATGAGGCCTAAACCGATGTACATTTATAAGGAAGTTCGAGCATCCGAAGAGGTGTCGATTCCTCGATGCAAATGGACAGGAACCATCGTAATCGGACCGTAGTCTAATACACTTCCAGTAGGGGCGGTAGCCCTAACGAAAACGGCAGGCGCACCCGAATTTTTATGGAGAATGACAAGGTTTTGCCGGAGGAGGGGGAAGTGGCCGGGGTAGCGATGGCTAACCGTCTGGCTCCGTCGCCTCGCGCGGCCAATCGGCGAATCTTGATCGTCGATGACAGTCCCGACAATCGCTTTGTCTTTAGCAACGTCCTGAAGATCGCGGGCTTCCAGCACATCGAAGAGGTCGCCGATTCTCGAGCGGCCGTGGAAACGTTCCGCCGCTTTCAGCCCGACCTTATCCTGCTCGATCTCCGGATGCCCAATCTGGACGGCTTCGACGTGCTCCGGTTGTTGCGTGCCGAAACGTCCGTGCCGATCGTGATTACAAGTGCCGACAACTCCGACGAGACGCAGGGCAAAGCCTTCGAACTGGGCGCAACCGCCCTTTTCCAGAGCTTCGACATGAACGAGCTGATCTCGATCGCCTGTCGGCTACTCGACGCGAGAGAATCCTAACCCTTGGTAATCGTCTCGTCGAGGTTCAAGATCGTGTTTGCGACGGCGATCCAGGCTGCGTTCTGGTCGGTAAGTTCTTCCTTCGCCGTAATCCCGGCTGCGCGCAGAAATTCGGCGGTAGCCGCTCCCCCTTGTCGGCGGAAGTCGGCGAGGGCGTCGCGCCGGACCTGTTCGAGAATCGCGACTTCCTTGGCGCTGGGCGTCCGCCCCGTGCAGGCTCGGAAACCATAGACGATGCCGTCCTTCGCCTGGCTCATCTTCACTCCAAGGCGTCCCGCGCATTCCAGAAACACGGGGTCGTTGAGCAGGTTGAGGGCCTGTAGGGGAGAATTCGTCCGTGACCGGTGAGCGACGCACATGTCCCGGCTCTTCAGATCGAAGGTCAAGGCCATCGGATAAGGAGCCGTCCGACGCCAATAGGTGTAGAGGCCGCGCCGGTACCGATCCGGTCCGGTCGCATCCTTCCAGCGTTCCTTCGTATCGTAGAAGCTAAAGCTGTTCTCCCAGATGCCGGGCGGCTGGGGCGGCATTACGCTGGGCCCGCCGATCTTCTCCGAGAGCAGGCCGCTGGCGGTGAGGGCAATGTCCCGGATCATTTCTGCCTCCGCTCTGAAGCGTGGCCCCCGGGCGAGAAGAGTGTTGTTCGGATCCTTCGCCAGCAGGTCCGGCGTCACGCGCGAGGACTGCTTATAGGTCTCCGAGGTAACGATCAGACGGAGCATCGCTTTCACATCCCACTTCTTCGCGACGAATTCGGTGGCGAGCCAGTCGAGCAACTCCGGATGGCTCGGCGGATCGCCTTGCGAGCCGAAGTCCTCGGGGGTCGCAACGATCCCTCGGCCAAAGCACTGCTCCCAGAGACGGTTGACCTCGACTCTTGCCGTGAGCGGATTCTTGGGATCGACGAGCCAGCGCGCCAGGCCGAGGCGGTCCGGCCGCGTCGCCTTTCCGCCGAGACATTCCGGCGTAGCCGGCTCGACCGGGTCGCCGGGCGTGCGGAAGTCTCCCCGCTTCAGAATGTGGTCGGGCCGCGGCGTCGGGAGATCGCGCATGACCATCGTCGTTGGAACTTTTGCCTCAAGCCGGCCGAGCCGCATTTGGGCCTCATCGAGATGCCGCCGAGTCTCGGCCAGTTCGGGAGCGCTTCGCAGGAAGTAATCCTCCGCTTGCTTCTGTTCTTCGGCCGTTCGCTTGTCGGCCGGCTTGGCGATGACGGCGGCGATCGCGACGGTAGGCGGGGTAACCGCGGCAAGACGCCGGTTCGAGGTCAGGGAAATCCGAAATCGTCCAAGATTGTGGTGCGGGAACCGAGTTTGGTGGCGCAGCGTGATCTGGAGACGGTCGGTCGACGAAGGTTTGTAAGGACCCGCGAGGGAGATCGCCAGTTGGTGAAGCGTACGGTTCTCGGGCTGGAAAGCCGCGATCGCCCACCCGAGTCCGGGACCATCCGAAATCGTCGACTGCGGATCGAAGTCCTGCTGGGAAAAGTCGGCGGTCGCCGTCGCCAGCTTGAGGGGCGTCATCGAGCCGTCGCGATGGACGATCATCGCTTCCACGTGGCGCAGGACGAAGTTGCCGTTCTCATTCCGCCCCGAGCTATGTTCCGGCAAGCCGGCGTCGGGAATCGCCTCGATCCGCAGCCCCGCCAGTTGGCTAAGGCCGGACAAGGGAACCGTTATCCGATAGAGATCGGCTTTTGGATCGGGGCCGGACGCGAGGATCGACGAGTCGTCTAGTATCGAGAGATGGGCTCCTTCCGCCTCGGCCTTGGAGGGCTTGACGACCGTCCAGTCTCGATCCCAAGGCGTGACTTGGGCGGCCAAAACCGTGGGCCGCATCGCTTTTATCCTGGCCTGGTAATCCTTGATCTCGGCGGAAAGATCGTTGGCGACGGCCTGTTGGGCCTCCGTGTAAAGCCGGATCGTCGGGGCCGTATCGCGGCCGTTGTCTTCGGAGCGGTTGAAGAAGGCGAAAAAGCTGTAATAGTCTTTCTGAGTGAAGGGATCGTACTTGTGGTTGTGGCACTGGGCGCAGGCAAGGGTCGAGCCGAGCCACGTTGTGGCCGTCGCGTCGATCCGATCCATCACGGCGACAACGCGGAATTCCTCGGGATCGATGCCTCCCTCGTCGTTCAGCATGCTGTTCCGGTTGAAGCCGGTCGCAACGAGCTGGTCGCGGGTTGGCTTCGGCAACAGGTCTCCGGCGAGCTGCTCGATCGTGAACTCGTCGTAAGGCATGTTCCGGTTGAAGGCATCGATGACCCAGTCCCGCCAAGCCCATATCTGCCGTGGCAGATCCTTCTCGTAGCCGTTCGTGTCGGCATACCGGGCGAGGTCGAGCCAAATCCGCGCCATCCGCTCGCCGTAATGGGGCGATGACAAAAGCCGGTCGACATAACGCTCGTAAGCGTCCGGCCTCCTATCGGCGAGGAAGGCGTCGAGTTGGGCGAGAGTGGGAGGCAGACCGGTAATGTCGAGTGCGGCCCGCCGGGCGAGCGTCTCCTTCGACGCCTCCGGCGAGGGCTTTAGTCCTTCCTTCTCGAGGCGGGCGTAGACAAACCGGTCGATGGGGTTCTTCGACCATGCGGGGTTGCCGACGGCAGGCAGGGCGGGCCGGACCGGCGGAACGTAAGACCAATGCTTCGTCGTTCCCGGTTCGACAATCACCGCGCCCGCGTCGATCCAAGCCCGGATCTTGGCGATGGTCTCATCGGGCAGAGGGGCGAAGCCCATCGGCATACGCGGTTTGCCGTCTTGACCGAGGAGCCGCTTGACGATAAGGCTTTCGCCGCTCTTAAACGGCTCATACAGCTTTCCGCTGTTGCCGCCCTTCCGAATGCCATCGAGGGTATCGAGGCGAAGGCCTCCGGAAGCCCCGTCGGCCCCATGGCAATCGCCGCACTTCGACTTCAGGACCGGAAAGACGTCCTTGGCGAAGTCTACCTTCGCCGGGTCCTGGCCAAGCGCGGCCACGGCCATCCACGGCAAAATCGCTCCGACGACGAGGAGCGAACGCACCTTTAGCCGACGGAAAATCGCCGGGCTCTCCTTCATAAAGGCGATTATACGACTGGGAACACCGGTTGTTCGATGTGGGTTAACCAGGCAGGAGGTAAGACATCGTGCGTTCGACAGGGAAGTTGGCGCTGGTCGCCGCGGCTTTCGCTCTCTTTGCAGTGGGCGGCGTCCGCTTTGCAAGGCAGGTTAGACGATGGAATAGCCCGCTCGAAGTGAGCCAATGCACGTGGTACGCCTACGAGCGGGCGCGGGAAAACGATTGGCTAATCCGTTTCGACCACCCGTGGGGCCGTCATGCGAAGGCTTGGCCGGTTCGAGTAAAGAACGCTCGATTGGTTCAGATTCCAGCGGTCGGCGAGATCATGGTTTTGGACGGTCGGAAGGGAAACGACTACGGCCACGTCGCCTACGTCGAAAGCGTCCAGGATTCGAATCATTGGACGATTTCTCACGCGAACATGGCGGCTGGCGTCGCCGCTCGCACCTTATCCGGCGTCACGATTCGTGTGGCAGGCATCGAGCGGCACGGCAGGCTCGTTACATTTGACGGACGTCCCGGTGGTTTCTCGCTGATCGGGTTCCTGAAGCCTGGCCCCAGCGAGTTCTCATGAGAGGGCTCTTAACCAGGAATGAAACGGTGTTCGGTGTTCGGACGCGAGCGAACGATCGATGGAAGTCTCAGATCAGCGGAGGCGCGCCCGTCGCGAAGCGACCTTCGGAGTGCTGAAGCGGAGCTTCCGCCTTCCCAACGGGTTGCAACTCTGCCTGTAGAACTCCCACAGAACGACGACACGTAAGGCTGAAGCTGCGCTTCAGCACTCCGAAGGTCGCTTCGCGACATAGGCGGCCAGCTCTGAGAACTAGCGAGTTCTCGTGAGAGGACTCTCAACCAGGAATGAAATGGTGGTCGGACGGGAGCGAACGATCTAGCCTGGATGGGAGTTTCAGATCAGCCCCAAAAACTGTTTTAGATAAGGGAGCGTCATGGCGCGGTAGGCGTCATCCTGAGCGAAAGAACGAGCCTCCGGCGAAGTTCTGAAGTCGAAGGATCTCCGCATCAACCACGCGCTCGACGCGAGGCCCTTCGACTGCGCGGCTCGCCGCTCGCTCCTAATGACAAGGGCGCTTCGCGCCTGCGTCGCTGTTGCGACGGCTACAGCCCTCCGGGCTCCCATTTGTCATTCCTACACTTTCGACCGCCACGGGGCGGCGGGCTCAGGATGACTTCGCCTACGGGTCAGATCCAACCCCGTCCAACGGTCAAAGAGATTATCTAAACAGCATTAGCGCTAGCCCAGCTCTTTCTTCAAGTAGTCGAGCAACGTTTGCACGATGATCGGGTTGAATTCGCCGCCCTTCCCCCACTTGTCCATGCTGTCTCGCATCGAGGTCGTCTTCGTGAAGATGTGGTCGCAGTTCGGCATGAGAATGAACTGGGCGGTGCCGGGACGAAGCTTGTTGACGTACGCCGCGATCCGCTCGTGGTCGTCCCGGCCGGACAGGAAGTCGTTCTCGCCGTAGAGGGCAAGCACGTCGCATTTCGTCTTGCTCCACGCTTCCGGCAGGTTGATGTGGCTCAGCTCGCGGAAGAAGCGGATGCCGACTCCGGAATACGTCTCGCCATCTGGGAAGGTTTGCTTCGTGAATGCGGCGAGGTCGGGATGGCGGCGCTCGACCTGGGCCGGCGTCTGGTTTTCGTCGAAGACGAAATGCATCACCGCGTCGAGGAGCTTCTGATCTTTGTCAAGCTGATCCTCGGCCGCTCCGCCAAGCTCGGACTGCCGCCGGGTGTTCTCCAGCATGTACTCGGTGAAGGACTTGAACAACGTCCCGTTGGCGATCACCGCCTTGACCGGCTCCTGGCTCGCCACGAGCGGAGCGAAGCAGCCGCCCATGCTGTGGCCGTAGATTGCGATCCGCGAGGGATCGACGAAGGGAAGCGTCTTCGCAAGTCGGAGGGCTTGGAGATACGCGTCCTGCTCGACGTTGAAGGCGAGGTTCTTGTACTCCGGTCCCTCGCTATCGCCCTGGCCCGGCTTGTCGATGCGAACCGTCACGTAGCCGGCGTTAGCGATTGGCCCGAGCACGTTGCCGTACGGCATGGCCGAGAAAGGCGCGTCCACGCTGTAGGCGCCGATACCGCCGATCAGGAACAGAGTCGGAAACTTGCCGTCCCCTTTGGGCTTCGTGATCATGATGCGGATCCGCTTGCCCATGCTGACGACTTGGTCGTAGATGACGTCGAGGTTCGCTTCGACTTGGCGGGACCGTTCCGTCATCGTCCCCTTGGCGTTCGCCTCCTTGCCGTCCCTCAGGTAGCGGACGTCGAACTTCTCGCCCCCGTTGATCGTGCGGACGAGCGCGACGAATCCGGCGACGTCGGCCACCTTCTTCCCGTTAACCGCCTCGATCACGTCTCCCGTCTTCAGGCCGCAAGCCTCGGCGGCCCCGCCTCCGACGATTCGCGTTACCTTGACCCCCTTCGCATCGGCCACGGAAGCGACGCCGAAAAATCCCTTGCGAGGAAGTGGCGCTCCGCGCTCGACATCGGCGCAGCAAAGGGCGGCGAGGGCGGTAAGGAGGAAAGCGAGGCAAAGACGCATGGCAAGAAGGATACGCGCATCGGCGGGCCGTTGCACCCTATTTCTTGATGGCGCGCCTCGCCGCTTCGCTGGATTACACTCGTCTTAGAAGAAATGGAGCCGAAATGAGGAAAGCGAAAAGCGGCGGCGGTTGGCAGGCGATCCGCTACAGTTTGCGCCTTGCCGCCCAAGTCGGCCCCCTCCGGTTCTGGAAAGCGATGCGCGCCAAGAACGCGTGCAAAACCTGCGCGTTCGGCATGGGCGGCCAGCGCGGGGGCATGCGGAACGAGGTCGGCTCCTTCCCGGAAGTCTGCAAGAAATCCATGCAGGCGATGGCGGCCGATATGCGCGGCCGGATCGAGCCCCGCCTCTTTCAAACCTATTCCATCGCTCAACTCAAGAGCTTTTCGCCGAGGGAGATGGAGGCTTTTGGCCGCCTCGACCATCCCGTCGTCGCGCGACCCGGCGCGACCCACTTCGAGCCGATTTCATGGGAGGAAGCCTTCGGCCTCATCGCCGACGCACTGAAGAAAACGAACCCTGAACGGGCTTTCTTCTATGCAAGCGGACGCAGCTCGAACGAGGCCGGCTTCCTGATGCAGCTTTTCGCCCGCGCCTATGGGACGAACCACGTCAACAACTGCTCCTACTATTGCCATCAGGCGAGCGGCGCCGGCCTGAAAGATTCCATCGGATCGCCGACTGCGACCATCGAATTCGATGATCTGGAGAAATGCGACCTCTTCTTCCTCATCGGCGGCAATCCCGCGTCGAACCATCCGCGCCTGATGGCAACCCTCGTGAAGCTTCGGCGGCGAGGCGGCAAAGTGATCGTCGTCAATCCAGTCCGCGAGCTGGGTCTGACGAATTTCCGCGTACCCTCCAACGTGAAGAGCCTGTTGTTTGGCGACGAGATCGCCTCGATGTATCTCCAGCCGACGATTGGCGGCGACATCGGGCTCTTCGCCGGCATCGCCAAGCGCCTGTTCGAACTGGGTGCCGTCGACCATGCCTACATCGATGCTTCGACCGAGGGCTTTGTCGAGTTCAGGTCGCTCGTCGATGCCTTGACATGGGAGGATATCGAAACCGCCAGCGGTTTGACGCGAACCGAGATCGAAGCCGCCGCCGAGGAATACGCCCGCTCCCACCGCACGGTCTTCGCCTGGACGATGGGCATTACCCACCACGAGCACGGAACCGAGAACGTCCAATGGATCGTCAACCTCGCTCTGCTCCGGGGCATGATCGGCCGGGAGGGCGCCGGCGTGCTGCCGATCCGCGGGCATAGCAATGTGCAAGGGATGGGCTCGGTCGGGGTCAGTCCCGCCATGAGCAAGGTGGCCGTCGAGGGCTTGGCCACACTCGGCTATCCCGCTCCCGAATTCAAGGGCTACGATACGATGGGTGCGATGGAGGCGGCAGGCAGGGGTGAAATCTCGTTCGGCTTTTGTCTCGGCGGCAATCTGTATGGCGCAAATCCCGATGCCCGATTCGCCTCCTCCGCTTTGAGCAACGTCGAGACTCTGGTCTATCTGAGCACCTCTCTCAACACCGGCCACGCGCACGGCCTTGGCAAGACCACGCTCATCCTTCCCGTACGGGCTCGGGACGAGGAGGCGCAGAGCACGACTCAGGAATCCATGTTCAGCTATGTGAGGCTGAGCGACGGCGGCTCTGCCCGATTCGACGGCCCGCGAAGCGAAACTTCGATTCTTGCCGAAATCGCGGCACGGGTCTTCGCGGATGGCCGTCTCGATTGGGGCAACCTCGGCGACCACGAGGCGATTCGCCGCCTCATTCCGCGACTCGCTCCCCACCTCAAGGAAATCGAATCGATCGGCGAGACGAAGAAGGAGTTCACGATCCCCGGCCGCGTGATCCATGAGCCCAGGTTTGCGACGGCGACGGGCAAAGCTGCTTTCCGGCCCCATCCGTTCCCCGCAAGACAGCCGTCGGGCGACCGGCAGCTTCGCCTCATGACGATCCGATCGGAGGGCCAGTTCAATACGGTCGTCTACGACGAAGAGGACATCTATCGAGGCCAAGAGCGACGCGATGTGATCATGATGAACCGGCTCGATATTGCCGGTTTGGGACTTAGGGTCGATCAGCCGGTCACCGTTCGAAGCGATACCGGTGAGATGAGAGATATCCTCGTGCGGGAGCTGGACGTCGCTCGCGGATGCGCGGCGATGTACTATCCCGAGGCGAACGTGCTCGTTTCTCGGAAGACCGACCCGAGATCGAAGACGCCAGCCTTCAAAGCCGTGATCGTGACGGTCGAGCCGACCCGATCGCGGATCGCCGAAGGGGTCGAAGAGGCCGGGGAATCGCCGGCGCTCCCACTTAGTTGAAGGAACAAACCTGTCCCGCTCCACAGCCTTACGAATGAAACGGGAGAGTTTTTATGAGTTTCAGAGAATTAACGAAGAAGGGCGTCGCCCTTCTCGCCATCGCCGGGTTCGCGGTGGCGCCGATGTCTGTCCAGGCGCAGAGCCACCGCCAAAAGACGAAAAACGAATGGCGTAATCTCGCCATCGGTTCGGGCGTTCTTGGTCTGCTCGGCCTCGTAAATGGCGACAAGACGCTCACTTTCCTCGGCGCGGCCGGAGCCCTCTATTCGGCGAACCGCTACGAGCAGGATCGGAAGAGCCAGAGCCGGGAAGCGCGAGCGCGTTACGAGCTATTCCATCGCGGCTCGTTTAACCGGGACGGCCACCATTACGTGCGGAAGGTCGTCTGGAAGAACCATCACAAGTATTACCGGTTCGTCCGCGTCTGGTAGCACGCGAAACCTCCTACCCCCTCCCTCATTTTCCGTTCAGCGCTATCGTAGCTTCGGAAGGCGACGAACCGCGAAAACGAGGGATGGGGACTCCGGCACGCGGTAACCTTCTGCCTCGCCATGACGATGCAGGAGCTGATTTTCCGACTTAACGACTACTGGGCGGCCCAGGGTTGCTCGATCCTGCAACCCTACGACGTCGAGGTTGGCGCCGGGACGATGCATCCGGCGACGACCTTGCGCGTCCTCGGTCCCGATCCATGGAACGTGGCCTACGTTCAGCCTTCGCGGCGGCCGGCGGATGGGCGCTACACGCGCAATCCTATGCGTAGTCAGCGCTACTATCAATACCAGGTGATCATGAAGCCGTCGCCCGAGAACATCGTGGACCTCTACATGGGATCCCTCGACGCGCTCGGCTTCGATACCTCGAAACACGACGTCCGGTTAGTCGAGGACGACTGGGAGAGCCAGGCGGCGGGGGCGAGCGGGGTCGGCTGGGAAGTTTGGCTGGATGGCGCGGAGATCACCCAGTTCACCTTCTTCCAGCAGATGGGCGGAATCGAGTGCAATCCCGTTTGCGCGGAGATCACGTACGGGCCGGAGCGGCTATGCCTGATGCTCGACGACAAGGCCTCCTTCTGGACCGACCTCGATTGGTCGGAGAGCCTGACCTACAAGAAGGCTGAGTTCCAGCTCGAAATGCAGAACAACGTGTACAACTTCGAGGTCGCGGATACGGACATGCTGCGCCAGCTCTTCGACCTCTACGAAAAAGAGTCGAAACGGGTCATCGAGACCCCGGTTTTCTGGAACGACAACCTCGGCATTCTGACCACGGACGGCGAAGCCCCTTCATCCCCGGACGCCGAAGTTCCGACGCCGCTCGCCCTGGTCTATCCATCGCTCGATCTGGCGCTGAAGTGCTCCCATATCTTCAACATCCTCGATGCCCGCGGAGCGGTCGGAGTGACCCAGCGCGCGGAGTATATCAATCGCATCCGGGCAAGGGTGCGCGCCTGCTGTTTGAAACATATTGAGCAATTCAAGCGACTTGCAGCCAGCTAGGACAGTCCTTACCTTATAGCGATTTGCCGCCTGGTTGACCCAGGGCGGTTTCCGCTTTAAACTGTCGTTGATATCGTGCATCAAGGAAGGTAGTTCGCTATGGAAACACCCCCGCCTCAACAGCCGCCGCAGGACCCCGTTCCGCCTCAGGGGCCGCAATCGACTCCGCCCCCTGCGTCTCCGACACCGTCCGTGCCGCAACCGGGCTATGCGCCTGCTCCGACGGGACCGACGATCCGGTTTGATGTGATCGGCCAGGCCTTCAACATGGTGTTCGCGGACGCCGGCACCTGGATCGTATCGGCGATCGTCGTCGCCGTCATTGTCGTCGGCTTAAACTTCTTGATCGGCATGGTCACGATCGGCATGATCCTTAGCGGAGCATGGATCGTCGGCCTCTTTCTTCGCTTCGTTTCGATCGGCGTGATCGCAGCCATCCAGTACATATTTATCGCAAATATGTTTCGGATGGCCATTAAGGCGATATCCGGTGTTAAGCCCTCGGTCAACGACCTATTCAAGTTCGAGGATGTCGGCAACGTTGTTCTCGCGGCATTTGTCGTCGGATTCGTCACGGTTATCGGATGCATGTTTTGCGTGATTCCAGGCCTTCTTTTTGCGGGAGTGACGATGTTTACGTTGCCTTTGGTGGTTGATCGCAAGGTTCCGGCCATGGCCGCGATTTCGCAGAGCATCGAAATCCTGAAGAAAGACATTGTCATGGCTTCTCTGCTGATACTGGTTGCGTCGATCTGCTCATGGATCCTGCTAGGGTTGACGATGGCCGTTCTTCCGATATCGGTTGCTCTGCTGTATCGGGATTACGTCGGCTTCGCGTCCGACCCCGCGCATGCCTAGAGTTAGATGGATTCGCCCGAGCAATACGCCGCGTATCCGCGAGATTACGGCCCCGGATCGTTCGATCCGGGGCCGCGCCGCGTCCGGATCGAGGCGATCGCCGATGCCTGGCGGCTGATGGCTGCCGACTGGGGGACGTGGGTTCTTGCCAGCCTCATCATGTTTGGCATAGCCCTTCTTGCCGGCTTGCCACTCTTCGTCTATTCGATCCTTCGCCGGGGGCTTCAGCCGGCCGACCCGTTCGTCTATCCGCCCGAATATTATCTTGTCGCCGCCCTCTGCGCGTGTTTCAGTCAGTTCATCGTCGGAATCGCGTCGGACGGGTTTATCTATCTCGCATTGAAGCGCCTGCGGGGCGGCTATGCACCTCTCGGCGAGGCATTCAGCTATGGAGGGCGACTGGGCACATTGGTTGTCGTCGAGGCGATCTTATGCCCGTTATCGATCCTTTCCTTGGTCGGAGGGATCGTTGCCCGCAATATGTTCCCAAATCAGGCTTCCTTCGACAGTCTGCTTAGAATGCCGATCGGGCAATTGGCGGGATCGCTCGTCATGGCGGTCGTGATGACTCTCGTTATCTTCGCCCCCCTCCTCGTCATGGATGTGGGCTTGAGTCCTGCCGAAGCGCTCAAGTCCAGCATTCAGGCGGCTTCGCCGAAGTTCTTCGGAATCTTTGGCCTCTTCTTTCTAACTTCCATCCTCGCAATGGCCGGCATTCTTGCCTGCTGCGTTGGAATCCTCTTTACTTATCCCTTCATCCTGGTCATCAAGGCGGTCCTCTACCACGATTTCTTTCGGCGGAAAGCCGAACCGGCGCCTCCGGCCGCTTATGGAATGACGCCGCCCATCGCCTGATGAACCTCGTCCTGAGCTTTTCGTTGTAACCTGTAACCGGTGCCGCGCTTCAATTCGCTTTTGCTCTTGCTGGGTCCAGCCGTCTTCGTGGGGGCGGCCCTCGTTCCCAACCCGCAGCCCGGGGACACCTACAAATCCGATATCTTGCCTGTGCTCACCAAGTATTGCGGCCCGTGCCACGCGTCGAAGGACAACACGGATATGTCGCTGGCCGTCCTTCAGTCGGCGGACTCCTTCAAGACGCAACGGGAGACCTGGCTTCGCATCGAGGAAAACCTGGCGAACCGCCACATGCCCCCTCCAGGCAACCCGGCGCCCCCCGACGAGGAGCGGAAGAAGCTGGTTGCGTCGATCCACACCTATCTTGGAGGAAGCGCGCCGAGTCCGGGCCGTGTGACGATCCGGCGGCTGAACCGCCAGGAATATAACAACACGATCCGCGACCTGGTCGGCCTCGATTTGAAGCCGGCCGACGACTTTCCCTCTGATGACGTCGGATACGGCTTCGACAACATCGGCGACGTGCTGTCGATGTCGCCGCTCCTAATGGATGGCTACTTCAAGGCGGCCCAGGACATCGCGCAGCAGGCGATCTACACGTCCGGGGTTCGGACGTGGCATATCCCGGGCGCGAATATGGACGCAGAGGGAACGACGCCGATGGAGGACAGCCGCGTTCTATATACGAACGCCTCGGTTTCGACGATGATTCCGATCGCCGTCGAAGGCGACTACCTCCTGCGCGTCGTGGCCCACGAGGATAAGGCGGGAGACGCGGACGTCAAGATGGCGGTGCGCGTCAACAGCCAGCTTCTCAAGATCGTCGACGTAACCGCCCTGCGAGCCCATCCCCAGACCTTCGAACTCCAGTTTCACGCGACTCCCGGTAAGACGCTCGTCGGCGTATCCTTCCTGAACGACTATTACAAAGAGAAGACCGCGACCACCCCCGCCGAGGATCGCAATCTGTGGGTTCATTCGATCGACGTCAAGGGGCCGATCGGGCCGGTGACCGCGGTTTCGCCGACTCAGAAGAGGATCATCTTCGTCCAGCCGACGCCGGCCACTCGCGTCCAATGCGAGCGCCAGATTTTCTCCACCTTCGCTTCCCGGGCCTTCCGCCGGCCGGCAACCGAGGCCGAGGTTTCGAAGTTGGTCGCCATCGCGGAATTGGCCCACAAAAATGGGGAGAACTTCGAGCGGGGGATCCAGCTTGGGGTTACGGCGACCTTATGCTCGCCAAGTTTCCTGTTTCGGGTCGAGAAGCCGGTGAATGGACCGTTGAGCTCTTACGAGATCGCGACGCGCCTCTCCTACTTCCTCTGGAGCTCGATGCCGGACGACGTCCTTTTCGATCTGGCGGCGAAGAACAAGCTACAGGACCCGGCCGTGCTGACCGAGCAGGTCAAGCGGATGCTCAAGGACCCGAAGGCATCGGCTCTCGGTGAGAACTTCGCCGGTCAATGGCTTCAGACGCGGAAGCTGGCCGAAGTTCAACCGGACACCCGGATGTTCCCGGAATATACGCCCGCGCTTCGTCGGGCGATGGCGACGGAGACGACGATGTTCTTCCAAGACGTCGTCCAGAACGATCGGAGCGTCCTCGACTTCATCGACGGCCGCTATAGTTTCGTGAACGGTCCTTTGGCGAAGCTTTACGGCATTCGCATTCCGCTCGGGAGCCAATTCATGCGCCTTGAAATGCCCCCCCAGCGAGCAGGCGTTGTCACGCAGGGGAGCGTGCTCGTCGTCACGTCCAATCCCACTCGCACCTCGCCGGTCAAAAGAGGGAAGTGGATCTTGGAGAATATCCTCGGCACGCCGCCTCCTCCGCCTCCCCCCGGCGTCGGCGTCTTGAAGGATGACAAGGCTTCCGTCGAAGGGGCGACCCTCAAGGAAAGGATGGAACAGCACCGCAAAGATCCGCTCTGCGCTTCTTGCCACAAGCAGATGGACGGCCTCGGCTTCGCGCTGGAGAATTTCGACGCCATCGGGAACTGGCGGACGAAGGACGGCAAATTCGACATCGATGCGAGCGGCGAGCTCCCGGACGGCTCCAAATTCACCGGTCCGGTCGAATTGCGAGAAATCCTGATGCGTCGCAAGGACCAATTCGTCCGCTGCCTCGCCGAGAAGATGCTGACCTACGCCTTGGGGCGCGGGCTGGAATCTTACGACGATATGGCCCTCGACAAGATCGTCAAATCGGTTTCCGATGGAGAATATAAGTTCTCCGCGCTCGTCATCGCTATTGTCGAGAGCGATCCGTTCCGTAAGTCGACGATAGAAAAGAGTCCCCTTTCAAAGTGAGAGCATGATCGAAATTCCAAGACGCACGTTCCTTCGAGGCCTCGGCACGGCAATGGCGCTTCCGCTGCTGGAGTCCATGCTGCCGGTTCGGGCGATGGCGGCCATGGCGAAATCGGCCCCGGTTCGCGCGGCCTTTTTGTTCGTTCCGAACGGCGTCAGCATGCCGAAGTGGACCCCCGCGACGGAGGGGGCGAACTTCGAGCTGCCTTACCTTCTCGAACCGCTCGCCAATCTGCGGAAGGAGTTTTCGATCTTTACCGGTCTCGCCCAGAACGGAGCGAGGCCGTTGGGCGACGGCCCGGGCGATCATGCGCGATCGGCGGCGGCCTGGCTGACCGGCGTCCACCCGCGCAAGACAAGCGGCGCGGATATCCACAACGGGATTTCGGCGGACCAGATCGCGGCGATGCATATCGGCGAGCTGACCCGTTTCCCGTCCCTCGAGCTTGGTTGCGAGCGGGGCGGCATGGCGGGGGACTGCGACTCCGGTTATAGCTGCGCCTATTCTTCCGGCATCTCCTGGCGGAGCGATACGACTCCCGTCGCCAAGGAAACCAGCCCCCGCGCGGTGTTCGAAAGACTATTTGGGGGGGAGGATGCCGGCGAGTCGGCCGAAGTTCGGGCCAAGCGCCTTATGTACAAGCAGAGCATCCTCGACATGGTCATGGAGGACGCGAGCGCGCTGAAGGCCAAGCTCGGGATGCACGACCAGCGGAAGCTCGACGAATATCTGACTTCGGTGCGGGAAATCGAGGTGCGGTTGGCGAAGTTCGACAGTGCTCAAAAGGCGGCGATTGCGGTCGGGGCCAAGGAGCCGCCGATGCCGAAGGAATTTTCCGAGCATATCCGCCTCATGGGCGACATGATGGTCCTCGCCTTCCAGACCGACCAGACACGCGTCGCCACCTTAATGTTCGCGAACGAGGGAAGCAACCGTAGCTACGGCGAAGCGGACGTGCCGGAAGGGCATCACGATATGTCTCACCACGGCAAGGATCAACACAAGCTGGAGCAGAAAGGGAAGATCGACCGCTTCCACACCGAGCAGCTCGCCTATATCCTTGAGCGGATGGCTTCGATCAAGGAGGCGGGGGGAACGCTGCTCGACAATACGGCGCTCATCTACGGCGGCGGGATCAGCGACGGGGACCGGCATAACCACGACGATCTGCCGATCCTCGTGGCAGGCAAGGCGGGCGGCCGGCTCAAGCAGGGGCAGCACGTCACCTACTCGACGGAAACGCCCATGACAAACCTGCTGCTGTCGGTCCTGGACAGCGTCGGCGTCCACGCCGAGAAGCTGGGAGACAGCACGGGCCGCCTGCAGCAGCTCTTCTAAGGGATGTAGACCGGGCTCGACCAGCTTCGCTTGCCTTGACGAACGACGAATTGAATTCGGTGTTTTTCCGGAAAGTCGAAGCTTGCGCCATTCGACGAAGAATTCTCCCGGACTGGGTGAGCGGGCAATGCGAGATATGTCTCGAGGGAAGCGACGGCGATTGGAATACTGGGAGATTTTCTGGCAGAAGCGTCCCGGCTACGCGGCCTTTCGCGAATCCATGAGCGCTTCGTCCAGGGTGGTGAGAAACTGGCTGACCTCGATCGGCTTCGTCAGATAGGCCTTGGCTCCGGCTGCGAGGAGCCTGGCGACCTGGGTTGGGGTTGCGTCCGCGCTGACCACGACAACCGGGATGTGGCTCGTTTTGGCGTCAAGGCGCAGGCTTTTCAGGAGCTCGGCGCCGGGAATGTCGGGCAGGTTCAGGTCGAGAAGAATCACGTTCGGCTGCTGTTGCCGGGCCAACTCCATGCCGAGGCTTCCCTGCATTGCGGATAGGAGTTGGATGCCAGGTCGAGACGCTAGGATAATCTCGATGAGGCGCAGGTTCGACAGGTTGTCTTCGATGCACAAAACCTTGAACGCCCCGCTGACGGCCGGCGACGGATAGGCGTCGGAGTTTTCTGGCGGAAGGCTCTCGATCGGAGGCGACGCCTCGGGCAGCTCGCAGATGAAAGTGCTTCCAAGGCTCGGGACGCTATCGACGGTGAGGCTTCCTTGCATCGCCGTCATAAGGCGTTGGGAAAGGGCCAACCCGAGTCCGCTCCCTTCAATGCTCGAGTTTGTGGCGTGGAGCCTCTCGAATGGAATGAAGAGCTTGTCGATCTCTTCCGGAGAAAAACCCATTCCCGTATCGCGGACGGCGATCCTGACCCGTCCCTCCGCGCTCTTTACGCAGGATATCGTGAGACTTCCCCCTTGGCGGTTGTACTTGATGCCATTGGAGAGAAGGTTTAAGAGAACCTGCTTGAACCTCTGGTTGTCGGCTAGGGCGTAAAGCCGGTCTTCTTCATCGACCGAATTGACGATTTCGACCTGACTCTGCGCGGCTAACGGCAGCATCAGGGAGCATGCCTCGGCTACCAAGTCGGCCAACGCAATCGGCTCGATCGACAGGCCGAGCCGTCCGGCTTCCGCGCTGGCAATATCGAGAACTTCGTTAATCAGCGCCAAGAGGTGTCTACCGCCCTTCAGGATGAGCTGGATCGGCTCCCTGTCCGGCGAGTCCGCGGGCCGGTCCATCGCCAGGACCTGCCCGAAGCCCAGGATCGCGTTCAACGGGGTTCTCAGCTCGTGGCTGATGCGTGAAAGGAATTCGCTCTTGGCTTGATTTGCCCGCTGGGCTTCTTCGATCGCAACGGTCAGATCCTTCGTTCGTTGGGCGACCCTTTCCTCCAACTCGTTCTGCGCTTCCCGGAGGGCTTCTTCGGCGACCTTCAGGTCGTGGATGTCGGTGCAGGTGCCGAACCATTCGGTGATCTTCCCATCCGCGTCGAGAAGCGGCTGGCCTCGGACGAGGAACCACCTGTATGCGCCGTCCGCCCTTCTGATTCGGCATTCCAGCTCATAGGCTCCGTGCTCCGAGTTGGCGTGGCTTCCGTGGCCCTGATCGTCGGGATGGAAGGCCAAGTTCCAGCCGTGGCCATGGCTCTCTTCCAGGCTCATACCCGTGTAATCGACCCACTGCTGGTTGAAGTAGGTGTTCCATCCATCGATGCGGCAGACAAAGACAAGCTGCGGGATCGACTCGGCCAAGATCCGAAGCTTTTCCTCGCTTTCTCGGAGGGCGGCTTCGCCCTGCTTCGTCCAGGTTATGTCGCGGTAGATCCAGATCCTGCCGAATAGGTCGCCTTCAGGCGCGACCATGGGAGACGAGTAAAGGTCGAAAACGTCCCCGTTTTGGAGATGGACTTCCTGTTGGTAAGTCTGCTGGGGATTCGCGTGGAGATGCCTGACGGCCTCGAGGAATCCGGCAGGATCGGTGACCTGCGACAGGATAAGCTGAAGTTGCGACGAGTCATCGGGGCCTTCGGCGAGAGTAGGAGGAATATGCCAGAGATCGTTCAGCCTCTTGTTTTGGATGATCCTGTTTCCCTGGCAGTCCGAGAGGAGAAGACCGTTGATCGAAGAGTTGACCACGGCCTCCAAGAAAGCCGTCTTTACGCGGAGCTGTTCCTGCAGGCGAGCCTGCTTCCGGAGATGCTCGCTCTCAGGATGGACGGACTCTCGACGTTTCGCTCTTGCCATGGCAGCCACTGTCCTTCTCGGCTAGTCCATGTCGCCGGGCGATATTCCATCTTGCTGGATTTAGGATCGGAATGGAACCCAGTTGAGTTACCGGTGGAACATAGTTTCGGCTTGAGGCGTGTGTTCGCCGCTCAATCCAGCCGAACTATTGACAAGCTCGTGTACAAGCATCCATAATTCCTCACTGCCACTCCACTTGGGTGGATAGGCAGATCACGTCACGAGGAGGCGCGTCCGGACCAAGTTTGGCCGGGACAACGATTAAGAAGGTTAGTAGAAACCGGATTCGTTAGCCGCCCCTTTGCGTGAGACGCGAGGGGGTTTTTTGTTGCCTCTGGCGTCGACAGTTTGGAAATCGAGGAATGAATGCCGACAGTTAATCAGCTTGTACGAAAGGGACGCTTCGTCCCGAAGGTGAAGTCGAAATCGCCGGCGCTGAAGCAGAATCCCTTCAAGCGCGGCGTTTGCACGGTTGTCAGGACGGTTACCCCCAAGAAGCCCAACTCGGCGCTTCGGAAGGTTGCCCGTGTCCGCCTTACCAACGGCATCGAAGTCACCGCGTACATTCCCGGCGAAGGCCATAACCTGCAAGAGCACTCGGTCGTGCTCGTTCGCGGAGGCCGCGTCAAGGATCTTCCCGGCGTTCGCTACCATATCGTTCGCGGCACCCAGCAGACGGCCGGCGCCGCCAAGCGAATGCAGGGCCGAAGCAAATACGGCACAAAGCGGCCGAAGGGCGGCCAGGCTGCCGGAGGTAAGAAGTAATGCCCCGAAAAGGTCAAGCGCCGAAACGCGTCATTCTCCCCGATCCGATTTACGGCTCCGAGCTGATTCAGCGGTTTATCAACCGTATGATGGTCGATGGCAAAAAAGTCACGGCCGAAAAAATTTTCTACGGCGCGATGAAGATCGCGGAAGAGAAGGCCGGCGTTCCCGCCATCGAGGTCTTCGAGAAAGCTCTTCAGAATGCGATGCCCGCGGTCGAGGTTCGTCCTCGCCGCGTCGGCGGCCAGACCTACCAGGTTCCCATGGAAGTCCGCCCGGATCGCCGCCGGACCCTCGCCCTTCGCTGGCTGATCGGCCAGGCCCGCAAGCGCTCCGGCAAGACGATGATCGACCGGCTCTCCGCCGAGTTGCTCGACGCCTACAACAACACCGGCGCCACGATCAAGAAGCGGGAAGACACGCACCGCATGGCGGAGGCGAACAAGGCCTTCGCACACTACCGGTTCTAGTTCTCGATCGGGGCTGGGCAGGAGCGGCGGGATAACGAATGGCGTTCCCATTCGTCTCCTACAACGATGGTTTCTGCTCTTGCCCTTTCGTTGCTGCTGGCTCGCCCGCAGACGATCGACGGGATCAAGCCGGTCTTCGATCCCACGCCCAAGTACTCCCAGGCCTACGTCAAGCAGCTCAAGGAGCTTGGCGGGCTGGACGGATCGAGTCCCGATCTCTTCGCTATCGGCTTTTTCAGCATGAAGGTGAAGATGATGATGCCTCTCGTCCAGACAAAGTACACCGCCGCTGAAATGGGCGTCTGCGGAACGATGCTCGGCATCTACGACCCCGAAGTCACCAAAGCGGTCAAGGCGGCGGTGGACCGGATCACCGGCGGGACCAAGGATTTCGATTCGTTCACCAAAGAAGAGACCGACAAGGTCTCCTCGCTCATGGCGAAGGACTCCAGCCCTCTGTATCCGTTCAAGCAGGGAAGGACCGAGGAGCAGCAGAGGCAGTACTTCGCAGGGGGATCGCTGGGCAGCCTCTGCGCCTACACGACGGTCTGGCACATCTCGCCCAAACAGCCCCAGCTTCTCAAGCTCATTGGCGATTCGATCAAAGGCTGCGCGGACGCCGCGGGAAAGCCCGAAGCCAAGTCGCGCCCTGACGTCGCGGCCGCTCTCAATGAGTTCGCCAAGTTCCAGGGAAAGACCTACGACGAGGCGACGATGCGCGAGATAGGAAAGCAGATCGAAGCGACGCTCAAGGCCTCGCTGGACCCGAAGTTCCGCTGGGAGTAAAAACTCGGCGGTCCTACGTTTGTTGCAATTCGGAGGTCGAACAACCCATAATCTGAATCGAGCGCGACGAAGTCGTTCGCGCCGGTGTAGAACATGCAGGAGGCTAAGACCCAGGTTCAGGCATAGGCGAATCAGGCATACAGCCGCCCCTGCTGCGTTGCTAGCAAGGGGCTTTTTGTTGCGTAGGGCCTATCGGCCGGAACGGGAAGCTTCCAGGAACGACTGACTTATTAAGTGAAGGATAAGGAAGTCCCTTCAATTCGAAAGCGAAAGAGAACAGAACAACCATGCCCCGCAGTCACCCACTCGAACTCGTAAGGAATATCGGAATCGCCGCGCATATCGACGCCGGAAAGACGACCACGACCGAGCGAATCCTTTTTTATACCGGCAAGTCCCACAAGATGGGCGAGGTGCACGAGGGTGCGGCGACCATGGACTGGATGGAGCAGGAGCAGGAGCGGGGAATTACCATCACCTCGGCTGCGACGAGCTGCTTCTGGTCGGGCTCGAAGAAAGATAAACCCGAGCACAAGATCAATATTATCGACACGCCCGGCCACGTCGACTTCACGGTCGAAGTGGAGCGCTCGCTGCGCGTCCTCGACGGCTGCGTGGCGGTTTTCTGCGCGGTCGGCGGCGTCCAGCCCCAGTCGGAGACGGTTTGGCGTCAAGCGAATAAGTACGGCGTTCCCCGAATCATCTACGTGAACAAGATGGACCGTCTCGGCGCGGACTTCTTCGCGGTGCTCGCCCGCATCAAGGAGCGCCTCGGCGCGAACGCGGCCCCGATCCAGATCCCGATCGGAGCGGAGTCGCAGTATCAAGGCTACGTCGACCTCATCACGATGAAGGCCGCGATATACGACACCGACGACGACAAGGGCAAGACCTTCCGCGAGGCGGACATTCCCGCGAACCTCGTCGATCAGGCCGCCGAGTATCGCGAGAAGATGATCGAAGCGATTTCCGACTTCGACGACGAGATCATGGAGAAATTCCTGAACGGCGACGAGATCGGCGAGGCCGAGATCAAGTCGGCTCTGCGCCGAGGAACGATCGCCAACAAGATCGTGCCGATCCTCAGCGGCTCGTCCTTCAAGAACAAGGGCGTGCAGGCGATGATCGACGCGGTCGTGGATTACTTGCCGTCACCTGTCGACGTCGGCGCGGTCAGGGGCGTCAATCCGAGGACCGAGGAGCCGATCGAGCGAAAGCCGGAAGATAAGGAGCCGTTCAGCGCCTTGGCATTCAAGATCATGTCCGACAAGTACGTCGGCCGTCTGACCTATCTGCGCGTATACTCGGGCACGCTCAGGAAGGGCTCGCAAGTTGCGGTGACCTATCGCGATCCGCAGACGAACGACTTCCGAACCCGGAACGAGCGCGTCGGCCGAATTCTGGAGATGCACGCGAACAGCCGGAACGACATCGACGAGGTGTACGCCGGCGAAATCGTCGGCGTCATCGGCCTCGGCGACGTGAACACGGGACATACGGTTTGCGATCCGGACAACCTGATCGCGCTGGAATCGATCAAGTTCCCCGAGCCGGTTATCCAGATCGCGATCGAGCCGAAGTCGAAGGCGGACCAGGAGAAGCTGGGCTCGTCCCTCCAGCGCCTCGCGCAGGAGGATCCGACGTTCCGCGTTAACACCGACGCGGAGAGCGGCCAGACGATTATCTCCGGCATGGGCGAGTTGCACCTCGAAATCATCGTGGATCGCTTGAACCGGGAGTTCGGCGTCCAGGCGAACCAGGGCAAGCCGCAGGTCGCCTACCGGGAGACGGTTCGGACCCAGGCGAAGGGCGAAGGCCGGTTCATCCGCCAGACGGGTGGCTCGGGCCAGTACGGCCACTGCTGGATTACGATCGAGCCGGTCGCGGCGGGAACGGGCTTCGTCTTCGAGAATAAGGTTGTAGGCGGTTCGATTCCGAAGGAGTACATCCCGGCGATCGAGAAGGGCGTGCGGGAAGCGCTCGCTACGGGCGTGCTCGCCGGCTATCCGGTCGTGGACGTGAAGGTCGTCCTCCTGGAAGGCAGCTACCACGAGGTGGACTCGAACGAAAACGCCTTCAAGCAGGCCGGCATTCTCGCCTTCAAGGAGGCGATGAAGAAGGCCAACCCGGTCATCAAGGAGCCGATCATGCACGTGGAGGTCACGACCCCCGAGCAGAACGTTGGCGACGTCGTGGGCGACATCAACTCGCGGCGCGGCCGGATGGAGGGCATGGAGCCGGCGCTCGGCGGAACGACGATCGTCAACGCCCACGTTCCGCTCTCGGAGATGTTCGGCTACGTGACGACGCTGCGCTCGCTCACCCAGGGCCGCGCGCAGCCGAACGTGACGCCGTCGCACTACGAAGAGGTTCCGAACAACATCGCAACAGAGATCGTAGCGAAGGCCCAAGGCGGCCGGTAGCCCCGAGTAGAACCGTTCCCGGTCCTGTAAAGAGCCCTTCGAGCATAAGCTCGAAGGGCTCTTCAACGTGGGCCAAACGGACCAATCCCGAATTCTGAAGGAAGGCGAAGGCGGTATGACGAGCCTATGTGCCGTTGGCGTCTTGTCTTGATGTTGCTTCTGGTCGCTCCATTCGCCCTTGGCGACGACGCCAATATCCTCCAAACCGTCAAGGATGCGCGGGCGAAGGAAGCCGCTAAGGACTGGAAAGCGGCCGAGGGCGATTGGCGGGAGGCGACGAAGCAGAATCCGACGAACGGAGACTATTGGCTCGGCCTCGCCAGGTCCGCGGAGAAGGCCGGCGATCTGGATGCGGCGATACCCGCCTACGAGAAAGTCATCGATCTCGGCATCGGATTCCCCAGCGAGTACACGTTCCAAGTCGCTTGCCTCTACGGACGCAAGGGCGACAAGGCCAACACTCTCGACTGGTTTCGGCGAGCGATGAAGATGGGGTTTCGCGACGTCGATTCTGTTTCGAAGAACCCTGACCTCAAGTTGATCTCCGATAACCCGGAGTTCCGGAAGCTGCTTTCCCTCGATGCCTCGAAGGGTAGCCGGGACGAGGGCTGGCGCTCCGACATCGGCTTTCTCTATCAGGAGATCAAGGCGAAGGGCTGGAGCCCGTTTCGGAAGGTTCCCGAATCGGAATTCGACGCGAACGTCGCGAAGCTTGTCGCCGACGTTCCGAAGCTCGACGACGTAAAGATCGAGCTGGGCATGATGAAGCTCCTCGCCGACGTCGGCGACGGACATACGTCCATGTGGGGCGCGCGGCGGCCCGAGTTCGGTTTCGCCCTGCCCGTCAAGTTCTATTGGTTCGAGGAGGGCCTCTATATCGTGGCGGCCGAGCCTGCTTTCAAGGACCTGCTGGGGGCGAAAGTCGAGAAGTTTGGCTCGAAGACGCCCGCCGAGATGGCGAAGGCGATGGAGCCGTACCTCAGCCGCGATAACGACGAATGGCTCAAGGAGATTATCCCGTTCCGGCTGCGAAGCACGGTTTTTCTGAATGCTCTCGGTCTGCTTCCGGACGCCCACTCGGCCACGTTGACCCTCCGGAAACTCGATGGCTCGGTCGCGAAGGTTGATCTTCCCGCCGACCTGACGGCTCCCGACATCTGGAATATGCTCCCCTATCCGGATGGCTGGGTTGGCCTAGCCGATTCGCTTCCCGGCCCAGCGCCGCTTTATCTGAAGAATTTCGGCGCGTCTTACTGGTTCGAATATCTTTCCGATTCCAAGACCTTGTACTTCCAATACAACCATGTGCGGAGCGAAGAGTCGGAGCCGATCGAGCGCTTTGGGGAGCATCTGATCGAAGCGATCCATACCGAGCATCCGGATCGGCTGGTTATCGACCTGCGCTGGAACAATGGCGGAGATACGTTCGTGAACGACCGTCTCCTGAAGATTCTCCTCCGCGAACCGCGTCTTTCCGACCCCGGCTTTCTTTACCTGATCGTTGGCCGCAGGACTTTCTCCGCGGCGATGAATGCAGCCAGCTACTTCAAGCGATTCTTCGATCCGACCTTCGTCGGTGAGCCGACCGGGGGAAAGCCGAACGCAGCGGGGGATGAGGTCCCCTTCACCCTGCCTTACAGCGGAATCGTGGTCAACGTGTCCGATGTGTACTGGGAAGGCTACTGGCCGGAAGATCACAGCGTTTGGATCGCTCCAGCGATCTATGCCCCGCCGACTTTCGCGTCGTTCCGGGCCAAGCAAGATCCTGCGTTGAACGCCATCCTCGGGCACTAAGGAGACTGATTCCGATAAGGATTTCAGGCTTGGGCTTTTTGCTAAAGAAACCGCCGAATGGCCCGAAAAGTCTCAATAAGCAGCGTTGCCCGGCGCTACGGAGTCATTATCCATTGACCGGCTAATTGGCAATACGTGCAGACCGGTGTAAAATCCGTGAAGCCTGCCCAGCGGCCAACGACAGGAAGTCAGCTTTTCGCCTATGGACAACCCTCAGTTCTTTCCGATGACGGCTTCGCCCGAGAAGAAGAAGCCACTTCACCACCAGCTCATCACCGACCTTATCATCTTTGCTCCGGTGGCGGCGATTCCGCTCGCCGTGATCGATATGGTCATGAACCCGCCGCACGGTTGGGCGGCGAGTCTCGGCTTTGCCGCGACGGCCCTTCTCTTTGCGGTCGTCGGGGCCAAGATGAGGACGCTTGGAATTTCGCTTGGATTCCATCGGCAGGGAACCCATCCCTCCTATCAGACCTACGGTTGGCTGCGGGCATTCTTCTTCATGCTGGGCTGCACGACGGCGCAAGGGAAGATGATCAACTGGGTTTCCGACCATCATCACCACCACATCCACTCGGACGGCGATCATGACCTTCACAGCCCCCGCCACGGCTTCTGGCACGCCTATATCGGCTGGCTTCGCGGGCTCCTCTTCGACCGCCGCACCTATCCGCAATTCGAGAAGGACAAGATGATCATGTTCTTCAGTCGGACGTTCTTCGTTTGGCTGATCTTGGGGTTCGTCGTGCCGACGGTGGTTGGCGGATTGACCGGCTTCGGATGGTATCGGGGCGTTCTCTACGGGGGAGGGATCGGCATGTTCCTCGCCAACTACGTCACCTATTGGGTCAACGCCGGATGCCATGCATTCGGGAAGCGAGACTTCGCAACAGATGATTTGAGTACGAACTTCTGGCTCGATGGCTTCTGGGGTCACAAGCTGAGCTGGGTGTTCGCTTACCTATCATGGGGAGAGACGAATCACAACAACCACCACGCGCGGGCGATCTCGGCCAACCACGGCATGTTCAAGGGCCAGTTCGATCCCTCTGCGAATCTGCTGAAGATCCTCGAAAAGTGCAAACTGGTCTGGAATGTCCAATGGACGGACGAGGAGCAGGCCAAGGAATTGCAGCGGCAGCTCACGATGACGCCGGAAGAGCGAAAGGCGGAGGCGCTTGCCAAGCATGCGGCGAAGCTGAAAGTCGCGGCGGAGCCCTCATGAACCCTTGAGGACTGAGAGGCTTCGCGGCGCGCCCGTGCGTCTTGAGAGTGAATCTATTCTCTGTTGGGTCGATTTGGCCTCGGGCACTCTGACCAATGCCCATTGCTAACTTGTGCATGGCCCCGGTAAAATACGTCCTTGTCACTATCTCCCCGTAAACCCGGGTGGCGAGAGCGTGAACCTAAAAGGATTCCAGCACATCAATGGCAAGAGCTAAATTTGAAAGAAAGAAGCCGCACGTCAACATCGGCACCATCGGCCACGTTGACCACGGCAAGACAACTTTGACCGCCGCCATCACCGGCGTTCTCGCCCAGAAGGGACTTTCCAAGAAGGTTTCCTACGCGGAGATCGACTCGGCGCCGGAAGAGAAGGCGCGCGGCATTACGATCAACATTTCGCACCAGGAGTACGAGACAGAGACGCGGCACTACGCGCACGTCGACTGTCCTGGCCACGCGGACTTCATCAAGAACATGATCACGGGCGCCGCCCAAATGGATGGCGCGATTTTGGTCGTGGCGGCGAATGACGGCCCGATGGCCCAGACGCGCGAGCACATCCTGCTTGCCCGCCAGGTCGGCGTGCCTCACATCGTCGTCTACATGAACAAGACGGACCTCGTCGACGACCCCGAGCTCATCGAGCTGGTCGAGATGGAGATCACCGAGCTGCTCGAGAAGTACGGTTTCAAGGGCTGCCCGATCGTCAAGGGTTCCGCCGTGAAGGTTATGGAGCAGCTTGAGAAGGGCAACGTGGACTTCGACGAGCCGAACGTCAAGTCGGTCCTTGACCTGATGGCCGCCGTCGACAGCCACATCCCGACGCCTGAGCGCGACAAGGACAAGCCGTTCCTGATGGCCGTCGAAGACGTCTTCACGATCACCGGACGCGGCACCGTCGCGACGGGCCGTGTCGAGCGAGGCCAGCTCAAGTCGATGGAGGAAGTCGAGATCGTCGGTATCGCTCCGGCCGTCCGCAAGACGGTCTGCACCGGTATCGAAATGTTCCGCAAGACCCTGGACTACTGCGAAGCGGGCGACAACGTCGGCCTTCTGCTCCGCGGCGTCGATCGGCATTCGATCGAGCGCGGCCAAGTCGTCTGCAAGCCCGGCTCCATCAAGCCGCACACGAAGTTCGACGCGGAGACGTACGTTCTTTCGAAAGAAGAGGGCGGCCGCCATACGCCATTCGTCTCCGGCTACCGGCCGCAGTTCTACTTCCGAACGACGGACGTCACCGGAACGCTGAACCTGCCGGCAGGCGTCGAGATGGTCATGCCCGGCGACAATATCACCATGACGATCGAGCTCATCGCTCCGATCGCTATGGAGCTCGGCTCCAAGTTCGCTATCCGCGAAGGCGGCCGAACGGTCGGCGCCGGCACGATCACGAAGGTCTACGAGTAAGAGCATCTAGCTCTTGCTATGGTGAGGCCCGATCCTTTTTGGATCGGGCCTCGTTTTTTGCGATGACCTGTCGTACCTCAGCCTTGTTTTACTGTTGTTTTAACCGAGAAGGGTGACCCATTCGGGGAGCGCTTCCTCATGGTCATCGAGATAAGCCTCGAGCTCCTTTCGGTCGGCGCCTGCTTCGAGGAGAAGGCGGGCGATTCGGACATAATCGCCGGCCTCGTTCCGGTTTTCGGCGTAGCCGTAGAGCGTCCAGCCCAGAGGAGTGGCGTTGTAGTCGCTGTCTCTGACGTCGATCGGAGCGCCTTTTTTCAAGAGCATGGCCGCCGCATCCGCCCAGCCACAAAAGCCGGCGAAGTGGAGAGCCGTGGCCCCGGCCTCTCCCGTGATACCGACGGGCACGCCGGAGGCGAGCATCGACTCCAGGGCCCCAGCGTGGCCAAGCTCGCCTTGCTTGACGAAGAGAGCGCCGACTTGCGGATTGTAGGCAAGGTCGTTCAAGGGATACGAAGAGCCTTGGACGATTTGAGCCATCTTCGCGTCGCTCTCGGTAAGCGTCGTGTCGGCTCCGATTTCGCGCAAATATCCTGCGGCTTCGGCCGAGCCGGTTAGAGCCGCGAGCGCGTACGGCGTCCGCTCATCAGCCCGCTTCGCATCGATATTCGCGCCATGCGCGACCAGGGGTCCGAGGGCCACGCGGCCCCAGGCCCGGAGGCAGAGGGCATGTAGCGGGGTCTCGCCATTCGAAGTGCAAGGCACATTCGGGTCGGCGCCATTTTCGAGGAGCCACCGGACGCCCAGCATCGCGGTTCGCGCGCCGGGATCCGATGGCCGATGGCCGCAGAGGAAATAAAGCGGCGAATTTCCCCAATGCGGATCGACCGCCGATAGATTCGCTCCGGCCTGCTTCAACAGCTCGAGGATATCGCGGCGATTCTGCTGAGCCGCGTGGTAGACGCTTTCCCCGTCGTTGGGATTCGCGCCACGCTCCAGGAGGAGTCGCACGACGTCGAGATGCCTCGCCTCGCAGCAGGCGCCATACAGTACGGAGAGAGCAGCGCCGCCGAACGGATGGGAAGTGTTCGGATCGGCTCCCGCGTCGAGGAGCGCGCGTGCAAGGTCGAGCTGGCGCCCATACCGATCCGGAAAGGCGAGATGGATGTGGGAATAGCAAACGTATTCGAGCGGCTTCCAGCCTTCGGGGCCCATCGCTTCGAGTGGTGCGATGCCTTCGACGCTTTTCGCGGCGACGAGCCGGGTCGCCGCGTTGTATTCAGGCAGAGCCGGGTATTGCTCGACGAGGCGATGGATGGCTTCGATCCGGTCCGACAAGCAGGTCGCAACGAATCGATCGGCGATAGCCTCGGTGATCCCTTCCCGGGCGAGAATCCGTTCGACCTCTTCGACGAGCTTCGGCCAACCGGCGAAGCCGTAATCGCGCGCGATCGCGAGTTGGGCGACGCTCAGCGCGAAGGGCGGGGAAGAGAATTGGGACAGGCGGCGCGTGGCCTGGGTATCGCCTTGCCGGCAGGCTCTTAGCAGATCTTTGGCCTGCTCTCGCAGGTGGTCCAGGTTTGGACGATCGGGCAGTTTTTCAGACATATAACCTCCATGCAATTGCCTGAGGTCCGCGGCCAGGCTGCACAAAGGTGGATTGTGCGAAACAAAGTTTTGGAGGTGGGTTCAACCCTTCCCGCGGACCCGGAGGCGTCCCGAACGCCGGCCCTATTATGACCTGGTCATCACTCGAAAAGGTGGAACACGAAAGCCGACAAGTCGTCGGCGACCGGTCCTTCCGATACCGGGGCCTGCTTGCCGAGTGCGGATCACTTGCCGAGGAGCCCTTCCTAATGGAAAGGAACGGGGCCGATTAGGGGGAACCGGTCCTGGTTGCGGGACTCTCGCTCTTCTTCGTTGAACTCGGCTTACCGATGAAGTCGATGATGGATCGGATCCTTATTGCAGCTTCGATAACCTTGTCGCATAATGGCTCGTGATGCGACGTTTGTTACCATTGTTCTTCGCTTTTGCCTCCATGACCGGCGCTGCCTGGGCGGGTGGCCCGACCAAGACGATCTCGACGCTTCCCGGACTCGAAATCTGGAACACGCAGGGCATGGGTTATGAGCAGGGCAAGACACCCGGAAATGTCAGACGAGCCTGGATCGTCACGTTCAAGAACGAAACGCGGCAAGAGGTAGCGGAGATCGATGTGCGCCTGCGCGTCGAGATCGAGGGGCAGACCGTCTACAAGAGCCGGCCTATTGCAATCACTCAGTTCAATAACCTCAGCTATCCCCACAGCGGCAGCCTGCTTCCGATGAACCGGACCTTTCCCGCCGGGCCGTTATGGTTCGAATATCCGGGCCGGTTTTGGCGCGTCGACTCCCAGGACTATATCGACATCGTGGCCATCCGTGTCTACACCGCGAAGCAGGACCTTCACGATGCGGGCCACCTGCTCACGTGGCTTGGCGGCCATAATTCTACGGAGGCCATCGCGATATACAAGGCGCATCCCGAATTGCTGCACGTCCACAACAATCGGAATATGACGGCCTTCATGATCGAATTCGCAGTCGGAGATGTTCCGACGATCAAGTACATGGCAGCCCACGGATGCTCTTGGTCCGACAAGAGCACTGGCGGGACGACGATTCTGCACATGGCCGCCCTCCATGACGGCAGCCATCTCGCTCTTGCCGTGGAGCACGTCAAGAGTCTGGAGGTGAAGACGGTCAGCGGCCACACCCCGCTCATGACCGCGATCCAGTACGGCAACCAGTTGACCGTTTCATGGCTCCTCCAGCACAAAGCGAATCCGAACGCGGTCGACGCCTCCAAGTTGCCGGTCGCCTATTACGCGATCACGGGAGGTATGCCGTGGTTCCTGCCCATGTTGGTGAAGGCAGGGGCAAACCCGCGCCACCATGACCCTCAGGGAAGCGGCTGGCTGCATTACGCAGCGGCGTTCAGCGTGCCGATGCTCGAAGAAGTCGCCAAGTACCACGTCCCCATCGACGACAGGGTCGGAAAGGGCTTGACTCCGTTGATGATGTGCGCCTGGGGCGGGAATATGGCTGCCGCGGAGTGGCTGTTGCGCCACGGCGCGAATCCCAATCTGAAGGACGCGCAGGGCCGCGATTGCTTCGAGCTGGCGAAGCTCAGCAACACATTGCATACCGATCGCTTCTTTCGGATGGCCATGGCTCGGGCTGGACGGGGCGGCTAGGCTTTTCGTCGAAGCAGAAGGAGGCCGCCAAGCGCGAGGACGACCAGGGCCGACGGCTCCGGGACGGGTGTGCGGATCATAGCCGGATCGATGGCGAAGTCGCTGGTGACGCGTGGCTGATCGGTTCCGACGGTATAGGTCACGATGCCGATATCGCTTGTCGTATCGATTACTCCAAGAAAGACGGAATTTGTCCCCGCGTCGTAATGCTGCGAAACCGAGCCAAGGTAGTCCGCGGTCGTGGTGTAGACATCCATCGAAACCGTGTAGCCGAAGCTCGACCAAGTGGGAATAAGGTCGGCTCCGATGGCGGAAACGAGCACGTTGAGATGGAAAGAGACGGAAACCGGATCGAACGTGTTGCCGGTCGTCGCAGGGCCGCGGTAGAGCGTATCGTTGATCGCGAGCGTGTCGGTGAGGACGATGAACGGGTTGCCCAGCGTCGTCGTGCCATAGGAACCGACAGGCACGGAGACGCCATTGCCGAACTGGTCCCAATGGATGGAATCGTCGGCGACGAAGGAAGCAGGGTTGTTGGTGAAGGTCACGGCAGGGGCTAACGACACCAGGCACGGCAAAATCAAATTAAGGCCTCTCTTCATATTCACAGTATTCATCGTTGCGATCCGGAGAACAAAAGGTTGGCCTGAGGAAGCCGAAGATTTTCGGGAATAATAAGATTTGTCGCTGAGGAGCGCTGCGA
Source organism: Fimbriimonadaceae bacterium (assembly GCA_035545155.1). GTDB lineage: Bacteria > Armatimonadota > Fimbriimonadia > Fimbriimonadales > Fimbriimonadaceae > JAEVZK01. Next base: position 41,216 of record DASZYX010000037.1, on the reverse strand, counting down.
TTCCGCTCGGAACCAGGCTCAGCGTCTTAGGGAAGTCCCCGAAATCAACGGCGCTCGTGAGAATCGCTCACGAGCGCCCTTTTGTTTTTGGGAAGTCGAAACAAGGGAGCGCCCGGAGCGGAAGAGGAAGTGGACATGAACACCGTTAGCAATCCAATCAAGACCGATTTCGAAGTTGCCGACCTCAGCCTTGCCGCCTGGGGTCGCAAGGAGATCGCCATCGCGGAAACCGAGATGCCGGGCCTAATGGCGATCCGGGGCGAGTACGCCGCAAAGCAGCCGCTCAAAGGGGCGAAGATCGCCGGCTCGCTGCACATGACGATCCAGACGGCCGTGCTGATCGAGACGCTGAAGGCTCTCGGCGCTGATGTGCGCTGGGCCTCGTGCAATATCTTCTCGACGCAGGACCATGCTGCCGCCGCGATCGCCGAAGGCGGGACGCCGGTCTTCGCCTTCAAGGGCGAATCGCTCGACGAGTATTGGGAGTTCACTCATCGCATCTTCGAGTGGGCGGACGGCGGAACTCCGAACATGATCCTTGACGACGGCGGAGACGCGACGCTCCTTGTGCTGCTGGGATGCCGGGCCGAGCAAGATCCGAGCGCCGTGGAAAACCCGACGAACGAAGAAGAGACGGCTCTCTACGCCGCGATCAAGAAGCGGCTGGCCTCTTCGCCTGGTTATTACTCACGGATTCGGGAGAACATTCAGGGCATCTCTGAGGAGACGACGACCGGTGTCCACCGGCTGTATCAACTCCAGAAGGAAGGCCGCTTGCCGTTCCCGTGCTTCAACGTCAACGATTCGGTGACGAAGTCGAAGTTCGACAATCTCTATGGCTGCCGCGAATCGCTGGTCGACGGCATCAAGCGAGCGACGGACGTCATGATCGCGGGCAAGATCGCCCTCGTTTGCGGCTACGGCGACGTCGGCAAGGGCTGTGCGCAGGCCTTACGGGCGCTCAGCGCGAACGTTTGGGTGACGGAGGTCGATCCGATCTGCGCTCTTCAGGCGGCGATGGAGGGTTACCGCGTCGTGACGATGGACGACGCGGCCGACAAGGCGGACATTTTCGTGACGGCGACCGGAAACGTCAACGTGATTACGCACGACCACCTCGTGCGGATGAAGAACAACTCGATCGTCTGCAACATCGGCCATTTCGACAGCGAAATCGATGTGGCATCGCTCGAAAAGTATCCGTGGGAGGAGATCAAGCCTCAGGTCGACCATATTACGCTGCCGAGCGGCAACAAGATTATCCTCCTCGCCAAGGGGCGGCTCGTGAACCTCGGGTGCGGTACGGGGCACCCGTCGTACGTGATGTCCTCCAGCTTCGCGAACCAGGTGATGGCCCAGATCGAGCTATGGACGAAGCGCGGCGAGTATGCGCCGGGCGTGTACGTGTTGCCGAAGCATCTCGACGAAAAGGTTGCCCGGCTCCAGCTTGTCAAGCTGGACGCGAAGCTGACGGTGCTGCGGCCGGAGCAGGCGGACTACATCGGCGTGCCCGTCGATGGGCCGTACAAGGCCGACTCGTATCGGTACTGAGCGGAGCGATGGGGGCATCACAGATAGCGACGCCCCCATCTAGAAGTCGGCAGTCGGACCAATCCTGCCGTCGACTCGCCGAGCCAATAGTCGCGTTCCGGCAGTGAGCTAATGCGGACAGTAGACTGTCGCGTACAGGGACGCAGTCACATGTTCGCGCAGTTACTTGGGTTTTCGGCCATGGTCGCCGCCATTCTAGGCGGGCTCAGAGTCGCTTTCCCGACCTTCGCGAAGACATGCATTGATGTTCACAAGTATCTTGCCTACGAGCGCAAGATGAACGCGATCGAACTCGAGCGAGCTAGAAGGAAGCTCGAAGCGGATGATCGCACTCTTCGTGGACAAGAACGGCTCGGCCGTCAGTTGCGTCGGCAAAAGCGAACGGCCCCATGAGTCCATCACCGAATATGTTTTAGGTTCCTTTTAGGCATTGATGGACATATAAGGAAGCCGCTTGATCCAAGTAGAATCTTGCCTGAATGAGCACGACCGTCACGCTCGCCCCCAGTAGCAATCAGGCTCTCGGCATCGGGCAGTTCGCCATCGACTTTCTCGCTACCGGGAACCCCTCGGAAGCCGTCCTCGAACGGACGCGTCTGTTCCATACGGATTCCGTGCTGTGCGGCCTCTCCGCGCTGGCTCTCGGCACGAATGCGCCGACCATTCTTCGAGCCGAGGCCTTGGAGTACGCCGACGATGGTGGCGCGACGATGTTTGGCTCGAAGCAAAGAGTCAAAGCGGAGAAGGCGATCGTCGCCAATTCTTCCGCGGTTCGCGAATGGGATTCGAACGGGACAAACTTTGGCTACAACCCGGCGTTGCACCACTTCGCGGGGGAGTTCGGGCACAACGACTTCTATCCGGTCGTGATCGCCGCGTGCCAGCAGAAGAGGCTAGACGGGGCGACGGCGTTGAAAGCGATGGTTTGCCTCGATGAAATTCGGGGGCGGCTCTCGGAGGTCTTTTCGCTGAAGACCTACAAGATTGACCACGTCGTTTACGGGGCGATCGCATCCGCTGCCGTGTACGGGGCGATCATGGGCGCCACGGCAGAGCAAATCGAAAGCGCGATCGGGATGTCGGTCGCCCATTACATTCCCTGGCGGGCGATTCGTGCCGGGAAGCAGCTTAGCGACAGCAAGGGAGCCTCCGCCGCCATCTCGACGGAAGCGGCAGTCCTCAGCATGAAGCGGTCGATGAAGGGCTTCATCGGGCCGAAGGACATTTTCCGGAATCCGGAGTCGATGTTTCGGCAGTTCGTAAAGACGGGTGGGGATTCTCCCTTCGACCTCGTTCTCAGCCACTCCGGCGACGATTTCGCGGTGATGGGCATGCACTTCAAGCTGGGCCTGTACGAACATCAGTCGGCCGGGGCGCTTCAGGGCGTTATCGACTTGGTCGACGCCAATCCCCACCTGCTGGAACCGGGAGCGATCAAGAAAATTCTCATCCGGGCCTACGAGCCGGCCTACGGCATCATCGGCGACCCGGCCAAGCGCGACCCTCATACGCGGCAGTCGGCGGACCATTCGATGGTGTTCATCGTCGGGCGCTTGCTGAAGAAGGCGATCGACCAAAGGGACGCGTTGGCGGCGGGGAAGGGAACGGACCGGCTCTGGAAGGCCCTCATGCTGTCGCCCTACGACTATGCCAAAGATGCGATCTTCGACCCGAAGACCCGAGAGCTGATGGCGTTGATGGAGTTCGAGCATGGCGGCGAAGAATACGACAAGCGCTACCCGGAGGGAATCCCCACGTCGGTCGCGATGACCGACGAGAAGGGAGTTGCCTACGAGAGCGGTCTCGTTATGTTTCCGGCCGGCCACGCGCGAAACACGAGCGCAGACCTCAGAGACATCCTTGCCCACAAGTTCGAAATGCTGGGAAGCCTCGCGGTTCCGGACGGTAAGGGTGCGTCGGAAGTCATCGGGAGGCTCGAAAGCCTGCCGAATCTCTCGGCTTCGGAGCTCGCCTCCCTGTACGACGTCGAAGTCGCCGTCCATCCCGGATACGAATAGGCCGCTACTGCGGATTCATCAGGAACGACAGCGTATTCAGCGAGCCGCCGCTGACGGTCAGATTACCGAGGAGCTGATTTGATCCGTTGAAGGCGAGGGTGCCGGTCATCGATTGGCCAGAGCCTCCCGAGGGAGTGATCGTCGCGGTTACGAACCCGGCGTCGTTGATGGTTCCGGAGATCGTGTAGTCCACGTTCGCGTTGTTATCGTGCATGGACCCGGAGAGGCTTCCGCTCGGGAGCACGATGAACCCGGCCGTACCGTTGTCTGAGGGAGAGGTCTGCGCCCAGGTTCCGTCCCAGGTGCCGGTGAAGGGGCTGAGGATGCCAGAACCGCCGCAGCCGGAGAGAGCGAGAAGGAGCACGCAGAGCAGGAGAAGATATTTTAGGCGCATGTAGTAACGAGTGTAACAGGCATTGGATTGGTTTGAGAACGGCTATGATGCACTAACCGGGGGCTTCTCTCCGTCACAATAGAGTTCGCCCCTCTTTATGCTGCCCTTGATCGCAACTCTCGCTCTCCTCCAAGCTCAGGATCAGCCGCCCAGGCTGAGAACGATTTTGGAGAACAATTCGGTCATCCTCGTGGAGCCGATGCCGGCTGAGCCGGTTATCTCGGTCCAACTGTTCGCCTCCGCGAAATATGTTCCGGAGACGGAAGGGACCCACGGCTTCCGGCATCTGTTGGAGCATCTGATCGCGCGCGGCGACGGCAGCTTGGACCGGAGCCTGGAGACCCAGGCCTGCTTTCTCGATGCCCAAACACTGCGGGACGCGATGCAGATCGAGGTGACGGTCGGGCGGGATCAGCTTCAGGTGGCGCTCGATGCCCTCAAAAACATTCTGAAGACGCCCCATTTCACCCAGACGCGCATCGACAAGGAGATGCGCGTGATGCGGGACGAGCTGGCGATGGTGGACGACTCGCTGCTCCTCTCGGGAGGGGCTTGGAAGGCGGCCTACGGGGACGCTGGGCTCGACCCTCTCGGGACGTTCGATTCGATGTATCGGGCGACGCCGGAGCAGCTCGAGGACGTCTTCGCCCGGCAGTTCGCCGGAGACGGCCTCGTTCTTGCCATCGCTGGGCCGGTCGATATCGACAAGGCGACGAATATGGCGAAGGCCCTTCTGGGACCGTTACCGAAAGGCCATTTCCCGAAATCGACGGTCGAAAGAGTCGGGAAACCGGGACGGGCGGACGCGGATGGATTCGGCGAATGCCGGGGAGCGATCGTTCCTGCGTTCGATTCGCCTCAAACGGCGGCGGCCTTGGCGGCTGCGCTTGCCGTCGGGAGCGAACTGTCCGGGTGCTTCGTGACCTATACCCCCACGACGCGGCCGGGCCTCGTGATCCTCGGCCGGACGAGCAGCACAAGCGGCGTCGGGTCGTATATCGATTCGCTGGAGTCCGGGTCATTCCTCTACGAGAGGGGCAAAACGATGGCGAAAGAATGGGTGATGCGGCAACTGAGGTCGGCGTCGGGCGTCGCCTACTTCCGGGGACTCCTCTTATGCCAGGGAGATACCTATAAGCCGGAGGACATGCTTCGGCAGATCGATGCGATGACTCCCAAGGAATTCGAGGAGGGCGTCAAGGCCTTCAAGGCGGATCGGGCGGCGATCGCGGTGGGGACGAGATGATCCTCGCGGCGGCCCTGCTTTTCGCGACGCCTGACCTGCCTCCGGTTACCGAGGTCGTCGATTCCCGAGCGAGCTTCGTCAGCGTACAAGCTGTCGTCAAGTTGCCTCATCTGAGCGCCTATGAGAGGGAAGAGGCGCAATTGATGGCGGAGACGATGACCGACCAGGTCGAGGGCTACAGTCGGGTCGAGATGCGAAATCTTGCCGGACGGGCGGGCGACTCGGTCCGCGTCATGTTGATGCCGGATGAACTGCGGATCCAGATGGGTGTGCTTCCCGTGGACATGAAATCGGCGATCGGCTATATCGACCAAGTTCTTCGGAACGCGGAATTTCCGGAGGACTCGATCAAGAAGGCGATCGGGGAAATCCCCTACCGGCGCAAGTCGCTTTGGTCATGGGCGCTGCAGCCGGCGAAGGTCGATTTCCGCGGGGTCCACAGGGCGGACATCGTCGATCTCTATCATAAGATTTGCCGGCCGGAGAACGTATGGCTCGCGGTGGGGGGCTCGGTCAAGCCGGGAGAAGCCGACCAGTATTGGACCGACAAGAACGCCGATTGGAAAGTCGGACGGCCTCCCACACCCTCGCTCGATCGGACGCCGGCCGCGGAAATCACCAGTCTCCCGGGCAGGGAAGCGACGGTCGAGCTTCGGGGCAAGGAAATCGTGGGCAACGATCCCTCGATGCCGACGCAGCTTCTCGCGATCATCGCGCTCGGGTCTGGCAAGGGCTCGGCGATGTTCCAGGTCCTGCGCGAAGCCCAAGGTTGGAGCTACCGCCAAGAGGCGGTTTTATGGCCGACGGAAGCGGGCTTCGTCCCGCGGCTCATCATGGCGAGCGGCGACAAGACACCGCCGGCCGAGCTTGCCAAGTCGATGAAGCAGCAGCTCATCGACGCGGTGAACGCTTGGACCGATGCCGATCTAAACCGGGCAAGGGGGATGGCGGAGGGCATCCTTACCCGTGGCTTGGAGATGAGTCCGCTCTATTTCAATCCCGGCTGGCCGATCGAGACCAATCTGCACGACCAGACGTTCTTGCATGCCTATTGGCGCATGAAGACGGGACTGGATTGGGATGCGAAGAAGCTCGTAGGGGAAATGACCTTGATCGGTCTTGCAGAACTGAAGGAAACGGCTCTTGGGATTCTTTCCGTTTCGATTCCTCATGTCATCCCGGCCCAAGGATAAATAGGGAAGGGCCCTCTAACCGAAGGGCCCTTGTTTTTCGTCGGAGGTTCAGCCGACTTGGTTAGAGACCGCCGCCCGTCTTGGAGCCGCCACCGGCCGTCCCGGTACCCGTCGTTCCGGTTCCGGTCGCGCCCGTGCCGATGCTCTTGCCGGCGCCTTTCTTCTTCTTGGCCTGCTCCATGAGCTCTTTGAGCTTTTCCTTCTGCTCCGGGGTCAGGATCTTGCCGAGGTCTTCGAGGAACTGCTTTCGATCCGCTGCCATCTCCTTGCGGTCTGGCTTTGCGCCGGACGCCGTCTCCTGCTGCCGCTTCTGCTGGAACTGCTTCACGAGGTCCACGACCTGCTTCTTCTGGTCCGGCGTGAGATTGAGCTGCTTGAGAATCTTCTGCGCGATCGGCGAATGGGCTTTGCCTTTTTGCTTCGCGACGTTGGCGCCGCCGCTCTGGACTCCGCCTCCGTTAGGCCCGGCGGCCTGCGCATAAGCGCCGGTGACCATGGCTCCGGCGAGGATTCCCGCTGCGAGTAATGTAATGAGTTTCTTCATGTTATTTGCTTTTTCACACTCCGGTGATGGAGAGCAATAACGTGAAAGGCACCGATTTTGTTCAGTAGGAATCAAAATGCGGTGGCTTGGGCTTTGGAAACCATTTCCTCGATGGCGGCGTCATGGCTTGACTGAAATTGCCCGGGCGTTCCGACGAAGGTGAGCTCGCCCTGATGGAGAAAGGCAATCCGGTCCGCCACGCGAAAAACCGAGCTAACGTCGTGACTGACGAGCAGCGTCGTAATCCCGATCTCGTTTCGCAGACGAACGATGAGGGAGTCGATCGTGTAGGTCGTGATCGGGTCGAGACCCGTCGTCGGCTCGTCGTAAAGCATGACGGCCGGCGAGATGGCGAGGGCTCTCGCGATGCCGAGGCGCTTTCGCATACCGCCGCTCAGCTCGCTGGGCATGAGCTTTTCGGTTCCTTCCAGACCGACGGTCTTGAGCTCTTCGGACAGCACTCTCGCTTCATCCTGCCGGGATAGCTTCAAGTGACGACGCGCCCCGAAAAGCACGTTGTCGGCGACGTTGAGATAATCGAACGGGGCGCCCGATTGGAAAACCATACCCATGTGGCGGCGGGCTTCTTCCGGGCGGGCCAGCACGTCGACTCCGTCAACTTCGATCTCACCCTTCTGGGGGCGCAACAGCCCGGCGATGCATCGCAGGAGAGTCGTCTTGCCTCCGCCGCTGCTGCCCATGATGGCGACGATCTCGCCCTTGGCAACCTCGAGGCTGACGTCGGACAGGACGGTCTTGTCACCGAAGCTTTGGCAAACGCCGCGAATGGAAACCACGGCTTAGCCCGCCGCTCGCCGAACGTGAGATGGGCTTGCCGAAAAACGTTGCGTAAAGGCCCGGCTGAAGTGGGACAGCCCGGTAAAGCCGACGGCAGCGGCGACCTGAGATACGGGCAATTCTTCCTCGATCAGCATCTGCTTCGCCTTTTCGAGCCGCAGGGCGACGACGTATTTGTGGAAGGGATGGCCGGTGGCCTGACGGAAAAGGAAACGGAAGTGCGAAGTGCTGAGACCAAGCTGGGCAGCCACCATCGAATCCGTCAGATCCTTTGCGTAATGCCGCTCGACGATCGCGAGAGCGCGGTCGACAAGGCGATCGGAGGGGCTCTCCGATGGCGCGAAAAGACTGTCGGTCACGACGATGATCCGAGCCCGGATCACTTCCTTGATTTGCGCGCGCGTCTTATGCCTGTCCAATTCCCGCGCGGCTTCAAGGAGCAGCCGAGGCGGCGGCTGGAGCGCCGGAGTCTCTCGCATGGCCGCGACGATGACACCGAGAAAGGTCAGGGCGTGGCTGCGGGCGTCGTCGATCTCCTCGGCCTCGTCGATCGAGTGATCCAATTGTTCGAGAGCCTGGCTGAACTTCAGGCGATCGCCGACGCGGATCGCGGCTCCGAGTTGGGCGAAGGCGACGGTGGGGGGCGTCTCCTTCTGATGATCGGCGACGCCCTCATATTCGAAGATCGCGTCGAAGATGATGAACGAGGCGGGGCCGCCAAGGTCCTTGAAATGAAGTTTTCTGGGCCGGATGCCGAGGGGAACATCGAGGGTCAGGATGTCGACCCGGTAAGCCTCCCCACCGACAACGCACTCGCCGACGCTTTCGAGGCTGGTGCCGTCGCCGACTACCCGTGTCAGATGCTGTTTCGAGCTTGCGTCGCCATATTGGCGCCCGTTGACGAGGTCATATCGGGTGAGAATCTCGCGGTCGCTCCCCAAGAGCTGGATGCTTGCTCCAAGGGTTCCCGGCGATTCGGCGTCTTTGTCCGAGTAGAGGGCGAAAATGCCTACCAGATGGATTTTCGCGAGGAGCCCGCGGACTTCGGGCAATCGCGCTTCGAACGAAAAGGGAAGGCCTCGGGCCGGATGCCCTCGAACCGGACCCCCGTTACTTTGCCAGGCCGTATGGCCGGATAGCGGCAAGCCATGTGGCGGATGGGGTGGATTCCAGACCACCCCGTCGGCGGGTCGCTCGAACTCAGCGACTACAAAGGAGGTCTCTGGTTGTCGCGTTTTCATTTCCACGAAGGATGCGGCGCATTTCGTACAACTTGTTCTTAGTGGATTTATAGCACCAATCGATTCATTGGTTGTCCAGGCTTACCGTTATGTGCGGCAGATGCCCAAAAAGTGAATTACGAAGGCCCTTGACGCGCGGACTGATCAGCTCGGCATCCCTCTGGAAATAGATGGGAATGATCGGCGCGTCCTGCAGGACGATGTCTTCTGCCTGAGCGTAAAGTTGCTTCCGTTCGTCCGGATTAAGGTCGGAGTCGGCCTTTGCACAAAGCTCGTCGACCTTCGGGTTGTTGTAGAAGATCTTGTTCTCGTTACCCGTGGACGTGAAGAAGAGGCTGATAAAGTCTTGCGGGTCCAGATAATCCGCTGCCCAGCGCATATGGAAGAAAGCGTTCTTCTTCCGGTTGTTGCGGTCGAGGTATGCGCCCCATTCCATCGGATCTTGGCCGACCGAGATCCCCAGGTTGTTATGCAGTTGGGAGGCCACGCTTTCGGCAACGAGCTGAACGTCGGTCTGCTCGCCGCGAAAGGCGATCTTGAGCTCGGGGAAGCCCTTTCCGCCGGGGTAGCCCGCCTGGGCCATCAATTGCTGCGCTTGCTTGACGTCGAAGGGATAGACGGCCGCTTTCTCGCGGTAGGCGAAGACTCCGGGTGGCAAAAAGCTGTCGGCGCGGACATTCTGGCCTCCGAGGACGTCGTTCACGATCAGGTCGCGGTCGATCGCCATGGCAAACGCCTGTCGCACTCGCTTGTCCTTGAAGGCCTGGACCTCGCCCGAATTGAGGCCAACGTAGTAGATCGACGGCCTCTGGAACAGCTTTAGCTGGCTATCGAGCTTTGGATCGTCCTTGACCGCCTTAATGTCCTGGCGCTGAATCGGGAGATAGTCGAGTTCGCCCCGCTTGAAGGCGTTGAACCGGCTGACCGCGTCGGTCATGATCGGTCGGTCGATCCCGTCGATTTTCGGCGCGCCTTCGTGATACTCCTTGAAGGCCTTCAGATGGAAAACCTGGCCGTCCACATACTGAGCGGCCATGAATGGGCCGGTGCCGATCATCTCGGCCGTGCTCGTCATCTTCTTGCCGGGAGTCAGCGCTTCCTTGGCGACCACGAACGAGGCCGGATAGGTCAGCTTGCCGAGGAAGTAGGGACGCGGCTTGTCGATGGTGATGGAGATCGTGTATTTGTCGATCACCTTGATGCCGGCCAGAGTCGGCGTCTTGCCCGTATGGGCGTCCTTATAACCGACGATGTCGTCGAGATAATCGTCGACGGTTTGCGATGCCAAGGCCGGGCTTACCGCGCGGTTGATCGAAAAGGCGACGTCGTCCGCCGTCATCTCGCGGCCATTGTGGAACTTGACGCCCTGCTTCAAATGAAAAACGTAGGTGCGGCCACCGTCGGTGACGTCCCAGCTCTTGGCCAGATTCGGGACGACCTGGTTATCCTCACTCCACGTGGTCAGGCCTTCGAAGATGTTCTGGATGAGGTCGATCGTGTCGCCGTCCTGAACCATGGCCGGGTCGAACTCGGTAGGCCGGTTAATCAGGGCGTAGGTGAGGATGTTGGACTTTTGCGCCGTTCCTCCACCCGATGGAGAGTTCGTTTTTCCACAACCGACGAGAGTGACCGCTAATGTGGCGATCGCGAGGAATCCATACCACTTCATTCAGGGTCATTGTACAGCGTTAGGGAAAATTGCATCCACCTAAACCAACGGTTAGGCCAGTTTGAGCTCGAGGGAGTCGGGCAGGCCGAGGGCTTTTCGATAGACGGCCGCATACTCCCGGGCGCTAACGGACCAACCGAAGTCTTCGGCCATAGCCCGGCGGACGAGACCGGACCATGTCTTCTTGTTCCGGAAGGCCTTCTTCGCCCGGTCGAAAGCGGCGACGAGATCGTCGGAGGTCTTGTCCTTGAAGACAAATCCGTTTCGACTCTCGAAAACCGTGTTGGAAAGGCCGCCCGTCGCCCGTACGAGGGGGATCGTTCCATAACGCATGGCGATCATTTGGCCAAGGCCGCAGGGCTCGAAGAGGCTGGGCATGGCGAACAGATCGCATCCCGCGTAGATACGCTGGGCGAGATCGGGATCGAACCGCTCGACGAACCGGATGTGATTCGGGAACTGCCGCTCCAGACGCCGCAGTTCGGAGGCGATGCTCGGATCGCCAAGACCCTGGACGACGAGTTGAACCGGCATCACAAAAAGGCGCGGCGCGGCGTCGATCAGCAGTTGCAGGCCCTTCTGCGACGACAGGCGCGTCACGGCGCCCGCCAAGGGAGCGCTGGCAATGGGCTTCATCCCGATTTCCTTGTAGAGCGCTTTGCGGCACGCCGCCTTCCCGGCCAGGTCCTCCGCGGAGTAGGGCTGGGCTAGGTAACGATCCGTCTCCGGATTGAAAAAGCCGGTGTCGATTCCGTTCAGGATGCCGGAGAGGCGACCTTCGGCAGCGAGGTGCGCCATGAGCCCCTGCAGACGGCATCCGAATTCGGGCGTTTGAATTTCCTCGGCGTAGGCAGGACTGACCGTCGTGACCTGATCGCTGTAGGCGCATCCGGATTTCAGGAAATTGACGGAGCCCCAGGTCTCCAGGTAGTCCGGCACGAACCGGGAGCGGGAGATGGCGAGCGCGTCGAGAATCTCGACCCCGAACTCCCCTTGGTAAGCGAGATTGTGGATCGTATAGATCGAAGCGACCTCGTCGAACCGCGAAGCGCCCCTTTCCCGCATCAGGACAGGTACGAAGCCGGTGTGCCAGTCGTTGCAGTGGACCACTTGCGGCGACCAATTGTCCAGAACGGGAATCTCGAGGACAGCGGCGGAGAAGAAGAGGTATTGCTCGATGCCGGGCGTGTAGACCTTGTCGCTCGACGTTGCGCCCTTGAAGAACGTCTTATGGCCGACGAAGTAGACGGTGACGCCATCGAGGCAGGTCTTCTTGATGGTTGCGAGCTCGAGCCAATGGCCGTTCAATTGAATCGGGACCTTTTCCGCAACCGTCACGAGCTCCCATCGAGGGTCCTGCTCGATCATCGCGTAGAGCGGCATGACGACCCGGATATCGTGGCCCAGATGATGCATCGCCTTTGGCAGCGAACCGGCCACATCTGCCAGACCGCCCACCTTTGCGAAGGGGGATACTTCCGCACTAACAAAAAGAATCTTCAAAATCAGCCCTTGGACAGGAACGCGCCGCCTTCCTTCTTCGCCAGGACAGGCGGCTCGCGAATGGAACGATACCGCCTGCGGCGTGCCCGTCAGTGCGTTCATTCCACGGCTGGTCATATCACTAGCCTGTGATTCAGACGGGGTAAGCGCCCGGAATGTCGCTTCGCTTGGGTTGAAATGCTCAGTTCGGCAATAAGGCTCGAAGTTGGTCGGCCCATTCCCAGGGGCTCTCCTCGTCCTCATGCTTGCAATAAACGTAGCAGTCCTTTCCGGTCGAAGCGAAGTATTTCGCCCAGCCGGCCAAGTCTTCCGGCGAATATTCGGTTCGGCGCAGCCTCGCGTAATGGGAAGAGCCCGTGTCTCGTCGTTGCGCCTTCGACTCGTCGGTGTCGGCGGCGACCCAGGCAACGCTATAGTGGCGCATGATGGTTTCTACGTCCGGCTCGTGCCATGATTCGTGGCGAAATTCGACGGCCCATTCGAGCGGGCGGGGAAGTGCCGCGACTCCTTCGATGGCCGTTGGCAGGTTTTGCAGAAACTGGTCGAGCCGCTCGTCGTTTCGACGCAGGTTGGGCGGTAGCTGAATCAGGAGCGGGCCGAGCTTTCCCGCCGCGGCAAGAGGCCCGAGGCGCTTCAGCATGAACCGTACCGAGTCGATCGATTCGAGCTTCAGGCGGGCCTTATGGGTGATGTCCCGATGCAGCTTGAAGCTGAACCGAAATGAGTCGGGCGTTTTGGCGTGCCAGCCTTCCACGGCTTTCTCCGTAGGCATGCGATACCAGGTGCCGTCCATTTCGACCGCGCCGTAGCGCGAGATGTAATAGTCGAGGAATTCGGTTTGCTTCAGGCTGGGCGGATAGAACCTGCCCTCGCCCTGCCATGGCTTATAGGAGTAGCCGCTGAGGCCGATGAAACAGGCCAACGGTTACGTTCCCCGGTAGACGCATTCGAGGATGACGTCGCGAATATCCGGCTTTTGCCGCAAGACGCGAGCGATGATCTCCATCTCGGCTCGAATGTCGGTTATGGGAGAGCCGCGATAGGCCTTGACCGTCCCGCGGACGTACAGCGTCCCGTGCATACAGCGCAAGTCGGCCATCGTCAAGTCGATTCCTCGTTTGGAGAACTCCGCTCGGGCGGCCTTGGTGCCCCGAACGTCTCCTTCGTCTCTTGCCATCCCCTGCATTCTAATCGAAGGAATGGCCTTTCGCGGTGCTCCAATTAAGAAAGGGACGCCGAAGCGTCCCTTTCGAGTTGTTGGATTCCGCGGCTTTACTCGGTAGGCGGCGGATTCTCCTCTTCGACGGTGATGCGCTTCTTCTTGGGAAGGTCGCCATCTTCGGGCTCGCCGAGTGTCGGCGGATGCCCATGGGTCGGATCGACATGCACTTCGGCTTGCTGATTCGCCATTTCCGTCGCCTTCATCATCTCGGTCGAGAGGGAGCCCCTCTTGGAGAAGTAGATGGAGATGATAAGAAGCAGGATCGCGACGCCGGTGATGATGCCGAGCGTCGTGTTGTCGAACGGCCTGATGATTACCGGAGCGAGAAGCAGCGCGATCAAGTTCATAACCTTGATCAGCGGGTTCATCGCCGGCCCGGCCGTATCCTTGAACGGGTCGCCGACCGTATCGACGACGACACCGGCCTTGTGAGCTTCGGTGCCCTTGCCGCCGTAGAGACCGTCCTCGATGATCTTCTTCGCGTTATCCCACATGCCGCCGGAGTTCGCGAGCAAGACGGCCATGAGCTGGCCGCTCAGGATCGCACCTGCCAAGAACCCGCCGAGCGCCTGGGCGCCGGTCAGGTTGTAGGCCTGGTTATGGATGACCGTCGGCGCCTTCCCGATAGAAAAGCCAAAGGCGACGGCGATCGGGAGGAAGATCGCGAGGATTCCCGGACCGAGCAGTTCCTTTTGAGCTGCGGCGGTGACGATCGAGACGCACGCGCCGTAGTCCGGCTTGCTCGTTCCCGCCATGATGCCGGAATCGGCCTTGAACTGCCGTCGCACTTCGTTGATGAGCTGGAACGAGGCCCGTCCGACCGCGTTGATCGAGAAGGCGGCGAACAGATAGGGCGCCGCGCCGCCGATCAGGAGGCCGAGGAAGATCTCGGGAACGTCGAGCCGAAGACCGACCGCTCCCAGGTGGGCGTCTTCCAGATACGAATGGAACAGAGCGACGGCGGCAACGACGGCGGTTGCGATGGCGAAGCCTTTCGTCAGCGCCTTCGTCGTATTGCCGGCGGCGTCGAGCCTTTGAACCGACTTCTGACCGTACTCGTTGTCGTGGCCGTCTCCGGACATCTCGTAAACGCCCTGGGCGTTATCGGAGATCGGTCCGAACGTGTCCATGGCGAGGACGAAGCCGGTCGTGGTCAAGAGTCCGAGACCGACGAGCGCGATGCCATAGAAGCTCAGAATCGGCGAGCCGTAAGTTGCCGGATTGAAGAGATAGAGCGGCACCAGGAGCGCGACGACGATCGAGAGCACCATGAAGACGCTCGATTCGGCGGCGTACGCGAAGCCCTGGATGATCATCGGCGCCGGTCCGGCGCTCGAAACGCCCGCGACTTCCTGCGTCGGCCGCTTGTGGGTCGATACGTAGTAGTCGGTCAGGAGTTCGATGGCGAAAGCCATGCCGATGCCGAAGACGACGGCGACGAAGAAGGTCCACCACGGCACATTGGAGTGCTCGATGGCGGCCATTTTCACCTCAGTCGACGACGGGAAGCCGGCGGAGCCCATCTTCGTCTGATCCTGGCTCGTCTTGATCAGGTCCTCGATATACTTGGGGCTAGCCTGATAGATGCGCGTGAACTGGTAGGGAGTTAGCTTGGCGATCTCACTAGACTGAAGCTCGGAAGAGCCAACCGCGACTTCTCCATCCGGAGTCGCATAGACGGTCGCATCATAGGTTTTGACAAGAGTGATGCCCTGCTGGGGCGGGGTCGTCTTCCACTCGTCCGCATATTTCCGGTTGAGAGGGCCGACGTAGAGGGTCATCGCCTTCTGCGGCGGCTGCCCGGGGGCCGACGGCATTTCGCGCTTGAGCTGGACGAAGACGAGGTCCAGCATCCCTTGCTTCATCGCATCGCGAAGCGTGATGAACTTGGCTTGGGTTTGAGCCTTCTCTTCCGTTTGAGAACTTGGAAGCTTGGGAATCGAGTAATCGAGCGCAGGGTTATCGCTGTTCAATTCGAGCGGGGAATAACCACTGAGGATGACGGGCGGAGGCAGGACTTCCTTGTAGTCCCATTGATCGCGCTTCTGCAGAAGGCCAGTGATGACCTGCGAACGGATCGCATCCGGGCTGGCATTCGGCGGGGCTTGATCCGGGGCCTCGGCAACGATGTCTTTCAGCTCGGGGCGGTTCGCGATGTCCTTTGGCGCGACCTGCCAAGCCATGGCAGGCGGAAGCTTTTGAGCCTTGGCGAGGTCGTCCCTCGCCGCGAGAACGCGGTCGATCTGCCGCTCGCTGTATTCATCCTTGCTAATGAGGCGGGATGTATTGATGGGATTGCTCGGCCCCATCATGAACCAGGCGAGGCCGCCGGTCACGATGATCGCGATTACTGCCGAGGCGTAGAAACCCTTGCGAATCCGCATGAGCGGATCGGCGTCGACGTCGTCCGTTCCCCGGACCATGAGGATGCCCACCATCGAGGCGAGGATGCCGATGCCGCGCGCCATGAGGGCGAAGAGGATCAGCTTCATCCAGGTCTGCGAATCGAACATGGTGGCCGTCGCCGCGCCGAGAACGATGGCGGCGACGAGGGTGACTTCGTAAGACTCGAAAACGTCGGCGGCCATGCCGGCGCAGTCGCCGACGTTGTCGCCGACGTTGTCGGCGATCGTTGCGGGGTTGCGCGGGTCGTCCTCAGGGATACCGGCCTCGACCTTACCGACGAGGTCGGCGCCCACGTCGGCGGCCTTCGTAAAGATGCCGCCGCCAACACGCATAAAGAGAGCGGCCAGCGATCCGCCGAAGCCAAAGCCGATCAGGAGCGTCATCGCCCCCGAGCCGCCGGCCCACAGGATGACGGTGGCGCCGATAAGGCCCATGCCGACGGTGAGCATTCCGGCGACGGCGCCGCTCTGGAAGGCGGTTTCGAGGGTCTTCTTGTAGCTTGTCAGAGCCGCGTTGGCCGTTCGCATGTTGCCGTTGACGGCCATCACCATGCCGAAGTAGCCGGCCGTGTAGGAAGCGAGAACGCCGCCGAAGAACGAGACCGAAACCCAAAAATTGTGATCGTAGAGAAAGTAGAGGCCGATCGCGATCGCGACGACGAACCAGATCATCGTACTGAACTGGCGCTTCAGATAGGCGAGGGCGCCCTCTTTGATCGCTCTCCCGACCTCTTGCATGCGTTCGCTTCCAGGGGAACGAGAAAGCACGCTGCGGGAAAGGCCAACGGCGAAGAAGATCGCCATAACGCCGAATACCAACGAAATCGTCAGATAAATCTGACTGTTGGCAAAGTTAAGCTGAACGTTCGCCTCTCCTGCCGATGCGGCCGATGGAAGAAGCACGCCGAGTAATGCCACGACGGCAAGAATCAGCGTTCGGGGACTTGCGCAGCCAAGTGTCCTGCGCTTCCCTTCACGAAGTAACTTCATTGTATTAAGTCGAACCTCCTGAATCCAGCGCTTCCGTGCACCCGCACTTGGCCGCCCTTAAAACCGGGCAAGAGTCTACCTGTTTCGGGGTAACAGGAAACCTCCCCCGGTCAATGTACCAGGACGAAGTAGGCTTGAGTTCCGATTCCGAAGGTAGCGATCAGTTAATCGGCCGGTAGCTGGCCGCCGCGTGATGGACGGCGAGCTGGGCCGACAGCATCTCCGCTTTCTTCTTGGGAATGCCGGTCAACAAGACGCAAGGCAGGCTGGTTAGCATCTCCCTGACCTGGTTCCGGTTGAGCGCGAGCATCTGTTGGAGACAGCTCACAAGCTCCTCCGTCGCGTGCTCGTAGCCCGTCAAGGAAAGCTCATAGGACCGCGTGTCTTCCTGGACCGCGAACTTGGAGTGGGCCACGCTGCCGTCGCCTCGGGTGATCGGGATTTCGTGGTTGCAGTTTTCGCAGAGAAGAACAATCGTTTTGTCGCTGTAGTAGCTCGGCTCGCGGCAGTAGCCGCAGAGGACGCGGTACACGGGCAGAACCTTCTTATCGAGGACCGGAATCAGGCGATGGCATTCGACACACGTGAAGTCGTTTTCCGGCTCCGCCGAGAGGCGGTTCTTCGCCTTGCAGTAGGGGCAGTCGTAGGCGAAATGATGCACCTTGCGAATCTGCATCGCGCTATAGACGGCATAGCCGGCCGAGCCCGCGCCGCCGAGGAGAAGCAGGTAGGACAGGTAGATCAGCGATCCCCCGTCCTTGTTGTAATACCAGAGAACGCCTCCCAGGAAAAGGAGGCCAAGGCCACAAGCGCCATAAATGAAGGCGGTTGTGGAACGTTCTTCGACGATATCGGAACTGCGTTCGACACTTGCCATTTTGGGGCTCCCTCTTTGGAGTTACCCGCAGTATAACAATGCACGCACGCTTTTCCAAGACTTACGTCTACTGACCGTCGGCGTCCGGACGCTTTTGAAGGCGGACACCACCGTCCTTCGGCGGCGCGCCTTGGTTGCCCGGATGGACCGTGCCGTCGGAAGGCGCGGTCGAATCCGTCCGAGGCGTCTCGTCGGGGCGGACCGGAATGAACAGCAGGCTTCCCGCCTCCTGCGGATAGGGTGTGAAGTTGTACCGGCGACCGAGATCGGCCAGAATGTCGCCGGCGGCCTCCCCGTCGTAATTCATCTCGATCTCAATCTGCGGCATGCCCGGCGCCATTTCATAGGTCAGTCCGGCTTGCTTGCAAATCTGGATGAGGGCGGCGTCGAGGGGCGCCCGGACGTTCTTGAAGAAGATTGGGTGGAGGAGCGGATTCTTATCGCTCGCGTCGGCATACTGTGGCGGCTGTGTCGGATGCGTGTCTTCCACCGGCGGAACGACCGTCGCCTTGCCTGGTCCCGGCTTCGTATAGAGCGGCTCGTCGTTGCCGGTGGTGGGCTGCGAGACGTTTACGGGCGGAACCGGGGGCAGCGTCGGAGGCTTCTGGTTCAGCATCGACTTGGCGGCGTACGTGCCGAAGGCGAGCGCGGCGGTTACGAACGCGAGCGCGACATAGATCGACCGGTTGACGGCTTGCGGCATGGTTGCGCCGCTTCTCGGCACGAAGCGCGGGATGTCGTGCGGAGGCGTCTTCGGGCTCTTTCTGAGGTCTCCCACCATGGAGATGCGCTTGGCGAGCTCGTACCTCAGGGCGGGGAATCTCGCCTCGAAATCGGCGATCGCTCTCGGATCTCGCTCTTCGGCGATCAGCCACATCAGCCGCTCGACGTCGGGGGCGATACGCTTCACGGCGCCACCTCATACTTCTCGCGGAACCGCTCGCGAGCCCGGTAGAGTCTCGTCTTGGCCGCGTTTACGTTGCAGCCGATGCTGTCGGCGATCTCCTGGAGGCTCAGCTCTTCCCAATAATAAAGAACGAGGAGAGCGCGGTCGGCGGGAGCAAGCTCCGTCATCGCCGCCTGAACCCGCGGGTCCATCTCGTCGCTGTCGTCGGGCGCTTCGGCGACGAGAGCCTCGGTGAGGGCGACGTTGCGCGACTTGTGCTTGTTGCGCCGGGCTTCCTGGATGCTGCGATTGACGGCGACGCGGAAAAGCCATGTGCTGAAGCGGGAACGACGGTCGAACCGGTTGAGGTGGCGGTAAACGAGGGTGAAGACTTCTTGGACGGCGTCGGCGGCCTCGTCCGGGTCCATGAGGATTCCTCGGGCGATGGCGAGCACCTTCTCGTAGTACTTCGAATAGAGGAGTTCGAAGGAATCCTGGTCGCCGGCAAGGTAACGCTCGACGAGGACGATATCCTCGTCGAACGTGGCTCCCCTTGTTTGATCGATTACAGCCGACACCACCGCTCCATTAGACGCTCGAAATGTAGACGCGCGTTACCGCCTAGGCCCATCTATCATACGCCTGCGAGGCTCGGTGGAAAAGCTCGCCACTTGGCGAGGTTGTTGTGGCCCGCCTCTGAAACTCCTCGGGCAGCTTGGCGATCGCGAACACGTTGAAGAGGAGCAGGCCGACGGCGAAGACGGCGACGGCGATCTTGCCCCGGTCCTTCAAGAGAACGAAGCAGCCGATCGAGAGGGCGAGGGCGATGGGCCCGATCGCCGGATACAGGTAGCGGCCCTGAGCCTGGAAATACTGAAGGTTGAACCGGATGAAGAGGAGGACGACGATGGCGAGGAAGGTCGCGTTGAGGACCTGAACCGCTCGCGCGTCCTTCCAATCGCCTTGGAAAAAGCTCGCGATCCAGGCGAGAAACAGGAGGAGGCTGATCGCAAGGAAGACTCGGTAGGCCACGTTGGGGGCGGGCGTTCTGCCTTGATAGGGAGACCCGGTCTCGTTCATCCAGATATCCATGTATCCGAACGTGCCGAAGAAGGAGCGGGCCGTCCACCAGCCGACCCAGTCGCGCCAGTAGATCATCTCAAAATTGCCGCCCTCGGGGTTTTCCGCCTGGATCTGCGCGATCGAATCCGCCTTCTGCCGGGACTGGGTAAAAGCGCTGTTGAATGCCTTGAGAGCGAGCGGGTCGCCGTAAAGGCTGGCGTTGCGGACCAGCCAAGGCGCGGTCAGGAGGACAAGGCTGGCGGCGGCAGCGCCGGCCATGCCCCAGGTCGGCCGCTTTTTCTGGGGAAGGAGGATGGCGAGCAGGAGGATGGGAAGTAGCCCGACGGCCGTCGTCTTGGTCAGGATCCCGAGGCCGACGAGCACGCCCGCGAGGACGGCGAGCTTCATGTTCCAGCCCTGCCGGATTCCCAGCCCACATATCGCCAGGGCCCAGGTGCAGACCATGAATAGGAGGGGATCGTTGCTGATCGCTCCGCTCAGGGCGCAATTCATCGGAAGCGCAGCCGCGATGGCGGCGGCCCCGAGGGCTGCGTCGGCGCGCCCAAGCCCCCAAAGCCCGAGAAAGAAGATGCCAAGGATGGTTCCGGCCCCGAAGATCGCGTTCAGCCACCGAATCTTATAGGCGCCCGGATCGGCGACGTCGGAGACGCCCACCAGCTTTGCGAATCCGGCGGCGGCCAGGTAGTACAGGGGGGGCTGATGGTCCTCGTAGTGTTCCGCAACGTCCGCACCGCCCGGCTTGAAGACGGGGAAGCCCTTTCCGTCGAGCAGCGTCTGGATATAGTTCGCGTGCTGGCGTTCGTCGGGAGCGCCGATATCGGGAGCGGGGAAGTGCCCGTAGCTGAGGAGCACGCCCGCCGTACGATAAGGGGTTTCTCCCGCATAGACGATGGCGAGGATGGCGTGGAGGGCCGCGAGTAGTGCCGCGAGGAGCAATGGAGCCTTACCTTTCATCTGCTTTTCACATCCGACGCCAACTCATTGCAACGACGTGCTACCGATAGAGTTATCATATAAGGGGATCTTGTTGATCTTAGCAGGAGACATGACTATGCGCAGAATTTTAGGAATTGGCGCTTTCGTCGGGCTCGCGGCTTTCGTTATCGCGCAGGTGAGCGGTACCGATATGCTCAACAGCTTTGCGAAGGCTCTGAACTCATCGAAGAGCGTCAGTGCTTCTTACACCATTCAGAAACCGATTGGCCCATCCTCTTCTTATCAAGTGGACCTGGCTAAGCCGAATAAGGCCCGAATCGAGTCGCCGACCGAGGTCATCGTGGCCGACGGCAACACGATTACGACCTACACGAAGGCCGACAACACCTATTTCAAGAAGCCGCAGACCGACGCCGAATTCAAGGCCCTGTTCGCCAACGACGACCTCGGGCTGTTCGGTTCCTTCTTCGATGCGAACTACTACGGGAACGTCGTTTCCGCCAAGCCGGCGGGAACCAAGGTTCGCAAGGGCGTAAGCTACAACGTCGTCGACGCCAAGATGGACCAGGCCGGAAAGAAGACCGTTTCCTTCTACCTCGATCCCAGTGATCAGCTTGCGCGCGTTGCCATGATCACGACCGTCGACGGCACGAACAAGGACGACACGATCATCGCGACGAAGACCCTCACGGTCAACGGCGACAACAATAGCGCCTTCGTGTTCAACGCTCCTGCCGACTCCAAGGAACTGTCGCTCGACGACATCAATGCCGGCCGCTGGTTCTCTACGTGGGCCGACGCCTCCGCGATGTCCCAGAAGACCGGCAAGCCGATCTTCATCGACTTCTTCACCGACTGGTGCCACTGGTGCAAGGTCCTTGACGCCGAGGTCTATCCGAGCGACGCGTTCAAAGCCGAGGCCAAGAACTGGGTCCTTCTGAAAATCGATGCCGAGAAGGGCGAGGGCGTCCAGCTTGCCGCCAAGTACGGCGTCAACGCTTATCCGACGATCAAGTACGTGAAGGCCGACGGCACGCTCATCGGTGGCTTCGAAGGGTACATGCCGACGGATAAGGTCGTTGCGAACATGCAATCCGCTCACCACTAGACCGTCTATCTTCGGTAAAGACAATCGGCCCCTTGCGCGCGCAGAACGAGCAAGGGGCTTTTTCGTTTTTGTCGTACCGTCGCGTGTTCCGAGTACAGAGAATCCCCCTCTTGGCAGGTCGTCGCTACTTCACGTAAGATGCACTTGTGGGGCTTCAGAAGATGCTCAACGATCTGCAGCAACAGCAGAGCCAGTCGATGCAGCAGCAGGTGCCGCCTATGCAGGGATTCGCTCAGCCGAATCTTCCGATGGGCTCGCGGGTCGGCGCCCGCTACTCGATGCCGAGGTCGTCTCCCGTTATGATCGTTAACTACCTGTCCGGAATCGTTTTCGCCGCCTTGATGATCGTTGGCTATCTGATTTTCGGGCCACGATTCCAGCCGAACGGCGATCAGCCGTACCTCTGGGCAGGGGTCTACCTCTTCTTCAGCATCGCCATGTCCTCGGCGATCAAGATCGCCGCGCAATGGGAAAAGGCGCTCGTATTCCGATTTGGCAAATACGTCCGGACGAGCGGTCCCGGGATTTACTTTCTGACGCCTTTGATGGAGCAGTCGAAGCACGTCGACATGCGGATCATCACCATGGACATTCCGCGTCAGGAGGCGATCACCCGCGACAACGTTCCGGTTGCGATCGACGCGGTTCTCTTCATGCGGGTGATCAAGCCGGATCAGGCGGTCATCAACGTGCAGGACTACTTCCTGGCGATTTCGCAGTTCGCCCGATCCGCCCTGCGCGACGTGATCGGCGGCCGCACGCTCGACGATCTGCTCGCCGAACGAGAAGCGATCGGGACGCAGATTGCCGCCTTGACGGACAAGGAAACCGAGCACTGGGGTCTGGCCGTCGACGGCATCCGCATCCAGGACATCCTTCTTCCCGAAGACCTCAAGCGCGTGATGAGCCGCCAAGCGGCAGCCGAACGTGAGAAACGGGCGAATATCACGAAGTCGGAAGGCGACCGCATGGCGGCCGAGAACCTGGCCGCAGCCGCGCGGACGATGGCGGAAAGCCCGGGAGCGATGCAGCTTCGGACTCTCCAGACTCTCGACGGTCTGGGGCCGACGGCTTCGAACACGGTCATCATGGCCCTCCCCGTCGAGGTGATGGAGGCGGTGGAAGCCCTGGCTCAGTTCCGCTCCCATAAGCAGGCTGCCCTTGCGGAGAAGCCTCGGAAGGACGAAGGCTAGGCCCGGGATAATTGCCGGTTATTGACAATTAGGTCGCCGCTGGCCCGAGATTTATCGTCAACGTTGAACTCGCCATTATTTGGCATTTGGAGAAACTCAACGATGACATCTCGATTCGCTGCCTTGCTGGTTTTTGCCGCTTGCTCCGCTCTCTCCTTCTCTCAGTCCGCGTTTATCAGCGTCGAGAATCCCGGCTCGTCCAATCCGACTTATTTCAAGATTTCGGACTTTGGCATGTCCAGGGCTCACGCGAAGGGCGAGACAACCCAAGACAATGTTCGGTTCTACCAGCCTGGCCGTCCTACGTATGGGAACCTGACGTTCGAGACGAGCCTCGACGTTCCCGCCGCTTGGCACAGGTGGATCAAGGATACGATGGACGGAAGGACCGACCGAAAGAGCGTCTCCGTGATTTTTCATAACGATAACGGACAGTCGGCGGACCGCTATAACTTCTTCGAGTGCTGGCCGACGCGCATCGAGCTTCCGGGATGCGACTCGACGGTGACCACGCCGCGCGGCGTCAAGGTGAGCGTTCTGGCGACTCGCTTCGAACATGGCGACCGGCCGACCGAACCGCAAGTCCAAGATCAGAAGTCGTGGCTGCCCTGCAACTTCCGGCTCAAGATCGATGGCCTCGACGATGCCTGTGCTCGAGTCAACAAAATCGAAGCATTGGTCATCAAGCAAGTGTGTCAATTGGGCGGGGACTTGGATGGCGATGGGGCGTCCGATTTCACGATTTCCGATCTCGTCTTTACGTTGCCCACCGACGATGCCGCCAAGTTCGAAAATTGGTACCGCAACGGAGGCGCGAAGGGAGGCCAAATCCAATATCTCGATAGGGACGGCTCTGTCATGAGCGCGTCGCGGATGCGTCTAACCTGCGGCGATATCTCGTTCGACGTAAGCGGAACGGGACTCACGACGATCCGCTGCCAGGTCCACAGCCTCGTCTGGAGCCCGCGCAGCAACTAGTGTGGTCCGGTCTCCGCGGTAACTCCTTCCTACCGATCCGAGCGGAAGGGAACCGCGGGGAGACCGGCGCCGTTGTAGAGCGTCGCCTCCGGATTCATGTCCCACGCGTAGCGCACGGCGACTGGGTCCGGTACGTCCGACGACGCCACCACGACTTGGTTGCCTTCCACCTTGGCGTCGGCCCAGTAGAACTTCTTATCCTTGCCGGCAATCTGGAAGCCGCGGAGCTTGTCGCCGCCGACCTTCAGGCCCCCGTCGGTATGGTCGAAGCTCAGGCGAAGACCTGCGCCGTCGCGCCGCATGGACCGGAACACCGGGCCTGAATAGGGAAGGTTCTGTCCGTAGGCGGTATGGAGGGCAGCGAGGGCGAGCCTCAGGCCGACGTCTTGCTTATCCTTGGGGTGGATGTCGGCGCCATCCCCGATGTCGATCGCCACGGCTAGGCCGGTGTTCTTGACCTCCTCGGCCGTCATGGCCTGCGCTTCGCGCAGCTCGGCCCAGCCGTCGTCGGCCGGGGGCTCGGCGTGGCGAGTCGCAAAGTTGGCGAGCTGCACGATGAAGAAGGGGAAATCGCCTTGGCCGAACATCTTCCGCCAGTCGGCGATAAGCGCGGGAAGGAGTGTTTGATATTGGACGGGACGATCCGCGTTGCTTTCGCCCTGGTACCAGATCGCACCTTTCATGGCGAGAGGCACGATCGGCGCGACCATTCCATTGTACAGCACGGTCGGAACGTTAGGATTGCCCGTGTACATCGCGGGGAGCTTGGAAGACTTGGACAGGTCGGCGCCGACCCGGAACTTCCATCCCTTTTCAAGGTGGATTCGCGTGCCGTCGGGCATCCATAGATTCTGTCCGTCGGTATTCTGAATGCCTCCGTAGCCGCCGGTATCGAGGACGCGGACCACGATCACGTTCTTGCCGGGCTTGAGCAACCCAGACTGGAGCGGATACTGCCGCCAGTCCATGACGTTGTAGTGCTCACCGACGAGAATCCCGTTGACCCACGTCGTATCCATGTCGTCGACGTTGCCAAGCTGTAGTTGGACGACGCCGGGAGGAACGGGATCGGGCAGGTCGACTTCCTGGCGAAACCAGACGACGCCATCGAAATGCTCGAGGCCGATCTGCTCGAAGCTGGCAAGGGGAGAAGCCGCCTTCCAGTCGCTGTCGTCGATATCCGGCTTGGCCCATTGGTCGTCGGACGCGGAGCCGGGATCGTTGGCCTGCATCCACTTTTCGAGGAGCTGCGGGTTCGAGTCGCCGCCCGGCTTGGAAAGATCGTCGAGGAATCTTATCGCAGGCTGGAATTCGGGGAATTTGGCGAGGCCCGGCTGGCTTGTCCAGGCTTCCGCGATTGTTCCGCCCCAGCACGTATCGACGAGGCCGATCGGCACCTTCAGCCGCTGGTTCAGTTCTCGCCCGAAGAAGTAGGCGACGGCGGAGAAGCCGCCCCACCCGTTTGCGGCGACGTTCTTCGAGTTGCATTCCAGCCATTCGCCCACCGGCGTCTGGACGGGAGCGGGCGAGGTTGCCTTCTCGACCATGTAAAGGCGGATCGTCGGATAATTGGCGTTGGCGACCTCTTGGGCTCCGTTATTCACGAAGGTGAGCCCGAACTCCATGTTCGACTGGCCTGAACAGACCCATACATCGCCGACGAGAACGTCGTCCAGCTTCACGTGCTCGACGCCGTCGACGTCCACCTCGTAGGGTCCCCCGACCGGAGGCGGAGAAATCCGAACCGTCCACTTGCCGTCTTGCCCCGCGTTCCCAGAAGTCTTGTGATTTCCGATGGTTACGGTTACGCGAGAGCCGGGCTCCGACCAGCCCCAGAACGTATTGGGGCGATCCCGTTGCAGAACCATATGGCTGCCAAAGATCGGGCTCAGAAAGGGAAGCCTTTGGGCGTTCCCTTGGGCGAAGGCGACGGCAATCAAACCAGCGATAACCATAGACCGGACCTCAAATCGCGCAAAAGCCCTTTGGCCTTTGCCAAAGGGCTTTTACCGGGTTGCGGTCCTCGATGTAAAGGGCTGCTTATGCTCGAGCTTGGCGTTCAAGTGAATGAGCGCGGCGAGCCTCAAGCCGATCGTCGTCAAACCGACCGGCTCCGGAACCGGATTGAGTGGTCCGCGGAAGAAGGCCGTGCTGGACCGGCGAAGTTCTGCCCGAGGGAGACATGGAATCCATAGCCCTCGACCTTCCCTGGTCCAAGGCGTCATAGTTGAACGTCAGTTGGCCTCCAGCCTGGATGTCGTTGCGTTATGTCCGGTGTTCTTACGGAGTCCTTATTTTGGCTTCTTCACGAACGTAAACGTCGCGTTTGCGTGACCGCCGGAGGAGCCGATCGGCATATCCTTCAACTGCCCGTTTAGCTCGATCAGCATGCCGGTGGCGCTGTCGACCGTTGCGGTCGCGTCCATGTGCATCGGTTTGTCGGACTGAGGCGAAGTGACGTCGACGCTGACCTGGAACCGAGCCTTGCCTCCCTCGATGCCAAGCAGCTTCCCCGTTCCCTTCGCCTGGATGGAGGGATCGTCTTTCTCCTTCCGATCGATCGTGTAGGTATCGCCGGCCGCGAGGGCCTTCTCACCGTAGTACAGACCGTAACGAAGGAAGTTCAGACGGCCGCTTCGTCCGGCAGCGGCCCCCTCCGGCTTGGTCAGGGGCGTCCCGAAGCGGTCCATCTTGATCGTCGTCGCCGGCTGGTCTTGGGCCGGCCCCGGTGATCCATCGATGGTTAAGGCCGTATTCTTCACGGCCGTTTCGATGTCGGCATCGCCATTTTCATAGACTTTCGCGACGGCTTGAGCGATGTCGGCGGTCAAAACGACGTCGCCCAAAGAGGTTTTGGCGGTCAGCTTGAAGGCGTATTCGCTCTTCGATCCGGCAGTATATTTGTGCACCGGATCGAAGGTGGCTTGACCCCAAGCGCTCGCGCGCGCAAAGAGGAAGAGGGCGATAGCGATACCGGTTTTCATTGTCGGGCCTTAGCCGAATTGTACAGCCTTCATCCGATGTAGCCGATCGTGAGGAGCGCACACGAGTAGATTCGGGTGTCTCCGGTCGCGACGAGAAGGCAGAGATCGGGGCTACGGACCGCTTCGTAGAATTCGAATCGCCCAAGGGCTTCGACCCGGATATTTGGACCGAGGATCGCTCTGACTTCGCGGGCGACTTCCGACTCTTCGCGGCTTGCGGGAACGTTGATCGCGGCGGACTCGATCGGGCAAGCTTCGACGATCCGCTCGACCACTTGGGGAACGGTGACGATTCCCGGCGCGAGATTCAGATAGACGATGGTCGCGTCGGTCTGGCTGTGAGTGGAGAAGGGGTAGTTTGCGTCCGCCACCAGGATCTTCGCGCCATGGCCGGCGCCGGCGAGCGCGGCGAGAATATCGGGGTGGAGCAGGTTTCCACGGAGCATGCCTCGATTATGGACACGCCTGGCTGGGTACAAACTGCGACAAGGCCATGAGCGACAAAGGCGTTTTCAATATTCAGGATTTTCACGCCGTTCCTGACGGCAAGACATTCTGTACGAAGGCGATTCAAAGCGCCGTCGACGCCTGTGCGGCCTCGCATGGCGGCACTGTCTACGTTCCTCCGGGAACCTATCTTTCCGGCGCGCTCGAGCTCAGGAGTCACGTCGCCCTCCACCTCGATGCTGGGGCGACGATTCTAGGGAGTCCAGACAAGGACGACTATCCCGTTCACCCGAGCAAGACGGCTTCACGCACGAACCGCTATAACCTGCGGAGTCTCATCCTCGCCGAGGGACTGGAGAATGTCGCGATCACAGGAAGGGGAACGCTCGATGGCAACGGCAGCCACTTCAAGGATCGGCGACACGATGGGGAGCGGCCGCTGATTTTGAGGATGAATCAGTGCCGGGGCGTTCTGGTGCAGGGCATCACGATGCAGAACTCGGGCTTCTGGAACCAGCACTATCTCCTCTGCGAGCGAGTCCGGGTCAATGGCATCCGAGTTTGGAATCATGCGACGTACAACGTCGATGCCATCGATATCGACGCTTGCCGCAACTTCCTGGTCTCCGATTGCATCTTCGACAGCGACGACGACGCCGTTTGCCTGAAAGGAACGCTCGACCAGCCCTGCGAGCAAGTGGTCATCACGAACTGCACGATCAGCAGCCACTGCAACGCGATCAAGATGGGCACGGACTCTTCGGGCGGCTTCAAGGACATCGCGATTTCGAACTGCTCGATTGTTTCGCCGAGGGGTTCCAAAGCGATTTATGGCCTTGATAGGGGCATTAGCGGCATATCTTTGGAGCTTGTCGACGGCGGAGCCATGGAACGGGTCGCGATCTCGAATATCACGATCGATGGGGTCGAGGTTCCGATTTTCGTTCGTCTCGGCGCGAGAGGGTCGGGCATGTTTCCCACCGAGGCGGAGGCTCGCGCCGGGCATGCCGTGGGTCATATTCGAGACGTGACCTTGTCGAACATCCTCGCCACGAACGCCGGACAGACGGGATGCTCGATCGTCGGTATTCCCGGACACGACATCGAAAATCTGACCCTGGACAATGTGACGATTCGAACGCAAGGTGGCGGCCTTGCCGCTTGGACGGAAGCGGAGGTTCCCGAGAATCACGACAAGTATCCGGAGGCGACGATGTTCGGAAAGCTGCCTTCCTATGGGCTCTATTGCCGGCACGCGAGCGGGCTCGCCTTACGAAACGTGAGGATCGAGGCCGATTCGGAGGACACGCGCCCGGCACTGGTTTTCGACGACGTCCGCGAAGGGGTCGTTCATGGGCTTCGCACCTCTCAACCCGGAACCGTCCCGCATGTTCGGATACATCGTTCTCGCGATATCCTCTTCACCGGCTGCCTCCCCCGAGGGAACGGTTCCTTCTTGGCGATCCGCGATGCGGAGACAGCCAAAGTCGGCCTCGTCGGTAACGACTTCAGGCAGGTCGGCATGATCGGCGAGCCCGGCGAGAAACAGGCGCTCCAAATGGCGGGCAACCTGGAGCCATCTGGGGCGGATTAGCCTGCAAACAGGCCGCTGAGGGCCAAATCCCCAGATCCCGGCTAGCGCCGGGATGACAGAGCCAAGATGGCTCTGACACACTCCGCCTGCTCGCCAGTGCCGCG
The DNA here is from genome assembly GCA_035545155.1 of Fimbriimonadaceae bacterium. Taxonomy (GTDB): domain Bacteria; phylum Armatimonadota; class Fimbriimonadia; order Fimbriimonadales; family Fimbriimonadaceae; genus JAEVZK01. The sequence goes on along the minus strand of DASZYX010000037.1, from coordinate 12,252 downwards.
GAGCCACGTGCTTATGGGAATGATTCAGGCTAGGCGTAAGCGAGCTCGACGATCTTCTTGGCCGCTTCCTGGACGGTCGGGGCGGGCTGAACGATCGAGCCCTTCAGGATTTCACGTCCTTCCTCCGCCGCGGTGCCCTCGATGCGAGCCACGACGGGGACCTTCACGTTCAGCTCGGTGAAGGCCTGGAGAACGCCCTTCGCAACTTCGTCGACGCGGGTGATGCCGCCGAAGATATTGATGAAGAGCCCCTTGATGTTCGGGTCCATCATGACGAGCTCGACGCAGGACTTCACGCGCTCGGCCTGAGCGCCGCCGCCCACGTCGAGGAAGTTGGCCGGGCGGCCGCCGGCCGCGCTGACCTCGTCGAGAGATTGCATAACCAATCCCGCGCCGTTGCCCATGATGCCGATATCGCCGCCAAGCCGGACGTAAGCGATGCCGCGCTTCGCAGCTTCGGCCTCGATCGGATCTTCGGCGGATTCGGCGGAAGTGGCGACGTATTCCTTGTGGCGGAACATCGCGTTGTCGTCGATGGAGACCTTCGCGTCGGCCGCGATCAGTTTTCCATCCGGCGTGAACGCGCAGGGGTTGATCTCGATCATCTCGGCGTCGGATTCGATGTAGGCCTTGACCAGCTTCTTGATCATCGAGATCATCTGCGACTGGGCTTCCTTGGGAATCCGCGCCTTCTTGACCGCGTTGCGAAGCTCGAAATCGGACAATCCCCAAGCCGGATCGATCGGGATCTTCACGATCGCGTCGGGATGGGTTTCCGCGACCTGCTCGATCTCCATACCGCCTTCCGCGCTCAGCATGACGATGTTCTTCTGCGCGTTCCGATCCAGCAGGACTGAGACGTAGAATTCCTTGGCGATATCGACGGTTTTCGCGATCAGGACCTTGTCGACGACCATGCCGGTCGGGTTCTGAATGCTGACCAGCCGCTTGCCGATAAGCTCTTGGACGAAGGTGGCGGCGTCGGACGCGTTGTCGAAGAGCTTGACGCCGCCGGCTTTGCCGCGGCCCCCCATGAGAACCTGGGCCTTCACAACCACCTTTCCGCCGAGCTGCTCCGCGATCGCTTTGGCTTCGGAATAGTCGTTGGTGACTTCGCCTTCCGGAACCGGGACGCCGAACTTGGACAACAGCTCTTTGGACTGATACTCGTGAAGCTTCATGGAGGGCTACAGATTACCGCCTCTAGGGAATCCCCTTGGCCCGGTATAGCCCGAGAATCCGTCCCATGTCGTGAAGTTCACGAATCCGAATCACCGGCACGTGGCGGAACATGACGGCTCCCTTCGGTCCAGGTACCTCGACGTCGATTTGATCGCCGACCTTCGATAACGCCTCGCGTCCCATGCCTTCAAGCCTCTGGCCGATGGAGGGGCATTCCTCGCTGTAGGGATCCTTGGCATATCCGGCCGTGAAGGCTGCCGGACCAAATGGTTGCCCGAGACGCAGGCCGGGCGCGCGGAACGGCTTCGACAGCCTGCCGTCGGGCGGAGCGCCGGTCCAGAGAGCCCACAGGGTCCCCTTGGAGTCGAGCAGGACGAGCCGCAGCTTTACGCCGCCGGAGTTCCCCAAAGGAGCCGAAAGGGTCTGCTTTGCCTGCGCTTCTTCTTGCTGGAGGTCGTAAATGCGGATGCCATGCACCGCGTGGGGTCGGGGTTCGAAAACGCTTGGATCGATCGATTTCGGGTACTCGACGGTCGCGATGGCGCCACTTGGCCGGGAAACCACGCGCTTGATCCGGCCGGTCGAGGTTTGAACGTCGACCGTCAGGGTTTCCGAGTGTGGCTCCTTGGTGGTCAACTGATAGACGGTTACCGGTCCCTCCGCGTCACGCCCCTCTTTCTGAGAGAGAACGACGATATCTTTTCGCGAGAGGAGATCGCCGATCAGGTCCTCGCCGGAACGCGAAATGTTGAGGAAGGCCTCGGATACGTCGGATAAGATTCCCGGCGAAACGGCATTCGGGTTCTTGGGACGCCCGTCAGGGAAGTTGAAGTAGTCGAAGAGTCGATGCTCGTCGTTCCGCATCTCGCAGGCCACCCGGCCCTCTTTGTCGCGAAGGACCATCGCCTTTTTGTGGCCGTCTTGCCAAACCTCGAAAGTGACAACGCCGGCGCGGTTGTGCTCGACGCGGTGCATAACGTAGACCTCGGAACTGGATTTGACCGCCTGGCTCCAAGCTAGACTCGCCGTCGCTCTCGGATAGAAGACGACGATGGCGATGGCGGCCAGGGCGCCGAGGGTGAGGCGGGGAACCAGGACGGACCGACGGGGAGGGGCCGTAAGGAACTCGCGCGTCTTCCGTACCGCTTCCTCGCGTGGACGCTCCTCTCGGAGCGTCTCCAATGCCGAATCAAGATTGACAGGGTTTAGTCGCATAGGGAACCTCCTCTTCGAGCAATGAGCTGAGCTGAGCCCGCGCCGCGTGAAGCCGGCTTTTGACGGTGCCCTCTGGAATCGCGAGGCTTTCCGCGACTTCTCGCAGAGAGAGCCCTTCGACGTAATGCATGAGGAACGTCGCGCGGAATCCTTCCGGCAACTGGCCGAGCGCATCCAGAAGCGCATCGGCTTCCAACAGGCGCTGGTAGTCGTCTCCGGGTTTGGGCCGGTCGGCCGTGAGAGGGAGCCAAAGCCGCCTCCGACGCCATTTCGTGAACTCTCGAAAGGCGATTCCGAGAAGCCAGGGCCGTAGCTTAGCACGCCCGTCGAATCGCTCTGCGCCTCTCAGCGCCCTGATCAGCGTTTGTTGAGCAAGGTCTTCCGCGTCGTCGACGTGCCGGGTGAGATGCCTGAGAAATCGATAGATCGAGGCGTAGTGGGTTTCGACCAACTGGTCGATCGCTTGGTGGTCGCCGGCGGAAACGCGTTTCGCGAGTTCAAGTTCATCCAATAGTGTAGGCTCCGTGCTCGAGAAGCGTCCATCTATAACCATCTCGCGGCCCCGAGGTTCGCCGGCCCAAAGAAATTAATCTTGTTTCTGCATTCGGTATCGTAAGTCTATATATGCCAGAGGATTTGCCGGAAGGCGAAGGGCCAGACAACTTCGACGAGCCGCCATCGTTTTTCCCGCTCGATAGCGGCACTCCTTTGCGCGAGCCGGGGAATATGGGCGAGCTCGTCGAGGTTCAGATCGACGGGTTGTACGCTCACGATTCGGGTGGGAGCACGTCCCGTTTTGTCGTCGTCACCGATGGCGACCGCAAGCTCCCCATCCTGATCGGCGGATTCGAGGCCTCGGCGATCACGTACCCGCTCGAAGGTAGCCGCCCCGACCGGCCCCTAACCCACGACCTGATCCGCAACATCCTCGACCGGCTCGACGTCCGCCTGGACCGGGTCGTGATCGACGATCTCTGGAACGGTATCTACTACGCCAAGCTCTACTTACGAGGCGGGAAAGAAGAAATGGAGATCGACGCTAGGCCAAGCGACGCGATCGCCCTCGCCGTCCGATTCGACGCGCCGATCTTCGTCGCCGACGCGATTTTGGATCAGGCGCTGGACGAATAGGGAACGTGCCCCTCGACGCCCATGCTACGCGTCAGAGTGCTTCGAAATTGCGTAGGCACATGCCGCTCACGTGCTTCATGCCGAGGCGTTGATAGAACGGGACGAGCTTCTTATCGCACAGGAGATCGATACCGTAGTGATTGCCCAGCTTGGCGATCATTCGCCTGACCAGCTCAGAGCCGATGCCCTTGCCCTGATATTCGGGCCGAACCTCGAGTAAGGGAAGATAGGCCATGAGAACGCCGTCCGACAAAGCGTTCGCAAAGCCGACGACCTCTTGGTCGTCCAATGCCAAGATCACGGCGGAGCTGCCGCGGAGAACGTGCATAAGCCGGTCGCCGGTGAGCGGCCGGCGCCAACCGGCGCCGAATCCTTCGAGCATCGGAGGCGAGATGCCATGCAGGTTCTCTTGGTAGTGGATGTTCATCGACTGGATTCATTGTGATCGATGCCTGCCGCTAACCGGAGCGGTAATCTCAGCCGAATGGACGTCGCTGCCCGGGCCGCAGAGCTTCGCAAGCAGATCGAGTATCACAACTACCGCTACTATGTGCTCGATTCCCCGGAGATCAGCGACACCGACTGGGACAAGCTGCTTCGCGAGCTTCAGGAGATCGAGCAAGCCCATCCCGAGCTCCGCACTCCGGATAGCCCGACTCAGCGCGTCGGCGCGGAGCCCGTCACTCACTTCCCAAGCCATCGCCACCTCACACCGATGCTCTCCTTGGACAATGCTTTCGGCGAGGACGAGCTGCGAGCCTTTTGCGACCGCATCACAAAGGTTTTGGGCGAAGAAGCCGAATTCCTGGCTGAGCTGAAGTTCGACGGGGCCTCGATTTCTCTGACCTATGTCGATGGCCTGCTTACCGTCGCGGCGACGCGCGGGGATGGAACGACCGGAGAAAACGTGACCGGAAACGCGAAGACGGTCCGTGGCATCCCACTGAGGCTTCGTGAGGACCTCAAGGGCACGATCGAAGTTCGCGGCGAAGTGATTATGTTCAAGGAAACATTCGAAGAATTGAACAAAGCTCGGGCGGCGCGAGGCGAGCAGGTCTTCGCGAACCCTCGCAATGCGGCCGCCGGGGGCCTTCGCCAATTGGATTCCCGTCTGACCGCCGAGCGGAAGCTGAATTTCTGGTGCTACGGGCTTGGCGCGGTCGCCCTCGAATCGGCCTCGGGCGCCCTCTTCGGCGAACCGATCACCGAATTGGCCGATACCCAAAGCGGGACCCTTGCGCGCTTGCGCGGCCTGGGATTCGCGGTTAATCAGGAGGCGCGGGTCGTCAAGGGCTTCGAAGAGCTGAAAGCGTTCGTCGATGGCTGGGAAACGAAGCGGCCCGGTCTCCCGTTCGGGATCGACGGGATCGTTATCAAGGTGAACGGTCTCGCCAACCAGGCGAAGCTCGGATTCACTTCTCGGGGCCCGCGCTGGGCGATCGCCTACAAATTTCCGGCGGAGCAGGCTTTCACCAAGCTGAACGCCATTCTCGCCCAGGTCGGCCGGACGGGAACGATTACTCCGGTCGCCGATTTGGAGCCGGTGTTCGTCGGCGGGGTGACTGTGACGCGGGCAACTCTCCACAACTACGAAGATTTGCGGCGCAAGGATGTCCGCGAAGGCGACACCGTCATCATCCAGCGCGCCGGTGACGTGATTCCCGAAGTCGTCGGCCCGGTCCTGGAGAAAAGGGATGGGGACCCCCCGATCCCCCAGGAACCGACGCATTGCCCCGAGTGCGAAACCGCCCTCGTGAGGAAAGAGGGTGAGGTCGCCCTGAAATGCCCGAACAAGAGCTGTCCGGCCCAGGTCGCGGCGAAGGTAGCCCACTTCGTCTCGCGGGGCGCGATGGATATCGAGGGGCTGGGTTGGAAAACGATCGTGCGCTTCCTCGAGCTTGGCCTGCTAACCGACTTGCCGAGCATCTACCGTCTGAAGAATCGAAGAGAGGAGATGGTCAACCTTGAGCGGATGGGTGACCAGAGCGTCGATAACCTACTGGCCGGAATCGAGGCGAGCAAGACCCGACCGCTCGACCGCTTCCTGTTCGGATTGGGAATTCGGTTCGTCGGCGACCGAGGAGCCCACGACCTCGCGATGTTCTTCGGCTCGCTGGATGCCATCCGGCACGTCTCTTACGAGGACCTTCTCAAGGTGCCCGACATCGGCCCTCGCACGGCGAGCGAGGTCGCCGAATGGCTTGAGGAGGAGGAAAACCAACGGCTGATTCAAGAGCTTCTCGACCTCGGCGTTACGCCATCCGAGCCGGAGAAGCCAGAAAGCAATCTCTTTGCCGGACAGACCTTCGTCTTCACCGGCTCGCTGGAGAAGTTCAACCGTGACGACGCGGAAGCCTTAGTGATGAAGCTAGGTGGGAAGGCGGCGGGGTCGGTAAGCAAGAAGACGAGCTTTGTCGTCGCCGGCCCCGGCGCCGGATCCAAGCTGGTCAAGGCGCAGGAGCTCAACGTACCGGTGTTAACCGAAGAGGAGTTCCTCGAAAAACTACCCGAAGGCAGTCTTGCTCCTGCGACATGAACTTTGAGCTGACGATTTCTCCTGGCGAACTCGATCTTGACCGATGCCTTTTCAGCGGGCAAGTCTTTCGATGGAGGAAGCGGCCGGACGGTTCCTACGAAGGAATCGACGGCAGGAACTTGTATACAATTCGGCGAACTAATGGCATTGTACAAATCGATACAACCGCGTCACGCGCCGCCATTGACGATTTCTTCAACCTAGGCGTCGATATAGTCAATATCGCAGATAAAATCTTAACCGTATCGCCGGAACTGGAGAGCCATATCGGCGCGCTCAGGGGCCTGAGGATCATGCGCCCATCCGACCCGACCGAGGTTTTCTTCAGCTTCCTCTGCACGGCGAACAATCACTTGAAGCGGATTACCCCGATGATCGCGAAGCTCGCGGGATATGGAGAGCGAATCGAAGGATCGGAATTGCACTTTTTCCCTCGCGTCTCGACTGTCGCCGCGATCCGGGAAACGGAATTGCGCGCCTTTGGGTTCGGCTACCGTGGCGCGACCATCCCTTACGCGGCAGTAGAAGCGGCGAAGCGAGGCGGAGACGACTGGCTGACCAGCCTGCAAGCAGTCGGCTATGAGGAGGCCCACCGCGAGCTTGTGTCGATCAAGGGAATCGGCCACAAACTTGCCGACTGCATCTGCCTTTACGGCCTGCATTATGAAGAGGCGGTTCCGATCGACACTCATCTTTGGCAGGCCGCGTGCCGCGTCTTCTTCCCGCAACATGCCGGTCTGGCCCTGACCGAGAAGCGCTACCGAGAGGTTGGCGACTTCTTCCGCGATCGATTTGGAAGATTCGCGGGCTGGGCGCATCTGTATCTTTACTATGAGAATATGTTGCGAGGTCGGTCGGTGCGAGATGTCGTACGGCGAGACGGTCTATAACCGACGGACGGTGAGGACTCATGTCAGTCAATGAGTTGCAAGAAATGGACAAAGGTGTTATATAGTTAGGTATGCCACTGGATGCCGCTGACGAAAAACGCCTCGATAAGCTGGAATCAAAGCTAGAAGACACGTGCAAAGAGACGCAGTCGCTGAAGGGGTATGCCCAAGCCGTCGGCCTGGTATTTACCGTTGCCGCGCTCATCATGGCGGTCCTTGGGATTCTCGGTATTAACAAGATCAACGACCGCGATGCGATGGCGCAGCTCAAGCCGCAGATCAGCATCCTGCTCACGGATGCCATGAAGACCCGGTTGACGGAGGCCATCAATCAAATAAGCATCAACGCCTCGACCGACGCCGCCAAGGAGAAAACGCATGAGCTCCTGAACACGGAACACCTCCTGGATCAGCTTCAACCCGACGATCAAGTCTACGATCTGATGAAGCAGATCACGTCGGCGATCAAGTCATACGTCGTGGATCGAAAGGTCGACGAAGCCGAGAAGGAGGCTACCCAGGTTCAGGCCCTCAGCATTGGCCAGCATTTCATCCATCCCAGAGCAGCCGCCTTGCTTGCCTCGTTGCAGCTTTACAAGAAACAGGAGTTCTTCAGCGACGACAGTATTCGGCAATTGCTCGAGGCACTCCAAGAAGACGGATCTATTTCGATGCTCCACAACGTGTTGGCCATCGAGCTAGTGAACAGGAGCAATGCCCGTTACGCTCAGCGCCAGTTGTCCGACGCGAATCGGGACCTGCGGGACGCGATCGATCACTTTCAGCGCGTGCAAATGCTCGACTCATCGAATGAGGGTCACTACAAGGTCTTGAACAACGTGGCTTGGGCTGAGCTAAATGGCCTCGATTCCTCCCGCAAAGTCCAAACCTCGGCGCTGGCAGAATACTTCGCAACGTTCGATAGCGCGGACCCAGGCGTCTTTTTCAAGCGTATCGAGGGGGATTTGCAGCTTGCGGAAACGTTGCAGCCGGATCAGCCAACCGCTTATGAAACAAGCGCCGAGATGTTGTGCATGCGCTACCTGGTGGGCAGCAAGAGCGCCAATGATCTAGTCTTGGCCGAACGCGAATTCGTAAGGAGCATTCAACGCGGTTTCTTCGACAACGCCCAACAATGGCCCTCGTCGGCGTCGGCAAAAGATTGGTACCGCAAGGCTGATCCGCTGCTCGCAGCATTGGCCCAAGATCAAATGCTCCTGGCGTCCATCGATCACGAGATCGAGGCATACTTCGCGCAGCATCCCCGGTCGTAGCCAGGCAGGGATTTCGGGGTCGTGCGGCTAGAATAGACTGTGCACGGCCTCGACGTCAGTCTTTTCCATTGGATTAACGATTGGTCCGCTCAATGGAAAGATCTCTACGTTTTCTTCAGCGAGGCTACGAAGGGGACGCCTGTCCGGATCGGCATCGCGGTCATTCTCGCTCTCTTGATCGCGGCCGGGCCGACCACGCGGAGGGCCGCGCTGATAAGCGTCGTGGCGATCCTTATGTCGAATTCGCTTGCCGACGGGCTCAAGCATGCCATCCACATGCTGCGGCCCTGCGTCGAACTGCAGAATATGACCTTGCGCGTGGGCCTGCTCGACAGCTATGGCACGGCCTCCTCTCACGCGGCAAACATGGCGGCCCTCGCCTTCGTGTTGTGCTATTACTTCAAGGGGTGGGGAACGCCGTGGATCCTCGTCGCGATTCTCACCGGCCTTTCCCGAGTCTATGTCGGTGTGCATTATCCGTCGCAAGTCCTACTTGGCTACATTTGCGGCGTCGTTTGCGCGTTTCTTGTGATAAAGACTTGGGAGGCGTTCCTCCGGATAAGGGCGAACAAGCATGAAGGCACCGAACGGCGAGACTCTTAGACCGCACCAATCGACGTTGGTGCTCGCCGCGGTCGTCTCCGTCGTTCTTTGGCTCGTTCCCTATTGCGGGTGGCTGCTGCTTCCGCTCGTGTACCTCAACACCCACATCCACGAGATGTGCCATGCCTTGATTGCGGTCGGCACGGGTGGCCAAGTCGAATTCATCCGCGTCTTCGCGAACGGCGGCGGAGTGACTCCGGTGATGGGCGGCAATCTCACCCTCATCAGCACGGCCGGCTATATCGGAGCAACGATTATCGGGGGATTGATGATCTGGTTCAGCCGGTCCGAGAAAGGTTCGGCGACGATGCTGCGAATCCTAGCCGTCCTGCTTCTGATTTCCCTCCTTATGTGGGTCCGGGGCGATTGGGTTGGCTTGCTCAGCTCGGTTTTTTGGATCGCCGCTCTCTTCGCGATCCCCTCGCTGCTTAAGAGGAATCAGCTTGTCTTTGCCGCTCAGTTCCTCGGCTTGCAGCAATGCCTCAACTCGATCCAGGGACTCTACGTGCTGCTGAAGATCAGCGCATACGGCGGACCGGACAGCGATGCGACGAACATGGCTCGCTACACCGGCATTCCGGCTATGTTTTGGGCGCTGCTGTGGGGCGCGATCGGGCTCGGGATGCTTTGGGTTACGCTCCGCTCGGCTTGGAAGAGTCGTCCGGCTCCTTGATATCCAGACCCGGAGTCAGGTCGACGTTGCCCCAAGACTCGATCTGCTTGCCGCTGACGTAGAACTTCGCGTTCTTGATCTCCGGGAACTGGGCGAGCGTCTTGGTAAGACCCTGGATCAGCGCCTCTTCGTCGGAGGAGCCATAAGTCTTGTCCATCGCTTCCGTACAGTCGATGAGGGCATCACCATCTTTCACTTCGACCTTCAGGATCTTTGCCTCGGGAGGCGTGATGTGGGAGTTTTCCAGATAGCGGTTGATCGCGAAGACGATCGGATCGGCGCCATCCGGCACGTTCTCCGTCGTCTGCTCCATCGTCAGGTTGCCGTTCTGCGATTTGGGCGTCAAGACCTTCACCGACGAGTTGTCGGTTTTGTTCGACTGAGAGGCGGGCGCGTTCTCGTCCGTCCTCGACGTGCGATGAATCGCAGACGGAACGTTCTGCGCTTCGGAGGTACGCCCGATGTAGAGCCCGATCGCATAAACGCCCGCGGCGCCGACCAAGAGCAGAGCAATAACGCCTGCGAAATTACTTCTTTTTGCCTTCATCGCCTAGGTAAGCCTTTAATCCTTTAACAATTGCGGACGCGATTCCATCCTGAAAATCGTCGGTGATCATCCTCGCTCGGTCCTTTTTCGTATTGAGGAAGCCGCATTCAACGAGCACAGCGGGCATTTTGGCCCCTCTTAGAACCGCAAATCCACTTCGATAAATCTTCTGATCGCTCCAAGCGCCCATACCGCCGATGCCGTTGGTCTTCACGACTTCTCGCTCGATGCAGTCGGCCATGAGCTGGCAGATTGGATCGTGGCCGTGGAAGAACGTGATCGTCCCACTCGCCGTATTGTCGAGTTCGTTCGAGTTGATATGAACCGAAATGAAAAAGTCGGCGCCGTTGCGGTTCGCGATCGCCGGCCGCTCGGAAAGGGGAATGAAGACGTCCGTCTTACGGGTCATGATGACGGTCGCTCCCTCGTTCGCGAGCTTCGTGCTGAGGAGCTTCGCGATGGCGAGAGTCAGATCCTTCTCGTTGATTCCCGCCGCCTGGGTGCCATTATCGTGCCCACCATGTCCGGGATCGACGACGACGACTTTGCCGGCGAGGTGACCGTTTCCGACATCCGGCTTCAGAAGCTGGATTTGCAACCCTGCGCGCGACATGGAGAACTCGATGCCCATCGGCCGCGCCAGGGTGAGCGCGATCACGAGGCTGCCGCTATCGTCGCGCGTGTCGACGTTTCGGATCGTCGGTCCCTTCGCCATCTGGAAATCGACGCCGTCGGCTAGCTTCGCGCCGGGCAGAACGATTTCGATGATGTTCGCTTCGGGGCGGCGGAAGGTCGGCATCTTTGCGAGCCCTCCGACGATGTTGAGCGTTACGGCCGTGATCTTCGCTCCTTCCGAATCGACGACGAGCGGTCCCACAACGGGGGGCGCCGACCCGCTGACCAACGTGGTCGGCGGCGTCATATCGGGATCGGATGCCGGATCGTATTGAATTTTCTGAGGCGCGGTCAGAGGCACCTTCGGCCCTGTCTGAACGGGCCGCTCCAACTCGTTCTGAGTCGGCGGGAGCGTATCGTGCTTCTCCGGCGGAGCCTGAACGGGATCGGTCGTCGCACCGTCCACATCGAATTCGAAAGTTGTGCCAGGCGAAAACTTCTTTTGCTTGAGATGAGCGTCGGCTTCGGTTTCGAGGACGACGCGGACGGTGTCCGGCTTCCACTGGCCGATCCGCGACGTGCCGTCGAGATCGACGTTCGTCCGGCGGTCGAGCTTGGCCCCTTGCAAGTCCACGACGAGCCGAGGAGGATCGTCCATCAGCATCACTTTTGGCTGAACCGGCAGGGTGCTCTGGATCGTGAAATGCCCTTTCTTGATCTGGACTTCGGTGAGGCGGGCCAAGGCGGTGAGATGGTTTCCATCCCAGCTCGTGTCTCCGCCGAGCTTGCCCATCGCGTAACGGAGGGGAACCATCGGAGTGCCGCCAATATCTCTTACGCTGACCGTGATCCGCTGATCGTCGGCCCGGACTTCGAGGTTGTCGCCTTTTTGAACGTAGGTCCAACCGATCGAATCGAGGAATGCGAAGGGAACGTAGCATTCGTCGTCGACTCGAACGCATTGAACGTTGACGACCCCATGGTGAGTGAAAACGACGTCAGCCGGAGCCTGGGCTCGGACCGCGCTCGTCATCGCCATCCATGGCACTAGAGCGAGCAGCAAGCGCTTCATAAAACTGTGTCCGTTGCGCGGATTGTACACCGTTCCCCATAATAGGTCAACCAACCGGGCCATATCCGTATGAATACGGGCATGATGTGCGCAATCATTCCGGTTTGGCCTGAAGATGGTTAAATAAACGGTCTTGGTCTCGGGATTCAAGACGTCCGAAAACCGACGATCGATGCGGGAGTCTGGGAATTAGGTGACCTCCATCACCCTCTCACCCCATCACCCACGTCAGGGCCGCGGGCGATTAGCTCAGTTGGTAGAGCGCCTCGTTTACACCGAGGATGTCGGGGGTTCGAGTCCCTCATCGCCCACCAAGATTTAAGTCTCCACGTCGTTTCGCCGCATGATCTGCCGGGTCGGATTGCCGGTGGTGGCCGGGCCGGTTCGCGGTTGCCCGGATGCTTTGGGCTAGATGCTTCTTCGAAGCAGGGGACGGCGCGGGCCGTGCGAAACGGCGCGATCGTTTGGGGCGTCGAAAAGTTCGTCGACCTTTAAGCCGACTAAAGGCATTCTT
>DASZYX010000036.1:0-51969 GCA_035545155.1 Fimbriimonadaceae bacterium | reverse complement strand
TCCTGCTGGGTATTGACGCTCGGCCGCGGCTTGACCTTGATCTTGCTGCCCTTCAGTAGGCGATGGAGCTCGCGGATGTGCTCCGGCGTCGTTCCGCAGCAGCCGCCGATCATCTTCGCGCCTTCCTCGACGAGGCGAACGGCCGCCTTCGCGAAGTACTCGGGCCGGGTGTCGTAAGTGACCATGCCCTTGACGAGCTGGGGCATGCCGGGGGTCGGGTAGGCGAGGATCGGAAGCTCGGTGGTCTCCGCGATCATGCGGACGAGGTCGATCATCCGCTGCGGCCCGACGATGCAGTTCGCCCCGACCGCGACCACGCCGAGGCCGTTCATTGCTTTCGTGCATTCCATCGGCAAGCCCTGAGCGAGCATTTCGCCATCTTCGATGTAGGCCTTGCTGACGATGATCGGCAGGTCGCTCACCTCGTGAAGCGCCTCGACCGCAACCTGAAGCTCGCAGATGTCGATGTAGGTTTCGAGGATGAAGCCGTCGACGCCGCCTTCGGCGAGGGCGAGGCCTTGCTCGCGGACGGATTCCCGCACCATGTCCTCGGTGATGGGCCCGATCGGCTCCATCGGCTTGCCCATCGGGCCAATCGAGCCGAGCACCAGCCGGTCCGGCCCCGCCGCTTCGCGGGCAAGCTGAGCGCCCCGGATGTTGACGTCGCGGATATTGGCGTCGGTGTCGGCCAGGCGTACACGATTGGCTTCGAAAGTGTTGGTTTCCACGATCTGGGCGCCCGCGTCGAAGTACTCGCGGTGGACCGCGAGTACAAGTTCAGGCGCGAGAATATTGGCGAGATCGTAGTGGTGGCGGGTGAAGCCCCGCGCCGCCAGACAAGTGCCGTTCGCGCCATCGCCGATCAGGACGTCCGATTCAAGCGCACGAATCAGGCTCACCTCAGGAGTTTACCGCCCCGTTGGGAATGACGGGGTTCTTCGGCTCACGCGGCCGGGAGGCGGATGGTGACGGTTGTGCCGTGATCGGGGACGCTGGCGATCGTCATCGTGCCGCCGTGGGCCTCGATGATGCTCGCGCAGATCGAGAGGCCGAGGCCGCTGCCGCCTTCGGCGCGGGCCCGGGCTTCGTCGACCCGGTAGAACCGGTCGATGAGGTGGGGCACGTGCTCCGGCGCGATGCCGACGCCGGTGTCCCTCACGATGACGATGACCTCGCCGTCGTCGCGGGTCTGCTCGATCGCGATGAGGCCGTCTTCCGGCGTGTAGCGCGCGGCGTTCTCCAGCAAGTTGACGAAGACGCGGATGACCGAGTGGCCGTCTCCGAGGATCTCTTGCCCCTCGTCGTCCATCTTCAGCGTGATCTCGGCGACGCCCGGCCGGGCCACCGAGGCGATCGCCTCCTTCAGGAGCGGCTTCAGGCAAGTCGGCTCGTGGGCGATCTCCAGCTTGCCGGTATCGGAGCGGGCGAGAAGCAGGAGATCGCCCACCAGCCGGTTCATCGAGTCGGCGGCCGCGTTCACGGCGGCGAGCGTCTTCTGGTAGTCCTCGCTTGTGCGCTTGCCCTTCAGGGCGAGGCTCGTATTCGCCTTGATGACGGTCAGGGGCGTCCGCAACTCGTGGGAGGCGTCGGCGGTGAACCGGCGCTGCTGCTCGACGGCCTGCTCCATGCGCGTGAAGGCGATCTGGAGGCGGTCGAGCATGCCGTTGAACGTCTGGGCGAGGCGGGAAAACTCGTCGTGTCCTTTGACCTCCAGGCGTCCGTCCAGGCTCTCGGCTCCAACTTCGGCCGCCGCGCCCGTGATCTCGCGCACCGGCTTGAGCGCCCGTCCCGTAAGGAAGGCGCCGCCGATAGCCGAGGCGAGCAGGATCAGGGGAATCGCGAAGCCGAGGGTGAGGGTCAGGCCGCCCAGCGCCTGATAGGTCGCGGCGAGCGGCTGCGGATACTGGAGGACCCGCTCGATCTTGCCGTTCTTCCGGATCGGGACCGAGAACACGCGCACGGCCTCGTTCTCGGTTCCGTTGTATACCGTGGTCTCGAAAAAGGACTCGTGCCCGTTCCAGGCCTGTCGAAAGGCGTCCATGTCGTAAGCCCGCTCACCCGCGCCGTTCTTTCCATCCTTGTCCAGGATGCGTGGGCGAATCATCGACCGGGTCGGATCGTTGTTGTTCTGAGGGGTCGGATTGATCGCCTCGAATTCGCCGGGACCGACCTGGAGCATCGAGAGCTCGTGGGGAACCCCTGGGATGGCAAGACGGGGCGAGCCTTTCGCGATGCCGAGCACGCGTATCCGCCGCTCGGGGACGCCGATGAAGGGGGTGACGCGGCTGACCAGATGTTCGGCGCGGGTCTTTAGGTCTTTGTCGACCGAGGAAAGCAGGCTCTCCCTGGCTCCGTAGAAAACTGCGAATCCAAGCGCGCTCAAGGTTAGCGTGAGGACCCCGACGTTCCAAATGGTGAGCTTGGTCTTAACCGAAGCGGCTTTCATTCATCCTCTGGCCGGCGAAGCGTATATCCGAGTCCGTGCACGGTATGGATCAACTTTTGGTCGTGTCCCTGGTCGACCTTCTTTCGTAGCGAACCAATATAAACGTCCACGGTGTTCGAGTAGCTTTCCTCATCCATCCATACGCGCTCCTGGATCAATTCGCGCGTGAGGACCTGGCCCTCGCGCGCGGCGAGGGCTTCGAGCAGCGTGTACTCGCGCCGGGTAAGGGAGATTTCCTTGCCCGCGCGCTTGACGATGTGGGAACCGGTGTCGATCTCGAGATCGGCGACGCGGATGACGCGCGCCTTGTTGACCTTGTCCCGGCGGAGGAGAGCCCGAACCCGGGCGAGCAGTTCATCGAAGTCGAAGGGCTTGGGCAGATAATCGTCCGCACCGACGTCCAGCCCCTTGACGCGGTCGCCGACCGAATCGCGAGCGGTAAGCATAAGGATCGGCGTGCGAACCTTTCTCGCCCGAAGCTCCTCGCAGACCTTCAGCCCGTCGAGCTTCGGGAGCATGAGATCGAGGACGATCGCGGAATAGTTGCCGTTCGTCGCCATGTCCAGCCCCCTCGCCCCATCCCCGGCCACGTCGACCTGGAACTTGGCTTCTTCGAGGCCCTGCTTCACGACAAGAGCGATTCCCGGCTCATCTTCGACTAGGAGCAATTTCATGCGACTGTAGAAGATTGTGCGCCGGAACTTGGCCGGTTCACTGGTTTTTCATTGGCCCCTGGGGGGGGAGCGTTCGGCGTTCGGCGTTAGGCGTTAGGCGTTAGGCGTTAGGCGTTAGGCGTTCGGCGTTGGGCGTTGGCCCGTATTATTCGCGAACGCGCGTGGCATCGCGGCCCTGGCGAGCAGGCGATGTGTTTCAGGGGGTTCTGGTGAGCAGCCCTGAGCACCCGGCATTAGCTGGGAGTCCGCATTTCGCAGTCTATGGCCATTTTGAACCTTTCGCGAATAATACTAGGCGTTGGGCGTTGGGCGTCAGGTAAAGCCTTTGGCTTCGATCAACATGCGTCCCGCGTCAACCTGATCGGGGGGCAAAGCCTAACCGGCCCATGGACCGAATCGCCAAACTCATCCGAACGCCCAACGCCCAACGCCCTCCCCCTCCCCCCGCTTCACCGCGTTTTCATTTCCCCTCCCCATCCTGAACGGCAGACGCCCGAGGTGGGCGATTCCATTTGGAGAACTTGTGATGAACCTAAAATTCCTGATTACCGCGGCGGTGGCCGCGGTGTCGATGAGCCTGTACGCCCAGGGAACGCCGCCGAAGGGAGGTTGGCAGGGTGGCCCCGGCCAGCACGGCCAGCAGGGGCCTCGGCATCCCGGCGGCATGATGGGCAATCCCGAGCTTCAGAAGGAGCTCAACCTGACCGACGTCCAAAAGAAGAAGCTGAAGGCCATCAACGAAAAGTATATGGCGCAGCTCAAGAAGGTTCCGGAAGCCGATCGCTGGACGAAGGGACGCGCAATGATGCAGAAGAGGCGGGCCGAGGACGAAGCCGTTCTCACCGCCAAGCAGAAAGCCATCCTCAAGAAGTGGATGGAGACCCACCGTCCGAAGTTCGGCGGTCAGCGCGGGCCTGGCGGTCCCGGTGGCAAGCCGGGTCAAGGCCACGGCGGCGGCTAGTCCGCGCGTCGGATCGACGACTTGTAGCGGCAGGGCAATGAGCCTTGCCGCTACGTAGCTTTATAATGGCCTTAGGAATGTCCGAGCCGATTGGCAGCATGGGTTGGCCCGGAGGGGCCAAGGCAGCGATCTCGCTAACTTACGACGGCGGCCTGCCCGACCACCTCTTCCTCGCCGAGCCGCTGCTGCGAGTCCTGGGCTTTCCCGCGACCTTCTACCTCAGCGCGACCTTCTTCCTCGAAAACCCCCGCGCCTGGGCGGCGATGGCGAACCAAGGGCATGAGATCGGCAACCACAGCCTGTTCGGCGTCACCGGGCCGAACGGCGAGCTCCCGAATTGGACGCTCGAAATGGTCGATACCGATCTGCAGATGACGGAATCCCTCCTCTCCTCGAACCTGCCCGGCCCGAAGGAACGGAGCTTCGCCTACCCCGGCACCCATCCGGTGACCGCCGAGGGCTCCTACGAATCGGTCGTCGAGCAGTATTTCTCATGGGCGAGAACCCTCCACCAAGGGCTCAATCACGCGATCTTCTGCAATCCAAGAGCGCTCCGCGCGGTTTCCAGCTTCGACATCTCCGGCGCGGGACTTGTGCAGAAGTCGGAGGAGGCCCTCGACCTCGGGGCTTGGGCTATCTTCGTATTCGAAGGGATCGGCGCCGGCAAATCGTCGTGCGGCGAGCGCGACCATGAGATTCTCTTGCGGCATCTCGCGGCGCGCGGCGAGGACTTGTACGTGGCCCCGGTGCGAGAGGTCGCCCAATACGTCGTCGAGGCGCGCGAAAGGATGACGGTGCGTTGAAATATAAGCTGTTGGCCGTCGTTTGCGTGGCGATCGCCCTCGCCATCGTCGTCCTTCAGTGCGCGAGCAGGCACCTCGGTTCGAGCGACAAGAGGGGCGAGCTCGTCCTGGCGATCCGCCATGCCCAGAGCATGTTGCGGCCCCTTCGAAACCGGATCGAGCATCCTCAGGCGGGGGACCAGGCGTTCTTCATCCGGGCGAGCTTCACCGATCATAACGGGCGCAAGGTGCTGCTCTGGCTGAAGCATGCGGAGATTGCGCCGGGCGGATTCAAGGGCGTCGTCGACGAAGATCCTTTCGATCTTGCCGACATCCATCGAGGGGACATCGTGACGGTGGCGACCGACGACGTGGTCGATTGGACGATCCTCCACGCCGACGGCACCCACGAAGGCGGCTTTACCCAGGGATTGGAGCCGGGAAGCTAGCCGCAACACTGTTTAGTTAATCCCCCGGCAAGAAACAAGCGTTAGGTCTGCGTTAACCATCCGAAGGCGACGTCATCCTGAGCCCGCCGGCCCCGTGGCGGTCGAAAGTGTAGGAATGACAAATGGGATCCCGGAGGGCTGTAGCCGTCGCAACAGCGACGCAGGCGCGAAGCGCCCTTGTCATTAGGAGTAGCATGTCAAGCTTCATTTGTCGTTGCTCGGGTGAAACTCCTCTCCCCTCGGGGGTTCGAAGGGAGCAGGCGAGGGGGCGCATGCCTCCTGCTCGCAACTGGGCAAATGAAGCTTGACGTGCTACTGAGCGAGCTGCGCCTGGCCTACTGGCCGGAGTCGTCGCCGGTCGTCATCGTCGGCGTCGATTGGGAAGCGGCCTTCCGCGCCTGGTTCTTCGCCATCTGGCCGACCCCGCCGCCGGTCGTCCCGCCCATGTTCTCGCCGCCGGCGACCGGCATCATCGCTCCCGCGCCTGCGCCAAGCGGAGCCACGTCGTCTCCCGACCCGGTTTTCCCGGCCGGCGAGGCCGTCGGCTTCATGGGTTCCGTGGATTGAGCCGTGTCCGGCTGCTTGCATCCGACCATAAACGCACACGCGACGATACCGAGCAAAGCCAACTTCATGGAGATAGCATACATCGGACGCCCGAATCGCGAATCGCCGCCACGAACTTGCAACAGTAGTACACTAGGAAGTCATGAAACTCGCGCGCGCCTCGGCTTTCTTCGCCGCCCTCGTCGTCGCCTCCACGGCGATGAGCCATGCCCCGGTCGCGGAAAATCTCTTTCCGACTTCCAAAGGCTCGACGTGGGTGATGCACACGATCGTCCCCGGTCAGCCGGCGCCGCTCGACGCTCATGTGGCGGTCATCAGCGAGGCCAAGTCGGGCGGCACGAAGACGGCCGTCTTCGAGTACAAGGTAAACTGCGTGACCATCCAGGCGGAGACTTACATCGTCACCGCCGACCACGTCGCGCGAAGAAGCTCGGGCAAGGAAGGCAGCTCCGTGCTGAAGCCGCCGATGCCGATCATCGAGTATCCGATGAAGGTGGGCAAGAACTGGTCCTATCATGGAACGGTCACCGTGCCAAGCGCCGAAGGAGGCCAGTTAGAGTTGCAAAGCGAGGCGACGCTAAAGGTCGCGGCCCTGGAAGAGGTGAAGACCGGCGCCGGTACCTTCAAGGCCTACCGCGTAGATTTGAAGGGTTCGGTCACCGGTCCCGATGGATCGAAACAGGAGCTCGTCAACTCCTACTGGTTCGCCCCGAACGTTGGGATGGTGAAGCAAGTGGCGACTCTGCCGGGAATCAGCGGCGAGATCGTCGGCACGATCAGCAGCTACTCGATCAAGTAGCCGTCCTTACATCGGCTTTTCGCAGACCACCATCCAGGGTGTGCCGAAGCGGTCGGTGAGCATGCCGAAGCCTTCCGCGAAGAAGGTCGGCTCGAACGGCATGACCACGGTTCCGCCTTCGCCAAGGCTCTCGAAGGCCTTCCTCGCCTCGTTCACGTCGGAGATGCCGACGGTGACGTACAGGCCCTGTGGCCGTTCGTAACGTCCTTGGGGAGCGTCGCTGCCCATAAGGACCTGATCGTCCACGATCAGCCGCGCGTGCATGATCCGCTTCTTTTGATCCGGCGTCATGTCGCAGGGCATCGGCGCGCTGCCGTAGTCCATCATCGCCACGATTTTGCCGCCCAGGCATCGCTCGTAGTGCTTGAACGCCTCTTCGCACTGGCCGTCGAAGTTGAGATAGGGATTGATCTTCATTCTTTATTTCTCCTGACAGCCTTAGTCGAACCAAGGCCGGGAAAATCGACATCGCTCCCGAAAAGTGGCCGCCGCAAGAACGGGAGCAACTTGCGTAATCTCTCATTCCGGCCTCCAAGACGCAATGCGACCTGCTGGCCCGGCTGACGGAGGTTCGATGCAACCCCAAATGAGAGCGTTATGGTCGAATTGAGGAACTGGGCGGGCAACTTTGGTTATGGCGCTGACCGCCTTCACCGGCCCGACGGCGTCGAGCAAGTCCAAGAAATCGTGGCGAGAGCGAGGCGCGCCAAGGCCCTCGGCACGCGCCATTCCTTTAACGCGATCGCCGATACCGAAGCCGACCTGATCTCGCTGGAGAACCTGAGGGGCATCTCCATCGACCCGCAGGAGAGGACGGTCACACTGGAAGGCGGCGTCGCCTATGGCGAGCTTTGCCGCTACCTGAACGAGCGAGGCTGGGCGATCCATAACCTGGCCTCCCTGCCCCATATCTCCGTGGCCGGCGCCTGCGCGACGGGCACCCACGGCTCGGGCGACGCGAATGGCAATCTCGCCACCGCCGTCGTCGCTATGTCGGTCGTGACCGCGGACGGAGAGATCGTTGAATTCGCAGGGGACGACCTTGCGGCCGCCGCCGTTCACCTCGGCGGACTCGGCGTCGTCGCGCGCCTCACCCTCGGCATCCAACCCGCCTTCTCCGTAGCTCAGAGCGTCTACGACGACCTCCCTCTCGACGGGGTCTTGGAGCGATTCGAGGAGATCATGTCCTGCGCGTATAGCGTGAGCCTGTTTACGCGCTGGCAGGATTCGCGCATCGATCAGGTCTGGGTCAAGCGAAGAGCCGGGGAGGGGCGCCCGGTCGATCTGGGGACGCCCGCCCCGGAGAAGCGCCACCCGATCCGGAGCATCCCGCCCGAGAACTGCACGGAGCAGCTCGGCGTGCCCGGCCCTTGGCATGAGCGACTCCCTCACTTCCGCCTCGAGTACATGCCGAGCGCGGGGAAGGAGCTTCAATCCGAGTACCTGGCGCCCCGCCGCCACGCCGTCGGGGTCATGCGGGTCGTGAGCGAGCTTGGGCCGATACTCGATCCGATCCTCCAGATTTCCGAGGTCCGGACGATGGCGGCGGACGAGCTTTGGATGAGCCCCGCCTTTGGGCGTCCCACCGTCGGCATCCACTTCACTTGGACCCAGGATTGGGCAAGGGTGAGCGAAGCCCTGCCGATCGTCGAGGAGAAGCTGGCGCCGTTCGAGGCGAGGCCGCATTGGGGCAAGCTTTTCGCGATGTCCGGCGGCGGGCTTGCCGAGCTTTATCCGAGGATGGGGGAGTTTCGGGCTCTGCTGGAGCGGCACGATCCCAAAGGCAAGTTCCGCAACGCCTTTCTCGAACGGGCGGTGTGGAGTCGATGACGGATTTCGCCTCTCTTACCGAGCGCCGCCAGGTCAAGCGGCTACGCGCCGCCGCTCTGGAGGTCTGCCGCGAGTTCGGAATCGAGCCCGTGCGGCTGCGGCTCCTCGCCCACGCCTTCAACACCACCTTCCGCGTCGATACGGCGGACGGGCGCAAGTTCGCGCTGCGGATGAACGTCAACTCGCAAAGCAGTCTCGGCCAGATTCGGGCCGAGGTGGAATGGGTCGAGGCCCTGCGCGGCCGCGTGGGCTTGGCCCAGCCGATGCGGACGCCGGACGGGGGCTTCGTCGTCTCCAAGGAGGGCATCCTGGCCCGGCCGGTTCATTGCGTGCTCTACACCTGGCTGGGCGGGCGCTTGGCGGCAAAAGCGGCGACGCCGCAAACGCTCTTTCTGCTTGGCCAGGCGATGGGCGAGATGCACCGTCACGCCGCCTCATGGGAGATTCCCGCCGAATGCCGGTTCAGGCCGTTGCCGGATTTGCTTTACGGCGAACCGTACGCCCTCCCGACAGGCGGGGCGCTCGAACGCGTGCTGGCACGCGGCGCGGAGGTCTTCGCACGGCTCGCTATGCGCCCCCGAATCCCCGTCCACTACGATTTGCACCTATTCAATGCGAAGGTCTGCCGGGGCCGGGTCTACGTATTCGACTTCGACGACGCCGTGCTCGCGTGGCCGGCGGCCGATCTCGCCGTCAGCCTCTTCTACCTTCGCGGCTATCCGGATGCGGAGGAATTGGAGGCAAAGTTCCGCCTGGGCGCGGGCGTCGATCTCGCGGAGGAAGGAGTAACCGAGGAAGAGTTGGAAGTGCTCGTCGCCTGCCGGGGCATCTTCCTCGCCAACGCGATGACGGGGATGATCAACCCGAAGCTTGCCGCTCAGAAGGACCGCTATCTCGACGTCACCGAGCGTCGCATCGCCGCTTTCGAGGCGACCGGGCGCTTCGATCCTCGGGTCGCCACGCTATAGCACCCGAAAACTGCGTCAGCGTCGTACACTTGAAACAAGATGACGCCGGAGACACCGCTTGACCGAGCCTTGGGCCTGACCCGCCGCGAGTTCTTCGGGCGAGGCGCGCGGGGGTTCGGCGCCGTGGCCCTGGCCTCGCTCATGCCCGCTTGGGTCTTCGGCGAGCAGGGCGAACGGATCGGAATCGACCACCCCGCCAAAGCCAAGCGGATCATCTACCTCTTCCAAGCCGGCGGTCCCGCGCAGCAAGACCTTTTCGACTACAAGCCGCTGCTCAACAAGATGCACGCCCAGCCGCTGCCCGACTCCGTCCGGCGGGGCCAGCGCCTTACGGCGATGAGCGCGAACCAGGCGTCTTCCCTCTCGCGGGATCGCCCTTCAAGTTCGCCCAGCACGGCGAGAGCGGAGCCTGGTTCAGCGAAATCCTGCCTCACCTTTCCGAGGTCGCCGACGAGCTTTGCTTCGTCAAGTCGATGTTCACGGAGGCGATCAATCACGATCCCGCCATCACCTTCTTCCAGACCGGCAGCGAGATCGCGGGCCGACCGTCGTTTGGAGCCTGGGTTTCCTACGGCCTCGGCTCGATGAACGAGGACCTGCCCACCTTCGTCGTCCTCGCCAGCGTCAACAAGGGCGACCAGCCGCTCTATGCCCGCCTGTGGGGAAGCGGCTTCCTCGATTCCCGCTACCAGGGCGTGCGCTTCCGCTCCGGCGGCGATCCCGTGCTCTATCTCTCCAACCCCGACGGCATGTGCGGTTCAGGCCGCCGCGCCATGCTCGACCGGCTCAGCGAGCTCAACCAGCACGAGTACGAGATGGAGCTCGACCCCGAGATCGAGAGCCGCATCGCCCAATACGAGATGGCCTACAAGATGCAGACCAGCGTGCCCGAGGTGACCGACCTGAGCAAGGAGCCGGACGAGGTCTTCGAGCTCTACGGGCCGGACTCGCGCAAGCCGGGGACCTACGCGGCGAACTGCCTCCTCGCCCGGCGGCTGGCCCAGAAGGGCGTGCGCTTCATCCAGCTCTACCACCAGGGCTGGGACCAGCATGGCGGGCTCGTCGGCGGAATCTCGACGCAATGCCGCGACACCGACCAGCCGACGGCCGCCCTGATCAAAGACCTCAAGCGACTCGGCATGCTCGACGACACGCTGATCGTGTGGGGCGGCGAGTTCGGCCGCACCAGCTATTCGCAAGGCCCGCTCGATCCCCAGACCTTCGGCCGCGACCACCATCCCCGCTGCTTCACCATCTTCATGGCGGGCGGAGGCGTCAAACCGGGCATCACCTACGGCTGTACCGACGACTACGGCTACAACATCGCCGACGCCGACGGCAACGCGATCAGCCCGACCAAGCAGAATTTCACGAAGGGAGCGGTCCACGTTCACGACCTCCAAGCGACCCTCCTCTGGCTGATGGGCATCGATCACAAGCGGCTCACCTTCCCCTACCAGGGCCGCGATTTCCGCCTGACCGACGTCCACGGCCACGTGGTACAGGATTTGATGCGGTAGAAGCCGCCAGAGGTCCCCCCGGTCCGGAGACCTGTCGGATGGAAAGAAAATGAGAAGGCGCGCCCCCTCTCCGGGGAGTGTGAGGGGGCAAACCGCGCCCGATTCCTTCCCGTGCGACAGATTCCCGGCTAACCTGCATAAATTCGCGAAAGGTTCAAACCGGCCGCAGAGCCGCAAATTCCCAGCTCCCGGTTAGCGCCGGGAAGACAGAGCCAAGATGGCTCTGAAACACTCCGCCTGCTCGCCAGTGCCGCAGAGCCACGTGCTTACGCGAATGATTCGGGCTACTCACCCAAGTCAAGCCCGTCCACCCTACCGGAGCGAGAGAGACTTTACCCGCAGGGCGCCGATGCTACGTGGGGATCGCGCAGTCGAACGAATAAGTACCGGAACCGACCTCGGTCGTCTTTCCGTCCGGCAGGCGGACCGTCGCCGTCGCATTCGCCGGGATCGAGACGTCCAAGTGGAACTTGCTCCCGTTCCGTCGCCAGGAGGATGAGATGGGGCCGTACGGCGACTCGTGGGTCGCTTTCGCCCAGGTCAGGCCGCCGACCGGCTGAGGGTGGATCAGGATGTGCTTGAAGGCCGGCGCGGCGGGGTCGAGGCCGATGCCGGCGATCCACTGGATGAACCAGTTGCTGACATCGCCGAACATGATGTGGTTCAGCGAGGACTCGCCCTTCCAGTCCTCCCAAAGCGTGGTCGCGCCCTGCTCGATCCACCAGGCCCAGCTTGGCTGTTCCTTGCGGGCGACGAGCTTGAAGGCAAGGTCGCTTCGCCCTCCCTCCGAGAGCGCGCGCAGGATGAACTTCGCGCCGAGGATGCCGGTGTCGATGTGGCCCTGAGTCTCGACGTTCTGTACAAGCGCGTCCAAAGCCTTCTTGCTCAAATCCGGCGGCAGCATCTTGAAGTAGATCGCCATGGCGAGCGCAGTCTGGCTTTCCGCCGGGATCGTGGGCTCGAAGAACTTCCTGACGAAAGCGGCCCTGGTCGTCTCGGCGAGGTCCGCGTATCGCCGCGCGTCCTCCTCCTTTCCGGTCATCGTGGCGATCTTCGCCACGATGCGGGCATCGATGCAGAGAAAGATCGTGGAGGTGAGCTGGCTGGGCGTCTCCGTCTTCCATGGCACCCAGTCGCCGAGGCTGTCGAAGGGCACGAGGCCCCCCTTCGTCTGCGAGGCGACGTAGTCCACGTAATTGCGCAGCTTGTCGTAATGCCGCTCCAGAATCCGGCGATCGCCGCAGTAGTCGTAGAGGTCTTCCGCAACGATCGGGAAGGCGCTGTCCCAGGCCGGATGGCAAGCCCCGTAGCCCCAGCCGCCGCTCGGCACGATCACGCTGACCCGGCCGTCCGGCTGTTGGTCGTCGGAGAAGTCGTCGAGCCATTTCGTGTAGAAGGAGGCGGACTGGAAGTTCATCAGGCCGGCCTCGGCGGCCAGTTGGGCGTCGCCGGTCCATCCGTTCTTCTCGCGCTGCGGGCAGTCGGTGGGGATGCTCTGGGCGTTGCTCAGATAGGAGTAGCGAGTGGCCCGCTGAATCTTGTTCAACGTGGCGTCGGAGCACTCGAAGGAACCGGCGCTCTCGAAATCGGTGTGGGCGAAACGTCCCTCGAAGTGGTCGAGGGTCGGCTTGCCGGGAAAGCCGGTGACCTCCATGTAGCGGAAGCCGCTGTAGGAGAACCGCTGCTCCCACGTCTCGCGGCCCTGCCCCTTGCAGACGTAGCGGTCGGTCTGGAACGGCTGGGGCGGCGTCTCCTTGGTCATGAATTGCTCGATCTGCGAGCGCTCGATCATCCCGTCCGGGCCGATCCGCTCGCTGTAGCGCATCGTGATCTCGGTTCCCTCCGGCCCCTCGACGTGCAGGCGGGCGTGGCCGGAGAAGTTCTGGCCGAAATCGACGATGTAGACCCCCGGCTTCGGCTCCTCGATGGCGACCGGTTTGATCGTCTGGGTGATCGCGACGGGCGGGCAAATCCGCGCGGTCATAACGCCTTTGGGAGCGGGCGCCTCGGTCGCGGGTTTCCATGAGTGGTCGTCGAAGCCGGGTTTGTCCCAGCCCGGCATCTCGAAGCGGGCATCGTACATCTCGCCGGTGTAAATCCCATCGAAGACGATCGGGCCGGAAGCGGTTTTCCAGGAGGCGTCGCTCCCCACGGCCTGGGTGTGGCCGTCGGCGTAGTCGATGAAGAGCGCGAGCTTCAGCCTCGGCCGCCCGCGCCAGGGCGCTTTCTCGAACCGCCAGGTCGCGAGATCGTGAACGTCGTACCATCCCGTCCCGAGGATCGCCCCCAGGCTGTTCGCCCCTCGCTTGAGGTCAGAGGTGACGTCGTGGGCGACGTAGAGGACGCGCTTGTCGAAGTTCGTGTAGCCGGGATCGCGTTCCGTCGTCTCGCCGACCTTCTTGCCGTTCAGGTGAAGCTCGGCATAGCCGAGACCGCTCGCGTAGAGTCGGGCTCGCACCACCTTGCCTTCGACCGTGAACCCGCGGCGCAGATAAGGCGCGGCCGTCGAGCCGGGATCGCCGCCGATCCACCGGCCGCCCTGCCAACTCGCCTCGTCCAGCAAGCCCATCTCCCACTCCGCCGGCTTGCTCCAAGGGGATTCCCCGCTGCCGTCCCAAACCCGAACCTTCCAATAGCAGGCCTGCCTCGGGCGGAGAGTTTTGCCGTCATACGGAATCTGGATGCTGGCGTCCGTCGCGACCCTGCCCGAATCCCATAGATCGCCCTCGTCGTGGGCCAGCCGCTCCGGGCTGGAGGCGACGAGAATCCGGTAGGCGCTTTGCCTCCAATTCTTTCCCGAATATCGCGTAACCCAGCCCAGCCGCGGCGCAGCGGATTCGACGGCCAGAGGCCGCGCGACATATTCGCAGGTGAGATTGCCGACAGAGGGCGCGGGTTCGAGGCTCGGAGAGTGAAGCATTGCCAGGACCAGAAGAGATAGCGCAGCCATCGAAGAGGACTGTACCGGTTCCCACCACGACGGAGGGTTTTCCGGACCGCACAAAATAAGCCTAATCGACTGGTGCCCGGGGTGGGATTCGAACCCACACGCCTTTTCGGGCAAGGGATTTTAAGTCCCCTGTGTCTACCGTTCCACCACCCGGGCGGGTTGGAGTAGGAGATTACCGCCGTTCCGAAGGATGATGTTATCCTGTCGGTTGAAGCCATCCCATGCTGTTAACCCCTCTCTTCTTCGCCGCCCTCGCGAGGGCTCCGTCCGGCAAGATCGGAACGATCTTCGTGATTCCCATGGAGAACCATAACTGGACCCAGCCGGTCAGCCAGAGCTCGCCGGGCCAGATCTACGGCAATGCGGCCGCACCCTACATCAACAGCCTTGTCACGCCGGGCGACCCGAACGCGGCGCAGGTGTCCTACGCGAGCAACTATCAGAACGTGGCGGCGGGCATCCACCCCTCGGAGCCCAACTACGTTTGGAGCGAGGGTGGCACGAATTACGGCATCCTGAACGACAACGACCCTTATCCGAGCAACGTCCACAGCACGACGGTCCACCTCTGCGGCTATCTCCAGGCTCTCGGCATCGGTTGGAAGAGTTATCAGGAGGACACCGATCTCGCCCGGAATGGCAGCAACCAGCTCACGAACACGCCGCTGGACCCGGCCCAGTACACGGTGCCGCTCGTCAGCTTCTCCGGCACGAGCTCGGCCTACAGCAACCCGTACTACCACAAGAACCAGTACGGCTACGCGGCCAAGCACAACCCGATGGTCTTCTTCACCGACACGAACGGCGGCAACAACCAGACGACAACCAACGCGCTCGCCTACCGCTACGCGCCCCTCCAGCAGCTTCAGACCGATCTGGCCAACGGAACCCTCGCCCCCTACAACTGGATTTCACCGAACCTGTACAACGACATGCACACGGCCCTGACCGGCGGCTTCACCTACCACGGCACGAACTGGACGGGCGACCAGGCCGCCATCGCCCAGGGCGACAACTTTCTCTCGATCGTGGTACCCATGATCATGGCCTCGCCGGCCTATCGGAACAACGGCGTCATCGTGATCTGGAACGACGAGACGGAAGGCGGCGACGATGCGAGCCGCACGATCATGGAAATCGTTATCTCGCCGCTCGCGAAGGGGAACGCCTACACGAACCACGTTCGGTATACACACTCCTCCGACTTGAAGACCTGGCAGGAGGTTCTGGGCGTCGGCCCCCATCCCGGGATCGGCGGAGCCGCAACGGCAACCGACCTCTTGGATTTGTTCAAGCCGGGGGCTTTCGCGAAGTGGCCGCCTTCGCCGGTCGTGGGGCCGTCGTTCCGGCGGTAGCGCCACCACATCGGGGGCATCATCTCGGTGGTGCGGCGCCGTGACGACCGCAACCTCCCGGTCTTCGACTCCGGGCTAGAATTGTGCAGGCTGCCGAGTTATTTTGTACGGACTTCCTCGGAGACGCTCGCCAGCAGCCGCGCGGCGGCTTCGACGTTCGTGCGGTGGCCGGACTTCTCGGCGGAAACGTTGAGCAGCCGAGCCGGGATCCCGGCCAGGTACAGATCGCCGATCAGATCAAGGAGCTTATGACGGGCCGGTTCGTCGGGGAACCGGGCATCGTTCTTGTAGCCCTCGATCCCGAGGATCAGGGCCTTCTCGATGTCGAGCCCTTTGGCGAGGCCGGCGGCGAGGACCATGGGGACTTCCTCGGCCAGCGCGAAGGTGCGAGCCGGGGCGATCTCGCCGGCGTAGGCCGCGACGACGTCGAGCGCTTCGTGGGCTTGCTCGCCCGGCCAGCGGTCCGCGACCTCGTAGGTGTAGCGCCAGTGCCCGTCGCCCTTGCCGATCGCGATCTTCACCGGCAGATCCTGGAAGAAGACCCGCGAGAAAAGCTCGCGCATCTCGCCATCGGGCAACGATGCGAAGCCAGCCTTGCGAAAGCCCTCCACGTAGCCCAGCGCGCTGCCGTCGAGCGCGGGAAGCTCACCTGCGGTCAGCTCGACCTCGACGTCCGTGATCTCCAGCCCTGCAAGGGCGCTCATCAGATGCTCGATCGTGCTCACGTCGCCGAGCTTTGTACAGCGGGTCGTGTCGGTCACGTTCTCCGGCCTAGCCTGCCAGCGTCCGGAGCCGAGCCTGAACCAGATGCCCGCCTCACCGGGATGGACCGTCACGCGAACGGGAATCCCGGAATGAAGGCCGAGCCCTTCGAAAACGACTTCTCGGCTCAATGTCCGGCGAGCGAAGTTCAAGCCTTTTCCTTCTCCAACTCGGCAAGACGCTTTTCGAGCTTTCGGAGGCGGGCGAGCATCTCCGGGAGCTTCGGCTGGAGCATGAACGCGCGAAGAGCCTCCTGGGCCGGGCGGGCCGGCACGCCGAAATAGATACCCGGCTCCGTAATATCCTGCGAGGTCGCCGTGCGCCCGGCAAAGGTCACGTCGTCGGCGATAGTCGCGTGGTCGCTGAGAGCGGCTTGCCCGCCCATCACGGCGCGATCCCCGACAATGCAGCTTCCGCTGATGCCGACCTGCCCGGCGATCACGCCGTCTTCCCCGATCCGGCAATTGTGGCCGATCTGGACGAGGTTGTCGATCTTCGTCCCGCGGCCGATCACGGTATCGCCGGCAGTGGCCCGGTCGATCGTGGTTCCAGCTCCGATCTCGACGTCCTCGCCAACGACGACGCGGCCAACCTGCGGCACCTTGATCCGGCGCTTGCCGTCCCAGACGAAGCCGAAGCCGTCCGAACCGAGCACGGCGCCGCTATGGATGATCGTGCGCGCGCCGACGAGCACGTCCTGATAGAGCGTCACCCTCGGATAGAGCGTCGCATTTGAGCCAACTATACAATCCTCGCCGACGTAGCAGAACGGATAGATCCGGGCTCCCGCTTCGATGGTCGCGCCGCGCTCGACGACGACGTAAGGGCCGATGCTCGCGCTCTCATGAACGGCCGCTTCCTCACTGACGATGGCAGTGGGATCGATGCCGTGAGCGAGAGGCAGCCGCCGCGAGGCGAGGGCGAGCAGCATGCCAAAGGCCATGCGTGGCGAATCGACCTTGACATGGGGCTTCGCGGCGTCCATGTCGCGGGCGATCAACAGAGCCCCTACGCCGGAAGCCTCGGCTTTCGCCAGATACTTCTCCGACTCGCAGAAGGCAATGCCGTGGGGGTCGCTGGAATCGGCCGGAGCCGGCCTTTCGATCCGGAAGCTGGCCGGACCGTTCAACTCCCCTTTCAGCATTTCGGCGACTTCGCCTAGGGTCCAACCTTGTGAGCGCTTCTCCATTGCAAGAATTCTGTCGTCGCGTCGCGACTGTCCTTCGCCCCCGGTTTCGTGCGGATATGGCCCGTCGTCCGAACCCAGATATCGATTTCCTGATCGAGCAATTGCCGACGCTGCTCAAGGCTACCGAATATGGGCTGGACGGTGTCCTTGGACAGGGCAGGCATCGGTGCGGAACCGGGCACAATTACTTGTCGGGGCGGTATGGCGGGCAGCGAGCCGGGGACGAGCTGCTTGACCTGGACGTCGAGCGACACCTGCGTCTGGTTCGCCTTGCTTTCCGCCTCCTCCAGGGCCTTATGCTCGGCGGCCGCGCGCGTCTTGTCGGCCTCAGCCTGGATCGCGGCAATTTCGCTCTCGATCTCGCCTTGGGCCTCGGCGAGGAGCCGGGAGGCTTCCTTATCGTAGCGGGCATCGAGAGCCCGGATATCCACGCGCACCTTGTTCGCGGCGAGGATATTCGCCTTGGCGACAGGGTCGGCGTTCTCAGGCACGGTTTGGTCTTCGAGGTCGGTGTTGCGGACGAGGACGTTGAGCCGCGCGAGATACGGCCCCCGCTCCCGGCCGTAGGCTATAAAGGCCTCGCGCAGGCGCTCGAGCGCGGCCGCAAGGATCGTGTCGTGCTCGGGCTGCACATCCTTCCGCCGCTTTTCGATCTCGTCGTTGGCTTGGGCGAGATAGACGCGCTTCAGCATCGCGGAAAGCGACGCGATGGAGCGGCCCCGGTTTTCCGCGATGAGCCGCCGAGCCGCCTCCAGCCGTTCGAGAGTGCGGTCGGTGGTCGACGTCGCGGGCAGACCCTGCTGCTTGACGACGGAAGGAGGCGAGGGCGCCTTGGGCTGGGGAAGCGGCGAAATCTTGAGATCGGGCGCGCGTTCCGAGGCGAGGATCGCATCGACGTCCACATAAACGCGATCGGGCTGCTTGCCGGCGCAGCCCGAGAGCAGAATCGCAATGATCGCGAAAAAGCTACTTCGCCGCATTCATAGCTTTGAGCGCGTCGGCGGTCAAATCGTTCGCCGCGTAAACGCCTACGCTATTGTCGAAGACGAGGGTATAGCCCTGCGCCTTGGCAACGCTCTGCGCCGCCGTCTTCGCTTTGTTGAGGGTGTCGACGCGCCGATCCTGGGCCGACTGCTGAATCTCCTGGCTGAACTCCTGATACCACTGTTGGGCGAGGCGCTCCATGCTCGCGCTACGGTTCGCGTACTCCTGCAAGAGCGTCCGCTCCTCCGGCGTCAGATTCGGCTTCTGGCCGAGCTCGACGTTCTTCTTCGCGGAGGCGACGATGTCCGCCTTCAGGCTTTCCAGGCTCGCCTTGTCGGCAGCGGAGGGGGCATCCTTCAGCCAGAGCGTGCGGAGGTTCGTGGCCTGGTCGTTCGTGAGAACCCGGTTGTCGTCGATGAACTTCAGCAGGTCCTCGCGGGCCGTCTTCATCGTGTTGAGGGCGTCGATGTTGGCCTTGCCCAGATTGCTCGTCTCGACCATCGTGCCGAGATCGACGGTGGCGACCTTGTCGAACGAGCTCTGGAATCCGCAGGCGATGATGATGCCGAGAATCGCAGCCGCGACGATCCAACCTAGACGATCGATCTTGTTCATTTCTTGTTCATCACCTTCAGAGCGGCCTCGGTCACGTTGTTGGCGCCGTAGGGAGCGACGTCCGTAACGAAAATAATCGTGTAGCCGTCTTGCTGGCCGATCTGCTTGACGGCGTCCCGAACCTTATCAAGCGTGTCCTTCTGCAGCTTCTGCTGATAGCTCGATACCTCGTCGTTGGCGTCCCGGCTCCACTTCTGGGCCATATCGCCGGTCGTCTGAACGCGTCGGCTCAGGTCGGCCATCTCGGTCTGCTCCGCGGTCGTCAGGTTCGTCTTCTGCTGAAGGTCTTTCAGCCGGCCATCCGCGGTTTGGACGGCCTTCTTGATATTGTCCAGCTCCGCCTTCTCGGCCGCGGTCAAGACACCGGCCTTCGTGCTGAGATCGTGAAAGCGGGTCGCCTGCTCCGGCGTGAACGTCCGGTAGCTGTCGACGAACTGGAGCATGTCCTGGCGCGCCTGGCCAAGGGCCTTCAGCGACTCGACCTGAGTTTTGGCGAACTCGCTGTCGTTAAAAACGCGGGTCATATCGACGACGCCGATCTTGCTGGTCGTACCCTGGAAACCCATGGCGCCCAGCACAACGGCAAGTCCGCCGGCGACAACCCATCCTACATATTTGATCTTCATTTCTATCCTTTTTTAGAACGACGTCCCGATGAGGAAGTGCGTCCTGCTTCGGCCCTTTTCGTCAAAACCAAGATCGAGCCGCAACGGGCCGAGCGGCGTTCGGAAGCTGAAGCCGATGCCGTATCCGAGGTGGAGATTGAGCTTGTCCGACTGCGTGAAGTTGTTGACGCTGCCATAGCCGCCCCAAGCTCCGCCGTAGTCGATGAAACCGATGATGCTGAAGGCCTTCTGAACCGGGATTCTCAGCTCCAGGTTGCTGACGAGCGTCTTGTTGCCCCAGAACCGGTCTTCGTCGTAGCCGCGAATCGTCTCCGATCCGCCCGCGAAGTACTGCTCGAAGAAGGGCGTTTTGCCGGAGATGGCGCCGTAGAACAGGCGGAAGGCGAGGACGCGGCGAGGAGCGTCGAGTTGGTTGATCGACCGGGGCGGCTGGTTCGTGAAGTACTTGCGGTATTCCGCGCTGTATTTCAGGAACGAGTGCTGCCCGAGGATGCTCGTATCGAGCACCGAGCCGCCGATCGTCGTGATGTTGCTGAAGCCAGGCTCGAGAGCGAAGCGAAAATAGTCGCCCCGCGAAGGATCGATATCGGTGTCTCGCCGGTTTCGGGTGAAGCCGAAAGACAGCGAGCCGACGTCGCCGTCCTGCTTGATAAATCCGTCGGTGCCGGTCGTCGTGAGGTCGTTCGTGACGATCCTCTCGATACGGCCGTTCAGGCCCCAATAGGTGATGTCGTTAATCGGCTTCGAAAAGCCGAGGCTCATGCCCGTCCGGCGCTCCGTATAGCTCGTGTCGTTCGTGGGAACGCTGTTACTGCCGAAGGCATTGCCGGTAAACCGGTAGATCAGGCGGCTATAGATCGAGGCGTGGATCGACGTGCCGCTTCGGTCGACGAAGGGGTTTCCGTAGTCGAAGCCGACGCTCGGGCCGCCGCCGGTGGTCGCCTGCAGAAAGTCCAGGCCCACCGATTGGCCCGTTCCCCGGAAGTTGGAGTCCTGAAGGCGGATGACGCCGGCGACGCTGCTGCGCGGGTCCATCTGGAGGCCGATGTTGAACTGGCCCGTCCGGGTCTCCTTCACGTCGGCGACAAGATTGACCTTGAAGGGATCGTCGGGCGGCTGGGTCTCGATGCTCCGCACGTTCTCGAACCACTGGGTTCCGTAGATGCGGCGCAGGTCCATTTCCCATTTGTGCTTGTCGTAGGCCTGGCCCTGCCGCGATTTGATGAGCTTGGCGATGACGCCAAGCTTCGTGCGCGAGTTGCCTTGCACGGAAACGGAGTTGATCGTCAGCTCCCGAATCTTGATGTTGATCGTGTTCGGCGACCCGGGCAGAGGGCCGAATTCCTCGACGCGCGCGAAATAGTTGCGCTTTGCGTAGAGGGCCTCGATCGCTCGCGAGCTGGTCACCTGGTCTCGCAGATTGAAGACCTTTCCGACTTCGACGGTGATGAGCTTTCGAATCTCATCGGTCTTGATGACCGTGTTGCCGACGATGCGGAGCTCCTTTACGACCGGCCATTCGAGGACGTTGACGATGACGTCCCAGTTATCGTTCTCGACGGCCTGAGCGCGGACGTCCACGCTCTGAAAGAAACCCATATCGCTGATGGCCTTTTTGTCCAAATCCAAGTTGGACTGAAGGTAGGGCTGCCCGACCTTCGTGCGCATCGTGTTTAGGATCGCCGCAGTGGTGACGCCCTTATTTCCCTGAACCTCAATCTTTCTGATGAGGCCGGTTTGCTGCCCGAAGCAGCAAGCGATCAACATCCACAGGAGCGCGATCGTCCCAATCCGTATCGTCAAAGAATCCTCCAAAAGGCCGCGACAAATCCCGCCGGTAAATATGCCGCGAATCTGGAGCACTTTACCCGTCCGGCTACCGCGCCTGAGGCCATGTCCTTAGCCCTATGCATTAGAAGGACGAGCGGACGGGGCGTTTCAGAAGCGGAATCCGTATTGGATGCCAAGTTTGTACGGGTGGTCCTGATCCAGGCCCACGCTGAATACGAGCCTGCTTAGCGCAACGTTCCTGGTCGGCAGACGATAAGTCAGACGCAAATCGTAATCGACTTTTCGCGTGCCGACGGTCGGCGAAATTTGCCGCCGCCCCTGCAGGATCAGCCCCTTGCCGAGGACCTTCGCAAAATCGAGGGAAGCGCCCTCCAGCGCGTTGTAGTCGATGTTCAAATATTCCAACCCGAGGTTGGACGCAAGCTGAGTCGTGAAAGACTGGGTGAGCTGGGGCACCGCGATGCTCACGAGGGCGTTCCGGATGCGGGCTTCCGTTTCCGATTGGGTCAGCCCGCTTGCGCTGCCGAGACTCTTGAAGACGTCGGTTTGGCCGAGCAGCGCGAGAATCTCGTCCTTGGTGAGGTCGGCGGGATCGCTCGTTGCGTTCAGGTTTATTCCCTCTTCGCTGAGCAAATCGCCGGTGATGAAGAGGCGTACGTCATACCGCTGCACGGTGTCGCCGTTCCTCATCGCGGTAACGGCCGTATTGCCCTCCAGGTAGACGTCCACCCGCGCGTTCGTATCTCCCGCCGAGGAGACGCTGTAGCTTGGCCTAAGGGTGCCGCCCTCTTCCAGAGTCACTCTTGCCGTCGGAAGGTTGATGCGCCCGCTTTGCACGACCAGGGTGCCGTTGAAGTTTGGCTGGGCGAGCGATCCCGTCAGGGTTCCTCCGCCGGTCAGGGAAACGTCCGCCGTGCTCGTGCGGAAACGCGCGACCTCGTCGAGCCGGATCGGAATCTCAAAATGCGGATTAAAGAGCATTTCCGCGCTCGGCCCTGCCCCTTCGAAAATCGAGGGCAGGAGGATGTTCGTGTCCGAAATTCCTACCTGACCCTTGAGGAGGGGCGTCACCGCCGGCCCGGAGACGTCGATCTTCGAATTCACCGTCGCATGATAGGTCCCGAACTCCTTGTTCTTCGAGTCCTGGCGGATCGCCAGATGGCTCGCAACGATCGAGCCCTCGACCGGTGCGTGGGTCAGCTTATCGGGATCGCCCTTCGCAAGCTGATCGAGAGTGGAGCGAAGATCGGGCAGGCTCGCCGTCAGGTTCGCGCCGAGCGTTCCGCCCGCGGAGCCGTTGGTGCCGAACGTGAGGAGGATCTTGTCGTCCTGGAGCTTCACGTCGAGAACCGTCGCCTTCAGCGTCGTCTCCGATCCGTCGAAGGCGAGCTCGTCGGAGCGTCCCGTGATCGAGCCTCTCAACGCGAG
The DNA here is from genome assembly GCA_035545155.1 of Fimbriimonadaceae bacterium. Taxonomy (GTDB): domain Bacteria; phylum Armatimonadota; class Fimbriimonadia; order Fimbriimonadales; family Fimbriimonadaceae; genus JAEVZK01. The sequence continues at coordinate 29,273 of DASZYX010000036.1, read as the reverse complement.
ATTCGCCTTCGGGCCGACGATCGAGATCGTGCCCTGGAGCTTGCCGTTCGACCGGTCCGTATCGAGGATGGAAACGTATCGGCCCAAGTCTTTGACTTCGACGTCGGGAAGCTCCAGAGAAGCCGTGATCTCCGGCCCGTCCGGTATTTCGAGCGGAAAGTTCAGGGGAACGTGCGCGACGACCTTGCCGGACAAGCCGCGATAGGAGAATTCGCCGGCCACCGCGATGCCTCCCTTGTAGCTTCCGTCCGCCGCGTAGACCGCCTGGCTCACGTCGATCGAATGCAGGTTGACGTTGAAGCTCTCGCCGGTATTCGCGATCGTGAACGTCGAGTTCTGCGACGTTTCGAGAGCGGCGTGAATCTGCGGGCTGTCCGAGCGCCCCTTGGCGGTGAACCAAACGGTGGCGTCGCCCCGCAGGCGAGCCCAGCTCTGATCGACGAGCGCGACGTACTTCAAGTCGAAATTGGTCAATTGGCCGTCCACGCTCAGATCGCCGCCGGTGTCGATCGTGCTCGGATTCAGGAGCAAGGTCCCCTGAGGCCCGGACCACTTCGCAGCCGCGACGGTCCAAACCGTCCCAACCTTCGTAAAGGCCGCTTGCAGGCTTCCGAGAGACTCGCCCTGGAGCATCAGGTTCCTCGCCTCCAAGAGCTTCACGTCGACGTTCGGATTGCGAATCGGCCCGAAGAAGGCCACCGTCGCATCGAGGTCCCCATTCGCGCTATCGAGCTTCTGCCGGAGATCATAGGAGATGTCCGGGAAGAACGGCCTCGACGACGTGTAGAGGTCCTGCAGCGATCCGTTCAGCACCGACACCTGGGCCTTGATATTGTCGTTCTTCGTGTCGTAGTCGACGTTCTCGAAGAGGAGGAAGCGGTCCAGCTTTCCGATCGAGGCGTTGCCGGTCAGGTCGTCGCCGTCGTAAGCGACGCCCCACGTCCCGCCCCCGAAATCCGTGTCGTTCACGTTGACGTCGCGCAGGTTTCCGCTCGCCTTGCCACGCCATGTGCCGCTCGCGGAAACCGTAGCGAGGGCTTCGCCGTTCAGATTGCCGGTCACGTTGGCGGCTCCCTTGCCCGGCGGCGTAATTCGGGAGAGGGCGAGATCGTCGGCCTTGACGTGGAAGGTGCCCTGCTTTTGGGAATAGTCGTATTTGCCGGACGCCGAGACGGTCCCTTCCCCAACCTTCGCGGTCAGGCTGTCGAGGTTGGCGACGTTTCCCTTCAGGCTGGAGACAATATCGACGCGGTCCACGGCGATCCCCCCGAGCACGAGGTGATCGCCGAAAGCGGTTCCGGCAGCTCGCGGTTCCTTCAGCGTGCCGCCCAGGGTCAGCTTGGGAATCGTCACGCTGCCGAGGGCCTCGTCGCCGAGATATTCATTCAGGAGCACGTTCGAAGCCGAAGCCGATCCCGATAGAGCCCCGGTCTTCCAGACCACGGAGGCTTCGCCGGTCGCCTCGCCGCTTCCTTTCACGACGTGGATATCGTTCGCGGTCAGGCGAGTCTTGTCGGCGACGACCTGAGCGGAGGCGAAGGGAATCTGCTCGTTGGAGGCCTGGACGCCGAGGGCCAGCGCGTGCCCGGAAAACTTCGGATCGGAGAAGGCGCCGGTAACGGTTCCCGAGGCGTTGAGGCTTCCCGTGATGTCCTCGCGCAGCTTTTCGAGGCGGACGTTGTTAGCCTCCACCTTGAGGGAGAGCGTCTTCTTCTTCACGTTGACGACGCCGATCGCGCGGGCCGAGCCCGCGTCGGTGCCGACGCGCAGCCGGTTCACCAGGATGCGGTCGTTCGCGTAATTGCCGGCAGCCTGGAAACGGCCGGTCAGGAGCTTGCCTTGCACTCGATAGGCCCCCTGGCCGGAGGCTTCGAGGATGGCGGTCGGATTGGCCCGCGCGCCTCCGACCAAGACGCTGACCTGGGCCTTGCCGGAAAGCCCACGGGCGTGGAGCTGCCTCGCGACGACGGCCAGATCGACGGACGGCGCCGTCACCGCTCCCGTGAGGGTCGGGTTCTTGATGCCGACGAGGATGGCGCCGGTAACCGGCGTCCCTGCCCACGTCCCGCCCTGGATGCCGATCCGCGCCTGAAGGGGATCGATGCTCACGGCGAGCTTCGGCTGATCGAAACGCTGGTCGTAGGCGGCGGCCTGGCGCGCGGTGACCGAGCCGTCGAGCCGGAAGCCCGACCCCTTGCGGAAATCCAGCCAGCCGTCGAGATGGGCGTCGTTGAAGGCCACTTTCGCCGGAACCAGTTTATGGAGCCAGCCAGGCAGCGACGCCGGCGAAGGGGCGTCGACGAGAAGCTGCCCGCCGAGGACGACGTCCGGGCTCCAATCGAGAGCCCCGTGGAACTTCGCCTTCATTGCGTTGTAGCGGGCGTCGAGCTCCCCTTGGGCTCCCTCGCCGTTCACGACGCCGTCGAAATAGGCTTGGTCGGCCGCGTAGTCGAGGTATCGCACGCTCTTGCCGACCGCCTTCAAACGCGCGGCAAGCCGAAGCGGCTTACCTTTGGGGACGAAGACGCTGACCGGCCCGATCGCCTCGAGCGACGAGGCTTTGAAGTTCGCTAGAAAGCTGAGCCGCTTGCCATCGGGCGAGGTCTTGAGGTGGTCGAGGATCGGGGCGAGTTCGAGGCCGGCCGTCCTTCCCTGGATCAGAACGCCCTCGTCGGGCAGGTTTTGAACCTCCGCACGCAGGCTCCCCGCGCCGGGCAATTCGACGGCGGCGCTCGCGATCCATCGCTCACCGATCCCACGGACGTCGATATCGCGAGCGATGACGGGCTGCCGGTAAGGGGTCGAGCCGGTCAGGTCGGTCAGATCGACGTCGGCCCGGTTGATCGTCACCGCGAACGGTAGCTTCGACGGCGGGCCCTTTTGCTCCGGAAGGTAGCCGGAAACATCGAATTGCCCGCTCTCCAGGCGCGTCAGCTTGCCGGAGATATCCCGAACCCGGACGACGATATTCTTCGGCGAGGGAAGGGAAATGCCGGAGACGTCCACGTGGGCGGCGGAGGCGATCACTACGCCGGACGGATCATAAATCCGCGGCCGTTCGACGCGGGCGGTTCCTCTATTCCAGTCGATGACGTAGGAGGCCGCCCACAGCCGGAGAACTCCGCTCTTCGACTTGTATTTGAACTCGACCGGCTTGCCAGGCGCGGAAAGGGTTTGGACGCATGACCACACATAAGTGCTGCCCCATACCGCGAGAATCGCGGAGGGGGCGAGCACCGTAATCAGGCGGATCAACCACGACCAAGTCTTGATGCGTTACCCCTTTGCGTCAGGGCAAAGGCTACGCCGAAACGGCGTCGAGCTTCGCCAGACGCTCAGCCATCACTTTCTTGCTGAACTCAATGGCATTGTACGAGCTTCGGATAAAGGGGCCGCTCGCCACGAACGCGAATCCAAACTCCTCGCCGATCGTCTCGTACTCCTTGAATTGCCTCGGCGGGATGAATTCGTTGACGGGGAGATGCCGCATCGTCGGGCGCAGATATTGCCCGATCGTGACCGCGTCCACGCCGGCCTCGCGCAGGTCGCGCAGCGTCTCGACCACCTCGTCCTTCGTCTCGCCGAGGCCAAGCATGATGCCTGACTTCGTGTAGATTGACGAATCAAGCTCCTTCACGGTTCTCAGCACCTTCAGCGTGCGCTCGTAGCGAGCCTGGGGACGGACGATCGGGCTGAGCCGCGCGACGGTCTCGATGTTGTGGTTGAAGATGTCCGGCTTCGCGTCGACCACGATCTTGATCAGGTCGAGCCTCGCCTTGAAGTCGGGAGTGAGGACTTCGATGATCGTGAGCGGATTCGCCTTGCGGAGTTCTTCGATGGTCCGGGCGAATTGGCCGGCGCCCTCGTCCTTCAGGTCGTCTCGGGCGACGCTTGTGACGACGACGTGCTTGAGACCGAGATCGGTGGTGACGCGAGCCACATCGGCAGGTTCGTGGGGATTGACGTCCTCCCCCCGCCCGACCTTGATCGCGCAGAAGCCGCAGCTCCGCGTGCAGGTGTTGCCGAGGATCATGAAGGTTGCGGTCTTCTTGCTCCAGCACTCGGGGAGGTTGGGGCACCGCGCAGACTCGCAGACGGTGTGGAGGCTCTTCGCCCGCATCATGCCCTCGACCTCTTTGATCGTGTCGGGGCGGGGCATTCGAATCGTCAGCCAGTCGGGAAGCCGCTGGGTCATGGTTCAGTATAGCCGATGGGGGGTTAGCCTCCCCCTGCGGATGGTTCGTGCCGGAGAGAGGGCCGCTGCTTCTGGACGTCTACAAGCTCCTGACAAGCAGCCTAACGGAAGCCGACCTCGCCTAAGCGGCTGAAACGAATCGCAACTCAAAACGAGAGTCCGGTAATATAATTATCTCCCTTTCATTGCTGGCGTAAGATATATACAACTATGTGCGGGCCTTTCCTCATTCTTGAATAAAGGCAGGGAGTTTTTAAGTGACCGACGAAGAGCTATCGCGACAAATTCGAGTGCGAAAGAGGCTGCTGAGACAATACGCGGAGCGTTGCGGTCGAACGGGAGGCTCTTTGACTTCGGCAAGCCTAGTTTGTGGAACGATTGCCACATTCCTCACGGGGGGAGCGGCGGTTGCCGGAACGAATCATCAGGGCTTCCTCGAAGGTTGGCGCCTGGCAACCTCGATCGGAGCCGTATTGTCGTTGATCTCGGCTCTATCGAGCGGCTTCTACAAGCAGTGGCAGATCGCATCACGTGAATCTGAAGCTCAGTCTTGGGCAGCGAAGCTCGAGTCCCTCAGCATCCAACTGGAGTATGGGAGCGTCACGCCAAACAAGGTGGTCGAGGAATACCAGCGGTGCATTCGTGAGACGCCCTGGCTGGACGCCGCTTTGGCAAACGATCGGGAGAACAGGGTCGAAGGGACAATCGATGCGCCGGCCGAGGGTGATCGGGTCGGCGTCGACATCGCTTGCTCAGGAACGGCTCGAGGCCTGGCGAAGAGAACCCACCTTTGGCTTGCCGTTGAATTCAACGACATCATCTGGCCAAAGGAGAAGGAGCTGTTGCCGAAGTCGGGTCGGTGGAGCTACATCATTCGGGATATCGGCGTTGGTGATTTCAAAATCGTGCTTATCGCGGCCAATGCCCGAGCTCATGCCGAAATCCAGGACTGGCTTGACATATCGAATGAACGAAATGAGTGGCCCGGCTTGAAACGTCCTGCCGGGAGTGTGAGACTCACACAAGTTAGCGTGAGCCGGAAGGGCGAGCCGGCGGTTACAACCGAGCCTGCGTCGGTTATCTGATTCGGAGCCGAGAGTCGATCTGATCTCAATCCCCCGGGTGGATCAGAGCTACCGATGAGCCGACCGATCCATGGCCGCCTGGATCATCATGAACTCCCCGACGTTCGCGGTAGTGACGAAGCCGACCAACTTCCCCGACTCCATCACCGCCACGGCGAGACTGCTTCCCGGCTTCCAATCCGCCATCAGCTCTTCCAACCGGTCGGAGGGAGCAACGGATTCGAAATGGGTCTGCATGTAAGCGCCCACCTGTGCGTGAGGTCCAGCTGCGGCGACGCCGCGAGCCACGTCCTCCAAGCTGATAAAGCCGACTAGTCGGTCTCCATCGAGGACTGGGAACTCGCTCTGGAATCCCGGTACGAACCTCTTCGCCAACTGCCCCAACTCGGCCCTGGCATCGATCGTCTCGAAGTCTCGGGCCATCACCTCCGATGCGCTGATCCCTTTCAGGAACGCATGGGCGCGCACCTGCTGCAACTCGGCATCCGCCCCGATCCAGACGAAGAATGCAATGAAGATGAGGAAGGGATTGTTGATCACAAGCAATCCGACGGCCCCGAATAGCAGCGCCATCACGTGCCCGATGCTAACCGCGATCTCCGTGGCCCGCTCCCGCGAGACCTTCATCGCCAGCAGCGCACGCAAGGCCCGGCCCCCATCCATCGGGAAGGCAGGCAGCAAGTTGAAGAAAGCCAAGAAGATGTTGACCCAGAGAAGCTGAGCCACAAAATCTCCGGGAACGAGAATTGTCTTGAGCGTCCCCGAGGCAAGAATGCCGACAAACAGGCCGGCAGCGATCACGAGATTGACGAGCGGACCCGCCAGAGCCACAACCAGCTCTTGCCTGGGCTCCTCGGGGATCTTGTTGAGCCGAGCGACGCCGCCAATCGGAAGGAGGATGATGTCTTGTGTTTCGACCCCATATCGCCGTGCCGCCAATGCGTGGCCGAGCTCATGGAGCACGATGATCAGGAAGATCAGGAGCACGAAGGCGGTCGTCGAGAGAATCGATGCCGCACTTTGGTGGCTCAGATATTCGGACCCCACCAGCCAGATCAATAGAATCGCGAACGTGGCATGGACATAAATGTCGATGCCCGCGATGCGGCCAAGACGAAGCGACCACTTCATTTCTTCCTACTTGGATTGCGGTTCCGCATCAAAAGGTGCAAGAATCGCCTTCGAAAAGCGTCCTAATTAAAGATACGTATGGGCGAACCAACTCCTCCGCTGGCTGTCTATCCCGCGCCTAAGAAGCCGCGTCCTCCCAAGGGCGGCTCCCCGGATGGTATGCAACGGGCTCTCTTCCTGATGGTGGGACTCATCATTGGGGGCACGGCCGTCGGCCTCATTCTCCTTTCCCGCCATTCGGAGCCAAAGGTCGTCTATCAGGCGCCGCCCGTGTCCGCGCCGCCATCGAATTCGCCAGTTCAGGCGCCGAAAGGAGCCGAACCGACCGACCTGCCGAAGGCCGAGCCCGGCAAGGACGCGGCGAAGTCCCCGGCCGACGCCGCCAAGCCTTCGACGGATTCGAAGCCAGGCTCGATCCAGCCCTTCAATCCGTTCGACGGCAGTCTGGCGACGCCGATGCCGCCCAAAGAGATCAGCGGGCACATCACGGCTGGTCCGGGAGTCCGGCTACCCGCGATCAGCGACGGCGGTCCGAACGGCAACGGCCCGGCGGTCGCCGATACGCCGCCGACCCCGAAGGGTCTGCTGGTCACGATGCGGCTCGACGTCTCCGATACGAATGCGGCCGTCAAGGCGCTGCAAGCCGTTGCCTCGAAGGTTGGCGGCTCAGCGATCCAGTTCGACGAGTTGGCGGCCAAGCCGGATGCGGAAGGCGCCGTGATCTTTGTTCCCGCCGCCGAGGCCGACGAAGCCGAGAAGGAGATCGGCTCAGTGGGAAGCGTCGTCGTCTCCGACCGGTGGACGGGGCCGTCGAGCGACCGCCTCGACCGGATCGAGCAGACCGCCGTCGACCACCTCAGCGATCTGCACGTGCAACGCCAAGAGCTTCTGATCAAGTATTTCGAAGACGCGCCCCAGATCAGGCACATCGACGAAGACACCGACCGGATCAACAAATGCCTTGCTGCCCTCCGCGCCCACAGGCAGGGCGCCGACATGGCCGTCATCAAGGTGCGATTTCTGAGCTAGATCGCCTTCAGTCGATCCCAAACGCGTTGTAGACGATCTCGGCGATCGCGAGTCCGAGCCGGCGCTGCTGGCGGCGCGTCGAATGAGGACTCAGCGTCCAGAATGCGATTTCCGTCCAATCTCCTTTTGGGATCAGCGAATGCAGCACACCCGCGGCGGGGGATTCACCCCAATGCTCTCCGAACAGCCAGGTCGCGTCGACGGCGTAGACGTAAGCCTCGATGACCTGGGGCTTCTCGGCGATCACGATGCGAAGCTGCCCCGTTCCCCATGGCACGTGGTAACGCACCATCGGCGTGTCGTCGTAGTAAATGAACTTCGGCGCAGCCGCGGGCAGCTCCTTGGACAGGACGCGCACGAGCTCGCGAGCACAAATGAAGGCATCAGACTGGTCCATCGGGTCTCTCCCCTTGGCGGGACGTTCCCCCAATCAACCCGGCAACCCGTACCGTGTTGATTCCACGATGCCGTTCAGATTCGGATGGGTTGGGGCTATTTCCGGTGAGAGAACCGGACTCCGGCCGTCCAAGTCGGATCCCACTCGTCGGGGCGGTAGCTCCGGCCCAGTCGGAGAGGCGGGGTTTTGCCGGTTTTGTTGAAGGCCATGTCGCCCTTCCCTTCGTCCAACGGCAGGTATACGATCAGCCCGCGCTCGTTGCCGCGCAGCATGCGGCGCATCGAGGCGCGAATCTGATACCGATTGAGGGCCCGGTTCCAAATCCGGACCTCGTCGAGGTCGCCCGAGAAATGGGTGAGCTGATTGCCGGGATCCCCCATGAAGGAGCTGCAGCCGATGCAAAGCTGATGGTCGGTGAACGGCCGGATGCCGCCCGAAACCGGCTGGGTGAAGGCGAGCTTTCCGTTCACATAGAGCTTCGCAAGCTTGTCGCTGCGCGCGTAGGCGATGTGGCTCCATTTGCCGGTGGGGATGTGGACGGTCGTCACGCCGCCCACGTCGGCGGCCTTGACGAGATGATCGCGGTTCAGGAGCAGGAAGTAGCCATCGGTACCGCCATGATGCGAGACGAGGAACCGGAACATCCGCTCCGGGAATTGATCGTCCGGCTTTACCCAACATTCGATCGTGATCTCGCCCGAAATATCGAGAGCCGGGCAATCGGGAATGACCGATTCCTGGAGGCCGTTGTAGTGCAGGGCGAAGTTCTGAGCCGGGATCGAAGCGCCCAGGCACAAGATGGCAAAAGCGAAGAGACCGCGCATCAGGAATCAGACGCGCCGGACGCAGGCAAGTTGCCGCCGATTGCCCGGCCTCTGAAGTCGAAGGATCCCAGGAGGAGCGATGCGCTCGTCTTGGCTTGGACGTCCACGTCCGAGAAAGCCCGTTTCAATTAGGAGCAAGCTCTCTCGGGTCTGGAGACCAAGCCACGACAAGCGCACCCCAACTGGATGGGGATTAACTTGGCTCGTTACGCCATCCTTTGAGAGACAAACGAAGCTTGACGCCTGCTCAGGATGAGTCGATTACTCGTCCGCGAAGGGATCGTATTCGTCCGCGCTGGGCGGAGGAGTGGCAGGCGCGCTTCTCTGAGGCGGCGCGGAATAGCCCTCGCCGCCGGCGTCGTCTCGCGGACGCTCCAGCGACTGGACGTTGTTGGCGACGACCTCGACGACCTCGCGGTTGGTGCCGTCCGACGCGACGTACTTGCGCGACTGAAGGCGGCCCTCGACGGCGACGAGGCGGCCCTTGTGAAGGTAATTCGAGACGTACTCGGCGGTCTTGTCCCAGCAGTTGATACGGAAGAAATCGGCATCGGGCGAGCCGTCGCTCGGCTTGATCCGCTTCTGCACGGCGATGCTGAAATCGCAGACGCTCTTGCCCGAGGTTGTCGTCCGCAACTCGGGATCGCGGGTCAGGCGACCAATTAATACGACGCTGTTAATCACGACGGATCCTCGATCTTGTCGATGCGATGGCGAATGACGTCGTCGGAAATCTGCAGGAGACGGTTCAGCTCCCTCGGGAGCTCGGGCGGAGCCTCGAAGTTCATCAGAACGTAGGTGCCCTCCTTGTAGCCCTTGATCTCATAGGAGAGCTTGCGCTTGTCCCACTTGCCCGCCTTCTCGACGGAGCCGCCATGCTCTTCGACCACGGTCTTGAACCGGTCGGCGATCTTTTGGACGTCGCTATCGCTGAAGTCCGGCTTGACGATATAAAAAGCTTCGTATTTCCTGTTGTTCATTCCACTCCCTATGGACTTGCGGCCCCGAAACCAGGTCGGAGCAGAGAGAGCCCTGCGGCAAGGCGATAGGATACCCGATGTTCCCAGGCAGGCCATGACACCGCATTTCCTCACATGGGAACCGACCGAACAGCTTCCCTCCGGTCGGTTTAAGTTTTGAGGGATGACGCGCCGCGCTTCATACCCTTTCGGTCAGCGGGCGGAGGGGACGATGCGTTCTCCACCTTTCCCGCATCGGATTCGGAGGTCTCCGGCCTCCTGACCGGTCGCACCCGATCCTCGAGGAGAACGGGAGATGACTTTCCGAAGTTTGGCCGCGGCCCGGGCCAGACGATTACGGATCGTTCCGACCGAAACGCCGATGGCTTCCGCCGCCTCGGCATGAGTCAGCTCTTCGATCGCCACGAGGAGGACAACTTCACGCTCCTCCGGCCTGAGGGAATAGAGGGAGCGTTCGACGGATAGGACCGAATCGACGTCATCCCGAATCCATACGGCCTCGATGTCGATCTTGCCCCTCGTTGGAAGACCTTTTCGTCGTTTCCATGCCAAAAAGATGCGCAAAGCGATCCTTCTCAGCCATGAGATGAAGGAGCCGGTGGCCTTGTACTTGCCAAAATTGTGGAAGGCGAGGGTCAAGGTTTCCTGGTAGAGGTCCTCGTGCGCATCATCTCCAGCCAGGCGACGGCAATAGGCCAGAAGCTGTCCCCAAACCGGATTCAGTAAGACCTCAAACGCAGCCTTGTCCCTCTTGGCTTCATCCCGCATGAGCCAAGCGACGAAAGCCTGATGACCCATCATCGTTTTGCCCGGTAAAGGCAAGGCCTTGCCGTCCCTTTTGACGCCGTCTTGCATTTGTTAAGAAGGACGCGATTGGGTCCGTAAAACCATCAAGGGCATGGGCAGGTAATTTTACTGGTTATATTACGAATGCCATTTGCGGCGAATGCAGGTTTGCGACGCCGGCCACGTTCCACAGCAAAATGGCCCCGGTCGATCCGGGGCCATTTTGGAGGCCGATGCGATGAGGGCTTACGACGCCGTCTCGATGAACGAGGTCACGCGCTGCTCGGTGGCGAAGTCGAAGAACTCGAACGCCTCGAGGTCGAAGTCGTGGTCGACCTGGAAATCGAACTTGTCGAAGCCGGAGCCTTCGAAGGACTGCTCGAAGTCCTTGCCGATCAGGCGAAGGCCGAAGCCGTCCGCGGGGCCGTCGACGATGACGCTTACCGTCTCCTTCCCAGCGAAGCTCATGCGCTTCTCGCGGTTCTGCGCCAATACTTCGAATTTCGCGAGGACGGAGGATTTGCCGTTAGTCTTGTTTTGGTCGAAAATTAATTGCATGTCAGTGTGTCTCCAATTGCCTTTACAGACACCTCGCGCAGACTTATCCGCAAAGAAAATAAAAAAAATTTGGGGCGTTTGCTAATCTGCAAACGCCCCAAATCTTTCCTAACTCAGTATTCATTCTTACAGCCTCCGGTGTTCGAAACGGTTCACCTATCGGGCCTGATCGTCAGAGGAAGGAACCCTCCTGGTCGGTGGATTCGCCTGTCGGCGTATCGGGCTTCGACATGGGCTCGAGGGGGACTCCGCCTTCGACGTAGATCACCTTCTTATTTAACACCCGCGCCTTTGCTTCGATGTACAGCTCGCAACTGTAGCGACATCTGCCGATTCTTGCGAGCAACTTGCGATCTTCCAACGGCAGATCCCCGAAGTTTTTATTCGCGTTTCTAACCGCGAACGCGACAACGACTCGAGGGCTCACTTCGAACATATAGGTTGGGGCGTCGACGAATTTGGCCGCCATCAGGTTTTCCAGCACGGCGTCAATGTAATCCTCCGAAACTTCGTTAGGCATTTTCATCGACCTCCGCTTTCTCGTCATGGGCCTTGTCTCGAGGACCGGCCGGAAACATCTCGGTTACTTTGCTCTCCTTGTGCGCGACGGTCATAATGGGACCTCCTTACGCTTTTCTCGGGGGGTGAGGAGGTGGCGCCAGTCGATCTCCAAACGGCGGCGCAATCCTTCCACTCCTAATGCCAGGTATTTGTCGACCAACTCCTTGTCGACGACGCCTAAATCGAAGAAAGACAACATTTCGGCGAAGACCTGCTCGACCTCGGATCCCGCGTTATAGAGCACGATGGATTGTCTCGCGACCGCGTCAAGATCGTAGAAACTCACGGAGACGTAAATAGCGTCTTCGGGATCGGCTGCAAACGATTGGGAAGCATCTGGGTCGCTGGTAAAGCTAAACATGTCAAACTCCTTGGCAAGGGTAAACAGATAAGAGCACTGGTCGGTCGTCGTCATCGCCTTGAAATCCTCGGCCTGAGCATCGGCCTGAATCTTCGCGAAGGCGGCAACGAGGAGGGCTTCCGTAAGAGCACGGCTTCCCGTTTCTTTGAATAGCGCGCGATAGAAGAACGGATTGCGGCCGAAGTAATCGAACGCCTTTACGAATTCTTCTCGCGTTATCGGATCGAGAGTCTTCATTGGGTACATCCTTTGTCGGGATTACTCAAAGAGACACGCCGGGCACGCCAATCCGCAAGAAGAATTGGGAATGTAGAAGAGGAAGGGGACTGGGCGAGCGGCATTCACCGGCTATCCGCGAAGCCGATCAGGCGCGAAGTCTTACTCGATCGGAACGTCGGGCAGAGGCACGCCGTTCTCGGTGAGCACGAGCCGCTTGCCAAGGGCGTCGGCCTTTGCCTGCAAGTAGAGCTCGGTTGCGAAGCGACAGGCGCCGATCTTCGCTAACAAAATATGATCTTCCTTGGGAAGGTCGCTAAGCGATCGCTGGACGATTCGCTTGGCCAATGCGCGCACCGTCTCGGGAGGTACGCTGCTGAGCATCCTGCTGCTGTCTAGGCCATCCATACCTTTAAATGTCGGGACGGGCGGAGGCCGGTAATTAGACCAGGATTCTAGAATTTTAGTCTAAGTTTCGATCGGAATCCGCTGGCCGGCCGACCGGAGAAGGGCGACCAATTCCTCGACCGTGATTCCGCAAGCATCGGCGACGCCGGTAATGCGATCCTCTAGGGGTATGGAGTGGGCTGGGGAGAGGCGGTCTTCGCCGAGAACGTGGCTCAAAATGAGGAGGACTTGGCGCTCCTCGCCGGTACAGCTCTCGCAAAGCAACCGGCTTACGCGGAGTTCCGAGTCGTCGTCGCTAATATAGGCCGCGACGATCCTCTTTTCGAAGTCAGTCATTCACGAACCCTCTTGTCCCCCTGGAGCATGTGGCCCTCATCGTCTATGCATTTGCAACCGAAATGCCAGACGGATAATATACCGCCGCTCCCGAAGGCGCGGCCCCCAATATTTCTAGACGCCCGATACCGGGCAAATTGATCCCTGCGTGCAGGACCGCAGTTGTACGCTTTCGATATGCCTTATCGGCCCTCGGCGCCCAACGCGGAGGGCCATTCGAACCTTTAGACGCCGCCTGACTTGCGAGTGAGCGAGGTTCCGGTAACCTCGTAAGCGTTGCGGACCCGATTTGCCCAGGTCCGAAAGTGATGTCGAACCGTGGACTCCGGCATATCGAGAACCTCGGCCATCTCCGCCCAGGTGGCGCGCTCGTAATACATGAGGACGATTGCGCGAACGTCGTCCGGGGCCTCGGCGATCAGGATGTCGACCGTGATGCGCTCTTGGTCTTCGGTGATCAGATTGGGAAGGTCGATGTCGTCGAGAAGAGGCATCGACGGGCGGGATTTTTGCTTTCGAATATGGTTAAGGCAGGTCTTCTCCAGCGTCGCGTACATCCACGGCTTGAAGCTTTCGATCTCGCTGAAATGAGAATACGCCTTGATAAGGGCCTCCTGCATGCAATCGAGGGCGTCTTCGCGATTCCTGCAGATTTTGTAGCTGCGGCGGTATAGGCTGGGCCAAATCTCCTCTACCGCCTTGTTAAACCTAAAGTCGTCGTTGATCTTCATCCCTATCGGCCTCCTTGGTGGCTTACATTGGCTAAGGAGTCGATCAGCCCGCAGTTTCCGCAAAAAAACTTCGCAAATTTTCCCAGGCCCGCTCGATCTTCTTTATACAACGGAGTTGCGAGAACGGAGCAAAAAAAACCGCATCTCCGACGACGGCTTGTCGGAGATGCGGAACGACAGGGGCTATGTACCGGAAGAGCTCAGTTCTTCTTGGCCGAGAACTCCTTGATCTTACGGAGCCCGGTAGACGGTTCGAAATAGGCGAGGGTGAACTTGTCGAAATTGCTCGGAACCTGGATCGTGAAGATGCCCGCTCCGCGGCCCGCGAACTCCTGATGGAACTCGCCTTCGCCGGCGAAGAAGCTGAACTCGAAGTCGACGTCGGGGCTGCCCTTGATCGCCACGTCCGCCGGCTGTCCGCCCTGAAACACCTGCGTTTCCGGGTCGAAGCCCGTGAAGAAGCCGAAGGGCGAGAAGTCGGTGAGCGGATTTAAATCCAGATTGGGTGCCGTAAGATTGTTCATAGAAAACCTCCTATGGCCTTGAGGACACGCGGGGAGAGGAAATCAGCAAGAAATTTTCTGCCTTCGCTCTTTGCGAAATCGCCATCCCGTCGGGAGGAGGAAGCGACCAAGGAGCAGATCGGAACAAGCGAAAGAAGAAGCGCCCCCCTGGTCGGCCAAGAGAGCGCGTAAGGATCGCAGATGCGTGGCGGCTCTTATAAGATGCCTCTCCACTCCGTGTCGAAGAGCTTCTGAAGGCCATCCGCCCCCAGGGCGCGGTAAGCCTCGGAGATTTCGCTTCCTTGGACCGAGAGCATCTCCAGGATGTCGTCGATACCGGCGCCCTCCTTGTGGAGGAGGATGCACTGGCGGGCCGTATCGTTCAGGTATCCGAATCGCACGGCGTCGACGACCATGACGCGATCCGGATCGGCGAGCCGCGCCGGGGACACCGGGCTTCCCAGGCGAACCGGGTCCGTCTGCACGATGCGGCGGATCGTGTCGATCGCCATCTTGAGTCTCTTGTCCCGGCTGCCTCGCTCGAAGGCCTTGTCGCCCTCGAGTTTGGAAGCGGCCGCCTCGACGAGCGAAACGGCGACAAAGGGTCGGCCCGTGGTCTGCATGCCGAAGTTCAGCAGCTCGCGGATGATATCGCTCAGGGCAAAATACGTCGATCGGTCGATCGTAATGTGCCCGCGCGGGGATGGAGTCGGGATGTGCATTTTGTTGCCTCACCCACATAGAGGCAAGTTCCACCCATAATCGGCAAAGAAATTTACGGCAACCGGAAGAGCCGCTTCTTTACTCGACCGGAACGGGGCCTACCGGCACTCCGCCGTCCACATACACCAGCTTCTTTTCGCTGAGCCAGGCCTTCGCCTCGAGATAGACCTCGCAGGAGTAACGACACCTTCCGATGCGGGCCAAGAGCCGGCGCTTGGCCTTCGGCAGATCGCCGAACGCCTTATTCTTCAACGCCGCCGCAAAGGCGTACGTGACCTCCGGCTTCACCGCAGCCAAAGGAGAGATGACTTCGCGCGCCTCGAGATCCCGCATGAAGGCGCCGAGCCCGGCGAGGAAAACGCTCGCCTCCACCCCCGGGGAGAGCTGGTCCGCACCCGCGGCAGGCCCTGCCACGACGGCTTTCTGAGGAGCGACGGCGGGCTCACTCACAAAAAAGTGGCAATCCCCTTCGGGCTCGCTGTGGCTCCAAAATTCCGAGTTCCGGCTGCTTTCACTCATACGCGCGCTCCGGCGGTAATTCGACATCATACCAGACCTCGATCGATTCGTTTGTCCTCGATTCCCCAGACGGGCGCACTGAAATAGGCCAGAAATAAAATTTTTTTGCATCTTCGTCCACCGGCCATCGGCATCCTCGCGCAGCCCATCGAGCGTGATCGACGCTCATGATCTACTGGTACTCGGTCGGATTGGCGACGAGGAAAACCTCATGCCCGTCGACCAGGGCCTTCAGGTCGATGAACTGTTCTTCGGGCAGACGGTTGAGGACTTCGTCGGTCACCGTGATGCCGCCGACCGGGCAGGCCGACTCGATGTGGGCGGCGATGTCGATGACCTCCGTGAACTGGACCTGGTTGATGTCTCCCACGACCTCGCCGGAATGGAGACCGATCCGCAGGCGGAAGGGCTGGGCGAGACGGTTGACGTCCTTGTTGAACTGGAAGACGTCGGTCTGAATCCGGCGTGCTGCGGAAAGGGCCGAATCGCAGGTCTCGAAGGCGACCACCGCGCCGTCGCCGGCGGTGGAATGCACCCGCCCGTTACGCTCGACGGAAATCGCTTCGATCCACTCCTGATACTCCCGGAAGGTGTATTCGACGGCAAGCGGATCGGCGTCCGCCTTCATCTCCGAGCTCTTCGCCGCATCCACGACCATCACGCAGATCGTCGCGGCCTCGTTCGAGAGCTTCCACTGGATGCGGACCATTTCCGCGAGCAGGGTCGCCTGATCGTTGCGCTGCAGATTGGCCTCCTTCGCGGCCCGGTTCTGAACGAAGGCGCCGAGATACCCTGCGCAAGATATCCCCATCATCAGGATTCCGTCCAGCGCCTCGCTGAAAATAAAGTGAGCCCTCGACGAACCGACCGACGTGGGATCGAGAATCGGCAAGGTCCGAGCCAGCAGCGCGCCACCGGTGAGGCAGGCCGATCCGATCACCGTGGCGAACACGTTCTTAGCGAGATAGCCCTGGAGGATGTGAAATAGGAAGGTCGCGATCGCGGCGAAGATCGGGATGAAGAGCCAGATGCTGACCTGGTCGGTCGCCGCCTGTCCAGGCGCGATGCCGAGAGCCTGGAACCCGACGAGGGCGATGATCTGGAGCAGGAAACCGACGACGAGATTCGGTATGAGCGGATGGTTCCGATACCAGGAAATCGTGGGCGAGGCGAAAAAGGCCGGCCCGGCCTCCGACGCCCTCGGATAGACGCTCTTCTGCAGCCGGCTTTGCAGCTCGAAATACCGCTCCAGGAGGTCTTGCCGGGACATCGTCTCTTCCGCCCGCTCCAGCATCTTGATCCTGGTCCATCCGCCGAGCACGGCGGCGAGCGAGCCGACGCCCGCGTACATCAGCGCCAACATTAGCATCCCCATCGCGCCGAAGAGATAAAGGATGACGACGTTGATGTGGGCGTCGGCCGCCGAATCCGTACCGACGCGAGCCCTCTTGGTGAACATCATGAAGGCCAAGCCGACGAGAAGAACGCAGAAGAGGAAAAGCCCGCCGTACAGGGCGTTCCGCGAGCTCCGGTGCCGGAAATAAGCGGCCATGTGCAGGAACGCGGTCAGGCTCATGATGCCGACGACGTAGAGCACGAGACCCATCACGGCGTCGTAAGGGAGCTCTGGCTGCCCACTCGCCCGCGACGCGCGCACGGCGAGGTAGATCGTGAGCAACGATCCCGCGAACCCGAGAATGAAAGTCACGATGACGAACAGGATCGGCCGGTTCGTCGCCTTGAACCAGAGGTTCTTGATCGCGGCGCCGACGTTGCGAAGCGGACTCGGGCGAACCCCCGCTTGTTTCGCCTCCGGACGCCGATGGGAATGAATGCCTTGAAGGACCTGGGCGACGAAGGATTCCTCTAGGCCAAAAGTCGTGGCAAGTTGAGAGGCGGGCTGATTGGCCGCCCCCGGATTCTTTCGGAGGTGCGAAAGGAGCGCATTCGCCGCCGACAGGGCGACGTCGGAATTCAGGTCAGCTTGCATCCGCTCCTTGGCATCGCGTGGCCGCTCGCAGGCGCCACGCATCGTTGTTCTTCATCTTACTGGACGGGGAGGCTCGGCCTTCTTCACCGTTTTAACAACTACGCACGAGTTCCGCATTTGGTGGCGGTTTTGTAGTCAATGTAGAATAGCTGAGGAGTTGGCCGGGTGGCGGCCCCGAGCGATCGGGGAGGAAAGTCCGGACTTCACAGGGCAAGACGCCCGTCGAGCCTCGCGAGAGGCAAGGCGGGGCGGAGCGATCCGACGGAAAGTGCCACAGAAACATACCGCCCCCTCTTGGGGTGATGGAAGTAAAGGGTGATCGGGTAAACGAACGACTCGAGTCCATCATCTCCATTACGCCAAAAGGGGGCAAGGGTGAAATGGTGAGGTAAGAGCTCACCGGCGGTCCCAGCAATGGGCCGGCCGGGCAAACCCCGTCTGAAGCAAGACCAAATAGGGAGGGGCTGACGCGGCCCGCCGACCCTCCGGGTTGGTCGCTAAGATAAATCGCCACACAAAAACAGAATCCGGCTTACAGGCCAACTCCGACCGAAACCGTCGATCGTAGGTTCCCGGACCCTCACCCCGAAAACCCCCTCTCTCGTGACGAACCACACGGGAGAGGGGGCTTCCGTTCCTCCTCCTCTTGCGCCGATGACTGTGCGGAGAGGAGGGACTAGGGTGGAATTTCCCGAACCACCCTTTCACCCTCTCACCCTTCATCCAGCCCCCCTTGCGGGTTTCTGCGCAACCGTCCTAGAATCAGATAGTGTGACCGGCAATATCGCGTAGATAACTTTCAAGCCAGGATGGCAAACCTTTTCTGAGATTTCGGATGAAGTTCCCCAACCCCCTCCGCAATGCTCTTTTCGCCTCGATCCTCCTTTGTGCGTCGCTCCTTGCGTCCGCCGGCGGCCTCATCACTCCGGAAGCCGCGAACGTCGTCCGATTCAACCCTGGGAAGAGTGCGGGCGCGCGCGGCAAGCAACTTGCGACGCTGGAAAGTTATTTGCTTGCCGATACCGTCACCGTGGGGCTCGATCCGAACGACGATGCGGATTGGAAGGCGGACAGCATCGACGCGGGAATGCAGGTCTGGGCCAACGCTCTTGCCGACAGCCCGTTCCGGCTCTCCAGACCGGGCGAGAAGCCGATGATCGTCGTGAAATTCGTGGACTCGATCGACTCCGGCGGCGACGTCCAAGGGCAGGTCGAGGCGACGCGGATGCTCCATTGGGGGGCGTCGGTCAGCTATCAGATCAATGGAACGCTCCTCGTGCGCCGGACGACCGGCCGCCGCGACCTTCGGCCCGACGAGCTCACCGAAGTGGTCGCCCATGAGCTGGGACACCTCCTCGGCCTCGACGACGCGCGGGAATGCGTCGGCTTGATGGGACCCTTCGTGTCCGGCCACCCTCGGCTAAAACCTTCGAAGGAAGAAGTCGACGCGGTCGTGAGCTACCGCAAGGAATTGCGCGCGGCCATCGCGAAGCTCGAGAAGTAGCGCTACAATTCGAAATCCGCCAAATCATCCTCGCCTCCGCCTCGCCCCGACGCCTCGAGCTGCTCAAGCAGCTTGCCCCCGAGTTCGAAGTCGTCCCTTCCGACGTTCCTGAAACGGAGCTCGGCGATCCCTGGGAGACCGCCGTGGGCCTCGCCCTCGCGAAAGCGAGAGCCGTCGCCTACCGGTTCTTCGATGAGATCGTCATCGGCGCGGATACCGTCGTCGCGTATGAGGAGGACGGCTGGCATCAACTCGCAAAGCCGGAAAACGAAGCGGACGCGCGCCGGATGCTGCGGACGCTCTCGAATCGCGAACACGTCGTGATCACCGGAATCGCCGTTATCGCGCCGGAAATCCAAGAAGCAACGTCGGATACGACCCGCGTCCGGTTCCGCCAGATGTCGGACGCAGAAATCGCGAAATACGTCGCCACCGGCGAGCCGATGGACAAGGCGGGCGGCTACGCCATCCAGGGCGGAGCCAAGAGTTTCGTGGAGCGCGTCGAGGGATCGATCTCCAACGTGGTCGGGCTTCCGCTGGAAGTTCTCGGCCCAATTTTGGTGCGGCTCCGGTAGGCGAGGTTTCAAGCGGAGCACCCTTGATCTCCGTTCCTCCGTTTCTCAGCGTTGAAAGGCTCCGGACGGAGTACGCTACGCTCGTGACCGATTGGAACGCGGCTCAATACGAGAAGTTCCAGCAGGAGCGATCCCAGCCCGCTTACGACCTGATGGACCTGATCGGGCCGCGGAACAGCATGCGGATCGTCGATCTGGGCTGCGGGACCGGCGAGCACACGAAGACGCTCCATGAGCGATTTCGCTCGGTCGAGACGATCGGGATCGATACCTCGGAGCAGATGTTGCTGAAGGCGCCCCGGGCCGTCGGCCTGAAGTTCTACAACGCCGACATCGCCGAATTCGGCGGCGATTCCGAGTTCGACCTGATCTTCTCGAACGCGGCGCTCCACTGGCTCCCCGATCATCAAGAACTGTTCACACGGTTCCGCAAGGCTCTGCGACCGGGCGGCCAAGTCGCCGTCCAGATGCCGAAGAATAGAGACCACCCCGCACCGAGCGTCGCCTACGCCTTGGAGCGGGAGCCGCCGTACAACCAATATCCGCCCTGCCCGATCGATAAGAACGTCTTGGCCCCGGAAGCCTACATGACGCTTCTCCACCGCCTCGGATTCCGCTCGATCAAGGTCCGCCTGTACGTGTATCTCCACGAGCTGGCCTCGGGCGCGGATACCGTCGAATGGCTCAAGGGCTCGATGCTCACCCACTATCGGGCCACCCAGCCGCCGGAGGTCTATTCGCTCTTCGAACGGGAGTTCACGAACCGGATCGAGCGCTCGCTGGGAGAGGAACGGCCCTATCCGTTCACCTACAAGCGGGTTTTCATTCACGCCGTGCGTTAGGTCGTCGTATAGAGTCCCGGAACCTCTCTCCGCCGCATCCTTCGCTCAAATACGTCAGTCTTTCGGGTTCGAGCCCGAAGTGAAGAGATCGCGGATCACGTCTTCGATGTCGACTTCCTCGATCCCGACGTCGTTGACCGGCAACTTTTGTAGGACCGCGCTCGTCACGCGGGCCGTATGCTCCCGGTCCACATCGATCACCGCCACCGTCGGCTCCGGCATGGTGGCCGGGCCGTAGGGCAGGACGTCGGCCAGGTCGACCGCCTCGGAAAAAGTGAGGCGCAGCCGCCGCGTATTGCTGAACTTTCGGGTCAGATCGTCGAGGGTGCCTTCGTAGATCACGGTTCCATGGTCGATGACGACGACCCGCTTGCACAATTCCTCGACGTCCTGCATGTAGTGGCTGGTCAGGAGGATCGTGCAGTTGTCCTCCGCGTGAAGCTGCTTGAGAAAGTCGCGAATCCGCTTCTGGCTGACGACGTCGAGCCCGATGGTCGGCTCGTCGAGGAAGACGATCTTCGGCGAGTACAGGAGAGCCGCGACAAGCTCGCACTTCATGCGCTCGCCGAGGGAGAGCTTGCGGACCTGGATATTGATCTTGTCGGTGAGCTGGAGCTCTTCGATCAAGAAATCCGTACGTTTTTTGAATTTGTCGTCGGGGACCTCGTAGAGCTCCTTCAGCACGACGAAGCTCTCCCAAGCCGGCAGGTCCCACCAGAGCTGCATCTTGTTGCCCATTACCAGGGAAATCTGGCGGAGCATTTCCGGCCGACGCTGGCTCGGCGTATAGCCGAGGACCTTGGCCTCGCCGCTGGTCGGATAGAGGATGCCGCTCAGCATCTTGAGGGTCGTCGTCTTGCCCGCGCCGTTTGGGCCGAGGAACCCGACCAATTCGCCCTGCTCGATCGAGAGGTTGATCCGCTTGACCGCCTCGACCTCGACCTTCTCGCGCGAAAACAGCCCTTTGATGCCGCCCCAGATGCCGGGCTCCTTCTTGGTGGAGACGTAGTTCTTCGTGAGGTCGTGCGTCTCGATCGCAGGCATGCGCCCGATGTTACCGGGTCGGGCGAGCGCGTTCGAGCGAAAAATCGGGAGGTCTTCCGGCCCACCGATTCCGGGCCAGAAGCCATATCCTTACAAGAAGGGACACGTTAACGTCTCGCGCGGCAGGAACTAGCCGCAAACATGCGGCAGTAATTGCTAGTTGGATTGCCGGGGGCGGGTGGCCGGGGATCAAACCCCGAATTTGCGCTGTCACCTTCCCCGGGTTCCCGATCCCTACTTGCGGGCCGCGGAAACCGGCGTAGGCGGGTGCGGTCTGCGGAGGCGCGAAGGGAAAGAAACCTGGGCGATTCGAAGGCTGAGGTCTTCGGACGGGATGTCGAGAATCGCCATCGGAATAACGATCCTCGCTCCGGCCACCGCATTTTGGAAGCGCATCATCATGGCCTTCGCATCGTCTTGCCGGGCAAGAAACTCCTGGGGTGCGTCCGGCTGGATACAGAGGAATTCCATCCATCGAGGGCCGGCGATCCAAACCTGCTCGATCTCAGACCATTTGAGCCGGCCTGCCGCCGCGATCGAGACGTTATCGTAAATCCCGACCTCGTCGACGATCATCGCCGGCTCGTTGTTTGCCCGTCGCCGGAACGCCCATGCGCAGACCCAGACCGACAACATCGCCGCAAACATGGAGGCGGGAAAGACGATCCAGTAGCTCAGCCCGCCGGCCGTCAGAGCCAGGTAGGCCACGCCCAGCCAAAAACAAACCAGGACGAAGCCAAACACGGCGATCAAGGTCAGGCCAGGTCGCTGCGGCTCGATCATGATTCGATTCGTCGGACTTGGCTCCGCAATGGAATCCATATCAGCGTAGACCGGGAAAGCCAAGAAAGGGTTCGAAAATCGGCCGGCGGTCCCAGGGGACGTCATCCTGAGCCCGCCGGCCCCGTGGCGGTCGAAAGTGTAGGAATGACAAATGGGAGCCCGGAGGGCTGTAGCCGTCGCAACAGCGACGCAAGCGCGAAGCGCCCTTGTCATTGGGAGCGAGCGACGAGTCTTGCGAGCCGCGCAGCCGAAGGCCCCGCATCAATGACGCGTACCGCCATCTCGAGATCAACCGCGCGCGTGCCGCAGCAACTCGACGGCCCCGGCCTTGTCGCCGGGGGCGATCTCGCCCTCCAAGACCTTCTCCGTGAGAAAAGTCTTCCAGCGCCCAACCTCCGGACCGCTTTCCAGTCCGAGCAGGGCCATGATCTCCTCTCCCGAAAGCGGGCTTTCGAGAAGGTTGCGCGGCGTCGCCTGCCGGACCTCTTCGAGGCGGGCCCGGATGGGATCGAGGTTCATCCGTTTCACTCCGGCCTTGAGCCCGTTCGCGTCGGCCTCGACGAGAGCCAGCAGACGCTCGACCTGGTCGCCCATATCGCGGATCAGCCTGCGGGCCGCGCTTGGCGTGAACTCCGGCGAGCTCCCGAGCCGCATGTGGTTTTTCACCAGCGAAACCACGACGTCGATATCGCGCACGGGGAGCCGCAGGCGGCGCAGGATCGTGCCCGTCATCTCCGCCCCGACCGCCTCGTGGCCGAAAAACCGGGTGTGGCCTTCCGCGTCTTTCGTCCGCGTGCGCGGCTTTCCGATGTCGTGGAAGAGCGCGCCGAGAGCGAGCAGCGAATCGCTGGGCCCGGCGTTGCGGACGACGAGGAGGGTGTGCTTCCAAACGTCGAGGTGGTGGAAAGAGCCCTGCTCCACGCCGATCATCTCCTCGAATTCGGGTGCAAACTCATGGATCAGCCCGAGGTTCATGAGGTCCTGGAGGGCCAGGTCCGCGTCGGGCAGGGCGAGCATCTTCAGGAATTCGTCCCGAATCCGCTCGGCGGAGATGATTTGGAGCCGGCGCGCCTCCCGCCGGATCGATTCGTAAAGGCCGGGAGCCGGCGAGAAGCCCAATTGCCGGCGGAAGCGTACGGCCCGCAGCATCCTCAGCGGGTCGTCGTGGAACGTGGCTGCCGGATCGAGGGGCGTGCGGAGAATGCCCGCCTGGAGGTCGGCGAGACCGGTCCCGAGGGGATCGTAAAGCTCGCCGGTGTGGAGGTTGCGGAGGAGGGCGTTGGCCGTAAAATCGCGACGCCTCGCGTCCTCCTCCAGGGTTGCCGGTTCGACGTTCGGCTTCCGGGACTCGGGATCGTAGCTCTCCCTCCGCGCCGTCACGATCTCGATCTTCGTGCCGGCAACCTCGACCATGGCGGTGCCGAAACGCTCGTAGGTGACCGGGAGATGCCTCGAGACGCCCCTGTCGAACAGGAGTTGGGCGAGTTCGGCGGAAGAGCCGCGCGTGACGATATCGAAGTCGTTCTTCGCCGGGCGGCCAAGCAGTTCGTCGCGGACGGCCCCGCCCACGAGCCAGAGATCCCCCTCGAAGGCAGTCCCTCTCATGACGTCGGCGATCGCCGCTAGCGCCGGATGCATACGATCAGTGTATTTCCGATGCGGGGGTACAGGATCGGAGATTCGTTGACGTCGGGGCTAGGGAAGAGCGCCGAACGTTTCCCCCTGTGCCGTGGGCGCGCCGGCAGGAACCGGACGGGGCAACCCCGAGGGGGTTACGTAGCAGAGCCCAGGGTGCGAAGCAACCCTGGGCTGCGTTACGTTATCCCTTCGGGATAGTGCGCCGACATGAAGCGTCCGGCGCAACGAAACCTAACGGGACCTTCGACAACGAGAATCGGATCGTCTCCCTGACGACGGCAAACAACGTGATCACAAATACCTACTCAGGCGACGGGTTAAGGCGCTCGACTTGGCAAACCGGGCAAACCGTTCATACAATGATATGGGACGGCTCGATCCTACGTGGTCGACACATGCAGATCGCTCGTAGCTGCGGTTCGGGGTGCCCCGCCACCCTACTCAGTAGGTTGTCAAGCTTCATTACCCCCGAAACGCAGGAAATGTAAAGAATCCCATGTTAGTTCGCCACTTGAGTGTCACGTTATTATGGATATTATCACCTTAGAAGCTGACGAACATGAGTAGGATGGTGAGCGAATCGGCTCCTATGTCACCTAGAGGTAAACTGGAGCGAATGGTGTGGCGTAGTTTCTTTATCGTTACAGCTATTGCCCTGCCATTCTGGGACACCTCCATATTAGTTAGGTGGCTTTTGCTGCTGGCACTCATTATTACTGGCGTCTTGGTAGCGAACAGAGGTTGGTTGCCTGCAACGCCAAGTAAGTTCTTCTCTAGGCTCGCTCAGATTTGGTGGCCTTTCTTTGTTATAATTTGTGTCGTTGCTACATTGCTTCCTGCCGTTTCGTTCAGTCGGTTTGCCTTGGAGGCGACGGCCTTCATGGTTACGGTCTGGGTCGGTTATCACTTAGTGTGACTGCAACCCCGAAGGGGTGACGTAGCAGAGCCCAGGGCGCGAAGCAACCGTGGGCTGGCAGCCAACCGCCAACTCTCCAACCCTGAAGGGTTGTGTTCCCAACTTCGACTTGGCGCCGATAACACGCAACCCGCTTCGGGGTTGAGACCGGGTCCGCACGCACGACCCAGGGTCGCTTCGCACCCTGGGCAGCGTTACGTTATCCCTTCGGGATAACGCGCCTACAAAGCCTCCGGCGCAACGAAACCTAACGGGGTAGGTGTCTCGAAGTGAGTCGAAAAGTTGGGGTTTCGTGCGAAATTTTATCGAAAAAAACTTCCAACCTTTCGAGACGGGCGAAGCGACCATGCCTCTTATGAAAGCAAGGCACTACGTCATTTTCCTCCTCGCCGTGATCGGCATTCTTATCGGCTGCATGGGCGGCGGCGGCTCCTCCAATACAACCTCATCGACCTCGACCGCGACGACAAGCGGAGGCGGCAATACGACGGTCGACGTTTCGATGACCGGCAGCATGACCTTCTCGCCCAAATCGGTCGTCGCCCACGCCGGGGATACGATCCAATGGACGAACAACGGCGCGATGCCCCACACCGTCCTCTCCGACACGGGTGTCACCGGCCTCGATTCGAGCACCTCGTTCGTCGGCGGCATGCAGCCGGGCGATGTTTTCACATGGGCCGTGCCTGCCAACGCGACGGTCGGCATGAAGTACTACTACCACTGCACCTTCCATGGAACGGCCGGCAACGGCTCGAACTTCGGCACCGGGATGACCGGCGTGATCACCGTCGACTGATCCCTCAAGGGACGGCGCCCTCCGATTAGGACTTGTTCCGGATGTGCAGGAGATCGCCGTCCTGGATGACGTGCTCCTTGCCTTCGAGCGTCATCTTCCCGGCCGAATAGGCGGCGTCGAGAGAGCCGGCCGCCTTGTAATCGTCGTAATGCACGACCTCGGCGCGGATGAAGCCCTTGGCGATGTCGTTGTGGATCGTTGCCGCCGCCTTCAGCGCCGTCGAGCCCTTGCGGAGCGGCCAGGCCCGAGTCTCGTTTTCACCGGCGGTGAAGAAGGTGATGAGGCCGAGAGCGTCGTAGACGGCGCGGATCACCTTCGCGCCGGCCGGCTCCGTTAGGCCCATCGATTCCAGGAACTCCGGCTGATCGGCAGGATCGAGCTGGGCGATCTCTTCCTCGATCGTCGCGCAGACCGCGAAGGCCGGGGTCCCATTCGCGGCCAGCTCGTCGATCCGCTTTTGCAGGCTCGGCGGGGTTTGAGCGGCGTCGGTTTCGCTCACGTTGAAGGCGACGACCATCGGCTTCGAGCTGAGGAACTGGTAGTTCCTCACGATCGTCTGCTCGTCCTCGTCGAGCTCCATCGCGCGGATCGGCGTCCCCTCTTCCAGCATCGGCTTGATGCGGGTGAAAAGCTGGTTCTCCATGTAGTCCGGCGAGCCGGAGGTTTTGAGGGTTGTGGACTTCTTCAGCCGCTCCAGCCGGTTTTCGACGATCTGGAGGTCGGCAAGCACGAGCTCGACGTCGACCGCTTCCTGATCGCGGATCGGGGAGACTTCGGCGAAGTAGGGCACGACCGGCGACTCGAAGCCGCGCACGACGTGGAGGAGGATATCGGCCTTCTTCGCCTGGTCGATCAGCTTGAGCGAGAAGGCCTTGCCGCTCCCCGAGATGGCCTCCAGGTCGTCGTGGAGGATGACCGTCGCCGGGGTCTGCTTTTTCGGCTTCACCTGGTTGACGATGAAATCGAACCGCTCGTCAGGGACGGGCACCGCCGTAATCTCTCCCTTCGCGAGGCCTCGGGAGGCAGCGCGATACAGCGTGCTTCGGCCGCTCTGGCCGTATCCAATCAGGGCAACTTTCATCGTGTCGGTTTCGGCGCCTCGAACTGGACGTTCACATGGCGCGGGCCCATCTGGGCGGGGAGAATCCAGAAGACGTAGATACCGCCGACGAGAATCAGCAGGGAAACCCATGGGAAGCGGGGTTTCCGCTGAATCGGCGCGCTCGACTCCGCCTTGCTCACGTCCCGATTATGGCAGCTTCGCCGCACTCATCGTTAGAGCGCCCGCAGTTGCGTCGCCGGCCATCGCAGTTCGATTCCCTGGTCCTGGAGCAGCCGTTGGTATTCCGCAGGATGAGTGTGGACTTCATCCATCGACTTCCCCGTCGCGAGACAATAGCTCGCGAGGAGGCCGGCGGCTTCCCCGATATTCCATTCCACCGGGTGCAGGCGATAGCAGCCGTTCGTGATGTGGGTCGTGCCGATGTTCTTGCAAGCCGGAATCAGGTTCTTCATCCGAACCGGGATCAGGGCGCCGAGCGGTATCTGGAAGGGCAGGGTGCTCGTGTCGATGGTGTTCGCGCCGCTCGTGCTGGGATGAAGGTCGATCCGGTAGGCCCCGATGCCCACGCTGTCGGAGAAGGCCGGAGCCCGGTCGAGGCCGGGATTCGTGTAGGCCGCGACCATCTGCTCGGTCACCGTGAATCGGGCCTTGATCCGGCGGGCCTCGCGGATGTAGGGGGCCATCGCGAAGCCGTCGGGCGTCCCTGTGATGTCTGGCCGTAGATACAAGCCGGGATAGCCCACGCCGCCATCGTGCCGGGGGGCCTCGGTCTGGAGCCAGTACAGCAGGCTCCGGCTAAGCTCGCGCGATTCTTCCAGGCGCTCCCTCACCGTCGAAACCGGCTCGTCGATTAGGTTGCCCAAGAAGTAGTCGTTCTGCGGCCAATTGACGATCGTGACTGGGTGAGGGGCAAAGTCTGCCTCGAACTTCGCCGGGTCGACGATCTGCCGGTAGAGGAACAGGTTGTACCAATCGTCGCTGAACAGGGGCAGCTTTTTCGGATTGCCGGTGTGGGGATCGAGGATATCGAAGCCGAGCAGCGGGCCGGGCCAGAATTCCGGCCGGTAGGCTCGCCACTTTTCGTAGTGAGGCGGCTTGTCGATGACTCGGTGGCTGCCCGCGTCGTGGGCGAGCGCCATGACCCAGGTGAGGCCCTGGACGTTGCCCGGCTGAGCCGGCCCTTCGACCGCGTTCGGCTCTCCGGTCTCGCTCTTCGATTCCGCGCCGGTTACATACTCGGCTCCGCATAGAGGAAGCAGGTCGCCGAGTTCGGTGGCGTCGAGCACATACCGGGCGTACATCGTGTCGCCATTGGAAAAGGCGACCCCCATCACCTCGTCGCCGTCGACGAGTCCATGCACGGGCTCGATACCGAGCCGCACTTCGAGATAGCCGGCCGCCACCGCCGGCTCGATCATCTCGTTCAAAACCTGCCAGCCGATCCGCGGCTCATGGCAGAGCCGGCTCACCCAGCCGCCGCCGGGGTTGAAGTCGGGCGCCTGCGGATGCAAAGGCGTGTGGTCGCGGTAGTACTGCCGCACTCCGTTGCGGTAATCGCGATAACGAGCCGTGCAGCCGAATTCCTCGATCCAGGGATGCTCGTCCGGGGGCACCGCCTGGGCCGTGAGCTGCCCTCCGATCCAATCCGTCTCCTCGGTCAGCACCACCCGATGTCCGAGCGAACAAGCGGCCAAGGCGGCCGCGACCCCGCCAACGCCGCCCCCGACGATCAGAATATCGCAGCTCGATTCGGCCATCGAGGGTTACTTTACTGGGAAGAGGCCTGTTGGCTTGCCGTCCTGATTGTAGGCCGTCACCCGGCCCGTGTCGGCATCGCCGGAGATCAGGAATCGCAGCACCTTGTCCGCTCCCAGCAGCTTGAATTGAGCGGTGTTCTTATCGCTGAGGTAGAAGCTTTCGCGCAAGTTGCCGAGCGAATCGGAGAGGTCGAGATAGCCGCCGCCGTGATCGACGCCGGCCGCAACCCGGTTGTTCTGATCCGGCCCCGCGAGGGAGAGGAAGCCCCCTGCCCGGTCGCCCTCGTCGGTCTGCTGGAGGACGGCGCTGATGTGCTCCATCTTGTCGGCGAGGTGGAATTCCGCGCCTTTCTCGCCGACGAAGACGGTAGCCCGCCGCTTGCCGTCCGCGTCGTACCAGTCGCTGAATCCGGCGTTGTTCTCGACGGCGGTGAAAAAGCGCTTCTTGCCGTCGGCTCCGTTGACGACGAGCAGGCCGCCATCCTTGTCCTTGCCGAGTTGGATCATGTCGTGGCCGGCGTCGTCGACGACGCGAATCGACTTGCAGACGAGGTCCTGCGCCAACTGAGTCGGATGATGCGACGTCTGGTCTTGACCCTCCTGGATCCGCGGAGAAGCAACGCCCAGTACCGCCAACGCCACGAGCGCAACCGCCACCGATCCGGGAGCGATCCAGCGGGTCCGCTTGAGAGTCCTGACTTCGCGCCGCAAGTCGGCAAGTTCCTGACGCAGAGATTGAAGCTCGTCCATGAAGGCGAGTATATGCCGGGTTTATGGAAGGTTGATGAATCTGTGGGCCCGGAATCCCATCCTTCGGTTTCGCGGTTCGTTGCGAACGGAGTTACGATCGCTCGGCCGGAAACTGAGGGAGGGGGTAGGGGGCATAGGCGTTAGAATAAGGCATATTGTTCTACCCTTCTAAAGAATGTTGCTCTTGCTCTCTTAGATGATCTGAGCAGGTTGGAGAGCTTTCTTGGTGGCCTCGTTGGCAAAAGTGCGGCCACGAGCCTCCTGAGTAC
>DASZYX010000035.1:0-364983 GCA_035545155.1 Fimbriimonadaceae bacterium | reverse complement strand
GGACTACTAGAGGATGAGCATGGCACCCTCAACCTCGTCTGGGGGAACTTCATTCTCGCTCCCCTTAACGACTTCAGGGTGTAAAGGATGTCTTGTCATAGGTGTCAAGAATCTGTTGTCACTTGACATCCGGGGGAGAGGGACTGTGAACCCGAGCGTAGCGAGGGAGAACAGGGGTGAGGGGGTAACCGGCGCCCAGTTTCCTCCTATGCGACCAATCTCTCCGGGGGGCTTCCCGGAGCCCAATACGGAGCCAGGGTGAGAGGGGGCAACCGCCGCCAAGCGCAGGTGCCAGGCGCCCCTCACCCCTGTTCTCCTTCGCTACGCGACGGTTCACAGACCCTCTCCCCCGGAGGGGAGAGGGGTCCGAAGGCGAGAAGCTATAGCTGTCCGTCGTTCGGATAGATATCCTTACGGCACGAGAAGTAAGGCCGCCGAAGCTGTCCAAAGAGGAAACGCTTCGCATGGCCGTCCGCCCAGATCGTGTTCGTGCCGTCGTGGTGGAGGAAGTTGAAGTGCTCCTTATATCCGCCTTGGTCCGGAGGGCTATTGAACCAATTGGGCGGCTGAAGGAAGTTGCATATTGGCGCGTAACTGAGGTGCTCCCAAGCTACAAACGTTTCCGCCGGCCTCTCAAGGTCAGAATTGTTGGCTCCGACGTAGTCGAAGATGCCGTGGGTGAAGTACTGGTCGTAACTCTTCGTCGCTGGGCCCCACTCGTTGCCCGCCGCTCCTGGATTGACCGAGTAGTACCCGGAACTATAAGCGTTGCTGAATGCGCTCAGAGCGATCGCGGTCTGCTGGCCTGACTTGCGATCAGGGCATTGCTTGACGGCTTCGTTCTTCAGATAGGGGTCGACTGCCCCGGGTCGTATCGCATGCGTGGCTGGGATACTCGGGTCTCCGTAGAAGTAGGGAAGATAAGTCGTGCTGTTGTTGTTGTCAAAGCCGATCCAGGGTTGCTGCGGCGCAAAGCCGGGCAAGGGGCTCCAACTTTCAGCCCCGAACCAACAGTCGTCGTTGTCGTTCAAATACAGCATGCAAGCCATGCCGATCTGCTTCATATTGCTCAAGCATTGGGTCGCCTTGGCCGCCTCCTTGGCCTGAGCGAAGACGGGGAAGAGGATGGCTGCGAGGATCGCGATAATCGCGATTACCACGAGCAGCTCGATTAACGTAAAAGCGCGCTTCATAAAATAGCTCCCGAAAAAGACTTGCTTCGATCCTATCGCATATCGACCTGCGATCCAAGTTAAAATGCAAATCTTTTACCTGTACGTTCTATGTCGCCGGCGGAATTCCCTTGAGTTTGGCGAAAATAGGCCCAGGACCAAAACGGTTTGGTAGGCTTACCCGCGATGGAGATCGTTCCTTACGGCGGATGGGATCGTTGCGCCCGGCTCGTTTCCGGCAACCTTGAAATGCTCGTGACCCTCGAAGTCGGCCCCAGGATCATCCGCTTCGGCGAAATTGGCGGCCCGAACGAGTTCGTCGAATACCCGGGGGATATGGGCAAGACCGGCGGCGACGAATACCGGAGCTATGGCGGCCACCGGCTCTGGATCGCGCCGGAGGAAAAGCCGAAGACCTACGCGCCGGACAACCATCCGGTCGAATACCGGGTCGAGGAGGGATGGCACGTCTTCACGGCGCCGGAGGAGAAGTATCTCGTGCAGAAAGAGATACGAATTCAAGCCGCGCCAAAGGGATTCAAGCTGGAGCACCGCGTCTACAACCGCAACGCCTTCGAGATCGAGCTCGCCCCGTGGACGCTGACGGTCATGGCGGTGGGCGGCGAGTGTATCTTTCCCCAGCCGGAGGCCGGGGAGCACGCCTCGAATCTTCTACCGGTCCGGCCGATGGTCTTGTGGGCCTACACGAACATGGCCGATCCGCGCTGGACGTGGGGCAGGCGCGTCGTTCGGCTTCGCCAAGCCGAGAATCCGCCTCAGAAGATTGGGGCCGCGATCAAGCAAGGGCTCGCCGGATATGCCAACCACGGCAACTTTTTCTACAAGCGGTTCGACTACGACTCGGGGGCGACTTATCCCGATTTCGGATGCAACTTCGAGACCTATACGCGGCACGACATGCTGGAGGTCGAATCTCTTGGGCCGCTCCAAAGAATCGCGCCGGGAGCATACGCCGTTCATGAGGAATATCACCGGCTGTTGATCGGCGTCACGCCCCCCGCCGACGACGAAGCGTGCGGTGATTTTCTGGACCGTCTGGACTGAAATCCGCCGCATTTTTGCCGAAAATTGCGATATGCGATCGGACGTCTTTCAAGCGGTTGCTCTTTGTTGCTACTCGGCTCAATATCTGGCGGAAACGACCGATCGCCCGCCCGAATTGCTATCCAATAGCGCCTTCTTGCCGTGCCATGAGGTGAAGTTCGAGCGTACGGTCAATGGTCGCGTAGGCGGGGGGCTCGTTGCCGACGCCGTCGGGCCGTGGCTGCGCCGGTTGAATAAAGAAGGCGTGGCGCGCCTGCGCCTGACTCTGACCCATTGCCCTTTGGATCCCTTGGCGGTGTCTACCGAACCCTGGGGCATCCTCAGCGACGGCGACGTGGGCGTCGAAATCTGGCAACCGGAATGGAAGAAGCGGCTTCGAAACTACAGCGACGCCTCGCCCTGGAAGGTCTCCTATGCGTCGACTCGCTCGATGCGCTGGAATCGGAACGCGCCGACGATGAGCCTCGAAGATTGCTCGAAGCTCCTTCGGACGGCGCTCGTCGAAGGCTCTCAGGTTCACGGTCTCATCAACGGCTTGATGCACGACGACAAAGTCCTCTTTCCCGACTTGTATCCGGAGGAGTGGCCGAAGGAGCTGCGCGAGGTCGGGCTTCTGGCCGCCAACGTCGCCGCGCTCATCCGCTCCGAGCGCTGGGCGCAAGTGCCTCTTCTTCGCGAGCTGAGCCCAACCGACTACGACGCTATCTCCCAGAGGCTCTGGAAGGCGGCTTTGCTTGGCTTGGAGGCGTCGGTGAGAACGCCGGAATCGGCTTGGGAACATCCCACGGCCCAAAGCTATCGCCAAGCCGGATAACCGAGCCGATCGAGCCGTCCATACTTCGCATCGCCCCCGTCAACGAAAGGAAGTGATTTTCGGCGGGATGGCGCGTCTCGGTTTCGTGATTGAATCCGGTCTTGGCCGAACCGGGAAAGGCGAGCCGGGTTGCATAACTCGTCTTCGAGTTTGGATAGTCCTGGTCGTTATCGAAGCCGATGACGAAGCCGTCATCCTTCAGAACGTTTCCGCCGGCCATCAGAGGAAGCGGATCGGCGGTCCCGTTCGCGCCGCTCTTCGCCGTCTCGCCGATCAAGATTTTCTGGTCGGGATTCGGAATCGTCGACATCTGAACGCCGCTATAGGCGTTGAGCATGCCATAGCTCGTCGCCTCGATATCCGTGCCATCCGACGTCAGCGTATTTTCGCTTTTGTCGGCAGCCGGACATCGGAAAGCGCTCCAGTCGTTCGTGTACCGTTCGAGCTGCCATTGCCACGTATAGGCATAGCCGCCGCGGAGGTGGACGTCCTTGGAGTCGTAATCGACGGTTTCGTACGCGTAGGGAAGGTGGTCGTCGAAGTCGGCGATATAGTTT
Source organism: Fimbriimonadaceae bacterium (assembly GCA_035545155.1). Lineage (GTDB taxonomy): Bacteria > Armatimonadota > Fimbriimonadia > Fimbriimonadales > Fimbriimonadaceae > JAEVZK01. The sequence goes on along the minus strand of DASZYX010000035.1, from coordinate 361,375 downwards.
TGCAGCGCGCCGCTGATCTTCCGAAGATTCTTCGCGCATAACGAGCTGTTCACGCCACGTAGCATGAACATGTAAACCGGCCAGGCGAAGATGGCCAATACGAAGAGCACGACGGCGACGATTCGGAAGTCTTTGCGAGAGACGTATTGGCTCCCCCTACGCTTTTCGTCGACTTCCTGAGGATCGTAAGGGTCGCTCATTTCTTTAGTTTTGTCGCGCCGTGAGTTGAGGGCTTTCCGCGAGCTTGTATTCGGCAAGGACCTTCGGCAACTTGTCCACTTCGAGCTCCAGGCCGTTCCCCTCGTCGTGGGTGGGGATGACGCCGATGTGAATATTCTGCTGGCCGATGCTCTTTACAAACCCTGCCAGGGACTTGATTTGCTCCTTGTCGAGCGCCTGGCCGACGACGGCTTCGCCGGCATCCATGATTTCGGGGAGGTGGCTCCAGTTGGAAACCATCGCGTTTTTCAGCCCCAGCAGCATGTCTTTCTCTCGTTCCTGGCGCTGAAAGTCGGTCTCATAGGACTTCGCGTGCTGCGAATGACGGAACCGTACGTAGCCCATCGCCTGATAGCCGGTTAAGCGCTGTCGCCCGGGCGTCAGGTGGATATGGAGTTGTCCCGCATTGTCGTCGTAATCCATCTTACGAGGCACATTGACGACGACGCCGCCGAGCATATCGACGAGCTTCTGCATTTCGTTGAAGTCGATGACGATTACCTTGTCGATCGTCACGCCGATGAGATATTCGACCGCCTTCTTGGTTGTCTCGGCTTCCTGGCCGGGAGGAGCGTTGTGATAGTAGGAGTTGATCTTGTGGGTCGAAGTGTCCTCAGGCATCCGGCACCAGGTGTCGCGCGGGATGCTGACTCCGGTGATCTCCCCTTTGGCGAAGTCCATTCGCGCCACCATCATCATGTCGCTGCGTGCTGCCGGCTTGGCGACCGCACTCGAATCGGGCGTACGATGGCCCCCGGCTTCGCCGCCATAGAAGCGGCCCGGATAAGACTTTTCCGTGTAATCCTCGTCGCAACCCAGGATCAGGAATGTCTGGACGTCGCTGTGGAACGTTGCTTGAGGCGGTTGTGGCGGCGACAGAATTTCCAGGATCGTGAATTTCTTGGATCGTCCGAGCCATCCAAAGGCGGAGCCCCCGCCCAAAAAGAAGGCGCAAACGACGACGTACCAGATTGCCCCAAAGATTTTTCCTGCCATCGATGTCTCCGTCCTACCTGCCATCTCCTTATGCCGATGCAGACCGAGCGACTCCCACGTGGGGAAATGCCACGCGGAAGGTTGAGCCCTTGCCGGGCTCGCTGTCGATGCTCACTTTTGCGCTGTGGGTAGCGGCTAGCTCTAAGACGATCTTGGTTCCCCATCCGGAACCGCCGCCCTTGTCCCACTGTGAGCGCGCGTTTCCCGCGAGAATCCTTTCCGCGGTTTCCTTGCTCATTCCTGGGCCACTGTCCGTGACCTCGATCGTATGCACCATGTCCGCGTAATAGTAACGGACGGTCACTTCACCCATAACGGCTTCGTCTTCCTGCGAATATCGCGCCGCCCACTCGTCCGGGATCGTCTCCTTCACGGCCTTGATCGCGTTGCCGACGAGGTTCTGTACGATGCGGAAAAGGTAAAGCTCGTCGTGCAGAAGCGCCGGCGCATCGTATTGGATTTCGTATCGGAGGGCGACGTGGTTCTTCCGGCCTTCCGTCTCCAGGTAGGCCGCGCTCGTCTGGATCGTATCGGCGAGCGGCGCGAGAACCTTGTTTGGCCGCAGCTCGCGCCCGGCCGAGAGGTCGCTGATGAGCCGGGAATAGCCGACGATCCGATCCACCGACTTCTGGAGATCGTTGTGCATCTCTTCGAGGCTGATGACGTAGTCCTGGGCCTCTTGCTCGCAATTCTGGCTTCGCAGGGTGCTCTTCAAGCCGTCCATCGCCAAGCCCGAGTAGGACAGCGTCGCGAACAAGCTCGCCGCCAAGTTGCCGATGTCGTGGCTGACCTTGCCCATGCCGAGCAGGGTCGAAGCGCGCGAGGCTTCGTCGGTGAGGCGGTAGTTCAGATAGGCCATCGTCGAGACGCCGGCGACGGTCTCGAGAACGGCGACGTCCGACTCGTTGAAGGCGCCGTCGAGCTTGTTCAAGAGCTGGACGACGCCGATCGGCTCCTCGTCCTCCATCATGAGAGGGCAAGCCACCATCGACTGCACGGTCACGCCCGTCGCTTGCTCGAACGTGTTGCGCTCGCTCAGGCTCTTCTCCGGGAATTCCTGGCAGATGGTTTTCCTTGTCTGAAATGCTCTGCCGACCATTCCGAAGTCATCGGCGACGTCCTTCTGTGGGAGCTTGTCCTCGATTTCTTCCGGAAGGACGTGACGAAAACGAAGCCTTTTCGCCGCAGGATCGTGGAGGTAGATCGTTCCGCCCGTCGCGCCCACCGCTTCGACGCAGATAGCGAGCACATCCTTCAGCAATAGATCGAATTTCCCACTGCTGGCGAGCTTGCGAGTAGCCACCTGAACCGCGCGGATCAGTTGGTCGTTGGTCTCCATCCGGTCAAAATTGTACTCAAGTGCTAAAGCCATTCGGGCGTGCTCTGGACTGAGCAACGCTTGCCCGGAAACATGCGTTCCTGAATCTTCTAGGTTGCGCCGATGCTTTGCCGCGAATCGAGAATGTCCGCCCATGCATCGCCCTGCCCCTTCAATATCTCCGGAACGTTGTCAATCCGGAAGTCGGAGGGATAGATGCCTCGTTCCAAGTCTTCCCAGGAGACGGGAAACGAGACGGGCGCGCCGGGAACCGGGCGAGGGGAGTAGACGCTGACCAACGTCTTGCCACGCACATTCTGGTTATGGTCGAAGAAGATCTTGGCCGGCCGCTTCGAGACTTTCCATTCCATGGTCAGCACTTCCGGAATCTGTTCGAGGAGATGCCGTCCGATGGTTTCGCACATCAAGCGGACCGTCTTGTAGTCGTAAATACGTTTGATCGGCACGTAGACGTGCAGCCCGGTCTTGCCGCTTGTCTTCGGATAGCCCTTCAGCCCGATCCCGTCGAGCAGCTCTTTGAGAGGCAGAGCCGCCTCGACCGTTTTCTCCCACGCGAAGCGGCTCGGCTCGGGGTCCTCGCCCTCCTTCTCATTGCCGGTGCGGATGTTGGGATCGAGGTCGATTACCATGAAGTCCGGATAATTGAGGACGGAGTCGTCGAGGGTGTCGTCGCTCTGGGCGAAGTTCGTCGGCAGGTCTGTGTCCGGCTTCGGATTGATGCGGGAATACCAGGGGTGGATTTCAAGGGCCGCGAGCTGGCCGAGCCACAGCAGCGTCGGCAGGTTGTTGCACATCAGGTACTCGGTCGCGGAGCCGACGTGGTTCGACCAAATATCGATCCGATCCACGAAATCCGGCCGGTGAGCCCAATGCTTTTGGAAGAAGCTGCCTCCTTTGAGTCCGTCCGGAAAACGGGCGAAGGCGATCGGCCGGTCTCTGAGATGGGGAATCATGGCGTCGGCGACCTTCGCGAGATAGGTCAAAAACTCTCGCTTCGTCACGGCCCGATGCTCCTCCGTCGCCGGCCAGAGGACTTTTGAGGCGCTGGTGACGCCGATACGCTGGCCTTCGACCTCGATTTGGAAGTCGTCCTTCGGATTCTGCAACTGATCGACGACATTCTCCACGCTTGATTCTTCGGGTGGGTCGGGCATTTCCTCTTTGACTTCGATATTCGGATCGATGTCCCACTCGGGCCTAAGGCGCAGAAAAACCGGGAAGCGGAGATAGCCCTCTTTGGTGCGCTGGGCGTAGCGGACCTCGGCGACCAGCTTCGGCTCGACCCAATGGGCCTTCGATTCGTTCTCGACGGACTGGGGGAAAGGCTTTTTGGCCTTGGGCATCGCTCGCAGTAAGTCGTTGGTTTGATCCAGAGTGGCGTCGTCGAAGCCGCTACCGACGTTTCCGGCGTAGCGAAACGCGCCCGTCTCATCCTTTTCGGCGAGGATAAGAGCGCCGAACGCGTGGGCCCGATTCCCCTGGCCGGGGGTCCAGCCGGCGACGAAGAACTCGTCGCTGTGATGCTTCTTGACCTTGAGCCAGTCCGGCGAGCGAACCCCTTCCCGATACCGGCTGTCGAGCTTCTTGCCGACGACGCCCTCGAAGCCCATTTGGGTCGCATGCTCGAAGAGCAGCTCGCCTTCTTCGGGGAAGGAGTCGAGCACGCGCATCGTCGTCGTCCGCGGATTCATCTGCGCCAAAAGGGCCCGCCGGTCCTCCAGCCTTGCGCCGCGCAGGTCCCAGCCGTCGAGATAGAGCAGATCGAAGATGCAGTACTCGATGGGCAGCTTCATGTCCATCGCGGTGATTTGCCGCGGGTCCTGCAATTGGAAGCGCTGAAGCATGTTCTGGAACGAGGGCGTTCCATCCTCTTCGTAGCAAACCGCTTCGCCGTCGAGGATGAACCGATCGTGCGGAAGCTGCTTCAGCTCCTCGACCAGCTTTGGGAACTTCGCGGTGACATCGTTGCCGTTGCGCGAATAGAGGCGAACGCTTCCATGCGCGACGTGGGCGAGGATGCGGATTCCGTCGATCTTCAGCTCGAAGGCCCAGCCCTTCTTGTTGAAGGGCTCCTTCGCCTCGACCGCCGCCATGGGCGAGAGGATTTCCGGCATCTGCTTCCGCTCGATCGCTCCGGCGACGTTGGCCGGTTCGATCAGGTTGCCGGCGCGTCCGGCGCGGATATCTTCCACGGTCCGCCCGGTCTTGACGGAGCGGTCGAGGGTCGTCACGTCGAAGTCCTCGCGCTCCGTGCCGTCTCGATGCTTGATCATCAGCCACTGGTCGGCTTCCTTGCTGTGGGTCTTGACGAGGGTCCAGGAGCCGGTCAGCTTATGCCCGCGAAAGGTAATCGAGAGTTTGCCCTTCTTCATCTCCTCGCGCATCCGGCGCTGGGCCTCGGCGCGGTCGTCGAAGGATAGGATCCCTTTGTCGTCCGGCGAATAAACTCCTTCGTCCCAGACGATGACCTCGCCTCCTCCGTACTCGCCTTTCGGGATCGTGCCCTCGAAGCTCGCGTAGTTGAGGGGGTGGTCCTCGACGTGGACGGCGAGATGCTTGTCGTTCGGGTTGTAGCTTGGGCCCTTGGGAACGGCCCAGCTTAGAAGCACGCCATCGAGCTCGAGGCGCACGTCGTAGTGCAGCCTCCGCGCGTTGTGCATTTGCACGACGAAGCGTAGCGGCCCGCCCGCCTCGACGCTCTCCGCTCCGGAGGGCTCCGCCGTCTTCGTGAAGTCTCGCTTCTCCTGATACTTCTTGAGCATGCGCTTCTCGCTAGTTTGACGAAAACGCGGGGGTTCTGGCAGCGCGAACCATCGACTCGGCCCGAGCGTCCTCGGGATATGGGATTGCTTTCGGGCCAGATCGGCCGAATTGTTGTTGCGTGTGCTTCGGCTGGATTCCTGGCGGCGCCTTCGCCGGCCGGAGATCTAGTTTACAAAGGCGGCAACTGGGAGGGATTCAGCGGCTCGGCAGCTTCCCGCCCCCAGGTCTACACCGCAAAGAACGACGAGGTGGGCCGCGCGCCAAGCTTGAAGCTCACGAGCCCGAAGGCCAAGGACGATTTCACGCTTCAAGGCTCCTATAACTTTTCGGTGACTTGGTATCCAAAGAAGGAAGGAGAGAAGCCGCCGAAGCACGTGATCGTCACGTTCCAAAAGATGGCGACGATGTCGGCAGACGCGGGCGTGGCCAAGATCCTCGAGGGGAAGAAGGAGCTCGCTCGACTCGATCACGATACGACCATGCTGTCCGGGGCGACGACAGCCTTGGGCACGGTCAAGCTAACGCTAAAATTGCAGAAACAGAAGGACGGAACTTACGTGGCCAAGGGCCGTCTCCGCTCCGATATGCTTTCGACGACTTTTGGCAAGGAAAGCGGAATCGTGACCTCCTGCGAGGAGGCCTTCGCGATGTTCGATCTTCAGGAAGGGAAGTAGCCTTCCCGACTGCGGCTCGAACGAGCCAAATTCCGGAGCGGGCGGAAAGCCGAAGTATCTGACGGGAGTTGGCGCCCGGCGCGACCGCAATTAAAAGGAACCGCCGATCAGCCACAGATGGGCAGATCCAAAGCATGAGGCCGCGCAGACCACCGGCTGCATTCGTCCAAGCGAAGAGAACTGGGAACCCCCATAGCCGTTTACTTAAGTCCAAGCTTGGGCGTCGCGCACCATCTCACCCTTGCTCGCAAGACTCGCAGGCCCTCTCCCCCGGAGGTTCGTCGCCGAAAGACCGGCAGGAAGGTGAGGGCCGCGGTTAGCGAATTAGCATATCGCTCGGTAGGTGGAATCCGTCCTTCTAGGCCCCTCAACCTCGCTCCAAGTCAATTGAGCGTGACCTGTTTAAGGTTAGCTAAGGAACGCTAAATTGCACGAACAATCTCTTTTAACGAAACGTCAACCATTAGCTCGGTATAAATTGCCCAAATCACCAGTACCGGACGATTTGGGGCCGGAGCAAGGAGAAACATGAGCTGTTATTGTAAATGCTTCAGCCGACTTGCCGTGGCGGCAAGTCTTTTCGGAGGGCTCATCGGGCTTGCTGCCTGCGGTACCTTCACATACATCCCTGGGTCGTGGGGCTCTCTCACGGGTTCTGGCGCCAGCGACTCCTCGGCCTACACTACGGAAGCGGATGCGGATGGCATAGCGCCTCGACTTACCCTTACCAGTCCCGCATCGGGCGATAGCTACACTCTCGGGGGCACCTACACCTTCAGCGTCCGTTGGACGCCGGCTTCCGGCGACACCCCGCCTTCCAGTGCGGTCATCACGTTTCATAAGCAAGGCACGCTGACGGCGGACGGCAACGGAGTGGCCAAAATCCTCGACGGGAGCACGGAACTCCTAGAGATGGATTCCAGCAATAACCTGATTGCCGGCGCCACTCAATTGATCTCCGACATTACATGCACGGTCTCCCTCTCCCTGCAATCGGACGGGACCTACCTTGGAACGGGCTCGTTTACGACGAACACCCTTTCGACGACATACAACTCATCGAACTCGACGGTCACTTCCGTGCGGGAAAGCTTCACGGTCAGCGACATGGTGGCAGGCAGCTAATGAAAAAAATAATGTTCTCACTCTCGACAATAGGTCTACTTGGAATTGCCCATGCGCAACTTGCGATCAAGGAATATGCGGGGCCCGTAACGACAAGTTATCAAGGAGTCGACTGCATCGTCGCGGGGCAGATCGACGCGATCGAGGCGCTGGAGCGGGCGAGCACAATCGGAACCGGAGATTCTGTCGGCGGCGTCGACTGTTACATCTACCAAACGATGCAGTACAAGTTGTATTGGCAGAGCCTCTATGTCAAGCCACCTGCGACAGTCTATTGCCACGCTACCGCTTTTGGGGTCGGCACCGCATCGATATCTGGAAACGGTCCTGCAGGTTCTTGGGGCGGTTCACAGAACGCTCTGGGAACGACCTTTCCAGCCATCGCCTATGCGGCGAGGAATACGGATGGCTCGGGGAGCAGTGCCGGTCCGACCATGGCCAAGTATGTGCATAGCTATTCCATCGTTTGGGATCAGATCGGTACAAACACATGGGTATCGCACGACACGATCACCATTACAACGGGTGAGGCTTATGCGGGAATGTCGTTCACAAGAAGGGCGACGGATCTCATCTGGGCCGCGACGGGCGCCTACTCTCTTGGATTCGTATTCACGACTTCACCCTGAGGGTTGAGGTTCGGAAGGCCGGCCGGTCCTCAGCCGGTCTTCTTCTTTTTCGCCTCTTCGAGGCTCTTCTTGAGGGCCTCCATGAGGTCGACGACGCGGGTTGGGGCGACTTCCGGCGTATGCTGGACTTCCTTGCCCTCGACCTTGTCCTCGATCCGCTTCATCAGGGCTTCGCGATATTCGTCGCGGTATTGGCTCGGGTCGAACTTCTCTTCGAGCATCTCGACGAGGCTCGTCGCCATTTTCAGCTCCTTATCTTCGACCTTCACCGTGTCCAGACCCTGATCCACCGGCTTGCGGATCTCGTCCGGGAAGTAGAGGGTTTCCAGCATGATGCCTCCATCCTCGCCCTCGCGGATGACGCACAGGCTTTCCTTGTTGCGGATGGCGATCTTGGCGAGGGCCTGGACCCCTTTCGCCTCCGTGGCCTTCATGAGGAGAGCGAACGGCTTCTTCCCGGCGTCCTCGGCCTCCAGATAGTAGGTCGAGTCGTAGTAGATCGGGTCGATCTCCTCGGACCTGACGAAGGCGATGACTTCGATCGTGTGCTTGGTCGGCACCGGGACGTCCTCGAAATCCTCTTCGGACATGACGACGTAGCTGCCCTTCGTGTACTCGTAGCCCCGCACGATCTCGTCGTTCTCGGCGACGCGCTCGCAATGCGGGCACCACTTCTGATACTTCACCCGCGAGCCGCAGACCTTGTGCAACTGGTTGAAGTGGATGTCCTTCTCTTGCACGGCCGTGGTCAATCCGACCGGGATGCTGACCATGCCGAAGGTGATAACGCCGTTCCAAATCGATCTGGGCAAAGTGGGCTCCTTAAAGGGGGTCTAGCGGTTAGACGGTCTATACATTATGGCGACCATGGTTTCTTGGTCAACTCGGCCGGCAGTTTGTGCTTTTTCACCCAGTCGGCAAGCGTTGCATCCAGGCTGCCGCCGGCGACGATGATCTCCCGGATCGTCCAGCGGCGCCCCTTTCGGAGAACGGCCATCACCTTGCCGTCGACCTTATCCTTCGGATTGACGGGCGTCAGCGAGGAATAAACGAAGGCCCAGTCGCCTTCACGGCGCATCGTGTTTCCGGCAACCCGGACGGGATGGGCGGCATGAACGCTCGCGTAGGGCGCGATGGCCTGGATGATCGCCTTGAAGTCGGGCGAGCCCCGCTTGATCTCGGCGGCCTTTTGGGCCAGGGCCACGGCGGAGCAAAAGAGGAGAATCGCAAAGATCGTGGATCGAGCGAGTTTCATCGGCTGCTTCATGTTACACGCCGGTTCCCGCGAAGTCATGCCGGCCTGCGCTCGGATGAGGCTTTCCGCATCGGAGTCCCCGGACTTATGCCGATTTATGGCAATGAAGTTGGAGAATCGGGGAGGCAAAAGCTCGGTGGCAACGTCCAAACGAGTAAGTATCATCTCCGGATGTTGGAATAGATGGAACCCGGCCCTTTTTTCGTTCTTTTGGTGGAAGACGACGTCAACGACGAGGCACTCGTCCATCGAGCCCTCAGGTCGATGGAGCCGAACTGCATCGTGCTGGTCGCGCGCGACGGATCGGAGGCGATCGACTACCTTTTCCGCACCGGGCCCTTCGAAGGCCTCAAGACCCAGCCGAGGCCGGACCTCGTCATCCTCGATCTCAAATTGCCCAAGGTCGGAGGGCTCGAAGTTCTCAAGAAAATCCGGGAAAATAACACGACCTCGCTTCTGCCCGTCGTCGTCTTCTCGTCGAGCGCCGAAGCTACCGACGTCGATGCCAGCTATCGGTTGGGCGTGAATTCCTATGTCCACAAGCCTCTCGATTACGACGAATTTATCGAAGCGGTAAGGCTGATCGGCCGGTATTGGCTCGGCTTTAGCCGTCGCACTCCCCACAGCATCCGCGAAGACGAAATCGAGCCGATCGAGCCTCCGGAACCGGAGAGTTAGGCCTAAAAAAGTCGCGCATGCGTTGTGTGGGTTTTCCATAAACCTGTGGAATATACGGTAGGGGACTTGCCCGGCAAAAACGCTGCGGAGCCGTTATCGGCAGATAAAAGAAAATACTCTAATCCTGTAATTCCTCGTTGGCTCTCGAGGGCACGAGACCGAGAATCTTATTGTCGGGACCGTGCGCCACATGAAGTGGTGTCTCGAACATTGAACCGGAGGAACGGATGCCGCTTTTTGCCTACACTGCCATCGACCCATCAGGCCGAACGGTCAAAGCTACCATTGAAGCCGACGATGAGCGTTTGGTTCTGGCAAAACTTCGCGAGCAGTCGCTAACCTGCACGGAAGTCCGCAAAGCCAAGAGCGGGCCGAAGAGCTTTGGCAAGAAGAAATTCAAGCCGAAGAGCCTCGTGGTCTTCTCACGGCAATTCGCGACGATGATCGACGCGGGTATCCCGATTCTTCGCTGCCTGGAGATTCTTCAGGGCCAGATGAAAGATCCGGGCCTGAAAGAAGCTCTCGAAGCGATCACCCAGGATGTCAAGAATGGCATGCAGCTTAACGACGCGCTTGCCAAGCATCCTCGGATATTCAACAAGCTATACGTCAATATGATCCGCGCCGCGGAGCTTGGAGGCATCCTGGATACGATCCTGGACCGCCTCTCCCAGTTCCTCGAATACGAAGCGGAGATCAAAGGCAAGATCAAGAGCGCGATGATGTACCCGGTGTTGGTGCTCTGCTTCTCTCAGATCATGCTTTTCGCCCTCTTTACGTTCGTCTTGCCGAAGTTCAAAGAAATCTTTACCGGCATGAACGTGGAGATGCCGCCGGTCACGAAGGCTCTCTTTGGAATCGGCGACTTCATGCAGCAATTCTGGTGGACGATCATCCTTTTTGCCATCGGCGCTTTCTTCGGCCTCAAGTTTTACTTGAAGACCCCGAAGGGTCGTTGGCAATTCGACATGATCAAGCTGAAGCTGCCGATCGTCGGCGAGTTGTCGCTCAAGATGAGCATCGCTCGCTTCAGCCGCACCTTCGGAACGCTCATCAATTCGGGCGTGCCGATGATGCGGAGTCTGGAAATCGTCGGCGAGACCTTGGGCAACCGGGTCCTTTCCGAAGCGATCGACCAGACGCGCCTCAGTATTCGCGAAGGCAACAAGCTTTCCGCGCCACTCATGCAATCGGGCCTTTTCCCGAACATGGTAACCACGATGATCGACATCGGCGAAGAGTCAGGACGACTCTCCGAAATGCTCGTGAAAGTGGGCGACTTCTACGATCAAGAGGTCGAGGCGACGGTGAAAGGACTCACGAGCATGATCGAGCCGATGCTGATCATCTTCCTGGGAGTTGTCGTAGGTTTTATCGCGATTTCAATCATGACGCCGATGTTTAAACTGGTTAACGCGGTGCATTGATGGGTTGGCGGTAAGCCATTTGCGGTTCAAACGAAAGAACCGCAAACGGCAAACCGCCAACGGCAAACGAAAATAAGCAGCACGGAGCGCTGCTAATGGACAGGTCAACGGAGTGATTAATGTCTGACTATTTGAGTCTGCATCAGGATGCAGAAGGGTTAGTGCTGCGGTATTTGAAAAACCCGGCGCCCGATCTCAAGGACCTCATCATGGTCCAGTATGCGAGCATGGTCGAGAGGATCGCTCGCAAATTTTCGGGGATCGAGCCTTTCGAAGACTTGGTGCAAGTTGGTTTTATCGGTTTATTGAATGCCCTGACGAAGTTCGATCCAGAGGCAGGCGTTCGATTTAACACGTATTCGACTTATCTCGTTGCCGGCGAGATAAAGCACTACCTGCGCGATCGGGCGCAGACCATCCGGCATCCCGCTTGGCTGCAGGAGCTGCGCCATCGGGTTAACAAGGCATGCCAGGTGCTGCAGCAGTCGCTGGGCCGCGTTCCGACGGAACGCGAGATCGCCGACGAGGTCGGGGTCAGCGAAGCGGCCATTAAAGAAGTCTTCCAGACGCAAGAAATGCTCCGCGTCGCCTCGCTCGATCAAACCGCGCAGGGTGACGACGATGGATCGAGCGAAGTCGAGAAGCTCGACGCCGCTCAATTCTGCCCCGAGCAGCTCAGCGTCGAAGATCGTGTCGTGCTCGAGCACGCGATGAAGCAGCTCCGCGATCTGGAGCGCCAGGTCCTGCTTCATTTCCATTTCGATTCGATGAATCAAACGGAGATTGCGGCCAAGCTGGGCATCTCGTGCAACTACGTCAGCCATATTCTCCGGCAGTCGCTCGCAAAGCTTCGCAAGATCCTGAGCAACGAGGAAGAGAAGGATCGAATCCTTCGCCGCCAGGCTTCCGCGATCGACTACGACATCATCGACTCGGAGACGGGAGCGTACACGGATGCCTATTTCCACTCGCGGCTGGAAGAGGAAATTCATCGAGCCTCCGCGAGCGAGGGCCAGGTCGCCCTGGTGACGGTGAACTTCAAGGGCCTCGACAGCATGCGGTCGTTCTATGGAGAGCAGAGCGTGACCGACTTTATGGCCGATGCTGCGGAGTTCTTCAAGTCGAACGTGCGAAGACTGGACCTCGTCGCCAGGTACGGAAAAACCGGCTTCGGAATCATTCTGCCCTCTACGGGGCACAATGTCGCGCTTGTCCGGCAAAGGCTGTTGAACAAGATTTCCTCCTGGCTGGCCCATCGGGTCGCGGCCACGGCGGGAATCGCGGTCGAGATCGGCGAAGCCTGCGCCCCCAACCAGGGCCGTAACGGCGCCGAACTGCTCGCCGCTGCCGCAATGAAGCCGGCCAGCGAGTACGAGCCGATCTTCGACGAGGTCAGGAAAGCGAGCTAAACCCGCTACTCCGCAAGCGCCTCGACTTCGTAGTCGAAGCGCAAGCGGGTGAGGCCGGCCTCCGAAGAGAGCACGTTCGCGCGAACGGGAATGCCCCAAGGCAGATCGAACCGAACGACCGACTCCGATGGGAAGTTCGCGGGGCATTCCAGGCGCGCGCCATGAGGGCTTAGATCCTGAAGGCGGGCCGACCGGCCATCGATGGCGACGCGGCACCCACGGAACTGATTCCAGCGATCTTCAGATCGCCGCTCCGTCATTTGCAACACAGAGTTCTCGAGCATCGAGAGTCATCGCTGCAATCCGGGTGCCAAAAGTCCACAGGGCCTACGATTGACCGATCGCGGCTCGCAGCCGGGAGCGCACACGCTCGACGTCCAGCCTGGCTTGCGATAGATCGCGCTGGGCCGAAAAGAGAGCGGACTGAGCGGTGGTGATGTCGGTAAATTGGCCGATGCCGCCGGTATATCGCCCCTCGGCGATTCGCACGAATTCGACTGCGTTGGCGACCTCGGTGGTCGAAAGCTGCACGCGCTGCTGAGCTGACTGCAAGTCGACGAAGGCCTGGCTGACGTCGGCGAGCGCCTGCTGGGTGACTTGGACAAGGGCGGCCCGCGCAACCTGCTCGTTCCCCTGAGCGACTTTGATCGCGCCCGACGTAAAGCCGCTGTCCGCGAAGTTCCAGGTCACGTTGATGCTGAAGGTGCCCGACTCGGTCTGGAGAGGATCGGTTTCGCCCCGAGAGCTGGCGCCGACCGAAGCGGTAATGTGCGGCAGATTCCCCTTCTTCGCGACGGAAATCGCATATTTGGCGGCGCTGACCTGCTCCTGGGCGGCCTTGATATCGGGCCGGTTGTTGAGAGCCGCTTCGACGAGCTTTTCGACGTCGGCTTCGTTCTCCACGGGAAGCTCGCTCGAATTGGCGGGGACGATCGGCGTACGGGGATCGACGACGAGAAGCTGGGCAAGCTGGACTCGGGCGTTGAGAGCGCTGTCCCGAGCAAGAGATTGGGAGTTTGCGGCGCTCGCCAGATTCGTCTTGGCTTGAACGACGTCGGAGGGGGCTCCGAGCCCGGAATTGAGCCTCGCCTGAGCCTCGTCGAGCTGGCGCTGCCGGTTCGTTACGTTCGCGTTGCTCGTATCGAGGTCGGCCAAGTCCTGCATCAAGTTATAGAAGGCCTGTTTGACACTGAGAGCAACGGTCTGCTGGGTGCGCGAAAGGGTCTGGCGCAGGGAGCGTTCGAGGGCTTCCTGCTGACGCACGGCGTCGCGCGTCTGGCCGAAATCGAACAGGAGCTGTTGGATAGTCAGGGACGAGGTGAATTGGCTCGGGCTCGCCGTGGAGGCGCCTCGGAAGGTCGAAGTCTTGGAATACGAAGCCCCGACGACGAAATTGGGAAGAAGGTCGGCCCGGGCTTCCTCGGCCCTGCCCCGACCCGACAAGAGATTGCCCTCGGCGATGCCGACAAGGGGTTGGTTCTTCAAAGCGATCGCCACAGCCTCCTCGACCGTTAACGGCTCCTTTCCGATCGCGACGACGCTCGGCGGCGGCAGCACTAGAGGGCCGGGGATTTGTACGTCCGGCGTCTTGGGCTGAATCGGCGGCGTCTGGGCAAAGCCCAGCGAGGCGAAGCCGATCAGCAGGGCGGAAGCGGCGAACTTCAAACCATGGCCTCCGCCGGAGCCGGGGTTCGCGCGTCGCCGAGCGCTCGAATCTCTTCGAGCAGAGCGATCAGCTCGCGATACCTTTGCGGCTCCATCTTCTCGAGGATCAGCGTGGCGGAATGGGCTCGCCGATCTCGCCGAGTTTCCATAAGCTCGCGGCCGGCCTGCGTCAGGCTTAGCTGGCGGACGCGGCGATCCTGTTCATCCAGTTCTTTCTTCACGAGCCCGGCGCGAATCATGCGTCCGGCCATTTGTGTCAGGGAGCTTGGGGAAAGGCCGAGGCTGGTGCTCAAATCGGTCGCGGTGCGCGATCCTTTGAGCAGCGCGCGAAGCAGCCGGACCTGGCCGACCGAATGATGTCGCAGAGGATCGCCCTCGTCCGGCCGGAAGAGGGCGGTCATCACCAGCGGCAGTAGTGATTCCAGGAGGGCGGCATCGTTTTGAACGCTCATTCGTGAACCTCCGCCGTCGTCGGGCCACCCGCCGAGGCGACGGTAGGCTCGATGAGGCTGTTTGGACGATCCAGGTCTCGGGGGTCCTTGCGGAGCTTCCGGGAAAGATCGTCGAACAGAGTGTAGACGGTCGGGACGATAAAGAGGGTGAGCATCGTCGACGTCGCCAAGCCGCCGATCACCGAGGTCGCAAGCGGAACGTACATTTCCGATCCGGTGCCGATCCCGAGGGCGAGCGGCATCATGCCGAGGATCGCGGCGAGCGTCGTCATCAGGATCGGGCGCAACCGGGTCGGCGCCGCCGTCAAGATAGCCTCGTCCCTGGGAACGCCCCGCGATCTGAGCTGATTCGTGTAGTCGACCAGCAGAATGCCGTTCTTGACGACGATTCCGATCAGCATCAGGAGTCCGATGAACGCGGTCAAGCCGAACGATCTTCCCGTGAGGAAGAGGGCGAGCACGAGCCCGATCGCGCAGAGGGGGACCGAGCAAAGCACGATCAACGGATAGATGAACGATTCGAATTGCGTCGCCAGGAGCATGTAGATCAAGGCGACGGCGAGAAAGACGGAGAGGCCGAGTCCGGAATACTCCTTTTCGCTCTGGAGGAGCTGGGCGCTGAAAGTCCAATAGCTTCCTTGAGGAAAGTGAACGTTCTGAAGCGCCTTCGTGATGTCCGCTTCGACTTCGCTTTGAGGGCGATCCGTAACGC
The DNA here is from genome assembly GCA_035545155.1 of Fimbriimonadaceae bacterium. Classification (GTDB taxonomy): domain Bacteria; phylum Armatimonadota; class Fimbriimonadia; order Fimbriimonadales; family Fimbriimonadaceae; genus JAEVZK01. The sequence goes on along the minus strand of DASZYX010000035.1, from coordinate 346,032 downwards.
GGCCGCCGACGTTGACGTAGCGTTGCCGGTTTTGCCGCTGGATTTGGTTGGGGCCGGCCCCGATCATTGGGGTCGCGACTTGCTTCAGCAGCACGGGCGACGGGCGATTCGCCGTACCCTCGACCGGCAAGTCCTTTAACTGGGATATCGTGAGGCGCTTGCTTTGTGGCACCTGGACATAGATCGGATATTGGAATCCGTTCGGGTCCTGGTAGTTCGTGGAAAGCTGGCCGCTCGTCGCCGCGCCAAGGGTGCTGGCGATGTCCTGGAACGAAACGCCGAGCGTTTGCGCCTTGTCCCGGTCGATTGTCCATTGGATTTCCGGCGCGCTGTCCTGGACCGAGGTATCGACGGCTTCCAGGCCGGGCACCTTGTCGAGGGCGTCCATCACTTCGTGGGCGGTCTTGCCAAGCTGGTCGAGGTCTTGGCCGTAGACGTCCACCGAGACCCCGAAATTGTTGCCGCCGATGATATTCGCGACGATGTCGAACGGGTTAATGTTGATTCGGGCGCCCGCGATCTGGCTTGCCTTGCGTTGGATTCGCTTGACCACTTCTTCGGTCGAGCTCTTGCGGTTCTCCTTGAGCTGAACGGTGGCGCCGCCCTGGTTCGGCACACCGCCACTCCCCGCGCCCCGGAGTCCCACGTTCGTTCCCGATCCGACGATGTACGTATCTACGTCCGGGTCGCTCGCCAAGATCGCTTCGAGCTTCCTCATCGCCGCATCCGTCGTTTCGAGGGCCGTCCCGATCGGGAGCTTGACATTGACGTTGAAGTTGCCCGTATCGGTCTTGGGGAGGTTTTCCCGTCCTACGAATGGGAAGAGCACGCCGGCGGCGACGATGGCGAGCAGGGCGATGCCGATAATGATGGGCCGGTGATGGATGGCCCAATTCAGCCCGCGCCTGTAGGAGTTGTCGAAGTTGTGGAACCAACGGCCGATGGCGTCGAAGATGCGCGTCATAAAGGTCGACTGGTCGCCATACTGGGCGCGAAGCTCCGGATGGGCCTCCTCGATGACGTCTTTCTCGCGGATCATGCGCGAGCTGAGCATCGGTACGACCGTCGTCGCGTCGAGGAGGGAAATGGCCAGCGAGAAAACGACGACCAGCGAAAACTGAGTAAACGTCTGTCCGGTCTGCCCTTTGATCAGGAGAAGCGGCAAGAAGACGATCATCACCGTGAACGTGGAGGCCATGACGGCGGGAATGATCTCCGTCGTACCGCTAACGGCGGCATCGGCGGCGCGCTTCTTGTCGCGTTCGATATGCCGATAGATGTTTTCGAGCACGACGATCGCGTCGTCCACGATCAATCCCGACGCCAGGGCCAGGCCGCTGAGCGAGATCGTGTTGAGCGTGAATCCGCAAAAGTAGATCAGGGCGAAGGTCGAGATAATCGAAATGGGAATCGACAGGGCCACAACGAACGTGCTCCGAAGGTTGCGGAGGAAGAACGTGATGATGACGATGGCGAGGACGCCGCCGATGATCGCGGTTTGTTGAAGGTCCGTAATCGAGGCCGTCACGAATTTCGACTGATCGTAGACCGGGCGGAAAACGAGGTTGGGATAGCTCTTCTTGATCTCGTCCAGCTTCTCTTGGACGTTCTTGGCCGTATCGACCGTGTTCGCGTCGGTCTGCTTCGTGATGCTCACGTTGACCGCGTTCTGGCCGTTCATCCGAACGTAGTACAGGATGTCCTGAGTGGCATCCCGAACCGTCGCCACCTGGGATAGGTCGACCAAATGGCCGTTGATGGCTCCGAGCGGCAAATGGCGAATCTGATCCACGCTGTGGAAGTAGCCGACGGCGCGGATCGTGTACTGGGTATGTCCTTCTTTGGCGAACCCGGCCGGCAGACTGATGTTCTCTTGAGCAAAGCGCTTGGAGATATCCGACATCGAGAGGCCGAAGGCCTGGAGCTTGACGGGATCGACGTCGACGATGATCGATCGCGTATAGCCGCCCGAAACGTTGACCTGAGCGACCCCATTCGCCGACTCCAGGATCGGGCTGATCTGGTTCGTCATGATGTCGTTCAGGTGGATCAGATCGGAATCGCCGGTGACGCCGTACGAGAGGATCGGCAGGGAGTTCGGATCGAATTTGAAGACCGAGGGCGGCGTGATGGTGGGATCGTTCGGGAACCGCCGGACGGCGCGCTGGACCTGCTGGATCACGTCCAGCGTGGCCTGATCGACGTTGACGCCGTAATTGAGCTGAGCCCGGACGAAACAGCTCCCGAGCGAGGAGGTCGAACTGACCATGTACAGCCCCTGCACGCTCGATACCGCTTGCTCCAAGGGGCGAGTGATCTGCGCTTCCATCGTTTCGGGCGGCGTGTTCGGCCAGGACACGCTCACGGCGACGGTTGGGATTTCGATGTGGGGAAGCAGGTCGATCGGAAGCTTGAGAAGGCAGATGTAGCCAAGGAGCACGAGAGCGGCGATGCGCATCGTCACCGCGACCGGGCGGGTGACCGAGAATTTGCCGATATTCACTGTCCGCTCCCGCCTGGGCGTCCCTGGCCGCGCCGGCTCCCCGAACGCCCTCCGCTCCCCTTGCCGCTTGCGCCGCCGGGTGAGCCCATCGTAACCTGCTGGCCGTCTTTCAAGGGCGAGTAGGTCAAGATAACGACTTTCTCCCCCGGCTGGACGCCTTCCAGAATCTGGTCGCCCTTATCGTCGCTGACTCCCAGCTTGACCGTCCGCACGTGAGCGATGTTCTTATCGTCGACGACGGTCACGGTCGTCGACCCGTCGGGATTCGTCTTCAGTGCTTCGCGGGGGACGACCACGGCAGCCTTGACCCGCCCAATCTCGATCGTGACGCGAGCGTACATGCCCGGCCGGAGGATGTGATCCGGATTATTGAGGCGGACGCTGAGGCTGAACTGGCGGCTCTGCGGGTCGGCGGCCGGATTGAGGTTGGTAATCGTGCCTCGAAAAGTCCTTCCCGGCAGGGCGTCGAATTGGATATCCGCCATTTGGCCCTGATGGATGGAGCCGCTGGAATCCACGGGAATGCTCGTCGTCACGTAAACCCAATCGAGGAACTGCACCTCGAGGACCGGCGATCCCGGGCTCGCCAAGGCGCCCGGATCGGCCTTGCGGGCCGTCACCGTTCCCGTAATCGAGGAGCGGATGACCGTGTCGGCCAACTTCGCCTTTGCCTGGTTGAGCCCGGCGATCGCGGCGTCGACAGCCGACTGAAGGGCGGCGATGTTCTCCTTGTAAGCCGGAGTTTGGGAGCGATTCGCCTTTGCGACCTCTAGCGTCGCATTCGCTTGGCTGGCTTTGGCCTGGCTGTCGGCGATGTCGGAAATGCCCTTTCGCTTAACGATTTGGAGGTTTTGCTGCTGGGCGTTGAACTGCGACTTCGCCGAAGCGAGAACGGCCTGGGCCACCCCCACCGCGCCTTTTTCCACTTCGAGGGCTGTCTTCGCGTCGTCCACGTCTTGGGCTGCGATAAAGCCCTGCTTGTAGATGCTGACCGTGCGGTCGTACTTGATCTGCGCGTTGTTGAGGTTCGCGTTTTCTTTGTCGAGCGCCTTTTGGGCGTTCTCGACGGCAGCCTGTGCGGCGTTCGCTTGGGCCTGCGCCTGTTGGACTTGGCTCTCGTAGTTCCGCTTCACCTGCTCGAGGTCGGCCTGAGCGCTCGTAACGCCGGCCTTCTGCTGCTTGATCTGGCTGGTAACGCCGATATCGGTGGCGTTTTGGGTGATCTTCGCCTGGGCCAGCCTGGACCTGGCTTCGGCCACATTTGCCTCTGCCTGGACGACCGCGCCCTGGAGGTCGCTCGGATCGATCTTTAGAATGACTTGTCCCGCCTTGACGGGATCCCCTTCGCGGACCTGGAGGAAGTTGATGCGGCCCGCCGACTTCGGCGAAATCTCGACCTTGAAGGGAGCTTCGACGTCACCGACCGATTCGATTTGTTGAACGATGACGCGCGAACCCGCAGGCGCGACCTCGACCATCGCCGCAGCTCCCCGCCGCATGCCTTGCGTCCGCGATGTGGCGCCCTCCGTTCCGGCCCTGACGTAGAACCGCCACGCGACGAGGGCGACGACGATGACGGCGGGTATTCCCCAGGCGAGCCACTTCTTCAAATCCTTTGAACCTCGGTCATTCCTGATAGTTTATGCGCATGAAATATGAACGGTAGCTGAAAACGCGAGAATTCCCGCATTTTCGACGTTCAAAGTTAATGCTCGTAAACGCGGACCTCGACAAGATGGACGCCCACGTTGGCGCTGTTCTTCAGCATGTTGATCCTCAGATAACGAGCAGACACGGGAGCGGCAAGAATAAATTTCTGACCGACCGCCGTGCTGGGCCGTTCGTTTTTGCTCTGATCGACGACTATGCTCCACTTCTCGCCGTCGGCCGAAACCTCCACCGTGAACTGGTAATACCGCTCCTCGCCCCAATATGGAAAGATCTGGATCGTTTTGACCGGGTGGACGGCTCCAAGATCGAGCTTCCACTGGCAGGGATAAGGGGAAGCCGACCAATAGGTGTCCATGTCGCCGTCGATGGCGTTTTGGGGCGAGCCGCCCGGCTCGGTATGGCCGTCGTCGGAAGCCTTGCCTTGGCGAGCGATATTGCCGGGTGGCTCGACGAACTTGGCGACGGCGGTTTCGAGACTGTCCAGGACCCCGTTCTCGGCGGCGAGAACCTTGGATACGACGGAGACGGCGTCTTCCGGCTTCGATTCTTTGGGAGGTTCGGTGCTGTCGACCCAGCTCATTTCGAGGTCGAGGTAGCTCGTTTCTGGCTTCTTCTCCGATTCGAGATCGGCGAAATACTTCTGCCAGCGCCGGACGATGAAGTCGGAAATGAGCCCGGCCCATTCCTTGTTCGCATAGTCGGTGAGAACGCCTTTGCCGTCCCAAGCGGTGATCTGGAGCCGCGCGTTGCGCTCCATCAGGCGCTTTTCTTCCGGTGTCTTGCCCCAGGACTTTGCTTCGTCGAGCCAAGTCGAGAGGCGATGCTCGGGTCGGCAGGCCATCACTTGATCGATTTCATCCAAGGTCCGGAAAAAGGCGTGTTTCTGCGTTTCGTAGGATTTGGCGTCGCCACCCGCATGGGCCATGTTGGCCAAATAGGACTCGCGGTCGGCGATTCCCCCCAGATAGGTCTTGCAGAGGTCGACGAGGTCGCGCTGGAAAAGGGGATTTGCCTTCAGCTTCGGCGCGGCCTCCATCATCATCGGCAAGGCCTGTTCGAGCATGTGCATCTGGCGAACAGGCCGACCCTTTCGGCCCGCGCTCGGCCGCCCGCGCCAGCCGTCGTGATACCACGGCAAGTCCTTCGAATAGAGCGCTTCCCGGAGGACCTGCCACGCCGCCCTCGTCTCCGGCAAATCGACGCCGTAGCGAGCCCGGGCGTAGTCGTTGAGCCAACGGCTGACGTCGAAGGAATGGCTGGGCGTCAGGTAACGGCGGGACGACGACCACATCGCGTCGGTCATCAGCTCGTAAACGACTGGGTTATTGTCGATCCCCTCGGGCGTCAGGCCGAAGCCGAGGAGCCGCTTGCCGTCTCCCGAGTCTTGAAGCGCCTTGAAGGCCTTGTCGACATAGGTTTGGAGGTCCCCGCCGAGTCCCGTGTTCTGCCCGAAATTGTGGAGCGTGCAGTAGATAAAGCCCTTCTTGGCAACCGCCAGCTGGGCTCGCCAGACTTCGTATTGCTCGCAAGACAGATCGAGGATGATCATGCGTCCATCCGGCACCTTGCTGAGCAGAGCTTCCACCTCGGGCCCTTTCCAGTAGTTCCGCTCGTTGTAGAAGAGCCAGCCCTGCATCACCCAAACCGCGTCCGGGTCGGCTTGCCGCATGCCTTCGTAGACAGAGCGGCCGGCGTTCGCGAGGTCGTCCAGTTTCGTCGCTTCGGGAAACTGGGGATTCTGCTCGTTGAAGGTGTCGCAGAGATACAGGTGGTCGGAGCCGAACTCCTTGCGGTACTCCTCGACGAATTTTTTGCCGATCTCGACGAACATTGGATCGCGGATATCCACGAAGGTCGTGGGGGCGAAGCCGCACCACGCGGTCGGGCTTTGCAGCTTGACCTGCGGCTGATACTTCGCGAAATCGACCGGCACGAAGCCGGAGAAGCCAGGCACGACCGGCTTCATCCCGAGCGAGCGCTCGCGGGCGAGAATCTTCTTTTGCAGCTCGGCCTGGCCGTCGATCCAGCTTTGCGGAGTCGGGCCGCCGTGGCCGTTCAGGTTGCCCATCCAGTGCCAGGGTTGAAAAGCGGGGCCGGAGAAGAAGGCTTCGATGCTGGAATCGGGGAGCCCGTAGGAGCGGAAGACGGTCTGCCAAACCTTGTCCTGCCCCGTCATCGCCAAGGGCATATTGATGCCGTGGAAGGCCATCCAGTCGATTTCCTTTTGCCAGCGGTCCCAGCTCCAAAAGGCGGTCGTGTAGCCGAAGGTGCAGATGTTGTAGTAATGCCGGTAAGCAACCGGGCAGGAGCTGGCGCGGTGATCGTTCGGAAAGCGCGCTGGGAGATGGATGTTGGAGCCTTCCCAGCTCACGAACGAATTGCACTTGTCTTTCAGGTATTCGTAAGCCGCGCGGTCGATGGCGACGCCGCTCGTGCCTTTGATCGTTACCTTGCCGCCGACCGCAAGCAGATCGAAGGAATCCTTGCCGTCGTTCGACGGGATCAATTCGAGCTGGAAATCCCTGGCTCGCGGGCCGATGGCGCGTTCGAGGACGCCGTAAGCCGCGTCGAGCTGTGGGTTGGTTTGGGAGAGGGCGAGAAGGAAAGGAATCAGCACCTTGGACTGACTTTACCGCCCGACTCGACGTGAACTTCCGTCTCAAATGGAATCGTCTTGCGGGTATGCGCGTGCTCGCTTTGCTTCTCGCCGTCGCTTGCGCCTGCGCGGCCTCCGCCGCCGAGGTCTATCAGGTCATGCATGTTCGGCCTTCGCGGATACTTGCCGCCGTAACGGGTGGCAAGCAGGGGGATCGCCTAACCCTCTACGTCGCATCCGACGTGCCCGGAAAAACGGATGCTAACGGGTTGATTCCAGCGGGAATCACGTCGATGAAGGCCGATGACGGGGCGAGCACGATCTCGATCGAAGGATCGGACCAGGCCTCCGAGGACATGAAGCGAATTCTAGCCCTCTTCGACGTCGCGCCACGCCAAATCGGCGTGCGGATCGCCATCGTGAGCCCTGCCGACAAGTCCAGTTCGACGACGAAGACTCAAATCCTGAACAACACGCCATGGACTCTGCAGGACGGACTCACCGGCCTTAAAATTACAATTTCTCCTCGGATCAATAACGATGGCGGCATGACAGGCCAAGTTGAGATTGCCGAAGGGAAAAAGACGACGTCCGTCGTCGCTCGTATCAAGAATGGTGAGTTCTTGCATTTTAAGGTCGCCGACAACGGAACGGTCACGGTTCCGTCCAAAGGCGACAAGTCCAAAAGCAAGACGCCGGAGATTGACATCACGATCAACTTCGAGATCATCGAGGCGCCGAATTCCGGACCGATTCAGCCCTAGCCGAGCCTATTTCGAGAAGTCGACGACTCGCATTTTGAACCGCAGATGAACGCTTCCGGTGATCGGCGGTTCCATTCTGATCCGCCGTCCTAACTAGCTCGGGCTACCGCGCGGGGACGATGTAAATGTCCCCGTTCGACTTGTCGCCGCCATCGGCTCGAACCGAGGCGCGGAGCGTGTACTTCGCGCCAGGCTTGATGTGGTCGAGGTGGATGCGATAGGCGTTGTCCTTGTTGTCCGCGCCAGTCCGTCCAAGGTGTTCGACCCGCTGGACGACCTGGCCGTCTTCGCGAATCTCGATCCATTGGATGTCCAGCCGGTCCTCGCCCCAAGAGTAGGAGAAGATCACGTCGTAATCTCCCGGATTCGTTAGAGCCGGCGTAATGTCCCATTCTTTATCCGCGAACTTGTCGTTAACCTCCCCGTTCTTCCATTGGCCGACCGGTTTGGGATCCTCATTCAGGGGGCGGAAGTTGACGTCGAGCACCGAGAGGCGTTTCAGGTGGACATCCAGGCGTGTGAGGAAGTCTTGCCAATTCCGTTCCGACTTGGGAGACCAGACGGCTTCGCTGAGCGCACACAGCCGGGGGTAGGCCATGTACTCCATATGCTTCGGATGAGGGATGAATTCCGACCAAAGCTGGGCCTGGCCGCCCAGGACGTGCTTGGCTTCCTCCGAGCTAAGCGCCGCTGGAATCGGCTCGAAGGCGTAGACCTTCGATAAGGGCAGGTAGCCGCCGATCGCCTTCGGTTCGCGCGACTGGAGCTTCGATTGGTAGTGATCGAGGTAAGTGTCGCTGTTCGGGGCCATCACCACATCGTGGCCGGACTTGGCTGCCGCGATGCCGCCGCCGATCCCCCGCCAGGACATGACGGCCGCGCCAGGCGCGAGTCCGCCTTCCAGGATCTCATCCCACCCGATGAGGCGGCGACCCTTCGAGGTCAGATAGGTGTCGAACTGCTTGATAAACCAGCTTTGGAGCTCTTCTTCATTCTTCAGGCCGAGAGCCTTCATACGCTCCTGCACCTTGGGATTCTCGTGCCATGGCTCCTTCCAGACTTCGTCGCCACCGATGTGGATGAACTTGCTTGGGAAGAGGTCCATCACCTCGTCGAGGACGTTCTTGAGGAACTGGATCGTCGAGTCCTCGACGTTGTACACGTTGTCGTAGCTCCCCATGAAGTTCACGGGAATCCCAGCCGCCTCAAGCTCTTGCTTGTTGCCCAATTCAGGGTAGGCGGAGATCGCGGCATTGGAATGTCCCGGCATCTCGATCTCGGGGATGATCGTGATGAAGCGGTCCTGGGCGTACCGGATGACTTCCCGGATATCGTCCTGCGTGTAGAAGCCACCCGGTTTCTGGTTGATCGACCGCATCGCCATCGTCGGATTCATTTCGCTAAAGTCGGTCTGGGAGGCGTTTGCGGTCAGCCGCGGATATCCCTTGATCTCGATCCGCCAGCCCGGATCGTCCACGAGGTGCCAGTGGAACACGTTCAGCTTGTGGAGAGCCATCAAATCGATAAACTTGAGGATGAACTCCTTGGGCATGAAGTGCCGAGAGCTGTCGACCATCGCCCCGCGCCAGCCGAACCGCGGCGAATCCTCGATGTACACGCAGGGCGCGGTCCATTCCCGCTGCATCCTCGCCTTCCGGAAAATGTCGGGAGGTAGAAGCTGGCGCAGGCTTTGGAAGCCGTAGAACAGCCCCACCGGCCTGGCCGCGTGAATCAGGACGCGGTCCTTATCGACTTCCAGAAAATAGCCTTCCGGGCCGAGCTTTTCCGCGTGCTTGTCCAGCCTCATTTCGATCGTATTGGGCCCGCGATGGTCGATGATCGGAAAATAGAAGCCGGTCGCTGGAGCGAGGCATCTCTGGGCGTAATGAGCCAGATCGCCCAGAGAATCGGGAGCGTAGATACTCGTCCGGGAATTCAGATGAAAGGCCCCGGTTCGGGCTTCGACGTGGGCGGGTTCGGGGATGATCGAAATAGGCTGGGGTTGTGCGCTCATAGTCAGGAATGCGGCAGCGATCAGGAAGGCCATTGCCTCTGATCATAGCTCGCCCGAGCCCAGGTTCGCCGCCTACTTATGGTGGCGCTTGAAGAACTCGACGGCCTGAGCGACCGCATCGCTCGGGTAAGAATGCGGACCGGGGAAGATGTATGTGCCCAGTTCCATGCCGTTCGGTCCGGGTTCGAGCGTGGTGTAGCCGTTCTTTTTCGCCTTGGCCGGATCGGTCTGAAGGATTCGCCGAACCGCATTGATGCTGAATTCCTGACTCTGGAACGAGACGATCTTGTCCTGCTCGCCGGCGGTGATGAAGGCGGGCTTCGGCTTCAGGTTTCGAATCAGGCCGATGGCCGGGCTCGAACAGGGCGCCACGGCCGCGAACGTGTCGCCTCGCTCCGCCCAAAGCAGGTAGGTGAAGCGCCCGCCATTCGAATGCCCGGTGACGTAGACGCGCTTCGAGTCGACCTTGAACTCCTTCTTCATCGAAGCGAGCATCGCGTCGAAGAAGGCAAGATCGCGCCCATCGGCATCCTTCGGATTCTGCTGCCATCCGTTCCGAACCCCTTGCGGGTCGGTCTTGCCTTTCGATGGAAGGCCCTGGGGATAGACGACGATCGCTTGTGGCCACAACCGGTCGACGGTCATCGTCCGCCGTGCATTCCGCATGTTGCCGCCATGGCCGTGGAAGACGAACACGAGCGGGGCGGGGCCGGAACCGGACGTCGGCGCCACAACCATAGCCTCACGCTGGACTCCGTTGATATTGAAGGTCTCGATCTTTTGGCTTTGCAGAGCGACGAGAAAGGCGATCGCGATCATGGGGAGGATGGACGTGCAGGAGGGCGTGTTGTTCAGAACCGGTCTGTCATTCCGACCGAAGGCCGACCTTGTCGGGCCGGAGTGGAGGAACCTGACCGTAGCAGTGACTTATTCTCCGAGCAATTCGCCCCAGTGTCAGGTTCCTCCACTCGCGGCAACGCCGCTCCCTCGGAATGACACTTAGCTGTTTTCCGACCAAAGATCGAGCCACTGAGGATTGTTCCGTTCGATGAGAAAGACCTTCTTCTCCCTCCGCCATCTCTTGATCTGTTTCTCGCGGGCGATGGCCTCGGTTATTTCGGAAAACTCCTCGAAGTAAACGAGTTTGTGAACTCGGTATTTCGACGTAAACCCACCGAAAACCCCTTCCTTATGCTGCCAAACCCGGTTCCCGAGGCGATTTGTGACGCCTGTGTACAACGTACGGTTGGCGCTCGCGAGGATATAGACGTAATAGTTACGATCCCGCATTGAAGAACTTCACGCTCGACAATGCGGGTGTTCCGCGAGAGTCTTGGATTTCGACCCAAATCTCCTTCACCTTCGTGGGTGGAAACTTCAGGATGCGTCGAACGCCGATGGTGGTTCCCGACACCAGGGTCTTGTAGCCGTTCGTTCGGTCCGCCGTGTGGACGATGAATTTCTTGATCCGCTGCCCCATCTGGATCGGCTCGGAAAGCTCGATGCGGTCGACGGTCGTCTCCTCGGCGAAGGTGAATTGAAGTTGGCTGGCGGTTTTCCCGGTGTGGTCGTGCCAGAACGTCCCGTCGTCATCGTCGATCAGCTCTCGGGCGGGCTCGAGACCGGAACCGCCCGGCGATAGCGCTTCCGCGTCGACGATTGGAACCGGGTGCGCGAATTCCTTGCTGAGGGCTCGATCGAGTTCGTGAAGACGGGTGACGTCGACCTCGGAGATCAGCCCGTCCGCGTTCGCCGGAACGTTCAGAAGCAAATTGCTTCCGCGTCCCACCGAGCCGTACCAGATATCCATCAACTCCTGGACCGACTTGACCTTGGAGTCCTCGGAGGCGCGCCAGAACCAGCCCGGACGAATCGAGACGTCGCACTCTGCGGGAACCCAGTCCGGGCCGTTTTCGAGGCCGTGATTCAGGATGTCGGTGTCCGCGTGGCCGGGCGAAAACTTGGACTTGTCGATCATCGCCCAGTTCGTCTCGCCCGCATAGCCGCCTTCGTTGCCGACCCAGCGGATATCAGGCCCGGCGTCGGAGAAAATGACCGCGTTCGGCTGATATTTCCGCACGACGCCGATGAAGCCCGGCCAATCGTAGACTTGCTTCTTTCCGTTCGGGCCTTCGCCGTTCGCCCCGTCGAACCAGACCTCGAAGACCGGCCCGTAATGGGTCAGGACTTCCTTGAGCATCGACTTGAAGGTGTCGTTGTATTGGGGCGTGCCGTAGGTCGGATGGTTGCGGTCCCAGGGCGAAAGGTAGACGCCGAACTTGAGCCCCTCATCCTTGCACGCCTGGCTCAGCTCTTTGAGAACGTCGCCCTTGCCGTTCTTCCAGGGGCTTTGAGCGACCGTATGAGTCGAAAACTTGCTTGGCCAAAGGCAGAAGCCGTCATGGTGCTTCGCGGTGATGATGACGCCGGCAAACCCCGCCTCTTTGAAGGCGCGGCACCATTGCCGGCAATCGAGATGCTTCGGATTGAAGACCTGGGTCGGCTCCTTCCCGGTGCCCCACTCGTTCCCGGTGAACGTGTTCGGCCCGAAGTGGACGAAGCAATACCGTTCGAGCTGCGACCAGGCAAGCTGGCGGCGGATGGGAACCGGAGGGATGGGCTTGAAGTCTTTTTGAGCCATAACGACGGCGGCAACGAGCGAGAGCACGTCTGCTACTTTATCCGCTGATGACTCTTATCGTGACTCTTTTACGGTGGGAGTCAGAATAGAGAGGATGCAGTTCGCCGATCCCAATGAGCTTCTGAGCCTCGCCCGCGCGATGGCGGCTCCGGAAAATGATCTTTGTATCCTCGCGGAGGGGAACGTCAGCGCGCGAGCCGGCGAAGACAGCTTTTGGGTGAAGGGAAGCGGCCAGGCGATGGGCACAATGGGCGTCGACGGCTTCTCGCTCGTCCACCTTCGCCAGGTCTGCGAAGCGATCGACGGCGATTTCGCCGACCACGGTGCGATCCGCGAGGCGCTGAACGAGGCGCGGATCGAAGGCCCGCCTCCCTCGACGGAGACGTTCATGCACGCGTCTCTCTTGCAGCTTCCCGGCGTCTCGTTCGTGGGCCATGCCCATCCAACTCCTCTGCTGTCTCTCCTTTGCCTTGCCGACGCGAGGGAGTACGCGTCACGCCGTCTCTTTCCCGACGAGATCGTTTGTTGCGGCCCAGCCGCCTGCTTCGTTCCCTACGTGGCGCCTGGCTTGGAGTTGGCGCGCTCGATCCGCCGCGAAACGGCGGCGTACCTCGTGAAATACGGCATCACCCCGAAGACCTTTTGGCTCGAAAACCACGGACTCATTGCCGTCGGCGCGACCGCGAAAGAGGTCGAGAGTGGTTGCCTGATGAGCGTCAAGGCGGCCCGGGTGCTTCTCGGAGCGCTTCAATCCGGCCGGCCGTTGAGGTGGATGACAGAGCAGGAAGTCGACCACATCTACCACTGGCCGGACGAGCATGCCCGCCAGAAGGCGCTATGGGGCTGACGAAAACAAGGCCGCATCTCTCGATGCGGCCTCGTCCTTTTGATGGAGAGGAATGAACCTTCAGCGTCGCGGTCGGCGTCGGCGAATCGCGAGAAGGGCGAGGCCGCCCAACGCGAGCAGGGAAGTCGGTTCCGGCACGCTAAGGAGCTTGTCCTTGCTCATCTGCCACGTCTGGCCGGGAGCAACGACGACGTCCCACTCGAAGGCGAACGCGAGGCTGTTTTCCGACGTGTAACCCGAGGCGCCATCCGTAAGCGTCCCTCCGAGGATCGCAGCCGCGACGTTGGGCGCGCTGTCGATCATCCAGTGGTTGGGGATGTTCGTCGCGCCGACGGTGACGCTTCCGGCTCCGTTCGAGTGGCGTATGGTGCTGCTGTTCAGCAGGGTGCCGGTTCCGCCCGCGATTCCGCCCGGCGTGAAATCGTCGAACTCGTAGAGGGAGAACACCAGGTTCGTGTTGCCCCGATTCGTGAGGGTCGTGACCTCGGCCAGATCCGCAGAATTGGGTTGCCCGCCAGTAAGCAGGTAGCGGAAGTCCAGATCGAAGAAATTCGCTCCGCTCGTGTACCCGATGTCCGCTAGATAGCCGGTTGGCTGGATGATATTCGGAGCCGAGATGTTGTTCACGGCATCGACCGCGCCGCCGCCGACGCGATAGAGATAAAGCTGCTGGTGGACGTTGTTTGGACCATTGCCGATGGTCCACGAATTCAAGCCGAACGGGCCTTCGCCACCGGTGCCGGCATTAATCAAAGCCGTGCTCCCGTTGTCGTTCAAGGTGACAAGCTGGCCAAACGAGCACGCAGACAGCGAAACGACCGCAACAATCGCGGTCACGCGATCGAATCTAAACATATTCCTCTCCAAACAAGTAAAAGGACGCTTGCAGTCTTCTTGCGCAAAGTGCCTAATCGATAGTGTAGTACAACTTAGTTAAGAATAGGGGGAAGGGGGGTCAACCTGGTATAAATATCGGTCGCTAGCCTGGCTCGAGGGCTCGCTGCACGTCCAGTTCGCCGACCGAGGTCCAAGGCCCGCCATTCCATTCCGAGAGGGCTCGGAACTTGAAGTACCGCGCCTTCACAGGCGCCGCCAGTTTCAGGTTCGTCCAATTCGCCGTGTTCGGAATTTCTCCGGTCATGGCGGGCGATCCCCAGGTTTTGCCGTCGAGGCTGAAGTACAGCTCGAAGGCTCGCACCCGCCCATTGACGCCGCCGTCCTGTCGGGGCAAATGGCGGAATCCGATGATCGTTTGGGCTTCCCCCATGTCGACGACGATCTCGTGAGGCGGCTTCGTCTCATGGGACGAGTAGTTCGTGTGCCAGTAAGTATAGGTATCGCCGTCGATCGCGTGGCGGGCCGGCCCCTCGCCTTCTTCGACGCTGTCGACGGAGACGACGCGCCAATGCTTCTTCCGGGCGACGGGATCTTCGATGGCTTCGGCGATCGCCTCGGCGATGAGCTGCGCGCCCTCCTCGTTAGGATGCAGCTTATCGGGAAAGAGTGCGGGATTCTGAAGCGGCGTGTAGATATCGATCAAAGGCGCGTCGGCTTCGCGGGAGATTTGCCGGACGAGCGGCACGACCGCGTCGTCGACGTTCTCCTTGCGCTCTTCGAAGTTCGGAACCGGCAGACAGACAAAGACTTTCGGGCTGCTCGCGAGATGCCGGAAGACCGAGATCATCTCCTTGTATTGGGGCACGAAGACGTTCTTCGATTTCTCCCAATTGATCTTGCGCGCGTCGTTCGTGCCCAGATAGATGACGACGATCTGCGGCTGGAAATCCTGAGCCGCCTTGAATTCGGGGACGGTCCAGTAGGGGAGGTCTCCCTTCCGCGTCATCGTCGCGCCGCTGTGGCCGAAGCCCCGCACCTCATAGGTAGGGCCAAGATAGCGCTGGAGCAGAGCCGGATAACTCTGCGTGGCAGGGTCGTGGGTTCCGACCCCGGTGGTGATGCTGGCGCCGATGCAGGCGACGCGGATCGGAGCGATCATGACGATGGCGGCGAGAGTTGCGATCATCGGCCTTATTTCTCGGGGGCCAGGTCGAAGGTACGGACCTCGAACGGCTTGAGGTCGATGACGACGGATTCTCCTACCGGAAATCGGACCGACGGTTGGCGCTCTTCGGAATGCCACGGGCTTCCCCCCACATAGGCCTTCGCGAATCCGGGAGGCATCTGAAGAACGCCGGCGATGTCGACGGAGAAGGCTTGCGGCTTATCGCTCGGGTTTCTCAGCGTCAGGATCGCTTTCCGCGGACACCAGGCCGCCCAGCCGTAAACGTCGAGCTTTGCCGGATCGCCGCCTACCCAGTGGTTGTCGACCAGCACGTCGGCATTCGCGCGCGACCATTTGGCGGCCTCGGCGAGGTCGTCCCAGTTCTGCGTCGTCAGCAGGTCCGGCGTGATATACATCTCCTGGAGTTGGGTGCCGTTGGCGAAGTAGTCGTGGGCGTCGCTGCGAAAATCGTTGCCGGGATCGTCGGTCAGGTGCTGAGCGTGCTGCGCGTAGATGAGGCCGTGGACCATCAGGGAGTTGATCGGATATAGCGGGCCGCGCTGCACGACGCCGTGATAGGTGTCGCCGTCCCGGTAGGTCATCCACTTTTGCCGCCAGGTCCCGACTCCGGCAAAGGAGTGGTCGGCGCCGCCACGCCACGTCGAATCGGCGAATTTCAGCCAAAACGGAGAGGGCCAAGTCCCGGTCGTCAGGTTGACGAAGAGGTCCGGCCGGGCGGCCCGGAGATCGCCTATTAGGGAGATTGCGGCCTCGAAGTCGCTGTCGAACTGGCTGCCGGGCGTGGTCTTGTCGGGAGAGCCGGTACCGTCGAATTTGAATTGGTTGATGCCCTGGCGTGTGACGAAGTCGAGGGTGACGTCGTGAAACTTCTTGTAATACTTCGGGCCGGACAGGGCGTAGCCCTGGGAATCGACCTCCATTCCGTGCGCCTTGCCGTATTTGAGGCGCGCTTCACGGGCCGCGCTGTAACCGCCCCAAGGCGAGAGCCAGACGCCTGGCGCGGCGTTGAATTTCGCCGCTTCGTCCTTTAACGGAATAAATCCGTTCGGAAATCCGGAATTGAACTGCCAGATCGATTGGTAGTTGTCCCAGCCGTCGTCGAAGAGAAATGAGCTCATTTGGACGTCTCGCTTCCTAACGAGCTCTTCCCCGAACTTGTCGATCCGGTCGAGACATTGAGCTTGATCGAACGTGTTTCCGTAGCCGATGTCGTACCACGAGTTGTAGTGGAGGAACGGCCGATAGGGATGGGCTCGCTCGCTCTCGACGTAAGAGAGGAAGGCTCTTCGCAACTGGCCGGGAGGAGTGACGCCGATGACGGCGGTGAAGGTGACCGTCGAGCCTCGCCGAATCGGAAGCACGCGCATCATGGAACAAGTCGCAACGCCATTCTCGACCTTCGAAACGGACATCGGATGTTCGAGGCCGACGAAGAAGTTTCCGGCGACGATCGGCGAGCCCGGCACCTTGCCGACGACCTCCGCATTGGGCGCGGCGAAGTTGAGAAGTTGGATTTCGCGAACATCGATGTCGCCTAGGGGAGGCTTCAAATCGACTTCGATGCGGGCGTAGTCGCATTGATCGCGCAACAGCAGCCGCCAAAAGCCGTAGGTCCTCAAGGAGTCGATGGTGAACGGCATGACCACGACGGTTCCCCGCTTCTTTTCGACGGCCCGGGCGGAGAGGGGCGATGGAGCGAGGATCATCCGCTGTCGCGATTCTTGCGGCTTGATATCGATCGTGCGGCCATTCTTCATCACGAGCCGGACGACCAGCGTTCCCAGGTCTTGCCATTCGTGCGTCCACTTGTTCTCGACCTTGAGGGTCTTCCCCATAAAGCCGACCTTGAGCGCATTGTTTTGGACGCTGATCTCCGCCCCGGAAACGATCGAAGTCGCCTTCCCGGGGGCGACCGGCGCCCAGGAGAAATCTTGGGAAAAGGCAAGCGAGGAAAGAAGAAGGAACGAGACGGCGCTCGCGGTGCGAATCACAAACTCAGAATAGCATTCCGGGGATGGGGTGTCGAGATATTGGGGTGTCGGGGTATTGGTCGCTCAGCGACCCCGGCCAATACCCCAATACCCTAACACCCCAATACCAGTCTCCGTCACGCGATCGTAACGCGCTCATCCAGATACACGTCCTGGATCGAGTTGAGAAGCTGAACGCCTTCCGGCATCGGACGCTGGAACGCCTTGCGGCCGGAAATCAATCCGCAACCGGCGGCGCGCTTGTTGATAACGGCGGTTTTGACCGCGTCCGCGAAGTCGTTGGCGCCGGAAGCGCCGCCCGAATTGATCAGGCCGGCCCGGCCCATGTAGCAATTGGCGACCTGATACCGGCAGAGGTCGATCGGATGGTCCGACGTCAGCTTCGTATAAACGCGCTCGTCGGTCTTGCCATAATCGCCGGCTTCGGCCTTCAGGACCTTGTAGCCGCCGTTGTTTTCGGGGAGCTTCTGCTTGATGATGTCGGCTTCGATGGTCACGCCGAGGTGGTTGGCCTGGCCCGTCAGGTCGGCGGACAGGTGGTAGTCCTTCTCTTGCTTGAAGGCGGGATTCCGCAGATAGCACCAAAGGATCGTGAACATGCCGAGCGAGTGCGCCATCTCGAAGGCCTGGGTCACTTCTTGAATCTGCCGCGTCGATTCCTCGCTTCCGAAATAGATCGTCGCGCCGACGGCCGCCGCCCCCATGTCCCATGCCTGGTTGACCGAGGCGAACATCACCTGGTCGAACTTGTTGGGGAAGGTCAGCAGCTCGTTGTGGTTGATCTTGACGATAAAAGGAATCTTGTGGGCGTATTTGCGGCTACACATGCCGAGAACGCCCAGGGTCGAGGCGACCGCGTTGCATCCGCCCTCGATCGCGAGCCGGACGATATTTTCAGGATCGAAGTATTCGGGATTCTTGGCGAAGGACGCGCCGGCGCTGTGCTCGATGCCCTGGTCGACGGGCAGGATGCTCATATAGCCGGTATTCGCGAGCCGGCCGTGGCCGTAGACCGATTGCAGCGAGCGAATGACCTGGGAATTGCGATCGGAGTGCACGAAGACCCGGTCGAGGAAGTCCGGGCCGGGCAGGTGAAGATGCTCTTTGGAAATCGTCTGGCACTTGTGGGAGAGGAGGTATTCGGCCTCGGCTCCAAGAATGCTCTCGATGCTTCCACTGGTCGGCGCGACGGTAGTAGCCATAGGTTGGTTGTACCTTCTGAGGGCTCGACCCGGCGTAAGGAAAACTCACGACAAAGGCTCCGCCGCGAACCTGACCGGCAGCGGACGGAGCCATCTATACCCAGGTTAAGTGTTAGCCGCGAGGGCCGCCGTCGCCTCGGTTGCCGCCTGGCGAGCCGTTATTCCCGCTGCCAAAGCGGTTCCCGAAGTTATTCCCCGAGTTATTCCCCGAGTTGTTGCCGCCGCCGAGCCCGTTACCGAAGCCGCCTCCGCCTCCTTTGGTCTTGAGCACGGTGCTGACCTCGGGAGCGAGCATGAAGTCGGTTTTCGATTGCCCGATCAGCATCGCTACGAACATCGGGTCCGCATGGAGAAGGCGAATCCGGCGCATCTCGGTCGAAGGTTTCGAGGTCGGCATCTCCTCGGGACCGGGATCGCGTAGGACCGGGTCTTCGCGGTGGATGATCTCGTAGACGCCCGCGGTGATCCGGTAAGTCGCGTCGACTTGCTTGCAGATGTTCTGGAGCGCGGTCTCGAACTTGGCGTTGTGGAGATCGAGCGTTACCGTTCCCTGCACCTCGGGAGCCACCGAGTAGGAGAGTCCCACAGACTTGAACAGGGTGCGCAGGGCTTCGCGTACGTCGGCATTCTGCATATCGATAGAAATGAGCTTGTCGTCGCCTTGCTGAGCGGCCGCCACCATCGGGACGCCCACCAACATTGTGAGCCCAAAGATCGAAGCGAGAACAAGCCTTGTGGATCGAACCATTTTGAAACCTCCAGCCTTATGAAGTGCGACGCATGCGCTAGTTTTGCTCTTTTTCGCGACTTCTTCTGTGCAGGGTTTGCCGGTAAAGCTGAAAAGATCGATCAGGGCTCGCGCTAGGAGAGGCATGTAGGGATGCAACCCGCGTCTATTCAAAGGGGTACATCTGTTCGAAGGGGCCCTGAGTCAAGCTGAAACTTGAAGTAAATCGGAGAACCTGGGAGAATACGGCACAAAGATGCGACCAACACTGGCTGGAAAGATCATCATTTTCATTCTCGTGGCCGGCGGCCTTTACGGCGGCTACCGATTTTGGAAGCAACGCTCCGACGGCGGTAGTTCGAGTCAGGCGACGGGGCACTTCGGCGATACCAAGATCGAGGGCGATCTCGGGCTGAATTCGCGGCTCGGCCGCCCCCTCCATGTCGCGCTCAACCAGTGGCCGGGATGGCTCGGCGGTATCTTCGCCAACAACGGGTTGAAGCCGAACAAGGCCTGCATCTACTGGCAGACGTACAACCTCTTGGTCGAATTCCAGATCATGGACGATCCCGTCGCGATGACGAACGAGTTCGCGTCCGGCCGCGTCGATCTCGCCTGGTCGACCATGGACACGGCCGCGACGCAGCTTGGCGGCCTCAAGAAGGGCGGAACCCCGGCGAAAATCCTCTTCCAGGTGGACTACTCGCAGGGCGGCGACGCCATCGTTGCCCGCCAAGGCATTAACCGGTTCGAGGACCTGAAGGACAAGACGGTAGCCCTGATTACCTTGAGTCCGTCCGATACGCTCCTGCGCTACGGCGTTCTTAACTCGAGCCTTACCGAATCGCAAAAGCGGGGCATCCTGAACTCGAAGATCGCCCAGGACCTGCCCGACGCGGTCGTTGCAACCTTCACTTCGGGCAAGGCCGACGCCATCGTCACCTGGGAGCCGAACATCTCGGCCGCCCTGAAGCAGGTGCCAGGCTCGCATGTGATCTTCTCCTCGGAGACCGCCTCGAACCTCATCGGCGACTGTTTCCTGGCCCGAACCGATTTCATCCAACAGAACGGCGATCTCATCAAGGCCTTCATCAAGGGCTGGTTCGACGGGGCCTTCCAGGCTCAGAACGACGCGCATAAGGCGGTCGAGACGATGATGGACAGCTTCCCCGACTTCAAATCGCTCGGAGAAAAGGGCTGCCTCGACACCTTCAACAAGGTCAAGCTGACGAGCCTTGCCGACAACGCAAAAACCTTTGGGTTCGGCGGAGCTTCGGCTCAGTTCGACACGATCTTCAACCAGGCGAACAGCTTCTACGTCGGCGCGGTCGAGGACGAAGTGAGCGCGTCGGATGCGAAGGACGACCAGTTCGTCCGCGAAATCTATAACGAGCTGCCGACCGAGCAGAAGAAGCCGACGCCGATGGAAGAGGTCCACATCACGCCCCAGCAGCACCGAGAGGCAGAGACGGCGACCCCGGTCTTCACAAAGCCCTTGACGATTAACTTCGAAAGCGGCTCGGCGACGCTGAGCCAGTCCGCCCGGCAGGCCCTGGACAGCAAGGTTGTGCCGTTGCTGCGCACGGCTTCGAACGCTCTCTTCCGCATCGAAGGCAATACCGACAACGTCGGCAACCACGACAGCAACGTCGTGCTCAGCCAGAGGCGCGCCCAAGCGGTTGTCAACTATCTCGTGAGTCGTGGATTCAATTCGGAACGTCTGATTCCGATGGGGAACGGGCCTGACAAGCCGGTTGCGGACAATTCGACCGCAGCGGGACGGCAAGCCAACCGGCGCACCGACGTCAAGCTCATCGCGAACCAATAAGGAATCTATCGACGTGTCATTCAAAGTTCGGTCGAGCTTGAGCAAAGGGCAAGACCTTCTGTTCAACTGGATCGGGATCGCCCTGTTCATCGTCGTCTGGTGCGTGCTGACCTACGGGAAGATGGTCAAGCCCCTCTTCCTGCCGCCGCCGGACGACGTGCTGCGCGGCCTCGGCCACTTCAACGATATGGGATGGCTGTGGCCGGCGGTTATGCGTAGCTTCCTCCGCGTCATCTCGGCCCTCCTGCTCGTCGTGGTCATCGGCATCCCGATCGGACTTCTGATGGGGGCGTATAGCCCGGTCGATTCGATGCTCAACCGGATTTTCAACGGGCTGAAGGCGATCCCCCCGACCGGCCTCATCGGCCTGATCATCCTCTGGTTCAGCATCGAGGAGAAGGCAAAGATCGTCTTCCTCTTCCTCGGCTCGATCTTCTACATGATCCTGCTCGTGAGAAACGCGATCCTCGCGGTGCGCGAAGACTTCGTGGTCGTCGCACGGGATATGGGGGCAACCGGCGGGCAGATCGTCCGCAAGGTGCTGATCCCTGCCGCGCTCCCCCAGATCTGGGAAGCCGTGATCATCTGCAACGGCATTATGTGGACCTACATCGTCCTCGCCGAATATATCAATTCGAACGTCGATCAGATCGGGCTCGGCTACTTGCTTCAGGTCGGCAGCAAGACGTTCCAATCCGGGCAGGTGTACGGAACGTTGATCCTGATCGGCGCCATC
The DNA here is from genome assembly GCA_035545155.1 of Fimbriimonadaceae bacterium. Lineage (GTDB taxonomy): Bacteria > Armatimonadota > Fimbriimonadia > Fimbriimonadales > Fimbriimonadaceae > JAEVZK01. The sequence continues at coordinate 324,489 of DASZYX010000035.1, read as the reverse complement.
GCTTACTTCACCGACTGGGCGCTGAAGCTGATCCAGAAGAGGTTCTTCGCTTGGTAAGAGGAAACGATGTCTGACCCAACCCCCGAAACATTTCAGGCCAAGGCAGTCGACTTGACGAAGAACGTCGAGGAGGCGAATGTCATCGAGGTTCGCAACGTCACCAAGTCCTACAAGAACAACGGCCAGGTCGAGACGGTGATCGAGAATATGAATCTCGTGATTCCGAACGAGCAGGCCGGCGAGTTCACGGCGATTCTCGGGCCCTCCGGCTCGGGGAAGTCGACGCTGATGAACATGATCGGCGGAACCCTGGCCCCGACTTCGGGAGAGGTTTTTGCCTTCGGCAAGAAGATCGAGGGGGACAACCCCTTCGCCGTCACCGTCCAGCAGGCCTACACCTGCCTGCCATGGCTGACGGTCCAGCGGAACGTCGAATTCGGGCTGGAGATCCGGGGCATGGACAAGGCGTCCCGGCGGCAGGTCGCGAGCGACTACATCGAAAAGGTCGGCCTTGGCGATCGAGCGAACGCTCTTCCCAAAGAACTTTCCGGCGGCATGCAGCAGCGCGTCGCGATCGCCCGGTGTCTGGCCCTCAAGCCGAAGATCATGCTGATGGACGAGCCCTTTGGAGCTCTCGACGCCAAGATTCGCGAAGATATGCAGGGACTGCTTCTCAAACTCTGGGATCAGGAAAAGAACTGCGTCATCTTCATCACCCACGACATCACCGAAGCGTTGCTGCTCGCCGACCGGATCATCGTCGTTTCTTCCCGCCCGGCGAAGATCATCGAGGACATGCGGGTGCCCTTCGCGCGTCCGCGGATGGGGCCGCACGCGCCGGTCGAGGACCTCGCGATGACGCCGGAGTTTCTGCGGGTCAGCCAGAGCCTCCTCAAGATGCTGAAGGAGCAGGGAAGCGGCGGCCAGGTCCGCGTTTCGCTCTGAGACAGGTATTCAACGTATTGGGGTGTTAGGGTATTGGGGCCGGGGCGTCCCATAATCTATTTGTCGAATGAAAAATGAGAGCCGGTACGCGGCAGCCTTCAAGGAGAACGGCAACACCATCGGCCTCGCCGCCGTGGCCGCGATTTCGGCTGCCTTACTGACTCCGGTTCCCCTCATCGCCGGGCTTGCCGCAGAGGCGGCGTACATGCTCTTCGTGCCGGACAGCAAGTGGTACGGCAAGCGGATGCAGGCGAAGTACGACGCCGCGATCGCTGAGCGCCGGCAGAAGCTCAAGGAGCAGATTCTCCCGACTCTATCTCCCGCCATGCGGGACCGGTATCTGCGCCTTGAATCGACCCGCGATCAAATCTACAGCGATGCGGACGCGACGGAAGGCCGGGCTTGGTTCGGCGATGTCATCAAGAAGCTCGATTTTCTCCTCGAAAAGTTCCTTCTCTTCGGAAGCAAAGAGGTCCAGTTCCGAAACTATCTCTCGAGCGTGCTCAGCGAGGTGCGCGCGGAGGATACCGGCATCAATACGCTCGACCTGCCGACGCCGGACGATCTGAAGAAAAAGGCGAAGCCGCTCCAGCAGGATATTCCCGACGAGATCTTCATGACGCCCGAATCGAACTGGGTGAAGAACACGGTCGATGAGATCAAGAAGCGCTATCAGGACGAACTCGACAAGATTCAGAAATTCCTCGATACGAGCAAAGAGATCGAGCTGCACACCCAGGCAGTGCTCGAAAAGCGCCGCGAGGTGATCCAGCGGCGTATCGAATACATCGACCGGATCGGTTCCATCCTCAGCAACCTCAACCACCAGTCGCGACTGATGGAGGACACGTTCGGGATGATCAACGACGAGATTCGAGCCCGCTCGCCGGAGCAGGTGCTCGCCGATATCGAGGACGTCGTCTTCCAGACGAACGCGATGACTTCGGCGCTGGAGGAGGTTGCCCCGTTCGAACAGATGGTCGCTCGGCTATCGGCCTGATTGGATTGCCAAATTGCCGCAAGCTAGCCCTATACTCCTCAACACTCAACACTTAACACTCTCACCGCCATGAAAATCTCAGACACTCTTCGGAAAGCCGCCGGATTCTTCGTCGAAATCCCGCCATCATCGGCGTCGGGGCCGGCGATGTCGGACGAGGATTTCAAGAAGTTCATGAACAGCCAGGGATCCGGGGTTGTCTCCGGACAAGTCAAGACGGTCGAGCAAATCGTGAGGGACTCGCCCGGCCCGAATCTGGACCAAATCAAGATTCCCGAAGTTCCGCAGGCGCAGCCGATGAAGGCGGACGGGACGATCGACTTCAAGGCGATCTATGGGATGGCGAACGTTCAGGATGCTCCCTTTACCGCCGAACAGCTTCTCGACCTCCTCGCGACCTTGCCGCCCGAGCTGCCGCTGGAGGCCCGACGCCAAACCGTCAAGATCACGATCCAGGCGATGGCAAAAACGGTGGCCGTGACCCCCGAGATCATCGTTGCCGACGCCTCCCGAAAGCTGGCCGCGTTGGCCGCCTACGAGGAAGGCTACGGAAAGCAGGCCGACGAGTTCGTCACGAAGTCGGAGGCCGACATCAAGGCGCTCGAAGCCCAGATCGAGGCGAAGAAGCGCGCCATCGACGACGCCAAACAAAAGCACGACGCCATGAACAAGGCATGTGTCGACGAAAGCGGCCGCCTGGACGATGTGCTGGAATTTTTCAGCATGGACGTTCCCCCTTCCAAGTACGCCAAGTAGAAATCCCCTTCCGGAAATGCAACGGAGCGTGATATACTATCGTAGTACGATATAGAAGGCCGACCGGTTGATGATCTCTGGGGGGCCGGGAGGTAGATTCGTTTTGACGATATTAAAGGCCCAGCGTCTGCCGGGCGCCGCTTTCTTACGCGATCCTTCTCATATCACTGCCGATTTGCTGTGCAACGATTCAGAGGGGAGCCAGGAGCAGATCGTGATGCAGGTTTCGGCGCTCCGGGAGGCGCTGAACGCAAATCGCGGCATGGGCATTCTCGATGTTCTGTTACCGGGCGAGCCGTCTCCTCGCCACGTGATCATCAATCGGTTTGCCAAATCGGACGATGGGCGTAAGCTGACCCATCTCTTTCTCAAAGAAGTCTCCGACACGGATCGAATCCGCGTGATGGTGCCGGTGACCCTCATTGGACTTATGCCGGCGAGGCGTCGCCACGTGATCGTGACGCAAACGACCAAGGCCGTCGATCTGCGCGGACCCGTAGCCGTGCTCGACCGCCCGATTCGAATCCGCGTGTCGGAGTTCGCGCCAGGCGATGTCGTGCGCGCGTCCGACCTCGAATTGCCGGAGGGCGTCGTCCTCTGTTCCGATCCGGAGCAGGAGATTTTCCGAGTCGAGGAGCGAATGACGGCGTAGCCGTTCTCAGCGGCTGGTCGGGATTTAAACGCGGAGAATCGGAGGAACGGAGATCTTATATCTGATATCTGCTCCTCCGTTCTTCTGTGTCGAAGGTTGGTCTGCGTCGTAGCGTGGGTTGTTATTCCGAGGGAGCGGCGTTTGCCGCGAGTCGAGGAACGTGACGGGAGTCGGCGAATGCTCGTCATGATAGCCATAAACAAGGGTCGAAGACGCAACGCGCATCCCGTATTTCGGAATCTCCGTTCCTCCGCTTCTCTGTGTTGAAAGCATTGGTTAGGCCGTGCCAGGTTGGGAGCATACTGGTTTCGTGCTTTGTCTTCTTTCCCTCGCCGGCGCCTATTTTCAGGTCATCGACCGCGGCTTCGTAGCTCATACGGCGAAGGGACTGGTCCGGTTGGAGGCTTGTACGGACAGCGTCGTCCGGGAGACCGTTGCGCCAGGGCAACGGTTCTCGGACAAGCAGAGCTTGGTGATAACCCGCCCTTGGCCCAAGCGCCCCAAGTTTGCGATCGTGGCGAACTCCGCAGGCGTCACCCTCCGCACCGCGCGCCTGTCCGTCAGGGTCGATTACGCCACTGGCGGAGTCGCTTATTCGGATCGGAGCGGGCGGCTGCTTCTCAACCGCCCGGCATTTCCAGCTTTCAAGAAGGTCACCGCGCTGGGCCAAATCGCCTTCGACGCCGAGATGCGTTTCGCGATGCCGCCCGGCGAGGCCTACTATGGGCTTGGCGGGCATCAGAATGGGGTTCTGGACTATCGCGGCGAGAGCGTCAAGATGGTCCAGGAGAATATGGAGGATGTCAATCCGTTCCTGATCTCCAGCAAGGGCTATGGGCTGTTATGGGATACGGCGAGCGCGATGCACCTCGACTTCGGTGGCCGCTCCGGACCGATCCCGAGCGCGAAACTCTTCGACGACGAGGGTCACTCCGGCGGACTCACGGGCCACTACTTCCAAGGCCGGAACTTCGAGAAGGAAATCGGCAGCCGACAGGACGCCCGCATTGGCTTCGATTGGGGCAAAGAAGCTCCGATGGGGCTCGGCCATGACGATTACTCGGTCCGATGGACGGGCTACGTCGAACCGGACGTAACAGGCGACTACTCTTTCACGACGGTCGGAGACGACGGCGTACGGCTCTGGGTCGGCGATAAGCTGCTCGTGAACGATTGGCGCGAGCGCCCGCCCGCCGCGAACACGGGCCGCATTCGCCTCGTCGCCCATCGCCGCTATCCGGTCCGAATGGAGTATTACCAGGCCAAGGGGGGAGCCGAGGTTTCCCTTATGTGGCGATCTCCGGTCGAGAAGCCGGCCATCGACTGGTCGGCCGAGTTCGTCGACCAGACCGACACCTACTTCGTTTACGGCCCGAGCCTCGACGCGGTCGTCGCCCAGTATCGGGCCGCAACCGGCCCGACCCCGCTCTTCGGCAAATGGGCATACGGCTTATGGCAGTGCAAGGAGCGCTACAAGACCCAGCAGGAATTGCTCGACATCGCGGGCGAGTATCGGCGGCGGAAGATACCCCTCGACAATATCGTGCAGGACTGGTTCTATTGGGATCCGCACCCTTGGGGCTCCCACCAGCTCGATGCCAACCGATATCCGGACATGAAGGCGGCGATTGACAAGCTCCATGCCGAGAATGTGCATTTGATGATCTCGGTGTGGGGCAAGTTCGCGCCAGGCAGCGCCAACTATGAGGAGCTCGACAGGGCGGGCTACCTATATCCGGCGATGGAAGATTTCGCGGGACCGGCGATGCGCTACTACGATGCGCTCAATCCCCAGGCTCGCGCAATGTATTGGCGGCAGATACGGGACGAGCTGCTGAGCAAGGGCATCGACGCATGGTGGCTCGACGCGACCGAGCCGGAGGTCGACATGAACCGGTACCGGGAGACGAAGACGGCTCTCGGTCCCGGCGTCGGTGTGATCAACGCCTACTCGCTGAAGGACACGGAGGGCGTCTACAAGGGCCAGCGGACGGCCAAGCCGAACCAGCGCGTCTTCATCTTGACGCGCTCCGTCTTCGCCGGGCAGCAGCGCAACGCGGCCGCGACCTGGTCGGGAGACGTCACCGGCGACTGGGATACCTTCGCTCGCCAGATACCATGCGGCTTGAACTTCTGCATGGCCGGCGTGCCCTATTGGTGCACCGACATCGGCGGCTTTTTCTCTCGCCCGAATAGCGATCCCGACTACCGCGAGCTGTTCGTCCGCTGGTATCAGTACGGCGCGTTCTGCCCCATCTTCCGCGTGCATGGCACCGGGACCGACAAGGAGCCGTGGCGCTTCGGCCCGGAGGACGAGCACATCCTCGTCGACTTCGACCGGCTGCGGTATCGCCTGATGCCGTACATCTATTCGCTTGCCTGGCAGGTCACGAGCCGGGGCGATACGATCATGCGCGGCTTGCCGATGGACTTCGACGCCGATCCCAAGGTGCTCGATATCGCCGATCAGTTCATGTTCGGACATGCGATGATGATCGATCCTGTCATCCATCCCCACGCGACGTCGCGCTCGGTGTACCTGCCTGCCGGCGCGAAGTGGTTCGATTTCTGGACCGGGGTGTCGCACGCCGGCGGAAGAAGCCTCGATATGGCGGCCCCGTTGAGCCGGATGCCGATTCTCATTCGATCGGGAAGCATCGTACCCATGGGTCCGGAGCTGCAATACGCGAGCGAAAAGCCCGCCGATCCCATCGAATTGCGGGTCTATCCGGGAGCGGACGGTTCGTTCACGCTGTACGAGGACGACGGGCTTGATTACGGCTATGAGAAAGGCCGGTACGCCACGATCGCGATCCGTTGGAACGACCGAACGCGCACGATCTCCTTCGGGACTCGTCATGGCTCGTTTCCCGGCTTGCTTGGGAAGCGGCGATTCCGGATCGTCCTCGTCCGGCCGGATCGGGGAATCGGTATCGGTGCGTCGCAGGTGGCCGATAAAGAAATCGTTTATGCCGGCAAAGCTCTTACGGCGAGGATTCGTTAGCCTCCGCGTAGACCATAATCCTTTGCATGGATTCCGAGACCCCCGACAGCTACGAGCTCCTTGCCCGCACCGGCTTGGCCACCGGGATGTCGCACGAGCAAGTTCGGGTGCTCGCGGATTGCGGCAAAGTGGAGAGTTATGCGAGCGGCGAGAACCTTGTGTCAAAGGACGACGATCGCTTCGATCTCCTCGTGGTAGTCGACGGGGCCTGCGAAATCCGGACGGATATGGACGATCTGCTCTACCGGCTTGGCCGCGACTCCCTGATCGGGGAGATGAGCTTCCTCGACCAGAAGCCCCGGAGCGCGAAGGCAATTTCCTCCGGTGGTTGCAAGGCCATTCGCTTCCCGGCCTCGCTCCTCGACGACCTGGAAGCGACCCGCCCGGACATCGTCGCCCGGCTGTTGAAGAACATCAGCTTGGTCCTATGCCAGAAGCTCCGCTCGACCACGCGCTTCGCCGAAGCAACCTTCGTGTAGGAGGGGAAAGGATTAGAGGATTGAAGGATTGAGGATTGGGTCTGAGAGAGCCCGCTGCGTTTCCAATCCTTCGATCCTAAATCCTCCAATCCTCTAATCCTGGTCCCTCAGGACCGCGTCCATCGCTCGGCTCGTATTCGCAATCCGCACCATCGGGTGATGCTTGTAGCCGGGGATCATCTCGGCCGGGATCGGGCCGTCGTAGCCGATCTCGCGGATCGCTTTCATCACCTCGGGCCAGTTCACGTCCCCTTCGAGGATATCGACGAATCCGTCGATCGTGCCGACCGCCTTGCGGAAGTCCTTGAAGTGGATGCCCACGACTCGCTTGCCGAGAACGCGCAGCCATTGCTCGGGGTAGCCGTAGAGGAGCACGTTCGCCACGTCTACGTAGGCCCCGATCCAGCGAGATTCGAATTGGTCGATGAACCAGGCCATCTCGGCCGGCGAGAGGAGGAACTTGTTCCACACGTTTTCGATGCCGAGCCGGACCTCATACTTTTCGGCCGTCGGTAGCACCGCTTTCAGCCCCTCGATCGCATGATGGAGAACTTGATCGTAGGGATAGATCGGGCGCTCCGGGATGAAGAAGACCTCGACCGCTCCGGGAATGGTAAGCAGGGTCTTCGCGCCCAGCCAGCTTGCGATACGGATCATCTTTTCGAGGTCGTCTTTCGCTTTGGCCCGCTTCGCCGGATCGCCGTCGCCGAGCGCTCGATCCCAATAGAGGCCGGAAGCGACGGATGGTGTGGCAATGCCTATTTCGTCGGCCTTCGCCCGGATTCGCTTACATTCCTCCTCCGTGGTTCCGAGGTGCAGAGCGCCGGAATCGCCGATCCCGAACTCGATGGCCTGGAAGCCGTGCTCCTTGGCCAGTTTCAAAGCCTCGAAAACGTCCAGCGTGCCTTCGAGCCCGCCGGGGAATGACCAGTAGTTGATGGATTTCAGCAGCATCGCGGTAGGTTCATTTTGGAACGCATGGGCCCAGGATTGCCCGCTTTCGCCGAGCGGACGGGCATATGATGGAGGGGATGGGGAAGGAAAAGGCTCGCGGGAAGCCGTGGCGTTGGATCGTGGCGGGCGCAGGCGCCATGCTCGCCGCCATCGCCTGTCTCCTGGCATTTCGGCGTGATCCTTATGCCTTCCTGAATCGCTTTCATCCTCGTAAGGTCGACGTGGACTTCGCCAGAGCGTTGGGCGCACCGCCGCCAGGCTCAAAGGCGAGGCCTGTTGTTTCGAGTCCTAAGATCAAAATGCTGGTCTTCCGGACTGAGGACGCCGGTCTCGTATTGAAGGCGATGGAGGAAGAATTCACGCCGAGTCGCGGACTTAGCAAACGGCACATGTTCCACGACGATTCGGACGACAACTGGGAGTTCTTCCGTGGCTCCCCGCCCTCTCCGAGCTCAGCCAGCCTTCCCGACGGCTCTGCGCTCTACTCTTGTGGCGAGGCGGCGGCTTCGGAAGAGTGGATGTTTGAACACGGAACGACGCTCGGGACCGTCGGGAAGGGTGGCGAAAAGACCGCTTGTATCGTATTTCTGTTCCATGACGCCAATTGGCTCGACCGTAGCCTTGACGCGATTCGGGCGTTCTTGCATGTCGATTAGGCGGGCAGCCGCGCGCAAAAGGGATCGAAGCATCGAAGTGGCAGCCGCTCGAGCCGTATGCCTTCATCGGAGCGGCCCATAGCGGTACCCTAACCACAAATGCCAGTCACCGAAGCGCAGGTCTTGGAAGCCCTGCGAGCCGTCCACGACCCCGACCTTCACCGCGACATCGTCTCCCTCGGCTTCGTGAAAGATGTCGCGATTGAGGGTGGCGCGGTTTCCTTCACCATCGAGTTGACGACGCCCGCCTGCCCCGTCCGTGAGCTTCTTCAAGACCAGGCCGAAGAAGCCGTATCGGCTCTCCCCGGCGTCGAGTCGGTCAAGGTCGAAATGACGGCGCGGGTTCGCGAACGGCAAACGAATCCGGAAGACCTCTTGCCGGAGGTGCGGCACGTCATCGCTATCGCGAGCGGAAAAGGCGGGGTGGGGAAGAGCACGGTGACCGTCAATCTCGCGGTGGCCCTTTCCGCATCCGGAGCCAAGGTAGGGATCCTCGACGCCGACGTCTACGGGCCGAGCATCCCGATGATGGTCGGAGCCGGGAATGAGAAGCCTTATACGAAGGGGAACAAGATCATCCCGATCGAGCGCTTCGGGCTCAAGCTGATGTCGATCGGCTTCCTCCTCGAAGAGGGTCAGGCCGTGCTTTGGCGCGGGCCGATGGTCGCGGGAACGGTGAAGCAGTTGCTCGAAGACGTGGCCTGGGGCGATCTCGACTATCTGCTCGTCGACCTCCCGCCGGGAACCGGCGACGCGCCGATGTCGCTGGCCCAGCTTGCGCCGCTGACCGGGGTCGTCATCGTGACGACGCCGCACAACGTCGCCGCGAACATCGCCGGCAAGTCCGTGCAGCTTTTCCGTCGCCTGAAATCGCCGATCCTCGGCGTAATCGAAAACATGGCGGCTTTCGTCGATCCCGAAACGGGGCGGGAGACGCGCATCTTCAGCGGCATGAGCGGCCAGGATTTGGCAAACGACCTCCGCGTGCCGTATTTGGGCTCGTTGCCGCTCGATCCCGGGATCAGCAGCGCCGCCGATCAGGGCGTGCCGTCGTTTGTGGCATTTCCGGGAAGCCGGCAGGCCCAGTCGTTCGGTGAGATTGCGGGACGGCTCGCTCAGGAATGTTCGATCCGGGCCCTCAACCCGGAAGCCGATCCCGCGGCCGTCTAGGAATCCTGGTCTTTCGGCTTCTCCGAGAGCCGCCGGAGGATTTCGAGGGCGTCGCCGTCCAGGAGGGACAGATCGGTGAGGGAGATGACACCGGAGACGGTCCCATTGTCCCGGACGACGACGATGCGATGAAGACGATGGCTCCTCATGAGGACGGCGGCGTCTTCGGTATCCGCGCTTTCCTGGATCGTAATGGGACAAGCCGTCATGATGCTGGACGCGGCTTCCCGGCGGGGGTTGCTTCCCTGTGCGACTGTGCGCACGACGATGTCCCGATCCGTAATCACGCCGACAAGCCGCCCGTTCTCCAAGATGGGCAAAATGCCGACGCGATGATCCCGCATCCGGGTGGCGACGTCTTCGATGCTTGTATCGGCGTCGGCGGTAACGACTTGTCGGGGCAGCAACTCTCTTATCAGCATCCTAATGGCCACCCGGCGGAGCCCGGCGGGATCACCGCCGGGCTCTCTGGTCGCGCCTCCCCCCTGCCCAAAACCCCGTGGCACCCCCATCCATCCAGGAGTTTAATGCGAATGGGTTGAGGTTCTGGACGACTTCATTGTTCTCCGAGCCCCCAGGGAATTCCAAGCCGCGATATACAACGTCGGGATTACGATGTACGTTAAGACCCGGTCTTTTCGCTGGCTTCGGCGGCGACGATGAGATGCGGCTTCATCGCCTCCAAACGTCGGGACTTATGCGGAAGGCCGCTTCGTTCCCTTCCTTTCCCCGCGAGTTGCAGGTCCTCGGAAAATCGGGCCATAATAGAACCTTGCGGAGGCATTGCCAAGTTTGATCTACGTCACAGTCCAGCCGAACGAATCCATCGACAGCGCGCTCAAGCGCTTCAACATGAAGCTGCAGCAGAGCGGCCTGCTCCGGGAACTGAAGGAGCACGCCCATTACGAGAAGCCAAGCGAAAAGCGACGCCGAATGGCCCGCCGCAGCAAATCGCGGAACTAAACCGGGCACCATTGCCGCGTTTGCGGCAGTCTTTCATTTTGATGACCTTACGACGCAGCGCACTGGGATGTCGCTCCGCTTTTGTGAACTTGGCGCTTTGCCTCCCCATGCTGGGGTCACTTTAGCCGGTCTGTATGGAACCTCCCAGTAGCCACGCGGTTGCGATATCTAACGAATCCGGGCGGCGCGCCCCGCGCACGTTGATCGCTCGCGCCGTCTCCACGACGCTCGCCCTCCATGGTCGAAGCGAAGAAGCCGTCTCCGTTCTGATCGGCACGGACGAGGCCATCCGCGATCTGAACAGCCGCTATCGCGGGCAGGACGAGGCTACCGACGTGCTCACCTTTCCCTCCGACGACGTTCCCGGAGCGCCGCTGGGGGATATCGCCATCGCCCTCCCCTACGCGGAGCGCCAGGCTCGCTTGCGAGGCGTGAGCCTCAGCCAGGAGCTCGGCTATCTCGCTATCCACGGCACGCTCCACCTCCTGGGCTTTGACGACGAGGAGGAAGGCGAGCGGGCCCGGATGGTACGCGAGATGAACCGGGTAGCCGTACAGGCCGGCTTGAAGCCGGACGAGGATTGGGCCTCGATCCTCCACGCCGGCGGAGCGGTCCAAGGAGCGGCCCGGTGAGCGTGACTCGGAAGAAAGATATCCTCCAACCTTTCCGCGTCGCGCTGAACGGCGTCGTGTACACGTTCAAGACGCAGCGCCACATGCGGTTTCACCTGTACGTGGTGCTCGTCGTGCTCTTGCTGGGCATGTTCGTGAATCTCGGTCTGCGCGAGATGCTCGTGCTTCTGTTCACCATTTCCCTCGTCATCATCGCGGAGATGTTCAACAGCGCGATCGAGGCGACCGTCGACCTCGTTCAGCCGACCTACCATCCGCTCGCAAAGTTCGCGAAAGACATCGCGGCCGGCGCGGTGCTCATCACGACGATCATCGCCCTCGTCGTCGGCGCGCTTCTGATCCTCGGCGAGAACCGCTGGGAGCAGATCAAGATCAGCATGACGAGCGAATCGCTCGGCGTCGGCATTGTCCCGCGTATCGTCATCGGCTGGTTCCTGTTGATGTTGATCATCATCATCGGCAAGGGCCTCGGCAAACGCGGCCAAGTTCTTCGTGGCGGACTGGTCAGCGGTCATGCCGCATTCGGCTTCTTCATGGCGACGGCTTTGATCTTCATGGTCGACAACGTCCTCGTCATGGCTATCGCCATCCTGCTGGCGGCGATCATCGCTCAAAGCCGGTGGGAGGCCAAGATCCACTCGCTCTTCGAGGTGTGCCTCGGAGCTGCCGTCGGCGTTATCGTCGGGCTCCTTCTCTTCGGACTATTGCCCAAATGATCGAGCCCCCTGAACGATTCCGGAGCGGCCGATGGCTCCGCAGAGTGGAAACCGGCTTATCGCTGCTGATGGCCTCGGCGGTGACGGCTCTCTATTTGTTCGGCGCGGGCGCGCCCGGCCAGACGCTCGCCGATGCCGAGATCGGCGTCCCGGGCAGCGCGGCCGTGATCCTGATCTTGGCGATTATCGCCCTCAATGGTCTTTTCGTATGTGCAGAGTCCGCGGTCGATCTCATTCGGCCGGTCCACGTGAAGCACTTCCGCGACGAGGAGAACCCCAAGCGTGCGGATCGTCTCCAGCGCCTCCTCGACAACAAGGCGAACTACACGGCGGCCTGCATTTTGGGGAGCCACATTTGCCGGGTCGCGATGGTTCTGGCGGGACTGCTTTTGGCGCCCGGCGTCGCCAAGCTCCTGAATCCGGATGGCGCTCATGGATGGACGACTCTGATTCTGGCCTCGGCCATCGTCGCCGTTCCGATCTTGCTCCTCAACCTCGTGATGGAGCTTGTGCCGAAGAGTTTTGCCTCGCTGCATCCGATGCGGGCGAGCCTGCGTCTCTATCGTTTCGTTACGGTTTGGGCGATTCTCCTGTCCCCTCCCGCCAAGTTGGTCGCGGCAATCGGAAATCTCATCACCGCGCGTTTTGGCGGGAAGGCCAGCTTCACGATCGAGAACCAGGCCGAGGAAGAGATCAAATCCCTGGTAGAGGATGCGCAGGAAAGCGGCGAGATCGAGGAAGGGGAGAAGGAGATGCTCCACAGCGTCTTCGAGTTCACCGATACGGTTGCCCGGGAAGTGATGACCCCCCGCGTCGACCTCGACGCGATGCCGACGTCGAGCGATCCCGAGCAGGTCGCGAAGCTGATCGAGGACACCGGCCACTCCCGAATTCCGCTTTATGAGGAAACCGACGACCAGATCGTCGGCGTCATCCACGCGAAGGACCTGCTCCACTCGCTCCGCCACTCGAACGGCCAGGCCCCGAATCTAAAGAAGCTGATGCGCCCCGCCTTCTTCGTTCCCGAGACGAAGAACCTGCATGAGCTCCTCTCCGAGATGCGTGCTCACAAGACGCAAATGGCGATCGTCCAGGACGAGTTCGGCGGTACCGCCGGGGTCGTGACGGTCGAAGACATCGTCGAGGAGCTAGTCGGCGACATCGTCGACGAATACGACGTCGTCGAGCAGGAGATCGTGGCGGAGGGCGACATCTATTTCGTGGACGGCAAGACCCACGTGGACGATGTTAACGATGCGCTCGGCTCGAATCTCGAGAGCGAAGAGTTCGATACGATCGGCGGATTCGTCTTCGGCCTATTCGGCCGCCAGCCGAAACTCGAGGAATCGATCGAGGCCGAATGTCTGCGCTTTACGGTGATCGATACGGACGGACGCCGGATCCTGAAGCTGAAGATCGAGCACGTCGATCCCCCTCAGGACTTGCGAGAGCTCGGCGACGAGGACTGATTCCTCACGACCATGAGCGTCCCTCCGGCCACCAAGCCGGGAAGCATGATCACATTCACGAGCGGGATCAGGGTGAGCAGGCCGGCCGCGAGCAGGAACGAGAACCGCCCCCTCAGCGTTCGGACTTCGGCCATTTGGTTCGGAAAGGTAATGCCGCGTCGGAGACAGGCCGACGACGTGTAATCGTGGAGGCCGAGAAAGCCGGCGAAAAGGATTGCCGGAATACCAAGGAAGGTCCACCCGCAACACAGCGAGAGGAGCGAAACCCCGACTGCGAACGAGCCTCGCAGCAGGGAGTCCTTGACGACAGCCGAAACCGGCAGCTTCGCCTCGACGCGCTTCCCTGTCTCGACGAACTCGACTTCGAGGCTCAGCTTCTCCCACAGGCTCGCGCTGAAGAAAGAGGCGAGCGTCAGGTAGAGGAATCCTGAGGTCAGGGCGAGCAGCAGGATGTACAGCCCGCTCGTCATGAGGGCGACGAGCCCGCTCCACGCGTGGATGCGGGCATCGATCCAGGCGTCAAGCCTCGGCACGATCAGCCAATAGGCCCCGGCGGCAACCGCTAAGAAGGCTATTGCCGCCGTCAGTAGAGGCTGCACGACGAAACGCCAAAGCTTCGGCGTTCGGAGGATCAGCGCGATGCCGTCGAGGAAATAGGACACTGGGTATCTATTAAAGACTCAATGCCAGGAACGGAGACATTCTGTCTCCGCTCGACCGAAGGTCGACCCTTACGCGCAGCCAACCAGAAGATCGAAGAACGTACCATCCCCATAGCGGATGGGGTTCATCACAATTTCCTTCTCAAGATCGCTCAGGCAGTGGGGAGGGCAATTGAACTCGATATGTAGGTTGCCCCGCCGAATTCCCAGTGGGGCAGATTATCTTTTCGCTTGATAAGGCGGTCCGGCGGGATCTCCATGTTTCTTGGCTGGAGCTTCGCTACAGCGGGGGGCAGGAATGCCCCCGCCCCTGATGTCAGCTGCTGGTCACGGGTGTTTTCGCTTCGAACACGAACTCCCCACCGGAGAAGTCCACCTCGACCTTCTGCCCCTCGCGGATGTCGCCGCGCAGGATCGCTTGGGCGAGAGGGTTCATGATGTCTCGCTGGATCGCGCGCTTCAGCGGTCTGGCCCCGAAGATCGGGTCGTAGCCCGCGGTTGCGATCTGGAGCGAGGCGGCGTCCGTCAGCTCCAACTCGATCCGCCGCTCCGCCAGCCGAGCCGCCAGGTGGCGAAGCTGGATTTTCACGATGTCCTTGATTTCGTTCACGCCGAGCGAGTGGAAGACGATGATGTCGTCCAGCCGGTTGATGAACTCGGGACGGAAGAATTCGCGGACGCGGTCGATGACGCGCTGCTTCGTGCTCTCCCAGTTTTCGTGGCCCATCAGGGGATCGCCATAGAACTCGGAGCCGAGGTTGCTGGTCATGATGACCACCGAGTTGCGGAAGTCCACCGTCCGCCCCTGGCCGTCCGTCAGCCGCCCGTCGTCGAGAAGCTGCAACAGGACGTTGAAGATCTCCGGGTGCGCCTTCTCGACCTCGTCGAGGAGCACGACCGCGTAGGGCCGCCGGCGCACCGGCTCGGTGAGCTGACCTCCTTCTTCATAACCGACGTATCCAGGAGGCGCCCCAATCAAGCGGGCCACCGAATGCTTCTCCTGGAACTCGCTCATGTCGATGCGGATCATCGCGCGCTCGTCGTCGAACAGGAATTCGGCGAGAGCTTTGGCCGTCTCCGTCTTACCGACACCGGTTGGGCCGAGGAAGAGGAACGAGCCGATCGGGCGGTTCGGGTCGGCGAGGCCGGAGCGGGAACGCCGGACGGCATCGGAAAGAATCCGTAGCGCCTCCTCCTGACCGACGACACGCTCGGAAAGCTGATCTTCCATGGTGAGCAGCTTCTGCATTTCGCCCTGAAGCAGCTTGCTGACGGGAACGCCCGTCCACTTGGAGACGACCTCGGCGATATCGTCCGCGCCAACCTCCTCCTTGAGCATGCGGCCGCCTTCGCTCACCTTTTCGATCTGCGAATTGGCCTGCTCCAGCTTCTCCTGAATCTGGGGAATCTTGCCGTGCTGGATTTCCGCGGCCCGCGCCCAGTCCGCGTCGCGCTGGGCTTGCTCGAGTTGCCCGCGCAATTCGTCGAGCTCGATCTTGAACTTGCGGGCTCCCTCGATCGCATCCTTCTCGCGCTGCCAGACCGCGCGGAGGCCGCTCGCCTTCTCCTGCATTTCTGCCAGCCTGCGCTCGGTGCCTTGCAGGCGCTCCTTACTCGCCTCGTCGCTCTCCTTTCGCAGCGCCTCGCGGTCGATTTCGAGCTGAGTGATTTGCCGCTCCACCTCGTCGATCTCGGCGGGCACGCTGTCGATCTCCATCTTGAGGCGGGACGCGGCCTCGTCCATCAGGTCGATCGCCTTGTCGGGCAGGTATCGGTCGGTGATGTAGCGCTTGCTCAGAGTAGCCGCAGCAACCAGCGCACCATCAGTGATTCGAACTCCATGATGTATTTCATATCTCTCCTTTAGCCCGCGCAGGATGGAGATCGTCTCCTCCACGCTCGGCTCGTCCACGAAAACGGTCTGGAACCGTCGCTCCAGCGCCTTGTCCTTCTCGACGTAAAGCTGATACTCCTTGAGGGTCGTCGCGCCGACGCAGCGCAGCTCGCCGCGGGCGAGCATGGGCTTGAGCATGTTCGCCGCATCCATCGAGCCTTCGGCCTTGCCCGCGCCGACGAGGGTATGAAGTTCGTCGATGAAGAGGATGATCTCGCCATTGGCGGACTTGATCTCGTCGAGTACGGCCTTCAGCCTGTCCTCGAATTCGCCGCGGTACTTCGAACCGGCGACCATCGCGCCCAGATCGAGGGAGATGACTGACTTGTTGCGCAGCCCCTCCGGCACGTCGCCGCTGACGATGCGCTGGGCGAGGCCTTCGACGACGGCGGTCTTTCCGACGCCCGGCTCGCCGATCAGAACGGGGTTGTTCTTGGTGCGCCGGCTGAGAACCTGCACGACGCGCCGAATTTCCTCGTCCCGGCCGATGACCGGATCGAGCTGGTTCATCCGGGCTTTGGCCGTGATATCGACGCCGTACTTTTCGAGAGCCTGATAGCGCTCCTCGGCGTTCGGATCGGTCACGCGGCGTCCGCCGCGAACTTCGGTGACGGCGGCCTCGAGGGCTTCCGGCGTCGCGCCGTTGGAACGGAGCAGCTTTCCGCTAAAGCCGGCCTCGCCGGCGATGGCGAGGAGAAAATGCTCGGTCGATACGTACTCGTCCTTCATCTTGTCGGCGATGGCGAACGCGTCTTGCACCGCCTTCTGAAGGCGCGAAGAAAGGTTCGTCCCATGGGCGACCTGGCCCTGCACCTTCGCCGATTTCTCCAGGTCCGCTTCGAGCTCGCGCATGATTCGCTTGGGATCGACTCCAACCTTCTCCAATAACGGTGCGGTGAGACCGCTATCTTGCTCTAACAGGGCGAGCAGAAGGTGTTCGATCTCGATATTGGAATGCTGGAATCGCTGGGCGACCGACTGGGCGATCTGGAGTCCTTCTTGGGCCTTGATGGTTAACTTATCGAATCTCATATTGAGTGTGGAGCTATCAAGTGATTTGTTAGCTATTATATCCAACGAGGCGTCGATATGCAAGGTTCCATGCGGCTCCAAACCTTACTTACCGATGCAGAAGTCGGCGAAGATGCGAGCGATCATGTCCGGCGAGGCGGTCTCGCCCGTGATCTGTCCGAGTGTGCTCAGCGCTTCCTGCAGAAGCACGGAAACGAGATCGTCTGGGCGGTCCGAGTCTAGCGTCGCGACGGCAAGCTCCAACAAGTGCCGCGCTTCCTGGAGAAGTTCCGCATGGCGGGAATTGATGGCGATTTCACGGTGGGCGACGTCCCTATCTAGCGGCAGGCTCCGCAGAAGCTCGGCGATGCCGGCGCCGGTCGAGGCGCTGACCGCGAGACCTCGCGCAGGCTTGGCCAAGTCGCACTTATTCGCGATGAGGGTCGAGGACGGCAAGGCGGCGAGCGCCGCGTCATCTTCCGGCGATGCGCCAACTGAGGCGTCGATCACATACCAGACATGATCCGCGCCGGCCGCCACCGCGCGAGACCTCTGAATCCCAAGCGATTCGACACGGTCGTCCGAGTCGCGCAAGCCTGCCGTATCGATCAAGACGACGGGGATGCCGCCGACCTCGATCTGCTCCTCCACGAAATCGCGCGTCGTGCCGGGAATTTCGGTGACGATGGCCCGGTCGGAGCCGAGGATCGCGTTGAGCAGGGAAGACTTGCCCGCGTTCGGAGGCCCGACGATAGCTACCCGAACGCCTTGGCGAAGGATTCGGCTTGCGGCGGCCGTTTCGAGCAGGGCCTCGATCTCGCGGATTGCCTTTCGCAGGCGAGCCGAGGCCGCAGGGCGATCCAATTCGCCGATTTCCTCGCTGAAGTCGACTGACGCTTCCACCGCTGCGAGCGTCTTCGCGACGATTTCCCTGATCGAATTCATCCGGCGCCGAAGGGAGCCCTCGC
This sequence comes from Fimbriimonadaceae bacterium, assembly GCA_035545155.1. Lineage (GTDB taxonomy): Bacteria > Armatimonadota > Fimbriimonadia > Fimbriimonadales > Fimbriimonadaceae > JAEVZK01. The sequence continues at coordinate 306,558 of DASZYX010000035.1, read as the reverse complement.
GCTGGAGGTTGGCGAGGCGCAACTGGGCTTCGGTCCGCGCCTCGATGGTGTCCCGGACGGCTTCGGCCTGGGTGAGATCGATGCGCCCATTTAGGAAGGCGCGCTGGGTGAACTCGCCCGGCTCGGCCATCCTCGCTCCTGCCGCCAGACAGTCCTCGACCAACCTTCTCAGGGATGCCGGCGAGCCATGGATCGACAACTCGACCGCCTCCTCGCCGGTGTAGCTGTGACCCTCGGCGAAGGGCAGGGCGATCCCGTCGTCTCCGTGCCGGTAGCGCCCGTAAACGGCTCGCATCGGTTCCGGCATCCAGGGTGAGAAGACCTGCGACGCAACCGCCCAGGCCCCCGGCCCGGAAATGCGGACGACAACGACCGCCGCGCTCCCGGAGCCGGTGATCGGGGCGACGATCGTATCGAAATGGCTGGCCACCGCTTCGTTATAGCAGGCGGTCCTGGGCCTAAAAGGCGGCAACTGAGCGTTTTCATAACTCGTTCGTTTATCTCCATGAAGCAACGATCGGGAGCAGGATTTCTCGATCAAGGAGCATCACGAACATGAAACAGACTCTTACGCGCAGCCTCGCAGCCCTCGCCATCGGCGCCGTCCTGATGGTTCCGTCGCTCGCCGGAGCACAAAACTGGCATCGAAGCAACCAGAAGGACCAATGGAAGGACCTCGCGATCGGGGCAGGAGCGATCGGCCTCATCGGAGCCCTCAGCCACAATGATACGCTGACCACGGTCGGCGCGGCCGGAGCCCTGTACTCGCTCTACCGCTACGATTCCGACGGCCGATGCTATCGCCGAGACTGGGATGACAACCATCACCGCTATGTATGGACGCGCGACTCCAACCGTGACCGAGACGACAGCTGGGATCGGGACCGGAGTCGGAATCGGGACAATGATCGTGGCCGAAACAACGATCGTGGTCGCGACCATGATCGCCGCTCGGCTCGCGGGCGCTAACTAGCTGGATTGGAGGACCGCTTCGCACCAGGCGACGACGTCTGAGAACCGGTGGTCCTCCAGCGACCCGAAGAGCCCTTCCCGCGTCATTCGCAGCTTTGTAAAGGAAGGGCTCGAAAGGCCGCAAAGAATTTTCGCCAACTGTCTCGGCGACTGCAACTCGCTCGGGCAACGACCATACAAGGCGAGCACCTCCGACTCGTCGATCCGGATCGGAGCCGCCTGAGCCGGGCTTGGGCGCAGCCTCTGCTTGGTCAGGCACCAAGTGCAATGGCCGCAAGGCTGCTCGCGGACTTCCCCGAAATAGCCGACGAGGGCGTTGACCTGGCAGCCGTCATACTCGATCAATTCCACGACGCGCCGCAGCCGGGCGATCTCCTGTTCCTCCCTTTTGTCGAACCGCGCGATCAAGTCTGCGGCGATGCTCTCTTCGTCGGGACTCAGGGCGGCTCGCGTATACGGCGTACGGACGTCGCCGGCCTTCACCTCGATCATCCCGCGCTCCTCCATCACCTCAATGGCGCGAAGGACTCGCCTCCGCTCGACGCCGAGGGCGCGGGCCGCGTCATCCGGATTCAGGCCGTACCAGATGCGTCCTCGCTTGGCGAAATTGAAGAGGTTGCGGACGAATTCGCCGTGCTCGCCGGGGAATTGCTTGGCGATCAGCGGGATCGGCGTAATCGGCTTGATTTCGTACCCGGCGTAAATCGGCGTGCCCGATTTCACGACGCCGGTCAGCTCCAGATAGGTGAGGGCTGTCCGGAGCACGAGAAGACGCATGTCATGGCGCAGGGAGAGGTCATAAGGAGAAATGCCGGTCGGCTCGTCTGTTGGCCAGGAAAGAACTTCTCGAACGAGGGAGCGAATGGAATCGGCCGACGGAGTATCGCCGTAGGCGAAATTCTCCAAAGTCGGGATGTCGTCTTGGCAGGCCAGCAACTCGACCGTTGAGGGCAGCTCGTCCCGGCCGGCCCGTCCGATCTCCTGCGAGTAGCTTTCCAGACTCTTCGGCAGGTTGTAATGATAGACGTAGCGGACATTGGCCTTGTCGATCCCCATACCGAAGGCGATGGTAGCCACGACGATTCCGGACGGCTCGCGCATCCACCATTCCTGGACGTCATGCCGCATCTGCGCCTCCATTCCGGCGTGATAGGCTCGCGCAGGCAGATTGTGTTGGGCGAGATGGTCGGCAACGGCTTCGGCAGTCTTCTGGAGGGTGACGTAGACGATCGTCGGGCCGGGCTTTCGTTCCCGCAGCCGGGAAAGAAGCAAGCCGTCCCGCTCCTGGGGCGTCGTGGGCGTCGTGAAGAGGGTCAGATTCGGCCGATAGAAGCCGGTTACGACGGCATCCTCCTGGGAGATCGAGAAGGATCGGCAAATGTCCTGGACGACGGACGGGGTCGCGGTCGCGGTCAAGGCGAGAACGCGGCCGGCGCCTATTTCCTTCGCCGTCTCCGCGAGCTTCAAGTAGTCCGGGCGAAAGTTGTGTCCCCATTCCGAAATGCAGTGGGCTTCGTCAATGGCGAACAGCCCGATCTTGGCTCGCTTCATCTCGGCGACGAAGCGCTCGTTGTTGAAGCGTTCGGGCGCGACATAGAGCAGCTTGAGCCGGCCCTCCTGGATCGCGCTGCTGACCGAAAGGGCCTCTTGCGGCGTCATCGTCGAATCGATCCGGGCAGCGGCAATCCCTCGTGAACGGAGGAAGTCGATCTGGTCCTTCATCAGCGCGATCAGCGGGGAGACGACGAGAGTCAGGCCCTCGATCTCCAGGGCGGGAAGCTGATAGCAAAGGGATTTTCCGCCGCCGGTGGGGAAGACGGCCAGCGCCGAGCGGCCGTTCAGCAACGCGCGGATGATCTGCTCCTGCCCGGGCCGGAAGGAGTCGAATCCGAAGTGGGTCGCGAGTAGGGCGCTCAGATCGGTAGACACGTGAGCAGTATAACGTCTTGTCGCCCTGGCAAGGCTAGCCGCAAGACTATTTTAGACAGGCGGAGGTGGCTTGTCGTGGCTTGGACCTCCAACGACGCAGCCCCCTCCAATGGCCTTTAGGGATTAACTCATCCGGATTGAGGCTATCCTCGCACCTCCCGCTCCCACTGGATCGGATCGCCATATCCCAGTTCATCGATCCCGAGGGATTTGAGGGCCTCCACCGCCAGGCCGCGTCGATAGGTTCCGAATGTGACCACGTGGGAGATCATGCCTCCGAATGTGAACGTCTCGGGCGGCTCGCAGAGCTCGTCGACGAACGTCAAGTCCCACTGCTCCTGATCACGCACCCTCCTGGCGAGCCCGATGAACATCGGGTAGGCGATCTCAAGCCGCCTGAGCATGCCATCCACGGACTTGTCTCGCTCTTCTGGAAGCCCCTGATGTTCCAGGGCCGCCACCCACACTTCTTTTCCAAATACGATCCGGTCGAGCAGATCGCGTAGGGAGCGTTGCCACGGCTCGAAGGAGATCGGGCGAGAAGGCGTGGCCAAAGGAGCATCGAGCCGCGCGTCGTCGAGATTCCGGGCGCATTCCAACAGCCGTCGTGTCAGCCAAAGATCGTGTTCCAGCAGTCTATCGAGTAGATCCATTTTTCCTCCTGGCACGAGGTCGGATATCGGACGGAAATGAACGTCGTTCGGAGCGTGCAGGAGCCAATGAAGGCCCGATTTTCGAAACGCCCCGGGAGAAACCCCGAAGGCTCTTCGAAAGCTGCGGATGAAGCCTTCCAAGGACTCATAGCCGGCTTCGAATGCGATTTCCGTCGCAGACGCGACGCCGTTCGAAACGCTGAACGCCGCCCGCTCCAGTAGGAGCCGGCGGCGCAGTTCTCCGGGTGTCTCGCCCATGACCGATTTAAAGATGCGGTGAAAATGAAAGCGACTGTATGCGGCCGCATCCGCCATTTCCTCTGGGCTGGGTGCTTCTTCCGCTTCGAGCACAGGCTCGATCGCTCGCTTGACGAATTCCGGATCTCTCATCGGCTGCTTCCGTTTCTTCCGACAGTGCCGGGCTTATGATGCGATTCGCCCCGACGTCGAGGCTTGACCGATTTTGCTCAATCGTACGGAGGATAATCCGGCAACGCGACACGGCCGGGCTCCATCCTTGCTTCGATCTAGTTGGTTAATGCCCATAAGTCTATTTCCCAGTGCAAACATTCTCCGAACGAAAAATCGGAATCCTCCCGTGCATCGTCCAACAATTTGGTTAGATGAGCGAACCGAGCCCAGCATTCGGCGGAGACGATGGAGAGACGATAGCGCCGCGCCCCGATTTCAGCAAGATCCGAGCGATTTTTTTCGACCTGGACGACACCCTCTGCGCCTATTGGGAGGCGTCCAAGTTTGGCATGCGCCGGGCGTTCGAACTCCATGGGCCCGAAGGCTTCACGGTCGAAGAGATGATCCGCAATTGGGCGGCGGCGTTCCGGGAATTCAGCCCAACCCTCAAGCAGACCGGATGGTACGACGGCTACCTCAAGTCCGGCGAGCCGACCCGGACGGAGCAAATGCGGCTGACCCTCTTCCGCATGGGGATCGTGGACGACGAGCGGGCGAAGGCGCTTAGCCAGGCCTATTTCGAAGAGCGGGACCGGGCGCTGCGGCTCTTCGACGACAGCGAGTTCGTCCTGCAAAGCCTGTCCAAGCGATATCCCCTCGGCCTCATCACGAACGGCCCGGCCGATATCCAGCGGCAGGAAATCCGCACGCTCGGCATCGGGCGCTTCTTCCGACATATCCTGATCGAGGGGGAGATGGGGGAAGGGAAGCCGAACCCGACCGTTTTCGCGCGAGCCTTGGAGGCTGTGAGTGCCCAGCCGGACGAAATCCTCTTCGTTGGCAATAGCTACGCTCACGACGTTTCGCCGGCGCTCGCCTGCGGCTGGCGCGCCATTTGGGTGCGGCGGGCAACGGACGTGCCTCCAAGCGCGGGAATCGGGCCTTCGATGCCCGAGGAGATGCCGGCCGGCGGCCAGGCTCCCGACGCGATCATCGCCGACCTATCGGAGTTGCTGGATCTGCTGCCGCGCTAGCCCCGGATGGCTGGAAAGGGCGAGCATGCTCATGAAGACGGCGGCGATCGCGAGAAATCCGACCACCAGGTATTTCCGTCGGGATCGGGCGCTATGCATCGCCGCGTGAGTCGCCGTTTGGCCGCTTAAAGGTTGGGACCGGACCAACTTTCACGAGCTGCTGAAAGTTCGGCTCGAAGGGCAAGTAAAATAGGGCTGGAATGGGGACGATCGCGCCGGACAGGACTGAAGGGATCACTATCGACAGCGTCGCCGACAAGGTTTATGCCGGCGAGAGGCTCAGCCCCGAGGATGCCATTTTCCTCTTTGGCCATCCGAGCCTGCTGGATCTCGCCACCCTCGCCGATTTCCAGCGCCGGCGCAAGGTTCCCGGCCGTACCGTCACGTACATCATCGGCCGCATCCTCAACTACACGAACGTCTGCTGGGTGCGGTGCAAGTTCTGCGCTTTCTACCGAGTGCCGAACCATACGGAAGGCTATACCCTGAGCGACGAGGAAATCCTGCGGAAGGTGCAGGACACCGTCGAGCAGGGAGGCGTCGAAATCCTTTTCCAGGGTGGCCTGAATCCGAAGCTGAAGATCGACTATTACGAAGGCATCTTCGCGAAGATCAAGGAGCAATTCCCAAACGTTATCCTCCACGCCTTGTCTCCGGCGGAGATCATCTACATCGCGCACATCTCGAAGCTGACCCTGCGGGAAGCCCTTCAGCGGCTTCAGCAAGCCGGATTGCATTCGATTCCCGGCGCGGGTGGCGAAATCCTCGTGGATCGGGTTCGAAAGATCATCGCGCCGTATAAGGACACGACCGACGAATGGCTCGCTTGCATGCGAACGGCCGCCGATCTCGGCATCAAGAGCACGGCCTCCATGATGTTCGGCCACGTAGAGACGATCGAGGACCGGGTAGAACACCTCGGCCGGATTCGGGCCTTGCAGGACGAATGCTCGCCGTTCCGCGCCTTTATCACCTGGAACTTCCAGCCGGAGGAGACCCTGCTGCCGATTCCGAAGAAGGCGAGCGGCGCGGATTATCTGCGGACGCTTGCGATTTCCCGGCTCTTCCTCGACAACTTCGACAACCTCCAGCTTTCAATCCTCACCCAGGGGCCGAAGATCGCCCAGGTTGCCCTCGGCTACGGAGCCAACGATTTCGGCTCCGTCATGATCGAGGAGCAGGTCGTCTCCGCCAAGGGCAACAAATTCATCTTGAACGCAGCGGAATTCGAGCGGCTAATCAAGGACGCGGGCTATGAGCCGGCGAGGCGAAACACCCGCTACGAGCTTGTCTGAACCCGGTTGAACTACCGGACTAGCTGTCAATTATGTTGGCAGAGCCCCTAGTGCAAGGATAATGGATGTAGGAAACGGCACGGCATGCCGTTCGATGCGTTCAATGACAGCACGTAAGGGATTGTGGATCGCGGCCTTTGTGGCCTTCGCCGGATGCGCCTACGCCGGCGATAAGGACTCCCTGTTTCTTTCGAGCGACGCCTTCATGGCGCCGAAGAGCCAAGTTTCTCGCGTGCCTCAACTGGAAGTCGACGATCAGAGCGATCCCGCGACCGTGCAGTATTCCCTCGCCCGTCAGAGCGATTGGGACCCGCATTACTTCTCGCTGACGCCGGGAAACTGCGCGGCGCTCCTCGGGCTTATCGCGGTTTGTGGCGGCCTCGTGTATTTCCGAGACCGCCTGTTCTCCAGCTATCGGTGAGCGATCAGGCGCCGTTCCCGCGGGGATAGGGAGGAGAAGGAGAGTCCCGCCGAGCCGCCCATCGCCCGCCCGTTCGTGCCCGTCCAATACACAGGCCCATCGATGCCCAAGTCCTGGAGGATTCGGGTCGCCGTCCCTCCATTCGGGCTAACCGTGTAGACGCCATTCTTATTAGAATCGGTCGAAAACGCGATCTTCGTAAACGCAACGGAGGTATTGCCGGTGTTCGGGCTGGCGCCGTAGTCGCCGTCGCTATCGTTGGTAACTCGGATCACGTTGTTTCCGCCCGTGTCCATCGAATAGATATTGAACGTTCCGCTCCGATTCGACGTGAAGTAAACGCGGTCGCCCTCCTTGGTCCACGACGGGAGCATGTCTTCGGCGCTATTGTTCGTCATCTGGACGAAGCCGGTCCCGTCGATCTTGATCCGGCAAATCTCGCCATCGCCTCCAATCGCTTTCGTGTAGGTGACCACGGTCCCGGAGGGAGAGAGCGAAGCGTCGTCGGCGGCGTCGAGTCGGGTCGGCGAGCCCGAGCCGTCGGCGTTCGTCACGTACAGACTCGAAGCGCTGGAGCCTACGGAAGCGACGAAAACGATCTTGCTTCCGTCGGGAGTGAAGCAGATCGAGCCAACGTAGGTGTACGGCCCGGCGGCGACGGTCGTCGCGCCCGTCACATTGACGCTCGTATTGATGAAGAGCGAGAATTGGGGACTATTCGGCCCGGTCGGGCTATATCCGAAAGCAACCCTGTTGTCGGCGGGACTCATTGCGAAGCCGGCGTAGTGGTTGAGGGGCAGCGTCAAGAGAGGAGTCACGTTGGACCCGTCCGGATCCATCTGAGAGACCGTGTCGTTCGTGCCGTCGTTATCCGAGTAGATGATGACGTCCGCGGGGAGGTTGCCGGCCGATCCCGTCGTCGCCGCGCTCGTGCCGCCCGCAGTCGACGTGGTCGAGGTGGTTGAAGTCGTCGATGTCGTCGAGGTTGTCGACGTCGTGGAAGTTGTGGACGTCGTTGACGTTGTCGAAGTGGTCGAAGTCGTCGCAGTCGTGGAGGTTGTGCCGTCCGTGCCGCCCCCTCCTCCTCCGCCACAACCCAGCATGGCCGCGAAAAGAACCGCCAAGCCGACGTAAAGAGCGAAGACGACAGGTGACGCTTTCATAGTGTTTCTAGTAGTAGGGGACGAAGCCTAAAGTCGGGGAGTTCTCAGCTTCGAGGAATCCGCGCTAAACATGCAAGACCTAACGGACGATGCCAGGGGAATCATTATACAAAGGAACGCCGAAGGTGGCGACGCTGTTACATGCCTAGACCCATAACGGCGCACTTTGCGTCGGGAGGTCGGCTTCTCGGTTGGCGGCGGGGGCGATGTCACCGTACAGCTCCGGCCTTCTCGATTCGAAGACGGCCGTCTCGTATTTGCCGGGGATCATCACGTTCCTCTTGATCCGGGCCTCGGCGAGATCGAGGTCGCAGACGAGCACCTGCTCGTCGACTCCGGCTGCGGCAAGGACCTTGCCGCTCGGTGCGATGATCTTGCTGCGGCCGATGAATCGGAAGCCGTTTTCCTCGCCGACCCGGTTGCACGTCGCCATGAAGACGCGATTCTCGGCGGCGCGAGCAATCGAAACATGCTCCGCCGAAGTCTCGGCTCCCTCTGGCCAATTGGTGGGCAGGGCTATCAGCTCTGCGCCGCGCAGAGCAAGGACGCGAGCCGCCTCCGGAATCCGCAGATCGAAGCAAATGAGGATGCCGATGCGTCCCAAAGCGGTATCGAATACGGGCAGTTCGTCCCCCGCGTGCACGAATCGATCGAGCCCGAGAAAGGGCAGATGCGACTTGCGATAATACTGTGGGTCCTGGCCCGGCTCGATCAACGTCGCCGCGTTAAAAACGTTATCGCCGCTTCGCTCGGCGAATCCGACGATGGTCGTGATGCCGAGCTTGTCGCAGGCTTCGCGGATCGGGATGAGGACGCGCCGGTCGATGGCGATCTGGCGGGCATCCGCGAGGCTGTCGACGCAATAGCCGGTGAGGAAGGCTTCGGGAAAGAGGGCGAGGTCCACGCCATCCCGCTTGAGCGCTTCGAGACGCCGAATAAGGACCACGATATTCGCGGCGGGGTCGTTAAAGACGACGTTCGCTTGGACACAGGCGATCCTCATAGAGCCAGTTTACAGTCCTCGCCCTTTTGTCGCTGGGGCTAGCGTTTCGACTCGATGGGACGGGTGAACAGCGTGTGATGGCAAGTGAAGGCGACGTCCTTCCCGGAGGGAGACATCCAGCCGCCATCGGCCTGGGCGGAAACGAGGATGCCCTGGCTTGGCGCCTTGACCTCCTTTTGAAGAACCAGCCAGAACGAACGGATCGCGGCCGAGGATTGGCCGAGGGTTAGCGTCGACTGCTGGAAATAAGGCTGGAGCCATTCGACGTTCGAGGGGATCGGCTGGAAATAGCCGGGGAACCGGACCTGGCGGAGCACACCGTTCGTCGGCACGACCTCGAGCGCGTATTCGTCGGGCGTGACGGATCGCTGTTGAGCGACCGATGCCTGTTCGGCTCGGAGGAGCGCATATTCGATCCTGAGGGTTTCCTCGCGCCCGGTATTCTCCGAGGTTTGGGCGGCATCGCCGAACATAGCGGTGCCGTAGATCGACCAGCCCTCCATTTGGCGCCCTTCCTTGACCGCCTCGGCGATGTCGGTGCTGACGACGAGCGACTTCGCGCTTTCCGTCACGACGAGGTAGGTTTGCGAATTCTGGGCTCGAACGGTCACGAGGGCGTGACAGAGAGATGGCGACGGATTGATCTCCAGGGTCGCGTTCTCTGCGCCGGCGAATTCCTTGGACCAAAGGCTTTCCGTCCGCAAGTCGATCGCATCGGCGACTTTCACGGTGAGGAGATCGGTGGGCTTCTCACGTCCCTCGACCGGTTGCCGCACGACGAGCAGCAGCTTATGTCCGGCGTTCAGCCAAACCGTCTGTTCGAGCTTCTCGTTGGGGCCGAGGCTGGCGACGACAGCCCCCTTGTCACGCTTCAAGTCGAAAAGGCCGACCCGGGTGCCGGTCTCGCTGCGGCCGATATACGCGATGTCGGCTCCATCGGGAGCCCATACCGCGTCCTCCACCGAGGTGGCGATCATCTTGGATGGGCCGAGACTGTAGGTTCTCCCCGCCCACTGAAGGCCGGATTCCTGAGGCGGCGCACAGAGAGCCGCAAAAAGGATCGCGCAACTCGCCACGGTTCCCATGGTGCCATTCTAACGCAGATTTTCGATGCCTCGGATTTTGGTGTGCGGGAACGTTGTAGACTGGCGGCGATCATGTTGTGTCGAAGTTGCATTGGCATCGTTGCCCTCTTGTCACTCGGTTCTCTCGCCCTCGCCCAGGTGCCCGACGACCTGGCCAATAAGAAGGATTTTAAAGCCTTCCGCGCTTCGAGCACGTCGCCGACCGGAAAGAACGACGACGCGCGTCCGATCGATCCCGGCAAGACGATCACTCTCGCCGACGTCCACGGCAGCGGACGCTTTACCCACCTGTGGATGACGATCGCCGCCCAGTCCGGAGCTGAGGCCTTGCGCGAGCTTGTGATCCGGATGACGTGGGACGATGCAGCGACGCCCGCCGTCGAATGCCCCGTCGGCGACTTCTTCGCCCAGGGTCCGGCGAAATACGTGGAATTCGAGAGCGCACCGGTTTCGGTAGGCGGCCAGATGGCCCTGAACTGCTATTGGCCGATGCCGTTCAAGAAGCACGCCGTCATTACCATCACAAACGAGGGTTCGAAGCGGGTCGACGCCTACTACTGGAATTTCGATTACCGGCTCGATAACCGCCAGGAGCGGGACATCCGCTACTTCCACACCCAGTACCGCAACTACTTCCCGGCTCCGAAGGGAGTTCCTCTCACGATCTGCGAAGTAAAGGGCGCGGGCCACTTCGTCGGCACGGTCGTTACCGTCATGGCGAACAGCGACCATTGGTGGGGCGAAGGAGACGATATCTGGTATGTGGACGGCTCGCCCAAGCCGGTCATCTTCGGCACGGGCTCGGAGGATTACTTCTGCGGAGCCTGGGATTTCGGCCACACGTTCCAAACTCCCTACTTTGGCGTCACCTACTACGACAACCCGGAGAAGGGCGGAGAGAAGCGGGGAATCCAAAACACGGTCTACCGCTGGCACATCCAGGACCCGGTTCCCTTCACGAAAACCCTGTTATTTCAGCTCGAGCACGGACGTGGGGGCTGGGACGAGGACCGCGTGCCGCTCCGCAATCACTACACGACGCTGGGGCTGTATTACGTCGACCATCCGGAGGCGGATATCCCGCCGATCCCGCCGTACAAGGATCGGGTGCCGCATCTTCTCGACCTGCCCACCGGCGGCTAGGACGAGAGGCGCTCGGGCACCGGATTGACTGTTTCGAGGACGCGGCGGATATTCCAGTCGTGCTCCTCGAGCAGCTCCCAGGCCTCATCGTAGGTGACCGGCGTCAACTCTTTGACGATGCGCGCGCAACGGTCTTTCAGCTTGGCGTTCTTGGCCTTCACATCCACCATCAGGTTTTCGATGACCTTGCCGCTCAGCACCATCGCGCCGGTGCTGATGCGGTTCAGGGCCATCTTCTGAGCGGTGGCGGCCTTGAGGCGGGTCGAGCCAGTCAGCACCTCCGGCCCGGTGTCGAGAAGGATGGAGTGATCGGCGAAGTCGAAGACGGGCGCGCCTCGATTATTGGCGATCGCGCAAGTCCAAATTCCTTTCTGGCGGGCATGGCGGAGACCTCCGACGACAAAGGGTGTCGTGCCGCTGGCGGCGATCCCGAAGACGATGTCTTTGCGGTCCGCTAGCAAATCATTGAGGGCTTCGATGGCGGCGTGGGGGTCGTCTTCGGCGTCTTCCACGGCTTGGTCGTTTGCCGACTGGCCGCCGGAGACGATGGAAATGAAAGAATCGACGCCGAACGTCGGCGACATCTCGGCCGCGTCGGCGGTCGCCGTCCGGCCGCTCGTCCCGGAGCCGAGGTAGATGACGCGGCCCCCGCGTTGGAACGTTTCGGCGGCCTTGTCGATGGCCACGGCAATGGCCTCTTCGGCGGCGTAGAGCGCGCGGGTCACCACGCTCTCTTCTTCGTTCATCAGCCGCACGATCTCTCGTGCGGACATCTTATCCAGGCCGTACGACCGCGGATTCCGTGCTTCAGTGCCCACTCGCCAGCTCCTTTGCCAGTTTGACCGCCCCGTAGACCGGGGGGATTTTGATGCGTTCCAATTGAAAGTCGATCTTGCTCTCCGCAAGGTTGGCGGCCAGGCCATCGACGAATATGCTCGACGTTTTCCAGAGGCCGCCGGAAAGGCTTACTCTAATCTCTTTTTTCCACGACATGAAGGTCTCGGCATGTTTCACCACGACTTTTGCCAGGGCTGCCGCATTTCGAGAAATGCTTTCGACAGCGTATTTCGTTCCATTTTTGGCGTCGGCAGCCAAGGGCTTCGCAAGCTTTGCCAATGCCGCCTGGGGTGAGGGGGACCGGTAAAGCCTGCTCACGATCGTCGCCTCGTCTTCCGCCTCAAAAAGATCGACGATGCACTTCTTGAGAGGGGTGCTTGCCCCCGCGGAGTTCTCGAAATAACTCAAAAGCGCGTCTCTTCCGTATCGGAACGCCGATCCTTCGTCGCCGAGAAGATATCCTCGGCCGCCGCTCTTGACCATTTTCTTTCCGTCCCACGAGCAAACGAGCGAACCGGTTCCACAGATCACGCAGATATCCGTTTCCGGCTCGGAAGCGAAAAAAGCGGCGGCATAGTCGGGCTCGACCTGAATACGAGCGTCGGGGAAGAACTCGCGCAGGAGGGAAGTCGCGCGCCCGGCGTCCTCCGCCGTCAAGAGCCCGGCGAAGCAGCCGCAGACGTAGTTGGGCATCGGGCAGTCGCGCGTCGCATGCATCAAGTTCTGGCGAAGCCTGAACATCGGCGTTGAAGCAAGGTTCGCGGAGCCCGATTGTCCCTGATGCAAGACGTTGTCCTCGGCATCGAGCGCAACCGCGCGTGAGGAGGAGCCGCCGCAATCCAAGCCTAGGAAAATGGCGCTCAAGACTCGCCAGTTGTACCCCACGCCGGAGGGGAGGGACATGAGGAGATGATGGAGGTGATGGAGATGATGGAGGAGATGGAGGTGATGGAGATGAAAGGGTGAGAGGGTGAGAGGGTGACGGCCAGACAGGGATACCTTGAAGGAACAGTTCCCTGGCAAGCCGCACTTGTCGCGAAGCGACCTTCCGCCCATGCGTCTTCGTCGAGCGAAAAAGGCTGAAGCTGTGCTTCAGCAGTCCGAAGGTCGCTTCGCGACGGGTTTGCTACCGCTCCGTTTCATTGTCACCTGCTATGAGCTCACCGGCGTCCTGGCTTTGGTTTCCATTTTGGCGGTCAGCGGGATCATGAGGGCGGCGATCCCGGCGACGATCGCTCCGAATGCGAAGGTTGCGGAAGGACCTCGAGCGTCCCATAGCCATCCGGCGATCAGGTTCCCAACCAGGGTCATCGAGCCTGCGCCCATATAGAAGAACCCTAATGCCGTTCCCCGCGCGTCCTTGGGCGAATGATCGGCGACGAGAGCCTTGCCGACCCCGTCGGTCAGGCCGTTGTAGATTCCGTAGATCGCAAAAAGAATCCAGACCGCCCACGAGCTGAAATAGGCGAATCCGGCATAAACGAGGACGTAAAGGAGAATCCCCGAGCCGAAGATCGGCCATCTCCCGATATGATCGCTCAGCTTGCCCGCGGGATAGGAAAAGAGGACGTACGTTAGGTTGTAGAGAAGGTAAGCGAGCGTCGTCATGATGAGCGCTCCCTCGACGGCGGTCGTTTCGCTGAAGAGGCCGAGGAACGACGGGTGGCTGTTCTTGAAAACGTCGTTCGCCCGCAAGATCAGGAAGGTATCGCTCGAATTGGCGAGACCGAAGACGAGGGTGACGAGCACGGCCCGCCAATAGCCTTTCGGCATCTCGGACAGCTTTGCCTTGGCGTTCGTCTTCTGGACGGGTTCGTGGTCTCGAGGAACGTCCTTCAGGAGGAACGTAAAGAAGACCGAAAGCGCGCCGGGCACGATCGCAATCAGAAAGACGAGCCGCAAGTCGGGCAGCTTGCGAACGAGGGTCGCGAGAAGAGCCAGGAGCACGACGCCGCCCATAAAAGCGCCCGTCGTATCCATCGTGCGATGCAGTCCGTAGGCGCGCCCATAGTCCGCTTTGTCGACCGAATCGGCGAGAAGGGCGTCACGCGACGTCGTTCGAATGCCCTTGCCGAACCGGTCCAACGCCCGCCCTGCCAGGACCAGCCCGACCGCGTTCGCCAAGGCGATGATCGGCTTGCCCAAAGCCGACAGGCCGTAGCCGATCTGGATGTAGGGAACCCGCTTGCCGGTCTGATCCGAGTGCCATCCGGACCAGCCCTTCATGAAGCTGACGATCGCCTCCGCGAAGCCCTCCACCGCGCCCAGATCGATGACGGGAGCCATGATCACCCGGTTGAGAAAAACCGGAATGATCGGATAGACCATCTCCGACGCGACGTCGGCGAACAGGCTGATCCAGCCGAGTATCCAGACGCGCTTGGGGAGTGGCTTCACTTCGCGATTATACGTGTCCCAGCGCGCAAGCTATAATCCCCCACGTGCGGCCTGAGCGGACGATCATTCTCCTAAAGCAGTTCCTCGGCGACGGAGTGATGGCCGAGCCCCTCGTCTCGACCTTGGCGACGACGTACGCTCACGTCGACGTTCTCGCCCTGCCTACGGTGCAGCAGGTGCTCGGACATCTGGACGGACCGACCTCCTTCATTCAGATGGAGAAGATCAAGAGCCTGCGCGACACGATGATCCAGGCCCGGAAGATCAAGCTGAAGGGCTATGATGTGGCGTATCTCGTCAACCGCAGCTTCCGCAGCGCGGTCCTGGCCCGGCTTGCCAAAATCCCCGTTCGCGTCGGGCATGGAACGGAGGGGCGCTCGTTCCTTCTGACCAAATCCGTGGAGTACCACGCCTCCGATTTCGAAGCGAAATCCTACGCCGACCTGGCGATTGCGATGGGGATCGATGTCCGCCGGATCGAACCCGAGCTTCGGATGAACCCGGAGGAGCAGAAAGAAGGGAAGCTCTTGGCGGAAGGGGCGATGGTAGCGATCCAGCCGGGGGCCCGGCACGACTATAAGCGGACTCCGACCGACAAACTGGCTGCGGTCGGAAACGAGCTGCTGCGCCGGGGATATGGGCTGGTTTTCGTCGGCGGACCCGAGGAGGCGCTTGCGGGAGAGGCCTTGGCCGCGGCGCTCGACAAGCCGGTGATCAACCTGATCGGAAAGGCCCGGATCCGGCAGACGATGTCCGTCCTCGCCAACATGCGGGCGGCCGTCGGCAGCGATACCGGCGTGATGCACCTCGCCGCCGGTCTCGGCATTCCGACGATCACCGCTTTCGGGCCGACTCCCGCCATCAAGTGGGGCCACCACTATGCGCCCCATCAAGTGTTGCAGGCTCCGAACGAGGATCTGGCCCAGCTCGATCCCCAAGTGCTCATCCAAGCCGCGCTCCGCGCGCTAGGCGAGGCGTGAAGCCGCTCCTCGCGGTCCTCCTTTTGCTTTTGACCTGCGCCGCCGGCGCGACCGACGCCCTGATCCTCATCTCACCCGACGCGGCCGGACCCGTGTCCGCCAAATACGGCGAATGGACGCTTTGGCCCGCCGAGGATGAGCCGGGCGGAGGCAACCGCATGCTCTCGCTTCTCACCGGCATCGATTGGGCAGGCGGAAGCAACGCGCTCGTCTTCGCGTACAAGGACGGCCGGTACCTTTCTTCGTCGCTGACGAAGCTGCAATCCATGGGCTACTTCGCGGCTCGGGACCGGATCGTGCAGGGAGCCTCCTTTGCCGTGGGGCGAAGAGACGGCTTTGCGTCGCCGATTTCCCTGCTGCTCGCCTTGGATGGGCGATCGCCGCAAGTGATCCCGCTGACCCTTCGCGATCCCTGGCCGCCGGGCGTGGCCCTGGCCCAGGTCGATAGTTGGGATACGGTCGCGGCGATCGTTCACAAGGCAGGCGGACGGGTGCTCGTCGTCGAATATCCGCCCCTGGCCGGGGAACGGTGGTCGCGGTATTGGCTTCGCGGGGAGGGATGGGGGAACCGGCTGCCGGTCTGGAGGCCATGGGATGTGCCGGGGCTGATTCCCGCCTCCCAGACCGGAGCCTTGCTCTTGCATCCCAACCGGTTCGGCTGGATCGAGAACGACAGCGGAAATTGGGGCGGCGCTAGCCTCTGGCTCGCATACGTCAACTATTCCGCTCCGCTGACGTTAGCTATCCTCGGCTTTCTCGCCGCCTTCTTCGCGGGTTGTACGATCTATTTGGTTTCGATCGAGGAACGAGCCCGGTTCGCCTCGGCCGTCCTCAAATACCTGACTCTGCTTCCGGCGACCATCCTGATCGCGGGGCGCCTGACCGCTATTCTCGGGCCTTCCGATTTCCCCCTGCTGACCTTCTTTAGCTTTCTCAGTTTGATGTTCGGCTCGCAGATTCTGGGCGGGATCGTCCGGAAGGTCTTTCCGGAAACCCATGAAATGTTCGCGGTCATGACGGTCGGGTTTTTGGCCACGCTCGCTTCGGCGCCGCTTTGGAGCATGTATTCCAACGTTCTTGGCCCGAATCCCTTGCCTCTCTCGCCCGAAGCCGCAGGTGCGCTGTTCGGTTATCTCGTCGGCGTATGCGCGTTTGGCCGAGGCTCCTCGACGGCGCGCTGGATTGGGCGCATTTCGGCGATCCTGTGCCTGGGTTGGGGCATCGCCATCAATCCTTGGTGGGTCGCGAACCAGTGGCCGTTCGCGCTCCTTCCGCTCGTCGCGCTGCTCATCGGGGAGCGCCTATTCCGGCTCTGGATGCTGCCGTTCTTTGCCGCTTTGCCCCTCGCTGACGGCCGACTGATCCGCTACGGCTTCGTGTGGGCGCCAGGCAACTTGTTTCATTCCTACAGCCAGAGTGGAGGGGTCAATCTGGCCCGGCACGCCGAATTCTTCGTTTCGCATGGCTTTCTTGGGACTCTCATCATCGCCGGAGGCCTCGCGATCTTCGTCGAACGCTATCTTTTCCACGAAATGCGGCGGACGTTGCTTCGCGACTCGCGCACGAAGGCGCTTTTTCAGGCGAGCATGGCATGCGGGGCTATGGGGCTATTTCAGCCCCTGCTTCTCTATGTGGCCCTGCTGTGCTTCGTGGGAGGAACCTTCGTGCTGCTAACGGATACCGCCCGGGCGGTCTAGCCAGGCATTCCGAAGCACGACCGTCTTGCCCGATGCCTTCTGATCGACCGTCACCGAGCCTGTCTCCGGGTCGACGGCGATTCCGATCTTCTCCAGGAGGTCGTAGGGCAATTCCTCGGTCGTGTTGACCATTTGGTTGTACAGGTGCGAGAAATCGCTTCCGGTTACCTCGTTGATCGCGGCGAGGATGCCTCCCTCGTCGTAGCCGGGCTGGGGCAGGTGGTACCGGCTATACATCAGCCGCATCACGTCGTCGAGCGACTTCTCGCCGTCGGTCGCATCGCGGATCACCGCATCGAAGATCCACCCGACGAGCAGGCCCTTGACGTAATAGCTCAGGTCCTGGACTCCGAAGCCGCCGTTTTCCCAGGCGCGGCGAGAGCAGTCGGCAAGAGAGATCTCGTGTCGCATCTTGCTTCTCTGCAGGCTCTTGACTTGGCCGCTGAAGTCGTCGAGCAGCCACTTCATGTCTTTCAGGCCGCTCCGATAGGTCGTGATCTTCGCGTAGTAGTCGGTCACACCCTCCGCAAACCAGAGATTGGAAGTTCGCTGCTCCTTCGTGTAGTCGAAGGGGCCGAGGATCTTCGGGCGAATCTGTTTGACGTTCCAGGCATGGAAATACTCGTGGGCGGCGAGGTCGTCGATGTTGAGCGGCTTATGAGCGAAGATGGCCTGCACGTTCGAGGCGCGGTGCTCCAAGCCGCCGTCGAAGTTGCCGACCGCGAGATGGATGAAGAAGATATATCGCTTGAACTGCGCCCCGCCGAACAGCTTGAGGGCGGGAAGAGAAACGTCCTTCAGGCGCTCGGTTTCGGCGTCGAGATCGGGCGTGTAATGCTGATCCGGAGAGACGAAGACGACTTCGAAGGGAATCCCCGCCTGCACAAACTTGCGAGTTTCGAAGTGGCCCATCTGGATGGGATGATCGATTAGCTCGTCGTATCCGCTTGCCTTGTAGCCGCCCTCGCCGTCCGGATCGGCAGGCGTCGCAACCTGCCAACCCTCGGGCACGGTGATCTTCAGCTTCGTTGGCTCGGTCAGCCGGTCGACATCGTACATGAAGGCGGAAGCCCCGTTGACGAAAGCGGTATGAGGGAGCACGCTTGTCGCGAAAAAGCCGAGACCCGGGTCATCGCCGAGAACGCGATAGCTGACCGTGATCGGTTTTTTTTCGGGATCGCTGACGGTCCATTGCCGGACATCCTGGCTGTGATCGACCTTCAACGGCGCTCCTGTCGCATCGACCGCCTTGAAGTCCGAGATTTTCTCCTGATACTGGAGCAGGAAATAGAACCCGGGGCACCACGCGGGAATCCGGAAGCTCTCCGCCTCCTTCGGATCGTCGATCGTGATCGTGACACGCACGGTCCGGTTGGCCGGCTCGGGGCTGAGCGTGTATTTGACGTCCGCGAGGCAAAAGGCAGGCAGGAATGCCAAAGGGATGAGTGCGGAGCGAAGTCGCATAGCTTGTTCTCTAGACGCGCAAAACGTTACCTCGCGTCACCAAGGTTCCGGATAGTATGGGAAATCGTGAAGCTGTACAATCTCGCCGAAGTCGAGCATCGGGAGCTTGGCTCAGAAGAAACGAGAGAGAAATTCTCGATCTCCTTTTCGCTGGCGGAGCTGTTTGGGTTCAAGAACGTCTGCGCCTTCCACGACATCGTGCCTCCCGGGCGGCGATCGTCGCTGCCTCACATCCATAGCGAAAAGGAGGAGATGGTGCTCGTCCTCGCCGGGACGCCGACTCTGCGGTTGGGCGATGAGGTCGCGGTTCTCAAGCCGGGTGATTTCGTGGGCTTCCGTCCCGGTGAGCGGCCCCTTCATGTGATCGAGAACCATTCCGGCGAGGACGCGGCGATCCTCGTGATCGCCTCGAATCCGCCGGACGATCAGCCGATCTACGTGTGACGTAGAATGGAGTCGATGCCGGAGATCTCCTTGGATGACCTCGAGGAAGTCGAGATCGAGCGGATTCGTCGCAATAGACGCATGAGCGTCGAGGAGATTCTGGCCCAGCATGACGAAGCCGTGCGGTCCGTGCTAGAGTGCATGCGTGCTGCCGAAGCCGCCAAGGTTCGAGACTCTGATTCAAGCCCTAAACAGTGAGGGCGTTCGCTTCGTCGTGATCGGCGGACTTGCCCTGATTTTGCATGGTGGCCGCCACACGACGTTCGATACTGATTTGGCGGTTGTCTTGGACTCCGAAAATGCAAGCGCGATCGTCAGGGCGCTCGCGCCGTTCCAACCCTATCCGGTTCATCTGCCGGAAGGCACCCCCTTCGTTTGGGATGAGCGGAGCATCCGCGGGCAGGCCGTTAGTCTCCGTTCCGATTGCGGGGACATCGACCTTCTTCTCGTCGTGCCTGGCGTCGATTCGATGGCTGGCTTGTTCGCCAGGTCGGTGACGAGAGAGATCGGGGGCAGGGCCTTTCGCGTGGCTTCCTTAGATGATCTGGAAGCGATGAAGCGGGAAGCGGGAAGGCCGCAAGACTTGGCGCATCTCGACGAACTTGCCCGCATCCGGAAGGCGATGCAGTAGCCTTCAGGCCGCATGATAGACTGACGTCGTGTTGGCCCTTGCCTTGCTGGGACTTGTCGCGTTTCCCGATTTGCCCAAGCACGTCGATCTCCGATCCACGTACGAGCGATTCGGGCTGTCCGTCTGCCGTCAGAACGGCCCGCTCTGCTGGGATTACACGGTTGTCGGTCTTCTCGAATATGAGTTGGCGAAGCAACGGCGCGCGGCAACGCGCCTCTCGCCTGGCTTTCTTTCTTGGGCAGCCTCAGCGACCGATTCGGAGAGCCATGCGGGCTCGAACTTCGGACGCGCCTATCGCGGACTGGAGAAATACGGCATCGCTCCCCTCGATCTAGGCGGCGATCCGGATGGCAACGGAGTCGGCCATGTTCCCGATGCAGGAACTCTCGAGGCCGCAAGCAAAATCGGACGTATCGAGGTCCGCTGGATCCGCTTCTGGAACAACCGCGATCCCCTATCCGAAGATCAACTCCGAACGATCGAATCGGAGATCGCCCATGGGCATCCGGTCGCCGTTGGGATGCGCTGGCCGAATCGGACGGGCTTTTCGCCGCCCGGCTCGTACGTGCTTTCCGTTCCCGATCCGTCGGACGTCTTCGATGGCCACTGCGTCGCTCTCGTCGGCTACCAACTGGATTCGAAATATCCGGGCGGCGGCGCCTTCCTCTTCCGCAACTCGTGGGGCGAGGGCTGGGCCGACCATGGCTACGCATGGATGCCGTTCGGCTTGCTGAGCTTCTGCATCAACGACTCCCTTTCGTTGAGGGTCGAACCGCCGTTAAACCCAGCCGGCCCGGGAACCCTGGAATTCCAAGCCGCCGACCTCAGCCCAGTCGACGTTGCTGGGCCAACGCCAATCGCTAGACGCCGGCAGCTCTATTTCCCGGCGACGAAGAAGGGGGAACGTTTCGGGCTCGACCTGGCTGTGGAAAAGGCCGGTGTTTACGAGGCACGGCTGATCGTTACGCGCGCCCAGGATTACGGGCTCTTCAGGGCGGGTATCAACGGAGTCGACGCGGAAATCGATGGCAGCGGTCCGGGCATCAGCCGTTCGAATCCCTTGCCGCTTGGCAAGATTCGGCTGCGAAAGGGCGCGAATCGCATCGTCTTCACGGCGATCGGCCACGATTCGGCTTCGACGGGGTTCGCCATCGGACTGAACGCGATCCAGCTTGTTCCCAGCCGCTAGCGGCGGGCCGAGAAAAGGCATTCGCCGCCTGACCATCGGTCTTAGAAAACTCCGTCTAAACGATTTCGGTCCTCTTTGTCGCTTCCTCTACAGTTGCATTGCAAGCAGAGGCAGCCGGCGATTGCCTGTCCTCTGCCCTCAACTCGGAGGAATTTCGATGAAATCAAGAGGCAGTTTCTTTGTTTGCGCGGTGCTCGCCATTGCCGTCATATCCATTCTCGCGGGCTGCTCGTCGGCCGATCGCGGCACGGGTTCGAGTGCTGACCAGACGTCCAGCTACGATGCGGCGAAGGAGGCATTGTCGAACCGAGCTCCGATGCACGAAGTCGCTCGGCAGATCGGCGAACAGCGGGCCGTCGTCCGGCAGGCCACGCTCGACGTGGACGTCGAAAACATCGACAAGGCGGAGAAGCGGATGAAGGAAATTATCGCTTCCAATGCAGGTTATATCGACCATGAAGAGGGCACGGGGCTGGCCGGCGATCGGCCCGTGCTTCATCTGACGATCCGCGTTCCGGAGAAGTCGTTTGAGGACGTTCTGTCCGGCTTCGAGGGCCTGGGACATCGCACGCAAAAGTCGATTTCGGCCGGCGACCTCACCGAACAAATCCTCGATCTCGAAGCGCAGCTCAAGCAGATGAAGGCTACGCCGCGAAACGACGGGCTGGGATTGGAAACGCTGAAGAATCTCGTCGGTCAGCGGGATGCGCTCGCCGCCAAGGCGGCGATGTCGACGATCGAGCTCACGCTTCACCAGAAGCCTAGCGCGGCCCTTTCGACGGCCGCGAACGCGAATTGGGGAGGCGACACCTGGAACGCGGCGATGACCTCCGCTCTCGGAGCGTTCCGCGTCATCGGCGCCCTCGCGATCTGGGCTCTTGTCTACAGCCCGATCTGGGGCCTCGCCGCGTTCGGCTTGGTCCTCGCGCTTCGCCTCCGAAAGAGGCATGCGCCCCGCCTATCTTGAAAATATGAGCCGGTCTTGTTCGAGCTGTGTTCCCGATTGGTAGTACCGCTCGAACCAGGTCGGCTGGCCCGAAATCGCCGTCGGCTTCTTCAAAGCGATGACTGCCTTCGTCGTAGAAGCCTCCTGCATGGCGGAGCGAAAATGGAGGTGGTCGAAGAGGCGCACGGCCTCGATCGCGTACGAAGTCGCCACCTCCCGGTCCTCGATCATCACCAGATTGTCGCCGTTGTTGTTTTCGCCGGCTTTCGACAGGTTGGAAGAACCCATGAAGACCTTCGCGCTGGGCAGGTTGAAATCCGAGACGACGAACTTGTGGTGGATATTGATCCCGCCGCCGGACTTCCACTCCTCCTTGAACGGGGAGGGAGCGTGCGCGCTCAGGTAGGCGAAATCGACGAGACCCACCGAGCCGTCCGGCTTGTGGATCTGAAGCTTTTTGCCGGTCTGATTGACGACTCCGTAGCTGAAGATCGGCCGCCCCTCCAGCCGGTCGATGGCTTCCCGGGTTGGGCCGGTGAGAATCTGGTTGAGGAAGGCGATCGAGAAGAACACCGAACTGGTCGCCTGATCGATCGCTGCACCGACTGGATTAAGCGACAGATTGACGTCGTCGTGCGGTGAAAAGCAGAAGCTGACGCGCGGTTCCCTCGTCGACGGCATGTGCCACTTGAGGGCAAGATCGCTCTTGCTGAAGGTATCGGGAGCGTTGAAAGCCTCCTCGAACACTTTATCGAACAGCCCGGCGATGTCCTCGTCGCTGAAGACGACGACGTTATTGGCCTGAATATAGATTCCGCGGAAGGAGAAGTTGGTCGATCCGCAAAGCACCTTAACGGCCACGCCGTTTTGCCGGACGATTAACACCTTGTGATGCTGGAGATTGCGGAAGTGAGTCCGCTTGACGCTCGACCCCTTGGCGCTCAGCCTCGCCGCACCTTGCGATTCCGCCGATGTCGAATCGCCATGGTCGGCGGAATCGTCCATCACGATCCGCAGTCGGCTGCCCAGTTTCTCGAGCCGGGCGAGAATATCCGGCTCGTTGAAGTCGTAAGCGAGCATGTCGAGAGATAGCTGAGGATTGGCGACGACCTCGTCGATTAGCCCAAAAATGAGCTGCTTGGCCTCGAATCCAAGCCAATCGTACACGTCAGGCTGGAGCTGCAGCTTCGGGAAGCTCAAGCCTTGGTCGGCCTTGGCCGGGATCACGTTCGGATTGTTGCCAAAACGGTCGGCATAAGCCTGAGAAGAGGCGAAGTTGCGGGTGAAGCCGACATCCAGGAAGTTCGCATACGTCACCGGATCGAGCGAAATGTCGAGGGTGATCGACGTTCCCTGAAGAAGCTGGCCGTCCTTGGGCATGTGGATCTTCGTCGCTCGATACGTGTAAGCGCCGGGAATGGGATTCCATGGAAAGTGAATCCAGCGAAACTTCTGGAAGGGGGCCTGGGTCGAATCGAAGTTGCGAAAGCCGTCCACGCCTTGGTTCGGATAGCTGAACGCGATGCGATTCCGGAGCGCATGAAAATCGGTATCGCCCGGAGCCTTGCACTCGATGGAAAACCCGACGAGGTCGGGCTCCGGCTGGTCGACGTCGAAGCCGAGCATGCACATGCGTTCCCCGCGCCACAGCTTGCAATGGAAACCCGACTTCACATCCTGATTTTCGAACGACATAAGGACCATGATACAATGACATATCACGGATTACTAGTCACTAAACTACGACAGTTGCGAAGCCGGCGATCAGAAGGCTTTCAGCTCATTTCCAGTTCGCCGATCGTCTCCTCCTTGTGGCTTCCAACCGAATAGGCGTAGGACACGGTTAGCTCGACTCCGAAGAAGAAGATCTGCGCCGAGTAATACAGCCAGATCAGAACCACGACCAGCGCGCCGGCTGGGCCATAAGCCGCACCGACGCCTCCCAGGCCGAAGTAGAGGCTCAGAAGGTATTTGGCGATCGCGAACGCGAACGCGGTCAGGAAGGCGGGCAGCCAGACGTCGCGCCAGGCCACCATTCCGCGCGGAAAGCTCTTGAAGGTCAGCGCAAAGGCCCCAGTCAGGAACGCGACGGAGACGACGAAGCTGACGAGATGCCAAGAAACGTACCCGCGCCCGGCAAGATGGCGCATGTAGCCGACGACGGAATCGAGGGAAATCCAGGCGAGGATGACGGTCATGAAGGCAAGGGCCATCAGGACGGCGAGCAGCCTCGCGGCAAGGTATTCGCGGATCGGATTTCCCGTCCTCGGCCCGACGCCCCAAATGTTGTTGACGCTGAGCCGAAGCTGGATGAATAGCCCCGAGGCGCCGAAGAGGGCGAGAACGATCGAGACGACGCCGGCCACGGTGCTTGCTCCTGGCCGGCTCGCGCTGTCGAGCATCGACCGGAAGAGGTCGCTTGCTCCCGCACCAAGCTGTGCGCGCGCCTCGCGGAGAAGAGTTTCCCGCAGGGAGCCGCTGTCGAGGAATTGGCTGCCGACGGCGACGGCGAACAAGAGCATCGGCGCGAGCGCCAAGATCGCGTAGAACGCGAGGGAAGCTGCCATCCGAGGGCCATCGTTTTCGGCCCACCGACGGTAGCTCTTCACGAACAGGTCGCGCAACTGCGAGATTGTCATCGCTGCCATAAGATGGGACGCCCAAGCGGCCCAGTGGTGAAGGAAATTGCGGGCCGAAGGGCCCGAATCCTATTGGTTATCGCCGCAGGATGCTGTATACCGATGTCGAGGTCTGGCCGCTGTGAATGTCGAAGTCCTGAAAATCGTTGTGATCGGAGTCATCATGGTTGGCGCTTTCGTGGTCGCCCCGATTATCATGGCCCTCCTCAGCCATCAACAGAAAATGGCCCAGCTTTTCGCCAAGCAGAACCTCGACCAGACCGAGCTTTTGCATCGCCTCGATCTTCTGGAAAGGAGGCTTGGCGCCGTGACCGAATTGCCCGCGTCGCCCCCAGCTCCCGACGACCTTCGGGCTCACCTGGAAGCGGATCGCCTGAAACGCACGTCGTAGCGCCTAGAATGAGTCGTTGGCGACCGATCTCCTTACGCTGAACGACTGCGGCCTCTACTGCCCGCACGGCGACTTCTACGTCGACCCTTGGAAATGGGTTGACCGCGCGATTATCACCCACGCCCACTCCGACCACGCCCGCTGGGGGATGAAGCGCTATCTGTGCAGTAAGGAAGGCGAGAAGGTCTTGCGGCTGCGAGTCGGTCCCGAGATGCGGATCGATTCCATCGAGTATGGCGAGGCGATTCACATCAACGGCGTTCGCGTGAGCCTGCATCCCGCTGGACACGTCCTCGGTTCCTCCCAGGTGCGGATCGAGCATCGCGGCCAGGTCGCCGTCGTCACCGGCGACTACAAGACGGAGCCCGATCCGACCTGTTCGCCGTTCGACCTGGTGAAGTGTCATCTCTTCGTGACGGAGACCACCTTTGGCCTACCGATTTACCGCTGGCCACCCCAAGCCGAGATCTTCCAGCAGATCCACGATTGGTGGCGAAGCAACCAGGAGCAGGGCAAGGCCTCGCTTCTCATCGGCTACGCCCTCGGCAAAGCCCAGCGAGCTCTTTCAGGGCTCGATCCCAGCGTAGGGCCCATCTTCCAGCATGGCGCAGTCCGCCGGGTCACCGATGCCTACCGGCAGACCGGCATCGAGTTCCCCGACACCCAAATGGTTTGGGAAGTTGGGAGGGGTTTCGATTGGTCGCGAGCCCTGATCGTCGCGCCGCCTAGCGTCAGCGGATCGGCATGGCTAAGGCGGTTCGGGGATCATTCGACCGCGTTCATGAGCGGTTGGATGGCGGTGCGCGGGATTCGGCGGCGTCGGGCCGTCGACCGGGGCTTCGTGCTGAGCGACCATGTCGATTGGCCGGCCCTGCTGGAGACGATCGCGGAAACGGGCGCGGAGCGGATTTGGGCGACCCACGGCTATTCTCAGGTCGTCGTTCGCTATCTCCAAGAGCTGGGAATGGATGCAAAGGTCTTGCCGACCCGATGGGAAGGCGAGCAGGACGAGCCGACGTCCGCTGAGGAAAAAGAGGCTGAGGAGAAAGAGGAGAAGGAGGAGGAAGACGCATGAGGCTCTTCGTCGGCATCGAATTAAGTGGGGCGGCTCGCCAAACGATTCTTGCCGCTCGCGAAAGGCTTGTGGAGGAGGTTTCTCGACAGGGTGTGCGGTTCGTCAACCCGGAGAAGCTTCATGTCACGCTCGCCTTTCTCGGCCAGGTCGATCCCGACCGTTTGCCTCAATTGATGGCCGGTCTGGCTCACGTGACGTTGGCGAGCTTCGAGGTTAGGACCGCCGATCTGGGCGCCTTCCCCGACATCCGGAGGCCGAAGGTGATCTGGATCGGACTGTCCGGGCAGCTCGAACCGATGGCGGCGTTGGCCTCGAAGGTGAAAGACGTGGCGCGTCCGTTTGTGCCGGAACTCGACGAGAAGCCGTTCAGGGCTCACGTTACGCTGGCTCGGGTGTCACCGGGTTCTCCCGTGGTTGGCTCGATCCTCCGTCGTCTCGATCTAGATCCAAGCGGAGGCGAGATGCGGGTCGAAGCCTTCTCGCTCTTTCACAGCCGACCGGATGGGGCCTACGAAGTCCTCGACAGCTTCAAGCTCGCCTAACATCGGACGGCTTATACTGAGTCTGGAAAGATGCTGATCCTAGCCGCGCTTCTCGCTTATCCGATGCAACAGGTTGGTCCGACTTTCGTTCCGAGCGGGCATCTCCTCGATCCGGTGGGGAAGCTGGTTCAGATTCCCGCGCGTCCGGTCGATTTGGCCGTATCCGCCGACGGCAGGTACGTCCTTGTGAAGGAGAACCACGGTGTGACCGTCCTGAAGACAAGCGATTGGACGGTCGCGAGCGAAAAGCAGTTTACGAGCGGGGCTTCGATGTTCGGCCTGCTCTGTACGCCGAGCGGGGAAGTCTTCTATAGCGACGCGCGGTCGACGGTCCAGCATGGCCGGCTTGGCGACAACGGAACGATCGCCTGGGAGCCGCCGATCGATATTCCCAAACCTTCGGTTGGTGGGGACAGCTATCCCTGCGGCATGGCGGCGTTGCCGGACGGAAAGCTTGCCGTCTGCGCGTCGCGAAACAACGAGCTCGTCTTGATGGACAAGGGCGTCGGCACTCGAATACCGGTCGATCCCTGCCCATTCGACGTCGTGATCGCGCCAGACGGAAAGACGGCGTGGGTAACCTGCTGGGGCCGAAAGCCGCGCCGCCATTCGGCGATGTCTTCCAAGACGCCGGTGGACGTGGACGACCGAGGCGTCGCGACCGGGGGGATGATCGATGTCGTCGATCTTTCGTCGAACAAGGTCGTCGCTTCGATTCAAGCCGGGCTCCAACCCTCTCAAATCCTGATCGATGGCGGCTTCGCCTACGTGGCCAACGCCAATAGCGATACGCTCGGCATTTACGACATCGCCAAGCGGCGCAGGCTGACGGACGTCGTGGTAAAACCCGATCCGAAGCTGCCATTTGGCAGCGCGCCGAACGCCCTGGCGATCTCGTCGGCGACGAAGGAGATGTATGTCGCCTGCGGAGGCAACAATGCGATCGCGGTGATGACGCTTGGGCCGGCTCCGACGATCAAAGGTTTCCTGCCGACCAACTGGTACCCCGGCGCTCTCGCGGTGGCCGGCGGCAAGCTGTACGTTGGCAGCATCAAGGGAATCGGCTCGCGAAGTGGGATGCCGGACAAGCACAGCGTCTACGACTTTTCCGGCACGGTCGCCCAAGTCGATTTGCCGACTGCCGATACGTTGCCGGCGATGACGGCGCGGGTCAACCAACTTGCCCAGGCGCCCCAGATTCTGCAGAACATGATGCGCTCCGGCGTCATTAGCGCCGCGCCCGAACCGGTGCCCACTCTGCTCGGCGGGCCGAGCCCGATCGAGCACGTCGTCTATGTGATCAAGGAGAATCGCACCTACGACCAGGTCCTCGGCGATATCGGCAAAGGCGAAAGCGATCCGAAGCTGACGATCTATGGTGCGGACACGACCCCGAATGAGCATGCCCTCGCCAAGGAATTCGCGCTCCTCGACAACTTCTACTGCAATGGCGTGAACTCTGCGGACGGCCATTCCTGGGCGATGGAAGCCGATGCCAGCTCTTATCTGGAGCGCTCCTTCGGCGGCTTTACCCGCTCCTATCCCTTCGGCGGCGACGACGCGCTCAATTCAGTTTCCTCCGGCTTTATCTGGGATGCGGTTCTGGCTGCCGGCCGGTCGTTCCGCAACTACGGCGAAGGGGACTATGCGGGCCTCGAAAGCAACATGTCCTGGAAGCAGGTTTACGACGCCAACCAGGCCGGCCAATCGCTTCACTTCAAGCAGAGCATCGCGAACGAGCACCTGCGCCGTTACAGTTGCCGCGACTATCCGGGCTGGAATCTCGGGATCACGGACCAGCTACGGGCCAACGTGTTCCTGAAGGAGCTGAAGGAGTTCGAGAAGAAGGACAACATGCCGAACCTCAGCATCGTCTACCTGGACCAAGACCATACGGCCGGCCTGACCCCCGGCATGCCGACGCCCAAGGCGATGGTCGCCGACAACGACTTCGCTCTCGGCCGGATCGTCGAGGCGATCTCCCATTCGAAGTTCTGGGCCAAGACGGCGATCTTCGTCGTCGAGGACGACGCCCAGGATGGTTTCGATCATGTCGACGGCCACCGCTCGACTTGCTTCGTGATCAGCCCGTACGTGCGGCGGGGAACGGTTGTCTCAAACTTCTACAACCAGATCGGGGTGATCCACACGATGCTCCAAATCCTCGGCGTGCCGCCCATGAACCAAATGGACGCGATGGCGCCCCTCATGCGCGATTGCTTCACGGCGACGGCGGACCTGACGCCCTACACGGTCAAGCCGAACCAGATTCAGCTCGACCTGCTCAACACGCCGAAGAAGGCGTCGGCCGTCGTTCGGCAATGGATGGCCAAGAGCGGCAAACTCGACCTGACGAAGCCGGACGCCTCGGACGAAAACCTGCTGAACCGGATGCAATGGGTTTCCGTGAAAGGCTCGATGCCATATCCGAGCCGGTACAGCAAGACGAAATTCAAGAAGAGCCGCGACGGCGATGATTGAGTTCGAACTTCGGGCGCGCGACCTCGAACGGGAATCGAGGGCAAATCCGTCGGTTCTCACATGCGAGGAGTTGCTGGGTCTCATGGTCGATGAGACATGGAGCGTCCGCATGCACGTCTGCCGGATGCTGCCCCGGGTCGAATGGACGCCGGACCAGTATCCTCAAGTCCGCGATTATGCGTTTGAGCAATCGTCAAACGAGAATGCGTTCGTCCGGGCATGGGCGCTCGACGCTCTCGCCTCCTTCGTCTGCCGGGACGAGTCGATCCGGGAGAGAGTCCTCGCGATGATCTCGAAAGCTCTCGAATCGGGACCGGCTTCGGTCCGAGTTCGCGCCCGCGAAGGCCTGAAGAGGCTCGGCAAAATCGATGGGATTTAGGGCAACGCAACCAAGATTCGGCAATCGGCGGGCTTAATCCACTAAGCGACATACCCTATGCGATTTCGACTGCCGCTCCTCCTGCTGACTCTATGTCTTGCGTCGATCTCGCTTTCGCAAAGGGTTGCGCACAGCGATATCTATCTCGGCCGGATGCGGCGTGCAGGCGAGTCTGCGGCCAGAGATCTTGGGCGGACAGACTGGCCACTCATTCACGATGGGGAGAGAGGGACTCAGGTTCACGTTAGCTTCGACTATTCCAACTGCGGCATAACCGTCATGACGAACCCCCCTCCGTCTGAGGAGGCGTTGGTCGAGGAATGCCGACGGTTGGCCAGGTCGATCGGCTTTGCAAAGGCGGACGTGACGCTGCACCCAGTCGACATGTATGCGCCCGCCGACATCGTCCTCGACAAGTTCATCGATTCGCGAACGTGCGATCACACGATTTCGATCGATCTGCAAGCCCTGGCCAAAGCCTTCGACGACAGTACGGTCCTCGCAAAGCCGATCGTTATTCGCATCGACGCCAACAAGGCTGACCAGGCGTACCTTTCCGGCAAAGGATCGCCTGCTCATAAACTGGCCAACGACACGTTCCTCGCACTGCGGGAGGTTCAGGTAGGAGCAACTTTACGATTCAAGTCGGGCGTAGGTTGGCTCGCATACCCGGCCGTCGGCTTCTTGGCACTCATGTTTGGCTTGACCCTGGTCTTGCTCGTGGTTTCACCCTGGCAAGAGGAGAAGATGCTCCGAAAGAAGATCGAGTCGGGCAACAAGGTGAGGAGCCCAGACGAAGTGCAGGCGAGATACGATCGGTCGAGGTTAGGCGGTCTCAAGGGCCTCGTCATCTTGATTCCGCTCATCTTGATCGCCGGCGTATTGCCCATCGGCATGCGCGAGGCGGAAAGACTATGGCCGAACGGCAACTCGCCGTACGTGCCAGCCAGTTTGGCTGCCGGCGTGGCTCTTGTCGGTATCTCGCGGCTTGCTTATTGGCTTACGCGCGGTCGAAAGTTGCGTTTTGATCCCGACTACCCGAAGTTCCAGGAGTTTCGGCAGAACAGAGCGGCCTTGGTCCGGCCCATCCGAAGCGTTTTCTTCCTGTTTATTCCGCCCATTGCGTTGGCTCTTATTTTTCCCGCGATGCCGTTTATACGTCACTTGCCTCGTTTCTGGCGGCTCTTCATCTTGTTTGGCAACATGGTCGTCAGTCTCGCCGTGACGGTTTATCTCATCATTCGCTTCAATCGCAAAGGCAGGCCAAGGCTTGGACCAGGCGATTTTGCCTACGATACGGCTCAGGAGATGGGACGTAAGGCGAACGTGCGGATTCGTCGGGTGGAAGTGATGCCCCTGGAGAAGTGCAACGCGTATGTCACCGTGTCTGGTGTGATGGGCGTGACGAAGGGATTCCTCGAAAAATGTGGTCCCGACGAGATTCGAGCCGTGATTGCTCATGAGGTCGGGCACATGAAAGCGAAGCACCTGCGAGTGATGGTCCCTCTTTCCCTGCTAGTCGGTTTTGGCGGGATCGTCCTCTATGACGCCGTGGTCTTGCATTTCGCAGATCACTTGTCAAAGGCGACGATCGAGGGCCTGACCGGACCCATCGTCTACTTGGTGCCTGGGCTCTTGTCGACGCTGATTCTCGGGGGCAGGCGACGGCGAAACGAGCGCGAGGCGGACCGCATTGCCGTCGAGTTGACCGGCGATCCCGAACTCGTCATACGAGCCCTGACGAAGATGACGACGTTGAACGAGATGCCATGGCGTCTCAAGCGCTCGGACGAATTTATGGCTTCCCATCCCTCGCTGGTGAATCGTATTGCGGCGATACGTGAAATGTATCCTCCGAAGCCTGGCGCATCGACAGAGTCGGCAGGGGCCTCGTTGTGATCTTTTCATGAAATTAGCCCAGGCCTTGACTTCCGGCTTCGGATTGTAGGAATAATTCTCTTCCTGCCTCACAGGCTTTGCCGGTGCGGCGGTTGTCACGGGCCGATAGGTTTGGGTTACCGGTAGAGCGGCGGCGAAAGCCGCGGGCGCGGGTTCAAATCCCGCCGGAGCATGCTCCGAAGCTCAGAATCCCCAGATCGTCTCCTTGCCCGTGCGGATACTACAGTTTCAGTGTGGGCCGTTGGTCGAGGGTTATCGACATACCAGTCAAAATGGTCGGCGCCGGCGGAAAGGCCGGGCGGCTTTCGGGCCGCGTGTTTGGAGCACCGCCAATCCTTGACCGCTCTTTGCCTACACTTCGACAGGTTTCGCGGGCCGGACTCGCTGGGTTATCGATAAAGACGATCAAGTCCCAGGGGAACAACTCGTCCGCGATTCGACGTAACGCGCGCGATTGGTTCCGCGTCATGCACTCGCGTGCGGGCCGTAGCGTTTGGGTTATCGGGAAGGCATGGGTCGCCGGTTCGAATCCGGTCCCGCTCCTTGGGGAGCGGGTAGCTCAGTCTGGTAGAGCAATGCTAGATTCCAGGCGCGACAACTTGTCCGCATGGTAGTGAGGGTATTGGCCCCTTAAGGCGAACGCCCGCGAAAGGAACTGAATAACGATTTTGCGGGCCGAAGCGATAGGGTTAACGCCTAAATGCGACGGTCGCGGGTTCGAGTCCCGCCGGGCGCGCGAAACGCGCTCGTAGCTCAGATGGATAGAGCATCATCCTGTCCGAGCCTTGCCCGCAATAGAAATTGGAAGGGAAATGAAGTCGATGAAAACGCAGCGAATAGAAAGAAGCCGGGGACGAAGTCTCGGGCACGCTTGCGTGTCCTCGATGGAGCCCGCAGCCGCTACCGACGCCTTAGAAGGGCCGGCCAAGAAGTAAACCTACTTCGAAACCCGCCCTTCGATCAGGGCGGGAGCTTTCACCTCAGAACGAGAGCACTCTCCCTGGACTCGCCATTTGCCCGTGCTTGGGATGATGAAGGTGATGGAGGTGAGAGGGTGATGGAAGTGACGCCAGATCACCTCCATCATCTCCATCACTTCCATCATCCCCAAAGCGGGCCGCGACCTACACCGAACGTGTTGCTTGGATGCCTGACGCCGCTCCATCGAGCGTGTTGCTCCTGGAGGACTCGGCCGAGACGGCCAAGCCACGTTGGAACCGAGAGGTGAAAGAACATGAAGTACAGAAAGCTGTTCAACAAGAAGGCGACCCATCAGTCGCAGCCGATCCCGGGAGCTGGCCAGGTCCAGAACTCCGCGGGTGGCTACGCCTGGAAGGTCGACGCCTGGACGCAGCTCGATCGGTTCTTGATCCTCGGAAGCGAGGACGGAACCTACTACATCAGCGAGCGGAAGCTCACCGTGGACAACGCAAAGCACGTCATCGCGTGCGTCGCGATCGATGGCCAGCGCGTGGTCAAGAGGATCGTCGAGGTCAGCCGTAAGGGCCAGGCCCCGAAGAACGATCCGGCCATCTTCGCGCTCGCTCTCGCCGCGTCGTACGGCGACGAAGTGACGCGTGCGGCTGCCCTCCAGGCTCTGCCGGCCGTCTGCCGGACCGGAACGCACCTGTTCCAGTTCGCCGAGGCAATCGAAGGGCTGCGCGGATGGGGAAGGGGTCTTCGCCGGGCCGTCGGGCGTTGGTACAACGAGAAGTCGATCGCCGAGCTGCAGTACCAGCTTGTCAAGTACATGCAGCGGGGAGGCTGGTCTCACCGCGACATGTTGCGGTTGAGCCACCCGGTACCGGTCGGCGACGAGCACAGGGCGCTGTACAAGTGGGTCGTATCTCGTGGCTCGGCCTTCCAGGCCGAGAGTGCCTCCGGCTTCCAGCCGGAGAAGCTGGGGCAGGATGTCCCTGTCACCCTTGGCCTTCAAGGCCAAGCCACGATCCAGACCGGTTTCCCGTTGCTCGACGCGGTCGAAAGGTTGAAGTCGGCGGACGCGAAGGCGGCCGTCGAAATCATCCGCGACAACCGCGTCCCGCGCGAGGCGGTCCCGACCGAGCTGCTCAAGGAGCCGCTTATCTGGGAGGCTTTGCTCGAGGACATGCCGATGACCGCGATGATCCGCAACCTGGCGACGATGACCCGCATCGGGCTCATCAAGCCGGGGAGCGACGCAGCAATGACGGTGACGTCGAGGCTTGCCGATGCCGACAGGCTGAGGAAGGCGCGCGTCCACCCGATGGCGCTGCTCATGGCTCTGCGCACCTACGCTTCCGGGCGCGGGCTTCGCGGAACCGGCGAGTGGATCACGGTCCCGCAGATCGTCGATGCGCTCGACGCCGCGTTCTACACGGCGTTCGAGAACGTCGAGCCGACCGGAAAGCGCCACTTGCTTGGCGTCGACGTGTCGGGTTCGATGAGCTCGTGCGGCGTCGCCGGCTCGCCGCTTACCGCGTGCGAAGCCGCGACGGCGATGGCGATGGTTACGGTGGCGACGGAGAAGACGGTTTTTCCGATGGCGTTCGCGCACGTCTTCAAGCAGCTTCCGCTGAGCAGGCGGATGAGGCTGGATGACGCGCTCCGCTATACGAAGAACCAGAACTTCGGCGCGACGGACTGCGCGCTGCCGATGAAATACGCGATGGAAATGGAACTGGAGGTCGACGTGTTCGTGATCTACACGGACAACGAGACCTGGTACGGCGGAATCCACCCGGCCCAGGCGCTGCAGCAGTATCGCCAGAAGTCGGGAATACCGGCGAAGCTGATCGTGGTCGGCATCGTGTCCAACGGGTTCACGATCGCGGACCCGAAGGACGCGGGAATGCTCGACGTCGTCGGCTTCGACACGACCGTGCCGCAAGTCATGGCCCAGTTCGCCAAGTAGAACCGCCTCCCGGAGCGATCCGGGAGGCCAATCCCAACCCTGAAGAGGTGATATAGCAACGAAATAGAACTACGGAACGCTTCGTCACTCGAAGCGAAAGGCATCCTGATATGATTGATAACAACATGGCCACACAGTCTTCGCCTCGTGGATTTTCCTGGCTCAGCCTGGGCGTCAGCATTTTGATCGCCATCGGCTTGGGCGTCGGAATCGCGTATGTGATGGGGAATGCACAGGAGAAACCGGCCGTGACCGGCCAAGTTCCTCCCCCGGCTCCCGCGGAAGCGCCTCTTCCTCCGAAGATCGACTTCCTCGGTGCGGGGACGGTTGCCGGCAAAACGTCGACCTACTCCAAAGACGGCGTGAATGCCTCGGCGGACCTCGGCCCGGACGACGCGATGATTGTTTGGCTGAAGATGGATGTTCCGGGTGGCGGCAATGGTGGCCGGGGAGGTCCAGGTGGCCGAGCGACCAACATGGCGGCATCTCCGGCTGCCTTGACTCCGGCGGGTTCCGGCGGGCGGGGAGGCAGAGGCCCGCGGGCGCCGCTCACGGTCAAAGATCCCGACGGCCACGATTATTCGTATTCGATGGAGCGCAAGGACGACGGCGTGATCGCCCTGCACCTGAAGAGAGGCTACGACAAGAAGCCCTCGTACCTGACGGTCGCGGAAGTCTCGGGCGACAAGACGATCGGCAGTTGGAAGGTCGAGAACGTTCCGGCCCCGACCCTCGTGTTGCCGGATAGCGCGCTAAAGGGCACGCCCCTTGGCGAGGTGCAAATCCATGAGCCGAGAAGGCAGGGCGGGCGGATGACGGCTTCCGTGCATCTGACCGCGAAACTGGCCAAGGATCAGGGCGTCGTCCTTCGTCCGGTAGCGGCCAGCTACACGCCGATCGATGCGTCGCGGATTCGCGGAGGCGGTCTGGTGTCTGAGCCTGGCGCAAGCCCGTTCGATGCCCCGGTCGACTTGCCGAACGCGCCGATGGCGCGACGCGTCTCGTTCGTCATGCAAACGTATGGCGCGGTGCAGTCGGTAGAAGACGTAACCTTCAAGACGGGACGGATCGAATCGCGCTTCGGCCAGCCGACGTTGATCGTGGACCAGGACGAAGTCGCGAAGACGAAGTCGGGCATCAAGCTCGCATTGACGAGACAGGACGACGGACCGAAGCATCAGCCTAAGAAGATCCATACGGACATAACGATTCGATTGCTGTGCAGCGGCGAAGAAATGACCGATCGCGGCTTGGAGGGAATCGTTCCCGGAATCGACGCCGAGATCGTTCAGCCGACGCCGGAGTCCCTTGGCGTATCCAAAATTGCGCTGTCGTTCTTTATCGGGGCGATGCCGGACGGCCAACGGGTCTTTTCTTCGACTCCGACGTTGCCAAAGACCGCGACGCCCGGTACGTTCAAGTTCGGCCCCGTGCTCATCACCATCCGGCTCAAGGTCACAAAGGCGAAACTATTGTCCACCCAAATGATCGTGCTGCCGGTGAACCCGAAGATTATGCCGCCCGATACGAACTCCGGAGGCGGGGGAGGAAACGCCGTCTTGGCGCCGACGCCTCAGCTTCGTGTCCGCGGATAGAGGAGAAGCCGCTCGGAAGAGCAAGCCCTCCTCGATCTGCGAGGAGGGCTTTTTCGTTGTCTCGCCGCCTGTGCGGCACGTGTGAAAGAGAGAAGATTCTTATGAGACTAAAAACATTTGGACCCGTCGACGAACGGGCCCTGAAGCAGCTCGAGACCTGCGCCAAGGAAGCGGAGGCGGCGGTGCTGTGCGCGGATCATCATCCGGGCTATAGCCAGCCGATCGGCGGCGCGGTGGCCTACGAGCACTTCATCTCGCCGAGCGGCGTCGGCTATGACATTGCCTGTGGAAACAAGGCGGTGCTGACGGATGCGATGGCCTCCGACGTGAACGTGGCGAAGGTGATGGACGACATCGCGAAGCAAATCGGCTTCGGCGTCGGAAGGCCCAACCCCGAGCCGATCGACCATCCCGTACTCGACCACATCTTCAAGGCGGAATTCCGGCCGCAGAGAAATCTCTACCAGCTTGCCGCGTCCCAGCTCGGGACGGTCGGCTCGGGGAACCACTACGTCGACCTGTTCGCGGACGAGGAGGGGCGGCTGTGGATCGGTGTGCACTTTGGGTCGCGCGGCTTTGGCCATAAGACCGCGACCGGGTTTTTGAACCTGGCGCGGGGCAAGAGGTTCGACGATCACGGCAGCGAGGGCGGGATGGACTCCGCTCCGACCCTCCTCGACACGCGCGAACAGCTCGGCCAGGACTACATCGAGGCGATGCATCTCGCCGGCGAGTATGCCTATGCGGGCCGCGACACCGTCGTGAACAAGGTTCTGGCGATCCTCGGCGCGAAGCCTTTGGAGGAGGTCCATAACCATCACAACTTCGCCTGGCAGGAGGAGCACTTCGGCAAGAAGCTGTGGGTGATCCGAAAGGGATGCACGCCTGCGTTCCCCGGCCAAAAGGGCTTTGTGGGAGCGACGATGGGGGACACGTCGGTGATCCTCCAAGGCGTCGATTCCGAGGAGTCGAAGGAAGGCTTGTATTCAACCGTGCATGGCGCGGGCCGGATCATGAGCCGGACCCAAGCCGCAGGAAAGGTGAAGTGGGTCCGAGGGCGGCCGCAGCGCGTCGGAACGGGCGTTGTGGACTGGGATGCGGTTCAGGAGCGAATGATGAAGGAAGGCATCGAGCTTCGGGGAGGCGGAGCCGACGAGGCGCCGGAGGTCTACAAGAAGCTCGACGACGTGCTGAAGTATCAGGGCGGGACGATCAAGGTGCTGCACCGGCTCCGGCCGGTCGGCGTCGCGATGGCCGGGCTCGACGAATACGATCCGTACAAGGATTAGGTTCGCGGGGTTATCGTGGGTTGGGTCTGGAGACCAAGCCACGACCCGTGTCCATGAAAATCGGGACACTAGACGGCCTATCGCCGTCTAGGTCTTCCAAACACTAGGCTCCGCTCGACGTCAAGGCGAAGCAGTATGAAAAAGATCATTACTCTCGCAGTCGCAGCCGTCTTCGCAGCGGCTGCCGTTTCGGTCAACGCTCAAGTGGCGGGGCCGGGTCAGAAGAGCAACGGAGTTGTCACGCAGCGCGCCAAGGCGCGGAACTTCATGCGGAGCCTGAATCTCACGAAGGCTCAGAAGCAGCGGATCAAAGCGATTCGCGATCAGCGAAAATCCCAGATGCGAATGCTCCGCATGTCGAAGCAGGCTCCGGCCGTGAAGAAAGAGCGAGCTAAAGCCATTCGGATGGACAGCCAGGCCCGAGTCCTCGCGGTCCTGACTCCCCCGCAGCGCGCGAGGCTGCAGGCGATGAGGGCGAAGTTCCGCGCCAATCACCCCGCCTTGAAGCGCAACGGCGGCGGCAAGATCAAGAAATAACCATCCAGGAGTCCGTTAGCCGAGGGCGCGATCCAGGTCCGCCCCCGGCTCGAAGAAGCTCCGAACGATCGCCGAATACTCCTGGCGGGTCGCCTCGGTGAGTTGGCCGTCGCTTCGCGCGAATTCCCGCAAGTCTTCGGCGAAGCGCTCCCAGCCGGTAATAGCAAAGCATGTCGCGATCGACCTCACACGGCCGATAGCCGCGAAAGAACAGCTCTTCCTCTCTGGGCACGACGCGTCTCGCGATCCGCGATCCGACGACGAACAGCAGGTCCCGCTCTCACGGAGCCAGGATCGGATCGTCCCAGTCGATAATCCATATCCGGCGTCGTCGGCGACGAGTATGTTCGCGGCGTGAACGTCGGAATGGTATAGCGCGAAGTCGAACGATCGAGATCGGAGTTCGGCGGCCAAGGCCATCGGCGATTCGGGACCGTCTCTCGGAATCGGCTATAACCTGAAACAGAGCCATGAGAACCCCCTTATGCTTTGCCGTCTGCCTTCTCGGTTCGGTCGCCATCGCTCAAATTAAGCCGCCCGTCGCCAAGCGGGTTCCCGTTACCGAGGTGTATCACGGCGTCAAGGTCACCGATTCCTATCGCTGGCTGGAGAATCAGAAGAGTCCGGAAACGCGCAAGTGGATCGATGCCGAGAACCGGTATACCGACGCGCTTTTGGAGCATCAGCCGAGCCGCGCCTATCTGAAGCGGAAGCTGACCCAAATGGTGAAGATCGAACACGTCGGGATGCCGACGCAGCGCGGAAGCCGGTTCTTCTATACGCGCCAGCGGCCGCAGGACGAGCAGCCGATCCTCTACTACCGGGACGGCCTCGGCGGAAAGGACCACGTGCTCATCGATCCGAATCCGATGAGCAAGGATCATACGGTAACCGCGGACTTCGTCGATTTCTCCGACGACGGGCGCTACGTCGCTTATCAGATTCGCCACGGCGGGGCCGATGAGACGGTCATCCACATTCGCGACATCCAGACCGGGAAGGACCTGCCGGATACCTTGCCGCTTGCGAACTACTGGTCGTACAGCCTTGTCGGCGACATGAGCGGCATCTACTACTGTCCCCATGTAAACCTGGTCGGGGTTCGGCTGAAGTACCACAAGATGGGCACGCCGGTCTCGGAGGATAAGGAGCTTTTCGGGGACGGGCTGAATGCGGAAATCGGCGTCGGCGCGCAACTTAGCGAGAACAACCGCTGGCTTGTCATCAGCGTCTCGAAGGGCTGGGACAAATCGGAGATCTACGTCAAGGACGTGAAGAACGACGGCCCGATCACGCCGGTTGTGACCGGATTCGACTGGCTCTACAATCCGGTGATCGCGGAGGACACCCTCTATCTCGTCACCGACAAAGATGCGCCGAAGAAGCACATCATCGCCTACGACCTGAACAACCTTTCGGCGGGGCCGCACGAAGTCGTACCCGCGACGACCGACAGCATCGACGGCGCCGTCCTGGCGGGCGGAAAGCTGTTCGTCTCACGCCTCCATAACGTCAACTCGCAGATCACGGCCTATACGCCGGAAGGGAAGCGCCTTGGAACCGTGCCCTTGCCTGGAATCGGCCAAGCCTCGTTGCCCAGTGGCCGCTGGAAGTCCAATACGGCCTTCTACACATTCGAGTCGTACACCTTCCCGGTCTGCATCTACAGCCTCGACGTGGCGAGCAACAAGCCGAAGATGTGGCATCAAACCAAGATTCCCGGCGTCGACACAAGCAAGCTAACGACGAAGCAGGTCTGGTTCAAGTCGAAGGACGGGACGGCGATCCCGATGTTCATGGTCTATCGGAAGGGCCTGAAGTTCGATTCGAAGCGGCCGACCCTGCTTTACGGCTACGGCGGATTCGACGTCAGCGAATTGCCCCACTTCAGCAGCACGGCGACGATTCTCGCCGAGAACGGCGGCGTCTTCGTCGACGTGAGCCTACGCGGCGGAGGCGAATTCGGCGAGGCCTGGCATCAAGCCGGCATGCTCGGCAAGAAGCAGAACGTCTTCGACGACTTCATCGGCGCGGCGGAATGGCTGGAAAAGAACAAAGTGACCCGGCCCTCGAAGCTGGCGATCGAAGGCGGCAGCAACGGCGGCCTCCTCATGGGCGCCGCGCTGACCCAGCGCCCCGATCTCTTCCAGGCTGTCCTGTGCGAAGTGCCGCTCCTGGACATGCTCCGCTACGACCTGTTCCTGCAAGGCCCGCAATGGGTGCCCGAGTACGGTTCGGCGAAGGATCCGGAGCAGTTCAAGTGGCTCTACGCCTACTCGCCTTACCAGCATGTGAAGAAAGGCGTCCAGTACCCGGCCGTGCTCTTCGACACGGGCGATAGCGACACGCGCGTCGCGCCGCTCCATGCGCGGAAGATGACGGCCTTGCTTCAGTGGGCGACGGGCTCCCTGCGCCCGATCCTGCTGCATTACGAGACGACGGCGGGTCACTCGGGAGGGGAATCGATCACGAAGGCGATCGACCATCGCGCGCTGAGCCTGTCGTTCGTCTTCTGGCAGTTGGGGATCAGGCCGTGACGGGACGATGGGGGGATGATGGAAGTGATGGAAGTGATGGAGATGAAAGGGTTGAACGGTCATATCCGGCCATCGACCATCCACCATCTCCATCACCAAGTAAACTCTCCCGGTGACCACTCAAGCTCCCACCCACATCCGCCTCGGCCACAGCCCGGACTCCGATGACGCCTTTATGTTCTGGGGGCTTGCGAGCGGCCAGGTCGAGTCGAACTTCGAGTTCGAGCACATTCTGCGCGATATTCAGACTCTTAACGAGTGGGCGATGGAAGGGAAGCTGGAATCCACCGCGATTTCGGTTCACGCTTTCGCCTACGTCGCCGACAAGTACGCGCTTCTCCGACACGGTGGGTCGTTCGGCGAGGAATACGGTCCGATGCTCGTCGCTTCGCGCGACATCCCGACAGACGAGCTGAAAGATTTGACGATTGCCGTTCCCGGAAAGCTGACCTCGGCTTTCTTGGAGCTTAACCTCTGGTGGGCAGGGCAGTTTGGGGCCGACTCGAAGCTGAAATTCGAGGTCGTGCCGTTCGATGAGATCATCCCGTCGATCAAGGAAGGGAAGTTCGATGTCGGCCTCATCATCCACGAAGGCCAGCTCACCTATAAGGAAGAGGGTCTTCATCTGATTCTCGACCTCGGCGTCTGGTGGAAGAAGCTGACCGGTCTCCCATTGCCCCTAGGTGTCAATGTGGTCCGAAAGGATCTGGGGCCGGATGCCGTCAAAGACATCAGCCGCTGCATGCGGGAAAGCATCCATGCCGGGCTTAGCAACCGCTCGAAGGCGCTCGACTATGCGCTGCAATTCGCCAGAGGCATGGATGTCGGAACGAGCGACGAATTCGTCGGCATGTACGTCAACGAGCGCACGCTCGACATGGGCGAGGAAGGCGTGAAGGCCATCAAGCTGCTCCTTCAGAAGGGTGCGGAGGCCGGCCTCGTGCCGCCGGTGAACGTCGAAGTCGTCGACTGACGATCATTCCGCGCTGCGGCGCATGAATTTGACTTCGGCGAC
This sequence comes from Fimbriimonadaceae bacterium, assembly GCA_035545155.1. Taxonomy (GTDB): domain Bacteria; phylum Armatimonadota; class Fimbriimonadia; order Fimbriimonadales; family Fimbriimonadaceae; genus JAEVZK01. Next base: position 265,592 of record DASZYX010000035.1, on the reverse strand, counting down.
GGTCCAGCCGAAGATGTCCTTCAGGCTGAATTTGCCGCCAAGGGCGCGGACGAGGCTTTCCACGATCTGCAGGCCGAGATGGCTGCTTGCCGCGAGATCGAAGTTCTCGGGCAGCTTGTCGCCGCTGTCGGAAACCCAGACGGAAACTTCGTCCTCCTTCTCCTCGACGTTGACGTGAATTTCGCCGCTCGTCGCCTTGTCGAAGCCGTGCTCGACCGCATTGAGGATCAGTTCGTTGAGCACGAGAGCGATTTGGGTCGCCTGGGTCATGTTGAGATGCACATCCTCGCCCCGCACTTGGAAGGCGATCCGCTTGTCGGGCAGGATCAGCGATCCCTGCTGGTGCTGAACGAGGGTTTCCGTGATCGAGCGTAAGCCGACGTGGTCGAGGTCTTCCCGGCTGAGAAGGTCGTGCACGGAGGCGATGGCGAGGATGCGGGAAAGAACGTCGTTAAGTGCTTCCTCCAGCGACTTGTACTCGCTGTGGCGCATCTGGAGCCGGAGCAGGCTGGCGATCTGCTGGAGGTTGTTCTTCACCCGGTGATGCATCTCCTGCATCAGCGTGTTTCGGACCTGTAGCTTGGCATGCTCGATACTGACGGCGGCCTGCTTCGCCAGCGTCTCCAGAGCCTTGATCTCATCGGGTCCGAAGGTATGGATCTCGCTCGTGTAGCAGCTTAGAACCCCGACCGCGCGATCCTGGATGGTGAGTGGCATGCAGATCATCGAGCGTAGTCCCTGCTCGACGGCCAAATCGTGCCCGATGTAGTCCTCTTCGACTTGCACGTCCTTGACGATGATCGCTCGATTCTCGACGATCGCCTTGCCCGCGATCGATTCGCCCAGCTTGATCGCGCGCTTTCGCTGGTAGGCCTTCGCGGGGGCTTGGGTCGCGCGGAGGACGAGCTCCTGGCGGCTTTCGTCGAGCAGCCGCACGGTGCAGACGGTGTAGTTGAACTGCTGCGCGGTCAGGTTGACGAGAAGCTGGAGAATCTCCTCGACGTAAGGCGACGTCGAGATCGTCTTGGAAACCTCGCTAAGGGCGCCGAGGCGGTTCACCTGGGTTCCGCTCTGGTAAGCGGATCGGTAGGCCATAAGCAGCTCGGATGCCATCTCCGCACGTTGGATCAATTCTTGCTGCTTGGGGCCGGCGAGCTTCCAGGCCGTCGCTTTGCCGTACTCGATGGCGCCGCTCGGTTTGCCGTCCGGTCCCATAACCGGGCAAATCAGGAGGGCCTCGCTTTCCCGTCCGTCGATGCCGGGATAGCTCGCGTATTTGGGCATCTTGAGCGCGCCCTGCCGCACCATCAAGGGTTTGCCGGTGGCCATGACCTCGCCGCAGAGACCTACGCCTTTACCGAGCTTTAGCCGGTAAACGAATTCGGGCGACATCGTGCTCGCGCGCAGGACCAAACCCTCGCCATCGTCCCTGAGGAGAATGTCGACGGAGTCGGCGTCGCTATCGTGCAGGAGCTCGACGGCCAACTCGGAAAGAAGCTCGTCCTCATCCTTGGCTCTGATCAAGGTCTGGGTCAGGCGGCGAGCGGTTTGAAATTCCATGGATGCTGGATTGCTGGATTGTTGGATTGCTGGATTGTTGGATTGCTGGATTGCTGGATTGCTGGATTGTTGGATTGCTCGATTGTTAGATTGTTGGATTGCTGGATTGCTGGATTGCTCGATTGTTGGATTGCTCGATTGCTCGATTGTTAGATTGAAGGAGTGTTGGCTACGATAATGCTAACGCTGCTTGTTCCCTCGGCGTTGGATATGACCTCGTATCGTCCTACGTGACGCGACCATGATTGCGACGATTTCATCGAATTCCTGCCAGAGTTCGGCGGTTAATTCCTCCGATGCGTAGCGCTTATCGGCTACGAGTTCCAGCCAGAGCTGACTTTCGTCGGCTTCCTCCTCCACTATGCCTAGCTTGACGGACATCTCGGCATCGCTGCGACCGCGACATGCGGAGCGATAGTTGGCCGCGACCGATGTTGCGCTGCGAACGAGCTGCTTGGCGATGATATCGGCTCCGTTTGATCTTGGGAAGGTCTCAGTGAACGACAAGACCTTGGAAGCCAATTGCTTGGTCCTATCCTTGAGCTGTGACTCAGTCATTGCGCCAGTTAACCCAGCAATCGAGCAATCGAGCAATCGAGCAATCGAGCAATCAAGCAATCAAGCAATCAAGCAATCCAGCAATCGAGCAATCCAGCAATCGAGCAATCCAGCAATCAAGCAATCCACCAATCTACGCCGGCCCAATCGACGTCGTGCTCACGCGATCGGTGGGCAAGATCTGCCGCGCGAGCTCGATAATCTGCTCGTTGGTGACCGCATTTACCTTGCTCAGCGTCTCCTCGATCGGGATTTCGCGCTTATGGAAGAGCTCGTTCTTGCTCATCCGCATCATGCGCCCGCTCATCCCTTCGAGAGCGAGGACGAGATTGCCGGAGATATGCCGCTTGGTTCGCTCGAGTTCGTCGGCCTCGAAGCCGCCGGCCATAACGCGGTCGAATTCTTGCCGCGTGAGAGTCTGAACTTCCTCCCAGTTGTCGGGGCTCGTTCCGCCATAGACCGTATACGTCCCGCCGGCCGTGTAATTCAGGGAGTAGGAGCCGATCGAGTACACGAGGCCGCGCTTCTCGCGGATTTCCTGGAAAAGTCGGCTGCTCATCGAACCGCCGAGCGCGGCGTCCATCACGATCTGCGTGTAAAGCCAATCGTCGTACAGGGAGGAGCCGTCGGTCCCGATGCAGAAGTGAACCTGCTCCACGTCCTTCGCGATCGCGTTGATCCCGCCTTGTCCGGCCGGCCGGTCGAGTTGGGCGTCTTCGCCGCCGGGCTCGATTCTGCCGAGGATTTCCTCCGCCCATCCGCGGACTTGCTCGGGATCGACCTTTCCGGCGATCGCGAGGAGCACGTTCGAGCCTCGATAGCGTCGCGACATATAGGAGGTGAGGTCGTTCCGTTTGAAGCCGCTGACCGACTCGCGGGTTCCGATGATCGGCTTGCCGAGCGGATGGCGTCCCCACCGCTTCTCCAGATGAACCTCGTGGACATGGTCGCTCGGCTCGTCTTCGCCGCGCTTGATCTCCTCGACCACGACGCTCTCCTCTCGCTTGAGCTCGTCCGGATCGATGAGCGAATGGAGCATCATGTCCGACAGCACGTCGATACCGTTCTGTACGTCGTCGGCGAGGACCCGGCAGTAGTAGCAGGTCGATTCCTTGTCGGTAAAGGCGTTGAGGGCGCCGCCGCGGCCCTCGATGGCCTCCGCGATCTCCTTGGCGCTCCGATGCTCGGTACCCTTGAAGAGCATGTGCTCGATGAGGTGGGTGATTCCAGCTTCGTTGTCGAATTCGTGGCGGCTGCCGGTCTTGCACCAGAGGCCAATGCTGGCGGAGCGGACATAGTCCACGGCTTCGACGAGCACGCGAACCCCATTATCGAGCACGTATTTTTGAATCATAATCGTGGGCTTCGAGATTAGCCGATTCTGAAGGCGAGGGTGCCGAGATGCTCGACGGCAAGTTGCACCTCGTCGCCCGGCGTCAGGTTTTCGGGCTCTTGCCCGAAAGCGATAGGACCGAGAGCGATCAGGTCGCCGGTTCGCAGATGGGCGGTTTCGCTGGCGAGCGAGATCGCCTGGGCAAAGGTGAAAGGCAGGTCGGCCAGATCGCCTCTCCTCTTTTCGATGCCGTTGACCCGCGCGACCGCGGCAAGCTTGAAGCGGCGCCCAAACTCGGCGGTCTGGACGGAGTCTTCCATTTCGTCGGGGGTGGTTAGCACCGGCCCGATAGGAATCGCGATGTCGAACGAGCGTCCGGGGCCGGCTCCGACGCGCTTCTCGTAGCGCTCGATATCACGGGCGACGAGCACGTTCATAAGGCTGTAGCCCAGGATAAGGTCGTCGGCGGCCTCGATCGGCACGTTGGCGCCCTCGCTTGCGATCACCGCGACGACGTACGGCTCAAAGTCGAGTTCCGAAACGAATTCGGGTCTCGGAATGATGGGGCTCGCTCCAATCAAAGCTGTCGAGCTTGCGTAAAAGTAGGCGGGCATCTCATCGGCTTCGATCAGCCCGGGCATGGTGCGGAAGACGCGAACGGAAGGCGGCAACCCAACCGGCGACAGCGGCCGGATTTGGTCGGCCTCATGGACGGCGACGGGATTCGCACCGTCCGTCTCGTAGACCTTGCCACTATATACGATGCCGGAGCGAATCTCGCCAGGGGCCGATTTAAGCTCAAAACGGCATAATTTCACCCGGTCAGGATACCTCTTCGATGCTGACCTGGGTGGGACAACCGCGGTCGCTTCGAACGTGCATGCGCCCTCGCGGATGGGGAATGTCGCGGCATTCGATCCATTCGACGTCGAGAGGAAGTGGATCGACTTCGTCACATCCCGGTTGGACGCCGACGGCGTGGCGCATGATGAGGTCGACGATCCAGGAGTGCATATAGTCGTCGTAGCCGCGGTAGAGCGCGGGCATCCCGGTGATCGGATTGTAGTGCTCGTATGAATTTGGCCGCGATGGATCACCGTCGTGAAACATGAGCTTGATAGCCTTCATGAACGCCGCGCCCGCCTCTTCCTTGAGCCGCCCTGAGGAGCGCGCGAATGCGGCGAGGGCGTCCACGAGATGCGAGTTGACCATCGGCCAAGATCGGCCGTTCCACGGGCAGTTCAGCCGCTTGCCCTTCCATTCGCCTAATTCCGAAAACGTCGGATCGTCGAAGGAATCGGCAGGGAAGCCCTTCGGGAGGAAGAATCTGTCGGCGTTCAGGAGCCAGCTTGAAGCCAGACCGGCCAGGTCGAGTTCTTGCATCGCCGGCGAGCCCATCGGATACATACCGGTCGCCGGGTGCGCTCCTGTGCGGGCTTCATCTCGAAGCACATCGTGGAAGAACGAGCTCTCGGAGCTCCAGGCCAACCTGATCAGTCCTCGGATCACGTGACGCGCGGCATCGTCGTAAGGCTCGCCGAGCCAAGTGAATAGGTTGAGCATGTAAGTGCTCGCATCGACCCCACAGACGCGAAACTCGGTCCACTGATCGGCATCGCTAGCAACGGCGGTGTACCGGCTCATATATTCCTGCCCCGTTTCGTTTTGGTCGAAGACCAGGAACAGAGTGGCGTCGTCCTTCGAGAAGTGGCACGCGCGCTTCGCCAGGAAGTAGTCGGCGTACCGCGCCATGACCCGGCAGGCGTCCCCTGACGTCGCTCCCTCCCCGTGAAGGGCGCCCAGCCTCTCGATGCCGGTCGCGAAGTCGGCATGGTAGAAGTCGCGGGAAGGTCGGCAGGAATAGTTGTGACCGGGAAACGACCCGTCGGTTCGCTGGCACTTGCCCAAGTTTTCCAGGATTCCCGTCGCGAGCCTGGGATCGTGCATCCAGCTCACTTCTCGAAGGTGAGCCTGGGCGGAGTAGGTCACGAAGTTGCGGAAGAATCCGATCCCTTCGGTGACGAACGGAGAAAACGTGGCTTGGCCTTCCAGGCCAAGCGTTTCAGGACCTTCCAGATCCTGTCGGATCTCCGGCTGGAAGCCGGAGGCACTCTCGGCCTGAAAGGCCGAGCCACGGCAGATTGGCAGGTCAGGCATGTCGACGGTGTTCAGCCTCAGCCCGTACCAGCGATACCAATAGGCGGAGGTCAACCAGGGATCGCTCGACTCGAACTGTGGGACGCCGGCGAAGTAGCGCCTCCAGGCGGACTCCGAAATGTCCGTGGCTCGTGATGATCGCGTCTCCTCGAACGACGCCCTTGCGGCGGAAGCGGACAATCCGGCCGATGCGAGGAACTGAATCCGCTCTCCGGAAGCCAGCTTGTAATGCTGCACGAGATGGACGAGGCCGTCCGGCTCACCAGGCCCCACCCACAGCTTGAAATCGCCGGCCAACTTTCCATCCAAGAACTTCTCCGGCAGCACGGAAGTCTCCCAAAGCGGCGATTCGTCGTGCCGCTGGGCGAGATTCACACTCAGACTGACGCGCTCGCGATCCGCACCCAACTCGACGAACACCGAGAGCGGCGGCAGCATCGCCTCTCGCTTACCGCCGATCCGCTCGGTTTCGATGGCCGTTCGATCCGGCTCCAACTCGGCCGGCCACGCGGTATCCCAGCGATAGGTGATCGTGTCGTCCGTAACCGCGCAATCGGCCAAAGATGCCCGTGGCGTTCCGTAGCCGGTTGGCCGAAGATCTTGAAGAGACCACTGAAAAAGGTCCAACTCTTCCGGGGAGGTTTCGAGACTCAACTCAGAAACCCAGGATTGGTTCTCCAGGACGCATCGGGTTTCACGGATCACAACGTTGGGCGAGCAATGGATCAGGATAAGCCGATCGGGGCGCCAGCTCTCGATTTCCGAGTGAAAGCGAATCGGTCTGGCCCTCGAATCGAGAGCGATTATCGTAAATAAATGCTGAAGGCGCACATCCGCGAGATAAGATTCGTCCCAATATCCGAAGGAATCGGGATATCTTGGAAATGGCGGAGCCCAGATCGCGCCGTTACCGCCGCCCAGAAACCATTTGTCCTTCCTCGTAAGATGAAAGAGTGGGTCCACTGGGCGATTTTAGCGCTCCGGATGAACATTGACGCCGAAAACGAGTATTGGAAAGATAGCTATGGACGTTAAGAACTTCAACAACGGACTGCGAGCCGCGGCTTGCGCTCTGGCGCTCATCGCAGTGGCTGCCGTTACGTACGCCCAGCGCCCCCACAGCACGGCTGCGGATGGCCCCGGTTGGACGCAAGCGGCCAAGGACCAGGTGCTGGATAAGATGACCAACTATATCCTCACCCAGGCCTACGTGCCCGGCGTCGATTTCACTAAGTGGCAAACGACCCTGAAGGAGATCAAGCCTGAGGTCGAGAAAGCGGGGACGGAAGACGAATTCGCCGGCATCCTCGATAAGGCGATGCGCGATACGTTCAAGATCAGCCACATCGTCCTGCTTCCGCCGGATGCGGTAAAGAGCCGGGTCGAACACAAGATGATCGGCATCGGCATCCGGATCAACATCGTGCCGGAGGGCGTCTACGTCGTCAGCACCGTACCGGGAGCCCCCGCGGAGAAGGCGGGAATCGAAGCGGGCGACACGATCGAGGAGGCGGATGGCCACCACGTGGACGGGCCTACCTACATCGCCGGCCCGCAAGGCTCTTCCGTTAACCTGAAGGTGAAGAAGGGCGATGGCACGATCAAGACGTACAAAGTTGTCCGCGAGCCGTTCGACACTGCTCAGAAGGAAGAGTTGATCTGGGTCGACAAGGATACGGCCGTCATCAAGATCTATACGTTCGATCTTTCCTATAGCCAGCGGAACGTCGAAGACTTGATGAAGCAGGCGGCTCCGGCAAAGAATCTGATCGTCGACCTGCGGAATAATGGCGGCGGCGCCGTCGGCTACATGCTGCACTTCCTGAGCACGCTTCTTCCACCTGGAACTCAGATCGGCACGTTTATCAATAAAAAGACCGTCGACGACTACGTCGAGACGACGAAGGGCGATCGCGAAGATCTGAAGGCCATCGCGGACTTCAGCCAGAACAAGCTCACGATCACCTACAATCCGGTTCCTGTGTTCAAGGGTCACGTGGCCGTCCTCGTGAATCCCGGTTCGGGCAGCGCCTCGGAGATTACGGCGGAAGCCCTGAAGGAACTCGACAATGCCCCGGTTCTCGGTCGCAAGTCGGCCGGCGCGGTGCTGGTTTCCGTCATGGGGCCGCTGCCTCACGGCTTCAATCTCCAGTATCCGATCAGCGACTACATCTCGGCGAAAGGCGTCCGGCTCGAAGCAAACGGCATCGTTCCCGACCAGGAAGTCGCCGACGTTCCCTTCGTGAAGAAGGGCGAAACCGATCCGGCTTACACGGCTGCCGAAGCGCTCTTGAATAAGATCGCAAGTTCCCACGGCGGTTAGCCGCTTTCGGATTGGAACTTTTGCGCGCCTCCGACCGCCGTTGGAGGCGCGCTTTTAGTCGTCGACCTGGACAGGCAGGAGTTGCCGCTGTCCGTCGCGTTCGGTGGTGACGAGGCCGGGAGCTCGCATCGCTGTGAAGGCATCGACCAAAGTCTTGCGGGCCTCGGCTCCGCGGGCCTTCAGCGCGGACAAAATCGATTCCGCCTTGAAGCTGCGCAGGGCGACGATCTTCGCGCCGGACGAGCTTCTGAAGATGCCCTTCAAGTTCTCTCGAAAGGAAAGGTTTCCGGCGTCGATCTTCACGGGCAAGCCGAGAATTCGGGATGCGGCGTCGCCGATCGCGTCGCTCTTCGAAACGTAGAGGCATGAGCCCGGAAAGTCCAAGATGACCTTCGACCCGCCGAACTGGGCCGTGCCGATCGCCCCGTCGTCGGGATCGGACTCGGTCCAGCGCTGGGCGTAGGCGACCATCCACGGTGTCTCCCGCTCGCCGAGTTTCATCGAATCGATCAGATAGCGCTGGGATTCGGCGGTCCCGCCGAACGTGTGAATCTTCGATGGGGGAAGCGGCTGAAGCCCGTCCAGCGAAACCTTGGCGGAATCTAGGACGAGAGCCGTCGCTCCCGTATCGACGCAGAGGCGGTAGCTCTTCCCTCGCAGCTCCGTCGTGACGGCAAATAGGCGAGCGGTATCGCGATCCATCAAATAGGGGACGTATCCGGGGCCGGCGCCGGGCAAGGCCGAGCCGCAGCGCGCCTGGACCTCCTCGCTGTCGTAATCGATTTCCAACTGAAGGCGTTGCAGCAGATTCAGGCCGAGTACGCCTTCCGTCTGCAATCCTCCGATCGATGCCGGAATCTTGTCGGGAGGGGCGACGAACGCGATTGCGGCAACTTGGGTCGGGCCGACATCGATGTGGACCGTAGTCCGGTCCTTCTTCCGCTCCGTCTCTGCGACCGCGCTACTGGAAACGTAGCTATCGTCCGAACCACTGTCGACGAGGAACAGGTGGTCCTTCCCGTCCGAAGTGCGGACCTCGAGCCCGACGTAAAGACCGCTCATTTTCGCGGAAACGGGCTGAAAATCCGCCGAGCGGCATAGGATGGATAAAGCGACGGAGAGCATGATCGTACGGCTTAGACGGGTTCAGGCCTAGCGAACGGCATGCTTCGGGGAGACGACTTCGACCATTTCCAAGACCATCTGCTCCAGCGATTCGATGGCGCTAAAGGAGTCGAGCAGCCCCTTCAGCTTGGAGTCGGCGTTGCTGACCGCCTGAAGGCAGCGGGTCAGCGAAGGGAAGTCGACGCGCTTGGCAAGCTGCATCAAGCGAGCCTGACGGTACGGGGGCTCCTTGGCGATATTCGGCTTGTCGAGAAAGAGGCGAGCGACCTCGGGCGGCGCAGTAGACGGGCTGCACTTCGCTTCGACGCAAATCCGGGCCTGCCAGATCATACGAAGCTGCCGCGAGAGTGTTGGAAGAATTCGCCCGAAGGCGGCGTCTTCCGCCTTGGTCTGCGAACCGACCAGAACGCGAAGCTGCCGTAGCGCCTCCGGCACGGCGCCATCGACGATCGAGTCGATCAGCTTGTAGACGTTCCACTCGCGGGACGGCATGACGATGGCGCGGATATCCGCTTCGCGGATTTGGCTTTCCGAGCCGACGTAGACGGCAAGCTTTTCGAGTTCCTCGGCGGCTCGGCTGAAGTTGGAGCCGGTCATTTCCGCGAGACTCTCCGCGCTCGCCTCGCTCATTTTCTTTCCGAGCCGCTCGGCCTCCTGCCGGATCGATTCCCGAATCTGCTTCGTGTTCGTCGCGAAATCGGCGACGGTGCCGCCGGCCGCCTTGACGATCTTTTCCCACCCGCCTCGAACCGATTGCAGCCGCCGCTGCTTGTTTTCGTCCCCGCCTTCCTCGTCCGCGACTAGAATGAGGAGCGCGGATTCGGGAAGGCTCTTGATTCCGGGCGGCACGTCGTCTGCATCGCGCCGGAGAAGGTGGCGGACGACGACGGTGCGCCGCTCGCTGAGAAAGGGCGCGGTTCCCGCGCTGGCCACCCAGTCGATGGGCGGGGCCTCGTCGGCCTCGAATATCTGAAGGTCGAAGTCGCCGTCCTGGGTCGCGAGGGCAAGAATTTCGCTGAGGGCACGCCGGCGGAGGGCTTCTTCCTCGCCGCTCAACATGAGAATCTTGCCGGCGATCGCCTTCTGCGCGACGAAGCTCATGCTTTCGGGCCTCGTTTCGCCTTTCTGAACTGGTGAACCTTGAGCTTTAGGTCTTCGAGCTTTGCCGGATCGATCGACTCCGCTCCATACAAAACCGCCGTGAGGGCCGTGCCCGCCGCCTCCGCCTCGGGCCCGCGGCCTCGGAGGTCGGGTCTGGCCGCGTTCAAGTATTCGTAAAGGGTTTCGCCGGAACCGCGTGGCCGGCGAACCTCCTTTTGGAGCTCTCGCTCGAACGACACGTAATGGCGGCGAATCTGGGCCTTCACTTTGGCGGAGGCTCGACGCACATGCCGCTCCATGTAGGAGGTGGAGCTGCGATATTGGCGCAGGGTTCCAAGGCCGAGGAACGCGAGATAGCCGAGGCCGGATGCCAACGTGAGGGTGACGACCATGACGAACCAGGCGGAGCGCCAAAACGGCTTGTCGTTGACGCTGCCGCGACCGGCTCCATCCACTTGGACGGCCCCCTCCGTGGCATCGAAAATCACCCAACCCGCACCCTTGAAGAAAATCTCGCACCAGGCGTGCGCGTCCTTCTGCCTCACGATATACCGCCCTTCGTCGTCTTGGTCGGCGTTGAACGGATAGTAGCCGGTGACATAGCGGGCCGGCAGGCCGACGGCTCGCGCCATCAACGTCATGGAACTCGCAAACAGGTCGCAGTACCCCTCCTTCTGCTTGAAAAGGAAATAGGAGACCGGGTCCTGGTCCGGTGGCACGGCCGCGGCGTCGAGGTTGTACTTCGCGGTTTGCTCGATCGCGTTTTGGATTGCCTTGGCTTTGCCGAAATCGGTTTTTTCGCCTCGCGTCACCTGTTGAGCAAAGGCCGCGACATCGCTCGGAATGCCCGACTTCTGAACGTAAACCGGCACGAGCTTTCCCATCTCCGGTTCGACATCTCGAAGGGGTACATGGCCTCCGAAGACGATCGAATGGCCTTCGAGGGGAGGGTAAGGCGCTTCGCTGCGAACGCTGTAGGAATCGCCGATATTGCGGAAATACGTCGCGTTGCTGTCGCCAACGAGCTCCTGCACCTCGCCCGGCACGGCGACGATCGTATTGAAGACTTGGAGCGGCTCGATCTTGAACGAGATTTCGCGCCGGTCGGCGATCGTGTCCAGGACCAGACTGGCCGGCGTCGTGTCGTTATTGTCGGTGGCGGGATTCGGCGAGCCCTCAGGCATCCAGACGCCGTGATTGTAGGCGCCATAAGCGAACCCGCGAAGGTACATCGGCTCCGGCATCTCGACGCGAAGCACCGGCGTTTCATGAAGCGAATTCGGCCCACTTCCAATGCGGGACCCGTTCATGTTGAAGTTCGTCAAGGCGGCCTGCGAAAGAGGCGAGATCGGGGGCGTATAGCGAACCAGTCCGGAGAAGCCGCTGGCCGATTCCCGAAGGATTGGCGCGCCGATCACGCTGATCAAGACGATGGTCAAGGCCGACCCGAGCGCCCATTCCGGGCCCGCCATCCACCGCCAGGGGCCTTTCCGCATGACCGACATTTCGAGGGCGTCGGCGCCGCTCGAACGGGCTTGTCGCAGCATGACGCGGCCATGGGCCCTGGCGAGAAGGATCGCCTGGCAGATGAGGAACGCAAAGAAGTAGATGACCGACGCCTTGAAGGTGTCGTAGCAACCGACAAGGCCAAACAGCGCAACCGCCGGAACGGCCTGAAACAGCATTGTCTGATCGCGCCAAACCGTGAAGCTTCCAAGGGCGAGCATCCACGACAGAACGCCCGCCATGATGAGCGGTCCCGTGTAGATGGCATCGGGCGTCATGTTATTGAGTCCCGAGATTCCGAGCGCCGAGATCAAGGCGACGGCCGTATAAGCGGTCGCATCCATGTAGATGAACTTGGTCTTGCCGAAGAACCAGAGCAGCAGCGAGCTGCAAAGAGTCCCCGCCAAGACGATCCACATGAAGAACATGGAGTTCTTGTCGCTGGCGAGACTGGCGGCAGCCGCGTAGACGGCGACCGTCGAGCTGATTCCGGTCAGAAGCAGATCGACTGGCTGGAGGCCTTCGCCTCCGCTTAGCTTCCCACCGACCCCGAACTTCGGCCTCTTCATCCAGTCAAGCTCCCATATCCGGGCATGACGATCGGAGTCGTTCCCGCCGTTCGAAGCTGGTCGAGGTATTCGGTCGCGACCGCGGAATCGATGCGCGTCTTGCTCTTGCCCTGGGCGAAGCCGAGGGCGTCGTAGACGAGAGGGACGACGCGCACGCCCGATCCCATCGCGGAGGAAATCGCTTGCGGCAGCGTCTGGTCCGCGACGGCGAGAAGGACGAAAACCGTGCTCCCCGGCATGAGATCGCGCACGGCCTGACGCACGTCTTCGCTTAGGGAATGGTTGACGTCCGGCTGGATCGAGGCCAGCGCCTCATAGAGCTTGAGAAGACGGTCGCCCCTCGTGTTATCGTCCTGCTGGACGAGAGGCAGCTCAACCTTCGCGCCCATCTTGATGAACTGCTCGGCGAGGTAGGCGACGTGGCCGCACATAAGCTCGAGGCTGGTCTCCACGCCCTCGCCGACTTCCGTGCCGTTCGTCCGCTGGATCATGAAGGCGACCGACGCGTACGAGCCCGCCTCGAACTCCTTGACGAGGAGTTGGCCGGACCGGGCGCTGCTGCGCCAGTGGACATGGCGAAGAGAATCGCCGTGTTGATATTCGCGCACGCCGCGAGGCTCGAGTCCGGCGCCTCGAGACTGGCCGCTTTCGGCTTCGCTGATACCCCAGCCGGAGGCCATCGGCAATTCGACGGAAACGGGAATCGGAACTGGCAGGACGGTCAGCTCCGCGACGTTCGTCTTGTATTCCTTGTCCATGGTGATGAGGCCGAGCGCGTCGGTCCCCACGGCCTGCAAGCCGCTCCACCGGTATTTGCCGCGCCTCATCGGGCGAAAAGAGTAATGGGTCTGGATTCCGACGTCGAAAGCGGGAGCAACCGGGAAGCTGGGCGAGCGATCCGCATAGGTCAGGCGGGGAGGTAGGTTATCCCAGATCGTGATCAGCGGACGCCTGATTCGGTGCTCGCTCCAAACCGTGATCTCCACGGTGACGACGTCTCCAATCGACACGCTGTCCGGCGCGACCCGCTCGAAGCGCAACCCGCGAACGGAGAGCCAGGCTTGGAGGCGGCATGCGGCGATCGTGCAAACCAACGCCGTGCCCATGTAGAACAGGTTGGGAGAATTGAGCATGACGGCGACCACGGCGAGAAACACCGCGGAGGTCGAAAGCCCAAGACTCGCTAGTCGGCGCATGGTTTAGCTTACGGGTACAGGCACCGGGACGTTCGTCAAAAGTCGCTCGATGGCCTGTTCGGTCGTGCCGCCTTTCGCGCGAACCTCGCTTCGAGGCAGGACGCGGTGAGAGAGCACGGACGCGGCGACGGCCTTGACGTCGTCGGGACGGACGAATTCGCTTCCTTCCATGGCCGCATGGGCCTGAGCGGCCCGCATCAGATAAAGGGAGCCTCTCGGCGAGGAACCCATGAGAAGCTGATTGTTGCTGCGAGTCGCCCGGACCACCTCGACGATATATTCCCGCACCGTCTCGTGGACGAAGACATCGCGGACGGCGGTTTGCAACTCCAGCAAGTCGGAAATCGAAATCACCGCTTTCACCAACTCCAGCGGATGGGAAACCTGTTGGCGAGCCAGGATCGCGGTTTCGCTCACCTTGTCCGGATAGCCGAGCGAGATGCGCATGAAGAAGCGGTCGAGCTGGGCTTCCGGCAAGGGATAGGTTCCCGTCATCTCGATGGAGTTCTGAGTGGCAAGAACGAAGAATGGAACCGGAAGATCGCGCGATTCGCCGTCCGTCGTCACTTGGCGTTCTTCCATCGCTTCGAGGAGAGCCGATTGGGTCTTCGGGGTAGCCCGGTTGATCTCGTCGACGAGGACGACGTTCGCGAAAATGGGTCCCGGGCGAAATTCGAACTCGGCGGTCTTCTGATTGAAGATCGAGGAGCCGGTAATGTCGGCCGGCAGCAAGTCGGGAGTGAATTGGACTCGGCCGAAGGCGCCGCCGATGCTTCGGGCGAGGGCTTTGGCGAGCGTGGTCTTGCCGACGCCGGGAATATCTTCGATCAGAAGGTGACCGTTACAAAGGAGGCATAGGACGGCTTTCTCGACGATCTCGCGCTTCCCGACGATGACGCGTTCGATTTCGTCCACCAAGGCGAGCGACTTCTCAGAGATTTCTTTAATGGTCAATCTTTACTCCACTCCAAACCGGCGTTCATTCGTTGCCTCCATGCATTCGACGTTTAGTTTCCACCAGACCGCATAAGGTTGGGCCGGCAATGTAGACTTTCCTGCGAATGGGTCCTTGTGTGATTGGAGTCGATCTCGGCGGAACGAACGTTCGAGCCTGCGCTTACTATGAGGATGGCACGCCGGCCGGGGAACGTGCCGACAACCCTTCGAAAGGTCAATCGGGAACCGAAGCGATCTTGGGCGCGATCGCTCAAACCGTTCGTCAAGCGGCAGATTCGGCGGCCTCGAAGCCCGAGGCGGTCGGCATCGCCGTTCCCGGCCATATCGACGGCCAGCGCGGAGTCGTCGTGTGGGCTCCCAACTTCGGAGAGACCCGCGGAGGCGTCTTCTACAATTGGGAAAACGTCGCGATCGGCGAGCCTCTGTCCAAGGCGACCGGATTGCCGTTCTACTGCGGCAACGACGCGAACCTGGCGGCCCTGGGCGAATACCGATTCGGCTCCGGGCGCAATGAGGCCAACTGTCTCGTCTTGCTGACCATCGGTACGGGGATCGGCGGGGGCGTCATCCTGCGGCCCGTCGCGCTGCAAGGAGACGTCCGGGGCCCGGCGATGCTCTTGGGCGGGAATCAGGGCGGCGCCGAGCTCGGCCACATGATCCTCATGCACGGCGGGCTCGATTGCAACGCCGGTTCTTATGGAGCGATGGAAGGCTACTGTCAGCGGGATTCGATCGTTCGCCGGGCCGTCCATCGACTCAATCGAGGCAGGGAGTCGCTTCTGCGCGACATGGTGGACGGCGACTTTTCGAAGGTAACGCCTCAACTGATCTCTCAGGCGGCGGAGAAGGGCGACGAGATGGCGATCGAGGTCTGGCGTGAGGTCGGAACCTGGCTCGGGGTCGGCATCGGGAGTCTGATCAATATCTTCGCTCCCGACGTCTTCGCGATCGGCGGACAGATCGCCCGCGCCGGCGATTTCTTGTTGGAGCCCGCACGGAAGACGGCGCGCAATATCGCGATTCCTTCGCTCTTTAAAGACGCGAAAATCGTTCAGGCTGAGCAGATTTCGGACGCGGGAATCTTGGGTGGCGCGGCTCTGGCGCTGGAGGCGATGAAATGGAAGAAAGCCTGATTGTCGAACGAGAGACGATGACGATTTCCGGCAACCGGAACCTCTACAGCTACGCGTTCCACGTGGCGACTCCGCAAGACCGGCTAAACCAGATGATCGAGAGCGGGGAACTGGGGGTCGTCGGAGCCTTTCTCGATCTCCATCCCGACCTGGATCTGCCTGCCGCTCTCGTACTGGCCAAGGAGCGGGACCACGAGGAAGCCGTCAGGGAGATCGAAGCCCGAACGTAGCATGCCATGAAAACCTGGGAGAAGCTTCTGCTTGTCCGTAGTGGAAACGAATCGGGAAGGGGGTGCTCGCCGTAGGTTCTGATCGGGAGGGCGCCGCTACGAAACCGCCATCTAGAAATCACTCACAGGAGCCTTTCGCCCGAAGGCGACGAGTCCCGCCAAAATGGCGGTCCCAAGGGCGATCAAGCCGATGGCGATGCCCATCGTGTAGGCCGGCTGGGTTGGGACGGAGAGCCCTTCGAGCTTCGCCTTGTAGGGATCGTCGGACATATATCGAACCGTTACGGCGTCGCCGTTCTTCTTTTGCGAAAAGGCATCTTCCGAAACTCGGAAATCCTTGAGCTTCGGCGCGGCGTCGTAGCGGACTTCGAGGTAATAGCGATTCTGCGTCGAAAGGACGTGATCGACGACGACTCCTTGCTGGCGCAGACCGTGGACGTCGAGGTCGGCCAACAAGCGCCGTTCTCCGAGATACGAGACGATCAGCCAGACGCCGAAGGCGGCCAAAATCAGAAAGGCGACGAAGCCGACGCATCCCGCGTTCGACTGGTCGACCTTGATGGTTCCGTAATTCCCGCTATCGTCCACTTAACCGTGGTAACGAACCGGAAGCCCCTCTCGTTGCGAGAGAATGGCGCGAGCCGCAAGCTTCCGGCTCGCAGTTCCCATCATGCAACAAATCACATATCTCCGACTTCGTCGTAGCGGGGACAGCCATGTCCCCACCACGCTACAGATGCCCCATGAGGTGCTTCGCGATTTCGAAGTAGATCACGAGACCCGTCGCATCGACAAAGGTCGTGATGAACGGGGCGCTCATGACGGCGGGATCGATCCCGACCCGCTTCGCGCCGATCGGCAGCAAGGAGCCGATCGTCGTCGACCAAAGGACGATGGAGGGCAGGGTGCAGCCGACGACCATCGACAGGGCCACCGACGATCCCCAGCCGATGACCGGGACCGGCAGCCAGGCTCGCAAAAAGCCGACGGCTCCCAGGATGCCTCCTGAGAGAAAAGCGGTGAGGACTTCCCGGCGCATGACCCGCCACCAGTCTTCAACCCGCACCTCGCCGATGGCGATGGCGCGCGTGATGGTCGTCGTCACCTGCGACCCGGAATTGCCTCCTGCGCCGATGAGAAGCGGAATGAAGAAGGCGAGCGGATTGAGCCTCAGCTCGTTATCTCCGCCCTGTCCGTAGTAGCGGAGGACGTTGCCGGTTAGCGATTCGGCGACGAAGAGGGCGAGCAGCCACGGCACCCGGCGCTTGACGAGCTGCCAAACGCCAAGGGACAGGTAAGCCTCGGCATCGCCGCCGACGCCTCCCATTTTCAGGACGTCTTCGGTTTCCGCTTGCTCCAAGACTTCCTGTGCGTCGTCGACCGTCACGATGCCGAGCATCCGGCCACGATGGTCTAGGACCGGCATCGCGTAAAGGCCATACCGGGCGATCTCGCGGGCGACCTCTTCGCCAGAGGTTTCGGCGGTCACGGAGACCACGTCCTCGTTCATCGCATCGGCGGCCGTGCTCTCCGGGTTGGCGCGGATGGCCTCGCGCAGCGTGAACACTCCGAGCAGGTGGCGGGCCGGATCGAGCACGTAGATTTCGTTGACGATCTCGTACTCCTCCTCCGGCGTTTCCCGGATTCGCTGGAGCACATCGGCCATCGTCTCTTCTGCGCCGACTTCGAGGAAGTCTTCCGTCATCAGCCGCCCGGCCGAATCCTCCGGATACTGCATGAGGCGTCGGATTTCGAGGGCGTCCTCGTCCGGAATCAACTCGAGCAGCGCCTCGAACCGCTCCATCGGCAGCTCTTCCCGCAGATCGAGCGCGTCGTCCATCGGGAGGATATCCAGATAGTGGGCGAGAGTCGTATCGGGAAGCTCGCTCAGATAGGCGCGGGCAATCTCGGTCGGCAGCTCGACGAGCACGTCGGCGGCCACGTCGGCCTCGAGCTGTTGGAGGACGGCCATCCCCTCCTCGACTTCCATGCGCTGAAAGGCCTCGGCAAGGTCTTCCGCGCGTACGCCTTCGAGCTCTTGGCGCACGACTTCGGGGTTCTGGATTTTGGCGAGCGAGCGAAGGCGCTCGACCAGGGTTTTCTCGTCAGTTCGCATGGCGGCAATCTCCTTATAAGCCTGCGGTGTTTCGCAGAATCTTTGCCGCCAATCCAGGCGGCACTAACGTTCGGGTATGTCCATAGGTTTGTCGAGCCTCGACTCTTCGGGCGGCATCATTGCCGTTCATCCGAATCTGGGGAAGCAACTGGAGTGTGTCGCGGACACTCCTCCAATGTCAACCATCGGCGTTTTTTTGCGGTTCCCACAGCTAGCGGGTCATCTTGGTGGGCAAGTTTTGGCTTGGTTTCTTCCGTTTGCTCTTCTTTTCTGAAGATGTCTTTGCGTAAGTCGTATTTTCACCTTCGTCACTCATTCACGCTATCTCGTCCCTCACCCCTCACTCCCAGGGCCGGGCGGTATCCTGTCGCCCATGCTCGAGCGCTTTCGCGAACATCTGCGCACGTCCGGGCTGATTCCAGAAGGAGCGCCGGTTCTCGTCGGCTACAGCGGCGGCTCCGATTCGACCTGCCTGCTTCATTTGCTCCATCGGTGCGGAGTCGATGTGGCGGCAGGCCACCTCCATCACGGGCAGCGGCCGGAAGCCGACGTCGAGTTGAAGCTATGCGAGGCCTTTTGCCAGGAGCTTGGCGTTCCCTTCGTCGGCGGACGGGCCGACGTGCCACGGATGTCGGAAGAGCTGAAGATCGGCCTCGAAGAAGCCGGACGTCAAGCCCGCTATACGTTTCTGCGCAACGCGGCGTTCCGGCTCCGGTGCGATCTGATCGCGACCGCCCATACGCGAGACGACCGCGTCGAGACCGTGCTGTTTAACCTCGTACGTGGGACAGGCATCGGCGGTCTCGCCGGGATTCCCGAGCGTCGCGACCAGATTATCCGCCCGCTTCTCGGCTTTTCTAAGGCGGAGACCCGGGCCTACTGCCTTGAGGAGGGATTGTGGTTTCACGACGATCCCGCGAACGAGGACGTCAGCTTCGCGAGGGCTCGACTTCGTCACCGCGTCCTCCCAGAGCTGAAGCTGATCAGCGCCACCGCCGACGTTGCTATTTCGAGATTGGCGGGAATCGCGGAGGAGGAGGATCGGTTCTTGAATGGGGCCGCTGCCGCGGCTCTCGAACAGTCGGTCTTGCGCCTGAACGGCGAATTGGAGTTCCTCACCTTGGATTGCGAGGTCGCTTTCGACCGTCGCCATCTCCTCTCCCTTCCCGCGGTGCTGCTGAAGCGGGCCGTTCGGCTCGCCGTCGAGAGTCTTGGCGGGAATTTCGATTACGCGCAGACACAGGCTTTCGTGACGGCCTTGCGCGAGCCGAAGGGGTCGATTACTTCTGACGAGGGGAAGGTGGACGCGGTTTGGAAGGCAGAGGGTGTTCACTTCTATCAAACCGCGCCGACGCGTCCGTTCCGTCACGGCCTGTCGATGCCGGGCGTGGTCAGCGACGAATTTGGATGGGATCTGGCTTACCAGCCCGCTCGCGCGCCCGCGGCCAAGCCGACCCGGACGGCGCTGGAGGCCTACCTGAATCCTCAAGCCCTTCAAGGCGATCTTTATTTTCGAAGCGCCAAGGAAGGCGACGCGATGCAGCCTTATGGATTTTCCGGGCATCGAAAGCTATCGACGCTGCTATCTGATGCCAAACTAACGAGAGCCGCGAGGATGCGGCTGCCGATAATTTGTGACATGCTCGGTCCCATTTGGGCCCCGGGAATTTGCTTGGATGCCAGAGTCGCGGCGAGTGCCGGTTCAGGGAACGCTCTCCATTTGCGATTCGGTCCAGTAAAGAGAGCCGAAGGACATAATGGTGGAAACGGGAATAAGGAAGGGAGCGTAACCCATACCTAGAGGGTTGAACTCCCACTCTTGGAGATGTCTTGAATAGTAGACCTGCTAAAACATTTTTCCTCCTCGTGATTGTGGTCATCGCTTGCATCGCGCTGATGAACCTCATCACGACCCCCGCGATTTTCGGTGGGGCTCAGCCCAAGGCGGTCGATATCGCTACCCTTATAGGGAAGGTCAAAGCCGGCGAAGTGACTAAGATCGACTGGCAACAGAACAAACTGACCGGCGAATACACGAATGGCGATAAGTTCACGACAAATTTCGTGGAGTATTCAAGCGCCGGCGCCAGGCCGTTGCAAGATGCGATCGCCGAAGCCGGGGGTAAGGGCAAGGCTCCAGCGGTCAACCTCCTCGATCCTCCGGCGAGCACGACGATCGTCAGCGTCCTCAGCGTCGTCGCCTTCCCGTTGATGCTGATCGGCCTGATCTACTTCCTCGTGTTGCGTCCGGCCCAAATGGGCGGCAATCAGGCGATGAACTTCGGCCGCTCGAAGGCGAAGCGAGTCGGCGAGACGAATCCGAAGGTCACGTTCGACGATGTCGCCGGAATCGAAGAGGCGAAGCAGGAGCTTTTCGAGATCGTCGACTTCCTGAAGAACACGAAGAAGTATGCCGCGCTGGGCGCGAAAATTCCGAAGGGCATTCTTTTGACGGGCCCTCCCGGAGTTGGCAAGACGCACCTGGCCCGTGCCATCGCCGGCGAGGCGGGAGTTCCGTTCTTCCATATCTCCGGCTCGGACTTCGTCGAGATGTTCGTCGGCGTCGGCGCCGCGCGCGTGCGCGACCTTTTCGAGACGGCCAAGGCGCATCGCCCATCCCTGATCTTCGTCGATGAAATCGACGCGGTCGGCCGGCAGCGCGGCGCGGGTCTCGGCGGAGGCCACGACGAGCGTGAGCAGACTCTCAACCAGATGCTCGTCGAGATGGACGGCTTCGATCCGAACAGCGGCGTCATCCTGATTGCGGCAACCAACCGCCCGGACGTCCTCGACCCGGCGCTTCTGCGTCCTGGCCGGTTCGATCGCCAGATCGTCGTCGACGTGCCGGATGCGAACGGCCGCCTTCAGATTCTGAAGATTCACGCGAAGGGCAAGCCATTCGATGCCGACATCGATCTCGAAGTATTGGCGAAGCGGACGCCCGGATTTACCGGCGCGGACCTGGCGAATATGCTCAACGAAGCCGCGCTTCTTGCCGCTCGGCGAGGCCACAGCAAGATCCAGCAGATCGACCTTGAAGAGGCCCTGGATCGGATCATGGCCGGCCCGCAGCGAAAGAGCCGGATCATCGACGCGAAGGAAAGGGAAGTGCTGGCCTTCCACGAAGCCGGGCATGCGGTCGTCGGCGAAATGCTCGAGCATTGCGACCCGGTTCACAAGGTGACGATCCTGCCGCGTGGAATGTCGCTCGGCTCGACGATGACCGTGCCGGATCAGGACAAGTATCTCGTCAGCGAGCAGCAACTGCACGACATGATCGCGATGACCCTCGGCGGCCGTGTGGCCGAAGAAGTCGTCTATGGCGAAGTTTGGACGGGTTCGTCCAGCGACCTGGAGCGGGTGACGCGGATCGCGCGGGCCATGGTCTGCGAGTACGGCATGAGCGAGCGGCTCGGCACTCTGGCCCTCGGACGGCGAAGCCACAATCCCTTCCTCGGCCGCGATTACAACGACGAACGGAACTATTCCGAGGACGTCGCCAAAATCATCGACGAAGAGGTTCGCGCCATCGTGGATCGCTCCCACCAGCGCGCGATCGATCTTCTGACCTCGAATCGGGAGAAGCTCGACGCCGTGGTCGCCGCTCTGTTGGAGCGGGAGACGCTGACGCGCGAGCAGTTCCTGAAGGTCATGAACGGCGAGGAACTGGAGCCCTTCTCGGCGATCACGCCGGACAAGCCGGAAGGCGGGGCGAAAGAATCCTCGAAGCAGGAGAAGGCGAAGCCGCAAATGGCGCCGCCCAGACTCGAGCCCGGTCCGGCATAAAGCTGGTATCTAAAGCCTCGGAAGCCCTAAGCTTCCGAGGTCTTTTTTTCGTCGGAGCATCGGACGGCACATCCCGTTTCGACCATAAATCAATCAATTGGCGGCTGCCGGATCAGCCTTACTTTAACTTGCGCTTGTGGCATGCTATACTTCGACACCTGTCCAACTCATGGATATCAACTCGGAATACGAGCGAGGGTTTCAGCTGCGATGCGAGGGCAATTACGGCGAGGCTAAGGCCGTCTTCCAGCGCATTCTTATGGAGAACCCCGACCATACGAAGGCCCGACTTCAGGTCGGTCTGATTCAAGGCTTCGAAGGCGACTTCGATGCGTCGCTTGCTACCCTCACCGACCTCGCCAACAAGAATCCAGGCAACCTCGACGTACGATTCGAGCTCGCAATGACCCAGCTCATGCTCGGCATGTTCGATGAGGGCTGTGCCAACATCCGGCATATTCTCAGCGTCGACCCGACCCACGAGAAGGCCCTTCAGCAGTCCGCCTATTGTTAGGCGGCCGCCATGCCCTGGCCCGCCGTTGCCGTACGGTAGAGTCTGACTAATTGCATGGAAGTCGTCGATAAATCCCATCTGCTTGTCGACAACCCCATCGATCTCAGTTACGGAGTCACGATTCAGGACTTCGACGGCGACGGCCATCTGGAGATCTTTGTCGGCACCCAGTCCGGGCCTAACCACCTTTTCAAGCGGATGGGCAACGGTTTCGTGGAGATTACGCCCCGAGGGCTCAAGGACGAGAACTGCTCGGCGCTTGGCGTCGCCGCCGCCGACGTAACGGGGAACGGCCTGCCCGATCTGTACGTGATGAACAGCAATACGTTCGCGGGGGCCATTACCGAACCCGACCGGCTCTACCTGAACCTCGGCAATCTCCAGTTTCACGACCTGATGGTCAATCATCCCGACCGCAATATCGCGGCGGGGCGCAGCGTCGCGTTCACCGATCCGGTCGGGGCAGGAGATGTCGGGCTCTATGTCGCCAACTACGGAGCGCCGAACAAGCTCTTCGTCAGCAACGGCAAGGGTTATTTCCGCAACGAGGCGCCGGTCGGCCACGGGTTGGGCGTCATCGCGGGAGGTCGCGCCGTCGTCAGCCAGGATCTGTTCAACTCGGGCCGGATGGACATCGTCGTGCTGAACGAGGGAGGACCGAATCTGGTCTTTCGGAATCTCGAAGACGCTTTCGAGGAATGCGCCGAGGAACTCGGCCTCGACGATCCCGAGGGCAACGGCCGCGGAATTGCGGTCTGCGACTTCAACCGGGACGGCATGATCGACCTGATCTACTGCAACTGGGAAGGGGAGAACCGGATCATGCGGCAGCTTAACGAGGGCGGATTCGTCGACGTGGCCCCGCCTTCGTTCGCAGAGCCGTCAAAGGCGCGCAACATCATCGTTGCGGATCTTGATAACGACGGCTGGGAAGATATCTTCCTCAACAACATGGCGGAGCCGAACCGGCTATTTCTCAATAACCAGGACGGCACGTTCCGCGAGGTCGACCCTGGGCCGATGCGCCTGCCCGACGGAACTGGAACAGGAGCCTCCTGCGGCGACTTGGACGGCGACGGGATGCTGGAGATTTACATCTGTCACGGCGAATCCATGGCCCAGCGCAACCGGATGTTCTCGCTCGCGAAGAACGAAAACCACTGGATTCGCATTCAGCCATTGACGCCGGCGGGCGCCCCGGCCATCGGAGCACGGGTCGAGCTCCATTTTCCCCAACCCATGACGCGATTTATCGACGGGGGGAGCGGCTATCTCTGCCAGATGGAGCCGGTCGCCCATTTCGGCCTCGGTCAATCCAATCGTGTGCCGACGGTGTACGTTCGGTGGACGGACGGCGCAGAGGTCTACGTGAACAATCTTGAGGCTGACCAATTCGTCCAGATCGCGCATCCCGTTGCAGACGCGGAAGCAGAGTAGGCGTTATCGACAATGGGCTACTTGCGATTCGCGATTCGACTCTGGCCCCTCCTGCTCTACGGCTTCCTCCTCGATGTCGTGACGATGATCACCGTCATCCGCGTCCATGGCTCTTTCATCGGGCCTCCGATGACCGGCTTCTGTCTGTTGGTCTTCGTCGTCAACCCGTTCGTTCTTCCGACGGCAGAAATGTACAATCCGAAATATTCGCCGCGAGACGAAGAACTCAGCCGCGAGTTCGCCGATATGGCCGGGCCGTTCGATGTGGAACCGCTTCCCGTCCACCGGCTAACGGGAAAATGGGGTCGGAGCAAGATAACCGCGATCATCAAGGAAAAGCGGATTTTCGTGACTCAAGCGGCGATCGATAAGGTTGGACCGGAGGGAGTGCGCTGGATGTTGGGCCATGAGCTTGCCCACCTCATCCGGCTCAAAGCTGGACGGCAAAAACTCCAGGAAAGGAGACGACTCGTCCAAGTCGTCGGAATCACGTCCATTGCGACGATAAGCATCGGAATGGTTGCAATGCGGGTCGGGCCGTTCGGGCCACGTACCTGGATTGGAATCGCTCTTATGGCCTGTGCGTTGATACCACTTTTCTTCTTGCAGCCCAAAGACGCCTCCCCGTCTCGAGAGTTGGAACTGTGGTGCGACAAGAAAGGCGCGGAGATAACCGGAGATCCCTTCGTGGCCCTCGAGGTGCTTCGGGTCATGTTGGAAAAGTCCAGTAAGTTTGAGGCGAAGTCGACCGGTTACCCGACACCGGCTGAGCGGATTTCCCAGATGGAGGAGCTATGCCGCGCGAGCGGAATAACGCGTGACAAGGTAAACCGGTATTATGCCGAGCCTTGACAAGCGAGCCGTCCTTCTCGATCTCCTCGATCCGGCCAAGAAGCAGGAATACGTGCCGGCCGGCTTCTTCCTCCACTTCGATCCGGCCTTCCATTCCGGCCGGGCCGCCGTTGAGAAGCACATCGAGTTTTTCCGTGAGACGGGTATGGACTTCGTCAAGGTCCAGTTCGAAGTCCCGTTTCCTCATATGGTGATAGACTCGCCAGGAGATTGGGAGTCGGTCCCGCGCATGGACCGCGCCTTCTATGAGCCGCAGATTCAGGTCGTCCAGGGCCTAGTCGAAGCCCTTGGCGGCGAGGCGCTTGTCGTCGTGACTCTCTACTCTCCGTTCATGATCGCCGCCCATATCGGAGGGCAAGATCGGCTTGGTCGCCATCTAGAGGAGAATCTCGCGGCCGTGCGCCCTGGCCTCGAACGTATTACCGATGGCCTGCTGGACTTCGTCCGCGGCTGCATCGGCGCAGGGGTCGACGGATTCTATCATTCGACGCAAGGCGGGGAGAGCCGCCGCTTCGCCGATTTGGCAACCTTCGAGCAGGGCGTCAAGCCTTACGATTTGGCGGTCATGAAGGAGATCGAAGCCGCCTGCCGGTTCAACATCCTCCACATCTGTGACTACTACCGCGCGGATTATGGCGGCTACGACGATCTGACCCTTTTTCTCGATTATCCGGGCCACGTCGTCAATTGCGCGATCGAGGAGGGGATGACGGCGAACATGATTTCGGCGATGTTCGGCCGGCCTTTTATGGGAGGCATGGATCGCACCGGCGTGCTAGCCTCAGGGACGGAAGAGGAAGTCCGAGAGGCGGCCCGGCAGGTGCTCGCGTCGAGACCGGAGCGCTTCATCCTCGGCGCCGACTGTACGGTTCCGGGAACGACGCCCTGGGCGAACCTGAGGGCGGCCATCGACGAGGCCCACAAGTTATAAGGTCGGCTCATCTCGACTCCCTCTCCCCTCCGGCGAGAGAGAAGGGGGTCTAAGCGACCCAGGCGAGGGGCGTTACACCGAGGTGGTCTTCTTGCGACGCAGGGCGAGAAGAGCCGCCAATCCGCCTCCGACAACGAGGAGGCTGCCGCAAAAGCAATTTTATTATAAGACTGGTATCGCCGTTTCTGTCTTAACTTTCTGTGAACTGTTCGGACCGTCAGTTGAACCTTGTGGTATAATCGCGCCCTGCAATGAACGCGGCCGCTTCTTCATACCGCGCCCGAGAAGTCGCTCCGGCTTCGAGCGTTGCGTCGCGTCGTCGTCTCCGTCGTCGTGGCTAGGGGATTTGCCCTAGGACGGTCGCCCGGTCAAAGACGAGCCTTTAAGATCCCGCAAATCCCCAGTTCCGCTTTTTGAAGAACAGCGCAGCGTCGCGCCCCGCTTAGGAACCGCAACTGGAGGATTTCTATGCACGCCCCCAAAATGGACTATAACGAGCCGTACGCAGCCGGGTTGACTTCGGGCCCGACGCCCACCCACGTTCTCGCCTCAACCGACCTTTCCGGCCAACAGCTTCGAAAGATCCTCGATACCGCCAAATCTCTCAAGGATCACTGGCACTACAACCCCGCCCCGATCGTGCCGCACGAAAATCGGCTGCTCGCGATGATCTTCGAGAAGCAGTCACTCCGAACCCGCGTCTCCTTCGACAACGGTTGGCACGAGCTTGGCGGCCATTCCGTGTACCTCACCAAGGCCGACATCGACATGGGCAAGCGGGAATCGGTCGCCGACACCGCCCAGGTCCTCTCTCGCTGGGCGTCTCTCATCGTGGCTCGTCTCAACGAGCACGCTGTAATCCAGGAGCTCGCCAAATACTCCTCTGTGCCCGTGGTCAATGCATTGACCGACCTGGAGCATCCCTGCCAGGCTCTTGCCGACCTCCAGACGATCGAGGAGGTCTTCGGGGACAAGAAGTTGAAGATCGCATGGGTCGGCGACGGCAACAACGTCGCGAACAGCCTCTCGATCACCGCGGCGAGGCTCGGCCACCAAGTTGTGATCTGTACGCCTCCCGGCTACGAGGCCGACGATTACGCGTACAAGGAGCCCGGCGTCGAGTCGGTCTATCTCCCGCAGGTTGCGGTCAAGGATGCCGACGTCGTAGTCACAGATACCTGGGTCAGCATGGGCCAGGAAGCGGAGGCAGCGGAAAGACTCCCGCGTTTCGCCAAATATCAGGTGAACGAAGACCTGATGAAGATCGCCAAGCCGAGCGCCATCTTCATGCATTGCCTGCCCGCTCACCGGGGCGAGGAAGTCACGCCCGGCGTCATCGACGGGCCTCAATCGGTCGTGTTTCAGGAGGCCGAAAACCGAATGCACGCGCAGAAGGCGCTCATGAAGCTTCTGCTGGAAAAATCCCTATGAAAAGAGCACTCGTTATCTACAGCGGCGGCCTCGATACGACCGTCTGCATCCCTCTCCTGAAGGAAGAAGGCTTCCAGGAAATCTCGACGGTCACCATCGATGTCGGCCAACCCGGCGAGGACATCAAGCAGGCCGAGGAGCGGGCGGCGTTCCTCGGGGCGAAGCATACGACGGTCGATGCCAAGGAGGAGTTCGCCGCCGAGTATTGCACGACGGCCATGGCCTTCAACGCCGACTACTTCGGCTATCCCCTCTCGACGGCGATCGCCCGGCCCTTGATCGCGAAGAAGGCGGCCGAGGTTGCGCTGAAGAACGGCCCGTTCGATGCCATCGTCCACGGCTGCACCGGCAAGGGGAACGACCAGTTCCGCATCGAGTACGGCCTGCGCCTGCACGCTCCCGGCATCCCCGTGTACGCCCCGGTCCGCGAGAAAAACTGGACGCGGACCGCGGAGATCGAGTATGCGGAGAAGGTCGGCGCCCCGATCGGCCAATCGAAGCATAAGATCTGGAGCATCGACGAGAACCTCTGGGGCCGCTCGATCGAAGGCGGCCGGCTCGAAGAGCCGAACTACGAGCCGCCGGAGGAGATCTTCCAGTGGACGGCTTCGCTCGAAGCCGCGCCGGATCAGCCGGAATACTTGAGGATTCAGTTTGAGAAAGGAATCCCGGTAGCGATCGCCGGCCCGGCCCAATACCCAATATCCAATACCCGATACCTCAGCCCTCTCGACGCAGTCGAGAAGGCGAACCAGCTTGCGGGCAAGCATGGCATCGGCCGCATTGACATCATGGAAGACCGGATGATCGGCATGAAGGTACGCGAGAATTACGAGTGCCCCGGCGCGACTCTGCTTATCCGAGCCCACAAGGAGCTCGAAGCTCTGGTCTGCGCGCCGCGCGAGCGGCGGTTCAAGGAGCTCGCCGACAAGGAATGGGCCGACCTCACCTACCAGGGCCTCTGGGGCGATCCCTTGTTCGAGGACCTCGTCGCCTTCAGCGCGAATATCCAGAAGCGGGTCACCGGCACGGTGACGCTCAAGCTGTTCAAGGGCGGCATCGCCGTCGTGGGTCGGGAGAGCGAGTGGGCGCTGTACTCGGAAGCCGTCGCCTCGTTCGACGACGCGGCGACCTTCGAGCAGAAGGATATGGGCGGCATGGTGCGGGCTCATGGCCTGTCCAGCCTGCTTTACGCGAAGCTTGGGAAAGTTCAATGAAGGTCTTGTGGGACCGCGGAATTCATTCCGCACCCCGTACGGCGCAGCCGACTGAAGTCGGCAGATACGAGTTGCGGGCCAATCAGGATAGGGCGCGAATCAGCGTGACATCGCCTTCTAGGCGATGGGTTTCAGAGGCTTCCAGCCTCTGCACTTCCAGCGTCAGCCGGAACCACGCATCATGCACCCAGCAGCAAGCCACGATCCTTGCACGAATAACCCAGGCTGAAGCCCACGCTCTGAGGTGTATCGCGTGAAACAGAAGCTATGGGGCGGAGCCTTTAGCAAGGGTCCAGATGAGCTTGCATGGAGTTTCGGGCAATCGATCGATTCGGACGTTGCGCTATGGCGCCAGGAGATCCACGTGTCCATAGTGCATGCGCAAATGCTGGGGGGCAGAGGCATCATCCCGACGCCGGATGCCCAGGCCATTGTCGATGGCTTGCGCGCAATCGAAGAGGAGGCTGATGAGAAAGGAGTCAGCGTCTTCCCCGCCGACTCGGAAGACATCCACGCCGCCATCGAAGGCTTACTCAAGCAGCGAATCGGGGATGCGGCCGACAAACTGCACGCCGGACGGAGCAGGAACGACCAGATCGCAACCGTGACCCGAGTGTGGCTTCGCACAGCGTGTGACGGTGTCGTTGCGAATATCCTTGTTCTTCAGAAGCAACTGATCGACCTCGGCGAAAAGCATAAGGGCGATCCGATGCCGGGTTTCACGCACATGCAGTCGGCCCAGCCCGTGACCCTGGGCTTCCACCTGATGGCCTATTTCTGGATGCTTCAGCGCGATGTCGTTCGGTTGAGACAAGTCGTCCTTAACGCGAACAAGTCGCCCCTGGGCTCTGCCGCCTTGGCCGGGACCTCCTTGCCAATCGACAGAATGGGGACGGCGATGGCCTTGGGTTTCGAAGGGCCTATGGAGAATGCTCTGGACGCAACCAGTGACCGAGACTTCGTTGGAGACGCCCTTCATGCATGCGTGACACTCATGCAGCACCTTTCGAGGCTTTCGCAGGAGTTAGCCCTTTGGTCGACGCCTGCCTACGGCTTCGTCAAGCTCGGCGAAGAGTTCACGACCGGCAGCAGCATCATGCCGCAGAAGCGGAATCCGGATATGGCGGAACTGATCAGGGGCCGCTCGGCACGGGTCATCGGCCATTGGACTGCGTTCATGTCGATGATGAAGGCCTTGCCTCTCGGATACAACCGCGACCAGCAGGAAGACAAGCCACCTCTATTCGATTCTGTGCAGCTTTGCGCCGAAAGCCTTCAGCTATCCATCGGTATGCTCCGGACTGCCAGCTTCAATACGGAACGTATGGCCGCCGTCGCGGGTGATGGATTCGCGGCGGCGACAGGGGTGGCCGAGGCGATGGTAAAGGAAGGAATGGCCTTCAGATCCGCGCATGAAGCAACTGGGAAACTTGTACGGAAGTGCGAAGAGAGAGGGATCACCTTATCCGACCTCACGCCCGAGGATCTCGATGGCCTCCCGCCCTCTATTCTCAAGGCGACCTCCGTTCAGGCCAGCATCGCGAGCCGCAACAGCTACGGCGGCCCAGCGCTTGAAGCCATGGACCAACAGGTCGCAGAAGCGAAGGCACTTCTAGCTAATCGCGCCCAACAGCAGTAGTTTCACTTGCTGCGAGATTCCTCGCAAGCTCGGAATGACAAAGTAGAATTCAGATATAGAGAAGGAACAAATGAAAAACGTACACAAACAAGTCGCCAGCCTCACCGATGAACAAGCCATCGAGATGACGGAGAAATACGGGGCGCATAACTACCACCCGCTCCACGTCAACGTCGTCCGCGGCGAGGGATGCTACGCCTATGACGGCAGCGGCAAGAAGTACATCGACTGCATCGGCTCTTACTCGGCCGTCGCGAACGGCCACCTTAGCGAGTACATCGTCAAGACGGTCAAGGAGCAGCTCGATATCCTGACGCTCACCAGCCGCGCCGTGTACACGAGCGAAATGGCGCTCTTCCTCAAGGAGCTTTGCGAATACACCGAGGCCGATATGGCCTGCCCGATGAACACCGGCGCGGAAGCCGTCGAGACCGCGATCAAGCTCGCTCGAAAGTGGGCTTACGAGGTCAAGGGCGTGCCCGATCAGCAGGCCGAAATCATCGTCGCCCATCAGAACTTCCACGGCCGGACCGTCACCATCGTCAGCTTCAGCACCGAGGCCGGCACGAAAGACCACTTCGGCCCCTACACGCCGGGCTTCAAGGTCGTCCCGTTCGGCGATCTCGACGCGGTCAAGGCCGCGATCACCCCGAACACCTGCGCCGTGCTGATGGAGCCGGTCCAGGCCGAAGGCGGCATACTCTTCCCGCCAAAGGGCTTCATGAAGGAGATGCGCGAGCTTTGCACGAAGGAGAACGTTCTGCTCATCTGGGATGAGATTCAGACCGGCTTCTGCCGAACCGGCAAGAAGTTCGCCTGGATGCACGAAGGGGCGAAGCCCGATCTGATGTGCGTTGGCAAGGCCCTCGGCGGCGGCATCATGCCGGTGTCGGCGGTCGTCGGAACGAAGGAAGTCATGGGCGTCTTCCATCCCGGCGATCATGGCAGCACGTTCGGCGGCAACCCGCTCGGCTCGGTCATCGGCATCGCGACGATCGAGGAGATGAACGCGAAGGGCCTCGAAGAGAACTCCGCCAAGATGGGCGCGAGACTGATGGAAGGCTTCAAGAAGCTGAACTATGAGTGCGTCGAAGAGGTGCGCGGCGAGGGCCTGCTCGTCGGCCTGGAAGTGAAGGAAGGCATCGACACCGTTAAGCTCGGCAAGGCCTTCATCGAGAATGGCGTGCTGACGAAGGAGACCCGGAGCCGGACCTTCCGCTTCGCGCCCCCGCTCATCATCACGCCGGAGATCGTCGACGAAGTCGTCGAGAAAGTCGGCAAGGCGCTCAGTACCGTGTCGAAGCAACTGGTCAGCGCTTAAAAATCGCCCACTCCTCTTGCGGCGATGATTGTGCACCGGAGGAGGAGGCCGGGGGGTGGAGGTTCCGGAACCTTGTAGTTGAGTCCCGACCGCAGACTTCCGGACCCTCACCCCTAGCTCCCACTCCGGCGACGAACCACTCGGGAGAGGAGGCTCAATCGGAGTTTGCTTCGCCGCGCTCCGACCAGACCCATCGGGCGATGCTGTCCAGATCTTCGGCGGCAACAGCGGATGCGAAGGGGCCGTTTGGATTGTTGACGATGCGATCGTAATCCGCGCGCGAGTTGTAGCCGACGATGGCGACTTCACCTCCATCTTCGGTGCGGAAGCCCTCCAGGAAGCTGACGCCGGACTGGCTCTTCATGATGCCGCGTAGCTTGCGGGCCTTGTTTTCGAATTCCTCGGATTTGCCGGGCAGAGGTTCCCAACGAGAAACGACGTAATACATGATTGACTCCTCCAAGAGATGCGCAGGAAGGTCCGCGCATGCCGGATTGTGGCATCAAGGGCAAGAGTCTCGCGCCAGCTAGTCCATGTTTGATGCGACCGTCCATGCAAATGACGTAGCCCCCGGTGCGCTCTAAACGTCGAAATCTCCGTTACGGTCCGGAGGGATGGTTGCGTTGAGATTCTTAACCTCGTTCGCCTTGGTCGCCGGCATTGCGGCATCGGCTGCCGCCCAGATCGCGCCGGTACATCCGATCGATTCGATCGACTTCACGGTTCAGAACGCCTCCAGGGTCGTCACGGGCAATCTGCTGGACTATGAAAAGAGCCCACGGGATTGGCAGTTTAGAAACGCGAAGATTGGCGTTAAGGAGACCCTGAAGGGACAGGCGGCTCCCCAATTGGACACGAAGCTGCGGGCGCCCGACGCGACGCTTGCCGGCTGGAAGGAATCCGAGAACCTTCTCTTGATCGCCGTCGACGATGGACCAAACCGGAATGCCGCCGCCATCGATCTCGCAGCGAAGAACCTTGCCGTGATAACCGAAGACTTAAAGCTGTTGCGATCCCCGGATGAAATCCTCAAGTGGGTGAGAGAGTCGATCGCTCGGACAAAAGATTCGCAAGGACATAGCGGATTTGAGTTAAGAGTTCCGCCAGAGATGTTCAAGGGAACATCTCTGGAGAACGTGGGCATCGATTACGGCTTACCGAGGCGGGCTCTCGTCCGTGTCCCCGTCGACGGGAAGCTTTTCAATCGAGCCACGGAGGACGTCCGGTCTGGCGGCGACGAAGAGAGGCGCATAACCGGAATTCAAGAGCTGAGGCTGTTCAAGACGAAGGCAAGCATCGACATCCTGACGCGACTTCTTCGGGACGAATCGGATTGGAAGCTATTCGAAGGAGTCGGCTCGACCTACATCACGCACTTGCGTTATAACCGGATTCGCGAGGAGGCCTACAATGCTCTTCAGGCTCTTGGGGTCGCCGTCGACAGGCCGAAATCGCAGGACCCGGAAGGGGAGGATGCTCAGACCGTCGCGATCACTTGGGAGCATCCGGACAGCGCCAATTTCGCGAGACTTTCCAGCTATCCGAATCTCCAAGACGTTTATCTGACGGGTCAAAGGCTGAGCGACTCGGACTGGGCTGCGGTTGGCCGCCTGAAGGCGGTCGAACGTCTCGGCTTGGACGGTACCAACATCGACGACAAGAGCCTCACCCAGATCTCGGGAATGGATAGTCTGATCTACCTGTCCCTAAGGAACACCACGATCACCGACGGCGGTCTGCTCACGCTTGCAAACTTCAAGAATCTGCGGATGATCGACGTTGGCCCCGAAATCACCGATCGGGGAATCGAAGCCTTGCATAAGCTGCGTCACCGAATCCAAGTGAGAAAAGACGAATTCGGTTTCCTGATGCCTCTCCATTTGCGGCGCATCGATTTGTCGACCTGGTCGGCGATGAATCTCTTGCCAGACGGAGCTTCTTACCGGCAGCGGTTGGCGTTGCGAGGATTCGCTTTGACGTACCCGAGCTCTCGGGAGGCGGAGATATTGGCAGCGCTGCAAAAGCATCTCCCTTCGCTTGGCTGGAAGGCGACGGCTACCGGATTCGAGCGAGACACCAGGCCGATCGTCGTCGACTCCAAGCGGTGCGTCGTCGACAAAGTCTTCCTCCACCCCGTCCAGGGAGCCTTTGCCGATCTTCACATCCAGGCCGGCGAATCCTGCGTCGTTGTCACGACGAACCGAATGCCTCCGAAATAGGCTTACCGAAACGGCATGGCCGAATAAGATTGGTCGTCGCGCGTGACCGGAGCGGCGTCGCGAACCAGCAGCATCATATCGTCAGGCGGAACGCCCTGCGCCACGAGGCGCCGCATGAGCGCCCGGTAAATCCTCGGTTCCGCGTAAGGGGGCACGTTGATCGTCGACTCCGCCCAAGCGGTGATGTCGATGCGGCTTATGCTCTCCGTTTTCTCTTCGAATCCCTTGTTTCCGAATAGATACTTCTCCGGCATGTGCGCGACGCCGTCCGGCTTCAAATAAATCCATCCATCGCGCAGCCGCCCTGAGTAATAGGAAGCGGATAGGAAGCCGTCCCATAGCCCGGCAAAGTTCAACGCGGGCATGACGCCCATGAGAGCGAGGATCGCCTTCCCAGACCAAGTGGACCACACGGCTCGAAAGATAGGCTGGTCTTTGCGGAAGAAGAGCGCGAAGCCGATGGCGATCATCCAGAAGTTCCACGGCCAGACGACGGAGTTGTAATTCAAACCCAGGGGTCCAAGGGCGAACAAGTTGAAGAGATGCATCGACGCGACAAGCCCGAGGCCCCACGTTCGCGTCTTGGGAAACACGAGGAGCACGCCCATCGAGGTCTCGGCGAGGGGCGCCAGGAACCAGAAGGCCTTGAGCGCGTGTACCGTCCCCTGGCCGAACGGGCCGATGAGCCACGGGAAGATCTCCGTCGCAAAGGTCATATTCGCCTTTTGAATTCCGCTCCAGAGGTAAAAGGACAAGACGACGAACCCGCACACCGCCCAGGCGGCACGCGACCTCTTCGAAGAGGGATTGCGCCAATCCATGAGCCCGAGGCCAACGAACATCAGCATGTATTCGTAGAGCCACGGCTGGAGCCGGTTCATATCGAACGCGATAAGGACGGCGGCGAGAATCGGAGGCATGAAATTGAGCCGCCTCGGGGCCGGCAAGACAGCGATGGCGAGGACGCTCAGCGCCAGAAGGGAAGCGAGCGCGACCGCCAGCCCTTGCGGCAAAACGGGGGTTCCCTCGATTGCGGGTAGAGATGGAAAGGCGCGATCCGTTTCCCAGAGGGTCGGGCACACGGCCATCGCAGTGAGGAGCGCCCCGCAGAGAGCCCACTTGAAGAGCAGCATTCTCGAGCCTTCCCCGCGCCAAAGCTTCATCGCTTCGTTTCCAACGTTCCATCATCGAGCCGGTTACGCATCTCTCAGCGTAAGGCGGCGTCGCCGGACGTGCTGGTCAGGCCGGACGAATTCGGGTTCCTTTTGGTGAGCTTGGCCGTCGAAAGGATGAGGTCGTGAAGGTTGGGATAACGGGCAAGCTCCTCGATATCGGCATCCTGGACAGCCCAGGCTCGCCAATCGCGCCACCATTGCGAACTGCGTATTTGGAAGCTGAATCCAACTCGCATCGAGGTCCGGTTCGGATTGGCGCAGAATCTCTTTCTGCCGGTCGGAGTGGCGCATGAGGAGGCGATCGGGCTCTGGTGTTATGTCCTGATCTTCCCTGAGGCGACGGCGGAGCAGGTGCAGGGCCTTCTGGCCACTCAATTGGCCGGACTTGGCTGGAAAGCTATTCGATATCCAAGTGACGAACGAAAGGGCGTGCCTATCTTCATCGGCAAGAGCCCTACTATGTCGACCGCGTGCTCGTCAATCCGGAGCCGTCGCTATGGGATCTGGACTCAAAGCTAGGCAAGCATACCGTCGTCGTTTCCTGGAACGTCGATCCCGACCACTAGACTTACGGGAAGGCTCGCGGAATTGCCGCGTAAGCCCCCCCGTCGAAGGATGGCGCCAGGGCGGGGAAGGGCTTGAACCCAAGGCCGAGGGCCGGTGAGCCCGGCTTGAGCCGGAAATCGCCATGGTCCGGATCGACGAAGCGCGGATCGGCGATCAGGGAGTGGGTGTCTTGACCCTTTGCGTGCCATTGGTCGAGCGTCATTCCTGCGAAGTCGAACGGCTTACCGCCGATCCGCCAGTAGAGGTTTTCGTCGAGCTTGTAGTTATTGCCGCTCCAATTGCTCCCCAACAACGGGGCATCCCCAAATAGAACGATGTTCTTCGTCATCGTGAACGAGAGGTGGTCCTCGGCGCGAGTCCGCATCAACTGGGCCTCGCCGCCGAAGGCGAAGACATTGTTGCGGATGATGTTCTCCTTGCCGTAGTGCTGGTGGAATCCGGCGCTCTTCGTCCGGAAGACGCAGTTGTTTTCGATCAGCATGGCGCTGCTCCCCTCGTCGGGATAAATGCCCCAGCCGCCGTAGGAGAAGCTTTGCACGTCGTGAATCCGGTTTCCTCGAATGACGGTTCCGGCTTGCGGGCCAAGGGTATAGATGCCGCCCATATCGCTGAGCACGCCCTGCCCGATCATGGAAATCC
Organism: Fimbriimonadaceae bacterium; assembly: GCA_035545155.1. Taxonomy (GTDB): domain Bacteria; phylum Armatimonadota; class Fimbriimonadia; order Fimbriimonadales; family Fimbriimonadaceae; genus JAEVZK01. Next base: position 230,000 of record DASZYX010000035.1, on the reverse strand, counting down.
GGTTGTCGGCGATCAGATTGTCGTGGGCGCCGTTCGGCTGGTAGCCCCAAGACCAACCCACGGAGATGCCGGTGTAGTAGAAATCGCGGATCAGGTTGTTTTGAATCTTGATGAAGGGATTCTGGCCAACCCAAACCCCCACGGCGGCCGGATGGAGCCTACCGCCGCCTTGGATCACGTTGCTGTCGATGACGCAGCGCTCGGTAACCAACCCGGGATCGCGCTGCCAGGTCATTTCCCCGACCTTCACCCCGCCTGCTCCCAGGTCTTCCATCGTATTGACGCCGACCGTGACGTCTTTGCAGGCCGGGCCGATCTCGACGGCATAAGCGCCGGTGTGACGGATATCGCTGTCGAGCAACTTGCAGTCGCGGGCGCCCTCGAAGCGTATCGCACCCGGTAGGTCGGCTTCGGCTTGCGGAAAGTTCCGGCCGGCCGGTGGGAGATTCCAGTTGCTCCCTTCGAGGCGCATGGTGAAAATGCCGATGTGATCCACCCACCTCCGCGACTTCGAATCGCCGCGGAACTCGATCAACGCATCTGTGGTTGGCGCCTCGATGTCGAGCTTCTCCGGCTTTTCGCCCGGCTTCGGGATGTAGGTCAACGTGTGCGCGGCGCGGTCTAAATACCACTCGCCAGGCTGGGAAAGGGCTTCCTTGACGTTCTCGACGAGGAACCGATGGCCCTGCCCGAGGTCGGCCCAGTTCGCTTCATAGCCGGTCGGTGACTTGAAGGTCACGATATGCGAACCGTCGTCGATCGACCCGATCCGGTTCCGCGACATGCCCCAGATATGCATGACGAGGACTTCCACGTCGTCGCGGTTGGCCCAGTTGGGCTGTATCTCGCCGGCGCGGAAGCCAAACCGATCGTAGCCGTGGCCCTTCGCGGCCTCCGTCGGAGGAACCGTCTCCGCGATCGTGTAGTAGCCGGAGCGAGGCAATCGCGGCCGGTATCGCCGCTCGCCGTTCACGAACAGTTGCGAGAACGACCAGTCCGCGGGCACTTGGCGACAAGCCAACCATTCGCCTGACGCCTCCAACCGGAAATCTTCCGCATGCCGGTCAAGATCGTGTCTCGGCTACCGGAATAGACGCGATCGGACGTCGGCGAGCCGGAATCCTCCGGTCCAAACACGATGGGTTGAGTGATGCGGTAGGTGCCTGGCGCGACATACACCGTGGCAGGCGTTCCCGCCGGCAGCTTTCGTAGCAGGTTCCTCGCACCGACGATGGTGCGCAACGGGCCGTCGGTGTGTTGTTTGTTCGGTTTCAGAATTCGCCCGGACCAGACGTCGTTTCCGTCGGGCGAGACGTAGAGGAACTGCCGGCCAAGAGCGAGAACTCCGATGAGCGAAAGGATCATTAGCCCATCATATTTCGTAGTTCGTCCCAATTGGGGTCGTCGGAAATCTCTACTTCAGGCCGATATTTTGCAAAGGGCCTCATGACGGCTGCGACCGTCTTGACGACTTGCTCCTCCTCGCTGAAGTAGATGAGATGGTCGCGCTTGCCTGCGAGCGTGACGACGGCCACGAGATCTCCGAGTCGATCTTCTTCCAGCTTCGCGGTCAGCTCGTCCTCGATCCGCTGGAAGACCTCGAGATCGGCTTTGGACGGCATCTGATTCGGCTCGGGAACGTAGCGCAGGGTGAGCCAGGCCCGCCTGCGGTGCCGTGCTTCCGGCAGGGCGTCGGCCATCACTCTCTTCCTCAAAAACCCGACGCGTCTTCCCGACGGGTCGTTAACCTCGGAGAGAACCCAATCGTCGCCCAGAGAACCGGTCACCGTTCGCCGCCTTCCGGGCCATAGAAGATGACCCAGCTCGCGAAGTCGTCGGTGAAATCTTCGAATCGGTGCTCGACTCCGGCAGGAACGAAAAGAACCTCGCCTTTCTCGAACGGCTGGCGCTCGTCTCCGCAGAAGAACTCACCCGAGCCCGACGCGACGACGTAAACTTCGTCGCGAGTATGCGGCTGCTGCAAGTCGACCTTGTCCGGCCGATAGAACTCGACGGCGAGGCTGCCATGCTGGAACAACTGAACGAACCGTTCTGTTGCAACAGCCAGTGCCTCATCGGCATTCGCAATCGTCATACGCATTAGGCCGAACTTACCCGGCTCATTGTCGTATCCGGCAAGGCAAGGAGGAGAATTGCATGTTTAAGAGAAACTTGATTTGGGTCGTTGGCGCCGCCATCTTGGCGATCGGATGTTCGAGCGGGAGCAACGAGCCTTCTTCGTCTACAACGGCCGGCTCGACGACGACGGGGACGACGACCTCCGGAACCACCGGGTCCTCGAACGCATCCGCCGATGCCTTCGCCTCGGTTCAGCCGATTTTCAATCAGAACTGCGTGGGGTGCCACGGCGCCGATCATCCAAAGGGCGGTATCAACCTGACCTCGGCGGAGACGATCAACAAGGGCGGCACCGACGGCCCAATCGTCACGGCCGGCGATCCCGACAAGAGCAAGCTCGTGGACGCGCTGCGTGGCCGGAACGGCGTGATGCAGATGCCGAAGGGCAAGGCGCCGTTGGCCGAGGACGACATCAAGAAGATCGAGGCCTGGATCAAAGCCGGCGCTAAGAGCTAGACGTCGCATCGGCGCCCCGCCGATCGAAACCGAACAACCGTCTCTCTTCCGGATGTCGGGGGGAGGCGGTTCCTAGGTTTTCACGGCCAGGGCGCCTGTGCTACGTCGGACTAAACTCCGCCTTCCAATCGATCCAACCGCTCCCAATCGGGAACGTCAGCTTGAGCACCTCTCCGTCGATAGTGGATGGCGCCGAAGCGGATGTCATCTTCGACCCCTTCGGGACATGGATGTAGAGCGACCACGCCTGCCCGGAGCCGCGCTTGAAGCGGCCGGATAGGGTATGCCCATCCCAGCGAACGCCGTCCAACTCGACCACGCCTTGGCCGAGATGCCGGTTCGTGCCAAGAACCTGCGGGTGATCCTCGGCGGGACGCAAGCAAATGACTTGGCAATTCCCTTTAGGCAGAGCATGAAAAGAGGGCTGCTCGACGACACCGAGGAATTTCTCGTCCCAGAAATCGAAGGCGAGGTAGCGCTTTCGTAGTCTGAACAACGTCTCCGGCGGATCCGATGGCGGCAGGTCCCGCCAGGCGAAACGTGCGATCACCTTCCACTGTTCGCCGCCCTTCTCCGCGTCGAGGGTCATGAACTCGGGATCGGGCGCGTGCGGCACGACGTTCAAAGGCCTCGAATAGATCGGCGGCCCCACGCGCCGAAGCGCGTCCAGGTGCGCGGCGTCATAGTCTGCCACCGGGTCGCTCACCATGATGTGCCCGCCGCCGAGGAAGGCCATCGTGGCCCAGGCCCGTGCCTGATCGATCGGCACGCGGAAGCACATGTAGTCCGGGTCGTTGTGCCAAACGACGTTGTTCAGATATTGGAACTGGGCGATGTACTTCGCGCTTCGCCGCATGCTGTCGAAGTCCGGCCCCACGTCCTCGCCGATCCGGGCTCCGTCGGGCAGGCCGGCAAGTTCGGGCAAGGTTCCCCAGCACGCGAGAACGTAGGAATTGCCGGTCGCCTTCTTCGTTGCCGCCATGATCGCCCGGTAGGCCTGTTCCATCGATTCATGGCGGGCCTTCCAGTAATCGGGAACCTGGCGGTAGCTGTCGTACAGGATGTGCCGCAGGGTATCGATCTTGAAATAGTCCCAGCCTTGACGCTTGAACTCGCGAATCGTGTCGGTATAGGCCTCGTCCCTTGCCGCAGGGTCCAGTCCATTGACCGCGTAGTTGACCCACGGCCCTTTATGAGGCTTGCCATCCGGGTCTTTCACATAGCCCTCGGCGTGCTCGAGGCCGAGCGGCAGATAGTAGCCGACCCAAATCCCTGGGATCAGACCAAGCGCCTTGATCTCGTGCGCGAGCCACTCCATTCCGTGGGGAAACTTTTCGTTCGGCTTGGTCCAGTAGTCGGAGAACTTTTCGCTTCCCGAATGTTCCTGGCCAAACTGTTTCACCCGCTGGTAGCCGTCGTCGATCTGGATTACGTCGTAGCCGTAGTCCTTCAGATTCGCGGCAAAGAAGCGCGCCGCTCCAAGCACGTCTTCCTCCTTTACGTCCTGGAGATAAGCCATCCAAGAGCACCAGCCTGCGACCGGTTTCGTCCAGAGCGGCTTCTTCTTGTCCCAGAGGAAATAGCCGAGATGATCGCGATAGTAGTTCGGACGGAAGCGGATCACGCAGGGTCCGCTCGTGCCGACGTCGAAGCCCTTCTTCGCATTCGGGCGAATGGTGACGGCGGAGCCTTCGAAGGTGATGAGCCAGTCTCCGGCCCGGTCGTAGACGCCGTTCGCCCCATCGACGGATACGCGCCCAACCGTCGAGCCGAGAGGCGCCTTCGGGTCGTCGCTGCAAACGAAAGAATCGCCCGAGCAGCGGATGGACCCCTTCAATGTCCCCGTCTCGATCGTGTAGGTTTCCCGCAATTCTCCATGCGGAACGAACTCGGCAGTCTTGGGACCATGCGGATAACCAAGATAGACCGGTTCGGCCGGCTCCCGCTGAACCGAAGGCTCCGCATGCGGCCACGGACCTTCAACGGAAAGAATCTCCCTGCCTTCCCAGGACAGGGTGTCGTGAGACCATTGGAACGGAGCCGATTGCGCGAAGACGAGGAAAGGAATCACTAGACTGATTCTGACTTTGCGTCATCATCAATAGCCAGATGAAGATCGGAATCTTCGACTCCGGGCTCGGCGGCCTCGGGGTGGGTCTGCGCATGATCGACGCGCTGCCGCAATACGACTACATCTATCTCGGGGATACCCAGCGCGTACCCTACGGCAACCGCTCGCAGGAAAGCATCTATCGCTTTACGCGGGAAGCCGTCGATTACCTATTTTCACGGAATTGCCTCCTGGTCGTCCTCGCCTGCAATACTGCATCGGCCGAGGCGCTTCGCCGGATTCAGCAGGAGTACGTGCCGACTCACTATCCGGATCGGAAGGTGCTGGGCGTGCTGATTCCCGCCGCGGAAGTTGCGGCGGCTTCGGGCAAGCGGATCGGCGTCATCGCGACGGCTGGCGCCGTAGGCTCGGGCGCCTGGCCGAGGGAAATCCATCGAATCCGGGAAGATGTGGAGGTTTTCCAGCAGGCCGCCCCACTCCTTGTTCCGCTCGTCGAAAACGACGGGATCAAGTGGGCCGAACCGATCCTCGCCGAATACCTCGCCCCACTCCACGCAAGAGATATCGACACGCTCGTCCTCGGCTGCACGCACTACATCTTTCTGAAGGAGCAGGCGCAGTGTCTCTCGCCTGGCGTCAAGGTGATCTCCCCTGAGGAGCTGGTCCCAGAGCGCCTCGCCGACTATCTACGCCGGCATCAAGAGATCGCCTCCCGCCTCAGTACCGGCCGGATCCGCGAGTTCATGCTTACCGATATGACCGACGAATATATTGGCCTCGCCCAGCGTCTGACCGGCAGGCAAATTGAGTTTCGGCACGTCGTCCTTTAGCCTGATCATGAGGAACCGTACGCCACCGCGAAGCTCTTTTAAAGCCGCTAAGCTCCCATCCAATAGTAAAATAGGTTGAGGAGTCCATGAGCCAAACGCTTGCCGAACCCAAAATCGATGGCCCGGGAGTCGGTTCTAGCCGTTGGATGGTTGTTATCTACAACGACGACCATACACCCTACGACATGGTCATACTCGCGCTTGTGCGGGCTACCGGATGCGACCTTCGGGAAGCTGAGATGGAGACTTGGGAAGCCCATCACTATGGCAAAGCCCCTGTCCACTTTTCCTCGAAGGAGGAGTGCGACCAGGCGGCCGCCATCATCTCGTCCATCGGCGTGAAAACCGAGGTGTGCCCGGAGTGGGAAGACTGATCGCTTCCGCTCCCGGCGTCACCGAGCGCCCCGAAATCGAGGAGATCGGCCCCGGCTCCGGCGGGGATCGATGGATCGTGACCGTCTTCAACAATGACCGCAACACCTGGCAGGAAGTCATCGCGATCCTCATGATCGCCACCGGGTGCAACTTCAACGAGGCTTACATCGAGACCTGGGAGATTGACCGCCTGGGCAAGTCCGTCGTCCATCACGGAGAGGAAGACGAGTGCGTGAAGGCGGCGAACATCATTGCCGAGATCGGCATTCGCGTCGAAGTCAGCGCCGAATAGTATGCCCTCGACCTTGCCTCTGATCCGGGCTTGGCGTCGGACGTTTCGTGCCCATCCCGAAGTGGAAGTTTTCCCTGGCAATCTGCTCGATGTCGCTGCCGACGCCTACGTGTCGCCGGCCAACAGCTTCGGGATCATGGATGGAGGAATCGATATTGTGCTCCGGGACCGCTTTTGCGCTCGTCGAATCGCGGGTTCAAGACGCGATCGCTCTCACCGGTGCGCCGCTGCCGGTCGGCCATTGCCTCGTGGTCGAAACCGGCGACTTCGGCGTGCCTTTTCTTCTGTGTGCCCCGACCATGAGGTTTCCCTCGAACGTGGCCCATACCGACCATGCCTACCAGGCGATGCGAGCGATTCTCGCAAAAGCTTCCGAGCATGGGCTCGAATCGGTCGCGGTTCCGGGGCTCTGCACGGGAATCGGATCTATGCATTACGACACGGCCGCCGAACAAATGGCGGAAGCCTATCGAGAGTTCAAGTCAAAGGATTGAAGGATTAATGGATTGACTTTCGAGCCCCTCTGCCTCATGCTGTACTTGTGCTTACTCTCCTTTGGCGCCGTAGTTGGCCTGGAGGATCGCCAAATCGTTCAGCGTTACGACTCCGTCTCCATCCAAATCGGCGAGCAGATTCCAATTCCGCGCGTTCGGCGTGCTTCCCAGCGCCTTCTGCCAAGCCGAGAAATCCAGGGGGCCAACCTGGTTATCGCCATTCACGTCTCCGTTCCGCAGCGAGAAATTGAGCAGATTCGCTCCATAGGCTCCAGCTTTGACATTGGCGATCTTGCCTCGTAGCCAGTGGGAGGCCTTGACGTAGACGTCGTACGTTCCTGGAGGCAGGCAAGTGGTCAGGTCGAAGCTGCCCCCTGCGCCGAGCGGGATCATCTGGGTGTCGAGTGCGGTCGGCGAACCGGGAGCGTGAATCTCGAACGTCGCGATAATTCCGGCAGGCGAGACGGAGTGGTTCTGGAGGAGGGTAAGGCCCAGGATGTGAATCCTGGTCGCGTAGTGCAAATCGAGGAAGACCGGACAATGCCCACCCGGAGTTCCCGGAGGCGTCGCGGCATTGATGATGCTCTGGGCGATCACCGGCCCGACCATTTGGTTGTTGGTTACGGTCAATGTGGTGTTGAAGCAGGTTCCATCGTTCCCCCAGCATCGGTAGGACTGATTGGGATCGTTCCAAGTCGTCGTGCTGTAAGGCGTGCCGAAGTGGCCGACATAGTCGGTACCCTGCCCGTCGACGAGCGCCTGACTGACCAGAATCTGATCGAACCGGTCGTCCATACCTCCGGCTCCGATCGGGTCTTGGGTATGCACGAAGTGATAGTTCGAGTTGTTGTTCCAAGAGCCTGGCGTGCTGATAGGATCGATAAACCGGCCGGCCGAATTCGCCCCGTTCGCGATCAACGTTTGGTAGCAGGATTGGCTGGAAGTCTGGATGTTCGTGTCGCCGGCAAGGATGAAGCGGTAGTTGCTTGGCAACGAGTTCGAGTCTGTCCGAATGTGCTGCGACTCGATGTTGCGGCGGTTGATGTCGTCGGACGTCGAGCCGGCCTTCATGTGGACGTCGTAGATCGCGAGGACTTCGTGGGAGTCGGCGTCCCCCACGATATGGAAGTCAAACCTCCAAGTGTCGCGAGGCTGGCCGCTTGTGCCCCCAGCCGGAGCAACGCGGAACGGGGCGCCGGCCGGAGAGACCTTGCCCGGCTTGTAGAACACCGCAGTGTCGCACGTGCTATCGGTTCCAGTGAGCGATCCGTAGGTGACGGCCCACTTGTTCGGCTCGGCGGAGTTAAGCACGCTCAGGTAAGCGGTCGCCGCACTCGGGCTTTGGATTTCCTGGGCAACGACGATGTCAGGATCCATCGCGCCAACCGGGCCGGAGTTGAATAAAACGACCTTGATGTCGTTAAGCCGATCCGCGCCAGTGAAAAGGGACGTGTTCCAGGTGCAGATCCGTAGGTTCTGAGCAGAGCCAATCGCCGCGAGGCAGGCGGCAATCAGCGAAAGCGATAGACGACGGAAGGTCACGATCCTAATTTGTACCTAGGTCGTGTTAAGAGTCTTCGAGGACTGGATGCGTCTTAGCCGCTGAGGGCGCGTCGAATCCGTTCGAGGCGGGCCTCTTCCTCTTCGCGAGTTTCGGTCGCCAGCCTTTTCAGCAACTCGGGATCGGCCGGCATAGCCTTCCCGTCGTCGATCTCGTCGGTCAGGAGAGCTTCACGGGTGTAGTTGGCTGTCCAAAAGCTGTCGTCGAGCTTATCGAGCTTCTGTTTCAATGCAATCGGATCATTCCACGTTTCGGGGCCGTCCTCCTCATCGTCGGGTAGCAGATCCAAGATCGCGGCGAGTTTGTCCCTCATGGCGCTTTCGAGGATTTCCGCCTTGCTGACCGATTTAAGGTTGGAACGCTTCATCGCTTCTACGTACTTATCCAGAAGACGTACGAGCTGCGGAGTCAGGACTTCGTCGGTGCCCTGCATTTTTTTAGAGCCTTCCTCCATCGAGACTAAGCCTTATCTGAAGTTGGCGTCGCTTCAATTCCTTCATGATCAGCGTTTCCAAGTTGCTGTGCAAAGGCCGTAGATGGTGGAAGTGCTCTCGCCCGACATAGGTTGCTATGAACTGTATTCTGGCATAAGCTCTTCTTAAAATACCGACGGCCTTATCGTCGCTTTGTTCCATCCTTCCGTTCATCCAGTCTAACGCAGCTTCGGTCAAACGGGAGATGGTCCTATAGAAAATCCCGCAGCGGACCCGTTCGAGCTGGATATTGTGGATAACTCCCTGCCGTTCGGCTTCTCGCAAAAGCCGTCGCTCCTTTTGAGCCGCCTTACCAACCTCGGCATTAAGCACACACCAGAACTTGTATCCCTGCTCGAGCATGATCTGGGCGGTTTCCCTGTCATTCTGCCCCAAGAAATGATCGGCGGCGAGGACGAGTCGGCGGCATTGCGTATCGAGGTCGAGGCACCGCTCGCGCGGGTCGCCGGGCGACACCGTGATCGACATGCCCTTGATGCGTTCGAAAAGATCCCAAGGAACGGCCTCGCGGAGACGATGGGACTCGATACAATGGCGAAAAGTGGATCGAACCGCTCCTCTTCGGGTCGCCTCGACCAGCTCGCGCCAGTCGGACTGCCGCCGTGTGCTCATCATATACTGGTCATTGGCGATAGCTTCGATCTGGACGTAGTCGTCTAGCACTATTGGATAGCGGTCGATGCTCGTAAACCCGGCCTCCGCGTTCTTCTTTATCCGTCTAATCGTTAAGCCGTAATAGTTTTTCGCTTCACCGTCCAATTCCGAGGCAGGGAGAAATATCTGCTCCGCGCGAGTTAACATTCGAATCGTTTCGCGATAGTAGCCGTGAGTAATAGCGGTCTTACCCATGATAATCGCGAATTTTAATGCCTGCTGCGGATCCCTCCAATGAAGGGAGTGTAATTCGAATAGCGCCATTGAGACGCGCATAAGCGTATCGTCGGCGTTCTGGCAGATCAGCCGCCAAATAACCATCGCGAAATCGAAGTCGGGCTGAATCGCGACGCCCTCGGGATTCCCCGGCGTCGCGCGTTTCAGCTCCGGATCGAAAATCCAGTCGATCAAGCCGGCAAGCCGGTGGGTAGCGGGAACCGGAGAAAAGAGTCCCAGGTTGTAGAGATCGCCCATTAGGCGGTGTCGCTGGCTTTCTGCTAATTCCTTCTGCCCCGATTCTTGCTCACAGTAACCGATAATATGTTCAAGAGTAGGATAAACCTGCGCCGAGGTCTGGCCGCTCCCGCAAGGCTTGACGAGGGCGTCGAATTTCCAGCCGCGTCCGCTTCTCCGTCGAATAAATGCGTCCCGATTAATTGGAACGCCGCCCTCCCACTTGGCTAAGTAAACGAGGAAGTCCGTTAGGGCGTCGTCGTATCGGAAATCGCTGCTCGGCGGCATTGGGCCCTTCAAGGGCGCGCTGCGACCCTTTGGAGGAGCCTCGTGTTTCTCACTGGACAAGTTTGTCTGGCCCTCCTGACATATCTCGCCGACGCGTTGTCATTCCCGCAAGGCAATTTGAAGAATAAAGCTGCAAAGGCGAAAGTGTAGATCCGCCAAGCGCCGACTCAGAAGGATTCGGACCGGAGTCCAAACCGGGGAGCCTGAGATGAAGCGGACATAGGCACATAAGAGATAAACGCTGGCCTTTGGAAAGAAATCGATTGCTATTGTCCGAACCCGGAGCGTCGGCTATCCGGCCTTTATGGGTTCGTGGAGGTATTTATGACTCTTCGAAATGATCATATCACGAACGGCTCGTCGGGGGAAGATGGATCCTTCGACGGACGGGAAATCGTTCTGAAGGAAAGGGTCGAGGTTCTGAACCAGCAGCTCAAGGCCCTAAAGGAAGTGACCGAGGCGGACTTCGTCAGACGCCAGGTTACGGCCAAGGAACAGCTCAAGGAGCATCGAGCCCTCGTCGAGGAGGAGACGCAGGATTACGAGTCGGCCCGCGAGTGGGCACGGCTCGAAATCCGTCGCAGCCGGGAGAATGAGGAAGCGGCGCGGCTCAGCGCCTCCCAGCGACTCAGTGAGACCGGGACGCAGTACGTCCCCGGCCAAACGACCATCTTCGACATCCTCAAGGTTCCGCCGGGAGAAGATATCGAGTTCGTACGGAAGAGCGATTTGCCGTTTGGCAGCGGCGTCCAGCTCAAGTTCGAGTTCGTCTTGAAAGTCCCGTTGGCGATCGGCTGTCAGGTCATGACGAGTACGAGCCTCGGACTCGCGACCCACCTCATCTCCGCGAAGAATATCTTTGCGAATCCGGGCGGGTTGACGATCTCCGGCATCGTGGGGACGCTCATCGCGTTGGGCATCCTCATCGGATTCGGCGCCCTGTGGAAATTGATCGGCACCAAGGTTGGAAGCGCCCGCCCAACCAAAGAAGTGATGTGGACGCTGAGCCCGATCGCAGTCCTCACGCTCGCGTCGATGGGCGGTTTGGCGGCGCTGGATGCGAAGGCGATTTCCTCCATGGAGTCCGCGGCGACCCGGCTCAATCCGGCGCTGGCGACTCCGGGCAGCGTTCTTGCCTTGATCGGCCTCGTCGTGAGCGCTCTCTACGTCGTCGCGGTCGTAGCTTGCGGCTTCATCGACGGCTACAACAAGTCCGCGCGAATCCTCATCGACGGCCTAAAGGCCGCCGACGTCCAGCGGCGACGCGCCGCCAAGCAGGAGGAAGTTGCCGTCAAGGCCGCTATCCAGAGCTTGAGCGACGTCGACGTTGCCGAGCGGCATGTGGAGAAGGTTGTCGAGCGGCTCGAGCATCTCGAGCTCAAGCACAAGCGGGACTCCGCCGAACTCCGCCGCACAACGCCGGTCGTGCCCGACAAGCCGACGGCTGAGGAGCAGCGGCGCATCGAAGACTTGGAGGAGCGTCTCCACATCGCCCAGGAGAACCTTCGCAACCACATCGCCACGCGGCGCAACCGCAACCAGGAGGAGGCATCGTGAAGCTCCGCACCTTACGTAAGGCCGGCTTGTTGGTGGCGTTGGCCGCCATCGGCTGTGGCCCGAGTTCGCCAACGTCCGGGTCTTCCGAACCCGGCCTCTCCCAAACCTCCCTCGCGGCCGTCCAACCCGGTAATACCGGGAGGGCGGTCGCCCAACCCAAGTGCCTCCTGATCATCGCGGTCGATGTCTCCAAGAGCACCCAGTACACGCGCTCCCAGGCCCTCTCGACTGTCTTCGATTTGGCCATGGGCCTCGATGCGAAGCGGTATGACCTGAGGATCTATCGGTTTTCCTCCAAGACCGAGGAAGTCTATACGGGCGTGCCGGACGATGAGGACCAGTTCTCGATCGATCTTGCCAACGCGTTGAGACCAAGCGATCCGACTCAAGGCACGAACTACCCGCTGATGGTTGAAACCATCGCCAAGGTCGTCGCCGAATCGACCGACGGGAACGTCAAGATCGACGTCATCTCCGACGGCGGCAACGACTTCCAGGATGCCGCTTCGATCAAACGCTACCGAAAGGCGGCGACGCAACTCGATAACGACCCGAAGGTGTCGTCGATCACGTTCTGGGGAGTCGAGCCCGGCACGCGCGAGCAGCTTCGAAACCTGTTCGCCGATACCGGGACCAAACTGCACCTCCTGAACTCCGGCCAGGACCTGACGGAGGACCAGGAATGAAACGCGCAGCCTCCGGCCCAAAGCCCGACATCCAACATAAGCGGTTGGTGGCGAGCCTGTTGGCCGGGGTCTACGTCACGCTTGGCGGTACCATGCTGTCGGTTTTCGCCGGCAACGGACAGTGGCTAATGGGCTGGGAGGGGTTTGTCCTTTTCGCCGCTCTCGCCCCGCTGCCCGTGATCGGGCTCTTGAAGACCAATCGGACAATGCAACGGCGATATCGTCTCGCCTGCGCGGCGGTCTCGGCCATCATGGCCGTCTTGCTCTTTGCCTTTCCGGTTCGCACGGCGCTAGCTTCGAATTCCGGGGAGTCGCCGCAGATTCGGATCGATTCCGCCCCGGCCATCGCGCCGGGGAGGAATGGCGAAGGTGAGCTCGTCGGGCACGCCACCGGCTTGCGGCCGGGCATCGTCTATCGAGTCGCCGTCTACGCCGAAGTCAAGAACAGCGGCTACATGCTTCAGCCGACGACCCTGAAGAAGAACTATCTCGTTCACCTCGCCGCCGACGGCACGTACCGGACTCCCACCCATGGCGCGGATGTCTACTACGCGCTGCTGATCGTCGGCGAACCGGACCTGCAACCCCAGTCCGAGGCCCTGCCTAGCGATTCCTTCGTGATCGCGAGGGCGCAGTACAAGGTTGCCGCTTCGGCCGACCACCCGTGACCTGCCGCCAGGCAAGGCACATGACCTTGAAGGAGAACCTTACTATGCTTCGAATCATGCTCACTTCGCTCATCCTCATCCTGCATCTGAGTGCAGGCGGCTACGGAATTGGGCAAGCGCACAAGCCTCTGACGCCCAAGATCTGGATCACGGCGGTCCCGGACGACGGGCCTGGGACACCCTTGGCAGGGACGCCGATCGAGGGAAAAGTCCAAACGGACCGCTCGGACCTGGTCGTCGTTATCTATGCCTTGGGGGGAGATCGATTCTACGCCCAACCCTTTGCCAACGCGATGCTGACACCGATCGTCGATAACGCCTGGAGTTCAGAGACCCATGGTGGGACGATGTTCGCGGCTCTACTCGTCGATCCCAAGCTCTTTACGCCCGAGCCGATCGTCGATGCGCTCCCCCGAGTCGACGGAAAGCGAGTCCTTGCGATTGCTCGGCGTACGCCAAAGGCCAAGTAGCCTGGAGACGAGGTGTTGAGGTATTGGGGGTTTAGGTATTGCGATCAGACACCCGATACCCCAATACCACAACATCCTCTCCCTACTTGTCGACCGTCACCTTCACCTTGTCCCGAATCGCCGCTTGAGCCGCAGCGAGGCGGGCGATCGGCACGCGGAACGGCGAGCAGGACACGTAGTCCAAGCCGATCTCGTGGCAGAAGTAGATCGATTCGGGATCGCCGCCGTGCTCTCCGCAGATTCCGCACTTGAGCCCTTCCCGCGACTTGCGCCCCTCGTCCACCGCGAGCCGCATCAGGCGGCCGACGCCGGTCTGGTCGATCGTCTCGAACGGATTGCGCTCGAGGATCTTCTGATCGGTGTATCGGCCCAAGAACTTGCCCTCCGCATCGTCCCGCGAGAAGCCGAACGTCGTCTGGGTCAGGTCGTTCGTGCCGAAGGAGAAGAACTGCGCATATTCGGCGATTTCTCCCGCCGTCAGTGCCGCACGCGGCAGCTCGATCATGGTGCCGAAGGTGTAGGGAATGTCGATCCCCTGCTCCTGGACGATCTTCTTCGCCTCTGCTTCGAGCTGGCCCTGGACGACCTTCAGCTCGTTGACCGTAGAGACGAGCGGGATCATGATCTCCGGATAGACGCGTTTGCCCTGCTTGATCAGCTTGGCGGCGGCCTGGAGGATCGCCCGCGTTTGCATGACGACGAGGCCGGGGAAGATGATCGAAAGGCGCACGCCCCGGAGGCCGAGCATCGGGTTCTGCTCGCGCATTCCCTCGACCTCGCCAAGCAGCTTTATCTTGGCGGTGAGCTCTTCACCGAGGCCGGTCTTGCCCATCCCGATCTCGGTTTCCAGCTTCGTCGTCTCTCGAATCAGCTCGTCGTGAGAGGGGAGGAACTCATGGAGCGGCGGGTCGATGAGGCGGACCGTCACCGGTTTGCCCTCCATGACGTCGAAGATCCCTTCGAAGTCCTGCTGCTGGACAACCTGTAGCTTATCGAGCATCTCCTTCCGGACCTTCTCGTCCTTCGTCAGGATCATCTCCTGGACGAGCGGCAGGCGGTCCGACTCGAAGAACATATGCTCGGTGCGGCAGAGGCCGATGCCTTGAGCGCCGAAGTCGAGGGCTTGCTTCGCGTCGCGCGGATTGTCGGCGTTGGTACGCACCCCGAGCCTTCGCGTCTCGTCCGCCCAGCCCATTAGTTCGCCGAAGGCGCCGCTGACTTCGGGGGCGATCAGCTTCAGCTCGCCGAGATAGACGTTGCCGGTCGAGCCGTCGAGGGTGATTTTGTCGCCTTCCCTGACGGTGGTCCCGTTGACCGTGAACTGCTTCGCGCCAGTGTTGACGTTGAGCGCTTCCGCGCCGGCCACGCACGGAATGCCGAAGCCGCGAGCCACGACCGCCGCGTGCGAAGTCTTGCCTCCGCGAGCCGTGAGGACGCCCTGAGCCGCGAGCATGCCGTGGACGTCGTCGGGATTCGTTTCGTCGCGGACGAGGATGACCTTCTCGCCTGCGCCGCCATGAGCGCCGCGCTCGGCTGCGGTGTCCGCGTCGAAGACCGCGATACCGACGGCCGCGCCGGGAGAAGCGGCCAAGCCGGTCGCGAGCAGCGTGGCGCCGGCGACGCTCGCCGGGTCGATCCGCTTATGCAAGAGTTGATCGAGGTGCGCGCCGGTGACGCGCTGGAGCGCTTCGTCCTTGGTGATCAAGCCCTCCTTCACCATCTCGACGGCGCTCCGGACTGCGGCCGGTCCGGTCCGCTTGCCCGACCGGCACTGGAGCATGAAGAGCTTGTTGTGCTCGATCGTGAACTCCAGGTCCTGCATGTCCTTGTAGTGGTGCTCGAGCTTGTTCGCCAGCTCGACGAACTGCTCGTGGATGGCCGGGTTCTGCTTTTCCAGCTCGCTGATCGGAACGGGAGTGCGAACGCCGGCGACCACGTCCTCGCCCTGTGCGTTCATCAGATACTCGCCGTAAAGAGCCTTCTCGCCGGTCGAAGGGTCGCGGGTAAAGGCGACGCCGGTGCCGCAATCGTCGCCCGCATTGCCGTAGACCATCGACTGCACATTGACGGCGGTCCCGATCTCGTCGGGAATCTTTTCCTTCCGGCGATATGTGATCGCGCGGTCGTTGTTCCAGCTCTTGAAGACGGCTTCGATCGCGATTTCGAGCTGCTCGTAAGGATCGGTGGGGAACTCGCGTCCGCCTTTTTCGCGGACGTGCCGGAGGAACAACTCGGAGACGTTCTTCATGTCCTCGGCGTTGAGGTCGAGGTCCGTCTTCGCGCCGACCTTCGCCTTATACTCGGCGAAGATGTGCTCGTCGAAAGCGTGCTTGGAGAGGCCGAACGCGACGTCGGACAGCATCATGATGAAGCGGCGGTAGCTGTCCCAAACGAAGCGCGGGTTGTTGGTCTCCGCGATGAGAGCTTCGATCGTCGTTGGGTTGAGACCGAGATTGAGGACCGTGTCCATCATGCCCGGCATCGAGAACTTGGCGCCGGAGCGCACGGAAACGAGGAGGGGCTTATCCGAGCCGCCGAACGCTCGGCCCATCTGCCGCTCGACGTCCTTGACAGCGGCGCGAACGTCGTCCATCACGCCGGCGGGGATCTTGCCGCCCTCTCGGTAATAGGCCATGCAGGCCTCGGTGGTGATCGTAAAGCCGGGCGGGACGGGCAGGCCGATGTTGGACATCTCGGCGAGATTGGCTCCCTTTCCGCCGAGAAGGTCGCGCATGCCGGCGTTGCCTTCGCGGAAGAGATAGACGCGCTTGTTGCTCATTTGAACTCCTGAACGAGGTTCGATCCGGCGGCACTGACAGATCGGGGTGAAGTCACCGAAGTTTACCTACGCACGATTAAGAGTCTTCCGTGGTGGATTTCGCGGACGCCTAGCTGGGAGCGCCGGGCGACCCGCAGGCCCTGAAGACTACTTCGGCTGGATTTTCCAAAGCCAGATTTGCTTCCCGCTTGGCAAGGCCAAGACTTGGCCGTTCGCGGAGACCTTGAGCGGCGTCGTCGATGGCGAGCCAACCGAGGTCGAGAAAAGCACACTGGAGCGTTCGAGGTCGTAACAGATGAGATTCTGGAGATTCTGGAAGATCACCGTATTGCCATTCGGCAGAAAGGCGACTTCCCCGACCAGTCCTTCCGGAATCTTCGACGAGCGGATCGGCTTGCCATCCTGGACTCCAAAGGAAATCAATTCGGAATAGCCGCTCCCGTCTTCTTCGGACGTGTTGAGGCAGGCAAGGATCGTCTTCCCGTCGGGTGAGAAATGGCAGCTTGAGATGAAACTGCCGACCTCACCGACGGATTTCGTCGCCTTCAGGGTTTTCGTCGATTTCGTGGCGACGTCGTAAAGCTTGAGCTTTAGCGCGACGTTGCCGCTATCGCCTCCCGGCTTGCCCTCGACGGCCACGACTTTCTTTCCATCGGCGGTTACACCGTAGAGACCGGCGGTCCCGAGGTTCGGCAGATAGAAATCGACCTTGCCTGACGCCGAGTCGATACAGGCGAGACCCTGATCTGCGTCTCCCTTCGGCTGAGGGCCCACATAATAAAACTTTGCTCCGGACGAGCCGACCTTCGGATAGGTGGCACGCGCGGGCACCTTCTCCCGCGTGAGAAACTTGGCGGCCTTGCAATCGCGGACCTCCACGGTTCCGTTCTCCTTGAAAATGTAGGCCTTCTCGCCGGAGAACGTTACTCCGCTGATCGGCAACTGGAATTCCCATTCGTCATAGAAGCCTCCGGAGGTGTCGACAACTTGAAATACGCCCTGGCAGAACGTGGCGGCGTAGCGGCCGCTATCCGACACCGCCACTCCCTCGACGTCGCCCGTCATCGCCTTTCCCCTGCCGATTTCCTGGAACGACCCGTCGCCTGCCGAGGCGAAATGCAACAAGAGGAGCGCCGCCGCCAGATGTCTCATGCTGTGATCTTACTTTGGCGCAATCGTTCGTTCACCATGCCCATAGGAAGTAGAGTGACTCCTGCGATGGCGTACTCGTAGCTCATAGCCTAAACTGTGGCTATGCTCGGCTTGGTTTGTGTTTTGCTCTTCTGCTCTCCTCAAGGTTTCGACAAGCCTGTCGAGATCGGCGAGATCGAACTCTTCGGCCAGACCGGCGTCGATGGCGCTGCGATTCGCCGCGGAATCACGGTTCGGGAGGGTGACAAGATCACCGCCGACAAGTTCGGCGAGGTCAAGGCGAATATCGAAAGCGCGGTGCAAAAGGTAGTCGGCAAGCCGGCAACCGACGTCGCCTTGGTCGGCTTCGATGAGAAGGGCAAGCTGATGATCTTCGTCGGCGTGCCTGGGCCGACGGTCAAGATGCCGCCCACGAGCAAGCCGCCGCACGGTCCGCAACGGCTGGCCGAGGAGGGGATGAGGCTGTACGACCGCTTTGGGTCGAGGCTCGTTCCTGCGCTTCAGTCAGGCGGAGGAAAGGAGGATGATTCGAAAGGCTACGCGCTATTCAGCGATCCCGAGCTCCACGCCATCCAACTCGACATGCGGGATTTCGCCGTGAAGCACACGAAGGAGGTCTTCGACGTGCTGACGTACAGCGGGAGCGTCGCCGACCGTCGAGCTGCTTCGGAAATCGCCGGCTACGCCGAACGTTCGAAGGAACAGGTGGATGCACTCATGAATGCGCTCGGCGATGAGGACGGAACCGTTCGGAACAATGCGATCCGCAGCCTGGGCGTCATCCTCCGCACCGATAAGAAGACCGCGGCGTCCCTCTCGACCGAGCCGTTCATCGATCTCGTCCGTTCCGGCACATGGACGGATCGAAACAAGGGAGCCATGGTCCTCGACGAACTCACCGAATCTAGGAGCAAGCCACTTCTCGACAAGGTTCGGAAGGAGGCGCTCGCGTCCCTCCTGGAAATGGCGCATTGGCGGAACTTTCCTCATGCCCGGACGGCGCTCACGATTCTCGGCCGGGTTGCCGGCATCGACGAAGCCCGGCTTCAGAAGATGCACGACTCCGGGGATGCGGCGCCGATTTTCAAAGCCTTAGGCGCGAGCACGCCCTCCGGACGGAGGGCGTGCTTGCCTCGTCTAGGCCGAGCCTAGAACGGGAACTGGAAGAGGTGGGAGGCGACCTTTCCAGGCTTTTTCGCGGCTTGCCCGCCGGGGCCGGCAGACTGAGCGGCATTGAGGAACGTCATTAGGATCCGTCCGCTCGTTGCATCCGTCAGGTCGTACATCATGACGTACCAATCGGCGGTCGCCGACGAGATTGGGAAATTAAAGGTCAAGGTTCCGCCGCCGGGGATGACCTTGAAGCCCGTATCGAGAATGTGCCCTTCGTTCCAGATTGGGCCGCCTCGAACGAGGTCCTCCAGTTGCAGGTTTCCCGTAAAGACGAGCCATCGGCGCTGGACGGCGATCGGTGTCGTCCCATAGTTCCGGATGATGTCTTGCCTCACGCCCGGCTGAAAGTTCCAACCCTGCCAAGTGGATGGAAGAGGGCCGATGGGTTGGCCGTTGAACGTCCAGTTGTAGGCGACGCCAGAAGGTTGCGCCGCGTTCGTGATGGTGACGCCGAAGTGAGAGACGGCGCCGGGAGCAGTCGTTCCTCCCGTCCACCGGACGATGGTGGTCGTCGGAGTCCCGAGAACGGTGTAGTTGGGATAGGAGCCCGTATAAAAGTGGACGAGGTCAATCGGTGGAATGCCCGTCAGAAAGATCTCAAAGTCATTCGCCGTCTGCCCAGTGTCGTTGGTGACGTTGAAATTGGACAGGGTGTTCTCCTGTCCAATTGCCGTCATAGGCACGGATACAGCAAGTACCGATGCCAACGTAAGTAGCAGCCTTCGATTAGATCGAGGCATGGTTATATTAATCATCACTGTACTCCTTCTAAGTGACATGCATGTCCCATCATCTGAGTCAAATAGACATCAGAATTCACTTATATAAAACTTATAAGTGTCTTTAGAACAAGTTAATGATAACCCGAAAAGTCGCCTACTAGAAATAAAAAAGATATATCACTAATATTTATTCAAGCAGCACACACTTGTGGCAGAACGGCGGGAGGACGCTTCAACGCGATAAGCCGACCAAGAAACGAAGGTGAGAAGGGATTGAGCTCGGCCGGCGGGACGCCGGCATTCCGTGCCGACTTAAAAGTCAAACCGGCATGTGGAGTGGAAGCCTCTTGCGCGTAGGCGTCATCCCTCGAGTGCAAAGAAGGATCGGATACGGCTGTCGGCCGATCCAACTCTATGCCAACGGCAGTCAAATCCTACGCTTCGGTCGAAGGATGACACCGGCGAGTGAGTCGCCAGACTCTTGAAATCGGCTCGGCTAGAAGCGGAACTGGTAGTCGAGACGGAAGGTCCAGTTGTCGCGGTGGAAGCCATCGGCGATGCTGTGCTCGTAGCTGACGTTGCCGAGCAGGAAGCTGAGGACCTGGTTCGGACCGGGGCGCTGGTCGTATTGGATGCTGTAGCGCTGGGCGAGGCGGCGGAGCGCCGTCGTGTCGTTCTGCTCGACGCCATAGTAGAAGGTCAGCGCGGAGCGCATAGGATCGTCGACCTTCACGTCTTTCGCGTTCCCAAAGTTGATCTTGAAGGTCGCGCCGCCGGTTCGAGTGAGCGTCTGGTTCTGGCCGTTGATCAACTCGTCCCAGTTCGCGCCGAACGTGTACTGCGTCTTGTGGGTGTCGGGCGCGGCCGTCGGCTTATATTCCAGCTTCCAGCTATTCTTGTTGTTCGGCAGGGGCACCGAGCCGAGGAGGACGCCACCGTTCGGCTGCTCCGGATTGGCGAGAACCGAGTTCGTCAGCTCCAAGCCCTTGGCGATTCGAGCCGTCCCCGTCATATTCCGGATCATGATCCTCGATCCGTCCGGCATCGTGCGCTCTTTGTAGAAGATGCTGGCGCGCAGCCACTTCTTGTCGTTCGGGTCGGTCTTCAGTGTGAAGCCGCGATCGATGCCGCGCTGGTTGTTCGAAAGGATCTGGCTGTGATAGTCGAAGCCGACGTAATTGCTGCCGAGCTTGCCATTGAAGGAGAAGAGCTTGTTCTCTTTCAGCCAAATCGATCGGTCCGCGGCCGTGTCCCAACCAAGGTTCATGTTGACGTCCTTGAGGAACAGGAACCTCATCGGCTTGACGGTGCCGAGAGCGAACTGAGTCGTATTCTGGGTGTGGTTATCCGCGTCCCAATAATTGCTTGTATAGCCGCCGTTGCCAACCTTCCAGTCGCCGACCTGGCCGCCGGTCATCGTGATCTGGTTCTGGGTGAAGCCGGTAGTGCCGTCGAGCTGGCGGGCATAACCGTAGTTGAACCGGACGCCATGGCCGAAGTCGATCCAGAAGCCATAGTTCCGCTTGCTCTGATCCTGAGCCGTGCCGGGGCGGTCGATCTTCACGTCGGAGACGCTGACGCCAACCTGCTTCGTGAGCGACGTGCTGATGGTCTGCGTGCTCGTATCTTCCTTCGTGCCATCGTCGTACTTGGTCGAAGTCTCCTCGGTGCGGACGCTGGTGCGGTCGTTGACCTTGGTCTCGAAGGTGAAGCTCTGCTTATCGGAGCCGGGCGTGGTGGCGGTATTGCCGTCCATGCTCTGCTTCTCGTCGGTGTACTGGAACTTGCCGTACTTCCCGAAATCCTTGAACAGAGTGAACCGGTCGAGAACGTTCGCGAACAGAATTTGCGTCGGGTCGTAATTGTGGTTCTCGTAGTGGTAGTAGCTGATGCCGGTCAGCTTGTTCGGATTCCAGTTGAACAGGATATTGCTCAGCTTCTTCGACTGGTTCGCGCTATCCGAGGTCGCGTCAAAATCGTAGGCGTCGAGCTTCATGTTGGGCAAGATCTGCCATGAGAGCTTGACGTCTCGTTCGCGAAAACCGATGAGCGAATTGAGAAGGTTCTTCTCCGGATCGGGATTGACGAGTTGGCTGACGAACGCGGCGCCCGGGGAAACGTTGCGCATCCCCATCTGGAGGTCGATTTTGTTGTCCTTATAGGCGAGGGTGTCCCGGCTCATGCCATCCGCGCCGACGGATGCGTTCGTGTCGGTAACCGCGAGGTTCTTGCCCTTGCCCAACTCGGCCGTCAAGGACATGTCGGACTGATGGAGGCCGGGAAGCATGCCCAGCCGGTCGCGCTCGAAAAGAAGCAGGGAATTGGGATCGAGCCCGATGCCCAGGTCGGTCTTTCGGTAATTGAAGGCGAAATGCTTGGCGGTTAGGCTGGCGGAATCGACGCCGCTCGTCGAGGTCGGCGTCTTGATCGTCAGATGCTGCGCCATGATGTTAAAGCCGGTCTTCGGCGTCAACGCCAAGCGTGTGAAGTCTCGATCGATGCCCGGAGTGCTCAGGAAGATTTGATTGTCCTCCGGCCGGATCGCGATCGGGTCCTTCTGATACATGTTGGCGATCGCCTTGACCTGGTTGCCGACGTCGGGGGCCAAGGCGCCGAAAGCGTTGAAGCCCGGTCCTGCCGCACGCTCGGAATGCTCGAGGCTGTACGTCTTGCTCGAAATGCTGGCATCCATGCTCTGGAACTTGCCGGCCGTCGTTGACAGGTCGGTCAGGGCAAAGTGAGCCGGAACGTCTTTCTGAAGGCAGGTGTCGAGAGCCATCCATTGCCGATGGACGCCAACCTGCGCGCCGTACATAGCTTGCTCGGCGGGGAGGATGCTGCCGATGCGCGAGAAGTTCTGGCCGACCACCTGGTCGCCCATATTGAACTTGAACTTCGAGCTGTCAAGGGTCAGTTCCTTGCGGTCGATCGAGGAGCCCGCGCCGTCGGCGATCGAATTGTCGCTGAAAGTCAGCTTGCCAAACTTCTGGGCGAATTCGGCGCCGATCGATTGCCGGGTCATACCGGCTTCCCTGGCGAGCTGAGCCCGGTCGGCCTCCGAAAGATCGTTAAAGCGCGTGAAGCCCTTGCTCACATATTGGGAGCTGAAGTTGAGGCTGAGGCCGCCCTGCTTCAGGCCGAAGGTTCGCCAGTCGAGTTCGTTCGCTCCGTCCTTGATCGACTTGAACGACTGGTTCAGGTTCATCGAGCCGAGCGCGATGTTGTTGAAGGAGAAGTTGTAGCGCTTGAGGCCCTTTTCCTTGGCGAGTTGATCGACGACTTTGGCGTCGTAGCCGGCGGCGAGCGCCGAACCGAAGTCGGTGAAGTTCTTGCTGATGTCCTGGTACGAGGCCGAGAAGTTGCCCTTGCCGATGTTCGTCGAAAGGTCCTGGACGATCAGGTCCGAGTTGCCGCCCTGGGCTTGGCTGGTTTGGCCGCTCGGCGCGCCCATAAGTCCTTGCGACTGAATCTGCTTCTTTTGGCTGAACAGAAATAGACCGTTCAGCTTCGACCCGCCGACCGCGAAGTTGCTGTTGAAGCCGAAGAGATTCGAACTTGAAAGGGATCCGTCCGGATTCCTCTCCGCCATCCCCATGCCCGCGATCATTGCGAATTGGCCTGGAACCAGGTCGAGGCGCATGGCCGTAATGCCGTTGACGCGGGTCGGAGGCGGTTGGGCAGCCTTGTCGTCGTAGCGATAGAAAACGGTTAGGGAATCGCCAGGGCGGATGACACGCTCGACATAGACCACGCCGGCTACGTAATCCATGCCGTAGTCCGTGCCGGACGTCAGGATGACGTTGTTAAGCTGGACGCGCTCGGAGCCGGGAATGACGTTGCCCTTGCGAAGTGGGACTCCCGGGCCAAGGCCATCGAGATGGATGAGGTCGAAGGCGGCCGTTCCGCCGACGTTGTTGTGGGCGGCGTTCGAAGGATCGGAAGCGGCGTTAAACGTGAACTGAGCCGACGCTGCCATCGGCAGTGCCGTCAACGCAAGCCAACCTATCGTCCTCCAGTTCAGTTTCGCCAATTTCCCCTATCCTATTCTAGCTCGGATTTAGCTCCGAATAGGCCCAGCCGCTAGGCTTGTTTCCTTGGATTCCCCGTCTACCCTCAACGTTCCACGCGCGATCCATCACGCGTCATTGCTGAACTACTAGATTAGACAGTGAAAAGACGCCAGGATTACGCTCATTTTCGGTTCATTTTTGAAATTCGTTATCGGACGTGCCATCGACACCCTGCCATGAGAACCGAATGCGATCTCTTGCCTGGTTTTCAGGCAGGAAACAACTGTCAGGCTCCCTTGGGCAGGGTGCCCGTGCTACGTCAGGCTCACCCAGCTCTTCGACGAGCTGCTCCGCTCGACCGCGTCGAGGACGCGTTGGTTCTCGTAGCCGTCGAAGAAGCTCGGCGAAGGCAGGCGATCCTCGGAAATAGCCGTCAGAGCGTCGGCGACGAGGTTGACGAAGGTGTGCTCGTAGCCGATGATATGGCCGACCGGCCAATAATGCCCGGCATAGGGATGCACGGCCTCGGTGGCCTGGATGACCCGGAAGCCGTGAGTCTCCGCCGGCTCCGAGTTATCGTAGTACTCGAGCTCGTTCATCCGCTCCAGGTTGAAAACGAGAGAGCCCTTTTCGGCGTTGATCTCGAAGCGGTTGTAGTTCTTGCGTCCGACCGCGAACCGGGAGGCTTCGAACGTGCCGATTGCGCCGTTCCGGAACTTGGCGAGGAATATCGAGGCGTCGTCGACGGTAACCTCGCCCATCTGCTGCGAGGCCTTCGCCCCGAGCTTGTCGTCGGTCTCCCCCGCCAGCGGGCGCTCCTTGATGAAGGTATGGAGCAGCCCACCGACCTCGGCGAGCTCGCCGACCAGGTGCCGGCCGAGATCGATGATATGCGCGTTGATGTCGCCGTGGGCGCCGCTCCCCGCTTTCTCCTTTTGGAGCCGCCAGACGAGCGGAAAGCTGGGATCGGCGATCCAATCCTGGAGGTAGGTCGCCCGGAAGTGATAGATTCGGCCGAGCCGGCCCTCCTCGACCATCTTCTTGGCGAGAGCCACCGCCGGAGCTTTTCGGTAGTTATGGAAGACGGCGTGGGGGACGCCGGCTTTCTGAACGGCGGCCAGCATGCGCTCGGCTTCGGCGAGCGTATTGCCGATCGGCTTTTCACAGAAGACGATCTTGCCGGCTTCGGCTGCCGCGACCGCAATCTCGCAATGGGAATCGCCGGGCGTGGATATGTCGACGACGTCGATTTCGGGATTCGAGACGACTTTGCGCCAGTCGGTCTCCACGCTCGACCAGCCAAACTTCTCGGCCGCGGCGCGAACGGCGGCCTCGTGCCGGCCACAGAGCGTGTGCATGCCGACTTCTACCGGCAGTTCGAAGTAGCGGCCGACCTGCCGGTAGGCGTTGCTGTGAGCCTTGCCCATGAACTGGTAGCCGATCAAACCGACGTTGAGACGCTTCTTTGCCACAAACGAAGTTTGGTCGCCCTTGCCATCCATGGTCAAGGGCGAGAAATCTAGTGGTGAACGGTCGGGCTCGGCAAAGGACTTCCGAGCATCGTGTTATTGATCCACTGGCGTACCACGGGCGCCGTCAGGTCGGCGGCCGAGCAGCCGCTGATCCCGAACGCCCAGAGCGGATTCGGATCGCTGAATCCGTCGTCGTTGACCACGTAGTTCGAAACTCCGGCGATATAGATTTTGCCGCCGTCATTGATGAGCCAGGCCCCGCCCGAGTCTCCGGCCATCAGGCTCCCCTCGTCGGGAGTCGCACCGCCGTCGCCGAACCAGTCCCGGTTGTACGGAGAGGAGAAGGAGTTTCCGACCGGCGGATCGAGGTCGGCGATGATCTCCGGGGTGTCCCATCCGTTGTAGGAGAGAACCTGCTTGAGCCCGACCACGTTCGTCGCGGTTCGTCGGGTTCCGCCGAAACCGAGATCGTTGTAGCCAAGCCCGTCTCCTCTCAAGCTGCCGGTGTCGCCGAAGCCGACGAGGGTGACCGTTTTCCCGAGGGGGTTGCCGCTGTAGAGCGGATAATAGCCGGGAAAGGCGGTCGGAAAGTGCATCAGCCAGATATCGCCGTGAGGATCGCCGTAGGTCCGGTCGGCATTATAAGTGACGCCGTTGATGAGTACCGAGCTTCCCCCGACGTGGTGAGCGGTAATCGCCCAATGAGAAGAAATGGCGACGCAGGACGCGCCGCTGCACTGACCGACCCAGAGGTACGTCGAATCGGACGATCCGGGGCCCGTATTGACGCCGACGACGGCGAAAGCGGAGGAAGCGGCGAAGGCAAAACCAATGGCGTAAGCAGCTCTCTTCATGTTCGTACACCTATGCCCAAGGTGGGCGACCATAACAATATAGGCCAATTTACGAGGATGAGAGTTGGACGAATCGACGGATTTCGAGCATGGATGACGAAAACCGGTAATCGACCGTAGGTCAAACTCTAAAGGCTTCATGACCCTGCCAGCCTTTTCCGTCGGACCCGTTCGCGTCGAGACGCCCTTGCTGCTCGCGCCGATGGAGGATGTCACGAATCAGCCCTTTCGTCTGATTGCGAAGCGGATCGCCAATCCGGGCCTCGTGTTCACCGAGTTCGTCAGTGCGATGGCGATCCACTACGGCGCCGTCAAGACGCTTCGCAAGATGAGGCCGCATCCGGACGAGCGTCCTCTGGGCATCCAAATCTTCGGCGGCGATCCTGAGATCATGGCGAACACGGCGCGGCTCGCCGAAGAGATGGGGGCCGACCTCGTCGATATCAATATGGGCTGCTGGGTTCCCAAGGTCTGTAAGACCGGCTCAGGGGCGGCCCTGCTCAAGGATCCGGAACTGGCCCAGCGAATCGTCGCCTCGGTCGTGAAGGCAGTCAAAGTTCCGGTGACGGTGAAGGTCCGGGCCGGTTGGGATTACTCGCTTTTCGCGGCTCCCGATCTCGCGCGCCGGTTCCAAGACGCCGGAGCCCAGATGATTACGCTTCACGCCCGCTTCGCCAAGCAGGGCTTCGAAGGAGAAGCCGACTGGCGTCTGATCGAGGAAATAAGGAAAGCCGTGACGGTTCCTTTGATCGGAAACGGCGACGTGAAGACGCCGGAGGACGCATTACGAATGCTCCGCGAAACCGGCTGCGACGGGGTGATGGTTGGCCGTGTCGCGATCAGCAATCCTTGGGCGCTTGCCCGGATCGCAGCCGCATTGCGTGGCGAGCCGCGGCCGGAGCCGCCGACCCTCCGCGAACGAATCCACGTCGCGCTCGAACATCTGCGAATGATGATCGCGGTCGAGGCGGACGCGACCTCGTTCGAGGAGGCTCGGGACTTGCCCGGCTATGCCGATGCGGAGCTCCGAGCCTGCCGCCACCTGCGTGGGCAGATCCCGATGTATATCAAGGGCGAGTTCGGCGCCTCCCAAGTGCGGGACCGGCTGACTCGCTGCTCGACCGTCGCCGAGTACGAGGCGATCTTGGACGAGTTCGCTTCGGCGATAGGCGGTTGAGGTTTTCACCACAGAGGCACGGAGGCTCGGGGAAACGGATGCCCTTCGAAGGTTGCTCGCGGCAATGGCGCATGACAAGGCGCGACCAGCGTCAAGCTCCGAAACCCTTGCGTCCCTGTATCTCCATGGGTGAAAGCGTCCACCAATCTCATTACGCCACTCTGCCCTTGGCGCAAAGTACACTGACACCGCGCGCAATGCTGTCACGAACTCTGATCCTCAAGACTTCAGCGCTGAAGCCGGTCGAAAAGCTCGTTCGCAAATCCTTTTTCTTTAGACCGCTCGTCAAGCGCTTTATCGCCGGCGACACACTCGAGCAAGCAATGGCGGCATGCCAAACCCTTCTCGACAAGGGCTATAACGTCACCCTCGACAACCTGGGCGAGAATACGAGCACGGAAGCGGAAGCGCTCAAGGCGAAATCGACCTATATCCAGATGCTCGAAAGGATCGGCGACCAAGACCTCTCCGCCAATCCGATCGAGAAATGCAACATCTCGATCAAGCTCACCCAATGCGGATTCGATCTAGGCGACGAGTTCGCCGAGCGTAACTATCGCGATGTGCTCGACGTCGCCCGGCAGCACGACAATTTCGTGCGCGTCGACATGGAGTCGAGCGCCTACACCGAGCGCACCGTCAAGATCATCGAGCGCGTCCACAAGGATTTCAAGAATACGGGCACCGTCCTTCAGAGCTATCTCCTCCGAACCGACGACGACGTCCAGAAGATGATCGACCTTCAGGTGCGAATCCGCCTCGTGAAGGGCGCCTATTTGGAGCCGCCGACCGTCGCCTACAAGGAGAAGCGTCAGGTCGATGAG
Organism: Fimbriimonadaceae bacterium; assembly: GCA_035545155.1. Taxonomy (GTDB): domain Bacteria; phylum Armatimonadota; class Fimbriimonadia; order Fimbriimonadales; family Fimbriimonadaceae; genus JAEVZK01. Next base: position 202,349 of record DASZYX010000035.1, on the reverse strand, counting down.
GCCTTTATCCGCCAAGCCAAGAGGCTCCTCAGCGAGGCCCCCTATCCCGCCATCGCGACCCAGGACGAGAAGATCATCCTGGAGTTAAACCGGTACGTCGAAGAAAAGAAGATCCACAAGGCCGGCTTCGAATACCAGATGCTCTACGGCATCCGCCGCGACCTCCAGGAAAGGCTGAAGGCGGAGGGATACAACGTACGAATCTACGTTCCCTTTGGCGACGCCTGGTATCCCTATTTCACGCGTCGGCTAGCGGAACGGCCCGCCAACGTCTTCTTCTTCCTGAGGGCCATGTTCAAGGGCTGATGAAGCCTCTCGACGAGCTTTGGGACCTCGTGCGCTCGATTCCTCGCGGATCGGTTTCCTCTTATGGCGCGATCGGCGCGGGGCTAAAGAATCCTGCCAGCGGCTTTATGGTCGGGCGATGGATGGCCCAATGCCCCGAGGGCGTGCCCTGGTGGCGGGTCGTCGCAAAGAGCGGCTCCTTCCCGATCGGCAAGCTCGATCCGTACCTGGAGATGGACCAACGCCGGCTCCTCGAAAACGAGGGCGTCACGTTTGTCGGGGATCAAGTCGATATGAGCCGCCACTTCTGGGAACCCTGACCCTCTCATCACCCCGAGTTCACACCGCAGAAAGGGCTTACAGTGTGTTCATCTGCGTCCATATGCGCTCATCTGTGGTTGAACGTAGGAAACAACGGTCATAGGCGACAAGAGTGGATGAATCGCCACGTAGCGGCCCCACTGCGGGGAATGACAAGAGAATCGTGCCGGCTTTGGTTGTACGCTTTAAAGCGACATGAAGGGAAAAGAGCCGGCCCTGCGGGGCTATGACGCCTATAAGGCGAAACTCAAAGCCGGGCAGAACGTGTCGTTCCGCGAATCCGGAAACTCGATGAAGCCTCGAATCCTCCATCGCCAGGAGTGCACCTACACTCCTGTCACGAGCCATCGCGACGTCCAGAAAGGGGATTGCGTTTGGTGCAAGGTCAAGGGGCGCTACTACACGCACCTCGTCTCTGCGAAAAAGGCCGTCGAGGGCGGCTTCCTCTACCAAATCTCGAATAATCACGGCCATGTCAACGGGTGGATTCCCCTGGAGAGCATCTTCGGCAAGGTCGTCGCCATCGAAGGAAAGCCGGTGTGACGAGCGTCTCGCGGTCGCAGGCCGCACTCTACGCCGCGATCTTCCTCGATCTCTTCGGCTTCGGGATGATTCTTCCGGACGTTCAGCTTCGCGCCGAAAAGATGGGCGCGCCGGGCTGGCTGATCGGAACGATCCTCGCCAGCACGTTTCTCGTCCAACTTCTCGTCTCGCCGAAATGGGGAAGTTTGAGCGACCGGGTTGGGCGTAAGCCGATTCTGCTCGCCTGCACGGCTCTTTCGGCAGCCGCCATGGTTTTTTATGGGCTCGCCGGAGCGATCCCCCTGCTCTTTGCCAGCCGGATCGTTGCCGGACTGGGCGGGGCGAACGTGGCGATCGCCCAGGCCTTGCTTGCCGATACGACGACGGATGTCGAGCGGTCCGTCGCGATGGGGAGGATCGGGGCAGCGATCTCTGCCGGCTTGGTGGCCGGTCCATCCATCGGCGGCTTCCTCGGTCACCAAGGAAGCCTGCTTCTCGGTATGGTCGCAGGAAGCTGTTCGGCGTTCGGCGTCCTTTTGATGGCGCTCCTCGTCTCGGGGGCGAAGCCGAGGGAGGACAGGCCGAGCCGGCCAAAGGCGATGTTCGACTTCTCGCTTTTGAGAAGCCTGCCCGGTCTTCGCCGGCTCGTCCTCGTGGCGGCGGTCGCTTGGTTTTCCCTCGCAACCCTCGAAGGCACCTTCGGCCGACTCATCGAGCACACGCTCGGATACGATCAGCGTCAGTTCGGGATCGTCTTCGGCTACGAATCTCTGCTTGGCTTCCTCGTCCAGGCTTTTCTCATCGGCTGGATCGCCAAACGGGTACGTGACGACCATCTCTTGCGCTCCGCCTATCTGCTTCAGGGCCTGGGGCTCGGGCTGACTCCGTTTACTTATCTTTTCCCGGTACCGGGAGCGTGGATGGCGGTGCTTCTCTTCTGGAGTACGTTCTATGCGATCGGATCGGGCCTTGCGAACCCGACGATCAACAGTCTGTGCAGCAAGATCACGCCGGACGATCGGCAGGGCGAGCTCTTCGGGCTTCTCCAGGGAGCTCGCTCGATCGGATTCATCTTCGGCCCGGCGCTCGGCGGCGCGCTCTTCGACGTCTGGACGGCGGCCCCTTATCTGTTGGCCGGCTTCACCTGTGCGGTGGCTTCGGCGATCGTGCCGTCGGTGCGGTCAAGCGAGGCTACTTGATCTCGAACTCGAGGTCCTTGAGCAATCGTTCTCCGGCCTTGATCTCGATCCGGTAGGTCCCGGTCGGCCAAGGCGGGTGGATGCGAAACCGGAAGTCGATGGACTGGGTGCCCTTTTTCGCAGGGACGTTGGTCGTCGCAACCTGATAATCGTTATGCTTCCCCGCGTGGACGGCGGTGAGGATCGCCGCCAGGGTCGCCGGCTTGTCGAGAGGTTTGAGGTGGACGACGAAGTGCAGCGGATTATCTTCCGGGCCAAAGGCCTTCACGACCTCGCCGGGCTTGTTGGCCTTATCCTTGGCCAGATCGACCTTCGTCACGGTTTGGCCCAGAGCCGTAGCCGTGAGGATCAGACCGGCGAAGACAACGGTTGGCAGCTTCATTGGGATGGAGGATAGCATCATTTTGTGCGTCGTCAGGCCCCTCATTGTTTGGACGCGCGAATGGGAGAAGGATTCCTCAGATGCTCTTGCACGATGGACACCTAGACGGCCGTTTTTGCCTTTTCGCTGTCGCGGCTTCGGCAGCAGCTCAAACGGACATTGCCCGTTGGAGCTTTACAAGCGTCCAAGCCGCTCCCCTACAAACACGCCGGTCCGTCAATGGTGCCGTCGGCGACCCAGCTTGGGATGACCAACGGCTATCATGGAGGGAATACGGCGAACTGCGACGTGCGGGCGCATGCCTCGGGGAAATAAATGAGAATCGGCCCGTCCGCAAAGACGGGCCGATTCGTGTTTTACAGGCTCAGCCAAGTAGGCGGACTGTGAGAAACGTGGGTGCGGGGATAGGATTTGAACCTATGACCTCCGGGTTATGAGCCCGACGAGCTACCAGACTGCTCCACCCCGCGGTGCAAAGAGTAAGTATCCTATTTTTTGCCCTTCTTGTCAACCTTGACGGGGGATTCCGGCGGCTTCTTTGGAACTCCCGCATTGCGGGCGTTTCGGAACTCCTGAAGAGCCTTCAGCACGCGAAGCGCGCTAAGGATACCGACGACGGCGGGTGAGAAGCGCTCGAACGTCGTGGCCGCCGTATGCGCGATCAACTCGGCCGAGCCGGCGACGCCTTTCGCGCGGTCCCCGACCGTTTCCATCGTGCTCTTGACGCTGTCGGTTAAGTCTTCGACCTTCGTGCTGATGTGCTCGACCTTCGTCGTGATCGCGTCAACCTTCGGCGCGATTTCCTTGACGACGCGGATCAGCTTGACCACCGCCACGATCAGGCAAGCAACGAGGACGATCTGCAGGCAGAAGAAGATCGCCGAAGGGATCAACCACCACATAGGAATCTCTGTCATCCAACCACCTTTAGTTCCAGCGCCGCCGTCGCCTCTTTCGGGAGGTAGACGGGGGCATTCAATTCACCATCGATTGCTTCCAGCGTAACGCCGGAGGCCTCAATTCGAGAACCCCAAAGCCCTCGAACGGTGATAAGCGCCTCGAGGTCCTTGTCAGCAGGATTTTGCAATACGACGCGTGCTCGGCGCTTGCGAACGTCGAATCGGAACTCGACGATCTTCCCGAAGCTCGCCTCGACCTCCATACCGACCTGCCGGACGACGATTCGCCGCCCCACTCCGTCCCAGGGCTGGACGATCAGGTCGTTGCCATCGGCGCTTTCCGAGCCGAACCGGCATCCGAACGTCGTTACCCCCGACACGCCGGTGGGCAGCACGTAGCTGGCGACGTTCCGGAGGTAGTAGTACAAGCTGAGTCCCACGTCTCCGGTCAGGGAGCTGAGGCCGGATTGCCGAGACGCCGGGTCGGGGCAAAAGCCCATGCTCGCGGCTCCGTCCTTTTGGACCAGCGCCCAGACCCCGAGCAGTCCCCCGAACGCGCTGCGCATCCAGGCTTCGGGAAGCTGCGTGTAGTCGCGATCGAGGGTCTGGAAGAAGAGCAGGGAGTTCGCGGCGGTCGTCGGGCCGAGGCAGAGCTCCCCCTTATCCGGCATCGCCGGGTGAGGCGCCTCGCCCTCGTCGAGCCATCGCTTGTCCGCGCCATACCACCACCAGCTTGGCGACAGGGATCGTCCCGCATAGGCGAGCGTTTGGGCGCGTTCCTGGGCCTCTTCGTCTTGGAGATTGCGGGCGGTTGCGAACATCTCCTCATAAGAGCTGGTTCCCCAGAGGCTGTTCCCAACGATCGGATATCGGTAGCGGGAAAGGTCCATCGCCCGGTTGCTGAGGTGGTAGCTGAGCTTCTTCGTTTCCTCCATCATCCCTGCGTCCGCAACCGCCTGAAGCAAGTCGCGCATCGAGGGCATCAGGGGCACGCCGAGGCCGCGCCAATTCCTCGGGCCGGCATGGCTGAACAGGGCGAACGCGGTTTTGAGAGCCCCGCGCAAGTAATCGGCGGGCTCGCGTTCCATCGAACCGTAGGTCGAAGCGATCCGGTAGGCCGACATGTACAGGCAGGCGACGAGGGGATAGACCCGCGCCAGACCGGTATTGAGAGCGATCGAATGGTCGTCGGAGAAGGACGTACCGATGGCGCCGCTGCTTGGGTTCTGGAGATCGTCCTCCAGAAAGCCCTTGATGTAGCGATCGACGGCCTTGATCTGGTCGCGCACCGGGTAGATCGCGTTCTTCTCGGCCAAGAATAGGGCGTCGGCGAGGCTGGCTTCTACGCCGAAGCTGGTCATGTAGCCTTCGGGATCGACGAGCTGCTGGCCGGTTTTGATGTTGGTCGCAAGGATGGCGTGATTGAGGTTCGATCGGCGCGAGTCGTGAATCTGATGATCGACGATCCACTTCGCCCGGCTCTTGATGAGGTCCTCGATCGGCTCCGTGAAGTAGAGATGGACGTTGCTTTCGCCGCCTTTCGTGTCCTCGAACGATAGGCGGAGCGGTCCCGAGGTATGAGGCTTGACGAAGCAGAATCCGCCCTCGTCGTCGCTATCGGTCTCCAGGTCGGCCTCGACGTTCGCGTAGAACTGGGTTGGCGTGCGGCCGTTGACCTCGACGGCGATGCCCACGTCGACCGGAGCGACCGCGCTGGGGAGTAGCCGGATCGCAGGGCGTCCCAAGACGGCGAGGGTCGGATTGACGCCGTCGTAGCGATTGCGCGACGCGGGGACGAACCGCATCTGATACTTGCGGGTGTCGTGGGGTTCGAGGAGCAGGGAAGTGTGGTTGTTGAACCATGGCTGCCATCCCTCCCGTTCGATCGCGGCTTTGGAATGAATGTAGACGACGGGGATGCCTTCCCACCGGTAAGGCGTATTCAACGAAGCCGGCACGTGGTTGAAGAACTCCCAGGCCGTGTCCTCTCCCGGATAGATGAGGAGTCCCGGCGTATCGGCGTTCAGCCGCTGGGCGAAGACGTAGCTCGCGCTTCCACCGATGAACTTATGGATATAAACTCGGTCTTTGATCATCGAGTCAATCCCTTCGTCGCTGCGGTCGTAGCCCTCGTAGATGTTGTTTAGCGCCAGAGGGAACGCGAGTTCGCCGATTTCGATCGTCTGGTCGCCTCGATTCGTCAGGGTTAATTCCCAAATCACCTGGGGCAGAGGTCCCGCGATCTCGTAATAGATGCCCGTGCCCTCGATCTCCGGGAGAAGGCCGAAATTGTATTCGAATCCCACCCGGCTGGGATCTTCGAGATCGATCGCTTCCGCGTGCGTGTTCCGGCTGAGAACCCACGGGTCCTCCGGACTCATGCGGGCCCCGATCAAGACCGTTCCCGGATAGTAGTCTTCGGCGATCTCCTCGCTCAAGTTGACCGGGCCGAGCACGAATTGAAATTCCTCGTCCTGGTCCGGAAGGTCGGGGTCGGCCGCCCATAGCTGTTGGATCCGGCCGCCGGGGCCGAACTCGATCGAAATAAGCGTTCCCGCGAGCTCGGGCCTGTCGAAGCTGAAGTCGTCCATGACGGGAGGAAAAGGTTACTCGATTACCTGCTTTTTCGACCCCGATTCGATTGGCACGATTCTTAGCGGCCGCTAGGGCGACGTGCTCGGAGGATCTATCCGAGCCCTGTGGAGAGGATGATGAAGAGAGTGGGCTTGAAGGCCGTCGCGATGTGTGCGTTCGCGGCGGCGATTGGTTCTGCGAACGCTCAAACCGTGATGCTGACCGGCATCAATTGGTACACCCTGGACTCCGGCCATCAATATACGGGCGGATATGCCAACACCTACGGCGGGGATACCTATTCGCGAAATCTGTACGTCACGGAGAATCAGACGGTCGGATTCGGCGCGTTATTGAACTCGCAGAATCTCACGACGCTGCCGACGCGCGTTGCCGTCAACGTCGGGACGACCGGGACGTACAACTTCGAGATGTACTGCAACGACGAGAGCACGGTCGACCACGCGTTCTGGGGGCTGAACTTGTTCTTCAACCAGGACGATCGCCATCCCTGGATCTCCGTTCATAACGTCGTCAACGTCGATGGTTTCCAGGCTCAGAACCCAGTCGGGACACCGACTCTCGACCCCTTTTCGATGGGCCTCGTTCAGGAAGGCAGTTCGAACGGCGTCGGTCCGGTCTACGTGAGCGGAAATATCCAAGTGCAGTTGACTGCGTTCCACACTTGGTCGGCCAATCACTACAACGTCGACCGCGTCGACAACTTTACCGACAACGGAGGCCACGGCAACGGAACGAAGGACGATGTGATCGAGTTCACGCTCCAAGTCACGTCCGTACCGGAGCCGGCTTCGATCGCCGTCCTCGGCGTGGCGTCGCTGATTGCTATCCGACGGCGTCGGGCTCGGGCACTTCGAAATTAGCGGCGAGATAGTCGCCCGCAGACTTCAGCACTTTCCCGCGGTGGCTGACCGCATGCTTCTCTTCGGAGCTTAGGTCGGCCATCGTACAGCCTCGTTGGGGCAGGAAAAAGATCGGATCATAGCCGAACCCGCCCGCGCCGGAGGGCGCAAAGGCGATCCGCCCCTCGCACGTCGCTTCGAAGACGATTGGGTTCCCGTTGGCGGACGAGAGGACGACGCAGCAGCGGAATCGTGCGTCCCGCTCCGATTCCGGCGTGTCCTTCATCCGGTCCAAGATGCGGCGCATCTTCTCCGGAAATGGAGTCTCCTCGCCTTCGAATCGCTTGCTGTGCAGACCCGGTTCGCCGCCCATCGCGTCGATCTCGAGGCCGGCGTCGTCGGCCAAGCTCCACTCTCCCGTCGCCTTAGCTGCCGAAAGAGCCTTGATCGTCGCGTTCTCGGCATAGGTCGTCCCGGTCTCTTCCGGCTCCGGCGCGTCCGGATAGTCGGCCAGCGTTAGAAATTCGATGCCGGGAAAGCGCTTCGAGAGAATCTGCATCATCTCCCCCGCTTTTTTGCGGTTGTGGGTGGCAATGACGAGGCGCGTAAGGCGTTCTTTCATCGGGATTCAGAATGGTACCGCTCGTCTCTCGACAAGTAGAATCCGTATGTGGTTCTCCGAATCGAGCCGGTCCGAAATCTGCGTGGCACGTTTCGGCCGCCGTCCGACAAATCGCTGACCCATCGCGCGTATATGTTCGGAGCGATCGCTTCGAGCGAATCGGCTGTAAGGAAGCCGCTCGAAGGCGAGGATTGCGAATCGACCCTGCGATGCCTTCGCCAACTGGGCTTGGAGGTTGAGCGAGCCGGCTCCGAAATTCGGCTTCGGCCCGCTCCCGAATGGACTCAACCTGCCGACGTCCTCGATTGCGGCAATAGCGGTACGACGATGCGGCTTCTGTCCGGCCTCTTGGCCAGTCGTCCGCTGGACACGACGCTGGTGGGCGACGCCTCCTTGAGCAAACGCCCGATGAAGCGGATCGCCGAACCCTTGAGGCGGATGGGCGCCAGGGTCGAGGGAGATACGCCGCCGCTGCACATCGTCGGAGGACCGGTCGAGGCGATCACTTACGAGTCCCCGGTGGCGAGTGCGCAGGTGAAGAGCGCGATTCTCCTTGCCGGCCTGCAGGCCCGTGGCCGAACCGTCGTCATGGAGCCGCATCTCAGCCGGGACCATACCGAACGCATGCTGAGCGCGCTCGGGGTACCGATCAGCCAAAGCTCGAATAGCCATTTCTTCGCCGCGGTCGAGGGCCCGGCTCAGCCGATCGGATTCGAGTTCCTGGTTCCGGGCGACATCTCCGGAGCGGCATTCTTCCTAGTGGCGACGGCCCTGTTGCCAGGATCGGAAGTGGATTTCCACGAGCTCGGGATCAATCCCTCCCGCACGGGAATCCTCGACGTTCTCACGATGACAGGGGCAGAGCCGCGCTTGATCCGGGAATGGAACGAGTTGGGAGAGCCGGTCGCCGATATCTCGATGGAAAGCTGCCGGCATCTCAAGTCCTTCGAAATCTCGGGTGGACTCGTCCCGCGTTTGATCGACGAGATCCCGGTTCTGGCGGTTCTCGCGACCCAATGCGACGGCACGACGTTGATTCGCGATGCGGGTGAGCTTCGCGTTAAGGAATGCGACCGGCTCGAAGCGATGTCGAGTGGCCTTCGGGCGATGGGTGCGCAAATCGAAACCTTCGACGACGGTATGGCGATCACCGGCCCGACGCCGCTCAAGGCGACGCGCATCGACGCCCAACTCGACCACCGCATCGCGATGTCGTTCGCCATCGCCGGCCTGATCGCGGAGGGGACGACCGAGATCGAAGGTGCGGAAGCCATCGCGACGAGCTTCCCGCAATTCGAGTCCGAGCTCAAGAGGCTCGCGGGGAACGGATGATGGGGCGGAGAGGGATCGTGATCGCGATCGACGGCCCGGCTGGAGCGGGGAAGAGCACGGTGGCGAAGGCCCTGGCCCGCGACCTTTGCCTAAACTACCTCGATACCGGCGCGATGTACCGCGCCCTGGCCCTGATGGCGCAGCGCGCTGGATTGGGCCCAGGCGACGGGGAGGAAGCCGCGCGTCTCGGACAAGGGATCAAGATCGACTTCGAGGGTCAGAAAGTCTTGCTCGACGGCGAGGACGTCTCCAAGGAGATTCGGACTCTCGAAATCGGTGAATTGGCGAGCGCGCTGAGCGCCTTCTCGTCGGTTCGGGCCTTGCTCGTGGCGCGTCAGAAAGCGTTGGTTGCGGAGGGTGGCTATACGCTGGAGGGGCGTGACGTCACGACGGTGGTCGCGCCGGATGCGAACGTCAAGGTCTATCTCACGGCATCCTTGGAAGAGCGGGCGAAGCGACGCCATCTGGAGCTCGAAGAGCGGGGCGTGCCGGGCGACTATGGAAAGGTCCGGAAAGAGATGCAGGTGCGGGATCACCGCGACATCACGCGGGAGGATAGCCCGCTTACGGTAGCGCCCGGCGCGGTCGTCATCGAAACGGCGGGGCTAACCCCGGACGAGGTCGTCGAAAAGATCAAGGCGCTCATTCCAGGCGGCTTAACCTTCACTCAACCCCATAGGCGTTAGATTAAGCTTCCTGTTCGGGACCTCAAGACCCCTCAGGGTTTGCGAGTCTTGCGAGCAAGGGTGAGGAGGCGCGCGACGCCCACGCTCCAACCCCCTCCTCATTTTCCGAAGCAAGCAGGCGGGGGCTCGGACAGACATCCATAAATGCGGAGGCGGGAGACTATGCTCCCGCCTTTCCCAGCTCGCGAATTGGATGCATTACGGAACTTGCTATAGATTTATGATTGCTCGTCGACGAACAGTATTCCGCTAGCTTCCTCAACGCCCGTTCAGAGACAGGATCGAGCCCGTTCGGACTTGTCAGACACAAGCCTAAAAGCGCGAATGCCTCCTCTTCGGTGAGCTTTAACCCGCTGGGATTATTCCCGGTGGTCATGGCTCCCTCCTTTTAGGACGCTCCTTCATTGTAGACGCGATCCGGAGCGAAAAAGTCCAAGTTAAGAGCGAGAAAATATTAAAGCCTTAATAAATGCGGGTCCGGCCGATAAAAATCGCAGTCCGACCCAAGGCCGGAAGCGCGGCGTCCTGCCTAGCACAGGCGACGGTATACTCGGCAGATGCCTCAAGGCGAGTACCTCCAATACGGGGGCCAAGCGATCTTCGAAGGCGTCATGATGCGTTCGCCCCGGTTCTTTTCGGTGGCCTGCCGCGCCCCGAATGGCGAGATCGTCACTCAAACCGAGGCGCTCGAAAAGACCTGGATCGGCCGTCAGAAGTGGCTAAAGCTGCCTTTCCTGCGCGGCTCCCTCGCCCTCCTGGATGCGATGGCGCTCGGAATCAAGGCGATGCGCTTTGCCTCGAACGTTCAACTCGCCCCACAATATCAGAAGCCCGAAGAAGGGAAGGCGGTCACCGACGAGCCCCAGATTCCGAGCAAGGTGCAGGATGCGGCGGTTGGCGGCGCAATGATCGGCGGCATCGTGATGGGGCTTCTCCTTTTCGTTTTTCTGCCGAACTGGCTCGCCGAGGCATTCGGCAAACTCGATCCGCTCCAGAAGAACCTCCTGGCCGGCCTCATCAAGATCGCCTTCTTCCTCGGCTATCTGGCGGCGATCGGGCAAGCCGCCGCGATCAAGGACGTCTTCCGCTATCACGGCGCCGAGCATAAGGCGATCAATACCCTTGAGGCGGAGCAGGAGCTTTCCCTCGAGAACTGCAGGGCGCAGACGCGGCTCCATCCCCGGTGTGGAACCAGCTTCGCCGTCATCGTGCTGCTCGTGAGCCTTCTCGTCTTCACGTTCGTGCCCCGCTACCCGCTCGGCGAGCACCTCTTCGCGGCCGGCTTTCTGAACACTTTGGTCAACACGCTGATTCGGTTTAGCCTCGAAATCGTGATCCTGCCGATCATCGCCGGAATCTCGTACGAGCTGCTTCGGTTGGCCGGAAAGTTCCGGAACCAGGGCCTCGTGAATCTAGCCTTCAAGCCGGGTATATGGACTCAGTTCTTGACGACGCGGGAGCCGAACGAGGGACAGATCGAGGTCGCCCTGATCGCCCTCAAGAATGTTCTGAACGCGGAAAAGCAAGGAAATATCGTCGAACCGCACGAGGATGCCTTGGAGTCGGCGCCGATTCCCCTGCCATGAGCGACAAGGCATTGGGGTGTTGAGGTATGGGTTCCCGTCTCCGCCTCAGCCGCTGCCCCCAATACCCTAACACCACGACACCCTCCCCTACCGCGCGGCCAGGAACCAACTGCTCCACACCGCCAGATAGGCGAAAGTGCCGACGAGGCAAGCCTTCCGGACGAAGTCGCGATTGTACTTCGCGTACCAAGCCAGAGCCGACCATGCCGCGATGAGCGTCAAGCCCTTAACGAGGGCGAAGAGCCATTCGCTGCGGTCGATAAAGACGCGCATCAGGGGATTCAATTCAACGATCTGCCCGTTCGCGTGCATCCAAGCCGTCGAAACCAGGTCAAGGATTCCGACGAACATCAGAAGAGTGAGAGCACGGGTGGGCAGAACAAGCTTCATGATTTCCTGCGCTCGCAGGAACTGTGCCGAAGCCGTCGTCCGCCACAAGCTTTTTGATGAATTCGTCTGCAATCGACCTCGCATCCTTCTCGCCGCAAGCGAACTGATTGAAGATCAAGCTCACCGTAAGCGTTCGATTCCTGGAAGTATGGACATAGCCGGATAGGGCGACCACCATGTCAAGAGTGCCGGTTTTTCCCACAAAGGGTACACCCGCCAGCCGATCTTGCAGCGTGCCCGCGCCTGGCTTGGCGAGTGCGTCGAGCCAAACGTCCTTGGTGGGCTGCTTGAGCGCCCATTGGAGCAGCTTAACGATGCCGCGCGTAGTCACGACGTCGTGGCGGCTCATGCCGCTCCCATCCTCGGGATGGAAGTCGCCTGCCTCGACTCCGACCGTCGAGATAAGAAAATGGCTCAAGGCGGTCTCGGCGGTCGCGTAGGGATCGGTCCCTAGCGGCTTATCCGACCCCGCCGCCATGAGCAGGAGATTCTCCGCGATGTTGTTGTCGCTGTGGACGAGGCATTCCTTGATCGTGGCGCTTAGCGGAGGCCCCCCGAGGATCAGGGAAGGCGGAGACTTCGGAGAGTGGTCGGTCAGGCTGAAGCGCCTGCCGAGAAAGGATGCCGCGCACGCATCCGGGAGTTCGAGGGCAAGTGTATCGATCTTCGTCTTGGCCTTCGGCAGATCGCCGTCGACAGTCAGCGTGTGGCGAATCGGATCGTAGGTGACCTTGCGGGGGCCGGCTTTCGTTCCTCGCCGTGCCACCAGGCCATAGTTCAAGGGCAGGATGCTCAGTTTTTCGCCTTCCGTCCAAAGCTCGATCGAGCCGCGGTCGACAGTGAAGGCGGTGACCGGAGCGGCATATTTGTTCGGCAGGTCGTCCCATTCCCATGAAGGCGGGATCAGAGGCCGATAGGCTTCATGAACCCAAACCGGCTTCCGCTTCCCTAATCCAAGAATCTGAGCGGCTTTCTCTAAGCGTTCGTGACTCATCATCGGATCGCCGGGCGAATCGACGACGACGTGGTCCTTCAGATTCCAGATCTTGGTTTCGGGGCGGAAATCCGGCCCAAGCTCGAAAAGAGCGTAGCTGTTCGAGAGAAGCTTCTGGTTGCTGGCAGGCATAACCCGCGTCGAGGAGTTCCGCTCGTAGACTACGTTGCCCGACTCGTCTGCGACGGTACAACTGACGACCGCGCCGGAAAGTTTCGGGTCATTCAGAATCTCGTCGAGACTGGAAAATGCAAGGGCGACAAGAGGCGCAAGCACGATTCATTGTGCAATAGCTGGGAGCACCGGCGTCACGCCGGCTCTAGAGCTCTTCCGGGAAGACCGGCTCGGGGATGTGGTCGTAGTCGCCGTGGGCGATGTCCCGCGACATGAGCCTTGCGAACTCTTTGAGCTCCGGCACAGTTTCACGATCCGCGGCCTTCTGAAGAGCGTCGACGACCTGGTCGCGGGTCGATGGCATCCATTCGACGACATGAAAGAGGCCATGGATTGCGCTACGTCGCCCGACCTTGCTCGGCGCGTTCAGGCATTCGAGCAGAGCCGGGCCGCCGGACTCGCCGGGCAAGTGCCCTCCGAGGACGACGCCGGCTTTGTAGATCGTCCGGGCATAGTCATCCTCGGCGTTCCAGATCAAGTCCTTCATCGCCTCCACCGCTTGCCGCTCCTCGTCGTCTTGCCGGCAGAAGGAGGGAAGGTCCTCGAAGAGGTCGAGCACGCACCATTGAGCCGACCGCCGGTTTGGATGCCGCTGATCGCGCAGGATGTAGATGAGCGCGGGCGTGAAGCTGCTCGGGTGAGGATGGGTCTCGATTTCGATCCGAGCGTCGTTGGCCACGTCCCGATCCTCGCAATAGAGCAACTTCAAAAGATTGTCCGGCGACAGGTCGCGGATGTGCCCGGTGAAGCGCCCCGGCGCTTCGATGCAGCGGTTGATGAGGAGTTGGCGCTGGAAGAGCGGCTCGGCGGCATCCTCCATTTCGGCCAGCATCTGGTCCAAGTCCGCGCCCCGCGCTTCCAACCAAAGCGCGTTGCAGCGCCCGAAGACCCCAAACGGAGTCGTGGCAACCTCGACGGGAAAGGTCTCGCCGTGGGCTTCAAACGTAGCCGAACCGGTCCAATCGGAGGCGAGGACGTGGTAGCTATAGCTGACCGGATGAGGCGGCCAATTGAACTTCACGCGATGAGCCGGCTTGCGCGCAACCGTCGAACCCCCATTCCGCTCGACTTCGCGCGAAATGTAGGCATCGAGGGCTTCGACCAGACTCGAGGCTTCGTCCGCAACCGGCATACGGTTCATTTTACGCGCGCGAAGTTACCCATAGCTCGTCATGATCCAAGCTTGGTTCCAAAGTGCGGTTAGGAACCATGAACATGCACCACAATGGGTGTGGATGGAGATGAAGCGAATCCTGTTCTCGGTGGCCGTGATCGTTGCGGCGGCCTCTGCGGAGGCACAGTGGAATGTCGTCGCGCTGACACCGCACGGGTTCGCGGTTTCGCATGCTCAGAGCGGAGCATCCGGGATCCAGTGCGGGTATGTGGTGGGCAGTGAGGTCCATGCGGCCCTCTGGCGCGGCGTGCCAGGTTCCTTCGTCGACCTCTCCCCGCCCTCCTGTTCCTATTCGGCGGCTCAATGCGTTAACGGAGGCGTCGAGGGCGGATTTGCGAATATTGGCGGCCACTATCATGCGGCGATCTGGCAAGGAACGGCAGATTCCTATGTCGACTTGAGCCCAGCCGCCTGGCCCGATTCGATCATTAATGGCCTTTGGGGCGGCCAGCAGGTTGGAACCGTCTTTGACGCGACGAGAACGGAAGCCGGGCTCTGGCAGGGCGGTCCGGAGTCGTTCGTAAACCTTCATCCCGCGGGGGCGGACCTATCCGAAGCGTATTGCGTAAGTAGCGGAACTCAGGGCGGCGTCGTGCGATGGGTTCCCGACGGCTCGGGCCACGCGGCGATCTGGCACGGGAGCGCCGGGTCCGTCGTCGACCTAAATCCCGCCAACGCGCTCGATTCGACCGTGTATGCGCTTTCGCCGGATCGTCAGTTCGGCTATGCTTCCTTCGAGGGGCATGAGCATGCCGGCTATTGGACCGGTGCGGCGGACACGTTTGTCGATCTGAATCCAAGTTATGTCATGGACTCGATATGCCTAGGCGGAAACGACCAGGTTCAAGTTGGAGTCGTATACGATGCCGGATTCAAGGGACACGCGGCTATTTGGTATGGCACGGCATCCACATACGTCGATCTCGGCAAATTCGCCCACGGATACGTCGATACGTATGCTTGGGCCGTCGATGGAAACGAAGTCGTGGGAGTCGGTAGGAGCGTTAGCACCGGCAACCAGGTGGCCCTTCGGTGGATTCCCCAGCCGAAGCCCATACCCTCGCCGACCGCTCACGGCCGCTAAGCGCGCTATTTGCCGGTGGCTTGCCGGCTCAAGAAGCGGTCAATCGTCTCCTTCGAGTCGCGCAGGTAGAGAAGGGTCATGTCGTCTAAACCCTTCGGCGCCTTCAACTGGGCGGCATAGCGGTCCCGCAGACGGCGGAGGCTGTCGCTTGCGATCATCCTGACGTCGGTGTTGATCTGGCCCTGGCTCGCTCCTGCCTGGGTCATGAGACCGGCAAGCGCAAAACGCTGAAGGTCGCGGCGCAAGGCGCCAACCGGCTTGTTCTGGCCGATCTCGCTGAAAACGGCGCTGAGGACCGCGCCATAATGCTCGCTTAGAGAGTAGGCGCCCGGCTGTCCCTCCAGCTTGTAGGAGTTCTCGGCAATCCGGTCCGTAGTGTCCGCGCTGGTGAGCATGGCGTACAGCATGTCCTGCTGCATCGAGATGATCTGACGCATCGGCGCGTCCCATGAGGCCGACCGGTCGAGATTCATGTCTTGGGACAGGTTCGTCATCGCGTCGGCGGGCAGGGCGAATGAGCCCTGAGCAAGGCAGCTCCGAACGATCAATTGGACGGCGGCGCGCTGGGTCGAGGAGTCCACCGGCTTGAGCGTTTGGCGCTCGCCGTCGTCGCCCCGGAAGTTGCGATTGCCCGTGACGCCGCCCACGAACCGGGCTGTGAAGCGGCCCTCCTTGAAGATGCCGTTAATCGCCCGCAGGAGCACGTCGGTTCGGTGGGAGTAGCTCTCGCCGGGGCGGGGAAGGTTCGTCAACGCGTAGCGAATCGCCCGTCGGGAGGCTTCGATTTCCTTCTCGGCGTAGCTGACTGGGTCTTTGGCGGCGTCGAACCGGACCACATAAGGGTCCCAATCGTCGGCGCTCTCGTCGGTCATATAAGCATGGCCGGGCTCGCCGCTGCGGGCGGCGATCTGGTTCAGGCGGCTCTTCTCGTCCTCCGGCTCCTTGACCCCCGCGAACGGCATGTAGCCGTACTGGATAGCCCAATCGTCGTAAGGGCCGATCGTCGGCATGTAGAAGTTGCCGGACCCGTGGAGGATCGCCTGCACGTTGACCGGGTTGTAATCCATAACGCTGGCGCTCAAGCCGTCCCGGCTCGTCAGGGCGTCGTCGGCGAGCTGAGCCGTCGAGAGGTAGGTCGAGGCGACGAAGTTGTGGCGCAACCCAAGGCAATGGCCGACCTCGTGGCAGACCACGCTGGACAGATACTTCTTGACGTAGTCCTCTTTGTTGATCTTGATCCCGGTGGCGAGGGCTTCGGTGTAGGCGAACGCGGCGTCGTCGGCAAGCCCTTCTTCGAGGTCGCATCGAATATGGTTGAGCCCATATTTGCCGGCGATCTTCTCCGCCTGCCGCCGGAGCGATTCCTTGTCGTAGTCCCAGAGGTAGGCGTCGACCGGCATATCCCGCTTCGAGTCGCGCGTGAAAACGCTCATCGCCCGCGTCATCGCGTTGGCTTCAGGAGTCGAAATCTTCTGGTGCTCCTGGACGATGTAGTAGGCCATGTTCGCGTCCACCGTCACCGAGGCGTTGAGGATTTCCCCCGTGAATGGATCGGTGCGGATGTTCGAGACGGCATAGCCGGCGTCGGGGGTCATCGCCCAGCGGATCACGTTGTAACGGCCGTCGGCATGGTCGTAATCCTTGTCGTTGTCCGGCACTTCCTGCACCTGGACCGCATCCTTGAAGCCGATGGCTTCGAAGGCCTTATTCCAGCGGAGGATGCCCTCCTTGATCGCCGGCCGGTATTCCTTCGGAATCGAGGGGTCGAGGGTGAAGACGATCGGCTTCACAGGATCGCTGAGCAAGGCGTTCGGGTCCCTCTTGACGAGATTCCACCGGTCGATGTAGCGCTCGGTCCGGTCGTCTTTGAGGAATCGGGCCAGGCTGTAGAAGTCCTCGGTGAAGTAGCCGATTCGCGGGTCGGAGAGCCTGGGGACGTAGCCGTCGTCCTTCCGCATCCAGAGGTTGTACGTCACCTTGAGGGGCACGCTGCGAGAATCTTCGAGCTGGCTCTTTTGAGTGAGCCCAAGCAGCTCCATCAGCGGATTTGGCTGGGCTCCATGCGCTGAGAAATAGTGGAGTTGCATCCTCACGATCGTGTTGTCGGGGAAGCCCTTCGCCCGGTCGATCCCGGACTTCTCGCGGTCGAGCACGTACTGGCCGCCCACGCCCTGGTTGACGAGCTCGTTAAGCTGATTGACGTCTCCGTAGAAGAAGGAGCTCATGTTGACCAGGTAACGCTTCTTCTCGGGATCGGTTTGCTCGATGCGGTACCCGGCGAGAACGGCCTCCGGCAAGCTTCGCTCGCTGGCGATGGCGAGCGGGTCTTTTTTATCCCAGCGATAGGCCAGGTTCGGTTCGACCAGCCAAACCTGGTCGTCCTTCTTCTCTAACCGATAGGCTTCGATCTCGTTGTCGCCGACCGGGTCGCCCGCCTGATAGGGAAGCTGGGAGATGCCGGAGGCGAGCGTCGTCTCGCACATGAGCGTCTTGTTGAGTTGGCCCTCGGAGAGCTCGACGAGCACCTCTTTCTTCCGGATATAAATCGGAATCGGCCCATTGATCCGCGTAAGATCCTTGACCGCGTTCTCATAAGCGACGGTTTCCGGGTCGTGCTTCGGCTCCTCTTTCTGCTGGTCCTTGGCGGGCGTCTTCGAAGGCCCGGCCGCTTGGCCCCATGCCGGGGAGACGAGGAAGCTGCTGAAGACGAACGCGAAGGCGATGGCGGTGAAAGAGCTTCTGATCAACGACGGATTCTCCAGTTCGCGCGGACTATCAATGATCCGTCGCTTCTAAGGTCCTTTACGGTGTAAATCTCAAGAATTGATGCACTAATCTTCGGACAGCCTTCGTCGAGTCGCAAGGCTATCTTCAGAAGCGATGGCCTCATTTTGATGGAACCAAGCATCTGACGCCTGATCGTCACGTCATTTTCGAGGAAATCACTCGCCGTCTATCGATGGGGCATCCCTGGCCCCAATATTATTGCCTGAGAACCTCCTTTGCCCAGTTCCCGTCGATATTTAGTCGTATGCGGATATTGTTGGCGATGGCTCTCGTGTTCGCGGTGACGCCGGTTGCCTATGGGCAGCGAACCTACCGGCTCGTCGCCGTTACACCTCATGGCATTACTGGCCGGGCATTCGGCATCGACGGCCTGGGTGAAGTGACGGGTGTGATGATTTCAAGCGGCGAATCTCACGCCATGCTCTATTCGGGTGGCTCGCTCTATGACCTCGGGACGTTGGGAGGCTTCTCCTCGGAAGGCCTGGCGATCAATTCGTCAGGGCACATCGTTGGGGATGCAGAACGTGCGAACGGTCAAATCGCGGCTTTTCTCTACAGGGGAGGGAGCCTGACCGACCTTGGATTTGCCGTGGATTCCCTCGCGTTTGGCATCAACGGTTCCGACCAGATCGTCGGGGAAGTAAATCCGGGCCGCCGAAACGGCTTTCTCTACGATCATGGCTCCGTGCAGTATTTGGGCACGCTGCCTGGAGGTCGGGAATCCGAAGCAAGATCGATCAACGACTCCGGTCTCGTCACCGGATGGGCGGATAGCCCAACTTCGTTCGGCTATAACGCATCGCACGCGATTCTCTTTTCCGGCGCGGCCTTGACCGACCTCGGCACGCTCCTGGGCGACATAAGCAGCCTGGGAATGGGCATCAACAATCTTGGCCATATCACCGGATCGTCGCAGAGCGGAACGGCGTCTCGGGCATTTCTGTACGACGGGACGACGATGCGCAGCATCAGCACTCTGCCGTGGTCGACATACGGGAAATCCATCAACGATCTCGATGAGGTCGTCGGCGTCGTCGATAGCTCTCCATCCGGCTCCGGCTTCTTGTATTCCGACGGCACTTGCTTCTGGCTTCCCGCTCTCATCGATTCGTCTGGAGATGGCTACGGCATCTTTCCGACGGCCATCGACGATGATCACCTGATTGCCGGCGAGGCGGCGTCCGCCGATGAAGACTTCGCCGTGCTCTTGGTGCCGGAGGACGTCCGCCTCGTGACTCCCGAGAGCTTCAGGCTCAACCGCGGGAACGTCGATTCCGGCGGCTTGGAAGACCTGTTTTACAGCGACGACGACGCGATGACGCTCCGCAACGGAATCAGTCCGTTCGCTTCCGACTATCCCATCTCAATCACGTTGACCGCCCATGTGCCCATCCTCATGCCGAGCGGGCTCAAGATCGGTGTCGAGTCGCACGTCCAGCTTGCCCAACTCGATCAAACGGTCGATGTTTTCGACTATGTCTCTGGCAGCTACACGCAGGTTGACGTACGGCCGGGTTCTCTCTCCGATGCCCTCGCCTACCTGTCCCTAAATAATCCGAGCCGCTATATCGATCCCGCCTCGGGAGAAGTCAAGATGCGGATCAAATATCGCGCCGGGTCTGTTCTGCCCGGGGCGTCGTGGACGGCCGGCGTCGATCGCGCGATCTGGGAGGAGATACCTTAGCCAGGATTCATTTCACGACTTTGCGAGGCGAGCCGCGACCCAGCCATCTTCCTCGAGCTTGTCGCGCAATTCGAATCCGGCCTCGGCGGCGGCAACCAGGACGTCCGGCCAATTCTGGACGATGATTCCGGAGACGATCCACTGGCCGTCCTCGGCAAGCGCCTCGACGACCTCCGCCGAAATCTGGATGAGAACGGTCGAGATGATGTTGCTGACGACGAGATCGAAAGGGCCGCGGTCGGCGAGAGCGGCGATTCCTCGCCCGGCGATGGCCTCGAACTCGACTCCGTTGCCCTTCGCATTTTCCTTCGCCACTTCGACCGAGAGTGGCTCGATGTCGACCGCATGAACAGGGTTCGCCCCGAGAAGACACGCCCCGATTGAGAGAATGCCGCTACCGCAACCGACGTCCGCGATCCGCCGCCCCTTCAAATCGATCCGCTCGAGGAGCTCGAGGCACATCCGGGTCGTCGGATGGTCGCCGGTGCCGAAGGCCTGGCCGGGATCGAGCACGATCTCCAGCCGGTCCGACGGCGGCGCTTCTTCCCATGTCGGCCGAATCAGGAATCGTCCGCCGATCTCGCGCGGGTGGAAGTACTGCTTCCAATGCTCCTCCCAGTTCTCATCCGCCAAAGACCGGACTTCGACGCTGGACGCGCCGCTGATGACGAGATCGTTGGAAAGCGCGCGAACGATATCGCCGCTGCCTTCGAGATCGACGACGGCGGAGGAAAGGGAAGGGGGCGAATCCTCCTGAAGCGTGTTTTCGCAGCCATGCCGCTCGAAGACGTCCACGAAGATCGACCAATCGACCGGCGCCTCGTCAAAAAGCGCTTTGACCTCGATCCAGTTCACTTCTTTTTCCCGAAAAGACTTCCGAGGATGCCCTTCTGGCCTTCCGGCAAGCGTTCGCCGCTGACTTCGGCCAGCTCACGGATGAGCTTGGCCTGCACGTCGTTGACCTTCGTCGGCACCTTGACGGTCGTCGTGATGATCAGATCGCCCCGCCTTCCGCCGTGCAGCGGAGGCAGGCCCGCGCCGCGAGCAGCGATCTTCGTGCCCGGTTGGGTTCCAGCGGGAATATCGACTGGCACAATGTCGTCGACTCCCTGAATCTCAAGTTGATCCCCGAGAGCGGCTTGGGCGAACGAGAGCTCCAACGTCGTAAAGAGATTCGGGCCCTGACGCTCGAACCGCTTGTCGTCCTCGACGTAGATCGAGACGTACAGGTCGCCGGGGCGCCCGCCCGCGACGCCGTCGCTTCCCTGGCCGGGAACGTGCATGGTTTGGCCGCTCTCGACTCCGGGCGGAACGTTGAGCATGACCTTGGCCTCGGCCGGAACTACGCCGCGTCCTTTGCACTTCGTGCAGGGGTTCTTGATAACGGCGCCCGCGCCGTTGCAGGTCGGGCAGGTCGTCGAAGTCCGGACCTGGCCGATAAAAGTGTTTCGTATTTGGCCGATGACGCCCTGACCCTTACAGGTTGGGCAGGTTTCGGGCTGGGCTCCGCCCTCGCTGCCGGTTCCGCCGCACCGGTCGCATTCCTCCATGCGTCCGACCTCGATCTCCTTCTGCAGGCCGGTAATGACTTCTTTCAGCGTAAGGCTGACGCTGGCCTGGATGTCTTCGCCGTCCCGGGCAAAGCCGCGCCGCCGCTGCTGGCCGCCGGCGACGCCGCCAAAGAACATGTCGAAGAGGTCGGTGAAGTTGCCCATCCCGCCCCCCGCAAAGAACGGATCCTGGGGCTGATCATCGAGAGAGCCGTATTGGTCGTAGCGCGCCCGCCGGTCGGGATCGGACAGGACGGAATAAGCCGCGCCGATCTCCTTGAAATGCTCCTCGGCATCTTTGTCGCCGGGGTTGACGTCGGGATGGTAGCGCCGGGCCAGACGCCGGTAGGCCGATTTGATCTCGTCCGCCGTCGCGCCGCGAGAAACGCCGAGTACTTCGTAGGGATCGCGCTGGGCCATCGTTTCTATCGGAGGTGGCTAAGCCGCCTTCGAGCGCCCGAGGTTACTCCTCGGGCTCTTCTTCTTCGTCGCCGGATTCCTGTTCGGCAATGTCGGTGAGTGAGAGCGTATCGTCGTCGGAGGGCGCGATCGGCTCTTCGTGCTCTTCCTCTTCTCCGACCAGGTCCGAGAGGCTGAGCGTGTCCGGCTCATGCTCGTCGATCTCGACGTCGTGTTCATCCTCGCCAAGCACGACGCTCGAAACGAGAGCGGCTTCCGTCTCGTCGAGAGCCGGCAGGAGCATGCCGAGTTCGCCCGGAACCGTTTCCTCGATAAGAACGGCGGTGCCGGGAATATCGAACGTTTCGACCTCCGCCGTCGGCATGATCGCCTTGATCTTTCCGGCGGCGATCTCGGCGAGGGCGATCGTCAGCGGATGGTTCGATTCGATCTGCACCAAGGGAGGCGCTCCTTCTCGAAGCTGCTTCGCACGCTTGGCGGCAAGGTTGGAAAGAACGAACTTACCGGGCTGGAAATCGTTGAGGATATCGGGGGAGGGCAGCATAACGGGTGGGGAGGGACAGTCGCTAAGTATAGCACACGCGGGAGCTCGAAGGACCTATTCCGGGGGCGATTTGCAAAGCGCGTCCTCTTCTGCTACGGTCCATGCCGGGCAGAGGTTGCTTGTGCCAGGTACAATGCCGTCCCAGACCGCCATGACAGTCACCCGCGAAGATTTGAACCCGTGCACGGTTAAGCTCTCGATCGTCTGCGAGCAGGCCGAAGTGAAGGAAGGATTCGACAAAGCCTTCAAGCAGCTTTCCAAGAAGATTCGCTTACCCGGCTTTCGTCCCGGCCACGCCCCGCGCGCGATGGTCGAGCCACTCCTCGATAAGAACGACCTTTACAACGAGGCGGCGGATCAGATCGTCCGCAAGCTGGGGACCAAGGCGATCGAGGACGAAAAGCTTCAACCCGATCCCAGCCAGCGGCCGATGGTCGAGCTTTCGAAGCTCGATGCCGACAAGGGCGAGTGCGATTTCAGCGTGAAGGTGGCGCTGCCTCCGATCGTCGATCTCGGCGACTACAAGGGGCTTTCGGTTCAGAAGCCGAGCGTCGACGTGACCGAAGAAGAGGTCGATTACCAGATCGACGAGCTTCGCAAACGGCGTTCGACCCGCGAGGCGATCACCGACCGGGGTACCGCCGAAGGCGACGTCGCGGTCGTGAACGTGAAGGTCAATGGCGAGGAAGGCGAAGGCCGTACCTTCATGACCGTCGTCGGCCAAACCTTCCCGGACCTCGACCAGGCCCTCGTCGGCATGAAGGTCGAGGAAATGAAGAACCTCGAGCTGAACTTCCCCGATTCCTTCCAGGAAAAGGATTGGGCAGGGAAGAAGCTGTCGTGCGTCGTCACGATCAATACCCTTAGCGCCGTCAAGCTGCCCGCGCTCGACGAGGCCTTTGCCCGCCAGATGAAGACGGACAACGTCGAAGAGCTTCGTTCCAAGCTGCGCGAGACGATCGCCAAAGCGAAAGAAGAGATGGTCAAGGAGATCGTCAACGAGCAGCTTTTGGATGCCCTATTGGAGCGCTCGACGGTCCACGTTCCCGACAACATGTGGGAGAACCTCGCCGGCCGGCGCTTGCAGGAGACGGCGGACGATCAGCGCAAGCAGGGCCGCTCCCTGGAGGACTACGCCAAGGAGAACGGCATGACCCTCGAAGAGCTGGTCGAGAATTGGAAGGACAAAGCGCGCATCCACGTCAAGCGCGCTCTCGCGATCAGGGAAGTCTTCACGAAGGAAAAGATGACCCTTAACAATCAGGAGCTGAACCAGGAGCTGTTCGCGATGGCCCAAGAATACGAAATCAGCCCCGAGGACCTTCTCAATATCCTGAAGAAGAACAACCAGATCGAGGAGCTTCACTTCCGCGCTATTGCGCGGAAGGTTGGCGACTTCCTGATCGAGCACGCGGACGCGAAAGAAGTCGTCAAGGCTTAGTTTCTTGTTTCCAAAACGGGCCGAGGTTCGCCAGAGATTCGGTAATGTCCTAGCATCATCTTGGAGGATGGCAGCTCTTACCCCCTCTCCGCCGAGGCTATTGGCGGTAGTTCTAAGATCGCATAGAACTTGAGCCGATCCGATCCTTTGACGGGAGAGGACCACGCGTAGCAAGTGGCAGCTTGCGGATGACCCGTGAGGTTGAAGACGTGAACGACGCC
Source organism: Fimbriimonadaceae bacterium (assembly GCA_035545155.1). Lineage (GTDB taxonomy): Bacteria > Armatimonadota > Fimbriimonadia > Fimbriimonadales > Fimbriimonadaceae > JAEVZK01. Next base: position 178,615 of record DASZYX010000035.1, on the reverse strand, counting down.
TTGCGATACCGTCTCGTCCTTGAATCGCTCATGAACTTCGACGGCATGACTCAGCTCGCATTGGAGTTGTGGAAGCACTGCTACAGCCCTGCAAAGTCTCAACCGATGTCGATGGGCAAAGGTCGTCGCTATTAGGGCTTAGCAACCTGATTAAAGACGGGAGCAAAAGGGAGTACCTTCATGTACGTCTTTGGTTTGTCATAAAGGAATTCGGGCAATCATAATTCTCACTAGAAGTACGATAAGGTCTTCGGCAATGAAAATCATTCTCCTTTCGCTAGGCATCGCGGCCGCAACGACGGCGATCGTGATCAACGCAACCCCTATGACGGCACGTACTAAGCCAAGCACATCGGAGTTGGCCGCTTCCGAAACGTCGTTTCGGCTGGCTCAGGGCGAAATGAGTCGCAGGTTGAAAGTTAACTGGACGCCGGTTGCCGCGGCCATCTCGGCAGGCGACGTAGCCAAGGCTCGCTCCGCATTCGAGACATTCCTTCATGCTGAACCAAATGCGAACCCAGCCGAATACTTTGGGAAGAGATCGGAGATGGCGAAGTTCTATATGGCGCATGGCGACCTTCAGGATGCGAAGGATCAGCTCGATTTCCTTTTGACACCTCACACATTCGACTATGAGATATCGCCAGGGCGTCGAGCCCGATCCTATGATTTCGGGTCCTCCGATCCGGATACGATTCTCTTATGGCTTCAAGTCGCCAAGGACGCACCCTTCTCCGAGAAGACTGCGATGTTGCAGACCTGGGCGAATAACTACCGAACCCATCATCTTGCGCCGGGCGCCTTGCCGAACATGGGGCCCGAAGCAACTGCTGAATGGGCGGCCGGTCAACTTCGATACGGCAGCCAAAACGTAGCGGAACGGCGCGAAGCCGTCGAGCACTTCCGCCGGGCTACCCTTCTAGCGCCCAATTCGCTGGACGCTGCCGAAAAGCTAGCTTACGCGTTGCGGAGCACCAGCGATATCGAAGGCGCCAAGATGGCAGCGATCAGGGCCTCTCGCTTGATCGATGACCCTGGCAAACGGAGCGCCTATCTATACTGCTTCGGCGTCACGAAGGAGATCAAGCCCTGACGGGCTTCGCGGGCAGGGCGCCGCTGTGAAAGCCTCGTAGCCGTATCCCGCGAGCAAGAGGTGGCTGCTCGGTTTTCACGGGGCCGCCGATGCTCCTTGGCCGGTAATCCTCCCACCCGCATCGCTCCCAGCTAGTCTCGCTCCCAGCTAGTTTCGCTGCTTGGTTTAAATCCCCGACAGCAGGCTTACCAGTGTCGGCTTAGCCCTGCCAATGGAAAGGCCCTGATGGAGGCGGTGGCGCGCTCCCTTCGGAAGTTTCTGGCACTCACATGTTGACGGGCGAATACTTTATATCTGAAGGTCTGATCAGCCCTGATCAGCTTCAGCAGGCGGTAGCTAAGCAAAAGGAGCTTGGCGGCTCTGATCCGATCGGCCGCGTCCTCGTCACCATGGGCCTGGTCAGTGAGCGCGACCGGGTTCGCTGCCTCGGAAAGGTCTGGGGCGTTCCGTACATCGATCTCGCCGAAGTCAACACCGATCCCGACATCCTCGGTCTCCTGAGCGGCCAGGTCGCCAAGCGCTGCAAGTGCTTCCCAATCGAATTGCAGGAATCTCGCCTCGTCGTCGCGATGGCGAATCCGCTCGATATCTTCGTCATCGACGAGCTTCGGCTCGCGACCGGCCACGAGATCGAGCCGATGATCGCGGTCGAGGAAGACATCCTCGCCGCCCTCAACAACCACTACAAAGTCGATATCAACGTCACCGATGCCATCGCGGGCGTGATGAAGGACTTCACCGGCGAGATCGAGCTTGCCTCGAAGGACGACGAGGACCTCAGCGAAGCCGAATTGCGCGAGATGGGCGAGGATGCCCCGATCATTCGCCTCGCCAACCTCATCATCAGCCAGGCGATCACCGACAAGGCCAGCGATATCCACATCGAGCCCCAGAAGGACGGTCTCCGCGTCCGGTACCGCGTGGACGGCGTCCTTCAGGACGGCATGAAGCTGCCCCGCAAGGTCATCGCCCCGCTGACGAGCCGCATGAAGATCATGTCCGAGATGGACATCGCGGAGAAACGCTCGCCCCAGGACAACCGAATCACCGCTGTCATCGGCGGCCGCGAATACGATTTCCGCGTGTCGACTCTGCCCGTCGTCTATGGCGAGAAGATCGTCATGCGCGTTCTCGACAAAGGCGGCATCAACGTCGGCCTCGCCAAACTCGGCTTCCTGCCCCATAACCTAGCGGCGGTCGAGGACATGTGCTCGAAGAACTACGGCATCATCCTCGTCACCGGCCCGACCGGCTCCGGTAAGTCCACGACGCTCTATTCCGTGCTCAACAAGCTGAACACGGGCGAGCGGAACATCATCACGATCGAAGACCCCGTCGAATACGAGCTTCCCGGCATCAACCAGTGCGGCGTCAACGTAAAAGCGGGCATGACCTTCGCGGCCGGCCTTCGTGCCATGCTACGGCAAGACCCGGACGTCATCATGGTCGGCGAAATGCGGGACAACGAAACCGCGACGATCGCGATGGAAGCGGCTTTGACCGGCCACCTCGTCCTCTCGACGCTCCATACGAACGATGCGCCATCGGCCCCGACCCGCTTGATCGACATGAACGTCGAGCCATTCCTGATCTCCTCCTCGGTGATCGGCGTTCTCGCTCAGCGTCTTGTGAGGCAGATTTGTACGAGTTGCAAACAGGAGTACACCGCGCCGAGGCAAGAGTTGGTCCGATGCGGGCTCCCCTTGCCGGAGGGCTTGCCGGAAGAGCTGACGCTGTATCGCGGAAAGGGGTGCGACAAGTGCAAGCACTCGGGCTACAAGGGTCGAACCGGCGTCCATGAGCTGATGCTGCTCAACGACCCGATCCGGGATGAGATTCTCGAAAAGTCGCCTAGCCACGTTCTGCGGAAACTCGCCATCGAGAACGGCATGAAGACGCTTCAGATGGATGCCGTTATGAAAATACTCAATGGAGTCACCACCGTCGATGAAATCTTGCGGGTTCTGTACGCATGAAACCGTCGCAAAGCGAGAGGATTTGACTTGACAAAACCGACACTGTATTGGATCGAAGAATGAGCGCGCTGCCGATCGATAGCCTGAATGACCCCTTGGCCGAACTCCTGGAGAAGGTCGATGGACTCGCCGTCTTGCCCCACGTCGTCTTCAAGGTACTGGAAATTTCAGCATCGGAGGACGCCCCTCCGCTGGACCTCGAGCGGGCCATCATCGTCGATCCCGGATTCAGCAGCAAGGTCCTGACTCTTGCAAACTCCGCCTTCTTCGGTCTGCCGAGAAGAGTGACTTCGATTCGCGAGGCGATCCTTTTCCTCGGCTTCCGCGCCGTCCGCAGTCTCGCGATGACGGTGGGAACTTACGATATGTTCGTGGGGAAGAGCGACAAGGAGTCGCTTCGCCGGCGAGCCTGGTGGCGTCACTCCGTCGACACCGCGGTATGCAGCAAGGCCCTCGCATTCTTCACCCGCAAGGCCCAGGCGGACGACTGCTACACCTGCGGCCTGCTCCATTTGATCGGCAAGACGCTTCTCGATCGCTTTGGGAATGGCGACTACGACCGCGTCGCGATCATGACGGCGACCGGCGTGCCCGAGCTCGACGCGGAATCCCGGGTTTTTGGCTGCAACCATATCGACGTTGCGATCTCCGCGGCGGAGCGTTGGGGCTTCCCCCAGGCCCTGGTTTCGGGTCTGTCGTACCTTACGCAGCCAGATGACGACGACGCCGGCCGAATGCCGCGCGCGTGTACGGCGCTTGGCAGTGCCCTGGCCAATATCGCTCAATATCGCCAGCAGCATCCGGGCGAGGAAGACGGCCACGAGCTGCCCCAGTGGGCGCTCGATCTCCTCGGAATCGGGGAGGAGCGGGTCGAGATGGTCGTCGAGCAAAGCATTGGCGCGATTGCCGCGGCGCAGCTCCACCTGGGCTAATTACCGGAAGGCAGTCCTTATTTACTACAAGGCTCTCGCAATACGTGGATGTTGCATAGCCGAACATGGAACAAGAGAAGCGGTATGCCTGAAGGATTTAGCTGGAACAAGGTGCTCGGCGACGAAGAGACGAAGCAGGAATGCCCGACCGACGGCAGCTCGGCGCTTCAGCCGAATCCGCTTCAAAGCGAGGCGAACGAAATCCTCAAGACGTTCGAGGAACAAGAGGACAAGCAAGCTCATTACCGCCCGATCTTCGTCTCCGAGGACGTCCACAAGATCGAACTGGACAACGGCCGCTTCAATCACGAGGAAGTCGTCCAAGCTCCGGCGCAGCTCGAGGCGGATGCCCAACCGGTTGCCGGCGCCCACATCGACGACATTCTCCGGCTCGCGATCGAGCGCAAGGCTTCGGACATCCATCTGACGGTCGGCCTCCCGCCGATGATCCGGTTGGACGGCGAGCTTACGCCGCTGCCCTTTACCGTCCTCGTCCCCCAGGACACGCGTCGCTTGGTCTACGATACGCTGACCGAGGAGCAGCTTCAGAAATTCGAGCAAACCCACGAGCTCGACTTTGCCTATAGCGTTAAGGGCCTGGCCCGGTTCCGATTCAACGTCTACGTGCAACGCGGTTCCGTGACCGGCGCGCTCCGCGTTATTCCGACGAAGATTCCCACCTTCGAGCAACTTGGTTTGCCCGGCGTGATCCGCGAGGTATCGAAGCGCACGAGCGGGCTTATCCTCGTGACCGGGCCGACGGGCTCCGGCAAGTCGACGACCATCGCGACGATGATCGACGACATTAACGACACGAGAACCTCGCACATCCTTACGATCGAGGACCCGATCGAGTACCTGCACAACCACAAGAAGTGCATGGTCAACCAGCGAGAAATGCACGCGGACACCTTCACGTTCCATGCCGCGTTGCGCGCGGTTCTCCGCGAAGACCCGGACATCATCCTCGTCGGCGAGCTCCGCGACCTCGAAACGATCGAAGCCGCGTTGACGCTCGCGGAAACCGGTCACCTCGTCTTCGGCACGCTGCATACGAGAAACGCCCCCTCGACGATCGACCGAATTATCGACGTCTTTCCCAGCGACCAGCAGGACCAGATTCGCGTTCTCCTCGGCAACACGCTCGAAGCCGTCATCTCGCAGCAGCTCTTGCCGAAACTGGGCGGCGGCCGATGCGCGTCGATCGAAATCATGCTCGGCACTCCAGCCGTCAAGAATCTGATCCGCGAAGGCAAGACTCACCAGATGTACAGCGTCATCGAGACGAACGCTCAGTTGGGGATGCAGACGATGGACTCGTCGCTTGCCGCTCATTTCCGGGGCGGGAATTGCTCGTATGAGGAATGCATGATGCGAGCGGTCGACAAGGAGACGTTCAGCCGACTGGCGAAGGGCCTGTAGTGTAACCTTCGGGCATGCCCGAAGAAGCCAAACCGGAAGAGAAGAAAAGGGACGAGTTTCCCCTCGAAGTCGACAGGGCGCCCGTCGTCACGGAGCACTCCATCGTCGTCGATGGCGAGACGATCGAGTACACGGCGACCGCCGGGATGCTCCCGATCCGCAACGAGACCGGAAGTGATGTCGAAGCGGCGATCTTCTTCGTCGCCTACACGAAGAAGTCCGATAAGCCTCGCCCATTGATGTTTTCCTTCAACGGCGGACCGGGCTCCTCTTCCGTCTGGCTCCATCTCGGCGCGGTTGGGCCGAAGCGGGTCGAATTGCTGGAAGACGGCGGGCTGCCGCCTGCGCCTTACAAGCTCGTCGACAATCCCCAAACCTGGCTTGCCGATACCGATCTCGTCTTCATCGATCCCGTCGGCACAGGCTACAGCCGCCCGAAGGATAAGGAACTCGGCAAGAAGTTCTGGGGGGTGAAAGGCGACATCGAGTCGGTCGGCGAGTTCATCCGGCTTTATCTTTCTCGCTATGATCGTTGGGCTTCGCCCCTTTTCCTCGTCGGGGAAAGCTACGGGACGACGCGCGCCTCCGGGCTTGCCGGCTACTTGATCGAGCGAGGCATCGCCTTCAACGGCATCGTGCTCGTTTCCTCGATCCTCAACTTCCTCACGGCGCGATGGTTCAAGGGCAACGACCTGCCGAATATCCTCTTCCTCCCGACCTATGCGGCGACGGCCTGGTATCACGGCAAGACGGCTAAGAAATATAAAGGCGACTTGAAGGGGCTCCTTCGAGACGTCGAGGCCTTCACCATGGGGCCGTACGCAACCGCATTGGCAAAAGGCGACCGGCTTCCCGCGCGGGAACGCCAAACGATCGTAAGTCGCCTCGCCGAGTTCACCGGCCTTTCCAAGCGTTACATCGAGCAGACGAACCTTCGGATCGAAATCCATCCCTTCTGTAAGGAGCTGCTGCGGGAGGAAGGCCGCACCGTGGGGCGTCTCGACAGCCGCTTCAAAGGCATCGACCCGCGCCTGATCGCCGAGCGGCCGGAGTTCGATCCTAGCATGACGATGATCCGGCCGCCCTACACGGCGATGCTGAACGATTACGTGGGCCGTACGCTTGGCTACAAGACCGACGCCCCCTACAACATCATGGGCGGATTCTTTGAATCCTGGGACTGGGGCTCGGCGGGCGAGGGCACGCCGGACGTCAGCGAATCGCTGCGCAGAGCCTTCGCTCGGAATCCGCACATGAAGCTGTTCGTGGCCTCCGGCTATTACGATTTGGCGACACCCTACTTCGCCACGAAGCACACCCTCGCCCACATGGGGCTCGATTCGGAGGTGCGAGGGAACGTGACGACCGGCGAATATGAGGCGGGCCACATGATGTACATCGATGTGGCCTCCCTCAAGAAGCTGAAGAGCGACGTCGCCTCCTTTGTTCGCGACGCGCTGTAGCTACGACCCCAGGAAGTCCTCGACCGCCTTGTAGAAGAACGCCGGATCGTCGAGCATGACGAAGTGCCGCGCCGTCCAGGCGACCTCGAGCTTGGCGTTCGGGATTGTCTGGATCTGGGACGAGTAAATTTCATTCAGCGACTTCTTTTGCGCGTCCGTCTTGGCCCATTGTCCGGCCGCGATGAGGAGGATCGGAGACTGAATCTTCGAAACCTCACCGCGCAAGTCGGTCACGAGCATCTCCTTCATCGCTTCCGCCACGTCGGCAGGGTTGGAATCCTTGCAGAAGGCGTCCATCGCATCGACATTCTTGGGTTCGGTGATTTCCTGGACCAGGTTCGACTTGATGCTCGCCTGGAAGGCCTCCGGCTTGCTGGAGGTCATCTGCTTGGCGATCATCTCCGCCATCGGCTTCATGCTCTCCGCGGTCGCCTTTGGATTGAAGATCACAGCGAGGAAGGGCAATCCGTCGACGGAGACCATTTTTCCGAACAGCTTCGGCTCGGCAACGCCCAGGTAGAAGACCATGAATCCGCCGAGGCTATGGCCGATCACCATGGGATGATCCAGCTTCTTGTCCTTGACGTAGGCGATAATATCGTCGCGAACGTGCGAGAGGTAAGGGCCATCGATCGGAGGCTGCTTTCCGAACCCCGGCAAGGTGAGGATGTGGCATTCGTATTTATCTTTGAGTTTGGCGACAGTCCCGTCCCACACATCTCCTGTGCATGTCAGGCCAGGGATCAGGATGACCGGCTTGCCGTGACCGACGACCTTGACGGCAAAAGAGTAGTCTCGTGCGAAAGCCGATACAGCGGCGAACATCAGCAAGGCAAGGGAGGCAACTGTTTTCATGGCCAATCTCAGCCTACAACAGGCTTCTCGGGACTTGGGCCTATCGGCCTGCGCGCGTACAATATCGGTGTGAGCGACGTCGTTCGCGAATCGGTTGCCGCTTATGGAGCGACGCTCCGGCGAATGACCGTGCGCGAGTACTACCTCGCCGCCGAATCGGGAGTCCTCGATCCAGATGAGAGGTTGGAGCTCCTCCGGGGCGAAGTCGTCGCAATGAGTCCACAGAAGAGTTTTCATGCCTGGGCCACTGGCAATCTGGCCAAGGTCCTCCAAGCCGTCTTTCCAGAAGCGTCCATCCGCATCCAGTTTCCGTTATCCCTCAACGATATGAACGAGCCCGAGCCGGATGTATTGGTCGCTCTTGGCCCTGACTCTCGCTACATGGATCGCCATCCAGGCCCATCAGACGTCCTCCTCGTCGTCGAGGTTTCCGACACGACGCTCCGCAAGGACCGAACCCTCAAGGGGCCCCTGTATGCCGAATTCGGGATTAACGAATATTGGATTCTCGATCTCAACGCAGGCCGTCTCGAAGTCTATCGCGATCCCGGCAAAGACGCCGAAGGCAAGGCTGGCTATCGCTCGACGGTGATCATTGAGAAGGGCGGGCAAATCGAGACAGGAAACGGAACGGTCTCAATAGCCGCCCTCCTACCTGACGATGCCTAGCGGCGGCATGGTCTTCCACGTCCCGCGCGTGAAGTCGGGAATATCGACCGACTTGCCGCGGTTCGCTACCGATTCCTCGCTGAGCGGACCGATGACCGACCAGGTCGCCGCATCGTAGACATCCTGATCGAGCGGGAGGCCGTTGCGTAGGCAATAGATGATTCGCCACATCATGACGAAGTCCATGCCCCCATGACCGCCGTGAGCCTCGGCCTCGGCGGACAAACGCTTCCAGAGAGGATGCTCGTATCGCTCATAGATGGCCTGAAGCGAATCGGCATCCATCCAATGCTCGGAATCCGGCTCCAGCGCGCAGCGGTTCGGAAACCCGCCCCAGATTCCCTTCGTTCCCTGAATCAAATTCAAGCGAGTATACGGGCGGGGAAGCTGCTCGTCCCATTGAATCAGGATCGTCTTGCCGAGAATTGTCTTCACGATCGATGTATTGATGTCGCCGCAGACGAAGCGAAGCGAGCGGCGCTCGTGTCCTTCCGGAAAATGCTCTTCGGCGTAGAGCTCGCGCATGCGAGCCGGTGAGGATATGGAGCAGAGAAAGTCCAAGCGGTCGCCTCGGTTGACGTTCATGTATTGGGCGACGGGACCAAGGCCATGCGTGGGATAGAGATTGCCATTCCGCTTCGCGTATTCGTAGGTGCGCCAGGAGCCGGTGAGATGGTCGATCTCGTTCATCTGCCCGCGGAGATCGTGGATGTAGGCCGCCTCGCCATGCAATAGCTCGCCGAAAACGCCTTGGCGGCACATGTTGAGAACGAGTAGCTCCTCGCGGCCATAGTTGACGTTTTCCATCATCATGCAGTGAAGCTGGGTCTCCTCGGCGGTCTCGACCAGCTCCCAGCAGCCGTCGATGGTCGTCGCGGCCGGCACTTCGAGGAAAACGTGCTTTCGGCTCCGCATCGCGGCAACCGCCATGGGAACGTGATCCTCCCACGGCGTCGAGATGACGACGATGTCGACGTCGTCGCGGTCGATCAGGCGCCGATAGTCGCTGAGCGCGGCCGGTCTGCGACGTCCCTTGTCGACGCATTGTTGGACCGCGGTTTCCAAAGATGGAGCGTGGGTATCGCAGATCGCCGTAATTTCCACGCCGTCGAGGGTCAGCATCGTCGCCACATGCCCCGAACCTCGCGCGCCTACGCCGATGAACCCAACTCGAATCGTTTCCAAGGCCGGGGCAACGAGGCCGGCGGCGCTCCTTACATCGCTCATTCGCCTCGAAGTTTACGCGCGAATCCTTGAACCTTGGACCCAGGGAGCGTCACTCAAACGAAAATGGACAAACTCGCTCGAATTCGTATGCCATCTCCGATAGGGGCCGAGATAGAGGCGCGCACCTTTCGGACGGCGAAAACGTTCGACTGTACAGGTGATGTGAATGAAGCCGCCAATCGATAACCTGCAAATCGCAAAGCCGTGTCCAGCTTCGTGGGATGAGATGAGCGGCGACGAGAGGGTCCGGCATTGCGCCCTATGCCGAAAGAACGTCTACAACCTGTCCGCGATGAGCCGGGATGAGATCAGACGCCTGATCGAGGAGCGGGAAGGGAAGTTCTGCGCCCGCATGTTTCGTCGGGACGATGGAAAGGTGATGACCTCCGATTGTCCGAAAGGTCTGGCGAAGGCGGGAAGGCGATTCGCCGCATCTCTTCTCGCCTCTTCGGCATTCGTGCTGACTGTCGGGTTTTCTGTTGCAAGGAGGGTGTCGCGAGGAAGCGAGCAGCCGACAATAGATGTCCAGCAGATGCCGATGTTTCAGGCACTGTCGAATTGGGCGAACGGCAAGAAGCCTTCGCCTCCTCCGACCGTCACAAAACCGACACCCCTGATGGGCGACGTAATGTTCATTCCCCCGAAGAGTGGGAGACGAGGTCCTTAGAGCCGGAAGTCAAGCCGCCAAGAGCGAACCTGATGCCGAGCTGCTTAATTTGTTCCTCGTTGGCAAGACGCGAGAAGATGCCGCTTTTGACGCCGCACATCGTCGCCGCCATCTCCCGGCGAAGCCAGGGAATCCGGCAGATCGGACCGAGACGCAAATCCCGGGGCCAGGCTAGAAGGGAGCGTCCGGATTGGAAGAACGGGGTCATCCATTTCGATGCTTGCTGGTAGAAGCGCACGTGCTTTCGGCGAAGCCCGTGAAAACGCATCAGGGCGACGACGATATTTGGCTCATCCTCAAGGCAATCAGCGAGAATCATCGCATCGAACAGGGCCATGCTGGCGCCCTGTCCTAACTGCGGACTGGACGCGTGAGCGGCGTCGCCGATGGCGACGATCTGGGTGCGGGCGGACGCGTGGGTTCGTGCATCCACGTAAGACGCGACCGTGATTTGGTCGGCGGATACGATTTGGTCGAGAAGCTCTCGGCTCGATGGGTCCAGGTCGACGATCCGCCGCTTCCAAGCGTCGATCCCCTCCGCGCGCCAAGTTTCGACCTCCTGCATCGGGAGGCTCCAGAACAAACTGATCTGCCGCCCCTCCTCGCCTTCCAGCAGGCCGGAGGGCAGGAGGCCCATCATCTCGCGGGTGCCTCGATAGACCTGCCGGAGGACGTTGTCGGGATACTCGCCCCAATTCACGACCGAAGCCCATAACGCGCCATAGGCATAGGGCGAAACCCGCTGCGTTTCGCAGACCGACGCACGAAGGGCGGATCGGGCGCCGTCGGCGACGACGATCAGGTCGAACGGTCCCTCCGAAATTCCGTCTCCGACGACGGTCCGTTCCTCGTTGATGGACAGGACCTCGAATCCCGTGCGGATTTCGATTTGCCGGCTCTCCATGGCTTTGCGGAGAATCGAGAAGAGCGTGCCACGATGGATGCCGAGTCCAAAAAGACCGGGACTGTAATGCCGATAGCGGACATCTATGATTTGCCGTCCGGAAGCGGTATGCCCGACCAATCGATGGATACGGGAGCCGGCTGCCGCCGCGTCGGCGAGGAGCCCGAGACGGTCGAGGACGAGTTGGCCGGTCGGCGCCAAGAGGATTCCGGCTCCCTTCGGACCCAACTCTCCGGCCCGCTCGAAGACGACCACTGAGTGTCCCTGCCGGGCAAGAAGGAGCGCGCTCGCGGGACCACCGATTCCGCAGCCGACAATCGCGATCCGCAGGCGCGCGGGCGGGCTCATGATTCGACTAAATGCAAGACCTGGGCCAATGAGGCGGAGATGCCTCTTCGCATGCTCGTACGTCCAATGAATGGAAACCGGGACCTGCCGCCACTCTTGCAGGAGTCACATTATCATGAAAGTCATTCATCTTCTTGTTGCGTCGATAACGGCCTTATCGCTGGCGGCCCCGGCATTCGCTGTGGCTCCGCAGGGTGGATTCGGAAATCCGCAGCGGGGAGCGCCAAGGGATGAGACACCACCCAGTTGGTCTCAAGGAAATTGGTCGGGCCATAACGACTTCACTCGCGCCGACATCGAGCTAACGATCGGCGAGGACGGTCGGTTGACGATGGTAGTTCGGAAACTGTCCGATAGCCGCACGATGCGCGGCTCCTTCCGAGGCGGCAAGCTCGATTTTGGCAGCGAGCGCTATCTGATCCGTCAGTCGGGACGGGATATTCGCCTGACGCGTGAGAACAACCGCGACGATACGGTCCTCCTGAGGCGGCAAGAAGGTCGCCCGACATCGACGGGCGAGGACCTGACGATTACCGAGCCGCGCAATAACGACCGGATTCCCTCCGGCGTCGTCTTCATTCGAGGCGAGAGCCGATTCCCCGACGTTCAGATCGAACTGAGGCGTGGGCGGGACGTGATCCAAAGCGCCTCGCTTCGCTCGCATGGCCGGGAATACGAATTCCGATTCAACCTTACGCCGGGGAAGTATGAGGCCACCGTGCGCGCCAAGGATCGTGACCGGATGACCGTGGAGCGGAAGCTCGTTTTCAACGTCGGCGGCATGGGCAAGACCTACATCGAGCGGCCGGCTGCGGGAGAAAAGCTGCGAAGTGGGCCGGTCGAAATCTCTGGCACATCGGAGGCTCCCGAGGTCGAGGTCGAAATCTATCGCGGACGCGACCGCGTGTTCATCGAGCAGTCCCGGGTCCGGGATGGGCGCTTCGTTTGTCGGACCAAGCTCGATTGGGGAACGTATGTCGTGACCGTGCGAAGCAAGGAAGACGGCAAGGTACTCGGCACCGACAAGCGAGGCTTCGAAGTCGTTGGCAATGATGGGCTCTCCGGCCGCGACCTGCGGCTCGACAAGCCCTCTGACCGAGGCCGCTATCGGGGCTCATCTCTAGACTTCGACGGCACGGCCGGCGGACTTCAAGTTAGGGTCCAAGTCTTCCGCGGCCGGGATCGGATCGAGAATCAGCTCGTCGACGTGCGCGACGGCCGTTTCCACGTTCGGGTCCGGCTCTCGCCGGGGCACTATGATGCCACCATCATGTCGGAAGATCACGGCCGAGTGATCACGACAAAACGCATGAGCTTCGACGTGGAGTAGAGAAAAGTCAGAGAGATTGGGCGGCCGCAATTTTGGGGGGCCGCCCTATTTCATTCGAACCGGAGGCTGTCGCATGGGTTCGGTAAGGGTGGTCATGAAACGCGACGCTATTCTCGCCTCTCTCGTCTTAGCCTCCCTGATCTCGATCACGCTTGAGGTACCGGTTTGGAAGCCCGACAAGTCGGCCTATGGCCGAACCTTCGCCGGATATGCCACGTTCAAGAAGGTCTCGCCGATCCGGATTGCCGGCGACGTCCTGTCCATGCAGGATCGATCCGTGCTATGGTCGGATCGGGACTTCAAGATCGAGCATCCGGACGGTCTGCACCCGATAAATACGGACGGCGGCTAGACTTTGAACTTCCTGCCTCGGATTTGGCTCAATGAGGGCGTCCGACACCCGAGGCAAGCACCTTGAACGACAATGACCGAGCCCGCCTGATCGCCGCCGGAGACGCGGAAGTCCTCCGCGCCTTCGTCGAGGATCACTATTCATCCGTTCTGCGCTTCATGCGGCACCTTACGAGGAGCATCGAAGACGCGGAGGACTTGACGCAACAGGCGTTTCTCAAGGCCCGCGAGAATATCGCGGGTTATCATGGCGGCTCGTCGCTCCGAACATGGCTGCATCGGGTGGCTTTCCATGAGTACACCCATTGGCGTCGCAAACAACGGCCTCTGCTGCGGCTCACCCAGCATGAAATCGCTCCCGAGCCGGGCTTTCAAGCCTGCGTCGAGGGCGCCGCGCTGCTGGACGCTCTTCACCGCCTGCCGGCTCCGATGCGCGAGGCCTTCCTGCTCTTCGAGGTGCAGGAGCTGACGCTCGAGGAGGTGGCAACGGTGATGCGCGTACCCAAGGGAACGGTTAAGAGCCGGCTTCATCATGCCCGGCTCCGGCTGCGGACGCTATTCCAAGAACAAGAGGAAACCCTTTATGGAACGACAGCCTGCGAACGCACTTGACGAGCGCATCGGCCGAATGGCGCATGCGCTGCGAGCGGAGGAAATGCCTTCGGCCCCGGCCGGAATGATGAATCACAGGTCGGCTCGCCATCGGCCGGCCACGAAGACGTGGATTATGGCGGCCGCCGGACTTGTCACTATTGCGATAGGGGTCATGGCGATGCTGCCGCGAGAATCGGCGGCGGCGGAGCTCGACCGCATCGTCCAGACGGCCGACGATGTTCTCCGCCACGAGCTGAGCTATGACAAGCAATCGGATGGAACGTGGAAGATCACGAGCGACATCTACGTCGACGGCACGCGCTTCCACTCGATTTCCCATAGCGACGTCGCCGACCAATACATCAGCGGCGATCGGATGATCAACTATTTCCCGAAGCATGGATACGCGATCGTCGAGGCATACCATCCGCGAGGCGAGGGCGTCTTCTTCCACGCGAGCCTGAAGAGGCAGATTGGCTTCGATCACGTCAAATCGGTGTCGAGGGCGGGGGCCGTCGAATGGAAGGGCTTGCATCTGCAGCGCTTCGACCTGCATTCCGAATTCGTCGACGCCCTGGGGCAGACCCTCACGTCCGATGGATATCTTCTCGCCGATCCGGCAACCGACCGCCCCTACTACGAGGAATTCACGATCAACGGCGACAAGAAAGGCCAGTTCGTCGGCGGGCGAACGGGCGCGATGGAGTGGCGATACCCGACCGGCGAGGAAAGCAAGCTAGCGATGGACCTCCCGCCGGGAACCAAGGTCTATGACGTTGAGAAGCTCCGACAGCAGGTCAAAGATCAAGTGACTTCGAGCCTCCAGTCGACCGAAATTGCGGGGATCCGCGTTACTCTTCGTGGTGTGTACGCAAGCGAGCGGGGGGCTCTCCACGTCTTTACAAGCGGCGGGACGGGACGTATCGAAAGGGACGCCTACTGCCTGCGGCTCGACGGTAAGGAGGCAAGCCATACGTGGAGCGAAGGCCAGAACCATGCTCATCGGGTTGGCGACACGCGCGTTTACGAACCGTTTCGATATCGGGGCGTCGATCTCATCTATCAGGCGGCGGATTTCGGCTCCGTGCCGGACAGCTTCGAGCTCGAAGTACCGGTTTGGAAACCGGACCATTCGCGGCTCGGCCGCACGTTCGCCGGCTATGCGAAGTTTGAGAACGTTGTCCCGGTGCGGATCGAAGGGGAAGTTCTTACGAAGCTGGGTCGTTCGATTCTGTGGACCGAAAAGGACTTCGCAATCGAAGATGAGACTTGGCGCAAGGCAGCATCCGCGCCGTCTAAGTAACGTCGCCGCGGGCTAACCGCCGATCAGGTCGGCGGTTAACCCCCAAAGATGAGATTTTGTGGCTCGAACTTGTACCGTTCGTCCACGCAAATCGGCTGACCCCGAGAAATGGACCATCTTGAATTCCCGGCTGAAGCCTTGCAGCAGATTCGGATTCTTTGGAGATGGGCCCTCTACCAGAACCTCCAGCTCTTTGCCAACGAACGAGTCGTTGATTTCGCAAGCAATTCGGTTTTGAAGTTCTACTAATCGCATCAGCCGCTCTTGCTTGACGGCATAGGGAATCTGCTCCATGTCCGCCGCCGGGGTTCCTGGCCGTGGCGAGTATATGAACATGAAGGCGCTGTCAAACCTAATCTTTTCGACAACGTCGAGCGTGTCTTGGAACTCCTCTTCCGTCTCGTCGGGGAAGCCGACGATAATGTCCGTCGTGATCGAAATCTCCGGCACGGCCGAGCGCAATTCATTGACGATCTGAAGGAAGCTCTCCACCGTGTAGAGTCGCTTCATCCGCTTCAAAAGATCGTCGTTTCCGGCTTGGAGCGGCATGTGGCAATGCTCCATCACCTTCGGATTGTCGCGGATGCATTCGATCAGATCGCTCTTAAAGTCGCGCGGATAGGGCGACGTATAGCGAATGCGCTCCAGTTCGGGAATCTCCGCAAGCATCCACAGCAATTGGCTGAACGGGACGCGTCCTTCCGGAAGGTTCTTGCCGTAGGAGTTCACGGTCTGCCCTAGGAGGGTGACCTCTTTCGTCCCTCGGCGAGCCAGTTCGGAGACTTCGGCGACGATATCCTCCGTCGGCCGGGATCGTTCCCGGCCTCGCGTCGTGGGCACGATGCAAAATGTGCAGAACTTGTCGCATCCATATTGGATCGGAACGAAGGCCTTGAGCTTCGCCTCGCGGCGCACCGCGCGCTGAGGGACGTCGTCGACGATCGCGCCTTTGCGCTCCGGAAGGTCGAGCCGTTTCTGGAACCGCCGCCGGGAGAGGGCTTCTTCGACAAGAACCGGGATTTGGGCGACCTGTCCAGTGCCGACGACGAAGTCGACGTGCGGAGCCCGGCGGCGAATCTCGTCGGCGCGAATCTGGGCCATGCAGCCGCATACGCCGAGGACCATCTCCGGTTTGGCCCGCTTCATCGGTACGAGTTCGCCGAGAAGAGAGAAAGCCTTGTCCTCCGGCTTTTTCCGGACGGAGCAGGTGTTCAGGAGGACGACCTCGGCCTCGTCGATGCAGGAGGCCCGCTCGAAGCCGAGACCCTCTAGGCCGAGCGCCATCTGCTCGGAATCCTCCTCATTCATCTGGCAACCCCAGGTTTGGACATAGTAAGTCCCGCGTCGCTGGGTCGGACGCTGTGTCAGGAGCGAGTTGCGGGGAAGGAGGGTAGCCACGAGCCGAAGATCATTAAGTTTGACACACTGGACCAGAATCGCCGGAACTGTGTCCGGGAACGTATTCGAGGCTGCGCTTGTATAATCCGTCCGTGAAAGCCGTTGCGCTGAACCGCCTTTCGCTGCTTCTCTCCTTCGCCGGAATCTTCGTAGCCGGCGTGCTGTCGATCGGCAAGTACTACTCCGTTTCGCTGCCGTGCGGCTCGAGCCACGGTTGCGACATCGTCGCACGGCATCCTTCGGCTCAACCGTTGGGAATTCCGACCGCTTATATCGGCCTCTTGGCTTACGTCGTCTTCGCCGCTTTGTCCGCGTGGCGGCTGTTCGCGCCGGCCAGCACAAGGCCTGCCCTGATCCTCGGCTACGTCTTTTCCGCCTTTGGCGCTTTGACGAGCCTCGTACTGACCTACATCGCGATCGCGGTCATCAAGGCGACCTGCATTTGGTGCCTTACGTCGGCCGGTCTGATGATCGCCCTCCTGATCGTGCATTCGCTGCTCATGCAGGCCCCGCCTGTCGAAAAATCGGAGCCAAGCATCCTCAACGCCATTCTCGCGATCGGCCTCGTGCCCGTGACCCTTATCGCTTTAACGATGGAGGGCATGACGATTGTCTCCGAGCAGCAGCCGAATGTAAACACGAAGCTCCCAATCGAGATGTACATTCCCGAGGACGCCCACATCTACGGGAATCCGAGCGCCCCGGTCACGATCGTCGAGTTTGGCGACCTACTCTGCCCAGCCTGCCAATTGGAGTATTCGAAGGTCAAAGACTTCATCGGCCTCCATTCGGGCAAAGTGAACTACGTGTTCCGCGAGTTCCCGATGCTGCGCATGCAAGGACACGAGCAATCGACGCCCGCCGCGATCATCGCGGAGATCGCCTCCGAGAAGGGGATGTTCTGGAACTTCGTCGACGCCATGTATCAGAAGCCGATGGGCGAGCCAAAAGATACCCAGCCGATCCTGGATATCGCCCAGAGTCTCGGGTTCGATTCCGCCAAGCTGCTGGAACGCATGCGCGACGATAAGGACCCAGCCTTCAAGCGGCTTATGCGCGACCTGGACCAGGGCAGCAAGATCGGCGTGAAGGGCACGCCCACTTTCTTTATCGTCGTCAGGGGCTCGAAGGCGGTTCGCGCATCGGCGATCGGCTCGCTGTTCGACGATTTGGAGCGGCCGGAGTATACGAAGTTCTATAAGAGTGGCTAAGACGCGAGGAACCGTGCTCGTCGCGATGAGCGGTGGAGTGGACAGCAGCGTAGCCGCGGCTCTGATGAAGCGCCGTGGCTACGACGTAATCGGCTTGACGATGCAGATTTGGCAGGAAAGCCAAACCGATCCCCGGCACGCCGGCTGTTGCTCGTTGGGAGCGGTGGAGGATGCTCGCCGCGTGGCGCGAGTTCTTGGAATTCCTCACTACGTCATGAACTTCAAGGAACAGTTTCGCGCATCCGTGATCGACAACTTCGTCGAGGAGTATGCGGCGGGACGGACTCCGAATCCGTGCGTCCAATGCAACCGGTTCGTGAAGTTCGAAATCCTGATGCAGAAGATGCGCGAGCTGGATTGCGACAAGCTCGTGACCGGCCATTATGCTCGAATCCGGAAGTCGTCGGACTCCTATCGTCTCCTCCGCGCGCGGGGACCGGAGAAGGATCAGAGCTACGTCCTTTACATGCTGTCCCAGGAACAGCTTGCCTCGACCCTGTTCCCCATGGGAGAGCTTGCCTCGAAGGATGAGGTCAGAGCCCTGGCGCGAGAGCTCGACTTGGCCGTTGCCGACAAGCCGGACTCTCAGGAGATCTGCTTCGTCAGTGAAGCGGGCGGCTACAAGGAATTTCTTCGCAAGAGCAATCCCGACATTTTCAGCTCGGGCGAAATCGTGGATACCGAAGGCCGGACGCTTGGTGAGCATGAGGGGATCGCCGACTTTACGGTGGGCCAGCGGCGAGGCATCCGGCTTTCGCCCAAGAACGGACGCCCGCTCTACGTGATCGAGCTCAAGCCGGCCGAAAACCGGGTTGTCGTAGGGGAAGCGGATGCGCTCCTGACTCGCGAGGTGCCGTTACAAGGCCTCTTTTGGAGTGGGACGAACCGGCGCGAGCCCGTTCGAGTGAAGGCGAAGATTCGCTACAACATGGAGCCGCAAACGGCGACGTTACATGGACAGGAGTCGAAGCTGGTTTTCGATAAACCGGTACGAGCCGTAACGCCTGGGCAAATCGCAGTCGCCTATCGCGGAGCAACCGTCCTCGCCGGAGGGACGATTGGGTGAGAGGGTAAAAGCCGTAGCCATCAAGTTCCCTCTCCCCACCGGGGGAGAGGTCTGCGAGTCTTGCGAGCAAGGGTGAGGGCGCGTGACGCCCAAGCTTGGACTTAAACGAAACAGCTATGACTTGAAAGGGTGAGCGGAGTGACCTTCCGAAGGGCTTCTCACCCAATCACCCCTTCAGACCTAAAATCCCCGCCGTCCGCCGCCCTTACCGCCGCGTCCGCCGCGGTCGCCGCCGCGTCCGCCGCCGTAGCCGCCTCGATCGCCGCGGTCGCCATAGCCGCCACCGCCACCGCCACCGTAACCGCCGCCACCGTAGCCGCCGCGGTCACCTCGATCGCCTCGGTCGCCGCCGTAACCGCCTCCGCCACCGCCACCATAGGAGCGTCCGCCGCCGCCGCCACCGCCCTCTCCGCGAGGACGAGCTTCGTTAACGGTTAGTTTGCGGCCGCCCATTTCCGAGTTGTTCTTGTCGGCGATAGCCGCATCGAGCTGGTCGGCATCGATGTCGACGAACGCGAACCCGCGTCCTTCGATGATGCGAGGATTCTTGCTGCCATAACTGGCGAAGTGCTGGAGGATTTCATCCTCGGTTGCCGAGTAGGGGATATTTCCTACATAGAGAGTCTTAATTGCCATTCCATTCCTTCGCCCGTACCCCTAAGCACGGGCCCTACCGTGACTGAATCTGCGTATCTCAGGGCTCGTGCTGGTCTAGGCGGAACGCCGCCGGCGAGGCAAGAATCTCTGTCGCAAAACTGTCCGATGCTCATTAAGTATACAGTCGGTTTTGCCCGCAAATTGCCGAGCTTAATCGACGAATAGGACCAGGACGTCCTAACGTAAACTGAACAAACCCAAGTGCGCAGCGTCACGGCCTAAACGGCAAGATGGAACTGTGCATCGGAGCGACAAGATTGGCATCGAGAGAGCACCTGGACCATGCGGCGGAAGCGGCGCTTATCGATCGCTGTCGCCGGCAGGACATGGATGCCTTCGGCAAGTTGGTTGACGCCTACCAGAACCGCGTCTTTGGCTTCGTCCGTCGCATGGTGCCCAACGTCGAGGAGGCTTCCGACGTCACCCAGGAAGTCTTCATCCGGGCCTTTCAAAGCTTTGGCCGGTTCGACGCCCGATCGTCGGTGAGAACGTGGCTTTTCCGCATAGCCTACAACCTATGCATCGACCGTGCGCGCAAAGTCGACCGCTCCATCACCGAGGTCGGCATGTCCCTGGCGCAGGATACCGAGGAACAGATCGACGTCGCCGACAATCGCTGGCAGCCGGAAAAGGTCGCACTGGACTTGGAGCTTCAAGAGGCGATCGAGGAAGGCATAAGGACGATGAGCGAGAAGCTCCGGACGGTCCTGATCCTCCACGACCGCGAAGACACGCCGTACGAAGAGATTGCGCGGATCGTCGGAACTCCGATCGGCACCGTCAAAAGTAGATTGTTTCTTGCCCGTGCGCATCTGCAAAACGTTTTAAAGAACTACCTCCACTCGGAGGTGACGTCAAATGAGAAATGACTTCGAAATGAAGAGAGAGATACTCGAAGAAGAGTTGAATTCCCCCGAGCAGCTTCATGTGCGGGAATTGGTGCGGGCGTTGCCGGATGAGACGCTGAGCCTTACATGGCGTAGCGGGCTTAACGCCAGGCTTCAGTCGGAAATGGTCCGTCGCCGGAAACTGAACCTTTTCGGCTGGGTCTGGAAGCCCGCGGTCGGCTTGGCGCTGGCCGGCGCGCTTGCCGTAGCCTTCATCATTCCTCCGAAGGGCTCGGCTCCCGCGCGTGGCGGCGAGTTGGAGAAGGCCCTCGTCACCCATTACGTTGAGAGCACGGCCTCGTGGGAGGTCGCGGGCGATGGCGTTTCGATGGGAGAAGTGAAGGATGCGGTCAACCAGCACACGATCTCTGTCGATCCTGAGCAGGAGGATGTCGGGGCGCTGTGATGAAACCTCTCGGATTTGCCCTGTCGATCCTTCTTCTTCTCGGCGCGACGGCGGCCGACGCGCAGGCGCGTCCGCGGAGGCTCCTCGATGGGAAAGGCAAGCAGAAGCATAACTGGGTCGTTCCGGCGCAGATTCCCCCGGCTCTGAAGCTGGCCCTGAATGCGTTCGACCGGATCCGCTATTCGGGAACGCGCGTGATCCAGGTGAAGAGCGGCACGAACCGGCAGCAGCACACCGAGCTCGTGCTGACGAACGGCCCGGAAACCCGCATCGAGTTTCCGCCGGAGTCGCCGCTGCACGGCCAGATCATCGTCGAGAACCCGACCGAACGGCGGCAGTACTTCCCGGCGAGAAACGAAATCCAGGTCGGCCCGCCTCAACGCGACCAGGCGATCCAACGGCTGGCGACGATCGTTGCCCGGCGCGGAGTGAACGTCGATGAGACCCCCGGCGGACCCGTCGCGGGAATGCAAACCGAAGTCGTCTCGATCTCCGACAAGAAAGGCAATCTCCTCCAAAAGTTGTGGATCGAAAACAAGTCGGGAATGATCCTGAAGCGGGAGCTCTACGACCGGCTCGGCACGTTGCAAGCCTCGTTCGAATTCACTCAGGCGAATTTGAATCCGATCATTCATCCCACCGACTTCAAGCTGGAGCGCAAGGGCGTGCGGACCATTACTCCGGACGACATCCTGACGCGGATTATCCGGAAGGAAGGGTTCCAGGATGTCCGGTTCCCTGCTGGAACGCCCTACAAGCTCGAACTGGCCCGCATGCAAAAGCTCGCCAGCCAGCGCGTCTTGGTGCAGCAATATGCCGGCAACGGGCATCGGATTTCGCTCTACCAGCTCAACACGACCGTCGACCCAAGCCGCCTCGGCAAGATCGCCCCGGCCGGCGTTCAAGTCTATACGTGGAGCGCGGGCGGAGCGAGCTTCGTTTTGGTCGGAGATTTGCCCGAGGCGGAACTGAAAGACCTAGGCCATCGTTTAGGAGGCTAGGAGGTCCGATTCGACTCGGATATAATTCGGAACTGTGGCGGCTAAAGCGGCGAGCCTGACGACACGCGCTGTAAAGAAGCGCCGGCCTTGGGTGCGCGCGATCAAGCGAATCCTTGCGGTTGGATTCCTCTTCTTTCTCGTCGGATTCGTGGCGTTCGGGACCATGTTCGTCATGGAGATGCGCAAGGCTTCAGAGCTGATCGTCTCCCTTCCCGACAAACTCAAAAAGTACTCTACTGAGCCGACTCGCATCCTTAGCGCAGACGGCAAAGTGCTGTTTACGATCCAGGCGGATGGAGTCCGCAAGCCCGTCACCTACGACCAGATTCCAAAGGTCGTTCGCGACGCGATCCTCGCCGCCGAAGACAAACGGTTCTACGAGCACAGCGGCGTCGACTATTGGGCGATGGGCCGCATCCTCCTCGTCGGCGCGAAAGAGGGCCGGTTCTCCCAGGGGGGGAGCACCCTCACGATGCAGCTTGCCAAGCGGTTTTACTCCGAGGGCCAGAAGACCCTCGACCGCAAGCTCCAGGACGTCGCGCTCGCGATCACGATGGAACGGGATATGACGAAGGACCAAATCCTCACGCTTTATCTCAACACGATGTATTTTGGCGAGAAGGCCTACGGCATCCAAGCCGCCGCCGACGTGTATTTCGGAAAGACGATCGACAAGCTGACGATCGCCGAGGCCGCGATGCTCGCGCGCTGCGTCCGCCGGCCGAGCGACGAGAACCCGGTCAAGAACATGGACAAGGCGATCGCCAACCGGAACGTCGTGCTCGGCATTATGCGAGACGAGAAGATGATCACCGAAGACCAATACGAGGAAGCCATTTCCGAGCCGGTGAAGCTTGCTCCTCGCCGGGACCGGATCACGTCGCACCTCAACCTGGCTCCGTACTTCGTCGCCCACGTTCTCCAGTTCTTGGACCAGGATCTGCCCGACATCGACATTAGGTCGGGCGGCTATACGATCTACACGACGCTCGATACGAAGATGGAGACCTACGCCGAGAAGCAGGTTCACAACTTCGTGCGGGAGCATCGCGACGGCCTTGTCAACCAGGCGGCTTTCGTCCTCATGGACAAGGATGGCAAGATCCTCGCCGAAGTCGGCGGACTCGATTTCAATAAAGAGCAGTTCAACATCGTTACGCAGGGAAGCCTCCAGCCCGGCTCCTCCTTCAAACCGATCCTCTATTCGGCGGCTTTTTCTCTCGGAAGGTTAAATCCCGAGGATCACCTCGATAACCGAACCTTTGTTTATCCGGGTACCGAGAAGTGGCGGAAGCCATGGGTCGTCCATAACGCGAGCCCGCATGAGGACAGCGATTCCGTGGGCATCGAATCCGCGATTGCCTATTCTTACAACTGCGCCGCCGCTCACGTGATGGAGCGGGTGGGACCGAGTGACGTCGCTCAATTCGCCCGCGGATCGTTCGGCATCCGAATTCCGCGCGAACAGGTTGTGCCTTCGATGGCCCTCGGATCTCTCCAAGTCAGCCCGCTCGAGATGCTGGAAGCCTATAGCGTCTTCATGATGCATGGCACGCGTGTAAAGCCCCGATGTGTCACCAAGGTGATTGGGCCCGACGACACGATCGTAAGCACGTATGATCCGCAGCTCATTCCCGATCAGCTTGACCCTCAGGTAGCCGCTGAGATCGACCATCTTCTCTGGTGCGTCGTCAACTTCCCACGAGCGACGGGAGCCAGCGTTGGCGATGTTCCCAACGCCAGGGGCAAGACGGGAACGACCTCCGACCATAAGGACATCTGGTTTTGCGGCTATTCGGATGGGCTCGTCGGTGTTGGCTGGGCGGGCAATAACGTCCTGAGGAACGGCAGAGTCTATCAATTGCCTTTGGGCCACAGCATGTGGGGGTCGACGGCGGCTTCCGGGCTGTGGGAAAGCATCATGCTCAAGGCGCACGAGCGGTTCGCCTCGCCCATCCCCGATTTGCCGAACCCGGGCAACGAGAACCCGTTCCGAGCGCCGAAGGAGCAGCAGCCCGAGGACGTCGTCAAGGTCATCCCACCCGGAGAGACGGACGGCACGACGGGCGGCGACGGCAAGCCGGTTATCGTGCCGACTCCTCCGCCCGGCGACACGGGGAAGACGACGGGAGGCGACGGAACGACCGGGGGCGATGGAAAGCCACCTGTCGCAAGCGGCAATCCGCCTAATCCGCCAACCGATCCAGGCGCAACTCCGCCGACGAAGCGTAATCCTCCCAAGCGGCATTCCGACGCCGAGAGCGATACCGTCACCGTCGAGGTGTGCGCGGAATCCGGGATGAGAGCGACGATCTACTGTCCGGAAACCGTGACGAGAACCTTCAAGCGAGGCCAAGAGCCGAAGAAGCGCTGCACCATCCACGGCGGCTAAGGCATGTCGGTCATCCACACGCCCCGCAGGCCGAATCTCGACCTGCGCATAATGCTCTTTCCCGTCGTCATTTTCGCTTTGCTGTTCGTCATTTTCGTGCGGCTCTGGTACGTCCAGATCGTGCTCGCGCCAAGGCTCACCGAGAAGGCGGAGGTCTTCGGCAAGAGCTTTGCGCCGATCCCGGCGCCTAGAGGCCTCATCGAGGACCGCAACGGAAAGCTGATCGCGGGCATCGAGTCTCAACTCGTCCTCACGGCGACGCCGGCCGTCGTCCTCAAGAACCAATGGGTCCTCGACAAGGTCGCCCGACTGCTCGAAGGAGCCGGCTCGAAGACGGTCAGCTCGGCGAGGCTCCTCCGAAAAACGAGGGACGGAAGCTACAAACCGCTCGTGCCGACGCCGATTTATGCCGGCGTTCCCGTCGAGGTCGTCGCAAAGATTACCGAGGCCGGCGAAGCCCTTCCCGGAATCGGAATCGAAAACCAGCCGGCTCGGTACTATCCCGATCCGAATTCCTTCTCGCATCTCCTGGGCTACGTCTGGGTACCGGGCCCCGACGACGTGAAGCGCGCAGAGGCCGAGCACCGGAAGATGGGCCGGCTCGTCGGCAAAGGCGGACTCGAATGGGTCTATGAGGCGGCCTTGACCGGGACCGACGGCTACGAGGCCACGCTCCTCGATAGCAAGCGACGCCCGGTCCGCATTGCCGAGCGAACGAGTCCGATTCCCGGCAAGGAGGTGATTCTCGGCCTCGACGCCGATCTCCAGCAAACCGCGGTCAAGGCTCTCGGTAGTTTCCGAGGCGCAGTCGTCGCCCTCGATCCGAATACGGGCGAAGTCCTCTGCATGGCGAGCACGCCGACCTTCGATCTCTCCCTCTTTCGAAACGGGATCAGCCAGGAGGACTTCGACCAATTGAACCAAAGCCCCGATCACCCGTTTATCAATCGGGCGATCGGCTCCGCCTTTTCCCCCGGCTCGACGTTCAAGATCGTGACCACGGTGGCGGCGATGCGCGCGGGCGTTTTCGATCCGAACCGAACCATCTTCTGCGCCGGGGGCTACAAGCTTGGGCGGCAGTTCTTCAGATGCTTGAGCCACCACGGCCCAATCCAGTTCTCGGAGGCGCTGGAGAAGTCTTGCAACACCTACTTCTCCGACCTCGCCATGCGTGCGGGCAAGGATGAACTGCGCCAGACCGCGCTCGATATGGGCTTCTTCTGCAAGACCGGGCTCGACTTGCCCTACGAACGATCCGGCCTCATCCCGACCGACGAGTGGCTGGCGCGCGTCAAGCGGACCTGGGTGCCCGGCTATACGGTCCTCACCGGGATCGGACAGGGGGACGTCCTGACGACGCCGCTCCAAATGGCCGACTTGGCCGCTTTCGTCGCGAATTCCGGAATGATCTATCGGCCGCATCTCGTGAGGGGCTTTCGGTCGAGCCAGAGCCAAGAGATCGAGTTGGTGAAGCCGGAAGTGTATCGCCGCGTCGATTTGCCCCAAAGCGACTGGGACTACATCCGCGATGCGATGGTGTCGGTCGTCGAGCATGGAACGGCGGCCGGCTCGAAGATTCCCGGCCTCGTCTGGGCAGGGAAGACCGGGAGCGCCGAGGTCAAAGATCAGGCAAAAACGAACAGTTGGTTCATCGGCTACGCCCCGGCCGATCATCCCCGAATTGCCATCTGCGTCATGGTCGAAGCCGCCGGTCACGGCGGCGAGTTCGCCGCGCCGATCGCCAAGCAAGTCGTACAGCGCTACTTGCTGCCGCCGAGGGCGGCGGAGAACTCGGCTTCCGCCTTGCCGGCCCATTCGACGCCGGCCGAATCGCTCGCCGTTCGATAGATCGCTTCCAGTTGTTTCGCCGTATCGAGACCGAGCTGCGTCTCTTGCTCGGCCTCCTGGACGCTGATTCCTCCTCCGCCGGCCATGGCTCGCGCGTAGGGAAGGGTGACGCGCGTGAATTCGAGGAACCCTTCGACGGCTTCCTTTAGCAATCTGGTCTTGTCGGGAGAGGTCTTCGCGAGATAAATCCTCGCCTCGTATGTTTCTGTCGGGATGACTTGGGGAAGGGAGCGAATCTTGAGGTAGGGCGTCTCTTCGACGGCGATCATCGTCTTGGCGGTTTCTTTGGCGTCGTCGGTCGCGCCCGTCTTGTCCTGAAGGTCTAGGAGAAGGCGCAGAGCCGCCAGGTTCTTGGGATCGTAATCGAGGGCCTCGTGCAGACTCGCCAGCGCTTCGGTGTTCTCCCCGGCCTCGATCTGGAGCGATGCCAGGCGCCGGAAGTATTTCGGGCTCGGCGCCACCGCGGCGGCCTGGGCGAAATCGTGCAGGGCTTCGCTGCGGCTCGAAGCGAGGAAACCGCTTCGGTACCACGTCTCACCGTCGAACGGAGCGATCGAGCGCAGCGTCGCGAGGGTGTCGCGGGCATCTTCAATTCCGTTGTTCGTCATCGACCAGCGGGCGTTCGCCTGGAGTTTGGCGACATAGCCCGCGAAGACTAACTCGCCGACCGTCAGGATCGAAAGCGCGACGGCGAAAAAGCGCATCGGCGGAGCGACGAATTCGGGCGCTCCCGCATCTGCGCTGAGCTGGATGCCGACGCCGAGCAAGAGGAAGAATGCGAGGCCGATGCCGAAGAAATACAAATTTGATTCGATGCAGCCGTCGACGGCGGCGGCAAACGCGGCGGCAATGACGGAGGCCCGGAGAATGTTCTGGTCGGTCGGCAGCGCCCTGGCCCCTCGAAACGTGTGGAACAGCCAGGTGAGGAGCAGGACGACGAGCGCGGCGAGGGCGAGGATCCCGGCTTCCGCCGGCAGCTCCAGCCAGGTCGAATGGGCGAGCAGCGTAATCGTATTGGTGCCCGGCTTCGCGCTATAGAACTGGTAGGTATTCATCCCGTGGCCCATCGGGTTTTCCTTGACCAGATCGATCGCCCCTTTCCATAGCTGGAGTCGGAAGCCGGCCGATTGCTCGGAGGTTGCGCCTGCGTTCGCAACGCGCAGTCCGCCTCCGCCCGATCCGGAATGCTGAAGCGCGAAGGCTGCGACCGCGATGACGGCAACGCATCCCAGTGCCCGAAGCAGCGCCGCCGGCTTCTTCCACACGATAGCGAGCAGTCCGAAGACGGCAAGGCCGACGAGGAGAGCCAGGAGCCCGCCCTTCGAACCGGTCAGAAGAATGGCGATCCCGGAAAGCACCGCCGAGGTTCCAGCCAGAAGCGCGCCCCGCCGGGCGCTGAGCACGGCAAGGAGGCCAAGACTGACGAGAAGCCCAAGAACGAGCACGCCTGCTAGCGCGTTCGGATTGTTCCAGTTCGCGAAAATGCGCCACGACGGATTGCCGTGGAGGCGCTCGCCCCCATATTCGAAGATCCCGAGCAGAGCCACAAGCCCGGTTCCGGCGGAAAGGGAACCGAGTACGATCATCGGCCCTGATTTCCTGCCCAATCCGGCGACGGAGACGATGAGGATGAGTCCGTAAATCGCCCACTCGGCAAAGGAGGTCAGGCTGACCCATCGGTAACTCGAAAGCAATACGGAGGCGAGCACCAAGATGAGAAAGCCGACCAACGGGCCGCTGATCGACGCTTGGGGAACCTGGACGATCTTTCTCTTGACGACGAGATAAACGAAGGCGGCGACGACGAGGAGTCCGAGCAGGGCGTGCTGCAGCGTCGCAATCTCGCCTCCTCGAAAGAGCGACTGAACCGTTGGCGTGTATCCGGGTTCGAGCGTCGCGACGTCGTTCGGAATCTGACCCCCGATAAGGGGGATCAGGAACGCGGCGAGGCTGAGCAGGACGACGCTGACCGGGACTCGCTTGACTATTTCCTCAACCTCCGCTTGAGACTGTCGATCTTGTTCTTGAGGATGAAGATCGAAGCCCGCAAGGTGATCGCGAGGGCCGCGCCGGCCCATGCGAACGGACGCCAAAGAATGAAATTCCGGGGAAGCATGTTCTTCACATAGAAGCGAAACATGCTCCGATGAAAGCGTCCGATCATGCGATTCGGGGCTTTATCCGTGCTTCGGCCAATGGCGTGAGTGATCACCGCGTCCGGATAGTAGACCACCTTGAAGCCTGCCTGCCAGGTGCGCCAACACCAATCGACGTCTTCGCAGAACATGAAATAGGCCTCGTCGAAGAGGCCGACCTTGTCGATTACTTCTTTTCGAACCAGGAAAGCCGCGCCGGAGACCCAGTCCACTTCCCGAGGCTGCGTATGGTCCCAGTCCTGCATCAAGTATTCGCGAGTAAAGCGGTTATTCGGGAAGAGCTTGCCGATGGGCGTATTTCGAAACAGAGCCGCGACCGGGTTCGGGAAGCGCCGGCAGGAAAGCTGAAGCGATCCGTCCGGATTCAGGAGCTTGGGACCGATGATGCCGTAATCTTCGTGAGCGTTGGCGAAGTCCAACACGCGACGAATTGCCCCGGGGTGGACGATCGTGTCCGAGTTCAGGGGGAAGGCGTGCGGTGCTTTTCGCATAGCGATCGCATGATTGTGCCCGCCCGCGAAGCCAAGGTTCCTGAAAAGGCGCTCCAATCGCACCCATGGAAACTCCTCCGCCACCATGTCCGCCGAGCAATCGTTGGAGTTGTTGTCGACGACGATAACCTCGAATTCCGCTTCGTCGCGCGCCTCCTCGAGGCTGCGCAGGCACGCGCGCAAGTCGTCGCGCGTGTTCCAACTGCAGATGGTGATGGTGAGCTCAAGCACTACGGTCTAAAACCTGGCGAATAGCCTCGCGCGCGCACAAAAGCGGCGAGATAGATGATTCCTGAAACCAGCAGGATGAGCGGCAGGTTCCATTGAGTCAGGATGTGTTTCCGCAGGAAGCGCACCAGACTTCGATGCGACTCCCAAATCATGCTCTTTCGAACGAGCTTCGTGCTCTCCCCGCCGTGATGTAGAATCCGAACCTCCGGCGAGTACAGACACGGCCACCCAGCCTTTCGCAGCCGGTAAAGCAGATCGACCTCATTGAAGAAGATCGGGAACTCCTCGTCGAAGGGAGCTCGGACGTCTCCGATCTCCTTCATGGCTTTCCTGCGGAAGAGCAGAAATGTGCCCATCGGCTGGGGCGCGTCTTGATGCCGGTTGTAGTCGAAGCCGGTCAGCCGGTAAGAACCGAGAACCGATCGAGGAAAGATTCGGCCGAGCCCAGTCACGTCGCCGAAGATTCCGGCGATACTCGGAAATCCCCGCACCGATCTTTGCACTTTGCCGTCGACCCCGATTTGCTTCGCGCCGAGGACGCCGAAATCGGGGTTTTCGTCGAGAATCCGAATTGCCTTATCGAGACTGTGGTCGACAAACTCCGTGTCGGGGTTCAGGGTGAGGATATAATCGCCCCTCGCCTGCTCGAAGCCATGATTGTTGCCCCGAGCGTAGCCGGTGTTTGTAGGAAGGTCGACGAGGACGACGCGGGGAAATTCCTGGCGCACCATCGAGGCGCTTCCATCCGAGGAGTTGTTGTCCACGACGATGACCTCGAATTTCGAGGTCGGTGCGTAGCGCTGAATCGAGGCGAGGCACGCTCTCAGCAGGTCCTTCGTGTTCCAGTTGACGATCAGGATGCTGAGCATGCAGGGCTATTTTGGCCCAACCTGTCCGATGTCCGAATGTGGATACCTTGGGGAATGAAGGTGCGAAAAAGATTCCTGAACCCGGGATATTGCTGATATTTTGCCAACCATCTGGCCGGAGCATGCACCTATTAAAATAGTTTAGGTTCTCTTATGCCGCCACAACGATAGTGTACAAGCACCTAGTAAAAGTTGACGGTGAGCCTGTCATGCGGTAGAGTCTCTTCGTTTGTCCAGGGTCTCTGACAAGAGAGGGCAACCCGGCGCCAGCCGGGGAAGGAGGAGAAGCTTGCCAATCAAGAATCTAACCCTGGGAGCGATTGCGCTGTTATCCAGCGCCGCTCTCGCGCAGAACCACAACAACACCCACATCGTCCGCAAAGGCGAAACCTTAGAAAAAATCTCGAAGTGGACGGGCGTTTCCAAGAAACAGCTCATTCTGACGAACCATCTCAATTCGAAGAAGTTTAGGCCCGGGCTCGTTCTTTACATCCCGACTTCTTCGTCCTCCGGCCAGAAACACTACGACCTTCACGCCAAGGGCTACGCTCCTTACACGATCCGATCGCACGACAGCGACTGGAAGATCGCGAACATGTTTCACATGACGCCCAAGGCGGTGAGGCAACTCAATCCGAGCGTTTCTTGGGGGCATCCTCACCCGGGAACGAAGATTCGGATTCCGATGAAGAACGCTTTTGTCTATAAGCTGGCTCAGATCCCGGTGATCCGTTCGCGGTATGCGGTCGTCACTCGCCCCGATACGATCGTGAGAAGCGCGCCGGGCAGCAACGCGAGCCGGATCGTCAAGGTCGATGCGGGCCGCCACGTCCGCGTCTTGGATCGCGACAACCATTGGTATAAAGTGCGCTTCGAGTATGGAACCGAGGGGTGGGTTCGAGGCGACCTGCTTGCCTCCGAGCAGCCGAAGATCGTTGCCGAGCGCCATACTAAGCATTCGTCCCATTCGAGCGTCGTCGCCTATCATTCGACCCGCACCGGCCGAAATTCGCGGCACGACGCCTTCTACGGCAACCTGCCGACGGCCGGCGGAGATATGCTGGCCTTCGCCGAGTCGATGAAGGGCGTGCCCTACCGATATGGCGCAGCCTCCCGCTCCAGTACCGACTGCAGCGGTTTCGCCCTCCAGGTTCTGCGGCACGAGGGAATCAAGATGCCGCGAACGGCCGCCGAGCAGTCGACCAAAGGCCAGCACGTGGGCAAGGGCGAGTTGAAGCCGGGCGACCTCGTCTTCTTCCACACGAGCCGCGGCAGCCGGATCAGCCACGTCGGGATTTACATCGGAAACGGTAAGTTCATCCATGCCAGTTCCGGAGGCGGGAAGGTCCAGGTCAACTCCCTGAGCGAGGGCTACTATCATAATCGCTTTGCGACGGCGCGGAGGGTGGCTAAGGTCAAGCATCACGAGACCAAGGCCGACAAGATCTCGAAGGCCAAGCACGAAGACGACGACGCGATGAAGAAGGCGGAGAAGGATATCAAATCGACGTCGCAAGTTTCGGACGCGGTCGGTAACTAAAGGACCGCTTCGGAAGCATCAGCAGGCGTCGCCGAAAGGCGTCGCCTTTCTCATTTGTCCGGTGGGCACAGTGTGAAGTAGAAGGTGGCGCCCTTTCCCAACTCGCTTTCCGCCCACACCTGCCCCTGATGCCGTTCGATTGCCCGCTGAACGTTCGTCAGGCCTATTCCCGTGCCCGGAAACTCCGATTCGGCGACGAGCCGTTCGAACGGCTTGAAGAGCTTGCTAGCATAAGCCATGTCAAACCCGACTCCGTGATCGCGCAAGAAGAACGCCTTGCCGCGCGGCGTCTCCGTTTCCCCGAATTCGACGGGCCCACCTTCCGGCGAAAATTTGACAGCGTTGGCGATGAGGTTTTCGAGAGCAAACCGGACGAGACGCGGATCGCCGGAAGCGTAAAGGTCCGGCTGAATAACGAACTCGTGCCCGGCGCGGTCCTTGTCGGGAAGCCCGTCGACGATCTCGGCAACGAGAAGGGACATTTCGAGGCGCTCGCGGTGCATTTCCTGCCGCGACAGCCGAGCAAGCTGAAGAAGGTCGTCGATCAAGCGGCCGAGCTTGGTCGCGGCGGCGGCTTGACGCCTCAATAGCTCTTGGCCGGGTTTTGGCAGATCGCTGCCGAAATCCTCGACCAAGATATGGCTCGTCGAAGCGATTGCGCGAAGAGGCGCGCGTAGGTCGTGAGAGACGGAGTAGGTAAAGCCCTCCAATTCCCGATTGGCATTCGATAACTCGCTCGTCCGCTCCTCGACCGCGAGGGCCAGGCGTTCCTGTTCGAGCCGGCCGTCGTGGACGTCGATGGCCGAGCCGAACCAGCCTTCGACCTCCCCCTTCTCGTTGCGGAAAGGAACGCATCGAGTTTCGAACCAGCGAAACTCGCCCAACTGATTGCGGAAACGGAGGTCCATGGCAAATTCGAGCCCGCTTGCTTTGGCCACTTTCCACCGGTCGTCGAATCGCTTCCGGTCGCCTTCGTGGATCGAGTCGCGAAAGGCTCCGCTCAATTCGGCATTTGGCTTCTTACCCGTGAAGTCGAAGAAGAATTGGTTGGCGAGGGCGACGGATCCGTCCGTCGCATAAGACCAGGCGATCAGAGGCAAGCTGTCCGTCATTCGCCGGAAACGGGCCTCGGAACGGCGCTCCTGGGCCTTCAGTTGCTGGCTCTGCCGCGACTGGCGTGCGAAAGCCACGGCGAGCACGGCGAGGAGGCCCGCGCCAACCGCGGTCGAAATGATGTTCGTCGCTCGCGCGCGTTGCCAACTGGTCGTGATCGACGATCGGTGGCGATTCAATGTACTCTGTTCATCCGACCACATCGCTTGCGTCGCCTCGAAAATCCGCTCCGACCACCGAAGGCCAACGTCGGCACGGACGATGTTGAGCGCCTCGGCGTGGTGTCCGGAGGCGTTAAGGTCCACCGTATGCTCGATCTCCGCCATCTTCTCATTTGTGAGATCGCGGAGGTCGTCGAGCCGTTTTTTCTCGTTGGGGTCCGAAATAAGCTCGTCGAGCGCCTTCAGTCGCTTTTCCACCTGAGCCGAGGCGCTTTTGTAGGGGCGGAGGTATTTCTCCTCGCCGGTCAGAAGATAGCCGCGTTGACCACGCTCCGCGTCTTGCACGGCCGACCAAACCCCATCGAGCGCCTCGAGGACGTTTCGCGTATGGCGAGAGGCCTCGGACGCCGCAATGATGTCCTGAAGATTGCGTTCGGATACGAACGCGTTTGCGATAAGAAAAATAAGAAGGACGCTGCCGCCGACTGCTGCGATCTTCAAGTTGGAGTCGAAGCGCATGGGTTGTCTATCTAGACTCATGGTATCACCCCAAGGCTCGTTCAAATCCTATTTGAACGGGGAAAAACGAGCCGCCTGAGCAACGGGCGATCTACGAATATCGCTGTCGGATGCATTTACTTGCGGCCAGGATCGTCGTATTGCATTGTAATTGCGTAGCTCGATAGGAGGTTGGCCGGTGGTAACTGCTAAAGGTAGTGGGTCATAAGGTATGCCGATAGTTTCTCATTCTTTGCCCGTGTTGGCTTGAATCCAAGATTGCATGTCTCCAATATGATGCTTTCATATGGGTATGTAATGACCATATATCGTTTACTTTTAATGAATCGTTCGGCTTACTGTTTCCTTAGATTTTCATCAAATACCAATAATTTATTGTCCCGCCAAGCGCAATAGGTGTAGCATGGGCTGTGAGACGCATCTGTTCGTTCATAGCATTTGCCGCGCTTGGCCTTTTGGTCGTCGGCTGTGGTGGAAGTGGATCATCGACTCCTACCACGACGACGCGGGTCTTGGCGGGTTTCGTCTACGCGAAGGGTAATGGTCTCGGATCCGGTCCGGAGGTCGTCGTCACGACCTCGGCGAACCCGCCGACCGGCTACTTCGCCCCGACCAGCGGAACGGTCACCCTCTCGGTGGCCAACGGATCCTTGACGCGGGCTCCCGACAGCGAGCCCTTCGACATGTCCGTCAGCAACGCGATCGTTGTAACGGCAACGGCGCCCCCGTCCTCCAACGTGTCTGTCTCAGGCAGCGGAATCACGCTCAATTCGATCGCCAAGTCGCTGACAAGCTTCAACGTCAACCTCGGACCCATCTCGGAAACCGGCACGGTCGAGCCATTTTCATCGACGGACGCGCCGAGCTACACGCCGGGCGCTCCGGTTTCGCTTCAATTCACGATCGACGGCAATCCGCCGGCGAATCCGAAGGAGCTGTTCGTCGCCGGAGCACCGGCCGGCAGCGGCGGGGACCGGACGCTTGCCACGGTGGCCCTCGATTCCAACGGAGTCATCAACCCGAGCGCGACTTTCGGCGTCACGAGCACGACGAACGGCGTTCTCGTCTCGGGAACCAGCCCTTCGTTCACCCTCTCGGCGGGAACGGCTGCGAACTCGTCGGTCGAAGGCGATACGACGGTTGCCGTGCAGATCACGGGGACCAACATCGCCGGGAACTTCCTCGCCAACTTTTCCTACGGGACGGTGGGGACGATCACGGTGACCCCCGGCGCAAGCTCCTTGCTGTGGAATACGGCAGGCGCGGCGGCGACGACGACCATCGACGTCACGGTCAAGAACACGTTTAACGCGGCGATGTTCGGCAAGACGGTCACCCTGACCGACCCGGGCAAGGTGACGGCCAACGTTTGGAACACCCAGGCTGGCGCGACGGCGTTCACCGCCCCGAGCGGACCGACGGACACGACCGGAAAGTACTCGACCGTTCTGACCGCTCCGGTTTCGGCGGCGCCGGGAGGAGGTTTGACGCTTACGCCAAAGGGCGACAATACGATCACGGGTACGGTGGACGCCAGTAACAGCACCGCGACCGTCAAGGTGATTCGCCCGCTGAGCAGCGTAGTTCTGGGCGGCCCGACTCGAATCGACGTCGGAATGACGACGCCCGGCTCGGGAGCGGGTTCTTACGGACCGACCTCGGCAGTCGACGTCGACGGCGATAACCCTCCGCTCAGCGACTACTCGTCGCTGTCCCTTACCTACACGGTAACGAACATCGCGGGTGGAGCGCCTTTCGGGAATACCGGTGACTCGGCTGTAACGACGACCTCCGTCTCCGCCATCATGGCCGGAGCCGGCAATGAAAATCGCGTCGTCGCCGGCAACGTGGCCGGCCAGTTCAACATCCAGGTGACGGGCGGAGTCGCGAATCCCTCGAACATCGTGACGACCCAGGTGTATGGCGATCCGAGCAAGATTTTCTTGACTCCGGATACGAACACCGTCAACAACATTGTGGGAGCGCTCGGGAACTACTCCGGATCGCCAGGTTCGACGTTGGACGCGAGCTTCGTGCTCAAGGACACCGCCAACCATACGATCCCCAGCGGAGAGCTGAACTACACGTCGGGATTCATTCTGCAGGCCGGTACGGGCGGCAACGTGACGAGCGGCGGGGCGAACGTCAGCGCGTTTACCCTCACGTTCGGCCCGAACGACGGCTTGCTCGATATCGACGTGATCTCGGGAACCTGGGCCTCAGGAGGAGGCAACCGGCCGTTCAATCTGTCCAAGACGATTGGGCACGACAGCAACTAAGGAGGGTTGCGAAGAAAATGGCCTCTGCCAGGCGGCAGGGGCCATTTTCTGTATTATTGACGTGTGGAGGAGCGACGGGTTATTACGACAGGGCAAGGCCTCATCTATAACCTTGGGGCGGTGGGCTTGTTGATCTTGATGCTGCCAGGTGGGACTTGGCTGCTATCGGGATGGGGATTGTATTGGAAGACAGACGAAATCCTTGCTTTTTCGGCCGTCATAGTCGTGTGCGTTATGTGCGTTTGGAGCTTGGGCTGGCTGACCTGCCGGTACACGATCGTCGCCCGGCCCCCCTGGATCGTTCATCCGGCGACGCGGGGTTTCCTCGTTTGCGGCTTCTTCACGTTCGTGGCCGCATGGCCTTTCGGCATGTCTCAGAGTGAATTGGTGCGACTGGTCGGCATCCCGCTTGCGCCGACCATCGGCATCACGTGCGGCCTGATATGCTACGTTGCGCTAACCCTTGCGGAGAATAGGAAAGGCCCTACGACTTGAGCGCTTCCGCACCGCCGACGACTTCGAGGATCTGTTTCGTGATTCCCGCCTGGCGTTCCCGGTTCGCGCGAAGGGTCAGTTCGTTGATCATCTTCCCGGCGTTATCCGTCGCGGAGGTCATCGCCGTCATTCGAGCGCCAAATTCCGACGCCGTTCCCTCGAACATGGCCTGTTGGACCAAAGTGAGGAAGTAGCGGGGAAGCAAGGCGTTTAGAAGCCCCGCCGCATCCGGCTCGAAAGCGAAATCGCCGCCACCGGCTTCGCCGGCCGGCGGCTCGATCGGGAGCAATTGGACCAAATGGGGAACCTGGCGAATCGCCGAGTAGAACTTGCTGTAGACGACCCAGACGGCATCCACCGCTCCCGACTCATAGAGCGCGCGAGCCTCGTTCGCCACCTCGATGGCATCCGAAAGCTGAGCGCCGGATGATGAGACCGAAAGCGACTTGACCACGTTGTATTTGCGCTTGCCGAAATACTGGAAACCCTTTTTGCCGACCCCGATGATCTGAACCGGCTGGCTCGTCGCCTTGATGAAATCCTCCGCCTTGCGGAT
This sequence comes from Fimbriimonadaceae bacterium, assembly GCA_035545155.1. Lineage (GTDB taxonomy): Bacteria > Armatimonadota > Fimbriimonadia > Fimbriimonadales > Fimbriimonadaceae > JAEVZK01. The sequence continues at coordinate 142,205 of DASZYX010000035.1, read as the reverse complement.
CAAGGAGGAATTGTAGGCGCCCGCCAAGCCTCGGTCCGACGTAACGAGGATCAGGCAGACGTTCTTGACCTCGCGCTTTTCCATCAGTGGATGCGAAGGAAGATCGCCCGCACCGGCGAGGGAGGCCATAAAGGCCTGCATCTTCTCGCTGTAGGGCCGCGCCTCGAGAACGCGGTCCGTCGCCCTCCGGAGGCGGGCGGCCGCCACGAGTTTCATCGCGCGCGTGATTTGGCGGATATTCTTCGCGGTCTTGATCCGCTGTCGAATCTGCTTGAGAGTAGCCATTTCTTGGATGTAAGGGAGGCAAAGCGGGCGAGGAAGTAAGGAAGCGAAGAAAAGCTCTTCTTTACGTCTTTACATCCTCACCCCTTCCCTCCTACGAGCTTGTTACCGCCTTGGCGACCGCGTCGTCCGACGGGTCCTTCCCGGTGTTGTACTGGGTGAAAGCCTTCGGTCCCTGCTTCTTAAAGATTTCGCCATATTCGCGGACCGCCTTCTCCAAACTGGCTTCCGACTCCTTGGAAAGCGTCTTCGTCGAAGCGATACCCTCCGCAACTTCCGGATACTTGTCGTGGACGTAAGCGAGCAGCCCGGTCTCGAACGGCTTGACCTGCTCGTTGCTCAGGCCGTCGAGGACGCCGACGCTTCCCGCGAAGATCGCAATGACCTGGTCCTCGACCGTGTACGGCGTCGCGAGGTCCTGCTTGAGAAGCTCCGTGAGGCGCTGGCCACGGATGAGCTGGCGCTGGGTCGCGACGTCGAGGTCGGACGCGAACTGGGCGAACGCGGCGACGTCGCGGTATTGCGCCATTTCGAGCTTCAACTTTCCGGCGACCGATTTCATCGCCTTGATCTGGGCGTTTCCACCGACGCGGCTGACCGAGATACCGACGTTGATGGCCGGGCGGACGCCGGCGAAGAACAAGTCGGGCTCGAGGTAGATCTGGCCGTCCGTGATCGAGATGACGTTGGTCGGGATGTACGCCGACACGTCGCCTCCCTGGGTCTCGATAATCGGCAATGCCGTGAGCGATCCGCCGCCCTTCTCATCGGAGAGCTTCGCGGCGCGCTCCAGCAGGCGGCTGTGCAGATAGAAAACATCTCCCGGATAGGCTTCGCGTCCGGGCGGGCGGCGAAGAAGGAGCGAGAGCGCGCGGTAGGCCTGCGCGTGCTTGGAGAGGTCGTCGTAGACGACGAGCGCATGCTGCCCGTTATCGCGGAAGAACTCGCCAATAGCGGCTCCCGCGAAGGGCGCGAGATACTGCATGGCGTTCGCGTCGGACGCCGAGGCGACGACGATGGTCGTATATTCCATCGCTCCGTGCTCTTCGAGAGTCTGCCGGACGCGAGCCACGTTCGCCATCTTCTGCCCGCAGGCGACATAGATGCAGTAGACCGGCTTCTCGCCCGGCCCATGCGTGTACTTCTGATTGAGAATCGTGTCGATGCAGATCGCGGTCTTTCCGGTTTGGCGGTCGCCGATAACCAATTCGCGCTGGCCGCGGCCGATCGGGATCATCGCGTCGATCGCCTTGACGCCGGTCTGAAGCGGCTCGGTAACCGGCTGGCGCTCGACGACGCCGGGAGCGTTGACTTCGAGGCGGCTATGCTGATCCGCTGCGATCGGTCCCTTGCCGTCGATCGGCTGGCCGAGCGCGTTCACGACGCGGCCGAGCATGCCTCGCCCCACCGGAATCTCGATGATGCGGCCCGTCTCGCGAACCGTATCGCCTTCTTTGATGAGCGTTTCGTCGCCGATCAAAACCGCGCCGATGGAATCCTCTTCGAGGTTGAGCGCGAGGCCCATGACGTTGCTCGGGAATTCGAGCAATTCGCCCATCTGGCAGTCGGGGAGCCCGTAGACGCGGGCGATGCCGTCGCCCACTTGGAGGACGGTTCCGACGTGTTCGGTCTCAACGGTCTTCTCGAAAGCATCGAGCTCCTTTTTGAGGATGTCTGTGATCTCTTCTGGTCGAATGGCCATGGTTTTCTTCTGATTTACGATTGACTATTGACGATTGGCAATTATCGAATTGGATTGTGGATTTCTCATATTCACGAGTCAGCTCTTGCTCCGAACGGTCAATCGTAAATAGTCAATCTCCTTAGAATTGCTTGAGTAGGTCGTGCTTGAGGGAGTCGCGAAGCCTCGCCAATCCCCCCTTGAGGCTTCCATCGAGAACGAAGTTCTCGTAGGCGACCTTGATGCCGCCGATCAAAGCCGGCTCGACCGAGAAGTCGGCTTCCACCTTCTTGCCGGCCGTCTTCTCGATCTTGGCGATCAGGGCTTTCTTCTGCTTGTCGTCGAGAGCTTCCGCGCTGCTTACGGCAACGTGGATCGTTTTGGTTGCGGCTCGTCGAAGGTTGACGAACTCCGTATAGACGGCGTCGATCTCTCCTTCGCGGCGCTTTTCGAGCATAACGCGAAGGACTTGCATCGTCAGCGCGGTGACCCGGTCGCTGAAGATGCGCTCGATGATCTTCACCTTTTCCTCGCGGCTCGTATATGGAGCCAAGAGAAAGTCTTTGAACGCCTTGTCCTTCGCCATCAAGCCGACGATCGCATCGAGATCGGCTTCCACGGCCTGGACGACGTCGTAACGCTGCGCCGTGCCGAAGAGCGCCTGCGCGTAGCGTTTGCCGATGCGGGCGTCGTGCTGAGCCATTTAGGCTTTCACCTCGATTTTGTCGATGAACTCTTCGACGAGCCGCCGATTCTTGGCCGAATCGACGTTTTCGCCGAGGAGCTTCTCGGTTGCGGCCAGAGTCAGATTGACGACGCCGAGCCGGAGATCGCCCATCACGCGAGCCTTCTCCGCCTCGATTTCCTGATTGGCCTTCTTGACCAATTCGTCCGCCTTCTCGCCCGCCTCGGCCATCAGGGTCTGGCGAAGTTGCTGAGCCTCTTTGATTTGCGCCTGGATCTGCTCGCGCGCCTCGGCCTCGGTTTGGGCAAGGCGCCGCTCGTAGTCGCTGCGCATCTGAGCCATCGTCGTCTTCAGGGTTTCCGCCTCGCTGAAGGTCGTTTCCAGCTCCTGGTTGCGCTCCTCGATGGCTTCGCGAAGCGGCGTGTAGAAGTAGATGTTGATGACCTGAATGAAGAGGAGGAAGAATCCGACGTTGACGATGACCTTCGAAAGGTCGAGGCCCAGGCCCGCAAACATTTCGGGCGTCGTCCACGACTCCCCGTAGACGAAGTAGCCGAGCGCAATGAGGATAAGACCGAAGATCATGAGAGCGGTCTTGACTCCGATCTCTCCTCCGGTCAGCTTTCTGGAATTGTTTTCCGTTGCCATAGAATTTGCGGGCCCAGTGACTTGTTAGTCGGGAAGGACGACGTTGCTCGGAAGGTTGGAGGCGACTCGGCTGTGGCTGCCGCCGTCGATCTTCATTCCCGTCGCGCCGGCCGGCGCCGTCGTGATCTTGCCCATCATCAAGAAGCCAAGAACGAACGAAAGGAGGAAGACGAGTTCGAGGAAGACGAGGCCGAGCAGCATCGAGTTGTTGATCTGCTTAGCGGCCTCCGGCTGGCGGGACATACCGTTCAGGCCGCCGTTGACAGCGATACCCTGACCGATACCAACTCCGAGACCGGCGATGCCTACTGCCAAACCGATTCCAATTGCGATGTTCATGTGTGTTTGTATCTCCTAATAAGCGAAAGTTGAGGTCTATAAAGCTGTCCTATGCGGCCGAAGGAGTCTGTGGATGCTCCGGCACCAAATGGCCATGCTCCTCGTGCATGTTCTCGACGTCGTAATGTTCCTCGTCGTGATCGTGCGAGGTGACGATATTGAGATAGGTGCAAAACAGGATCGACCAAACGAAGGCCTGAATCACGCAGGTGAAGAGCTTGATCGGGAGCAGGATACCGCCGAGCGGAACGTGGCCCACGATGCTATTCAGAGCCGAAATGACGATGTGGCCGCCTTCGATGTTGCCGTAAAGCCTGATCGAGAGGGAAACGAGCTTCATGCATTCCGAGATAATTTCGACGCAAAACAGAAGCCCGCTGATCACCACCATGAAGCCGACCATCTTAGGACCGGCAAAGTGCTTGATATGTCCCCAGACCCCGTTCGTCTTGATGCCTTCCCACTGAACGTAGGCGACGGTGATGATGGCCATTCCGAGGTTAAGGCTCCAATCCGCGCTCGGCGTATAGGGCAGAAGCAGACCGGCGATATTGGCGACGAAGATAAAACTCCAGAACGCGAGAAGAATCGAAACGTATTTCTTTCCGTGCGGCCCGATGACGCTGACGGTCATGCCTTCCAGGAACAGGTAGGCATGTTCGGCAAGCTTCGCGGGATGGCCGTTGAAGACCCGTCTCGTCAGGCCCCGTCGGGCGAGAAACGCGAAAACCAGAACCGTAAGGGCGACGAATCCGCTATACCAGAAGATATTCCGACCGATACCTTCGCCTTCCGCGGATGCAGCGGCCAGGGTTGGCAGCAGTGGCTGTAGCAGGGAATCCATGGGCTATTGAATGTGGCTCCCTATGAGGCTGCACGGGCCAGTCGCCACACGATGGCCGAGTATACCAGTCCAAGGGTGGCCAAAAAGCAATAGAGGCCGGACATCGAAAGCCGGGTCGCGAGGTAGATCAGAGCCGCCACGAGGGGTAGCTTCGCCAGGATCACGATAGCTGTAAGCGAGGGGTTTTGAGGCCGATCCGGAGTCGGCGGCGCGACGGCGTTTGCGAACATCTTCAGAGAGACGACGCTGAGCGCGGCGAGGATCGCGGCGAGGCCGACGCCCGCCAATCCATCGATCCCGGCGATCATCCAACCGGCCCCAAGCGCGACCACCAGGAAGGCGGCTCCACCGATCAGCGTGATTGATCGCGATTGATGAGCCATATCACAAATCCGATGCCGACAACGCAACCGGCAAGGCCACCCAAAGCCGGGCCGACGTTCGCGCTGTTGCTGCCATGGTCGAGCAGCCAGCCGAGGCCGACGCCCAAGATCATCATGCCGACCAAGGCATAAGCCGCCGTCATGCCGATGCCGAGGCTGCGATAGCCGTGCTTGTCGGCGGGCTGTTGTTGAAGCATCCTCGGCCTCTTGACCTCGAATTCGGGAGGCTCCGGCATCCGGGATTGTCCTGCCTCTGAAATCTTGGATCGCATGCTCTCCAGGCGGGCTTCGATCTCCTCGTCGGTCGGCGGTTCCGGAAATTTCGACCGAGCGCTGCCGTCCTCTTCGCGCAAGCGAAATTGAGCCATACGGCGCTCCAGCTCGCGCTCGATCTCATCGACGTCTTCGTCGTGCTCGTCCGGCATACTTCATAAGGTACCTGTCGACCGTATAAACCCTTAGCCGTGCAGAATCGCTCGCTCGAAACGGAAGCCCAATATCTCAAGGGCGTGGGTCCTCGCTTTGCCCCAGGCTTGGCAAAGCTAGGGCTCCATACGGTGGGCGATGTCCTTTACCACTTGCCCCGCCGTTATGAGGATCGCCGCCATCTCCCGCCGATCTCGCAGGTCCGGCCGGGCGACTTCGCGACCGTCAAGGGCGACCTTCTGAAGATCGAGACGCGGCCGACGCGCGGCGGCATGGTCATCCTCAAAGCCGCGATCGGCGACAAAACGGGCGTCATCAACCTCACGTGGTTTAACCAGCCGTGGATCGTCAAACGCCTCAAGGGTTACCACGGGCCGATCATCGCCTACGGCCTCGTGAAAGAGGCTTCGTATGGCTGCGAGATCAACGCTCCCGAGTGGGAGATGATCGACGATGAGGAGGACACCGCCGATTTCGCCCGGATCGTTCCGGTCTATCCGGCGACGGAAGGCGTTTCCCAGAAGACTCTCCGCAAGGCGGCGAAAGCGGCCATCGAGCAGTATCTCCAGTACGTCCAAGACCCCCTCCCGGACTATCTCCGCCAGGAGGAAAAGCTCCAGCCGCTCCGATGGTGCCTCCGCCAAATCCACGACCCGGAGTCGGACGACTTCCGGGCCAAGGCGCGCAAACGCCTCGTCTTCGAGGAATTCTTCTACATGCAGGTCGCCCTCGCAATGCGCCGGGCCGAGACGCAACAAGAACTGGGAATTGCGTTTCCTATCGAGTCGTTGACGGAAGGCATTGAGGTGTCGAGGCCCCAAGGTATTCGATCCGCAGCCGAAAGCGATACCCCAATACCTCAACGCCCCAATACCGCTCGTCGCGTCGTGGTCAAAAAGCCCAAGCACAACTCCCACCTCTTCGAGGCGGAACAGGAAGCCTTACGAGCCGGCGAGCCGCTTTGGGACCAAATCCATCGGATGCTCCCCTTCGAGTTGACCGGCGCTCAAAAGCGGGTGATCGGGGAAATCTTCGAGGACATGAAGCGGCCTCACCCGATGAACCGCCTAGTGCAAGGCGACGTCGGCTCCGGCAAGACGGCAGTCGCGGCGGCGGCGATGCTCGCCGCCGTGCGGAGCGGCTATCAGGCAGCGCTTATGGCGCCGACGGAAATCCTCGCCGAACAGCACTATGTCAACCTCCATCGATTGTTCGAGCCTCTCGGGATCGACGTTGTGCTGCTGGTTGGCAAGCAAACGGCGAAAGAGAGAAAGCGAGCCTTGGAGCAGACGGCAAGCGGCCAGGCGAAGATTGCCGTGGGAACCCATGCGCTGATTCAGGAGGGCGTTGCCTTCGACCGCCTCGGCTTCGTCGTGATCGACGAGCAGCATCGCTTCGGCGTTTTGCAGCGCGCTGCCTTGCGCGAAAAGGGACTTGGGAACCCCGACGTCCTCGTCATGACGGCAACGCCAATCCCTCGGACGCTGACGATGACCCTTTACGGCGATCTCGAACTATCGGTGATCGACGAAATGCCTCCCGGCCGGAAAGCGATCAAGACGCACTGGATGACCCCCTTCAAAAGGGCGTCGGTCTACGAAACGGTGCGGAACCTGATCGCCGAGGGAAGGCAGGCCTACTTCGTTTGCCCGATGGTGAGCGAGAGCGAGAAGATGCTGACCCAAGCTGCCGAGGAGCTTCATTACCGGCTCAGCACCGGCGTCTTCAAGGACTTGCGCTTGGGCCTCCTCCACGGCCAAATGAAGTCCCGCGAGAAGGAGGAGGCGATGGAACGTTTTCGCCGGGGCGAGATCGATGTGCTCGTCAGCACGACCGTCATCGAAGTGGGCGTCGACGTGCCGAACGCCTCGATCATGGTGATCGAGGATGCCAACCGGTTTGGCCTTTCCCAACTTCACCAGTTGCGGGGCCGGGTCGGTCGCGGCCAGTGGCAGAGTTTCTGCGTCCTGGTGGCCGAGGCGAAGTCCGACGACGCGCGGGCGCGCATGGATATCATGGTCGCCACGACCGACGGCTTCCGCATCGCGGAAGAGGATCTGCGGCTGCGCGGACCCGGCGAGTTGGCGGGCACCAAGCAGAGCGGCAATCTCGATTTCAAGATCGCCGACCTCGTTCAAGACGGCAAGCTTCTGGAGGTTTCCCGCCAAGCCGCCATGGCTCTCATCGAACGAGACCCTGGGCTCGAAATGCCGGAACATGCGGGAATCTTGGAGAAAGTCCAGGAACGACGCAGCCGGCTTGCGGTCGTGACGATCTCTTAATGACCAAGCGTGGAGACGAGATAGCCGCGCAGCGGCTGTAGTCGCAACCTTTACGGTTGCGGGGCTTCAAAATAGAGGCCAGATGACTCCTGAAATCACGGTAAAGCAACTCCAAGAAGAGCTCGCGTCGGATCATCCTCCGATCGTCGTCGACGTTCGCGAAGCGGAGGAGTTGGAGATAAGCAGGCTTTCCGCCTACGTCCACATTCCGATGATGGAACTGCCGAACCGTCTTTCCGAGCTGGATAAGGAAGCGGCCTACGTGATCTTGTGCCGATCCGGGAGCCGGAGTGCCCGCGTGACGGTTTACATGCTCCAGTCGGGGTTCAAGCACGTGCGAAACGTCGCGGGCGGGATCAATCGGTGGGCATCCGAAATCGATTCTCGCGTGGCCCAGTACTAAACCACTTATACTTCTAGCGATGAGCGCGCCCGGAGCCTATAAGGTTTGCCCGCAATGCCAAACCGCGACCGAACTGCATGCGCAGGCATGCCCGCGGTGCGGGCATCCTTTTCGCACCCAGTTTGCGCCGCCGCCAAACCAGACGCAGGCATTCTACAACCCCCAAGCCGGCCAGGGCCAAGTTCCTTATCCCCGGCCCCAGTATGGCCCGGACAGCAATCGTTTGCTTGTCACGATCCTCTTGTGGTTCTTCCTCGGGCACTTCGGCGCGCACCGGTTCTATCTGGGCCATACGAACTCGGCGGTCGGGATGCTTGTTCTGGAGTTGGTCGGACTCTGCACCCTTTGCATCCTGGTGGGATACTTGGTGCTGCTCGCGGTCGCAATTTGGTGGATCATCGACCTTATTCAAATGCTGACCGGCAATCTGAGGCCGATCGACGGGTCCCGGCTTGTTTGAGTCCAGGCCGAGAACCCGCCGACGTCATTGACGTTCGGGAGAGCGACGAATTGGAGATTAACTAGCTGGGAGCGCCGGCGCTCCCAGCTACTTCGCGGCTAAAGCCGCTTCGACCGCCGCCACCAGCTTCGGATCGTCCGGCTGGGTCTTAGGCGAGAACCGTCCGATCACTTTTCCTTCGCGACTGATGAGGAACTTCTCGAAGTTCCAATGAATGTCCTCCGAACTGCCGGAATTGGCGATCAGCCACGTGTAGAGCGGATTGATCCCTTCGCCCTTCACGACGATCTTCGAGAACATCGGAAATTCGACGCTATACGTCTTCGTGCAGAACTCCTTGATCTCGGCGTTGCTGCCCGGCTCTTGAGCTCCGAACTGGTTTGCCGGGAATCCCAATACCGCGAACTTCTGGTTCTTGTACTTCGCGTACATCGCTTCCAAACCCTTGTATTGCGGTGTGTTGCCGCAATAGGAAGCCACGTTCACGACGAGAAGGACTTGGCCCTTGAATTGGTTCAACGGGACGTTCTTCCCGTCGATATTGACCATCGTGAAGTCGTAGATCGTGCTTGGCGCCTTGGGGGCGTGGAAGGCGACCGTAGCGGCGAGGGCGGAAAGAATGAGGAGGGCGCTCATAACGGTAATTAGTGTACGGCACTCCTAGCAAAAGTTTGGATAGCGTAACCTGGCTTCGTGCAAATCGTCAGTGCAGATGTGGGATTCAAGAGGTTGGCCGTTATGGCCACCCTGATGGTTAGCCTCGCATACGCGTCCGATTACGACGAGCCGCACTTGCTCTCGATGGCTCGCGAAACCATCATTTCCCAAGTCAGAGGCACTCCCCTCAACCATGTGCTCATGGGCAAGCTGCCGGTCAAGCCCGTCTTCGTCACGATCGAGCGGGATGGCGTGATTCGAGGCTGCCGCGGCTCTCTGACCACGCGAACGACGTCTCTCGAAGATGAAATCCGCCTTGCCGCAAGAGGCGCCGCCGGACATGATCCGCGTTATCGGCCCCTTTCAGAAAAGGAAAGCTGGAATTTCCAGGTGACGATCACGATCGTCGAGGGGAAGGAAAAGATTTCGGGCGTATCCGGCCTTCGCCCACAGGACGGCCTCGCTCTGGAGAGCGGAGGCCATTGGGGCATCGTTTTGCCGTGGGAAGGGAAGGATCCCGCCACGCGCTTGAAGTGGGCCTATCAAAAAGCCGGCGTCGCGCAAGGTGCGCCGGCTTCGCTCTTTCGACTAACCGCAACGAGATTTCGAGGATGAATATTCGCCACGCTTTCGTCTGGTTCCTTTTGCTTCTCGCCGCTATCGCGCCGTGCCGGGATAACAAGGACGTCCACATCTGGATCTCGGAGGATGTCGCTCCAAGCGTCAAGATCCGCCTGCAAGTGAACACCACGAACGTTCCCGTCGTCCACATCGCGGCCTACAGGGTGGACGGCGAAACCTGGCTTCGTAAGCTCGGCTCGGAGGAACGACGCCGCCCGTCGCCCTTAGGCCGTCCGGTCAAGGAATGGAACGCGACGATCGCGACGCCTGCCCAACGGGCGAATCCAAACGAGGCGGACACCTACTACGGACGTCAGATCAATCTTCCCCCGATGTCTCCCGGCGTCTACCTCCTCTCGGTGACGGGTGGAGCTAAGGAGGCTTGGGCCGTCGTCAATGTGACTCACCTCGCCGTCCTGGCGAAGCGTTCGCCGACGAAAATGCTCGTCTGGGTGACCGATGCGATTCGAGGGCAGGTTCTGCCTGGCGCGCGAGTGAGCCTCTACACGAAAGAAGGCAATCCGATTGGTAGCTACCGCACCGGATCGGATGGGACCGTCATGATCCCGAGAAAGCCCGGTGACGAAACCGTCGTCGTCGGCCGCGGGAGCGATCTGGCCGGAGTCAAAACCGGAGCGCCCGATCCCGACGGACGGCTTGTCGCCCACTTCCAAACCGATCGTCCCATCTACCGTCCAGGGCAAACCGTTTTCTTCAAGACGATCCTGCGCCGTACGCTTGGCCAGGGCTACCGGGTCGTATCCAATTCGTCCTGCATCGTCGAGTTTCGCGATCCGAAAGATAACACGGTCGACCAAGTCCGGCTGACGTCGAATTCGATGGGCTCCGTGGGAGGGCAGTTCGATATCCCGAGCGAAGGCATGCTCGGAGCCTATAGCTTGGTCCTTAGAAACGGCGACGACACCGCCTACCAGACGCTTACCGTGCAGGAGTATCGAAAGCCCGAGTTCAAGGTCGAAGTCGGCCCGGCCGGCCACCACTATCTTGCCGGCGAAGAGCTTTCCTTCAACGTCGATGCTCAGTACTACTTCGGCGCTCCCGTCCAGCAGGCCGCCGTGCATTATCAGGTCCGCCGCGCGCCGATGCAGTTCTACGACGTAGGCGATAGCGACGACCGGCTCTACGGCGGCGATGGCAACCTTTATCCCCGCGATACCTATTCGGCGAACCCGTTCGTCGGAGAGGACACGGCTTATACGGACGATAAGGGCCACGTTGTCATCAAGGTCCCGACCGACCCGAAGTTGCCGGATTCCGAATACGCGATCACGCTGACCGTCGAAGACTCTTCTCGCCGGCAAGTGCAGGGCGGCGCCTCGGCGCCCGTCTATGCGGCGGCGGTCCGGTTGGCGATCAACGCCAACGTACAATATGCGCCGCTTGGCAGCGTCATTCCGTTCTCCGTCCGCGCCGTCGATCTGGACGGAAAGCCGAAGGCCGTCAAAGTCGCGATCGAGATGCGCCAACCGGTCTGGAACGAAAAGACCGGGCAGTGGGAGGAGAAACACATCGCTTCCACCTCGGTCAAGGTTCCGGCCTCCGGCAAGGCGTCGTTCAATCTTCCCGCGCGCGATGCTGGGGACTTCGTCATCTATGCGACTGCACCCGACGGAACCGGGCGCACGGCCAAGGCGCAAACAGGCATTTGGGTCTGGGGCAACTTCGAAAAGCCGAAGAAGGAGAAGCCTGAGCCCACGATTGACTTGAAGCTCGATAAGCGAGTGTACGTGCCGGGCGAGACGGCCAAAGTGATCGTCGGCACCAATACGCGCGGGCGTCCGATTCTGGTCGTCGTGGAGGGCGGAGATGTCTGGGCCTATCACGTCATTCTCTCGCCAAAGCTGGGACAGCTTTATTCGGTTGCGACCGACGCGCAGATGTCTCCGAACGCTTACGTGACCGCTGCTCAATGGGTCAAGGGACAGCTCCTATCGGCGAATCAAATCCTGCCTCTGCCCGATCCATCCAAGCAACTGACGGTCGTCGCCACGCCCGACAAGACGGATTACCGGCCAGGCGATACCGCGACCTATACGATCCGGACGACGAGCAAGAGCGGGCAGCCGGTCCCGGCCGAGGTTTCGCTCTCGGTGGTCGATGAGGCCATCTACGCGATCATCCCGGATGTGACGCCCGATCTCTACCGGCTCTATTGGGGTCGGCGCGCCAACCAAGTTTCCGCCTACATGAGCGCTCCCGAGGAAATGTCCGGTGGCGCTTACCAGCGTGTCAGCACGGTCGCGCCTCTTCGCCAGCGTTTCGAGGACACCGCTTATTGGAACGCGTTCGTCGAGACGGGCCCAGACGGAACCGGCAAGATTTCATTCGAGATGCCCGGCAACCTGACGACTTGGCGGGCCACTGCGCGCGGTGTAACCATGGCTACGAGCGTCGGCATGACAACCAGCAAGGTTGTCGCCAACCGGCCGGTTATGCTTCGCTTGGCGACGCCCAGGCAAATGGTCCAAGGCGACCAGGTCACCCTGATCGGCACGATCGACAACCGCTCCGATCAGGAGCACCGATTCGACGTCTCGCTCGCTTCGGAGGGGGTGGCGATCGACGGCCAGGCGACGCGGCACATCACCGTCCCCTCCAAGAAGCAGGCCAAGGTCGAGTGGATACTGGACTCCTCTAAGCTGCCCGAATCCGGTTCGGCTTCATTGACCGGGCAGGTCGTGGCCCTCGACGTCCCCGATTCCGAACGGGCCGACATGTCGGACGCCCTGAAGGTGAGCGTGCCCATCGTGCCGAAAGGCGTCAAGGAGCGCGTGATCACCGGCGGAATCGTGGCAAGAGACGCGAAAGCGACGCTCGTTCTCCCGAGCGACCGGCTCGAACCGGCGACGGTCGTGAAGGTGCAGGTATCGGGAGGCATCGGCGCCTCGATGCGCGCAGCCGCATCGAACGTTCTCGACGGCGGCCGCTGGGGATCGGTCGGCGCTGCCAATCAATTAATCGTAGCCGCCGCTCTGAAGCTGCCGAGTTCCGATAAACGCGTCCGCGAATCTCTCGCCCTTCTTTCGAGAAACGAGAGGCCCGACGGCTGGGGCTGGTGGGAGCAGGCTCCCGCCGATCCTGTCATCACCGCGCGGGTTCTATGGGCGCTCGGGCTCGCCCGGCGTTCAGGCATCACCGTATACGAGAACCTGTTGCGCGGCGCCCAGTACGCGGCGACCGACCAATACAACAAGACGAACCTGTGGGAGCATCGCGCCCTGCTCGCCGCATCCCTCATGCTCACCCGCGCGGAGAAAGCCCGGGACAAGATTGACGAAGTGATCCGGCGCGGCAAGAGCCTCTCACCCTATTCGAAGCTGAGAATGGTCGAGGCGATGGTAATGGCGGACAGCGCCCAAGGGGCCTCTGAACTCGCCGAAAGTGCCCTCAAGGATGTTTCGAACGGGCCCGACGCCGCCTTCTTGCCGACTAGAGCCGGCATCGGCTGGACGGCCGGCAACGTCGAAACGACGGCGGCCGCCCTATCGGCGATCCTGGCGCTGGACGTCCGCAAGGACCTCCAGCCAAAGTTCGCTCGATGGCTGGTCTTGCCGGACAACGATTATTGGCGGTCGAGCGAGGAGGACGCGACCGTCGCCTGGACTCTTTCAAACTATGTCCTCTCCCATCCCGACCCAACCCGGATCGGGGAGGTCGAAATCCTCGTCAACGGAATGAGCGCCAGGTCGACTCCCGCAAAGATTGGCGATATCGCCTTGGCGACGATTCCCAGAAATCTCTTGAAGAGCGGGGAAAACACCCTCGAGCTCAAGCGAACGGAGAGCGGCGAAGCATTCTTCACCGTCGAAGCTTCGGTCTATCGGCCGAATCTGGATGAGACCGTTCACGGCGTACGCGTCCTGCGGCGCTTCGAGGTCCAGAACGATGCGGGAATCTGGGTGGAGCTGAATCGGAAGGTCCAGCCTGGCGAGCCGGTCCGCTGCACGGTCATCGCTTGGGGAGACGACGTGCCCGACGCAATGAGGATCGTCGAGCCGATCCCCGCCGGTTTCGAATTCGTGGATGGCGAGGCTTCGGCCTGGAGCGATCAGGAGGTCCGCGACGGAGCCGTTATCCATTATCTGGTCAACCAGGGCGCGCCGCAGGTTTTCCGCTACTACATTCGAGCGGAGGCCGAAGGGATGTTGACGGCCCTACCGGCATTCGCGGAATACATCCGAAGGCCGGCTGATCGCGGCCAGTCGAACGGCGAGCGCCTGGAGGTGAGGGTCGCGAAGTGACGGCCCTGCTCGCCGCCTTCGTGCTGGGGTTCCATCGTCCCGATCCGCCCGTCGTCGGCGACCGGATCGCGCCATTCACCTTGGTGACGCGAGAGGGAAGGCCATTCGACTGGAAGCCGAAGCGTGCGACCGTCATTTGTTTCTGCGCCTTCTGGTGCGATACGTGGAAGGACCAGCTTCCTCGGATTCGCGAGGCGCAAGAAGCCTTAACGGGCTCACCCGTGGACTTCCTCACGATTTCCGTCGATGGAAGATGGAGCGAGCGAGGCAAGCAGGCGGCCGTCGGCGTCGACCTCTCCGATCAGGGGAACCGGTGGTGCTCATTGATCGGCGTCGATCGCGTGCCGTACACCCTGCTTGTCGACAAGGAGGGCGTCGTCCGTTGGGCCTCCTACGGAGTCCTTCGAAGTCTCGATCTGGTCGGCGCGGCCCGGCAAGCACTAGCCGGAAAGGCCGCCGGCGGCGCCGTCTATTTGACCTTTGACGATTTTCCCGCCCCGAAGGGGAACGATGAGCTGCTGGATGTGCTCCGCGCTCGCCAGGTCCCGGCGACCTTCTTCTGCGTCTGCTCCCGTCTCGACGCCTACGCGGATGCCGTCCGGCGAGCCGTCGCGGAAGGGCATCGGCTGGAAATCCACGCCTGGATTCACGACGAGCCCTACACCGATCTGGCCAAATGCCAAGAAGCCCTCCGCCGCTTTGGCGGCGACGGAACGCTTTTTCGGCCCCACGGCTCGGAGTTCATTCTCGATTCGAAGACGATGGCGCGTCTGAGCTTTCCCGTCGTCGATCCATACGACTTTCAGAGGCCGGGCAAGGATGAGCTCATCCGGCGCATCTCCGGAACCGTCCGACCCGGAGCGGTGATCCAGCTCCACGCCGGCGTTCAGGAAACGGTTGCGGCGCTGCCGGACATCATCGCCAAGCTGAGGCAGCGCGGATTCATCTTCGAGTCGCTCGAAAAGCCGTCAGGCTAATCCGGGACTTGAGGGCCAGCCCGATCCCGGTTAGATTGGAAGGGGTTGCGATGATTGGCGAATTAACGGAAAGCGAGGTTGAGAACGTCCTGCACGGCAACGTCGTCGGCCGGATCGGGTGTCATGCCGACGGCAAGACCTACGTGGTGCCCGTCACCTACGCCTACGACGGCGAGCGAGTGATCTGCCATAGCGCGGAAGGAAGGAAGATCGCGATGATGCGCGAAAATCCCGAGGTCTGCTTCGAAGTCGAGCAAATTCAGGACCTAGCCAACTGGCGAAGTGTGATCGCGTGGGGACGGTTCGAGGAGTTGCACGGCAGCGATGCGGCTTCGGGAATGGGACTCTTGGTCGACCGCCTCTTGCCATTGATGAAGATTGCGGCGGGAACGAGCGGACATAACATCACGCCTCACGGGCAGCAGCCGGGCGAGAACACCGTGGTCTACTCGATCCGCTTCGCCGAAAAGACGGGCCGCTTCGAGAGGAGATAACTAGCCTCTTCTCGGGTTCATGGTCGGCCTAGCAGACCAGAGGCCCGAACCTTTCGCATGCCTCGCGATGAAGCTCCTCCCGGAAATCCGGGTGGGCGATCTCGATCATCGCCTTCGCCCTCTGCCGCAGGTTTTTACCGTAGAGATTGGCGATCCCGTATTCGGTGACGACGTAGTGGACATGGGCTCGGGTCGTCACGACCCCGGCGCCGGACTTTAGCTCGCTGACGATCCGCGACAGATTCTTCTTGGTCATCGAGGGCAAGGCGATGATCGGCTTGCCGCCCTCCGACAGGGCCGCGCCGCGGATGAAGTCCATCTGCCCGCCGACGCCGGAATACTGAACGGTCCCGATCGAGTCCGCGCATACTTGGCCCGTGATATCGACTTCGATCGCACTGTTGATCGCGGTAACCTTCGGGTTGCGCCGGATCACCGAAGTGTCGTTCACGTAGGCGACATCCAGCATCGAAACCTGGGGGTTCTCGTCGACGAAGTCGTAAAGCTCGCGCGTTCCCCAAATGAAGCTCGCGACGATCTTGCCGGTGCGAACCTTCTTCTCCCGGTCGTTCACGACCCCGCTCTTGACGAGAGAAATGAGCCCGTCCGAAAACATCTCGGTGTGGACGCCCAAATTCTTGTGGTGCTTTAGGGCAGCAAGAACCGCATTCGGAATCGCTCCGATTCCCATCTGAAGCGTCGCGCCGTCTTCGACCAGCTCGGAGCAGTGGCGTCCGATTTTCGCCTCGATTTCGGTCGGAGGAGGCGATTGAACCTCGTTGAGCGGCTCCTCGCATTCGACAATGGCATGAAGGTCGTCGACATGAACAAGGCCGTCGCCGAAGGTTCGCGGCATTCTCGGATTGATCTGGGCGATCACGTGCTTGGCCGACTGCATCGCGGCGAGCGAAGCGTCGACCGACGTTCCGAGCGAGCAGAAGCCGTGTCGATCGGGAGGAGAAACCTGCATCAGAGCGACGTCGATCGGCATAAGGCCGCTACGGAAAAGGTTGGGGACCTCGCTGAGAAAGATCGGGATATAGTCGCCTCGTCCCTCCTGGATCGCCTTGCGCACGTTGCTGCCTACGAACAGGGCGTTGACCCGGAAACTCAATTCCATGCCGGGCTCGGCGTAAGGAGCCGCGCCTTCGGTGTGCAAGTGAACGACTTCCACGTCTCGAAGTTCGTCGGCGCGGGCGGTCATGGATTGGATAAGGGCCTGAGGGGCGGCGGCGATGCCGTGAACGTAGACGCGATTGCCGGACCGGATGACTTTGACGGCTTCGTCGGCTGAAATGCTTTTCTGCACATTTCGATTGTGAGACCTTGGGCCTCTTTGAATCTGGAGGCGATTCCGTGTCCCTTAAATCAGTGTCATTCTTATCCACTACATCAAACCAACTCTTCCTGGCACAATATGGACAGTTTGGGGCTGATTCGAGGGCCTGGAATGCTAACCTCGAAGGGAGCATTGCTTAAATGAGAAAAGTAGCGGAGAAGGTTATCCTTTCGCCTCGAGAAGAGCAATTGATCGCCCTCGCCGGGCAGGGCCTGACCGATACAGCCATCGCGAACAAGCTGGGAATCAGCGAGGCAACCGTCAATACCTACTGGGGCCGGATTCGGGTGAAGCTGGGACCTCACAACCGCACGGAGCTCGTTGCGCTGGCCTTGCGCGAGGAGTATGAGCGGCGCATCGAGGAAATGCGCGGGGATTCGCCGGAAGGTCCGGATTACAGCCTGATTCTTCAAGCGGCTCCGGACGCCCTGATCCTCACCTCGGACGACGGAACGATCTCCAATGCCAACGTCGCCGCTAGCGAGATGTTCGGCTACGATATCGACGAGCTCATCGGCATGAACATCATGGCTCTGATCCCGCATCAGTATCGGGGCGGGCACGACGAGCATGTCGCCGGTTATCTTTCGAATCCGGAGCGACGCCAGATGGGCTCGCACATGGGCGTGGTCGGCTTGCGAAAGGACGGAGTCGAATTCCAGATGGCGGCCGCGCTCTCGTCGGTTGCCTGGAACGGCAAGAGCATGGCGATTTGCAGCATTCGGCACGTGGCCGGCTGATGGCTTTGCGCCGAAAGGTCGGAATCGCATTCGTCGTCATCCTTATCTGCGCGATCCTCTATCTGCCGATTCGGAGGCAAATCCTAGATTGGGGATGGATTCCCGCCGCGACCTTCCGTTCTCCTTCTCGGCAAACCTTGACCCTGTACGATGACGGCCGGTACGTCTTGGACAAAGGGAAGGGAACGTACAAGGTCGAGCGGTTTCTGGCCGCCCCCTGGATTTCCGCGATTCGCCTCGATTCGGGTAAGAAGCTTTACATCCGTTACTCGGACCAGGTGTATCGCGTCGAGGATATCCGCGAGATGGACGGCGCCGATGTCAAATACATTCGCGAATAACCCTCTCTCCTCGGGGGGACAGGGTCTGTGAACCCGAGCGGTAGCGAGGAAGAACAGGGGTGAGGGGCGAACCGGCGCGCCCCATCGTCCCCGCATTGGCTCCGCCTTGGAAAACGGACCTCGCCACTTTCCTTAGATCTTCGTTCCGAGGCCCTGGGCCATGACGATCTCCTTTCCGTAGTTCACTGTGAAGGCGATCCGGTGAGTGACCGATTCGATGATCCCCTCCGCGCCGGGGTGGCCGTTGCCGGAGGCTTTGACGCCGCCGAACGGAAGGTGGACCTCCGCCCCGATCGATGGCAGGTTGACGTAACCGAGGCCGAAATCGGCATGGTCCCGGACCCAGCGCCACTTCCGATAATCCTCCGTGATAACGGCCATCGCGAGGCCGTACTCGGTGTCGTTGTGAACCTGGACCGCCTCCTCCATCCCGTCGACGCCGATGATCGCGACGTGCGGGCTGAAGGCCTCCTCCCGAAGGCAGAAAGTGTTCGGCTTGTAGGATTCGAACCGATACACGAAGGGCGAGACGAAGTGGCCGCAAGCGTGCTCGGGATCGTCGAGGACCTTGCCGTCGACCAGAACCTCAGCCCCTTCCTCGATCGCCTTCTGGTTGTGCTTTTGCCACTTCTCGACGCTGCCCGCTTCGATCAACGGTCCCATGAAGACGTCCGGCTCCAAGCCGTTTCCGACTTTGATCCGGCCGACTTTTTCGACGAACCGCTTTGAGAACTCCGCCTGGATCTTCTTGTCGATAATGATACGGCTCGTCGAAACGCATCGCTGGCCGCTTGTCTTGAAAGCGCCGAGAACGCAGGCGTTGACGGCGAGTTCGATGTCGGCATCCGCCAAGACGATGGTCGCGTTCTTTCCGCCCATTTCCGTCGCCACGAATTTATGCAGTTCGGCCGCGGCCGTCCGCTGGATGTACTTGCCGACGGCCAGGGAGCCGGTGAAGAGAACGACGGCGACGTCGGGGTGCTTCACCAGCGGATCGCCGACTTGTTCGCCAAAACCGTGAACGATGTTTACGACTCCGGCCGGGAATCCGGCCTCGGCCATCAGTGCCACCAGCCGGTGAGCGACGATCGGCGTCTGCTCGGCCGGCTTGAAAACAACCGTGTTGCCGGCCAACAGGGACGGAAGCGTGCACCACAGCGGAATCGCCGAAGGGAAGTTCCACGGCGTGATGCAGGCGACGACGCCTTTCGCCTTGCGAAGGATGTAGGCATCCTTTTCGGCAATCTCGGAAGAGAGCGTAAAGCCGTTGGGCATGCGGCCCATACCCGCGACATATTGCGCCATGTGGAGCGCCTCCACGACGTCCGCATGCCCTTCGTTGAAGGGCTTGCCGCACTCTCGCGTGACGAGCGTCGAAAGCTCTTCGAGGTCTCTCTTGAGAAGTTGAGCAAACTTATCGATGTATTCGGCTCGCTTGATCCAGCTAAGCTCCCGCCAGGCGCCGAAGGCTTGCTTCGCCGCCGCCACCGCGTCGTTGACATCTTGAGCTGTGCTCAAGGGCGCCGTTCCGACCACTTCGCGTTGATTGGCCGGGTTCAGGCTCTCGAATTCTTGCGCATTTTCGCGCCAATCGCCATTGATGTAATTCTTTGCCTTGATAGGGGTCATTTTTATCTCGCTTATGCCGAATTCTACCTTTGAGAGGCGTCCTTACCGTACCAAACGCGGGGCCTGCCGGGCACGCCTCGCGGGACGCGGAGGTAACCTCGACGGGCTTGAGCATGAGCGTTTTCAGGCATTTCCTTTTGATCGCCGGACTGCTAGCGGCAGCCACCTGCGCTTCGGCTGCGTCGGTGCGCGCTAGCGGCTCCTCAATCTACGTGAATGAGGTCGAAGTCGTTAGAATTCGGGCCTCCGCGGCGGGCCGTTCGCCTGTCGAGCGAGCCGCCTATCTCGCGCCCCTTCTCGCCGACGATTTGGCTAATGGCGGCACGAAGATCGCGGCTGCCGGCAAGGAATATCGAATCGTGGTTGGCGGCAAACCTTGGATGCTTGTGACGCGAGACGAGGCCAAGGCCGCCGGCATGACGCCGAAGGCGTTGGCGCAGGCTTGGAGCACGGCCATCGCTTCTGCGGCGGCTTTGCCGCCTCTAAAGCTGTCCGTTCGCCAGATCAAAGCGCCCGCAGGCGGGTCGCGGTCGGTGGCCCTCGTGGGGAGCCAGGTACAGAACTCCGCCGTCCGCTCCTCGGACGAGAAGATTTTCAAGATTGTCCGAACGGGAGCCACATTGTCGATCCAGGGCGTCAACCCTGGCTCGGGCCAAGCCCAGGTCACGGCCGGCGCCGAAACGGCGACGCTCGATGTGACGGTCGAGCCGATTGCCGCCTACTTCCCTCAATCCCTTACGGCTTACGTTACGGGGACGCCCGCGACGCGCGACATGGTCGCCGGAGCCTTGGTTGCGTCGGTCAATAGCGACCTTCGAACCGTTGACGGCGCCCAGGTCAGTTTCACGCCGCCCACGGTTACCGACATAGGAACTGGCGACAGCCGCTGCTACGCGGTGCACGTCAAAGTGTCGGGGCCGATGGCTTTCCCCTCGGAGGGCCTGGTCAACGTGACGGTCAAGAATTCCCCGATCGGTTACCGAGAAGAGACGGAGCTCTGGTATTCGAACAATCCGGAGCCGGTGAAGAAGCCGATGCGACTTTTCGTTGGCGGCCTCAAGGCCGGGCAGCCGGTGAGGATGCTCTACCATCACATCAACCGCACCGGCTCGACGCTCATCATGAATGTCGAAGCGATCAACAATACGAACACGCCGGCCCGCATGCTGATCATTCCCGGCGACGCGGAACCCGCTCAGAATCCGGTTGTCGCCGGATTCGAGGCGGCAGATCGATTTGTCCGTTCGTGGTCAAAGTATTCCGGCGAGATCGTCGATATTCCGCCTTACTCGATCCTGCCGATCTCCCTGCGCCGGATGCGGCGAAACGACACGGTGAGCGGCCTCTGCTACCTGCGCCTCCTGGAGGGCGGTCCCCAAGAGCTGATCGTCCGGGCCGAAGCCCGCAGCCCATCGGTTGTGGAGCATAAGTGGAAAGTCGCGATGTCGAGCGCGACTCCCTGGCGGATCACCGGCTGCAAGCCGATCGGCGATCTCGCCTCGGTCCCCGTCCCCGATTCCGTTCACATCTACCCGAATCCGTTCAAAGAAGAGGATGTGGATTACACGGTGGGCGGCCCCTTCGGCTTCGTGCGGATCGGCCAGACTCCCATCGCGCGCCAGGATAACCAGGGCTCGCTCGACGGCAACTTTGGGGTTCTCTATACGATTACCGCCAACATCGAGAACAAGACAGCCAACCCTGCCGACGTCGAGGTCGTTTACGAAGCGAGCGCGGGCTACGGTGGCGCGGTCTTCCTCATCGACGGAAGCGTGCGGCGGACGCCGATGCTCCAGCCCAAGGAGGAGACGCGCTTGAGCCGGTTCCGGCTTGAACCTTATTCCACCAAGTTGCTGAAGATTCTGACGGTGCCGCTTTCCGGCTCGGCCTATCCCTGCACGATCACGATTCGGCCCGTTCAGCCTCCGGAAAGGAACAACCGCAACGGAAAGTCGTAGCAAATAGCATTGAAATCCGAGAATCCATCCGAACGTGCCATGCAGCCGTCCTTCAAGCAGATCGCCGAACTGTTTCAGGCGCCGGTCTTGGGTGAGCCAGAGAAGATCGAGCGCGCCAAGCGCAAGAAGCGAGGCTCGACCGCCGAAGAGAGCGACGAGCTTGGCCGGACCTTCCTGAGCGAGGGCGACTGGCAAACCGCGATCCGGCACTTTCGTGACGCCATCGCGCAGCGGAAGCCGGGCGATATCTTTTCGAACATCGAGCTGGCCGGCGCCTACGAATACGCAGATCTTGCGCCCCAGGCGCTTCGCCAATATCAAATCGCCCTGAAAGCGCAGGCCCAGGCGGTCGAGCCGCACGTCGGCTTATCGGACGTTTACAAGCGCTACAGTCGGTACGACGACTGTCTGCGGGAGCTCGAAGCGGCGATCCGGCTGGAACCGGAAAACCCGTTCTATCGACTGAAGCTCGCCGAGACCTATCGGGAGCTTGGCGAGTACAAGAAGTCGCTACTTGCCGCTCAGGGAGCGGTGGCGGCGAAGCCCGACGAGGCCTTCTACCACTACTGGATCGGCGACCTCCTGATCCAGATGAAGCGGTATGAAGAAGCCCTGGAATCCCTTCGCGCGGCGATCGAGCTTTCCCCCGGAGACGACTTTCTCTATTTGCGCGCGACCGTCGCCTTTTGGGGAACGGGACGCCGGGCCGAAGCGATCAAGTCGCTTCGGTTGGCGAGCGATCTCGACCCCGCCAAACTCCTCTACTACGGTCTGCTCTCGATCCTGCTCGAAGAAACCGGCCAGCCGGACGAGGCTGCCCAGGATGGCAAGCGGGCTGGAAAGATGGACCGCTACGATCACGATTCCCTCGGTCGTTTGCTCGACGAGATGGGCATCGAGCCCTGACAAAATTGCGAATCCTTGCATGGATCCGGCCCGTCCACGGATTTCTGGACAAAGGGTATCGCGGTGTCCTTCCCGATCTAGAAAGTAGTCATGCGCACTTACAGCAGCCTCGATGGAACCGCCCTGATCAGCGTCGACCTCTACGCGCTCGCGTGTCTGCGGCTCCTGGGCTTCGATCGCGAATTCACGATCAACGTACCGGAAGGCATCGACATGGCCGAGCTAGCCCGTGCTTTCAAGAGGCTGGGCTGCTCGATCCAAATTCACTAGCTTCGCTAGTCGTTCCAATCGTCGGTCCGGAAGGGGATAGCCGGCAATCCCGCCGAATTGTAAAGGGAAACCTGGGGATCGTTCGCCCAGGCGTAGCGAACGGCAATAGGGTGCGCTACCTTCGTCGAGGAAACGACGATGGCGCCGTCGTCGATCCGGGCGTAGGCCTTGCGGAAGATGTGATCCTCCCCCGCGACCTCGAAGCCGCACAGACCGTCCTCGTTCCGAATGATGAGGCCGTTCAGCTTCCCATCGAACTCTAAGCGCATGCTGTTGCCCTCGACCCGATAGGATTTCAACGTAGGGCCGGCGGCTGGAGCCTTGTGGTCGTAGACCTTGCTCATCGCAACCCAAGTCAGGCGCATCGCTAACTGCTCCCGGTGAATCCAGTGGATTTCGATCGGCTTTGCCAGATCGACGGCCGTCGCCATGCCGGTTGCGGGGAGCCTGAGAGCCGCGGTTTGAGCCTCGCGCAGTTCCGCCCAATCGCTTTTCGCGGGCTCGGACGGCCTCAAGCCGAAATTGGCAAGCTGCACGAAGACGAAGGGAAATTGCCGTCCCGCTTCTTGCCGCCAACTGCTGATCATGGATGGGAAGAGGGTCCGATACTGACCGGCACGGCCGACGTTGGACTCTCCCTGGTACCAGACGACGCCCCGGAAGCCGTAGGGCATCAGAGGGCAGATCATGCCGTTGTAGAGAACGGATGCCGCGCGCTCCGGCTTATGCTTGTCGCCGCTGTCGCGGCCGGCTCCGGTCGGCACTGGAAAATTCGAGTTGATGAGAGGCTGAAGCTCGGCGGCAGCGTTCAACGTCGAATGCGGCGTCCAGGACTCCGCCGGCGTCCCGCCCCAATCGCTCTCGATGAGCCCGACTCCGCAATTGAGCCGATCCTGTAGGTTCGTGCCGAACAGGTAGCCGAGCAGCGAGAAGTCGTTCATTGTGCTCGGCGTGCAGACCACCCATTTGCCTTGGAGGTCGTGCAGCGGCACGATCGCGACCGCGTGGCGAACCTTGAAGAGTCGGATGGTTGGCCGGGTCGCATTTCCGATGGAGACGTTCTGCCGGGCAATCTTCGCGTCGTGATACGACCACTCCATATTGGATTGGCCGGAACAGAGCCAGACCTCCCCGACCAGCACGTTGCGGTAGACGACTTTGTCCGACGCTCCCTCGATTTCAAGTTCGAGCGGACCCTCCGGCTTGGGAAGATTCATCTCGACTCGCCAATCGCCCCGCTCGTCCGCCTGGGCCGTCGCCAGGTGCTTACCCAAGCGAATGTGGACGATCTCGC
Source organism: Fimbriimonadaceae bacterium (assembly GCA_035545155.1). GTDB lineage: Bacteria > Armatimonadota > Fimbriimonadia > Fimbriimonadales > Fimbriimonadaceae > JAEVZK01. Next base: position 118,284 of record DASZYX010000035.1, on the reverse strand, counting down.
GAGGATAGGCGCGGCCGTAGACGGGAGTCCGCACACCGGCCTGGAGGACCATGTTGTCCCCGAAAATCGCGGACATTTTAAGCGCCGCAAAGGCTGGCGCGCCAAGCGCCAGTAATACTGCGGTGCTAACGGCCCTTCCTCCCACTGTGGAAAACTATTCTGCCAAATAGACGAGGGCTACCACTAGGGAGGCGTCGAAAAAAACTCACAAAACTTGCGATTCGGCCGTTTTGAGGTCGTTTCGCCGTCTGCGGCCTATCTCGCGTTAGACTCTAAGAGGGAGAGTCGCTGGTGCAGATACTGCTTTCGATGCATAAGGGAACGACCGCGCCGGAAAGAACATTGCGGTATGCATCGGTCAGCGCCTCCTATTTGGCGCTTTCGTTGCTAATGGCCTTCGTTGGGCGCGCGCCGTTTAGCGAGCACTCCCAGGTCGCCCTGACTCCGGTCGTCGCCCTCGCTACGGTCCTCCTCATCGTCTTCGGAGGCGCTTATGTGCCGGTTGCCCTGCTCTCCATCCTCTTCGAATCCTTGCGGACGCCAGGTGTGGAGGCAAATTTCGCGCTCGTCGTCGTGGAGACGCTGCTGGGAACGCTTGTCGCCGGGGGGACGGCGTTCTGCGTGCGCCGCTATTCGGATGGTGAGAAGTGGGGATCGCAACGGGATTTTCTCGTTCTTGGGGGCTGCGTCGCCTTCTTCCCCTTCTTCTTGGCGGCCATCGAATCGCCCCTTCTAACGGTACGGGGCGCCGCCAGCCCGGTTCTCCTCCTCTGGTTGGCGACGGTCGTCCCGATGGCTGCGCTCGTTCCCGCCGGAATCAAGTTGGCCGAGTGGGCGAACGACCCCGAGCGGGAGCCACTCGACCGCTTTCTTCGGCAGGGCGTCCAACCGTCGATTCAAGTGTTGCAACTGGGCGTTCTCATGCTCGGAGCGGCCTTCATTTGGATCGAGCAGCTTTCGGGCGGTACCGGGCGCATCTATCCCCTGTTCCTGGTTGTCATCTGGATGGCGGTCACTTCCGGCTTGGCGGCGGCGGCAATCGGCTTTCTGCTGGCTCAAGGACTGCTCGTCACCGTCAACCTGTTGACGAAAACCCCGCTCACATTCGACTTGCAGATCGCCGCGACGGTCATGGGTTCCTGTGCCCTGGTAGCCGGCTCGTTGGTGACGGCCCGCCAAGCCTCCGAAGTGAGGCAGGCCGAGCAGGGAGAGGCCCTGCGCCGCCAATTGGCGGAGATGCAGGTCATCCGGTCGCTCGCCGATTCGATTATCGCCCTTCGGGACGAATCCGCCCTCTATGAGCTCGGCGCCGAAGCGATGGGCACGCAGCTTGGCGCGGACCAGACGTGGCTCCTATGGTTGCCTTCCGGTTCCGACTGCGCAGAGGAGCGAGGCTTCTGGGCTTCGTGCGGCGAAACCCAGCGAGACAGCTATTCGCCCGACTTTCGAAGCCCGGCCCTCGCGCCTCTTTGGCGAGACCTGGGGGAGTCGCGTGCGCCGCTCTTCAGCCTTGCAACGGACCCGAACGAGGCCCTGACAAGATCGAAACTGGACGTTCCGCTTCACCAGGCAAGCGGAATCAAGAGTCTGCTCCTTCACCCTTTTTCTGTCGGTCCAACCGGCTTTTACGTGGCGGCGACGCTCAGCTACCGCCGTTTCCTGCACTGGTCCGCGGAGGACCGGCAGTTCGTCGCCGCGATCGCCGACCAGATAACGATCGCTCTTCAAAAGACGCAATTGCTGGGTGAGCGAGACGAGCGATCCCGGTCCTTCGCCCGCATGAGCCAGGCCTTGGTTTCGGAGACCGGCGAAGCTTTCTTCCGCAACCTCGTCCTTCGTCTTTCCGAGGCCGCCGGATCGCGCGGAGCTTACGTTTCGCGGGTCACTCCGGGAAGAGAGGATGCGATGATGCTTGCGTTCGCCGACTCCGGCCGGGTTCGCAGGGAATTCCTGTTCTCTCCTCGTGGGACGCCCGTGGATGGGACGATGCGACAAGGATCGGTAGCGATCGAGGATCACGCCGGGCGCCTTTTCCCCCGATTCGCCGAAATCGCGGGCGTAGAAGTACGCGGATTCGCGGGGACGCGGCTGGTCGCCTCGACCGGCGAGCCCTTGGGAACTCTCGCCATCTACGACGCCGATCCGCTTAGGGATCCCGAGCATGTCGCTTCCGTCTTGAGGCTTTTCGCAGCGCGGGCCTCTGCCGAGATCGAGCGCCTCGAGCGGGAGCGCCTGCTGCGAGAGAGCGAAGCCAGCTATCGGCAAGTTCTCGAAACTGCGCATGAGGGCATCTGGATGGCGGACGCGGAAGGCAAAACGACGTACGTCAACGTCGGGATGGCCTCCATGCTCGGTTACACGCCCGAGGAAATGGCCGGGAAGAGGCTTCAGGACTACGTCGAGGCCGACGAGCGGGCGAAGGTCGATCTGACCCTCCAGAGGCAGCTCGCGGGAACGGCGACCCAGCAGGATTTCCGATTCCGGCGTCACGACGGCAGCTTCGTGTGGACGCTTCTCTCCATGAGCCCGATCCGCGACGAAAGCGGCGAGTTTCGCGGCGTCCTGGCGATGATTACCGACATCACGGAGAGAAAGAGAACCGAGCAGGAGCTCGACCGGCTCGTCCACGAGCGGACCGCCGAACTGCTGGCGTCGAACCGCGAGCTGGAGGCCTTCTGTTACTCGATCTCTCACGACCTGAGACAGCCTCTGCGGGCCATCGACGGTTTTAGCCGGGCCGTCGTCGAGGACCTCGGCGAAGATATCCCGCAAGAGGTGAAGGACCACTTGAGGCGCGTGCGCCGGGCCGCTAACCGCATGTCGGAGCTGATCGACGCTCTCCTCACCCTCTCCCGGCTCAACCGCGTCGAGATGAAGCGCGAGAAGGTTGATCTGAGCGAAATGGCTGATGGCATGCTCAAAGAACTTGCCAAGGCCGACCACTGGCGCAAGGACGGATACGTCGTTCGGAAGGGAATGAAGGCGGAAGGGGACGCCCGACTCCTCCACATCGCTCTCGAAAACCTCATCAACAACGCTTGGAAATTCAGTATGCGCGCCGAAAAACCGGTCGTCGAGGTCGGGACGAAGAAGATCGGGGACCGGACCTGCTACTACGTCCGTGACAACGGCATCGGGTTCGACATGGCCTATTCGAGCAAGCTCTTCAAGCCCTTCGAACGGCTGCACTCCGAGGCGGAATTCAACGGCACCGGCATCGGTCTTGCCACCGTCGCCCGGATCATCCACCGGCATGGCGGCGAGATTTGGGCAGAGTCGTCGGAAGGCCGAGGCGCGACCTTCTACTTCACGCTTTAGCCTTGCGCCAGTAGACGAGGCCCAGGAGAATCGCAAGCCATCCGAGGAACGCGGCAGCCAGTCCGGCCATGAGTCCCGGCGGGACGTAATTGAATTCGACCGTATGCACTCCCGCCGGCAAATCGATCTCTTGCCAAAGGCTTCCCTCGATCGGCACATGCTTCCCGTCTACCTTGGCTAGCCAGCCCGGCATATTCCGGTCGCGAACGACCAGGCGTCCGGGGCCGGTGGCGCGGACGACCAGCTTGGAGAAGCTCTCTTCGACGACTTCGCCCTTACCTTGCGGCGACAGGACTCGCCCGTTCCCGTCGATCGAGCGGGACTCGACGCTCCCGTCCGGATTTCTTGTGAGGATGGCGGTTACCCCGGCATCGGCCAGCTTGTGCTCGTCCGCGTCCGGCTTGACGAACATCATGTTGCCGTTTGCCGGAGGGGCCGGGTCACTTCCGTCGATATCCTTCAAAAGGGCGTCCGTGTCCCGATGGAGAAGGGAATCGTAGCCCGCGATCTCATGCTTGCCGAGAAGATAAGCCGTATTCGGAGGAGCGATTACCGGCGCCGCGATGTGCAGCGACCACTCCTTGTTAACGTAAGCGACCCGGTCGAAGGACGTGGCGGGCTGGATTTCGAGGGGACGCCCGCTTGGAACGATATCGCTCGCATATCCGAGCCAGGCGAGCAGCAGCGGGAATGCGACGAGGGCCGGCCGGTATTTCGCGAGGGGCGGCAAAATGACGAGGGCGATCCCGAGGCTGCCGATGAGTCCTCCGACGACGGCCGGCACGACGGCCGCCGAAAAAGCGGCCGAGGCAAGGCTCGCCATGTCTTCAGAGGCCCCACCTTGCGAAGCGAGGAGGCAAAGCAGTCCGAACAGGAACGGAGCCGCGATCGCGACGTTCCGCTGGGTCTTTGAAACGGAATCGCCTTCCTTCGGAACGGCGGTGCCGCCGACAACGCAAGCCGACATGACGAAGAGCACGATAATCCTTCCTGGCGAGCCCGTGGCCGACCAGCCGGGAACGAAGAAGTACAGAGGCCAGTTAAGAACCGTCCCGAGGGCGAGAAACAGGGCGATCAAGCCTAAAGCCGCCAAGCACCAGAATTGGCGTCGACGCCACGGAAGCAAGGCCAGGAGGCCGACGACGAGTGGGCCGATCGTCACCGCCGATTCCGCCAAATTCGCTCCCTGCTTCTCGAAGGCCGGCCAATAGGCTCCGATCGTCGTGCTGCCAAGCTGGACCGGGGTCCGCGGCGATCCGAGCGTGTAGGCGTTGGCGAGATTGGCGAGTTCGAACGGTCGAATGCCGCCGGCGACGTATGCGGTGTACCCCTGTTCGGTCGGGCTATTCCGCCGATGAGAAAACTGGCTGTAATTTAGGACCGGCAGTAACTGGGGGGCCGCGATCAAGAAGCCCGCCATGACGGCGAAGAGAGAAAGGCAGGCGGGAACAAGGGCTTTCCGCGGACCTTCCGCGCAGAGCGTCCATGCCCCTAAGAAGGTGGCGGCCAAGCATCCGTAGGCAGCGAACTGGAGGTGCCCGGCGAGGAACATCATGCCGGTCGAAAGGGCGGTTACGACCCACGCTGCGAACATCGATTTCGAAGTCCGCTCCGAGACGGAGCAAAGCACCTTGATCCCGCCGAGGAGCCAGGGAATCCACGCGACGGTGCTGATGACGCTCGGCAGGGCCGTCCAGGCAAGCATGAAGGCGGAAAGCTGGAAGGAAGCCCCCGCGATGACGGCCCCCTCTTTCGTCGCGCCGAACCTTCTGGCAAGCCAATAGACGCCGAGCCCTGCCCAAAACAGGTGGAACCAGGCCAGAAGGGTCATCGCGAGCGGCGTCGGGACGTGGAGCACCCCCATCGCGATATGGGGCGGATACAGGCCGGCGGACTGGGAATTTGCCAACAGAGGCGTGCCGCCCAACTCGTAGGGATTCCAAAGCGGCGGCTGCCCATGCGACCACGCCTTGAAGACCATGTCGCGCCAGGGATAGAACTGAAGCACGCCGTCGGCTTGGAGAACGTCCCACGGCTGCGACGGCTTCGGCCCATTCCACGGCGACATCTGCCGGATCTGATCGAACGGCCCGATCGCGTCGCCGAGAAAGACGCAGCGCCAAAGGGGAACGAGAGGCAGCAAGGCCAACAAGAGCACCGGCCAGAAGCGTCGAAAGAGCGGCATCCGGACATAGAATATCGGGTTTCGCGCAAGTTCGGCGGAAACATGAGCCTTCGGCGGACGGACATACATTTAGGCGCGCGCTTTTCGGCGGCGCTGCCGAGGAGAGCAAAATGGCGACAACCTTGTACACCACATTTCCGGACGTCCCGAGTAGCGAACGCGCGGCGGGGGCGCTGCTGGATTTCGGCGTCCGACCGGAGGACATAAGCCTTGTTCGCAACCAGCAGCCGCCGGAGAGGCCCGGCGAGCCTTACGTTGCGGGCCGGAGCAAAGCGGAAAGCGAGTTATATGATAACTTGGCGGCCGCCGACAACGAAGTCGATCCCGAGCGGATCGCCAAGGTGGGGATTACGACGACGACCCCCGACGATGCAGGCGAGGGGGCGATCAAAGGGACCGAGGTCGGTTTGGGCGTCGGCGCCATCGCCGCCCTGGCCTCGATCTTCGTTCCCGGCCTCGGCCTCGTGACCGGGGGCGGCGCGCTAGCTATCGCCTTGGCCGGATTCGCCGCAACGGCCGGCGCCGGCGCCATCGCCGGCGCCGTAACCGGCTATCTGAAAGACCAAGGGATGGAGTGGGAGGCGGCCAAACATTACGGAATGATCGTCGAGCAGGGAGGCGCGATCCTATCCGTGGCTGTGCCGTCAGGACCGGTCAGCGAGTCCGAAGCCCGGTCGATTCTCGCCAAATATGGTGCGACGAATGTAAAGAACTACACGAGCCCCGGCCTGGGATACATCTCGTAGCGGGAACGGGCGGGCGCTAGGGTTTGGTTCTTAGCGCCCGAATCCGAACCCAGCAGTACACCGCCACGACGACTGGAAAGCCGAGAGTCGAACGGGCCAGTTTGTCGCCGTGGACGACGCTCATGTAGCCCAGGCCGGCCAAGACCCGGAAGGCAAAGATCCAGAAGGCGAATCGCATGAGCCGTTCTTTGGACCGCGTGATCGCCACGGCGCCGATGATCTCCAAAAAGTAGAGAGCGCCGAGCACCTCGTCCGAGCTCTTGATCCCGAAGCGAATCCGCGAGATCACGATGCCGAGCGAAACGGCGGCCAGCAGCGCTTCGAACCATCCGCCCAGACGATCCGTAAAGTAGTCGCCGCGAATCTGAGGACCATCCTGCACGAGGTTCAGTCTATCGCCTCGCGCTACAGTTTCTTGGCCTGGTTTTCCCGGTTCTTGATCTCTTCGAGGACCTGGCCGGGAGACACCGTTGCCTTGAGCTCTTGCATCTCCGGATCGGTAGCTTCCTCGATCCCCATCTTGATGGCCATGGCGTCGACCAATCTCAGGATGCGCGTGATCTCATATTCCGCGAGCAGATTGATCTGCAGGTCGAGATCGGCTCGCTTGTCGGCGACCTCGCCCATCTTGTTCTGGCTGATGAGCACGAAGGTGGACAGAAAGATCGCTTCGAGCGAGACGACCATCGTCAGGAAGTTGAAGGGATAGGGGTCGAAGGCATGGATCGGCGTCCAGCCCAGATTGATGACGACCCAGCCGACAAACCAAAAGGCGTGCAAATAGAGAAACGACATGCTGCCCGAAAAGGCGGTGATGGCGTCGGCGACGCGATCCTGGATTCTTTTCTGCTTCTCCTCGGCACGCCGAAGCTCGACGATCGTACAGATATTTTCTTCGATCACGTCGGCGACGTCCGGGTTGGTCGCTCTCTCCAGGTTCAACCGAGAAGCGGTCCTCTGCTTGCTGTGACGGGCAAGAATTTCTCTAATGCTCATAGGGCTTAGGAAACGTTGTAACAAATCCTACTTGGAATGCGAAGAGTTTTTTTATCCTTATAAACAATAGAGGACAAAATGCCGTCAATTCGAGTTGTCGTGAGAGGGAGAGTGCAGGGCGTGGGCTTTCGCAATTTCACGTTTCTGACGGCTCGGCGTCTCGGCATCGCGGGGGAGGTCTGGAATCGCTCGGACGGCAACGTCGAGCTTCTCGCCGAGCATCCCGAGCAAAAGTCCCTCGACTGGTTTCTCGACGCCCTCGAGGCGGGACCGGGCTACATTCGCGATATTCAGAGCGAGCCGACGGTGGAGCGGGGCTTCGAGCAATTCACGATCGGCCCGACTCGCTAACGGACATGGCGTCGTCTCCCAAGCAATGGTGATCTCCGGCTTCGAGCCGGAGGGAAATGGGACTGGCACGGGCTAGGACGCGATCGTCGCCGCGAGGTCCGAACGGCTCGCCTTCGTCCGGTACATATCGTCGTCGGCGGCGCGGACCAGCCGGTCGTATTCCAGACCGTCCTGCCCGACGGTGGCGACGCCATAGCTGAATCCCGACGTACACCCCGAAATCTCATGGTGCGAAAGGAAGCGTTCGAGAGTCGCTTCGAGGAGCGACAGCGCCTGATATCGGTCGCGGTTCGGCAGGATGACGATGAATTCGTCGCCTCCGGTTCGGCCAACCGTGGCGTCGGAAGCGAATCCCCGCCGCATCGTCTTCGCCAAGATCCGCAGGACCTCATCCCCGAACGCGTGGCCGTACTGATCGTTCAGCTCCTTGAACCGGTCGCAGTCGATCATGGCGATGGCGAGGGGCTGGCTGAGGACGGTAGCCCTGTCGATCGCCTTCTTGGCTCGCTCCTCGATGGCGTGGCGGTTATAGAGCCCGGTCAGCGAGTCTCGGGTCGCGAGCGTCGTAACGTTTCGCAGGCGGCTTTCGAGGCTGTCGAAGATCATCATCAACCCATACAGAACGAGGGTCTGAGTCGCAAAATTGACGAGGGTGCTTTTCGCTCGGCCCGGATCGGCCGAATCGACGAGGGCGAGGCTGACCGTTGTGAGGATCACGACCGTCGCGCCGGCGTTTCGTCCGCCCTTCTTGATCGCAAGCCAAAGGGGAAGAACGTAGGCCATGCGCGTCCCCGTGGGAAACCCGAGGATGCCGTCCACGATCATCAGGCCGACAAGGGAACCGATGCTCGCGCAAAGGGCTCGGCACAGGGCCGATTCTCGATACAGTTCGACGGCTGAATCGATGAGGTCAAACAGGGGGGCCAGCTTGCTCGACATCATATAAAAATCATCGGCAAATCGGCTCGCTCCTTTAGGTTTTTCAAGGCGAAAACTTAAAGTAATTTGCAAGGGTTTCCACACCGGCGCGGGCGCGAAAACATAATGATCCGTGCGTCTCACCGCCGTCGTCCGCGAGCCCGTTTCCTCTATCGATTCCAGTCCGCCCGTGCTCGTCCTTCTGCATGGTCTTGGCGCGGACGAACAGGACTTGATCGGCCTCTCGACCGAACTCGACCCACGGCTCTACGTGGTCTCGTTCCGCGCGCCCTATTCGACCGGATACGGCGGCTACGCCTGGTTCGGGATCGACTTTCTTCCCGATGGCGGTCGAATCATCGACGAAGACCAGGCCGAGGCGAGCCTGGGAGTCCTGATCGACGACTTGCGGGAGCTATCGGCCGCGCTCGCCCCGTCGCGGCTTGTCCTTGGCGGCTTTAGTCAGGGTGCGATGATGTCGGCCGGGGTCGTCCTCCGCCAACCGGAGATCCTCGACGCGGCCTGGTTGATGAGCGGGCGGCTTATTCCCGCCTTTGATACCGGAGCCGAGCCGGCGAAGCGCCTGCCGATTCTCCAGCAGCATGGCCTGTACGACGATCTGTTGCCCGCGACCGACGGGAGGGCACTGGCCGAGATCCTGCGAGCCAAGGGGCATGAATTGAAGTATTCGGAATATCCGATGGCTCACCAGATCAGCTACGAGAGCCTCGAAGAAGCGGCCCGCTGGCTCGTTCCGATCCTCCCCGGCCGGCTCGAATAACGGCGGCGATGAACCGGGCCTCGCCTGCCCAGGCGCGTCTTGAATGGGACTGTTTCGAACAGGCTCTCCGCTCGGATGGTCCAAATAGGGGTTCGACAATCATTCTCGTTCCGGCTCTCTTGGGAGAGCAAGAGCTAGCGAAAGGAGAAGAAGATGCTATTTGTGAGAAGACCCGCTGTCATCGTCGAGGACCCCGTCGCTCGAGCCGAGTCGGAAAGGCTGGCCACCGAGCGAGGCAAGGTAGCCGGGGCCGCGACCGTCCTGACCATTCTGATCTTGGTCCTCGCCCTCGGGGCGATCGGCTACTTCGTTTGGTGGGCGCCGGTAAACCAAGCCAACGCTCAGAATAAAGCGCCTCAGATCGTTCACGACACTCGCGTGATCGAGAAGCCCGTTCCAACCGCGCCGCCCACGATCATCAACAATCCGCCTCCTCAGCCGCCCGTCGTGATCGATCACGACCATTCGAATACGACCGACGGAGGAGATACGACCAACGACACGGCCGGCTCGGGCGGTTCGGGAACGACGGATTCGGGCAGCGAAACCCAGACGGGTGGAACCACCGGCTCGACCTCGAATCAATAGACGCAGGCGCGGGCGAGTCTTTAGGCTCGCCCGCGGCGATGGCTACATCGCTTCCAGCAAAACGGCGGTGGCTTCGCCGCCGCCGATGCAGGGCGTCGCAACCGCGTACCGCCCACCGCGCTTCTTCAGCTCATAGAGAGCCGTGATGATCAAGCGCGTTCCCGACATGCCGATCGGGTGGCCGAGCGCAACCGCGCCGCCGTTAACGTTAAGCTTTTCGCGTGGAATCTTGACCTTATCGGCAACCAAAGTAGCGACGACGCTAAAAGCCTCGTTCACTTCGAAGACGTCGATGTCCTCGACGGTGAGGTTGTGCTTCTTCAGAAGCTTTTCGATGGCAAAGGCGGGCGCGGTCGTGAACCAGCGCGGCTCCTGAGCGTGGGTCGAATAGCCGACGAGTTTCCCGAGCGGCTTGGCGCCGCGCCGCTCCGCCTCCGAAAGGGAAGAGAGAACCATGGCGGCGGCCCCGTCGTCGATGGAGCTCGCATTTCCCGCCGTTGTGACCCCATCCTTGCCGAACGCGGGACGCAAAGAACTCAGCTTGGCGATATCGCCCTTTTTCGGCTCTTCGTCCTGATCGACGAGGACCGGATCGCCTTTGCGTTGCGGCACGGGCACGGGGACGATTTCCTCGGCCAAGCGGCCGGACTCTTGCGAGGCCAGGGCACGCCGATAGGACTCGGCGGCGAACTCGTCGAGCGATTCCCGGCTGATATGGTATTCGGCGGCGGTCGCGTCGCCGCAGTTGCCCATGTGGCAATTATCGTAAGGGTCCCAAAGGCCGTCGAGGATCATGCTGTCGATCAGCGTTCCGTTGCCCATTCGGTAACCGGTTCGGGCCTTGTCGAGCAGATAAGGGGCGCTGGACATCGACTCCATGCCCCCGGCGAGCATGAGCTTGTTGTCGCCGCATTTGATCGCCTGAGCGGTGAGCATCGCGGACTTCATGCCCGATCCGCAGACCTTGTTGATGGTTAGCGCGGGGATCGAATCGGGGAGGCCGGCTCCTCGAGCAGCCTGTCTGGCCGGGGCCTGGCCGACGCCTCCGGTCAGCACGCAGCCCATGATGACCTCTTCGATTTCGTCGGGGGATACGCCGGCGCGCTCGATAGCGCCTTTGATCGCGATTGAGCCCAGTTGAGGGGCCGTGAGGCTCGACAGTGAGCCCATGAACGCGCCGATCGGTGTGCGCGCTCCCGAGAGAATGACAACGTCTTCCATCTCAGGGAAGGTTACCGCCCAGGGAGCCCGGACGGCAAAAAAAGGGGCGGCCCCTCATGGGGCCGCCCTCTCCTTCCGTTAGCCGCCGAAGTCGTCTCCGCCGCCACCGCCGCGGTTGCCTCCACCTCGGCGACCTCCCTGGCCTCCGGGTCCGAAGCCTCCGCCGGGACCGCCTTGTCCGCCGGGGCCAAACGCGGGCGGCTCTTCGAACTTGAAGGGCTTACCCAGCATCCCGCTCCACTGGTCGCGCTGCGCTCCGGTCAAGACGCCGAGGATCTTCTTCTCGACCTCTTCGCGGTGCTGCTTCATCATCTTGCGCATCTCCTGAGGATCGGGCGGCTGCTCGCCGGGCTGAGGCATCGGCGGGCGATTGCTCATCATGATCTCGCGGATTTGCTGCTTCTGGTCGTCCGTGATTCCAAGCTTCTGAGAGACCTCCGGCCGAAGGAACGCCATCGGGCCCTGAAGCTGCAAGGAAAGCTCCTGATACCGCTTGTATTGCGAATCGGTGAGGATCTCCTTGATCTTCCTTTCCATCTCCTGACCCTGCTGCGGGCCGCCTTGGCCTCCCCGGAAGCCGCCCTGGCCTCCCGGACCGCCCTGCCGGCCGGGGCCGAAGCCGCCTTGTCCCCCTTGTCCGCCTCGCTGGCCATCAGGCGGAGGCAGACCGGCGCCGCCTTGATCGCCCTGGCCGCCGCCGAAGCCACCTTGTCCACCTTGTCCGCCCTGTCCGCCGCGGAAACCGCCTTGTCCGCCGGGGCCTCCCGGACCGCCGGGACCACCTGGGCCTCCGGGGTCGCGTCTCATCGGCGGCATGAGCTCGGCGAGCTTCTGCTTCTGATCGTCGCTGAGCTTAAGCTCCTTTTGGACGTCTGGCCGCATCAAGATACGCGGCCCGGCCATCATCTGCATTCCCGGGCCACCGCGCATGCCCTGCATGCCGGGACCGTTCGGACCCGCAGGCGGGGGACCTCCTTGGAAGCCCTGGCCTCCGCCCTGAGGGGGACCCTGGGGCGGAAACTCCTGTGCGGTCGCCATAACCGCGCCGCAAATTGCGAGCGCCAGAATGGTTGTTCTCAACATTTTCATGTCCTCCACTGGCCGGAAACAGAGGCTTTCCGACCGTTTACATGCCTGTTATAGGGCTTTAATATTTGAAATTCGTTTGAGAATGTTTTTCTTCGAAAATTTATCTAGGCAAGCGGAATGCGTACGGAAACGGTGGTTCCTTGCCCGACCGTGCTTTCGATCTGAAGCGTTCCTTGGTGCGCCTCGACGATCGTTTTGCAGATCGCAAGGCCAAGACCGACGCCTCCGTCGCTTCTCGCCCTCGAGGGATCGGCGCGATAGAAGCGCTCGGTAAGGTGAGGCAAGTGCTCGGCGGAAACTCCTTCGCCGGTGTCGCGGACCTGGAGCCGCGCCGTCGCGCCTTCGGAGTGGACGGAGACCGTGATCGTCCCGCCGGCGGGCGTGTAACGCAAGGCGTTTTCGATCAGATTGGCAAGAACTCGCCGCAGATGCTCGCAATCGCCCAGGATCGTTACCGGCGAATCCTGGAGGTCGGCGGCGAGCTCGACGTTTTCAGGGGAAAAGTTCCCCAAGACGTCGGTTGCCACGACCCGTAGATCGATCCGCTCGCGCTGCATCGTGAGCTGGCCCGCGTCGGCGCGAGCCAACACGAGCATTTCCTGCACGAGCCGCCCGATCGACTCGGCCGCCGTATCGACGACTTGGAGGGCCTTGCGCTGCTCTTCCGGCGTCGCCGTCTCCGCGAGCGCCGCGCTTGCCGCCAACCGGATTCTCGTCAGCGGCGTCCGGAGCTCGTGGGACGCGTCGGCCGTAAAGCGCTTCTGGGTTTCGTGGGCCTCGGCCAGGTCCGAATAGGCCGTCTTGAGCTTGGAGAAGCTCTCTTCGAGCCGGTCTACCATCGCGTTGAAAGTGACGCCGAGCTCGGCGAACTCGTCTTGGCCTTCGACCTTCAGGCGTTTCGACAGGTCTTTCTCGCTGATCGCGCTTGCCGCCTCTTTCATTTGGGCGATCGGCTTGATGGCGCGATTGGTCAGAAAGAATGCGCCTGCGGCGGCGCCGAGAATTGCGCCAGGGAGAAAAAGAGCGAGCGTTCCGAGCTGGGCCGACCAAATCCGGTCGAGATCGCCCGTCTCTCGGGCAACCTGCACGAGTTGTCCCTCGTTCGGTCCCTGGCGGATCCGCATCGTGTAGATGCGAATGGGCTCGCCGTCATAAACGCCGTTCGAATAAAGCGCCTCGCCCGTCTTGGCGAGTTGCAAAGCCCGCGAGTCGAAGGGTTCGTCCGGAGTCTGGCCGAGGGGCTTGCCGTCGGGATCGAACCGCCGGGGACGGCGCACGTCTGCGAAGCGAATCGCGACGGGATCGTTGAATCTCGGCGGTATCGCCTGGCCGCTGTTGTCGTCCGGCGGATTGCCTCCGTTTCCAGAGTCGTCCGGTCCGCCGGGACCCCGGCGGCCACGGCCGCGTGGGCCGGGAGGGCCCCCGAACGGTCCGCCGGGAGGCGAGTGGGCGCGATCGAAAAGCTCGTGGTCGATATCGGAGGAGAGGCGCGCCTGGTTGGCGTAGACGATTCCGGCAGAAAAAGCGACCAGAACGAGGGCGATGACCACCACGTTCCACAGCGTCAACCGGACGCGGAATGAGCGGATCACGGCCTCCTCAGCACGTAGCCGATCCCATGCACCGTATGGATCAGCTTATGGTCGAAATTGGCGTCGATCTTCTTGCGCAACGACGTGATATGGAAATTCACCGTATTGTCGAGGCTCTCCTCATTGTTCCAGACGCTTTCCAAAATGACTTCTCGCGTGAGGGTACGCCCCTCGTTGCGGGCAAGTGCTTCGAGGAGCGAAAACTCCCGTGGCGTCAGCTTGATCGGCTCGCCGGCGCGGGTGACGGTGTGGGCCTTCGAGTCGATGACGAGATCGTCGACTTGGATCGCGCCCGTGCGATGAATCTTGTCCCGTCGAAGCAGGGCATGGATTCGAGCCAGAAGCTCGCGAACATCGAACGGCTTGGCGAGGTAGTCGTCCGCCCCACCCTCGAGTCCCCGGACCCGGTCGTCGATGGAATCCCGCGCGGTGAGCATCAAAATGGGCGTCGTGACGCCCAGCCGCCGCAACTCGTCGCAAACCGACCAGCCGTCCCGACGGGGGAGCATGACGTCGAGGATCACGATGTTGTAGGCGTGAGCCAAGGCTTCGTCGATTCCTGATTCGCCGTCTGCGGCCACGTCGACCTGGAAGCGCTCTCGAACCAGCACCGCCGCAATTTGGTCGGCGATGACGGCATCGTCTTCGACAAGCAGCGCTCGCATGTATTGCGATTATGCTAGCGCGTTTATTTGGAATCCGTGAGGAAGCTACTTCGCCGAACTGGAGCAAAGAACCCGAATTGCATAGAGGCCCTTATCGACCGTGCCTCCCTTCGAGCTCCGTAGCGGAGTCGATTCCGATCCATGGAGGGGGACACTCCAACTGATCGGTGCTCCATTGCCGGCGGGAACCGCTTCGACGACCACGTAACGTCCGTCGCTGCCTGCCGGATACATAAACTCTCCCTTGATCGCCGCCAGGATTTCGCCTGGCTTCGGAAGGTCGAGGGAAAAGCGGCTGGGCAGCGCGAGATCGCCAAAGGAGACGCCACCCTCCAGCGTATGGCCGTCGATCTCGACCGGTCCTGCGAACTCGACCGTCGAGAAAAGGTGGTCGGCGGGCCATACCAAAGTCTGGTTCAGGCGTCCGTCCGCATCGGTCGGAACGTCGACGTCGTCCATGCCTGGAGTCGTGAGATGGATGTGAGGCGTCGCCGCCGTCATGTGCAGGCCGTGGACGAATTGGGCGCCTTTCCTCCAAACGCAGACCAGGTGATTGGCCTCGACGGCGACGGGGACCATCGCGCCGGTGACCGTCTCCAGCCGGGCCGACTTGGAATCCTTGAGCGTCAACGGAGCCGAAACGCCGGTCGCTTGGCCGATCGCGTCCGTCGAGAGCATCGGCTGTCCGGACGTGAACTGGCCGTCGAGATGCAAGGTGCCGATCCCTTTCGGACGCAGCGTCGTGGGAGGAGAATCCGGCGGCGCGTCCTTGCTTGGACTCGACGCCAAGGACGAGTGCAAATTAGGGCTTGGATCGGGCTTCGCGGAATTCGGAGTCCGAGGGGTCTCTGGCGGCGCGCCCGAGGGATGAATGCCGAAAAAGCTGACGATGGAGACGACGGCAGCCAGCAGGCCGACGACGCTAAGCGTGTGAGTCCAAACCTTGCTCAGCTTTTCTGTGTTCTTCTTGGGTTCGTCCACGCGAGTCCACTAGTGTACAACGGCCTGGGCGCCCCCCGACGACGGCGGATTGGGTCCTTCGCACTAGCCCGAAGCATTCGCGTAAGCACGTGGGTCCGCGGCACTGGCGAGTAGGCGGAGTGTGACGGAGCCATCTTGGCTCCGTCATCTCGGCCTTAGCCGGGTCTGGGAATTTCGCGCGCCGCGCCAGTGCGAACCTTTCGCGAATCGCGCAGGCTAGAGGCGCGGACTCACTTCTTCCAGCGCTTGAGGAGAGGAATTCCGGCGACGGCCTGCTTCTGGACAGACTCGGGAGCGCCGAACTTCTTGAGGATTCCCCCCACGCGCTCCTGCATCTGGTCGACGGACATATCCATCATCCAGGTCCCGTTGTTGTAGCAAAAGCTGCAATACTCCGCGCTTTTGCTCCCGTCGGCGTTCGTGCCTCCGCCCTTCGCGTCTTGGCTCATCGGCATTCCACAGCTTTGACATACGCGTTCCATGATGCCTTCATTGTAGTTTGAGATCGGGGCAATCGATCCTGTCGTCTCACGATAGGACCCGATGGACTACCGGATATCGACGGCGAACCTTGGAGGGATTCCGCCGGGCCGTAACGGAAGGGCGACTGAGACGTCATAAGGCTTGATAACCCTCCAAGGACCTCCCATGGCGATCCAAGGCACGATTACAAGGTATGTTCCGTCCATAGTACGGTCGATGGAACTTGATAGCGATGCCGTTCTCGTACGGCGCGCGAGGGACGGCGAATTCGATGCTTTCGAGCAATTGTTCGAACGGCATCGCACGCTCGTCTATCGCTTCGCCTATCAGATGGTGCCTCGACGCGACGATGCCGAAGATATCGTTCAGGAAGCGTTTGTGCGGGCGTATCAGAATTTGGACCGGTATCGAGACGAGGCGAAGTTCACGACTTGGCTTTTGCGGATCGTGACCAACCTTTGCACGGACCAGGCGCGAATGAGCACGCGGCGCACGGCCCTCGAGCAGCAGGAAGCGATGGGCGCCTTGGACTGGATGACGATCGGCACGACCGAAGACCCCGTGCAAAATCTGGAAGAGGATCGTAGGAAAGTTGCGTTGAGGAAGGCGCTGCAAGCTCTCCCCAACCATCATCGAACCGTCTTGATCTTGAGAGATATTGAGGAAAGAGAATATACGGAGATTTCGCAGATCCTTTCGTGCACCGTCGGTGGCGCGAAACTGCGAGTGCTAAGAGCGAGGAGAGCGCTAAAAGACAGAATCGCCCCCCTGTTGGGCGAGGACGCGAAATGAACAAGAAGTTAGAAGACAAGCTTGCGATGCTGGCTTTCGGGGATCTCAGCCCGGAAGAGACGGCGCGCCTCGAGCAAGAGGTTGCGGGCGATCCGAAGGCGGTCATGGTCCTTCGGGAGTATCGCGACATGCGGAATGGGCTGAAGGCTCTCCACGATATTCCGGAGCATCAGCTTTCTACCGAGCGGCTGCGCCACGCCGTCCTGAATCAGGGTCTGAAGCCGAAGACGCGCCCTCAGCTTGGATGGCTATGGATGCCGGCGGTCGCCGCCGTGTTTATGTTCGGCGTCGTCTTCGTGAGGAACATGCACCAGCAGTCGCCTCTCGCCGGCGTTGGATCGGGCGCCTCGTTCGCCCAATCGAATCCGACCCCTGTCGCGATGAACGAACCGATGGGCGATCCATTCGAGTATGCGACGGCGAATGGCGACGTCTTGAGCGTCGCTGCCACACGGCCCGCGCCGAAAGTGATGGCCGCATCGAACCATGTTTCGCGCCATCGGAGCGATAGCCGCCTGATCAGCGATCTGAAAGCTCAGGTCGCGATGGAATTCGACAACGTATACCAGGCGGACATCGTTCCGCAACCGAGAGTCTCGTCGGTCGCGAGCCGGTCCAAGCCGGAGCGTGAAACCGCATCGAGCGCGCCGTCCACGATCGTGATGATCGGAACGTCCAAGGACGCCAACACGGGCGCCCAAAAAGCAACGGAGGTAGACAGCGCAGGCGATGTTATTGTCGGCGGTTAGTGTGGGTTGGTGTTTGTCGAACGGCCTTCAGGCGTTGCCGAAGCAGGACGAACCTGTCTGGCAGATCGCCAAGAACTCGGTCGCGATGATCATGCGTCAAGGCGTCGTGACCGGTGAAGCCGTCCTGATCGACAAGAGCGGCCTCTTTCTTGCCAATCAAAGCGCGATCTCCACGCCCAACGTTCAAGCTCGCATGGCTGATGGGACGAACATCGTTCTCGATTGGAGGGCGACCGACGTTCCCACGCAAACCGTGCTGCTTCAAGCGGAGGAATGGGCTCCCGAGCACGGAACCGTCGTCACCCTGCGTCCGCCGTCCGCGAAGCTCGCCAAACTTCCCGTCCTTGTCGTCCTGCCGAGTGGCCCCGTGAGAGGGGAACTCGTCGATGGAAACGTCGTCGGCTACCTCAGCTCCAGCAAGCGAAGCTTCCCGCTGGGTGAGGTTCGCTTCGAGGCGAGCACCCAATCCGTCGCCGGCGCTCTCTTGTTCGACGAAGGCGGCCATCTTGTCGGCCTCTTGAACGCGACCCTCGCAACCCAGGAGCCGCAATCCAAATTCGTTCACATCGCCGGCCCAAAGAGTGGGAGTATGCCGCCCATCAGTCTCGGCGGCGGGAACGGCGGTGGCGGGAGTCCCGGCAACAACGGAAAGAACATTGCCGGGAATATGAACCAATTTGGCCCGGCCGACTTTACGACCGGATATACCGTCGGCCCCGAAGTTCTGCGGCGCGTGGTCTCGGGCTTTCTTTCTCCGACGCATAAGGTGCTGCATCCGGCAATCGGAATCCAGTGCAAGTACGATCCATTGACCCCTGGGGCATTGATCACCCTCGTGAAGGATGGCTCTCCAGCCGCCCTTGCTGGAATCCAGGTTGGCGACCTCATCGTCCGCATGGACGAGCGGCCGATCAAGAACCAGTTCGACTTTGCCCAGGTGATCGAGGCCAAGGATGTCGGCGACTCGCTGACGATAACCGTGATGCGGTTCGCGACGAGCCACACGTTTAACCTCACCGTCGGAACGATCCAGAAGGCCCAAGTCGTGCCGGATCCGGCGATCTCTAAGTCGGAAACGGGCGGCTAGGCCAGCGCAAAGTCGCGCACATGCCACTTGAGGGATGTGCGCCCCTGCCATTCGTCCAGGCAGGGCCGGAAAAGCACGTGCGCCTCGGCTCCTGACTCCAGCAGCGCGAGGCGCTCGCCGATCCCGAATCCGGCTCCTTGGATCGGCTTGCCCGTACCGTTCCGCATCGTCAGCATCATGTGTTGAGGGCTGCGGGTCGGCTTGATCTGCGTGAAAGTAATATCCCGCGCCACGAAGATCGGCTCGGGATTGGCCGCGCCAAAGGGTTCCAAGTCTCGAAGCTGCTCGACCGCCTCGTAAGTGATCTCGGAGGCGTCGACTTCCAGATCGGCAAATTGGGTGACTTTGAAATCCTCTTCCGTTAGGAACTCCGCCGCATATTCGTGCAGCGCCTCGGCGATCCGATCCATGTCGTCGTACTCGAACGAACATCCAGCCGCCATGGCATGGCCCCCGCCGGACACCAAGGGATCGAGGCTCTGGAGGGCTTGAGCCAGATTGAATTTGGGGATGCTCCTCGCCGACGCCTTACCTGTCTTGCCGTCGTCGCCGAGCGTCGCGACGAAGGCGGGTCGCCGGAAGACCTCGACGAGCCGCCCGGCGACGATCCCCACGACGCCGGCATGCCAGCTCTGATGGCCGACGAAGATGACGTTGTTCTTGTCCTGGCCCTTCTCCGTGACCATGAGGATCGCTTCCTGGATAATTCTCTCCTGCTCGGCTCTCCGCTCCGTGTTGATGGCGTCGATCTGCTGGGCGAGCTTTGCGGCCCGGGTCTCGTCGGTCTCCAGGAGCAGTTCGAGGGCGAGAGCCGCGTCGTCGATCCGTCCGGCCGCGTTGATCCGCGGGCCGAGGCGGAAGCCGACATGATAGGCGGTGACCGGGCCCTCGATCTCGGAGACTCGCTTCAGAGCCTGGATTCCCACTTTGCGGCTGTCGGTCAGCCGTTCGAGGCCATGGCGGGCAATGATGCGGTTCTCGTCGAGGAGGGGCATCACGTCGGCGATCGTGCCCAGCGCGGCCAGATCGAGATAGGCGCGATAGAATTGCTCCGTCTTCCAACCGACTTCCGTCGTCAGGCCGGCGCACAGCTTCAGAACGACGCCCGCTCCGCTAAGCTCCGGCCACGGATAAACCGAATCGGGACGATGCGGATTGATGACGGCGTGGGCCTCGGGAAGCTCCTCGTGGACCGTGTGGTGGTCGGTGACGACGACCCTCAGGCCCGCTTCCCGCGCCGCCGCGACCTGCTCGAAAGCGCTGATTCCGCAGTCGCACGTAAGGAACAGTTTGGCCCCGGTCGCCACCGCCGCCTCGACGGCGGAAGCATGGATGCCGTAGCCCTCTCGCATGCGGTGGGGAACATGCGTGATAACGTCGCAGCCGATCTTCTTGAGAAACCGGTCGAGGATCGAGGCGCTCGTCACGCCGTCGACGTCGTAGTCGCCGTGGACGAAGATCCGCTCCTTGCGCTCGCGGGCGCCAAGGATTTCGTTTCTTGCCGGCTCGTAGTCGGGCAGAAGCCGGGGATCGTGAAGGTCTTCGAGCCGCGGATGCAAGAACTTATCCGCTTCGGAAGGGTCGATAAAGCCTCGTTGGGCAAGGATCGCCGCCACGAGCGAGGAGACGCCCAGCTCTTTTCGCAACCGCTCTTCGGCGGCGAGGTCTCGCGGGCATACGATCCATGGAGCGGCTTGCAACTCGGTCATCGGACTCGAAGGGGAACCGGCTCGGCTCCGGCAATTGAAGAATACAGTTAAAACGGACGAAACGGACGGCGTCTTAGCTGCGGACGAGGGTGACTTTACCGACGCCGAATCTGGGATCGGTGTAGGTCGCGACGATGTGCTTCCCATCTTTCGCGATGGCCATATCCGGGGTCTGTTGCTTCACATTCGTCATAAGGACCTTGATTTGGAGCCCGTTCATGGTCCAGGTCCCAAGGAGCTTGTCTTGAAACATCGTCGAAGTGACGACGACCTTGTGGTCCGCCTTGAAAGTGATCGTCATCGTCTTTAGCGTCTTGGCGAGGTTCGCCTTCAACTGCGCCATCTTCTCACGAGACTGGTTCCCATGCTTGGGATCGTTCAGCTCTTTCTTCCCCGCGTCGTTAAGCTCGAGGTGGAGAGTCGCGATGTCGTATTTCCAGGTTCCAACGGGCGAAGTCGCCAGCCCTCTTTGAGCGAGCGCCGTTCCAAATAGGAACGCGGCCAGTAGGACGAGGATCGTTCGCACCATGGTCTGTTATGACATATCGCCAGGAAGTACGAAACTGGCGCGCACAATTTGAAAAACCGGCATTACTCTCAGGTGGCGGACACCCCATTCTCTGGCACCTGAGAACCATGAGGGGAGCTTGCCACCGGTATGTCCGACGACGCGGATTCTCGCTCATCGAGGTCTTATTCGCAATATTCCTCGTTGGCACGGGAGCGTCGGTCGTCATCGCGACTCTTCCGATCGCAACGACATCGCGTGCGAGGGCGGACATGCAAAACAAGGCCGTCGCCTTCGCCCAGAAGGAGCTTGAAGCGATCCGAGGGTTGGGTTACGCGAATGCGACGTCGACCCAGCTCCTCGCCTACGGTCTTATCGACAGCACGACGCCGGTGTCTACCAACACTTATCCAGCCACGAACGTGGACTCGGCTTCCTACGACAACATCGGCCGGCTGCTTCCTTCCGGAACGGCCACGGTCGCCGTCGCTCAAACCGATATCGACCTTCGCCAAGTGACGGTCACCGTGACCTGGAACGACCGGGGGACGACTCGCACCTTTTCCCTCGGAACCCTGATCGCAAACCTATGAAGAGAAGCAAGAGAAGCGGAACGACGCTAGTCGAGACCACGGTCGCCGCCGGTCTCTCGACCATCGCGATCTTGGGCGCGACCCTGTTGTTCACCAGCGGCTCGATGATTTGGATGCGCGGCTACGGAAAAATCGACGCCGAGGCCACGACCTATCGCGCGGTTCGCGAGGTGTCCCGGGAGTTGCGCGAAGCCATGAAGGTGACCGTGGACTCCAACGGACTCGGCCTGACCTACCAATTGCCGCTCAAGGACGATAGCGGCACGTTCGTGATGCCGGCGACATGGGACAACGTGACGCGGCGCATCGAGCTCGAGGGCACCAATCTCGTCGTAACCGGCGGGGTGACGCCTCACACGATTTGCAAGGGCGTTATCCTAACCGATCCCCAGTCGCCGAACGGCACGGGAACTTACCGAATCTTCACTGCCGGGGCTGGCAGCACGACGCGCTCACTCACGGTCATGCTCGTTTCGAGCCGAAGCGCCGATTACAACAAGACGGCGACGGCGCGCAGTCGGGAAACGATCTATCTCCGAAATATCTTGCAGCTAGTGAAATAAGTGCCAACCAGAATCTCAAACAAACGTCGGCTGCGAAGCGGCAGCGCCATGATCACGACCTTCATCCTGACGGCGCTGATCAGCGTGGGCGCGGTCACTTACGTCAGCCGAGCGACGCAGACGATCCGCGAATCCAGGCGGCAAGCTCTGGAGGTCCAGGCGACTCACCTCTGCGAAGCCGGAACGCAGGCCCTCTTACGCTCCCTTTGGCGCCCGTTCAAGATCAACCAGAACTTCACCGATCTCGAGAACCGCTGTTCGGGTGCGTCGCAGCAGAATCCATTAGCCGGGATCAACCTGGGGATCGACGGCGTCGGCAACTATTCGTCCGCGGTTATCTCCGAATACACGCCCACCGGCGACAGCTATACGCGCATCGTCGTCGTGCGCAGCGTGGGCTGGATCGACCTGAATGGTAACGGCCAGCTCGACTCGAACGAGCCGCAAAAGACGGTCGATGTGACCGCTTCCTTCCAGTTGGCGCGAAGCCAGGTGTTCGACTACACCTACTTCGTCAACAACTACGGCTGGATGGACGGCTTCAACGCAAACGATCTGATCGTGAACGGCGACATGCGCGCGAACGGCAACTTCAACTTCACGAATGGCTCTCCGACCGTGAACGGGTCCGTCTACGCATGCGTCAACGACAAGCTGTCGCCGCCCGCGATCGGCCTCATCAACAACTTGCCCGTCAAGTGGAGCAATTCGACCTACATTTCGACGAACGGCAATAATGCCCGCGTCCGGCAGGGCTACAACAGCTCCGTCCACGGTGCGAAAGGCTCTAGCACCTACGAAAACTGGCGAGACTTCGTTTTCGAAAGCACGGGTTCGATCCTGAACAACCGAATCGACGGAGCCGTCGGCGCCGACTCGACGGGAAGCTCCGGGTGGACGCGGACGGGCCAAAGCTCCAACCCGACCACCACGATGCTCGATACGAGCCCGACCGACGAAGTCATCATGCCGGACCTGAGCGACCTCACCTATTACCAGTCGCTTAGCTCGAGCTACCTCGATACGAAGCAGTATTACGGCGACGGAACGGCCAATCCCTACTACAACCAGGGCGCTTGGATTCAGGTCTGGAACACGAGCCTGAACCACGGGTCGGGCGGCTACCAGACAATCACCACGAACGGCAACGTGACCGGCTCCGCCGCGCTGATCGGCACCTCCACGCATCCGGTCCTCGTGCACGGCCCCGTCACGTTCACCCAAGACTGCGTCATCAAGGGCTACGTCCAGGGGCAGGGAACGATCTACACCGGACGGAACGTGCATATCGTCGGTTCGATCATCTACAAGAATCCGCCCGACTTCCGAGGCACGAACCAAACGACGATCGACAATGCGAACGAGAAGAAGGACATCCTCGCGCTCGCCGCTCGCGGATCGGTCATGATGGGCGATCCCTCGACCTTCAGCAATCCGTATCCGCTCGCGTACATGATGCCCCCGTTTACTCACGGGCGCTACGACGAGAACGGCAACTGGATTCCCCCCTTTGACGCGACCCAAGTCGACTCGACGGGCTTCATGAAGTACCAGAGCGTCATGGGGAATTCCTATCTGCACAGCATTTCGGAAGGCGTGAACCAGATCGACGCCGTGCTTTACACCAACTTTGTCGGCGGAGGAAACATCGGAACCGGCGGTTCCGGCGTTCAGTTCAACGGCTCGATCATCAGTAAGGACGAGGCGATGGTGGTTTGGTCCCTTCCGATGACGATGAACTACGACTCTCGGATCAGGGAGCGGTCCATGACCAAAACTCCCCTTATCGACCTACAGCTACCACGCAGTCCGGTGATGCTCCGCAGCACTTGGCAAGACCGAGGATTCATTTTTAGGAACTAGACCCATGCGAACCCTTTTGACTCTCATCCTTCTCGCGACGTTTTGCGCGGCCAACGCAACCTTCAAGGATCCGAGGAAGCTGCACCCGGTCGCCCCGCTGACCCAGGAAGAGGTCGCACGACAGCAAGCCCTCCAAAAAGGGCAGTCGGAGATCGGCGCGGTGCCTCAGAAGACGGACGATACTGGCTACTCGACGGTCGATCAGGCCGATCCGCAAGGCGCGGCCATCGTCGCCGCCCACGGCCAGGATTCCGATTCGGCCGACAGCGCCCGGCAGGCTCTTCAAACGAACAATGAGGCCATGAACGCGCAGGCGGAACAGCCGAAGAAGATGGCATTCGGCGCCTTCTGGGCAATCGCCGGGGGCCTGCTTCTTGCCGGCGGAGTTTGGGCCGGCCTTCAGAAATACGGCCCGAAGCCACCCGAGCACATTCTGAGAGGTTCGTAAGCTCTGACAGCCTGCTCGTCGGTGTCGTCCCTGCGCGTAGCGAAGGACCCGATACAAGCTTCGCTACGCTTCTAAAAGAAACGTTGCCGTAGGCAGGTTCACTCGTAAGCGCAAACGCGTCGAAAGGGCATCCAAGGGTAGCGCCTTACAGCTTCTCGACCTGTGTGAACGCCAGCTCGACGGGCGTGTCGCGTCCGAAGATGTTGATGAGGACCTTGAGCGTTTCCTTGTCCGCGTTGACCTCTTCGATCTTGCCGCTGAAGTCGCTGAACGGTCCCTCGACGACGCGGATCGCATCGCCCTTCTGCCAGGAAACCTTTGGAGCCTCTTTCGAAGCCTCGAGGTTCTGCATAATCCGGCGAACCTCGTACTCTTCGAGGGGAACCGGCTTGTTGCCGCTTTGAACGAACCCCGTGACCCCGCTCGTGGACTTCACAAGCTTGTAGGTATCGTCCGTCATCTGCATCTGGACGAGGATGTAGCCGGGAAAAACCTTGCGATCCATCTCGTATCGCTTACCGTTTCGGGTCTGCAATTCTTTCTCGGTGGGGATCAGGATTTCATAGATATCGAGGCCCCAATATCCCTCGACTTGAGCTCGCCGCGTCAGAACTTCTTTGACTTTGTTCTCATGTCCGGCGATGGTGTGGACGGCAAACCAACTCTTCGGCATCTCTACACGTGTCCCTTTGTGACCACCTGAATGAAGGTGTCGGAAATCCACCCCATGATGCTCAACAGGGCCGCGATGAAGACGACAAGCGAAAGAACGACAAAGCTGAGCCGGTTGGTTTCCTTCTTGGTGGGCCAATTCACCTTCTTCATTTCGCGGCTTGTATCGGTAAGGAATCCCTTGAGACCGCGCTTGAATTTGGGCGTGGCGATGGACGAAGGCGCCTTCGGCCTGTCCTGTCCACTTTCCTGATTTGGGTCGTCTGGCGATTTGCTCATGGCGTAGTGATCCGTCGGCAATTACCGGGGGGATGCGTTATTCTACCCCCACAAACCTGGCTTTCCTAGAGGAATCTTTGGGATTGAAGCTAAAGATGCGCGCCGTTCACACCAAAAGAAGCGCAAAAGTTGCGTGCACAGCTTCGACACGCATGGGAACAGGCTACATTAGCAGCCGTGGCGTATGTACGGCGCTCTACGGCGAGCGTCGTTTGAAGACATGGCAAATGCGGGATCCTATAGCGAACTGGAGTATCTAATCCTTGCGATGGTAGGCGAAGGAGTTAGCTCAGGTTACTCCATGCGCAAAGAGATGAACCGCATGCGGGGCGGACGATGGAGCTCTGAAAGCGGTTCCGTCTATCGGGTTCTGCGAAGGCTTCGAACGGATGGGCTGGTCGTCGAGGTGAGACGTACCGGAATGCCAAAGAGAGAGCGGACCGAGTACGAACTGACGGGGGAAGGCGAGGCCCTTTTGTTCACTTGGTTGACCTTCCCGCCCGAGCCGGCCGAGATGGCCTTTCTGGTCGATCCATTGCGGACGCGCAGCTACTTCCTTTGCCGCCTCAACCCCGTCGAACAAATGCTGGTCGTCAAATCGTGGATCCAGGAGAGCAAGAGCTTCTTGCAGGATCTCCAGCGCGACGTTAACTTGGTCGAGTCGAGAGGAATTTCCGGCGCGAAGGCGATCGCCTATCAGAACTTGCTCCAACTCGGGCAGGCTCGCCACGAATGGTTGAAGAAGTTACACAACGCTATCCGCGCACAAGCTGAATCGATGAACGACGTGGATGAAGAAGCGCTCGCAGGCGCGTAACGACCCTCCGTCTAGCGCGAAATACTGACGACCTTGAATTGCTTCTTGCCGTCCGGAGTTTCGCATTCGACCATTTCCCCCGGGCTATGACCCAGGAGGGCGGTGCCCATGGGAGACTCGTTGCTGATGAGGTCCCGGCTGGGGTCGGCCTCGACGCTGCTCACGACCCGAACGACGAATTCGTCGCCGTATTCGGGGTCGCTGACCGTAACCCGGGATCCCAAACCGACGTGGTCGGTCGGGATAGCGCCGTCTTCGAGGATATGAGCGTTTCCAAAGATCGTCTTGAGCTCGGCGATGCGCCCTTCGACCATAGCCTGTTCGAACTTCACCTCGTCGAGCTCGCTGTTATCTTCGCTGAACTCGCCGTGCTGCAGGCTCTCCCGAATGCGCTCGGCGATCTCCGGCCGTTTCACGGTCGTAAGCTGTTCCAATTCATGCTGAAGCGCGGCATAGCCTTCGGGTGTCAGGGCTACACCTGAGGTCGTTTCGGCTGCCGCCAATTGTGCTTCGTTCATTCCCTTCTCGCTTCCTTTCGTTAACTGAGAGTCCCGGCAGTATAGCAGGAAACAACCCAACTATTCGTTAATCCTAGGGCCATCTTCGGCATGTCGAGGATCAAGCTTTAGTCGGCCTTCATGCCATCTATGGTTCGCGTAAATTCGAACGGATACCGAAAAGAAAAGTTCCAATTTCCAGGGGGGAATTTCGCTTTTCCTGCGAAGCTCCGGACACACCCGTCGTCAGGAAGCTTGGAAGGCCGTTTTTTGCCCGCTCCGGTGCGCGAATCGGCGGTAACTTATCAGCGATGAAACTTGTCTGGTTGGCGATCCTGCTGCTCCCGGCCCTCGTCCTGGGCCAGCAGCGGCCAGGAGTGTGGGATTCGGCCTTCCGCTTCGTGACCGATTCCGCCGACATCGCCTCCGGGAAGTCCGCGTTCTTGGAGTCGCGGACCGATATCATCGTGCAGGTCAAGAAGCACCAGTTCGGGGCCGACCTGTTCGAGATCACGGCCGTAAAGCCGAACTATCCGGCCGATCTCCTTCATTCCCAGGTCGAGACGATGTGTTCCCTGATCGGTGTGCCGGCTCGTGGGCTCCGCGTCGGCTCGGTTGGGATCGCCGGCAGCCCGAGGCTGACCTCGACCAGGGCGACGTTTGCGACGGATGGAGTGATCGATCGCGCGCGAGGGGTATTGCGAGTGAGTCCGATTATCCAGGCGTTTGCCGGAGCCCCGGAACCTTATACGATCAACGGCATCTCGATCCTCTTCAATGGAGAGAACCCGACACCAAACACTCTGCGAACCTACAACGGTCCCGGCGTCCGGCTCCAGGCGATCGCCATGGAAAACCCGGCGCTCATCGAATACCGCGTTCAGCTCCTTTCGCAGGACCCGAAAGAGGTGGCGGTTCCCGACGTGCCCGAACCTCAGTCCGAACAAAAGGCGCGGCCAACCGCGTCCACTGTGCAGCAAAACGGTGTAGATTGGTCTCTGTGGATACCGCTCTGCGTAGGGGCGGTGGCTGCGGGCACGCTCGTCTATTTCCTTATGCTGCGCGCGTCGGGTAAACCACGCGGCTAGCAGGCTGTCATACTGGGAGCGAATGAGCCCTTTGTGAAAATAGCTCGAATCACTGGAATCGCCATTCTGTAACCCGAACAATTCCGCCATGGATATCAACAACGTCACGCTTCAAGATTTGGTCGAGATCGGCTTTCACGAGAGAGCCTCCGACGTCTGCATTAAGGTCGGCGCTCCGCCCACGATGCGCCGGCACAGCATCTTCATGCCCCTCAGCGGTGGCCCCTGGCCCGTCATGAACGAGGCGATGGCGAAGAAGCTGATCTACGGCGTCATGTCGGAGAAGCAGCAGCACAAGTTCGAGGACACCCTGGAAATGGACCTCGCGTTTTCGGTCAAGGACCTGTGCCGCGTCCGTGCGAACATTTACTTCCAGCGGGGCACCCCGGCTATCGTCTGCCGAATTATCCCTCTTAAGATTCTCACGATCGAGGAGTTGGGCCTTCCGCCGGTTCTCAAGGAATTCACCAAGCACCGCCTTGGCCTCGTCCTCGTAACCGGTCCGACCGGTTCGGGCAAGACGACTTCGCTGGCCGCTATGATCGACCTGATCAACCAGAACCGGCCATGCCACATCGTCACCATCGAAGACCCGCTCGAGTTCGTTCACCAGGACAAGAAGGCCTACATCAGCCAGCGCGAAGTCCATATCGACACCGGCGACTTCCAGCCCGCGCTCCGCGCCGTCGTCCGTGAAGCGCCCGACGTCATCCTCATCGGTGAAATGCGCGACACGGAGACGATGAGCACCGCCCTTCAGGCCGGTGAAACCGGACACCTCGTCTTCTCCACGGTCCACACCGCTTCGGCCTACGAAACGATGGACCGTATCATCAACATGTTCCCCCCGCACGAGAAGCCGTTCCTTTGTCAGCGCCTTGCCGGCGCGCTTCGTGGCATTATCGCGCAGAAGCTCGTGCCCCGCGCCGACGGTCAGGGACGTGTCGTCTGCAACGAAATCCTCGTCTGCACGCCGACGGTCTCCAAGGCCATCGAGGACGGCCACTTCTCCGACCTCTATCACATGATCAACGAGGGCGGATTCTGGGGCATGCAAACGATGAACCAGAGCCTCGTCAAGTACGTGAAGGCAGGCATCATCACGGAGGAGATCGCGATCAACTACGCCGGTCTCTCGTCCGAGCTGAAGCAGATGCTGCGCCGGTAGCACGGGTTTTCAACCCGTGGGTCCCATGGGCTTGTAACCCATGAAGAGGGAACTTCGATGAGCCGAAGTTCCCTCTTTGCGTAGTACAACTCGAAAGCAGGTGAAATGAACGAATGCTCAGCACTCTCTTGGCAGCAGCGGCGTTTGCAGGATCGGCCCCTCTCAAGGCGCCGGACTTCATCGGGACCGCCGATGATTGGATCAACTCCAAGCCCATCAAGCTAAGCGATCTCAAGGGCAAGGTCGTCCTCGTGGACTTCTGGGAATATACGTGCGTGAACTGCATCCGCACCTTCCCCTACGTCAAAGAGTGGTATGAGCGTTATCACGACAAGGGCCTGGAAGTCGTGATGGTCCATACGCCCGAGTTCGAATTCGCCAAGAAGAAGGAGAACGTCGCGGAGGCTGTCCGAAGATTCGGATTTACATGGCCCGTCCTCGTCGATTCCCAATATAAAAATTGGGACGCCTACGGCTCCCAGTATTGGCCCAACAAATATCTGATCGACAAAGACGGGAAGATCGTGTTCAACCACGCCGGCGAAGGAAGCTACGGCGAATTCGAGCAGCACATCCAAGAAGAGCTGAGGCGGGCGAACCCTGGCGTCGAACTGCCGCCGATCATGGAGCCGATCCGACCCTCCGACAGGCCGGGCGCCGTCTGCTATCCCACGACGCCTGAGATGTACGCGGGCACGCGGGGCTTCTCCAACGGCCAGTTCGGATATCCCTCGTTCGAAGTCGGCAAAACCCAGTCGTATATTTTTCCGCCGGAGGAAGCGGAAGGCGTCTTTTATCTCTCTGGCTCCTGGACCCCTCAGGAGGAGCATCTCGACGCCGCTCCGAGCGGTTCGGCGCTTTCGATCCGTTACCGGGCGAAGGAGGCGAATATCGTTCTCCGGCGATCGGGGCCTCCCGTCAAAATCGAAGTCCTGCAAGACGGCCTGCCCATCCCGAGAGAGAACATGGGTTCCGATCTGAGCGTGGAGGATGGCCAGACGATCCTCAACCTCGACCAGCCTCGGATGTACAGCGTGACGATCAACCAGAAGTGGGGAAGACATCAACTGGAATTTCGGCCCCTCGCCCCCGGCGTCCAGGTCTATTCCTTCACCTTCAGCACAGCCTGCGAGAATCCTTGAGCACGTAAAAACCAAAAACCACAATCCAACAACCGCTCGAATCCACTAGAATGCAGGGGAGGGTTTATGAGCGTTAGCATTGATGCGCTTTTGCGCGAGTTGGTTTCGAGAGAGGCCAGCGATCTCCATCTGAAGGCCGGGAAGCCCCCGGTCATGCGGATTCACGGCAAGCTTCACCGTATTCACGAGTTCACGATGAGCGTGGAGGAGCATAACAACCTGCTCCTCGGCATTCTCAACGACGAACGAAAGCAGCGGCTGTACGACTTCAAGGAAGTCGACCTGTCCTACAACGTGCCCGGCGCCGCGCGGTTCCGCGTCAACATGTTCTGGCAGAGGCAGCAGATCGGCGCGGTCTTCCGCGTGATCCCCTTCAAGATTCGCACCGTCGACGAGCTGTTCATGCCGCAGGTATGCAAGAAGTTGGCGCTCCTGCCGCGCGGCTTGATTCTCGTCACCGGTCCGACCGGCTCGGGCAAATCGACGTCGCTCGCTGCGATGATCAACCACATCAACCTCAACAAGCGAGCCCACATCATGACCGTCGAGGACCCGATCGAGTACGTCCACCAGGACAAAACCTCGATCATCAATCAGCGTGAGCTCGGCACCGACACCCATACGTTTACCGACGCCCTGAAGCACGTCATGCGGCAGAACCCGGACGTCATCCTCGTCGGCGAGATGCGAGACCTCGAAACGATCCAGCTTGCGATCACCGCCGCCGAAACCGGACACCTCGTCCTCTCCACCCTCCACACGGTAGACGCCGCCCAAACGATCGACCGCATCATCGACGTCTTCTCTCCCGAGCAGCAGGCCCAAATCCGAACGCAGCTCAGCGTCACGCTCCAAGCCGTCATCTCTCAGACGTTGCTCCCGACGCGAGACGAAATGTCGCGAGTGGCCGCTTTCGAGGTGATGGTCGCCACGCCTTCGATTCGGACGCTAGTCCGCGAAGGGAAGACCCACCAGCTCTATTTGGATATCCAGACCGGCGCCGAGCTTGGAATGCAGACGCTCGACGGCTCCCTGCTCGGCCTGCTCAGAGAAAAGAAGATCGATTATGAGCACGCCCTCGCCAAGTGCTCTCAACCTCAGGACTTCGCGCGGCGCGCCGCGAACCAGGGACTCGTGGAGGCAACCGCAAATGCAGCCAATTGACACTCTCCTCAAGCGATGCGTCGACATGTCCGGTTCGGACCTCCACTTCAAATCCGATACAGGCAAAGCCTACGTCCGCGTCCACGGCGATCTGCGCGAGCTCGACGACATCCCAACTTTCGACCACGAGGATTTCAAGAAAGAGCTTTACTCGATTCTGCGGCCGGAGCAGGTTTCGCGCTTCGCTGAAGCCCTCGAGCTCGACTTCGCCTACGAAATTACCGGCGTCGCCCGATTCCGCGGAAACCTCTATCAGCAGCGCAGCCACGTGCAAGCCGCCTTCCGCGTGATCCCTTATGCGATCCAGACCATGGAAGACTTGCAGCTTCCGCCCGCCTGCTACGACTTCATCGACAAGCCGCGCGGCTTGGTCCTCGTCACCGGCCCCGCCGGCTCCGGTAAGTCCACCTCGCTCGCCGCGATGATCGACCGCATCAACTCGACCCAGGCTCAACATATCGTCACCGTCGAGGATCCGCTGGAGTTCATCCACGACGATAAGGAGTCGCACATCAATCAGCGCGAGCTCGACGTCGATACCCTGACGTTCAGCAACGCGCTTAAATATGTCTTGCGGCAAGACCCGGACGTCATCCTCGTCGGCGAAATGCGCGATCTGGAAACGATCCATCTCGCCATCACGGCGGCGGAAACCGGCCACCTCGTCTTCGCGACCTTGCACACGGTGGACGCCGTCCAGACCGTCGACCGGATCGTCGACGTCTTCCCGATGCACCAGCAACAGCAAGTTCGGATGCAGCTTTCCGTCAACCTCGTCGGCGTGCTCTCCCAAACCCTCATCCGTCGCAAAGATGGACGAGGCCGTATCGCCGCTTTCGAGGTGCTCGTCGCCACGAGCGCGGTCCGCAATCTGATCCGCGAGAACAAGACCTATCAGATCAGCTCGCTCATCCAAACCGGTTCGCGCGCGAAGATGCAGACGCTTGATCAGTCGCTCGCCACGCTCGTCGAAAAAGGACTCGTCTCGCCCGAAGAAGCGAAGTCCAGAGCGAAGGACCCGTGGGAATTCGACCGCATGCTGGCCCTCGACAAGCAAGCCGCCGACGCGGCCGCAGCCGCAGCCGCCGCGAACGCGCCGAAGTTCACCGGCTCCCACGCGCAAACGTCTCATCAACCGGGAACTGGCCCAGACCCGCTCGCGGAGCAGCCGGCGGCGCCCCCGGCCGGCCCGGTGCGCGGTCAGCCGAACCGTCCGGGATATCGGCGGGAATAAGTGCGTGCGCGACGGTGTCACTCTGGGCCGTTAGCGTAATGCCTCGCAAGTCTCCCAATTTCCTCTCCTCTCCGGGGGAGAGGAAAGCGACCCCTTGGGGGAGCAGGTGAGGGGGGCAGCCCGTCGGGACCCGCCATAATCAGCCATCAGCCACCAGTCACCCCATCAGAACATCGACCCGGCGCTCTTCCAAGAGAACGAGCGAACCGCGCCCGCGCCCGACGAGCGGCGCTATGCCCAAGTTGGTTCGCTGCAATGCGAGGCCGGCGGTTACCTCGAAGAGGTTACCGTCGCTTACGAAACCTTCGGTAAGCTGAACGCCGCCGCCGACAACGCCGTCCTCGCTTGCCACGCGCTGAGCGGCGACGCCCACTGCATCGGCTGGTGGGAGCGGCTCATCGGACCGGGCAAGGCTATCGATACCGACCGCTACTTCGTCATCGGCACGAACGCCCTCGGCGGCTGCCAGGGCACGACGGGGCCGGCCAGCCCCGCACCCGACGGCAGGCCATACCAAACCCGTTTTCCGAGCGTCACGGTTGGCGACATGGTGGAAGTCCAGTGCCGCCTTCTCGACCAGCTCGGCATCGAGAGGCTGCTCTGCGTGGCCGGAGGAAGTATGGGCGGCATGCAGGCTCTCGAATGGACCGTTCGCAAGCCAGGTCGCGTCCGGTCCGCCTTCGTGACCGCCAGCGCGGCCGCGCATAGCGCCATGCAGATCGGCTTCAATGAAGCCGCGAGGCAAGCCGTCATGCGCGATGCCAAGTGGAACGGCGGCCTCTACGATCCCGCCGATCCACCGAACGGCGGCCTCGCCGTGGCGAGGATGATCGGCCATCTGAGCTTCCTTAGCGAGCAAGCTTTCGCCGCCAAATTCGGCCGCCGACTCCAGGATAAGGAGCGCCTCGAATACAAGCTGGCGACCGAATTCCAGGTCGAGAGCTACTTGAACTATCAAGGCGACAAATTCACCAAGCGCTTCGACGCGAACAGCCTCCTCTACTTGACCAAGGCCATCGATAACTACGAGCTGACCTCCCTGGCCGGCTCCCAGAGCTCCTACCTCTTCACCAGCTTCACGACCGATTGGCTCTACCCGCCCCACCAAAGCGCCGAACTCCACGAAATGGCCCTCGCCGCCGGCCGCCCGTCGAAGTACGTGAACATCGACTTGCCGATGGGCCACGACGCCTTTCTCCTCGACGGCGAGGTCCAGGGAGCGCTGGTTCGAGAGTTCTTGGCCGCCTTATGACCAGAAGGCCTGTCCGTCGCGAAGCGACCTTCGGACTGTTGAAGCGTAGCTTCAGCCCTTCCGGTCCATGGCGACGCCCGGTTGGGCGGAAGAGGAAAGCGACCTAAGGGAGCAGGTGAGGGGGCCGGCGGCGCGACGTTTAATTTTGTGAGGCACTAATATGTAGTCATGCTCGCTTTGATCGCCGCCGCCGTCGTCGGCCTCAAGAATCCCCTTGCCGACCCAAACACGTTTCCCATCGCCGTCTGGCTCCAAGACCCCTCGCAAGCGCAGAAGTACAAGGCGGCTGGAATCAATCTCTACGTCGGCCTCTGGCAGGGACCGACCGAGGACCAACTTGCCAAACTGAGGGCCGCGGAAATGCCGGTGATCTGCGACCAGAACGAGGTGGGTCTAAAGCACAAAAGCGATCCCGTCATCGTCGGCTGGATGCATCAGGACGAGCCGGACAATGCCCAAGAGGTGACCGATGCCAGCGGGCACAAGGGCTACGGCCCGTGCGTCCCTCCTCAGACGATCGTGGACCGCTACCGGAAGATGAAGGCCGCCGATCCGAGCCACCCCGTCATGCTGAACCTCGGGCAAGGCGTCGCCAACGATCAATGGATCGGGCGCGGCAACGGAGCCAAGCTGGACGATTACAAGACCTACGTGCGGGGTGGCGACATCGTCTCCTTCGACATCTATCCGGTCGCCGGCCTCGAAGATCCCGGCAAACTCCCCCTCATCGGAAAGGGCCTCGACCGCCTCCAAGGCTGGACCGACGGCAAGAAGCGCATCTGGAATTGCCTCGAATGCACGGCCATTTCGGGCAAGGCGAAGGCGACCTCCGAGCAAGTCGAGGCCGAGGCTTGGTCCTCGATCATCCACGGCTCACGGGGATTCATCTACTTCGTCCACCAGTTCCAGCCGAGATTCGACGAGCATGCCTTGCTCGACGATCCGGCCATGCTTGCCTCCGTCGCCAAGCTCAACCGGCGTATCCAGGAGCTTGCGCCGGCTCTCAATCAAGGCTCCAAGGTCCCGCTCCATCTGACTAGCCAATCCGTGGACGGCGCCGCGATCCGATATGAGAACGCCCTCTACGTCTTCGTTGCGAACCCATCCGCCCAAAGCGCCGCGCTCGATGCGGAGGCGCCGGAAGTGCGGCCGAACCGCTCGGGGCGCGATATCGAGTCCGGCGGCCCGGTCGTATTGGTCGGAGGTCGGTTGAAGCTGACGGTTGGGCCGTTCGGTCATCGCCTGCTGCGGTTCGATCTCCGGCGTCCTTAGTGTAGGGTTTCACACGGCGCCCGATTCATTTCCATGCGACGGTTTCCCGGGGGAGACTAAAGCGACCTATGGGATCAAGTGAGGGGGCCGCCGGCGCGACCTTTTGTTTGCGAGGCACTACATTAGCCTCTTATTAAGGGGGTGCCCCCGCTCCGTACATCGTTTTCAGATGGTTTTCATTTCATAGCGGGTACATCGACAAAAGGCGTTACCCTTTCACGAACGAACTTCGATAGCGAGCCCGTCGTGATCCAATGGAGCCTTTGGCCTAAGGCAGAAGGAGGACTGATTCTAGTGATTCTTGCGTATATTGACGGAGGAAGCGGTAGCATGGCGCTTCAACTCCTGATTGCTGGCGCCCTGAGTGCGGCGTATGCTTTTCATAACGGCTGGGCACGTTTTAAGAAAAAATTCATGAAAGGCAGCGTCTCGAATTCAGAAGACGCCTCCAAGTGACCTGGCAATACGACGCGTATTCCAGGAAGTGCACTTGAGATTCTTTGCCACTAATTCTTTAGATGCGACGCGTTTTGGGCTCTATGGATTGGAGGGTCTTTGAGTACCTGCGATAACGATTTTGCCCAGATAGCGGCGACCGATTTTTCTCGTAAGGATCTTGGATTCGACGATAGTTCGCTTTCCGCACGTAAGCGGATCTTCGACCGAAGAAACTCTGGCCGGGTGAGACGCTGATGGGCGCCGAGGAACCTGCGGGCCTCCGTAAGCCGAAGCCCTACTATCCCATTTTCATCGCCGCCTTCCCGGTCGTCGCCGTGTATTCCCTTAACTTGGCGATGGTCCCTCTCGGCGATATTTGGAGGCCGTTGGCGATCTCCGTTGGGGGCGTCGTTTCGTTATGCCTGGTCCTGAGTCTGTTGATGAGAAGCGTCGCGAAAGGAGCCGCTCTAGGCGCTCTCGTCTTCGTTCTCTTCGCGACTTTCGGGTCGATCATGCGGTACACGGGGCCGATCGTTTTGGAGATCGCCGACGCTCTCGTGATCGGGTTTGCCCTCTACCGGCTTATCCGCCACAAGGGGAATCTCGCCCATTGGACGCGCGTCGCCAATTTCGGTGCGACCGTCCTCATCGTTCTCCCTTTGGCTCAGATCGTCGTCCGCAAGCCTCACCGCGGCGCCGACGCCTATCTCCACGTCTCGTTGCCGGTCCATGCTACGGCGTCGACGGTGGCGAGCCGGCCGGACATCTTTTTCATCATCGTCGACGGTTACGGGCGAGAGGATCAGCTCCAGCGGGTCATGAGCTACTCGAATCAGCCGTTCGTCCAGCAGCTTCGCAGCCGGGGGTTCTACGTCGCCGATCAGTCGCACTCGAATTACGTCCAGACTCAGTTGTCGCTGACGGCGACGCTCAATCTATCGTTCCTGCAAGACTATCCGAAGACCTTTCCCCGGGATTCCGACGATCGCTCGGTCCTCCTCGACGGGATGGATCGAAGCTTCATCGCCGCCTATCTCAAGAGGCTCGGCTACGCTTACATTTCGGTGACCTCCGGATTCAACGAGGTGAAGTTCGACTCCGCCGACGTGACTTATAGCGGAGCGCTGTCGTTGACGATGA
Organism: Fimbriimonadaceae bacterium; assembly: GCA_035545155.1. GTDB lineage: Bacteria > Armatimonadota > Fimbriimonadia > Fimbriimonadales > Fimbriimonadaceae > JAEVZK01. The sequence continues at coordinate 81,895 of DASZYX010000035.1, read as the reverse complement.
TCGAGGACGCGCTTGTGCAGCTCACGCCGGTCACCGTAGTCGATCAGCCGATCACGTCCCTTTATGACGACCGGAGGAAAAGCCTGCGCGGCGCGTTCGCCAACCTGAAATATCTGGCGACGCCGGCCGGCGGTCCCCGCTTTGTCGTGGCCCATATTCTCGCCCCTCATCCGCCGTTCGTCTTCAAGCCGGACGGCGAGGACTTCCGACAAGCGCTGCCGTTCGGCTTCTGGGATGGCAGCCATTACATGTCCGTCGGCGGGACGCCCGACATGTACCGGACCGGCTACGTGAACCAAGTGCAGTATCTGAATTCCCAACTGCTGCAAATCGTGGATGCGCTCGTCGCAAAAGCCGGCGGCAAGAAGCCGGTGATCATCATCGAAGGGGATCACGGATCGAAGCTCGGGCTGGACCAGGAGATCGTCGAGAAGACCGATCTGCACGAGGCCTTCAGCAACTTTATGGCCTTCTTCGTGCCCGATTCGGTGAAGGCTCTCCTGTATCCGAAGATCACGTCGTTCAATACGTTTCGGGCCCTCCTGGACGGGCTCTTCGGCGAGAAGTTGCCGATGCTGCCGGATCGCAGTTTCTACTCGCCGTTCAGCATGCCTTACCGGTTTACGGAAGTGACCGACCGCGTCGCGGATTGACCCACCCCCCGTAGGGCTGACAGTCAACGAAACCCAGTCCACGGAAATCGGTTCTCCCGCGCCCCCGTTCGTTAGCCCACTATTAATCTCGCAGACGCGCGTTAGAACTTCAGAACGGTCATGTCCATGCCGGAACGCGCATATGGCGGTCGAATCGTTTGGAGGGCCCTCCCCCAGAACAAGCCCTTGGGCTCTCCAACGATCCCCTACGAAGCCGGAAATCCCGGAGCCGTCTTGATCAAATAAGCCTGCCCCTGGTGATACGCCGAGTGAAAGCCGAGGCGGGCGAAAGCTCCGTCTCCGCTGATCATCGGCCCAAGCGCGCTCTTGATTTCCTTGGCCCGAATCTCCGGTGCTGCCGCCGTAATCAGCGGCTCCCAAATCTTGCGCGAATATTCGAGGCTTTCCTGGACCGAGTCCGGCGTAATTTCGCTTTCCGCGAAGGGGAAGGGCAAATCGTCCACGACTCCCTCCGTCGCCGCGCGTTTGATCCTCGCCCCCAGGTCGTCGAGCGACGCTCCGGTTAGCTGGGATCCGAAGGAAACCTCGACTCCGGCCACGTGAATGGCCATTTCCCCAATGGAAAGACAGTTGGGATGGATTTTCCAGTTAAGCTGGGCCTGGCTGAGGCCGGCGATTTCGTCGAGGAGTCGTTTTCGGGAAAGGGACCATGACGCGGCAAAGTCGGACATGTCCGGAAGTTACCTGGTCTCCGAAGTCCTCGCAACCACCTCGTAGACTCCCGTGAGAAAAGCCCCATCGTCGTGAATCGCGAACCGGAAATGGAAGCCGTCGGGCGTCTGACGGACGACATGGAGCGACGTGCGGGTCCGCACGACTCCCGCTCGCCATGCGGCGCGGATCTCTGCCTGCACGATCTCGATGGGATGCGTTCCATCCGAAGTGAGGCGAATACAGATCGCGTCGCCGTGCTCGACCGAGTCCACGGCGAGGTAGCTCAGTTGGGCAAGGGCCTCCAACGACAGCTCGACCAAGGCTTGCTTCTTTTCGCTTGACGCAGGTTGATAGCCAGGCGCGCCTTCGAACAAATGATCCGCCAGCGTTTCCTGCCCGGGTTCCCCACGCAAGACGTCCTCTCCGTGAGGCGAGCGCCGAAATCTGTCCACGGCCGGTAGTATATCACTATTTGAACAGTACGTCGTACTGCCGGCTTGGGATTAGGCGCAAAACTCCGATCAGGCCCCGGAGTTTCATTCGAAGCTAGGCTTCGGGGCCCGAACGAGAAAGTCGGAGCGCGACTTGGACTCGATTTTCGCAGTGCAGCTTGCGAATGACGGTGCTAACCAGATTCTTGACGCTCTGCTCTTTGAGAGCCATCGTCTCGGCGATCTTCTGGTTCGTGAATCCCTTCGCAATAAGGCACGCGACCTCATACTCGCGATTGGACAGCTCGAACCCATGCGTAGTCATCCGCGGGCGGCCTCTGCCGCGGGTAGCCGGACGAACGAGGTCCGAGCCGAGGCTTTGGGCTTTATCGAGTAGTGCCTGCGCCGATTCATCTCGGGAGACGCCAACCTCGAACCCTGGGGGCAAAGGCTGATCTCCGTCGGTGATCAGGATCGTGCGGAACTCACCGAACGTTTGGGCGCCCAGCAAAAACTGGACGTCGTTGTCGGAAGCACCGCGAAGGTCGAACAAAAAGAGGTCGGCCTGTTCCTGGCGAGCGGATCGAATGCATTCACGATGGTTAGACCCCGCCGTGACGACATGGAAGCGGCTTCCGGAGAACAAACAAACCAGGCCGTCAAGAAACAGCCTCTCTGATGAAGTGATTGCTACACGCATCGTTAATAAGAATGACGGAAATACGCCGAAAATGCTACCATTTTGCTGGTATGCGACAAAATTTCTATCAAGATTGCCTGCTTCTGCGCTTCATTCCACTAGAATTGAGGAGTGTCGCTCCAGATTCGGAAAATCTTTGGCCCGCTAGCAGCATGCGTCTCCATCCGCGATCTGGGGTCTAAAACAACCGAGTCCCTTCTCTTTGGGTCGGTAACGCAGGCCGTCGAGCATGCCATTGTAGCGCTTACCGACCGAAATGACAAGACCGCGGTCGTCTTGGTGGGCGAAGACGAGCGAGCAGCCCACACCACGCCGACTCTGGCCGGCCGGGCGACCGCATTCGCGACCTCCCTCGACCAGCCGGGGCTTTTCCTGACGCTGGCCGCGCAAGATATCGTCCGCGACCGGCTTCAGAACGACGTCCGATTCGAAGATTTTGGAATCCACGAGGGGTTGGACGACAGCCGCGCCGAGCGGCTCTTCGCCGTTCTTCACCCGGACCTGCCCGAGCCCGAGCTGCCCCAAAGAAAGATCGTCGGCAATTGTCCCAGGCTCCATAAGTCGTTTGTCGGACGCCACCGCCAGGTCGACGAATTACAGGACCTCATCCTCCATCGGCGGATGGTGACGATCACCGGATTTCCCGGTGTGGGGAAGACCGCGATGGCGATCCACGTTGCCCGTAGCTTCGACGACGAGTATGAAGATGGAGTTTGGTGGTTTTCGGTTGATGATCGATCCTCCGTCGATGAGCTACTAAGGGCTATTGCGACGACCAGAGGATTGCTAAGTTTACGGGGACAGGTGACGATCGAACGAGTCGTCGAAGGGCTGGCCGAGAAGCGTGGCGTCATCATTCTCGACGGCTGCGAGCTGATGAGAGAGGCGATCGGCCAATTCTGCCAAGCGGTTCTCGCCAAGAATAACTCTCTAACCTTGCTCTTAACGAGTACGAAGCCGATCGGCCTCCAGGACGAGTTCATTTACCGCCTGGAACCGATGACGATTCCGAAAGCGGGAGAGACCGGCGAGGACGCCCTCATCGCCAGCGAGGCCCTCGCCCTGTTCTTCGAACGGGCGACGCAGGCAGGCATCCGGCTCGCCCTGGACGACAAGAGCATTCGCCTCGCCGGGTCGATCTGCGAGCGGGTAGACGGCTTTCCGATCGCGATCGAGCTGATTGCGGCGTCGCTGCGGACGTCGTCGCTTCAGAAGGTCGCGAACCAATTGACGCAAAGCCGGACCTCGACGGGAGCGCAAGCGTTGACCGGCTCGCTCCATTCGCTCCAGAACGCGCTCGAATATAGCTATCGCATCCTCGACGAAGAAGAGCGCCAGCTTCTTCACCGCCTTGCCATGTTTCGAGGCGAATGGCGCATCGAGATCGCCGCCCAGATATGGGGGGATGGCGGAACGGAAGAGGAGCTTCATAAGCTCCACCAGTCCCTTGTCGAAAGCTCTTGGATCGGCTACGACAATGATCGCGATACCTATCGCATGCCCCACACGATCCGGAGCTTCAGCCTGGCCAAGGCTTCCGCCCAGGCTCAGGCGATGATGGCCCAATACTGCATGGGAATGGCCGAAGCGGCGACCAAGGTGCGAACGGAGATGACCGGCGCAACCGCCCTGACCGCCGAGGAGACGCTGAGCCGCCACTATCCCGATTTCCTCTTCTCCCTCGAAGCCTCGATCGAACGGGGCGAGTTGTCGCGCTACGCCCCCATCTTGATGGAAAGCATGGTCCACTTCTGGTTCGCGTCGAACCTCCTCGACGATGCCGAGAGGCTGAGCAACGCCTACCTGGCGATGGGCGTGACCGGCCTCCAGGAAGCTCGCGCCCTGATCATGCTGATCATCGTCCGCCTTCGCCGGCGGAAATTGCCGGAGGCGGTCGAGCTGTCGAAACGCTGCTTGGAGCTGGGCCGGCGGGAAGGCAACCGCAGAGCCGAAGCCATGGCTCTGATCAACCTTGGCCTGGCCACGAAGGATTTGGGCGACTTTGCGGAGGCCAGCGTCTATTATTCGGAAGGTATCACGATCCTGCGAGAACTCGGTGCGGCCGGCCAGCTATGTCAGTCTCTTTGCAATGCGGCCGACCCCATCATTCGTTCGGCCGACGACCCGGCATCGGATCGGAAGTCGCTTCTTCGCCAAGCGCAGGCATATCTGGATGAGGCAAAGGAGCTTGCGCCGTCCGCAGGCCCAGTCGCTTTACAAGCCTTATGGATTGGCTATGCCCGTTTGGCTATGGCTTCTTTAAATAGTGAGGAAGCAGAGACTTTTGTTAATCGCGCCATCGCAATATGTGCGCGACATAGCCTTCGGCACGAGGCAGGAGAGGCAACCGAGATCCTCGCGGAAATAAACCTGGCAAAGGGGCTGGGACCGACGGCTGCGAAGTTGCTGGGTCTCTCCCGGCAGATCCGAAAGGAAAGCGGGAAAACTCGAACAGAACCCGAAATGGAACGTTTTGGCCGTCTCGTCTCGTCGCTGCATGAGCAGGTAGATCCTGAACGAGCCGAAAAGTTGATGCGTTACGGGGAAAAGCTCGATCTCGCCGAAATTTTGGCTCCAACTGTCTTCAACGTGTGAGTAGCGGTATAAAATACCGGATGTGTGAAAATGTTATTTCGTATTCCTTATAAATTAACTCTTGTTTTCTTATTGGTGGTGTCTGGCGTCGCATTCTTGGGCGCCAAGGGTCTGGGGAAAGTTCACGACATGTCGACTCCGGTCGTCCTTTCGATGCAACCAACCAACCCTGCTCCTGACTCTGACGTGGCGATAAAGGTTCAGCTAAGTGGCTCGTCGACGTACGATACCGATGTATCCATTGGATGCACCGATCCCACGGCATTTATCAATCTGCCTACGGACGTTTTTGTGCCGGCCGGGCAAACGAGCTATACCTTCCATACGAGGACCTCGTCGACGTACTCGGGCTGGGTGGTTCTCGCCGCCACGGCCAACGGCGGCACGGCGTTGGCCGTGGCGATGCCCTAAGGCGGGCAAAGAATAAGACTGAGGCTCGGGGGTGGTGTCCCGAGCCTCTTTTTGTTACCGCTGGGTCATCCTGAGCGATCGGCGAGTCTTGCGAGCCGCGCAGTCGACGTATCTCCGTTTCGAGCGCACCGTTTTACGCGGGGATCCTTCGGCTTCAGTACTTCGCCGGAGGCTTGTTCTTTCGCTCAGGATGACACCTACCCCACCATGACGCCCCCATTATCTAAACGGTATTGGGACTAGTAACCCTGGCTGAGTATAGCGATGCCGTTCATTCTCTCACTCCGATTTCACGACCGGCTCGCCTCCCCGCAAACGAGTGGCGGAGAGAAGTTATCTGTCGTTTAACAAATAGTTCGACGCGGGGAGTCGATGCCAAACTACGGTAATATTACCGTGACGGTCTTCGACCGATAGGTGCAAAAAAATGAGAAACCAATTCACGCTTCGCGTTCTCGCTGTTCTTCTTGTATCGATGTCCTCCGTGGCGTTTCTTGCTGCCAAAGGTGGCGTTCGACATCGGGACACGACTACGCCGGTTGTTCTCGGCATGGACCCGTCTAACCCCGGTCAAAATACCAATGTAACCTTCACCATTCAGATGAGCGGCTCCGTGTCCAGCGATACGGATGTTGCCATTGGCTGTACCAATCCGTCAGCCTTCACCAACTTGCCGACCGACGTAGTGGTTACAGCTGGGAATTCGCAAGCAACCTTCCAGGCTACGACGTCCTCGACTTCCGGATACTTTATCGTTGCCGCAACGGCAAACGGTGGCACGGCCCTCGCCTATCCACACTAGTTTCCGCAAAGGCTGATGCTCTGGGGCCCGCAATGCCTCAGGCATCCCCCTTACGCCAGACGCACACGGCTGCGGACGATCATCAATCGAGCCGCGAGGCTGAGCGTAAGAACGAAGAGCAGAAGGACGAGCGCGCCCGCCCAAGCCTGGTTGATCCACGAATCGTAGGGAGAGACCGAGTAGAGATAAATCGACATCGTCAGCGAAGACACCGGCTTGCCTGGGTTCATGTTGACGAGGTCGTTGCCAAATGCCGTGAACAGCAGGGGGGCCGTTTCGCCTGCGACACGGGCGATCGCGAGCATGACGCCGGTAAGGACTCCCGCCTTGGCGGCCGGCACGACGACGGTCCGGATCATTTGGACCCGGCTCGCGCCGAGCCCGAGAGCCGCTTCCCGATAGCTGTTCGGCACGAGGCGCAGCATGTCCTCCGTCGTTCTCGCTACGGTGGGAATCATGATGACGGCCAGCGACAGGCCGCCCGCCCAGCCGGAAAAGTGTCCGAAGGGCAATACGAACGCCGCGTAGGCAAAGAGGCCGACGACGACGGAGGGAATGCCGTTCAGGACGTCGGCGGCGAATCTCACGAGCCCGCCCAGCCGGCCATTCGAAAACTCGGCGACGTAAATGCCGGCGAGGAGGCCCATCGGGATGCCAACGGCCCCCGCAATGCCGACGAGCAGAACGGTACCGAGCATCGCGTTCTTCAGGCCGCCCTGGTCGGAGCCGGCCGGCCCCGGCGTTTGCGTGAAGAGCTGAAGCGACAGCCCCTTGAATCCGTGATCGGCGACGTAATACAGAACCGCGCCCAAAACGAAGCAGGCCAAAATCCCGCACGCGGAAAAGAGGACCCGCATCGTCGAATCAAGGAGATGCCGGACCCGGACCGTCCCCGTTTTGAACGTCCGGAAGGCGGCCACGATGAGGAGGACGGCGACGACGCCGAGCTCGAAAGTCCGCAGGAAAGCCGCCGCGCCGAATTGGCGGAAGTCGGAGATGAACTGCAGGAGGGTCAAGCCGCCGACGGAGCCGCCGACTCCGAATCGGCCGATAAAGTCGGTGATCCGCGTCACGGCGCGCCGCAGCCGCAAGACCCTCTCGCTGGTTGGCTTGCGTCCGCTGATTTCGCTCTTGGCGGCGACGATGAGCAGCCTCGCAAGCGCATTGACGAGGAGGGTGATGACGAAGAGGATCAGGGCGATCTCGAGAAGCGCGGATCGTTGAAGCTTGTTGTCGAAGGCCTCGTTAAACTGGTTCGCGAGCAGCCCCGACATCGTGTAGGCGGGCTGGAGCAGGGAAGCCTTGATCTGCGGCGTATTGCCGATGACCATGACGACCGCCATTGTTTCGCCGATCGCGCGGCCGAGACCGAGAATGCACGCGCCGCTGATGCCTGCCTTCGAGGCGGGGAGCACGACGTTCTTGATTGTTTCCCAGCGCGTGCAACCGAGGCCGAGCGAGGCTTCCCGCATGCTCGTCGGAACTGTCCGAATCACCTCGCGGGACACGGCCGTGATGAACGGCATGATCATGATGGCGAGGATCAGCCCGGCGGCGAGCACGTTCGTCAGAGCGGGAGCGCCGCCGAACAGCGGGTTCGAGCCAAGGTTCTTACTCAGCCACGGGCTGAGGTGGTTCTGCAGGAAGGGGCACAGAACCATGAACCCCCACAAGCCATAGACGATGCTTGGAACGGCGGCCAGCAACTCGATGATGAAAGAAATCGGGGTTGCCAGCCATTTCGGGGCCACTTCGGTCAAGAAAAGGGAGGCGCCGAGCCCGATCGGTACCGCGACGAGCAGCGCGACGAACGACGAAACGAGCGTTCCGAAAATGAAGGTCGCCGCGCCATAGATTTCGTGCGGGACATCCCAACTCGACGCCGACAGCATCGACCACCCGAACCGGTCTCGCGTGAGCGCGCTGTCGAGATAGAGCCGGATTCCAATCCAGCCGATCAGCAGGATGACGCCGATTCCGAAGGCCATACTGAGGCCCGCGAAGAAGCGATCGGCCACGAGCCGTAGAACGGCTCGTGACCGAGATTTGCCTCCTGGCTTGAAAGTACGTGCCGGGTCTGCGAAAGTCACGGTAAAAGGCTACTTGCTCCCGACTGCCTGAAGCGCGGTTTTGTTAAGGTCCACGACCGATGGAGGCAGAGGTGCGTACTGGAGCTCCTTGGCCATATCCTGGCCGGGGCCGAGCACCCAGTTCAGGAAGTCCACAACCGCCTTGCCCTTCGCGGCATCCTTCGGAGCCTTCTCGACGAGGGCATAAGTAAAGCCCGCGATCGGATACCCTTCCGGCGCCGACGTATCGACGATCGACGTTCGAATATCGGCTTTCAGAGCGTCGACGGCGGCGTTGGCGGCCGCGGAAGTGCTGTCGATCGTGGCCTCGACGTACTTGCCGCTCTTGTTTCGAACCTGGGCGTAGGTCATCTTGGTCTGCACCGCGTATGCGAGCTCGATGTAGCCGATCCCGCCCACGCTCTGCTTCACCAGGCCGGCGACTCCGGCGTTGCCTTTCTGACCGCTACCGACCGGCCATGCGATGGTCTTGCCCTTACCCGGTTTGGCCTTCCATTCGGGCGAGATAGTGGAGAGATAGTCGGTGAAGATATACGTCGTGCCCGATCCGTCGGAACGGTAAGCGACGGAAATCGGCGTGTCCGGCAGGTTCACGCCTGGATTCTGCCCGGTGATACGGGGATCGTTCCACTTCGTGATCTTGCCAAGATAGATGTCGGCGATGACGTCGCCGGAGAGCTTCAACCCGCTCTGGATACCGGGAAGGTTATAAGCGATGGTGACGCAGCCGGAGATCATCGGAACCTGAACGACCGGTCCCGGCATCTCGCTGAGCTCTTTATCCGACATCGCGACGTCGGAGGCGGCGAAGTCCACGGTTCCTGCTTTGAGCTGGCCGATGCCGGCGCCGGAGCCGACGGGCTGGTAGTTGATCGTCACGCCGGGATTGGCCTGCTGGTAGGCGGCCGTCCACTTCGACATGGCTGGATAAACGAAGGTCGAGCCTGCGCCCGTTAGAGCTACCGCGTTTCCGCCGCCGGTCGACGAGGTCGAGGAGCCACCGTTCGTTGTTGTTGACGTGTCGGACGTTTTGTTGTCCGAACCGCAGCCGACGGCGACGAAGGCTGCGAGAGTTAGGGCTAAGATCCAGGGTTTCATAATCTGCATGGTTCGGCCCAGAGGCCATGGCAAGTATCCGGCCCCTTTGTTAACACATTGTTAACCCCTTCTTAATCGTTCGAGATGGTTTCTCATGCCCCGGCTTGATGCAGCCTTTCGGAAGATCGGGCTAAGGGCAAGCGGCTTCCTTAACAGAACCTTAAAGAACCTCACCCATCATTGGCGTGGGTACGCTCGCAGCCGTGCGGAGGCTCGGTGTTGAGATTAGGTTAGGTGCACAATGAGCTTGAGTGACGGCGTCGGCTCGAACGTCTGGACCGGTTCAAGCGCGGCCGAACAGGCTGCGGTTTTGGATAAGGATCGTGATTGGCAAAGGGATCTCATCGTGACGCAAGAGATAGAGGACGATCCGTCAGCCTGTGATTTCAAGCTTTCCGTCAAAAATCTGGATTTCTTCTACGGCGGATTTCAAGCCCTTACGAAGATATCCATGGTGGTCCGGCCGAACGAGATCACCGCTCTTATCGGTCCCTCCGGCTGCGGCAAAAGCACCTTCCTCCGCGTGTTCAACCGCATGAACGACACGATTCCCGGCATTAGGGTCGCCGGAGAGGTTCAGTTGGACGGAGAGAACATCTACGCTCCCGGGGTCGACGTCGTCGAGCTGCGAAAGCGCGTCGGAATGGTCTTTCAGAAGGCGAACCCGTTTCCGAAGTCGATCCTCGAAAACGTGTTGTATGGCCCGCGAATCCATGGCGAAAGAAACCGCGGCCGCTTGATGGAGATCGCCGAGCGGAGCCTGAAGCATGCGGCCCTTTGGGACGAGGTCAAGGACAAGCTGCACCATTCCGCCGGCGATTTGTCCGGCGGACAGCAGCAGAGGCTGTGCATCGCCCGGTGCCTTGCCGTCGAACCGGAAGTGATCCTCATGGACGAACCGACCTCGGCGCTCGATCCAAACGCGACGTTCCGGATCGAGGAGCTGATGGGCCAGTTGAAGCAGAGCTACACGGTGGTCATCGTTACCCACAACATGCAGCAGGCCGCTCGAATCTCCGATCGAACGGCATTCTTCCTGATGGGCGAGCTGATCGAATTCGACAAAACCGACCACATCTTTACGGCCCCCTCGGACCGGCGCACGGAAGATTACATCAGCGGTAGGTTCGGATAACTGTGGAGATCTTCGGCCGGCCGGCAGGCTCCGAAGGACAAACAACCGGATGATAGGGCTCGTCCTCCTGTGCGTTGTCCTTGCGGCGGGCAACCTCTTTCTTTTTGCGAGATATCGGAAATCGGAGTCCGACTCCCTCGAAAAGCAGAGGGAGCTCAAAGCTGCCAACGGCCGGCTCGCGGCGCATGCGGCGAACAATAACCAAAAGCTCCGCGCCCTCTCGGCAAGCTCGGGCGCGGGCATGGTCATTCTCGACCAGAAGGGGAGGGTCGTCCATACCAACACGGCCGGCGAGCGGATCCTGAACACGACTTCGGAGGAGCTGGTCGGTCATGCCCTGATCCAAGCGACGCTGTCGAGCGAGATGCAGCAGTTCGTGACCCAGGCGGTAGCGGCCGGCCGGCCCCTGACCCAGGACTTCCAGATGCCGGGCTCGCAATCCCGCGTGCTCCGGGTTTCGGTCTATCCGCTCGCCGTGGGACTCTCCGGAGAGCCGGAGACGATGCTCGTCCTCGTCGACGTAACCGAGCTCCACCGGCTCGAAACGATCCGGCGGGACTTCGTCGCGAACGTCTCTCACGAATTGCGGACGCCGCTGGCCTCCATCCGCGCGATCGCCGAGACCCTCCACGAGGGCGCCCTGCACGATCCGGAGGTCGCGACGTCGTTCCTCGAGACGATTATTCGGGAAACCGACCGGCTCGGCCGCATCTCCCAGGACCTGCTCATCCTGAGCGATGCCGAGTCGAAGGAGCCGGTCAAGGAGAAATTCGATCTCGGCGCTCTCCTGCGGGAGGTGATCGGGCGGTTTCAGAAGCACGCCCAGCAGTCCCGCCTGACCCTGAACCTACGCGTGACTCCCGATCTCTGGCTCGTCGCTTCGCGAGATCAAGTCGAGCAGGTTCTCGTCAACCTGGTCGACAACGCGATCAAATATACCGGAGAGGGGGGAAGCGTATGCGTCGAAGCGACTCGCGAGGGCTCAAAGGTAACGATAAGCGTGAGCGATACCGGTATCGGCATCATGCAGCAGGACCTCCCACGAATCTTCGAGAGGTTTTATCGCGTCGATAAAGCACGATCGAGAGAGTCGGGTGGCACCGGACTGGGTCTGTCAATCGTCAAGAACATCATTGAAGCACATGATGGAGATGTTAAGGTTTCAAGTGAGTTCAATCGAGGCTCAAGCTTTACCGTCGTGCTGCCGAACTCCGAGATTTCTTAATGTCGTTAACACGCTCACAGTTTGAGGAGGAGCTCGAAAAGCTCAGAAACAGAATCCTGGCTATGGGAAGCGAGGCGGACCGCGCCGTTGCGGACGCCATGCTTGCTCTCGGCGAGCGCGACGTCGCCTTGGCGGAAGAGGTTATCGACGCCGACGACCGGATCGATGAGTTGGACTTGGAGATCGAGGGCGAGTGCATGCGCCTCATCGCCTTACAGCATCCTCTAGCCCGGGACCTGAGGCTCGTCGGTACCGGACTAAAGATCATCACCGATCTCGAGCGGATCGGCGATCACGCGGTCGATATCGCCAAGGTGGCGCGCAAGCTGGCGCGCAACACCGTGCATCGCTCGCTCGCCGACCTGCCGAGGATGGCGACCTCTGTCCGCCAGATGCTGAAAACGGCTCTCGACGCTTTCGTCCGGCACGACCTTTCGCTGGTCGAGAAGGTCGTCGACGCCGACGACGAGGTCGACGATCTGTTCCACGAAATCCGCGAAGATTTGCACAAAGCGATGCAAAAAGACCCCGACGTGATCGTCGAGGCCTCTTATCTCCTTTTCGTCGCTCACTATCTGGAGCGGATGGCCGACCATGCGGTCAACATCGCCGAACGGGTCTATTTTGTGGAGACTGGCCAGCTCTCCCAACTGGCCAAGAGTCACAAGACCGGCTCCTAGAACTTGAATTGGAGCCTTAGCGTCGTCTGGTAATAGCGGCGTTGGTTGATCGAAGCCCTGCTTTCGTCGGTGAACAGCTCATGGGAGAGTTGGAATTTCGCGACGGGCGACAGGAAATATTGATAGCTGACCCCGTAGCCGTTGATCGCGTTTCCGCCCGTGCTCAGATCGGGATCGAACTGCTGGATGCGAAAGTTGAGCTGGTTCTTGGTGCTCAGGTCGTACGTCGCCGTCGCCTGGAAACCGCTCATCGGCTTGCCCGTCTTCGTCGCCGTGGCCGTCGAACTCGGAACCCGGTCGTGCCCTGTCATCGCCTCCGCCCGGATCGTGAGATTGGGCAAGAACGTCGGATGATATTCGGCATCGAAGTAAAGGAAGGAGCGCTTTACTTCGGGCGAGGTGATCGACGATGCCGTGAAAGCCGGACGCTGGCCGGTAAAGCCGGAGATGCCGAGGCGGTAGCCCGGCCCGAGAGCCCGAATGTAACCGATCGCCGCGATCTGGCTGCCTTGCCCGGGAGCGAGGCCGCTTTGCTCGGCATCGTCGACGGTGAGCGCGTCCATCGCGCCAACGCCGACTTCGATGTGCTTGCCCGGATTGCCTCGGAGGATAACGCCTCGGCTTCGCTCGTTATTGAACTCCGTCCGGTTATAGACGGCCCGTTCGGGCAGCTCGCGGTCGGCATCGCTTCGCTCGATGTCATAGCCGATCGGAATCGGCATCTGGCCAAACGAGGCCTTGCTCGCAAAGCCGAAGGTCGGCTTCATATCGTAGTCGAGGATGGCGTCCTTCAAACGCGTATCCATCCGGTTCGTGTCTTCCGCGAACTCGGCGCTGAGGCGAAGGGTTGCGCGGGGATCGATCGTCTGGACGAGGCCGAGGCGGGCGCGCCGCACGAGAAATGCGTTCGGCTGCGAGCCCCCATGCTGGTTCGAGTTGAAGTACTGGAACTGGATGTAGCCGTTGAACTTCGTGTTCTTCAGGGCATCGACGTCGGCGGAAACCTTGTCCGTTCGTTTTTGGTCTTCCTTCCGGCCGTCTTCCAGGGCCTTGAGGCGGTCCCGAATCGCGCCAAGCTCGTCGGCGATCTTCTGAAGCAATTTGACGGCGTTGTCGTCGTCCTGGAGATTGGAATTGGATGCGATCCGTCCGACCTCCTTCGTTAACAAGGCGGCCTTTGCTTTCAGATCGGCAACTTCTTGACGCTGAGATGCGGTAAGAGCAGCGGGAGTTTGAGCGAGTAACGTCTGGGCGAATAGAGCGGCAAGCGAGGCTGTTAACAGTCCCTTCATATCGCGATAACAATATTATCGAGATGTTATGCGACTGTTAAGGAAACCCGAGGGTCGCCAAAATGGATCGGCTACCGATAGGAAACGAACTTAGCGCGTGACTCGTTACATCTCCAGCTATAGAAACGTAGATCACTTATGACCCGATGCGCCGTTCCGGCGCGGAGATAGAGCCTATGAACTTCCGAACGATCACCCTCTGCGTCGCCGCTTTCGCCCTGTCCATCTCCGCCTTCGCCCAGGATGGGGACACCCAGGAGCATGGCTCGCGTTTGACCACCGTTTCCTCAAACGGCGCACCCGGAAGCCTCCAGGTTTTGCAGAGGCGCGACGTCCAGATCGACCTCAAGCTGACGGCGGCGCAAGCCTCGAGGATCGCGACGATCCAGCAGAAGGAAATCCAAGCGATCGAAGCGGTCGCAGGAAAGAAGAACGGCTCGTCGGTAACCCGCCGCGACTTCGAACAGAGGATCGCCGACGATAATCGTCTGGCCGAGAACGTACTGAACGACGACCAGAAAAAGCGGTTGCAGGAGATCAAGCTGCAGTTGCGCGGCAATACGGCCATTTTGGACCCGGACGTCCAGAAGGAGCTCGACATCACGGACGATCAAAAGGCGCAGATCGAGAACCTGCGGAACCAACAGACCGCCCAGCTCCGCACCCACATGCAGAACGGCGATCTCGGCCACATGAAGATGTCGGTCATCCTCAAGAGCCTTCGCCAGCAGCTCAGCGCGTCTCTGATCAAATTGCTCACGCCGGAGCAGTCGGAGAAATTTAAGGAAATGAACGGTAAGCCGTTCCAAATCATGCCGACGTCGAAGCAAGGCTGAACGCACGGGTCTCGGCCCCGCACATATTCTTCATGGTTACACTAATGCTCGGCCTGCTCGCTTCGCAGGCTCAGGTTCCGAAACTAGAGACGCGGCCGGCTTTTTTCGTCTACTTCACGCCGGGTTTCGGCCCCGGCCTAGGTCGAAACGAATTCGAAGTGGCGATTTGGGCAGACGGAAAAGTGATTTGGCGGGACAAGTTGCCCATTTGGCAAAGAAAAAATGGGAAATGGGCGATTCTGGCGAGCGATTACGTCGAGGCGAACGTCGGCCCCGCAAAGGTTCGCGCTGCGCTGGATCGAATCGAGACGGCAGGTGCTTTTCGGATGGACCGCCAAGGAGAGCAGTGGGTAGATTCCAGCTACACGACCATCCAGGTGCTGGACGGCAGGCGCAAGTTACGTCTCTATGCGTCCGTCGAACCGACCCATACCCCGTCGCCCCCGTGGGCCAAGGCGTGGGTGCTGGTTCGAAAGGAAGTCAAGTCGCTGATTCCGAAGGCAGGCAAGCATAGAAAGCGCCCGGACGACACCCTCTGGAAACTGCCGGAATAACGTTGTGACCGCAGCGTTCTGGCTAAACTAGCCACATGCGGCGTGGCAAGGACAGTCCCATCGATCGACTTCGTTCGCAGGGTATTCGTGCCGCTTCTCCGGTCGACCTGATCGCCGTCGCCCTCTCTCGCCGCGCGGACGATGCCGACGGAGCCGAAACGATGGCTCGGGAAATGCTCCAGAGGCGATTCGGAAAGATCGTCAAGATCGCGGAACTGAGCTTCGACGATCTCCACCGGGAAGCCGGCCTGGAGGAGTTCGAAGCGATGCGCTGCCTGGCCTCGATGGAGTTGGGACGGCGCGCGGCATTGGCGGAAAAGGGGAAGAACCTCCAAGTCGAGATGCCGGAAGACATCTACGAGCTATTAGAGCATCTCCGCTTCGAGAAACAGGAGCACTTCTACGTGATCCTCCTCGACGCGAAAAACCAAGTGATCCGCGAGGAACGCGTCCATATCGGAACGCTGAGCATGAGCATCGTCGGCCCGAGGGAAGTTTTCCGGATCGCGATTCGGGAAGGGGCAAGCAGCATTATCGTCGCTCACAATCACCCAAGCGGCGATCCCACTCCCAGCAGGGAGGATATCGAGGTTACCCAGCGGCTCGTCGAAGTTGGGAGGTTGCTCGACATCCCCGTGATCGATCACATTATCATCGGCGACCCCGCGTCGGTAAGCTTCTCGCGCCGGGGACTCATCTAAAACATGAACACGAATTGGGATTCGATCGTCGCGGAGATCAAGGGCCAGGCGCAGGCCATGCACGATGCGAGGGAGGCGGGCTTGACGAAGTGCCGGCTCCTTATCCAAACCTCGGCAAAATGCATCCGCCATGTCCACCGGCATCAATTCGAGGAAGCATCGAAGCTGCTGAGCCAGGCGAAGGCGATCGGCAAGGAAGCGCGGGACGCCCTGAAGCCTTTTGGCGCTCTTTATTACGCCGGATATCTGCACGATGCGGAAAAAGAGATGGTCGAAGCCGCCGCCGTTCTCGCCATCGTCCACAACGAGCCGTATCCCTCCGCCGCCGACCTCGAAGTTGGGATCATGGCTTACCTGAACGGCATGGGCGAGGCCGCCAGCGAGGTGCGGCGCTATTGCCTCGACGAGATGCGCCACGGGGACCTGGCAAAGGCCGAGCAAATCCTCGAGCACATGGAGACGATCTACGACGACCTGATCACGTTCGACTTCGCCGATTCGATGACGGGCGGCCTCCGAAGGACGTGCGACGCCCTTCGCGCGGTCATCGAACGAACGCGGAGCGATCTGACTCAAACGGTCAGCCAGCAAGAGCTCGTACGGGAGCTGAGAGCCGCGAGGGAAGCCGTCAGGCCGTCCGCCGGGTAAGGAAAGCCGCTCCGAAGACGCCGGCGCTGTCGCCCAGCTCGGGCTTGACCAGCTTGGCGTCAAAGCGGTCGTTGAATATCCATTCGCGCAGGGATTCCCGCCCTCGCGTGTAGAGGGCGTCGATGTTGCCTACGCCTCCCCCGAGCACGACCGCATCCGGGTCGAGGGTGTTGACGACCGAAGCGAGAGCCCGCCCAAAGTAGTCGCAAAGCCGGTCGATCGTGGCGCGGGCGTCGGGCTCGTCCGACGCGGCGATCTCCCGCAAGCGCTTCTTGTGGCCGGTTCGCTCGAAGTACCAACGCTCGAGCGCGGTTCCCGAGATAACCGTTTCCACGCAGCCTCGCTTTCCGCAATAGCAGGGATCGCCGTTGGGAACGAGGATGTTGTGTCCCCATTCGCCGGCGATCCCGTGATGCCCGCCGACGACCTTGCCGTCGATGACCAGCCCGCCTCCAACGCCGGTGCCCATGATCACGCCGAACACGATGCGGCTCCCGCGCGCCGCTCCTGACGCCGCTTCGGCGAGGGCGAAGCAGTTGGCGTCGTTTTCCCCGACCACATCGCAGCCCAAAAGTCGGGATAGGTCCCGAATCAGGGGCTTGCCGATTAGGCAGACCGTATTGGCGTTCTTCATGAGGCCGGTGGAGGGCTCGGTGGTTCCGGGCATCGCCAGGCCGATTGCATCGGGTCTTGCCAGCTCCGACTCCTCCGACATCTGATCGACGAGCTTGCCGATTCGGCCGAGAATATGCTCGTATCCGCCTTGTTGCTCCGTGTCGATGCGAAGCCGACATAACGCTTCGCCCCCGGCGGCCGGGATCACCGCCCCTTCGATCTTCGTCCCGCCGAGGTCGATGCCCCACAACGTCTGCATGATCGGAATTGTGCCGTATAGGCCTGTCGGGATTCGATTGAGGGGCGTCCGGTATTCTCTTGGGAGAACATGCCGAGCATTTCCGTTCGCGCCACTGCTTTGCCGAGTTCCCCCATCCGCAAGCTCGTCGATTATGCGATCGAGGCGGAGGCGCGGGGCTTACAGGTTCATTATTTGAACATCGGCCAGCCCGACGTCGAGTCGCCTCCCGCCTTTTGGGATGCGGTTTCTTCGGCCCACATCAAGACGCTTGCCTACAGCCACAGCGCGGGCATCGCGCCGCTGCGCGAGTCGATCGCGAAGAACTACAAGAGCCTTGGCATCGACGTCGAGACTTCGAACATTCTCGTGACGACCGGCGGATCGGAAGCCACGTTGATGACCTTCCTCTCCTGTTTCGATCCGGGGGACGAGGTTATCGTCGTCGAGCCGTTCTACGCGAACTACGCCGGTTTTGCCGTCGTCGCCGGCATCACCCTGGTGCCGATCACGACGAAGATCGAGGAAGACTTCGCGCTTCCGTCCACAGAAATGATCCAGTCGAAGATCACGGCTCGCACGCGCGGCATCCTTCTGTGCAATCCGAGCAACCCGACCGGGACCGTTTTTTCGCCGGAGCAGCTTCGCGAAATCGGACAGCTTGCCAAGGAGCGCGATCTCTTCCTGATCGTGGACGAGGTCTATCGAGACTTCTATTACGGCAGCCAGGGCCTTCTCTCGGTGCTCCAGATCGATGGGCTCGAACAGAACGCGATCATGCTCGACAGCGCTTCGAAGAAGTTTTCTCTGTGTGGGGCCCGCGTAGGTTTTCTCGTGACGAGAAACGCGGCCATCCTCGCTTCCGCCCTGAAGTACGGCCAGGCAAGGCTCGCCTCCCCGACCCTCGATCAGATCGGGGTCGCCGCCTGCTTCGACCATACGCCGCCAAGCTATTTCGCGGCAGTCCGCAAGGAGTACCAGGCCCGGCGGGACATCGTCGTTTCCGAATTGGCGAAGATGCCGGGCGTGGTTTGCCCGACGATTGACGGTGCGTTCTACGCGATCGTCCGCCTGCCCGTCGACGACACGGACGCATTCTGCGAATGGCTGGTTCGAGAATTCCAGCTCGACGGCCAGACTCTTCTTCTCGCCCCGGCGAGCGGGTTTTACGTCACGCCGGGGCTTGGCAAGCAAGAGGTTCGGATCGCCTACGTTCTCGATCAGAGTCGACTGAAGTCGGCCATGAAGGTGCTCGCCGCCGCTCTGGTCGCGTACCCGGCGGCGTGTGCGGTTGCCGGCTAAAGCCTGTCGAATCGTTGGCAGCCAGCCGATCAAACCTAAGGGCGACGCCGCGACAAGAGCCGATGGGACCGTATTCTTTCTAGGTGAGTCGAGACGGGCTTACGGCCCATGCAGGGAATTTCTTGCGGGCTTGAACGTCTTTTTTTTCAGTAAGTGAGGCATAGATGAATAGATTTTCAATTGGGAAAGGCACGTTGATGGTGCTGCTTCTCCTGGTGGTCGGTTCTGCGAGCGCGCAGATCAAGAAACAAGGCAACGGCTATCTGCTCCGCACGAAGTACACGAAGGGCGAAGTCATCACCTACGTTACGGACACGAAGACCAATGCGCAGGGCCGAGACATGTTGATTTCGATGACCATGACGCAAAAGGTTCTTTCGGTTTCCCGGACTGGCGCCGCAACCGTGTCCATGACGATGGGCAAAGTGTTGCTCAACGGGAAGCCAATGGGTCAGCAGGTGCCGGAGAAGATGCAAAAGGTGACGTTCGAGACGGACTCCCAAGGCCATGTGAAGGGCGGCGGCCAGCAAAATACGAACGTTATCATGCCCGACAAGCCGATTCCCGTCGGAGGAACGTGGTCCGCTACGACGAACGCTCCGATTGGGACGGGGCAATCGATGCAGGTTACCGTGACCTATAAGCTGCTCGGATTCGAGAAGAAGGGCAAATACCAGACGGCGAAAATATCGGTCAAGATGTCTGGCTCGGGCCAGATGGCGATTTCCGGTACGGGAACGATGTGGCTCAATATGGCGGATGGATCGATGGTCGAGTACGTGAACAAGGCGTCGATGACCTTCGGTTCGATGCAGATGCCGATGGACATGACGGTGATTCGCAAGTAGTCTCCGTTCCGATTGGGTATGAAATGGGCAGGCTCGAAGCCTGCCCATTTTTATGCTGGACCTGCGAATCTCCCCGAATCCCGCGCTGCGTGCCCTTTTGGGCGGGCATCCAAAAGTGACATCCATCCGAGACGAGGAAATGAAAGATGCCGTTGCCTGGAATCAGGGAGATTGGTGTCGCACCATTTCGGTAGACCGGCGCGACGCTCCGCTTCGCGGCCTGGTCGAGCTAATCGATAACAATCCTCTCGTTTGCGCGGACGAGTTCTCGCTTCCGGGACCGGCGGCGACGTTGGCGCTGATTGCGCTCGGGCCGCTGGCCGAGGCCGGCCTTATAGTCGAAAGGCCCACCATGCTCGTCAATATCGAGGGCGAAGAAGAGGAGATTTCGGCCTTTCTCGAACCCTCCGGCTGGGCCGACGGGCTGACCGTTTCCAGTGAGACGGTGGATCTCGGCGGCGCCATCGCGGCTACGGTCATCTGCGCGGTCGCGACACCCGATCGGCTCGAAGACTTGGACGACCTTTTCGACGAGCGCTATGGCCGATCTTTCTTCGTCCGGCGCGACGAAGCCTCCGAATGGCACGTGAGCCTGGTTCTCGATAGACCCTATGCCGTGTATCGGCTGAGGATATCTCCCGATACACCGTACTGTTTGTTGACGATCCAGGTGATGGCGAGCCGAGAAGGGAAGTGCGGCGCGGCTCAGATCGTTCATGCGTTGAACGTGATGTGCGGGTTCGAGGAGTCGCTGGGAATCGCTTAACCGCTACAATCGTGCAATGCGTCACGGGATTTGCTATCGTCTCAAAAAGTTGGGCGTCCCGAGCGCGGTCGAAAAGAGGGTCTGAGAAAATGCAAGGCGCTGCGAAAGTCGGATTTCTGGTGATCGTATTTGTCCTCCTCCTCTACGGGGGCTACGCGATCCTTGGCCAAGCCTTCACCAAGCCCGCCGTGGTTACGTACTACTCCGATTTCACCGATGCGGGCGGAACCGTCGCCGGAACGATCGTGACCATGGCCGGCGTAAAGGTGGGCTCGGTGAAGAAAGTCGAGCTTCGCAGCGCGACGACCGCGCGCCTCACCCTGGAGATCGAGCGGGGCGTCGAGATTCCGAAGGGCAGCGTCGCCAAGATCGGCTCCTCTCTGATCGGCATCGGGGCAAGCCCGATCCAGATCGTCGCGCCGGCCGCTCAAACCGGCGCCTATCTCGTTGCGGGAGACGTCATTCCCGGCGTCAAGGGATCGCCGATCGAGGGCATGCTTCCCGAAGCTCAGGAGACGCTGAAGCAACTCAACCTGACCCTTGCTTCGACCCGAAAGCTGCTGGAAAACGAGACGCTTCAGAAAAAGCTGGAGGCGTTGATCGACAGCAGCGGCAAGACCCTGAACAAGTTTGGAGCCCTGGCCGATCGCGCCGAGGTATTAGTAGCCAAGACTACTAGCGTTGTGGGGCAAAATCAGCCGGCCATCGCCGAGGCGATGCATAACGCGTCTCTGGCGATGGCGGACGTCCGCAAGAGCACGCAACTGCTGAGCAAGCTTGTCGAGAGTGGAAAGTATCAGGAGGAGACGTTGACGCTCCTCAAGCAGCTCAACGCGACGGCGGCGAAAGCGAACGACCTGATGGTCAACATCAACACCTTCGTCAGCGATCCGAAGCTTCAGGCCAACCTGAAGGACACGATGGCCAACGTCGACAAGATGACGGACAGCGGCACCCGGATCGCCGCCAATACGGAGACGATCTCCAAGAACGGAATAACCCTCAGCCAAAAGGCGATCGAACTGGCGGATAAAGCGAATTCCATCGCCGACGAAGCCAAGGCGGCCCTCGAGAAGATTTCCGGCTTCTTCAATAAGGGCGGGGTGAAGCCCTCCCTGCCGAAAGTCGAGGGACACCTCGACTTGTCGCACCAGTCCGATCCGGCTCATTGGAGGACCGACCTCTATGCCACGTTCGATATCGGCAAGGGTTTCCTGGACGCCGGACTGTACGATGCCTTCGAATCCAACAAGGTGATCCTCCAAGCGGGCGAGCCGCTTGGGCGTCTCGGAGACTACCGGTATGGAATCTACGCTAGCAAGCCAGGGGTTGGGGTAGACTTTCGCGTCGCGCCTCGGGTGACGTTGCGGACGGATTTATTCGACATCAACAATCCGCACTTCGACCTGAGAACGCAATTCGACTTCGGAAACGGATTGACCGGATGGCTTGGTTTCGAACGGATATTCGACCGGGACGCATTCGTCGCAGGAGTCGGCATCAAGAAGTGAGCCGGGTGTGAGGGCATCCGGGTCTGCCATTCGAATACCAGGTTTTTAAGATGAAGGTCATTCTCAATCAAACGGTCCCCAAGGTCGGTAAGGAAGGCTCGGTCGTGACGGTCGCCGACGGCTTTGCCCGCAACTATCTATTCCCCCGCGGGCTGGCCATCCTAGCCGACAAGAAGCAGGTTGGCGCCCTCGAGAAGAGGAATGCCCGAATCGCCGAGCGCACGGCCGGCCAGAAGGCGACGGCAGAGCAGCTTCGAGAGAAGCTCAACGGCCAGACTGTCCGGATCGAAGGCAAGGTCGGACGCGACAGTACGAAGCTATTCGGCGCCGTCACCTCCCAAGACGTTATCGACGCCATCAAGTCGCAGCTCAAGATCGACGTGGACAAGAAGCAGGTCGCGATGATCGAGCCGATCCGAAGGTTGGGCATGCACGAAGTCGAGATCGATCTTCACCGCGAAGTGGACGCGAAGGTTCGAGTCGACGTGTTCGATCCGAACGCCGTCGTCGAAGAGCCTACCGCTCCCGAGGTCGACGCCGCCGAGCCCGAAGCCGTCGAGGTCTAGGCTTTCAGCCGATAAGGATTCCCCCGCAAAACATGGAATAAATTGCGGGAGATGCTGGAAGGTCACTGGATCCTTGTCGTGGAGCCGTGTGAGTCCGATCGAAAGCTGATCGAACTTGCCGCTCAATCGGTGGCTCCTGGGGCCGAAGTCGTCTTCGTTGCCGCGTACGATCAATTCGTTCCCGCGATGGCCTCCCGAGGCAGCTTGCCCACTCTCGCGATCCTGGACTGGTATGCGGACGGAGGCCCCGCCGCATGCCTGGACACGCTTTCCCGGCTTGGATTTCTATCCCGCCTCCTGGTCGTGGCGACCGCGCGGGACAAGCCGATGCAGGCTCTCGACGAATCGTATGGACTCGGGGTTTCCCGTTTCGTCTCGAAACGGCCGGACGATTTCTGCTTCAAGAAGAAGATCGCCGAGGCGATCTCCGAGAGCATCCCCGGCGCCAAGAAGGTCCAGCCGCCCGCCTCGGTCGTGGCGTAGCTACGATCCGAGCGCAGACAGGGGCTTGAAGCTCGAGGCCTTCAACACGAAAGTCGACTTCGGCAGCGGTTTGTTCACCGACGAATAGGTAAAGTCGCGGCTTGCTTCCGATATTTGAACGCCGGACTTGTCGCGCGTTCGGGAGGTTACGGAGGCCACGAGGTGGTTGTCCCGGCGAATCAGGAGGGAAACGTCGAAGCGGAGCGAACGCAGTTCGATCGCATCGGCCTCCAAGCTGCCTATCTTTACGGTGCCCCGGTTGCTGACCTTCATGCCCGGCATGAACCATCCGCTGATTGGATTCCGGCTGTTGATCAGAGCCAGCAAGAGCGGATCGATCGAACTTCCGCATTTTTTGACGTATCCGGCGATAGAGCGGCGGCTACATTTACCGCGATAGTTCCTTCCGGTCGCGCGATCTAAGATCGTGAGGATGCCTTTGTCGTAGCTCCAGGAAAGACGAGCCTGGTTCTCGCGGAAGGAGGAGCCGTCCATCCAGTCCTTTCTCGCGCCATCTTGGCTGGCGACGGAAAAGGCGACGCTGTCCAGGCGAGAGTAGGCTCTGAGCGATGCGTCGACGATCTTCTGCGCCTTCGGATCGGTGGTCGCGACTTCCGCCACATGCTCGGTTAGGGCGTTCACCTGTTTCGTTCCGCGAGGAGGCGAGAAGGATAGCCGCCTAGGGGCGGGCTCATAGGCGAAGTTCCATTCCAGCCGCGAAGTCGGACTGGTGAGAACCGCCTTCGTTAGCAGCTTGCTGGAGGCGGAGAAATCGAACTGGGTGAAAGTCTTGTTGCTTCCCGTTCCCGCGACATGGCCGAGAAAGATCTTGCCGCCGGCCGCGCGCGTCGTCCAACCCTTGAACTCCCGGAAGGGCGCGAGAAAAGCAGCCATCGTCTTCGGTTCGAGTTGGGCGGCGACGGGGTCTTCCAACCCTCCGATAGAGTTGGCGACCCGGTTCACGATGGGACCGCTCGTCGGCGCCTTGCGGACGACCATTTCTCCCGCCACCGGATCGTACGCGATGAACCGCGATCCGTCGAGCCAGAAGGTCAGGCCAGGCTTTCCGTTGGAAAGCTTGATCAGCAGAACCTTGTTCGGCGCTTGGAAGGAAAGCCGGTACTGCGCCGTTGTAACGACCCCATTCATCTTCGCATCCAAGCCAACGCGGACGCTAAACGACTTCCGGGCGTGAAAAGCAGCGATGGATTGATCGAAAATGGTGGGGCCGGGGCCGAGGAGCGGGAGAATTGGCATCAAATCTTTCCTAGAGACGCGGGCGGGCGGCTCTTTCCGAGCAGGCCGGCCAGCGCGATAACCGTAATGATATACGGCAAAGAGGAAAAGACTTCTGCGGGAATGTCCGCCCCCGCGATCTTGGTGCCCTGCAACTGAAGCTGCAACCCTTCAAAGAATCCAAAGGCGATACAAGCGCCGAGGGCAGGCAGGGGGCGCCAGCCTCCAACGATCAGGGCGGCCAGCGCGATGTAGCCGCGATTCGATGTCATGCCTTCCATGAATTGCCCAACGCTCGAAAAGATCATCGTTCCGGCGAGGCCGGTGAAGACTCCGGTCGCCACCAGCGCCCAGAACCGGATCGTCGAGGGTTGAATGCCCGCCATTCTCGCCTTGTCCGGATCGTTGCCTACCGCGAAGAGCCTCAATCCTCCTCGGGTCAGGCGGGCGTATAGGAAAAGCCCGACCGGCAAGAGGAAGGCGAGGCTCCAAAACAGGGGCAAGGGCAGGTGGGGCAGATCGTTCGCATTTGGATCGTTGTATTTCGTATAGAGGTAGCCGGTGCCACCCGCCGCCAACGTATTGATGGCCATGCCGCTGATGATCTGGTCGATGCGATACTTCTGGGTCAGGAGCCAATGCAGGAGGCTTACGAGAATGGCGGAACCGATGGCGGCGAGAAGGGCGATCCACGCGTTGTGGGTAACGAGGGTGGCAAGATAGGCGACGCAGGCGGCGGTCAGCATTTTGCCTTCGAGGGCGATATTGATGATGCCGCTGCGCTCGCTCGTAAATCCTCCCATGGCGGCAAGGACCAGCGGCGCGCTGCGCATGATCGTCAGCAGGACCAGGTTTTTGACGACGACGCTATCCATCGCTTGCCGCCAATTTTCGGTACCGGATCGCGCCTGCGATGACGATGAGGAGGCCGAGGATCACCAAGGTGATGCCTTTCGGAACTTGATCGAGAACCTGGATCGACGTGCCTCCCTTGTTGAGGACGCCGAAGAGCAGGGAAGAGGGGATCATGCCCGCGGGCGTCGCCCCGCCGAGCAGGGCGACGCCGAGCGCGTCGAAGCCATAGCCGCTCGAAAGGCTGGGATAGAAGCGGTGTTCGAAGGCGAGAACTTGCACGGAGCCTGCGAAGCCGCCGATGGCTCCCGACCAGAGCATCGCCTTCATGATCACAGCCCGGCGGTTGATCCCCGCAAACTCCGCCGCCGTCGGGTTGGCCCCGACCACGCGCAGCTCGTATCCGGCGACCGTCCGGGAGAGCCACCATCCCACCCACCCGGCGAGGATCAGTCCGAGGAGCAATCCGGAGCTGATCGTGAGGTCTCCGACCTGAACGAGATCAGGAAGGAACGTCGCCTTGGTTACGAGGGAGGTCGTCGGGCTCTCGCTGTCGGGAGCCTTCAGAGGGCCGGCGACGACGGCCGTGGTGAGAAGCCCGGCGACGTTGTTGAGCATGATCGTCGTGATGACTTCATGCCCGCCTTGATATGCCTTGATCGCGGCGGCGGGAAGCGCCCAGAGTCCGCCGGCGATCACCCCCGCCACGATTCCACCGACCATGCCCGCCGGGCCTGGCGAGTGGATCGCGACGGCTGCGCAGGCCAATCCTCCGACCGTGAACTGGCCCTCCACGCCGATATTGAAGAGGCCGGCTTTCAGGGCGAGGAATACGGCGACGCCCGAAATCAGAAGTGGAGTGACTTCGCGCAGGGTTCCGGTGATCGCTCTGGCGCTGCCCAAACTGCCCTTGATCAGATCGGCGAGGGTTTGGCCGGGGGGTGCCCCGGCGAGGATGAGAGCGCCGAAGACGACGAGAATGGAAGCGGCGATCAGGGCGGACAGAGCCCACCGCTGCTTGAGGACGTTGGCTCCTCGCGACAAGGCCAGGCTCAACGCGCCCCCACCATCAGCCTGCCGATGGCCTCTCGGTCGAGGCTGTGACTCGTTCCCGGATCGACGAGCTCACCGCGGTGCGTGACGACGACGCGGTCGCAGTATTCGAGCAGTTCGTCGAGATCGAAGCTGACGACGAGGGCCCCGGCTCCTTGCCGGCAAGCCTGGCGGATGCCCTCATAGACCTTGGTCGTGCTGTTCAGGTCCAGACCGCGCGCCGGCTGGAAGGCAAGGATGAGCTTGGGGTTCAGTTGAAGGGCTCGTGCGGCGACGAATCGCTGCTGATTTCCGCCCGATAGGCTCCGCATCGGCATTCGGATGCTCGCTCGCCTCGTGTCGAAGCGATCTGCGATCGCTTCCGCGACAACGCGCCGCTTGTCGACGTCGATGAGCGTTCCGCGAGCGAACGGAGCGAGGCGCTGCTGGCCCAGCGCGGCGTTCTCTTCGAGGCTCCAGTCTTCCACGACGCCCTCGTTATGCCGATCCTCGGGAATGAGCCGGAGGCCGCGCGAAATCCGCTCGCTGGGCCGGCTGGACGTCATGTCCTCTCCATCCAGATGGAGGCTTCCTCGTTGGGAAGAACGCAGCCCGGCGAGAGCCTGGATCAGCTCGCGCTGCCCGCTTCCGTCCACTCCCGCAATGCCAAGCACTTCGCCGGACCGGATGGTGAAGCTCACATTCTTGAGGGCTTCCTCACCCCGCCTGCCCCTGACGGTCAAGCCCTCGACTCTCAGGAGTTCGTCGCGCAGGTCCTCCGCTCTCGCCGGAGGCTCCGTCAGAGCTCCGCCGACGATCATTTGAGCAAGGTCTCGATCGTTCGTCGCGGAGACCTCCATCTCGGCGACGCGCCGCCCCCCGCGCAGCACGGTTACATAAGAGCAATGGTTGAAGACCTCCGGCAGGCGGTGGGTGACGAGGATCACGGTGGCGCCCTCTTCGACAAGCTGTTTCAGGCTCGTAAAGAGAGCGTTGCCGTCGGCCGGCGAGAGCATCGCTGTGGGCTCGTCGAGGATCATGATTCTCGCGTTCTTCCAGAGCAGCTTGAGGATTTCGAGCTTCTGGGTAGCGGAGGGACTCAATCCCTGGGCGGGGCGATTCCAATCGAAGGAGAAGTCCATGCGGGAAGCCAGCTCGCCGGCTCGCTTTGTCGCGGCTCGATGGTTGAGGAGGACGCCTCCTTCGGAGCCAAGCACGAGGTTTTGCAGACAGGTGAGCTCGGGGATGATGCCGTAGTGCTGGCTGACCATGCCGATGCCGGCTTCGATAGCGTCATGCGAGGTTGGAAACCGTATGGGAGCGCCGTCGAGTTCGATCTGGCCGGCGCCGGGTTGGAGCGCGCCGTAGAGAATGCGCATCAGAGTCGTTTTTCCGGCTCCGTTCTCACCGACGACGGCGTGGATCGTGCCCTTCCGAACGTGGAGATCGATATTGTCCAGCGCTTGGACGGTACCGAAGCTCTTCGCGATTCCGGTCATGGAGACCGCGAAGGTCAATCGCCGGCTCCCATGCGGAGCATTACATCATAAAGAGCGGCGGTCGTCCAGTCATCCTTAACATTGCCTAAAAGATCGTCCACAAGGTCGGTGCCCGGGATCGCTGCGTCGAGCTGCTTGGCGGCCTCACGGCAGTAGGCGAAGTCCTTGCGCTGGTTCTTGACGGTGAAGCCGGGCGACCAGTCGGCGTTGAGAATCTTCGGGCCGTAGTTTTCGAAGGCCCAGCTTCCTCCCGCGCCGCTGCCGATCAGCTCGTGGGCCTGCTTGACGTCGAGGCCGGCCTTCTTGGCGAAGCTGAGGCACTCGCAAAGGCCGAGCAGAGCCCCGCCGACGGCGATCTGGTTCGCCATCTTCATCATCTGGCCGGCGCCGGGTCCGCCGACGCGGGCCGCTCGCTTCGTGTAGGGCTTCATCGTTTCGATGGCCTCGTCGACGTCTTCCGGCGCGCCGCCGCAGAAGATCGTCAGTTGGCCCTTTTGCGCGCCCATGCTGCCGCCGGTGATCGGAGCGTCCACGAACCGAAAACCTTCTTCTCGCAAGACGCCGTGGAGCTTTGTCGCGACGGCGGGAGCGATCGTGGAATGATCGACGAACAGGGTTCCGGGCCGGGCATGTTTGGTCAGCTCATCGAGGCAGGCTTCGACATCCTCGGACCGGCTGACGCAGAGGAAAACGATGTCGCAAGCCGCGCCGAGGTCGGCCAGCGAGCCGGCCACCGTTGCGCCCGCCTCTCGAACCGGCTCGGCCTTGGCGGCGGTGCGATTCCAGACCGTCACCTCATTTCCCGCCTTCGCGAGATGCCCTGCCATCGGCCCGCCCATCACTCCCAATCCAACGAATCCCAGCTTCTTGCTCATGCTCAGAGGCAGGCTACCAGAAGGCTACGCTAGCCGGAAATAAGCGTCTTGGCGCGAGTCAATCGGCGGATCATTCTGACTGGGCCGAGGACGGCCATCAGTTCGAAAAGACCAGGCCCGAACGTCTTGCCGGTGAGCGCGACGCGGATCGGATGGACGACCGGGCCGAGCTTGTCCATGCCGTTCTCCTCCGCGAAGCGGCGGATGAAGGACTCGCATCGCTCGATCGAGATCGTGCCCTCGCTGCCAGCCTGCAACTCGCGGATCGCGAAGTCGAGTAGGCGGCCGACGTGCGGTTGCGCGAACCACTTCTCGACAGCCTTCGGGTCCATCGGCGGCTCGTCCTGGAAGAAGAAGGCGCAGGCGGGCCCGAAGTCGGCGAGCGTCACGACGCGCTCCTGCTCCAGCTTGATCGCTTCGAACGCGTAGGCAGGGTCGGACTCGATGGCGGCCTTCAGCAATTCGAGGCTTTCGCGGATCGCAGCGGCGTCGGACACGCCCAATTGGGAGGCTTCGGGATCGTCGGCGAGGGCCGACCAGAACGGCAGCGTGTCCGGCTCGTCGACAAATTCGAGAATCGTTCCGAGCAGGGCTTCCGGATCGAGGGCCCGGATATATTGGCCGTTGAACCACTTCAGCTTGTCGAAATCCCAAACGCCGGGCGACGGCTGGAGGCCGGACAGATCGAAATGCTCGATCAGTTGCCGCCGCGACATGACTTCCAGATCGCCGCCGGGCGACCAGCCGATCAACGCGACGAAATTGACGAGCGCATCGACGAGGAAGCCCAGGGAGCGGTAGTCGAGAACGCTGGTCGCGCCGTGCCGCTTCGAGAGCTTCTTGCCGTCCTTGCCCTTGATGACCGGGCAATGCACGAAGATCGGACGCTGCCACCCGAAGGCGTCGAAAAGGAAGGCGTGCTTGGGGGCCGACGAAATCCACTCCTCGCCGCGCATGATGTGGGTGATCTCCATCAAGTGGTCGTCGACCATGGCTGCGAAGTGATAGGTCGGCATTCCGTCGGCTTTGATGAGTACGGGGTCGTCGACCGTGTTGCTGTCCCACTCGATCCGTCCGCGGATGGCATCCTCGATCACGATCGTCGTATCCCGCGGGATTTTCAGGCGGATCACGCAGGGCTTGCCGGCGGCCTCGGCCGCCGCCACCTGCTCAGCGGTGGCGTCACGCCAGACGCCGCCGTAATAGCCGGTTTGGAGCTTGTTGGCCTCCTGGATCTTGCGCATCTCGTCGAGCTCTTCGGTCGTGTCGAAGGCCTTGTAGGCGGTTCCATTGTCAAGCAGGATGGCGACGTATTCGGCGTAGATGCCCAGCTCCTTGCGATCGCTCTGGCGATAGGGCGCGTAGGGTCCGCCGATGTGGGGGCCTTCGTCAAACTCGATGCCGCCCCATTTCAGGGTTTCGATCGCGTCTTTCTCCGCCTCCGGCGAATAGCGGGACCGGTCGGTATCCTCGATCCGCAGGATATTCGTCCCTCCGGTATGCCGCGCAAAGAGGAACTTGAACAGGGCGTCGCGGAAATTTCCCACATGCATGCGCCCCGTCGGACTCGGAGCGTATCGAACTCGAACGGACATCTGGGGAAGTGTACTGCTTAAGAAGCTTTTGAGGAAAAGGCGGCCAAAAGCCCCCCTCGGCTTCGCGCGCTTTGTACAATCTGATTAAGCGTGGCGGATTGGTACTACATCGGACACTACGGGCAGTTGGGCCCGTTAACTCTCGAGCAGGTCGAAGAGTTGATCCAGGGCGGCGTCATTGCGCGTGACACTTACGTCTGGAGGCACGGCTTTGCCGATTGGCAAATCGCCGAGCGGGTTGGCGAACTGGACGGCGCCTTTCAATTGATCGACCCGATCATCGTTCCTCCCCCGCCGCCCGGTCCTCGGACTGCGCCCGTACCGCAGCCGGCGATTGTCCGCCCGGCGGTCGGGGGGGCGCTCTACATGACGGCCAACCCGGATCTTAATCCCGCGACCTACGGCGTCGTTCGCAGCGATCGAAGCCGCGCCGTCGCCGGCCTGCTTCAAGTTTTCCCGGGCGTCGGCCGCATGTACCTCGGCTATTGGGCGCATGGAGTTTTGCAGCTTGTGTTCTCGATGTGCGCGATCGGCGTTTTTTGGTCCTGGATCGACGGCTTGATCATTCTTGCGGGAGGGGTTAAGCTTGACGGATACGGCAGGCGGCTTCCAGAATAGCGTCGTTTTGTCGTAGGTCTAACGTGCCTCAAGGCCCGTTTGGTCGTCAGAATCTAATGAAGACCTCATGAGATGGTTTCTCGCGATCATATTGGGATTCCTGAGCCTCGGCTTCGCGCCGACGCAAGCGAATCGCTCTTCCCAAAACGACACGTCGCTTAAAGTGGCGGTCGAGGGGAAGGGAACAATCGTGATCAAGCTCTACATGAAGGAGGCGCCGAAGGCCTGCAACCATATCGTCGAGCTTGCGCGGCAGGGTTTCTACGACGGCCAGCGCTTCTTCCGCGTGACCCGCTCGCCCCGGCCCTACATCGCCCAGGTGGGCGATCCGGCCTCCCGAAACGGCGTCGACGGACCGAACATCGGGCAGGGCAGCACGGGAGCAAAGATCCCCTACGAGGACTCTGGCCACCATAACGACAAGTATGCGGTCGGCTTGGCCGCGCTCCTCTCGAAGGATCGAGACTCCGGAGACTGTCAGTTCTATATCGTGCTCGGCGACGGCAACACCTTCCTCGACGGGAGCTACACGGTGTTCGGGCATGTGACGTCGGGATTCGACGTGGTCGATCATCTGGAAAAGGGCGACAAGATCACGAGCGTTACGGTCAGCTAACCGCTAGTCGGGAACTCCGTACACAACGTCGGCATCGTCTACGCCCTGCAGGCTCTTGCCGTTTACCCAGGACCACAGCGCGCCAAGAAGGACGACGGCTCCCCCGCCCTGCAATGCCAGCGGCATTCCGAAGGCATCGGCGATGTAGCCGAACATCAGCACGCCGAACGGACCGAGGCCATTGAGCGCCCAAATATGCATGGCGAGGACCCGTCCGCGCAGCCTCGGCGGGGCGATCGTCTGGAAGAGCGTGTTCGTGATATTGAAATGGGTGATCGCGCACATGCCGAGAGCCCCGAAGATCGGGTAGGCGGCATATTCGCTGCGGACGAATCCGAGAACGATCAGGGCGACGGCGAGGCACGTCATCGCGATCCGGATCATCAGGCCGCGAACGCGGCGCTCGGCGAACTGCATGATGATGCTCAGCGCGATGATCGCGCCGACCCCGATGACGATATAGCCGGTGGAGAGGATGAACTTGTCGTGAGTTCCGAGCCGCGGATCGCCGGCTCGATGGAGCATGCGGTCCACGATCGTCGGCATCTGGGTGATGTACGTGAGGCCGAAGATTGCAACGATCGATTCCAGGATGAAGAGCGTTCGCAAGCGCCGGTCTCGGTAGGTATAAAGTGCACCTTCGACGAGTAGGTCCTTGATCGGCTGAGCCTCCCGCTGCCGTGGCGATAGGTCGGAACGGATCGCGAGGGCGGAGAAAATGAGGGCGAAGAAGCTGACCCCGTTGACGAAGTAGCAGGCGGCGGGGCCGACGGCCACGAGGAGCAGGCCGCCGATGGCCGGTCCGATGAGGCGCGAAAGGTTGAAGGTCATCGCGTTGATCGGGATGGCTAGCGGGAGGTCTTCGGCCGGCACGCAGGCGCTGACCGTCGACTGCCGGGCTGGCTGCTCGACGGTGGAGACGATGCCGAGGATAAGGGCGACGACGATGATTTGCTCGTACGTGACGAAATGATAGTGAGTCGCGGCGGCGAGATAGAAGGCCCCGGCCGCGAAGATCGCCTGAGTCACGACAAGAAGCGTCCGGCGGTTGAAGGTATCGGCCAAGGTTCCCGCGATGGGACCGAGGATCGAGGTCGGGACAGAGGCGCAGAAGACGACGAGGCCGAGCAGGGAAGCCTTGCCGGTGATCTGATAGACGAGCCAGCCCTCCGCCAGCCTCTGCACCCAACTTCCGATGAAGGAGACGAGCGCGCCCGTCCAGAGCAGGCGGAAATCGCGGTGGCGGAAGACGCGAACGAGCCGGGACCGGTCGCGATAGGCTTGATACGCCTGGTTCTGTTTCTCTCGCAGATCGGCGATGCGAGAGCGAACATCCATTTTCTCAGTATGACGCCCGAGCCGCTGCGAGCCTGTTCAAAGGGCTCAGAACAAGAGAGCCCCGAACGATCGGGGCTCTCTATCATTTCGACGCCGGGCGCCGGTTAGTTCGGGGTCGAGAAGGCCAGGCTCGGAGCCAGCGGATCCGGGCCGATGGTGTCGTAGTCGACCGACATGTAGTTGATCGTCAGTCTCCAACCGAGAAGAGCCGGACGCGCGTGCTTGACGGCGAAGCGGAGCGACACGGTGGGCGGGCTGACGTTCGTGTTGATGTACTTGGAGATATTGGTGATCGGGATCGAAGGAGCGATGATCAGCGTTCCATCCGTGCCGGCGTTGATGACCGGCGTGATCGTCTTCACGACGTCGTAGGCGCCCGTCGTGTTGTTCTTCATGTACATGACCATCTTCGCCGAAGGATCGTTCAGCGGGATCGCGTTCGCTTTCGCAACGACCACACCACGCAGAAGCGTGAGGTTGGAGACGACGACGGACGGATCGAGCTGGATCGTAGCCGTGACCTCGGCGTTGTTGAAGCTAAGGACCGACTGGAGGGCCTGCTGAACGACGACGTCCGAGCCGGGCGTGCCCTGCAGCTTGGCCACATCGTGAGTTCCCTGCTCGTTACCGCGCGTGACGGTATAGTCCGAAGCGGTTCCGTAGCTTCCAAACTGGAAGGTGAATAGCTGGTCGGCGGTGCCGGTTTGGCTGCCGAACGAACTGTCGCCATCCAGATACTCGTATTGATCGACCACGCTCGGGTTGAGAACCTTCGTGCCCCAATAGAGAGGCTGCGCGTTCGGGCACTCAATCGGATTGCCGCTGCCATCGAGGCCGGTGGCGAAGAGGATCGCATACCAGCCGTTGGTGCTCGTCGGCATCGGCAACGGACTTGCCGTCAGGTCGACGTTCGAGTAGATGAACGAGCCCGGGGCGATCGCGCCGTACGTGAGCTCGACGCCGTTCAAATAATTTGTCGGAGGCATCGGGTTGTTCACGTCGAAGCCGTCGCCCGACATCACCACGTCGACGACGGTAACGCTCTGCGGATTCGGGTCCGTGGCGGTCGCCGCGTTGACGTGCATCACGAAGTCGAATCCCAGGGCGTCCTTACCGGCTTGGCCAGGGAAAACGTTCGTGTAGTGCGTCACCGAATAGGGGCAATAGAAGTCATCGCCGAAGTACCAGCGGTTGCCCGGGGCGGTCGGGATGAACGTCTCGCCATAGAGGCCGTCGGTCGGGACGTCGGGGTTGCCGCCGTTCGTCGAATTTCCCTCATAGCTATCGAAGATCAGGTTGCCGATCCGTCGGTAGTGATGGTTTTCGACGTACGGAACCTTGGGCCCGACGTGGATGATCTTGTTGCCGATCTTCTGAATCGGCTGGATGAACAGGGGTACCACTCGCTTCATGTTGGAAGCGGGGACCAGAATTGGTCTTGTCCGGATAGGCGTCTGCGCCATGCCGACGGCAAACAACGCCATCGTAGCGACAGTGAAGTAAGTTCTGCCTGAATTACTCAACTCTCAATCTCCTTTTGCGACCTCTACCAACCACCGCACTTTGAGGTTCTTTCGATCCTCCGCGCCGTCCGGGGCGGGCTCAAAACGAGTGAGTCCCCTCCAACCCCTAGACAAAAGCGCTTTAACTGCTGTGGTTATCGTACGTGAGATGCAACACTTCAGGATACAACGAAGATGGCAGGTTTGCGAGGCAAAGAAACGAAGCCTTTACATTGGGCGGACGTCTCGGAACGCGACGTGGACCTCGTGGGCGCCGAGGTAGGTACAACTGAATTTGGTCGGCGCCGTACCCAAGCGGCCAAGGGGAGGGTCTGCAAAACCCTTATTCAGCGGTTCGAATCCGCTCGGCGCCTCCATACTCTTGAATTTTTCGGCGCGGTTTGAAGTCTGGAAGCGTTCCGGGCGGTGCGCTCAAAGCTTTTTCGCAGGCTTCCGAAGGCCGTTCCGCGGGAACCTGCCCTCGTTCAATCGAACCTTGGCGGCTTTGTTGCGACGTCCGCGCACTTTTAGGGGGCCTTGGGCCGTCAGTGAAAATGCATGGGGCGGGGGGCTTCTACGCCTCACGCTGTTCGACTATAATGATTTATCGTGGGGCTGCTGGGTCTAGGTTGCACTATTCGTATTCTCCTTCCAGGGTCCCTTTTGACGTACGTGAGGTGAACGCACTTTGGTTTTCCGTTTGAACGGTGTACTTAGAGCGAGCGCGGTGGCTGCCGTAGCCGCATCGCTTGGCGTCCCGCTTTGCCACGGCCAGTCGGCCCCCATCAAGGGAAAAACCGACTCTAAGGCCGCGTCGCAAGTGCGGATGGCAAAAGATTCGCAATACTTCGTAGAGAACAAGGGTCAGTGGAATTCGCGGGCCAAGTTCCTTTCGCGCACACCCAATTTGGACTTGTGGGTGACCAAGCAGGGACTGGTTCTCGACTACTACAAGCGCACGCACAAGAATGGCTCCAGCCGTCGCGAAGGGCACGCGATCGACATGCAGTTCGTCGGCGCGAATCCGAACGCGTTCGCGAGCGGCTTCGAGGCTGCGCCGTTCGTCAGCCAATATTTTGGAGCGCACGCGAAGTTCTCCGACGCCAAGGTGGCGAAGTCGTATCGAGAGGCCCGTGTGAGCGGCATCTATCCGGGCATCGATATGCGCGTGTACATGCAGAGCAACCGCCCTCGCTACGACATCGAGGTCGCGCCGGGAGCGTCCGCCAACAACATCAAGCTGATGTTCAAGGGCGCGGAGCACCTGAGCGTCGATAAGAACGGTAATCTGCTCATTCCCTCCAAGCTCAAGAAGATTCAGCAGGAGGGTCTGTACGCCTATCAGATCGTCAACGGTGTCAGGAAGAGCGTGGAGGCACGCTTTACCGTCACGGGATCGAATACGGTCGCTTTTCACCTCGGCGCCTACGACCACACCAAGAAGCTGATTGTCGACCCCCTCATCTACGGCAGCTATTACGGCGGCGACGGCGGCCTCGACGAGGTCCGGGCGGTTGTGGCTGACTCCGACAGCAGCGTCTACATGACGGGTCTGACCGGGTCTACCGACTTTCCGCTCAAATTCGGCACGTACGTGTCCTTGAACGGTCTTTCGGATAGCTTCCTGACGCGGTTCCAGGGCGACGCCTACGGCATCGACTATGCGAGCTACTTCGGTGGAAGCGGCAATGACACGGGCAAGTTCATCGCCCTCGACCCGACCGGCAACAACGTGTGGGTCGCGGGTATGACGAACTCGCCCGACTTCCCGGGCATCGACGGAACGTCGTTCCAGAACTCCCTGGTCGGATCGACCGACGTGTACCTGATCCGGTTTGCGCGAGATCCGGTCAGCGTGATGGTGCCGGTTTACTCGACTTACTTCCATTCGTCGAACGCGGGCAGCGGTCAGGAGCTCAAGGGCTTCGCGGTCAGCCAAATCAGCGGCAAGCTCTTTATCGGTGGCGAGACCACCGGCACCGGTTTGCCGAGCGCGGTCAACAGCTACCCGGTAGGCTCGGCCCAGGCCGGCTTTGTGACGAGCATGGCGTCGGATGGCCAGTCGGTCGTCTATAGCCGCTATGTGGGCGGTACGGCGCCGGTGGTTGCAGGCTTCAACGGCATTATGCCGAACGGCCTGACGAGCGGCACGCTTCTGTTCTGGCCGATCCCCAATCCGCCCGTGACCCAGCCGGATCCGACCTCCGGGGAGACCGGCAACGCCTTGGCGATCAACCAGGCGGACGAGGCTTTCTTGACCGGAACGGTCTTCTTCCAGGGCAACCAGGATACGTCGTCTGCCGCCAATCCGGCGTTCCCGACGACGGCGGGCGTCTTCACCAACGGCCGCCTTCTTCGAAACAACGACGCCTTTCTGACCAAGATCGACCCGACCGGCAGCGTCCTCTTCTCGACCCTTATCGGCGGCGCCGATAACGATTCGGGAAGCAGCGTGGCGGTGGACCGTACCGGAAACGCGTACGTGACCGGAACGGCAGGGTCGTTCGACTTCCCGCGCACTCGCGGCACTTTCGGCCAGGACTTCTCCGTGGGCCGAACCTACATCACCAAGGTGAGCCAAGACGGCACCACCATCGTCTACAGCACGGGCCTCAACACCCGTGGCAACTGCGTCACCACGGGCATCTCGGTCGATCAGCGCAACTATGTGTTCGTCACCGGCGAAGTCTTCGACATGGTTCAGTTCCCGCTGCCTCCCGGCGATCCGTGGGAGCCGAGCGGCCAGACCCAGGATCCGGCCTCGATCCCGACGACTCCGGACGCCATCCGGTCGACCTATACCTATCCGCAGGCCCCCGACATGTCGTCATCCGACGCTTGGCTGATGGTCCTCAACGATACGGCGACGACGGAAATCTACGGCACCTACATCGGCGGAGACTGCGACGACTACGCTTATTCGCCGTACAACGACCGTTTTGGCGACTGCTGGGTCGTCGGCTGGACCGACGTCTCTCGCCAGTATTCGACATTCAGCTCGGACGGTACGACCGAGAACGACTATAGTGATACGGGCGGCATCGCTCCGTTCATCACCGCTCTTGCCTTCAAGGTGGCGGGCGGCGGCGGCGGCGACTTCGTCGACGAGCATTACGGCGACTATGCGGAGAACCTTCTTCCGTTTGGAGCCAGCCCGGCGACGTTCGGTATGTTCCGAGCTCGCGATGGGTATGTCCTCCGATTCCGATTGGATATCCCGATCGTTCAGAGCCTTGTTCTCAATCCGAGCAAGATCCCCGGTGGCCTCGGCGCTACTTCGACGGGAACGATCACTCTGAATACGGCCGCGACCGGCGCCGGCGTCGACGTGAACGTCTCGCTGTCCGACGTCTCGGCCGCTTCGCTCGATCCGTCCCAGCCGGTCGGATCGGAAGTGATCAACATTCCTGCCGGCCAGACGACGGCGACCTTCACGATCTACTCGAGTGAGGTTTCCGACCCGGCGCAAGTCGATGTGAAGGCCGAGTATCTCGGCAACTTCCAGGTCGCTCGCCTTACGGTTGTTCCGTGGCTCCAAAAGTTCACCCTGTCGCCGAGCACGGTGGTTGGCGGCAACAACGTCTCCGGCTCGATTACGCTGGCCGACAACGCACCGGCGGGCGGTTTCGACGTCACCCTGTTGACGAACGACGCCTCGACGATCCTGTTCCCCGGCGGTAACACGGTTACGATTCCGGCGGGCCAGAACTTTGCGAACTTCACGATCCAGACGATGGGCGTGGATTCGCAGACCGACTACACGGTTTCGGTATCGGCCCTTTCGGTCGGTATTACGCAAACCTTGACGTTGACACCAGCCAGCCTTCTTTCGGTGACCTTCGCGCCAGGAAGAGTTGCCGGCGGTACGTCCAGCACGGGCACGTTGAGACTCGACGGTCTACCCGGACCGAGCGGATTCAACGTCGACCTGAGCATCAACGGCAACCCGGCCGGATATAGCGTCGTGCCGACAACCCTTGCCTTCACCTCGGCGGATCGCCAGGAGAACTTCACGGTGAACACGGCTCCCGAAGCGGTGAACACGCAGAAGGTCATCACGGCTCACCGGGCGGCGCAAGGCACGTATACGGACCAGACGAAGACGGGCACGTTGTTTATCGACGCGAACTTCTTGACGAACTTCACGTTGAATCCGACGACCGTCAACGCCGGCCAGAACTCGACCGGAACGGTGACGATCTCCAACACGGCGGAAACCGGTGGCGTCGTCGTCAACCTGTCGAGCGACAATACGGCGGTGGCGACTGTGCCGGCGACCGTGGTCGTCCCGGCCGGTTCGACGAATGGAACCTTCACGGTTACCACGC
Source organism: Fimbriimonadaceae bacterium (assembly GCA_035545155.1). Taxonomy (GTDB): domain Bacteria; phylum Armatimonadota; class Fimbriimonadia; order Fimbriimonadales; family Fimbriimonadaceae; genus JAEVZK01. Next base: position 43,549 of record DASZYX010000035.1, on the reverse strand, counting down.
TCGCGACGGCCGTCGATACTATCGTTCACATCCACGCGATCCGCGGAACGAACGACATCTCCCGAGCCTTGACGGTTAAGGGTGTGACGTTCACGCTGTCGGCCAATCCGACCAGCGTCATCGGTGGTGCGCAAGACATCACCGGAACGGTGACCCTCGCGTTGCCGGCCCCGGTGGGTGGCGTGTCCGTTGATCTGCTGAGTAGCGCCCCGTCGGCTGCAAGCGTGCCGGCGAACGTGATCGTTCCCGAAGGGAGCCGGACGGTGAACTTCCCGATCGCAACCCACACGGTCGCAACGACGCAGACGGTAACGATCACGGGTCAGACGCAACCGGGCACAACAGCGACGACACAGGTCCAGATTAGGGCCATCTCGCTGGCAAGCCTCGTGTTCAATCCGACCTACGTCAAGGGCGGTACGTTCACCCACGTCCAGGTGTCGCTGGATGCCCCGGCCCCGGCCGGCGGCGCCACGGTCATCCTCACGTCGACCAACACGACGGTTCTGAACCCCGGCCCGATCACGATTCCGGCCGGCCAGACCACGTCGGCGGTAATCACCGTACCGGTTGGCCGTGTGAACCGGTTGCTGGCAGTAACCGTCACCGGACAATACAACGGTAGATTTATCGCATCTACCATCACCGTCCACCCGTAAGCGGGTCGGACGGAGCCCCCTCGCCCTAGGGCGGGGGGGCTTTTTTGTTGCGTCGCGGATTAAACTAGAGGAAGTGAAAGCCAGTCATTCCTTCTTCCTCGGCATCGCGGTGGGCCTGCTTACCGTGCTCATCGTCGATCGCGCGCGAAAGAGCTTTCGGGAAGAGGACGTCGAGGCGCTGAAGGATCGGATTTCCGATAGCCTCCAAAATCTGGAAAGTACGGTTGCCGGTTTGGCCGAAGGCTTAACCGAAACCTTCTCGGAAGCACTTGATTAGAGCGCCGCTTGAATGCAAAGCTCGTAGGCCAATCGAGCCGTATCGATCAAGCCTTGCCGCGACATACATTCCTCATGAGTGTGGATCTTGTCCATCGCCGTCGCCACGACGATCGTGGGCACGCCTTTCGCGTTGTAGACGTTAGCATCGGATCCGCCAAGAGTCGTTCTTAGCGTCGGCTCGAACCCCAGACTTCTCGAAGCCCGCTGGGCTACTTCGACAACCTTCTCTGTCTCCGGAATCGTGTAGCTATGATAGTGGCGGTCGTGGCGGATTTCGACCGCTCCGCCAAACTCCCGCGCCGCTTGTTCGAATCTCTGAATCATGTGCTCGACCTGTGCGTCGAGCTCGGCCACGCTCGTCGATCTTGCTTCGGCGTGGACGACGACCTCGGCGCAGACGACGTTCGTTCCGGTTCCTCCCTGAATCGTCCCCAGGTTCGCCGTTGTCTCGGGGCCGATCCGGCCGATCTTCATCCCATCGACGGCTCGAGCGAGAATCTGGATCGCATTGATGCCCTTTTCGGGGTCCTTGCCGGCGTGGGCCGGCTTTCCGACGATTCGGATGTCCAGCTTGTCATGGGTGGCGGTGCGGGTGACGAAGGAGCCGACCGGAGGGCCGGTGTCGAGGACGTAACCGAAGTCCAGGCCTAAGTCTTTGATCTTGAGAGCCTCGGCGCCCTTGAGGCCGATTTCCTCCGCGCAGCTTAGCAGGAGATAGACGTCGCCGTGCTGAGCGCCCGTCTCAATCAGGCATCGGAGAGCCTCGATGGCCGGGGCCATGCCGCCCTTGTCGTCCGCGCCGAGGATCGTGTCGGAGTCGGAATAGAAGACGCCATCGCGCTCGGATATGACGAGACCGGCGGTCGGCTCGACGGTGTCGAAGTGGGCCGACAGAAAGATTTTTGGGGCGCCGGGCTTCGTTCCCGGCAGGCGGACGATGAGATTGTTGGCATTGCCGCCGATCTCCAGACCGGACCGATCTTCCCGAATCTCCAGCCCTGCGATACCGCTCAAGTATTTTTTCGTCCACGCGACGACGTCCCGCTCTTGCAGAGAGGGGGCATTGATCAGGCAAAGATCCTTGAAGAGGGTGACGAGTCTTTCCTCGTTGATCACGTCGCGCAGTTTACTGGGCGTCGGTTGGCGAAGGGGCTTTTTATGAAGAAGAGCGGCCCCGATCCCGAAAACAGGGGCATGCGACGGACGGCACGGCATACTCATCCTGGTAGCTCGTCCGGCTTGAGTTAAACTCTCCGGTATGAAAAATCTCGGGTTCGTCGGCTATGGCCGATTCGGCCAAGCGCTTTCCGAGATTTTCGCGGAAGAAGGCTTTCGGATCCGTGCCTTCGATCCCCAGGCGCAGGTCCCGGAGTCGATCGCCGTCGACAGTCTCGGACGGTTGACGGCATCCTGCGACGTTTGTTTCGTCGCGGTACCGGTGGCGGCCATGCCTTCCGTTTTCGCCTCGGTCAAACCACTGCTTGGGGCCGATCAGATTCTCGTCGACGTTGGAAGCGTCAAGCTGGCCCCGTTTCGCGCGATGGCCGAGGTCTTCGGAGACGTCCAACCTTGGGTGGCGAGCCATCCGCTGTTCGGCCCTGTCAGTCTCGCTCGGGCCGAGCCCGGTTTGCGCGTCGTGATCTGCCCGAACGAGCGCCATGCGAGAGCCGTCGAAGTCGTCGCCGACCTCTACCGGACGATCGGCTGCAACGTTATCGAGCTTGACCCGGAAGCCCATGACCGGATCATGGGGCAAACTCACGCTCTTGCCTTCTTCATCGCCAAAGGCATGCTGGACGCGGACGTGCCGACCGACTCTCCTGCCGCGCCCCCCTCTTTCCAGGCGATGGCCCGCACGATCGAATCGGTTCGAGGAGATGCCGGCCACCTGATCACGACGCTCCATCGGGAAAATCCTTTTGCCGCCGAATACCGCCGCCGGCTTCTCACCGTCCTTGGGAACCTGGACCGGAAGCTCAACGAAGCGCCCTCGGCTCCGCCTGGAACGCCCGACGAGGAGGCGCTGACCATCGTCCAGCCGGCTCATCCGCCCGAGCTTTCCGAGACGAGGGAGCGAATCGACGAGGTCGACGCGGAGATCATTCAGCTCCTGCACCGGCGGGCGGAGCTGGTGCGCCGGGCTCAGCGGGCGAAGGCCGCGGTCGGCCGGGGCGTCGTCGATCCGGTTCGGGAGGCCAAGCTGCTTCAGGCTCGCTCGGACTGGGCGGAAGAAGCCGGCTTGGACTCGGAGGGCGTCCGGGCCATCTTCGAAGCGATCATCGCCCTGTCCTGCGAAATCCAGCTTAAAGGCTCAACCTGACGCAGAGGTTAGCATCCTCTGAACCCTCTCGTCTGGAAGGCGATATTACGGACCTAGCGTAGTGTCTCGCGAAAACGTCGCGCCGACGGCCCCCTCACCTGCTCCCTAGGGTCGCTTTCCTCTTCCCCTGAAGGGAGAGGACGTCGGGAGACTCGTGAGACGCTACACTAGGTGGGTACGAAGCGAGCCTTCTTCACCGCTTCGATCGCCGGATCGAAGATGAGGCCGTCCTCTTTCGCATCGGCTGGGTCGATCGTGGCCGCCGCCCTTTCCATTTCTTTGAGCTGCTGGATGAGCGGATCGCGGAGGTAAGTGACGCCGGTTCTCTTCAGTTCGTCGAGCTGGAGGAGGCCGAACATGCGAAACGAGTTGAGCATGAAGCGGTCGAAAGCGGCTCGATATTGAGGCTCGGCCGGCCGGTAGCGCATCCAATTGTCCTCGCGGAGCAGCCAACTGTAGTTGATGACGAGGTGCTGGGGCGCGTTCGATCCCCAGCTCGCCTTATCGAAGCCCTCGCAAGCCATCTTCTTTGTCAGCATGAGGGCGGTATGGGCCGGGTAGGGTCCGTCTTCGAGCAGTAGCTCGGCGAACCAGTCGGCGAAGCGCGTTCGCCGGTCGTAGGAGGTCCGCTGGAGCCCGGGGTCGGCCATCCAGCCGAGCCAAAGCCAGGGAAGCCGCATGTCCTTGAGCTGCTCGGAAAGGGAAGGTCCGCCGGTCTTCTTTTCGATGACGTCCGCCGGCATGCCGATGCCCTTAGCGCTGGAATTCGAGTAGATCCGGGCCAGATCGCCGAGCTCCCAGTAAGGATTGGGAGGGGCCAGGTTTGGATTTGGGATTCCTTGCAGATCGGAGAGGAGAACCCCTGTGCGGAGGAAATGCTGGAAGACGAGAAGGGAGCGGGCCTTTTGGAGGGCGATCGCCTGCGTGGGCTGCAGCATCCGGCTCCAGGCCTTGGCGAGAAAGGCATCCAACGCTCGGAGGTTCGCTTCGGAGGGATCGGCGAGATATCGCCCCTGGGCTTCCTCCAGTTCGGGCGAATAGGGAAGCGGGGGGACGTCGGGAATCCAGTGGGCGAGGCTTGCGTGCTCTTCCCCGTGAAACTTGTCTTCGCTCAGGCGATTCAAGACGATGCCGATTCGCAGCTTGTAGGGATCGAGGGCGAGCATTTCCGCCAGCCCCTTCTTGGCCTGATCGAGGGTGCCGACGCGGTCGATCATCAGCGCGGGGGCCACCTTATCGAGATTCAGGGCAAAGGCGCGGTCTCGCTCTTGGGGCGTCGCGCCAGGGTAAGCGCTGCCGTCCGGCTGCATCGGCCGGCTGTTCATCGGATCGAGGAGCGTCTTGAAGCCCAAGTGCTTCCGGAGTCCGATGAGGTACGTCGCCAGCTTCGCCGCGTTTTCTTTGCCAAGGTGCGGCTCGGCCCGCCGACGGAACGTCGCCTCGTCGTAGCCGTACGCGACGAGCTCGATCCCGTCGGGGCTATGGCATGAGGCGCACGCGCGGCCCTGGCCATCGGTCTTTCGCCAAAGCGCGATCCCATCTTCCGCGGAGCACGCCGGGGAGGGACCTTGAGCGGAGAAGGCAACGAGCGCCAGGCAGGCCGGCAAAGCCACAGGAAGCAACGCACTCAGTCGAAACACGCTCCTATGATACGTTCTAGGCTGCCAAGTTGCGACTCGCGTTCGTTCGATATAGAGTGAAGTACACTATGCGGCGTACGACGATCGGTGAATTCTTTTTGACCGCTTCGGAATCTGGATCGGCCCGCATGAGGGTCTAAAGGCGGCGGGCGACATGCCGTCCCCTTCGTCCCCTGTGCTATAATCCAGACAATTGAAGAGCGCCTAAAGGTGGCTTAGAGCCGCCTTTTTTTGTAGGCGAATCTTCAGAGGAGAAGACGGTCGATGGACATCATGCAGCAACTCAATCAGATCGCTACCGAGCGGGATATCCCGGTCGGTGATCTCATTCGAGAAATCGAAGAGTCGCTCGCAGTGGCCTATAAAAAGTTCGTCGGCGCGACCGGCGACGTACAGGTCCATATCGATCCGAAGAAGGGCTGGACCGCGTTCCTCGAAAAAGAAGTCGTCGGCATCGTCCACGAGCCGAGCTTCCAGATGTCCCTTATGGAGGCGCGCAAGCGCCGGCCGGACGCGGAGGTCGGCGACTTTATCGCGACCGAAGTCGACCCGAACCGGTTCGGCCGCATCGCCGCCCAGACGTTCAAGCAGGTGTTGAACCAGAAGCTGCGCGAGGCCGAGCAGCGGCAGATTCACGACGTCTTCCACGAGAAGATGGGCGAGATCGTGTCGGGCACGGTCAGCCGCCGGGAAGGGCAGAGCATCTACATCCAGGTCAACAAGATCGAGTGCGAGCTGCCGAGGCGAGAACAGGTGCCGACCGAGCCGTACCGTCCGAACGACCGGCTGCGGGTCTATGTGTACAAGGTGGACGACACGCGAAAGCGGCTCCAGGTCATCGTCAGCCGCACCCACCCGAACCTGCTTCGTAAGCTATTCGAGCTGGAAGTTCCGGAGATCGCCGACGGCACGGTCGTCATCAAAAGCGTGGCTCGCGAGCCCGGGCAGCGGAGCAAGATCGCGGTCTATTCGACGGACGAACGCGTCGATGCGCTCGGCGCGTGCGTCGGCCCGCGCGGCGCACGGGTGCAGGCGATCGTCGACGAGCTTTACGACGAGAAGATCGACATCGTCCAGTACAGCGAAGACCCTTACACGTTTATCACAAACGCGCTCAACCCGGCCAAGGTGAACCAGATCAAGCTGAGCGAAGCGGAGCGCAGCGCTTACGTGGTCGTGCCGGACAACCAGCTTTCGCTGGCGATCGGCAAGGGCGGGCAGAACGTGCGGCTGGCGGCGCGGCTTACCGAGTGGAAGATCGACATCCGATCGGAGGCTCAAGCGGCTTCGGAAGGGAAGCTGAAGTAGCCTCGGTGCACATCCGGATCGTATCGGCGATCCGGACGTTCTCTTGCTCGCCGCGGACGGATACGCGAAGGGTGTGCGTCCCCATGCTCGCCCCCATCGAAGCGGCGTCTCGCAGGTAGATCCCGTGCCCTTCGGCTAGCCCGGCTAGCCCGGAGGCGCTTGGGCCGTCGGGAGGCAAGTGGACGAGCAGGGCGTTGATGACCCCCTCCGTCACTTCAAGCCCGATTTCCTCCAACCTGAGCCGCAGGTTTTGTCGGAGTCGAGCGGTTTCCTCGTAGCGGGATTCGTAGTAGTTGCCCGCTCTCAAGGCGAGCGAACCGCAGACTTGAGCCGGGAGGCTCACGGCCCAAGGCGGGCGGTAACGGACGATTTGGGCGGTCCGATCCGGGTGCGAGACGAGATAGGCGCAACGCAGCCCGCTCAGCGCATACACCTTGGACATCGACTTGCACACGATGACGTTGGGATTCTCGGAGGCCATACTCTCCAGGCTTTCGCCGGTCCCGGCATAGTCGATGTAGGTTTCGTCGATCCAGACGACTCGCGTCTTCGCCAACTCCCGGACGATGGGCTCGAGAGACAGGCGCGGTACGTGGCTGCCGGTCGGACTGTTCGGATTGACGAGGGCGATGCAGTCACCCGGCGCTTCCAGGAAACGTTCTGGCTGAAGCCGGTAGCCGTCGCGCGGGTCGAGATCGAGGGTGTGGACGGGAAGTTGGCATAGGTTTTCGAGCACATGCCGGTACTCGCCGTACATCGGATCGAGGATGAGCGCCGATTGGGCCTTCGCGCCGAAGAAGGGAAGGGCGAGGTAGATCAGGGCCGAAGAACCGGCGCCGGTCACGATACTCTCCGGCGGAATTCCTCGGGCTTCGCCGATCGCCGCGCGAAGAGGGAGAGCCTCGGCTTCCGGACTCGTGCGGCAAAGCTCGACGTCGTAATGGCGGAGGGCGGCGAGCACCTCGGGAGGGGGAGGAAACCAGGCGTCGAGAACGTCGGCACGGACGACTGAGTCGAGACGATCCAGGTCGTTCTGAACGATGCTCCAAAACCTTCCGCCATGTATCGATCCGGCCATGCCTCCATACTAAGCTAAGCTAGAAGGCCCGTCGCAAGATGAGCAAAAACTTCGAGACGCGTTCGCAGCATCCCGCCCATATTGATTCCAATCGCTGCTCCGGGTAGGGCGACGGCGAACGAGAGAGCATAGGCTTCGATAGGAACCGGTCGAATCGGATCGCCGAGATGGAATGTACTCGCGTGGAGTCTGTAAACTTAACCTATAAGCACACGTCAGGTCACTTGAGAATGAAATCCGATTTAAAAACCGATTCCCGAAAGCGCCTTGCCCGGATCGCCGGCCAGATCGGCGGTCTTCAGAAAATGATTGAAGAAAGCCGGGGGTGCGCGGACATTCTCCAGCAAGTCGTCGCCGTCCGTTCGGCGCTCGATCAACTCGGCATCGCCCTTCTGACGGAACACCTTCAAACCTGTGTCTTGCATCAGGGGGTTGAGCACTTGGACGACTGCTGCCAGGATCTGCCAGAAGAAAAATGGTCAGACGAAATCCGATCCTCGTTGAGGCGCTTTCTAAAGTGATCACTTTAGAAAACGGCTAAGGGTCAGCCGCACCTCCTCCATTCTCTCCTCCCCGGAAAGATGCTCGAACGCGCCATTCTGCGCGTCTCCATAGACGCATTCCTCAATGTGCATCGAAAGCATGATCGATCCGAACTGCTCGAGGGCGGCTCGGAGCGACGCCACTTGGGTGAGAATGTCTACGCAATAGCGTTCCTCCTCTACCATTTTCGAAATTCCTTGGACTTGGCCCGACATGCGGGACAGCCTGAGCTTCGCATCCTCTTTATTTTGTGAAGTCAATTTGCCCCTCGCTTACCATACTGGGGAAGAGTATACGACTTTTCTGCGTATACTGGGATGGGGTATTTTTACGGCCCGCAAAAAAATAGGGATCATCCGGGCATTTTCAATTGCTTCGCGAATGGATCCTCGTGGATTGTCGATCCAAGGCCGCCGCTCTGCTCGCGTTATGCGGGCCCGGCCTATCCGATCGCGTTTGAGCTCCTCACAGCGGCCGCGGGCGGATTCTTCCCAAAAAGGGGAGCAGAACGTGAAGATGTGGGCCGAAGGCGCTCCGGAGAGTATAGAGTCCGAGCCGGAGCCCGTTGGATCAGGGTTCAAATCCCGTATTTAAATCAGTACTCCTTCATATATAGTTTCTTGCGGCGATCCCGACAATTCTACGTGGCAGCGGGTTGCCGTGCAAGGACGGGGACGCCAAAGATCTCCGAGTGCCCGAGTCGGTCCAGAAGTGGCCGCTCTAGATTCGCTGCCAATTTAACTCGGGTGTGTATTTATGCTCCAAGCGATGCTTGCTGGCGTTGCCAGCATTAAGGCGCAACAAACGCGCATGAACGTGATCGGCAATAACCTTGCCAATATCAATACGACTGGTTACAAAAGTAGTCGTGTCACGTTCGAAGACATGATAGCTCAAACCCTACAGGGTGCGACACGACCTGGAAACGGACTGGGGGGAATCAACCCCAGCCAAATCGGATTGGGGACGATCATCGGCGCGACCAGCGTCAACGAAACGCAAGGTTCGCTCAGCGCGACCAACAATCCGACCGACCTGGCGATTCAGGGGAACGGCTTCTTTCTCGTGAGCAACGGCTCCAACATCAGCTATACGCGAGATGGGGCATTTACCCTGGATGCGAACGGCGATCTTGTCAGCTCCTCGACCGGCCAGCGGGTGCTCGGCTGGCCGGCCGACGCTCTCGGACAGATCGACTCGACCAACCAGATCGATGCTGCGGACGGCATCAATATTCCGGTCGGCTTGCTTAAGTCTGTCCAACAGACGACGCAGGCCACGCTTTCGGGCAATCTCGACGCGGGGGCGGCGAGCACGGATACGCTGACGACCCAGGTCACCGTCTACGACGGGCTTGGGAATGCCCATCAGATTTCGATCCAGTACTCGAACCATCAGGTTCCGGCCGCCGGCTCGTCTCCTCCTGCCGGTGCGACGTCGAGTTGGGATTGGACGGCCTGGGAGGGCCAGCCGGGCACGGGAACGCCGATCGGTGACTCCACGACCTCGGGCAACGATCGTCTCTACTTCGACGCCGACGGCAAGCTTCTCACGCCCTCTTCGAGTTTCAATGTGACGGTGCCGGCTAGCAACGGCGCGACCGCGCTGCCAATCAGCCTGAACTTCGATAAGATCACCCAGCTCAGCACGTCGTCCGAGGTCAATCCGACGGGGCAAAACGGCTTTCCGCCCGGTTCGCTGTCTTCGTTCAACATTGGCGACGACGGACTGATCACTGGCAACTTCTCGAACGGGTTGAACCGGACTCTCGGTCAGATCGCTTTGAGCGTGTTCCCCAATCCGGGAGGTCTCGAGCGGATCGGCGACAACATGTGGCGGGCAACCGACAACAGCGGTCTGCCGGTGACCGGCGCACCCCGGTCGGGAAGCAACGGCTCGATCTCGGCGGGGTTCTTGGAGCAGTCGAACGTGGACGTCGGAAACGAGTTTTCGGACCTGATCGTGACTCAGCGCGGCTTCCAAGCCAACACGAAGGTCGTCACGACGGTCGACCAGATGATGCAGGACCTGATCGACATGAAGCGATAAGGGTCTTCTCAGGGAGTGAGCCGGCCGATGTAAGGGGTATCCGGCCGGCCACCTAAAAGCTGCCAAGTTTGCTGGGTTCCCCGAGACTCCCGGTTGATTCGCCGGATAGGCTGTGCTACACTATTGGCGTGGCTGCAAAGCCAACCGTTGAATCCGGGCGTCCGGAACGGGGGAACCGTAACTTTGGGGTGAATATGAGCCTGAGACGGCTCATTAGGGTAACTCTTGGCCCGAATCCGACAGCTAACCCCGTAGACGTAGCGAGAGTTGGGAAGAGCTGAGACGGGCGGCCACGCCAGTCGAGCGCGAACGAAGAAGTTCACTAGCGCAGAGCTCAAACAACGCGATTCGCTCTTGCAGCTATGGGTGGCGAGCCAAGGCTTGTCCGGGCGTATGGCTGCAATGGTGCAGTGGGAGGCGTTACGGAAGCCAAAGCGGACTGCTCGTTTGTAGCACCTCCTGTTGAGCAAGGGCTCTCGTTGGAAGACGGGGGCCCTTTTAATTTTGAGGGGGTGATGGGATGAGGGGGTGAGAGGGTGATGGAGGTGATGGAAATGATGAAGGTTGATTGACTTGAATGTAGTCGAAAGCGCGCCATCACGTCCAGTTGACGATTCGCCCCCTCATCCCATCACCTCCATTACCCATTCACCCTCTCATCCCCCTGTCATCCCGTCGACTGCATCGCCGCCGCCAGGCCGGCGATCGTTTGGAGGATCGCTTCTCGCCACGGGCCGGCTTGCTCCTCCTCGGTGAGCGAGCCCCAGCGGTCCATAAGAGAGAGTTGGAGGCGGTTGAGGGGCAGCACCATCGGATTTCTGAATTCGACGGTTGAGCGCACCGTCTTCGAGCCCTCCAGGAGCCTTGCCTGGCCCGATATGCCGAGGATTTGGGAGACGGTCTCGTCGTAATCCGCCTCGATGGTTTTCTGAACCCGTTGGCCGAGCGACGCCGGTTCGACTCTCGCCGCGTAGAGGCGGGAAGTCGGGATGTGGGCGCGCGTCAATTCCAACTGCGCGTTGTCGACGACGGTCTTGAAGAACGGCCATTCGTGGAGCATCCGCTTGAGAAGCTCCTTATCCTCGAAGGCTCCGAGCGCGGCGCCGATGCCGTACCAGCCGACGAGCACATGGCGACTCTGAACCCAGGCGAAGTTCCAGGGGATGGCGCGGAGTTGGTCGATGCCCTGGAGGGCCTTGCCGGGCCGGAAGACCGGGCGGGACGCGATGGTCAGCAGGGAGATATATTCGATCGGCGTCGCCTGCGAGTAGAAGTTCCAGAATTCCGGGTCTTCGTGGACCGCTTTTCGGTAAGCGGATCGCGAGACGGCGGCCATCGCCTCCATCGCTTCGTCGAATTCGGCCGGCTCCGGCGAGGCGCCTTCGCTCTCCTCGGCCGCGACGATGACCGCGTTGACGATCTGTTCGAGGTGGCGATGCGCGATCGGGCGCAGGCCGTACCGGAACGAGATCACTTCGCCCTGCTCGGTGAAGCGAATTTGCCCGGAGAACGAGCCGGGCGGCTGGCTGAGGATCGCCCGGTTGGCCCGGCCGCCCCCGCGCCCGACGGTGCCGCCTCTGCCGTGAAAGAGGCGCAACTCGATGCCGGCTTCCTTGGCGGCTCGGGCCAGCTCGCGCTGGGCTTTGTAGAGCGACCAGTTTGCCGCGAGATAGCCGCCGTCTTTGCTCGAATCTGAGTAGCCGAGCATGATTTCCTGCCGGAGCCCTCGGGATTCCAGATGCTTCCGATAGGCTTCTTGCCGGTAGAGGCCGGCCATTAGACCGGCGCTGCCGCGCAGGTCGTCGATGGTTTCGAAGAGGGGAACGATGTCCAGATCGCTCTCAATCCGGCCGTCTCGGATGCGCGTCAGCCCGGCCTCCTTTGCGAGGATGAGGACCTCCAGCAGGTCGCTCGCGCCATGCGTCATCGAGATGATGTAGCACTCGATCGCGTTCGGCGAAAGCTCGCGCTTCGCCCTTCGAATGACCCGGAAGACTTCGAGAATGTCTCGCACGCGATCCTCCGGCTCGAAGTCCGGGGAGACGAGTGGACGGGGATTCACCAATTCCCTGGAGAGCAATTCGACCTTCTCGGCCTCGGAAAGCTCGGAATACCGGTCCGTAATTCCGGCGGCCGCGAACAGGGCGCGAATCGCTTTCTCATGCTCGTCGGAGTGCTGTCGGATATCGAGAGTGGCGAGGGAGAACCCGAAGACGTCGGCGCGGCGGATGAGATATTTCAGCTCGCTGTGCTCGGCGAGGGACGCGCCGCGATTCTGGCGCAAGCTTTCCTGAATCTGCTCGAGATCGGCCTTGAACTGGCCGGCGTTTCGATAGCCGATCCCTTCTTCGGCCGGCTGATTGCGCCGCAGGGCTTCGATCTCTCCCAGCATAGCGCGCAGCCGCTCGGACATCACACGGACCTTGAGCACGTAGTGCTCTTGCGAGTAACGCGTCCGCTCGATTTCGGTGAGCGGAACCGCTTGCAGATCTTCCTGAAGCGTCAACTCGAAGGCGTCGGAGACGGGGACGAGCTTGACGCTGTTCGTCAGGTCCCATCGCAACCGGGCCAGCGCCTCGATGTAGCTCGTGATGACCGATTCGCGGTGATCGAGAAGGGTTTGCCAGGTGACGTCGGGCGTCACTTTCGGGTTGCCGTCGCGGTCTCCGCCAACCCAGGAGCGGTAGCTGATGACCCGAGGCACGCTCCAGGCGCGATCCGGATAATGCTCGCATAGGGCTCGTTCGAGGTCTTCGTAGAGCCAGGGCACGACGTCGAGGATGGTCCGCTCAAAGAAGTAGAGGGCGTTGCGGACTTCCTCGCGCACGGTGAGCGAGCTCTGCCGCATCTCGTCGGTTTGCCAGAGTTCGGTCAGGGCCAGACGCAGGGCGCTTTCGGCTCGCCCCTCGTTATCGAGGGGGCTGCGAAGATCGGGGCCGGCCGTCTCTTCGTCGGCGAGGGCCATCGTGATTTCCAGAATCTTATCGAGGACGACTCGTCGGCGCGCCTCGGTGGGATGGGCGGTGAGGGTTGGGCAAATCCATAGGCGTTCGAGCAGGGCTTGCACCTCGTCGGCCGTTCGCCCATGGCGCTTGAGGGTTGCGATGGCTTCCCCAATCGATTCGTTGCGCCGGACCCGGTTGACGCGGACGATTTCCTTCTGCTCGGCGGCGTTGATCAGTTGGAAGAGGACGGTGAAGGCTCTGGCGACTCGCCGGATTTGGCCGGGGTCGGCAGGGAGGCCGGCCTCGCCCCGGACCATTTTGCGCGCACACTCGATGAGGTCGGCGCCTTCCTGGCTCTCCAGGACTTCGCCCATTGCCAGATCAAGCTCCTGGATATCCCGCGAGAGGTCGGCGGTGAGACCGTGAGACGCCGGATCGAGGCCGAGAAACGGTGTGGGCATTCCCCCAGAGTATTCCCGAAGCTCTCGCAGCGTGTAGCATTACGGCATGTCCACGGGCAGGCTGGTGGTTGGCGTAACGGGAGCGAGCGGGGCGATCTACGCGCAGCGCTTCCTGCGCCAAGCGGTGAAGCGGTACGACGAAATCTACTTGATCATGTCCGAGCAGGCCGTCCAGGTCGCGGCGACGGAGCTTGGAGTGGAATTGAGCAGATCCGGCTTTTCAACTCGGGCCTGGCTGGGCGAGGATTACCCGCAGGTGCGGCTTCTTGACGGTAAGGATTACTTCACGCCGCCGGCGAGCGGCTCGTTCCGGCATGACGGCATGGTCATCGTGCCCTGCTCGATGGGCTCGGCCGGCCGGATCGCCCATGGCATCTCCGACGATCTCCTGACCCGATCCGCCGATGTCGCCCTCAAGGAGAAGCGCCCCTTGATCGTCGTTCCGCGCGAGATGCCGATGAGCGCGATCATGCTTCGCAACCTGACGACGCTTGCCGAATCCGGCGCGACCGTCATCCCGGCCTGCCCGGCCTGGTATCACAAGCCGGCTTCGCTGGAGGAACTGGCGGATACGGTGGTGGCGCGGATTCTCCAGGCCCTGGGTTGGGAGCAAGATTTGATGAAGGAGTGGATGAGCTAATTCTCCGAAGCCAGCATGGCTCCGGCGCCACGACTATCTGGACTTTGGGAAGCGGTAGTGTCCAGTGACCATCCATGCGAAGAGCACGTCTTCCTCGGCGGTTTGGCGTAGGTTATGGACGACCAACGGCGTACCGTGGTCGTCGAGATCGTTCACGACGACGCCCGTGTGGTCTTTGCCGCTAGCCAACTTCCAGGTCACGATGTCGCCGGGGCGCCAGTCCTTCCTGACATCCAGGCTCAGCCCGAACTTGGCGAAGAAACGCCTGAGATTGGGAACGCGCCGTTGGTCGATATTGGGATCGGCTCGCTGGGAGTGGACGGGATAGTCGGAAAGGTTGGCCTTCATGTCTTCATGGACCAGCTTTTGCAGGTCGTAGCCTGCATGGCGCAGGGCGCGAATGACCACGTCGGTGCAAGCACCCCGATCCGCCGGGACGTCTCCGTTGGGATAAGGGATCGAGCGATAGGAGGCGTCGTAGGAAGCCGGCTTGACGAGCTGGAGCTTCGCGCCCTCGACGACTTTCGCCGCGATGCCTTTCACGGCGGCCTTGGGGAAGGGTTGCGCGAGCCTCGACGAATGGATCGGTGCCGAGCATCCCGCAAGGATCGCGAATCCGACGAGAAGACAGGCGCGAGGCATCACATTCCTATGGTAGCGTTGCTTCGTGGCTACGTCCAGAGAAAACCATCAAGACATTCGCATCGGCACCATGGCGGAGCTTTCGCACGGAGCCGCCTATCTTCGTCAGATCCTGCCGCACGGCTTTGAAAGCTTCCAGTTGACCAACTGGCAATATCTGCCGAAGGGCATGGACCTCGAGCGGACTGGCAAGGAGGTTTTGGAGGCGATTGCGGACAAGGCCGTGATCAGCACGCTCGGGCTCTACGGCAACCCGCTGCAAGACGAGGAAAACGCGAAGGATTGGGAGCGGATCATCAAGGCGTGCAAATACTTCGACACGAAGATGGTCTGCGGCTTCGCCGGGGCCATCGAATCCGAGCCTGTCGATGCGAGCATGCCGGTCTACAAGAAGGTTTTCGGCCGCCTCGCCAAGATCGCCGAGGACGAAGGCGTGCGGATCGGCTTCGAGAATTGCGACATGGGGGGAACCTGGGACCGGCCACGCTTCAATATCGCCCATAGCCCACGGGCCTGGGAGATGATGTTCAACGAGGTGCCGAGCAAAGCGATCGGGCTCGAATGGGAACCCTGCCACCAGATGGTCTCCCTGATCGATCCGCTCCCCCAGCTCCGGAAGTGGGTCGATAGGGTGGTCCACATCCACGGCAAGGATGCCACCGTTTGCTGGGACGTGCTGAAGACCGAGGGGCTCCGGAGCGGCAAGCAGATCGTCTATCACCGCACGCCGGGATTCGGCGACACGAATTGGACCGACGTCATCACGATCCTCCGGATGGGCGGCTTCGTGGGCTCGATCGACGTCGAGGGTTGGCACGATCCGGTCTACCGAGCCGAGCTGGAAATGACCGGCCAGGTTCACGCGATGAACTACCTCAAGAATTGCCGGGGCGGCGCGTACGTGCCGAATCCGGTGGTCGCCGGATAGGGGAAATCTCCCACGGCGGGAGGTCGAGTAAATCCTCAAACCAGTCCGTGCGGATGAGCGACGCGAGCGCGCGGCCGGCCAAGTAGCCGGCCCCGCTCACCAGGGCGATGACGATAAGTCCGTACGGGTTGTTTTCTGGCACGGGCAACCATTGCGTCGCCAGCAGGTAAGCGCCGAGACCATCCGTCGCCAAAGTCAGAATGCCGGCGAGGCGACACTCCAATTCCCAGTCGAGGATGCTTTGGACGCCGAGAAATGCGAGGCCAAGCATCAGCGCGACCGTCGCGTCGAGCAACAGGTTCATGGGGGCCTTCCACGTTGTTAGGCCCAGCCGTTGGCGCGGAGGTTCCGGCTTACCGGCCTAACGCTTGATCGAGGTCGGCGATGATGTCGTCCGCGTTCTCGATGCCGACGCTGATGCGGATCAGGTTGTCGGTGAGGCCAATTTGGGCGCGCACTTCCGGAGGGACGGAGGCATGGGTCATGATGGCCGGATGCTCGATCAGGCTCTCCACTCCGCCGAGAGATTCGGCGAGGGTGAACAGCTTAACCCGTTCGAGAAAGGCCCGCGATTCCTCCAAGCCGCCCTTGATGAAAAAGGTCATCATGCCGCCGAAGCCGGCCATCTGGCGTTTCGCCAAGGCGTGCGCGGGGTGCGACGGCAAGCCCGGATAGCGGACCCGCTCGACCCGAGGATGACCTTCGAGATAAGCGGCGATCTTGGCCGCGTTCGCGTTATGCCGCTCCATTCGAACCGCGAGCGTTTTGATGCCGCGAAGAACGAGGAAGCAATCGAACGGGCCGGGCGTCGCTCCGATCGCATTCTGGAGAAACTTCAGACGGGCGTAGAGGGTTTTCGGGGCGGAGAAGTTGGGATCGGTCCACATCTTCTTCGGAGGCTTCATGGCGCGGTCGTTCATCATGAGCGCGCCCATCACGACATCGCTGTGCCCGTTGATGTATTTGGTCATCGAGTGCATGACGACGTCGGCGCCGTGCTCGATCGGCCGCTGGTTGAAGGGCGACATGAACGTATTGTCGACGCAGAGCAGGCAGCCCTTCTCGTGAGCGACGTCGGCGACCTTGCGGATATCGACGAGGTTCATCATCGGGTTGGTCGGCGTCTCGATCCAGACGAGCTTGGTCTGGGGCGTGAAGGCGGCGCGCAGCTTTTCCTCGTCGTTCGGATCGACGAAGCTAAACGTGATGCCGCGATGGACGGCGACTTTGGAAAAGAGGCGGTAGGAGCCGCCGTAGAGGTCGTCGCCGGCGACGACGTGGTCGCCTGCCTGCAGCAGGTTGAGCATGGCATCCTCGGCGGCGAGCCCGCTGGAGAAGACGAGGCATTTTTCGGCGCCTTCGAGGGCGGCGAGCTGGGCTTGCAGGACGCTGCGCGTCGGGTTGTCGGTCCGGCTGTATTCGAAGCCCTTATGGACGCCGGGCGACGCTTGGGCGTAGGTGCTGGTCTGGTAGATCGGCGTCATCACCGCGCCCGTCCTCTCGTCGGGCTCGACTCCGGCATGAATCACCTTCGTTTCGAATGCCATCTGCTCGTTGCTCACGAGGCGAGTCTATCCGACTTGAAGGAGCCCGCCATGGCTTGTGCCATAATCTCAATCCGGCGCGGCGGCGTAGCTCAGTTGGTTAGAGCGAACGGTTCATACCCGTTAGGTCGTCAGTTCAAGTCTGACCGCCGCTACCATCTTTGTTTCAATCCGAGAAGCACTATTCAACCCAAGTCTCGATCGGGGAGCGAGTGTGCCCGATCGCCAAGACCACGGCTAATAGGATTGGCTGATATGTCTGGCGAGTCCTTCCAAGTCAGGGAAGAGCGTTGCCTCAGTAATTCCTGCTTGCCAGAGCTGCGTCCGCATGTACGAGGCCCACTTGGAATCAAGAGGGAGTTGGTATAAGAACGGAGTATGTGCTGAGCGAGCAAGTTCTAGCAGTCCGTCCTTGATGCTGCCATGTACCGTGAAGACGCTTCGTTGGGTGGTGATCCGTCTGTCAACGTGAGGAGGAAATATGGAAACGGGATGCTCGGGGAACTCAGCCAGGGAGATCTTTCGCTTGACGTTATCCCATTCCTGGATCACCTTGTATCGATTGAGGGCTTCCTTTTCACCCATTTGGGCCAAGTGGAAGGTATCGTAAACGAACTTGTACCCAATTGAGTGTTCTTGGAGGAGGTATGGGTCAAGAATCCACACTTTGGGCTGCGTGGCCTTAGGAGGTTGTCGTAGGGCGAAGTATAGGCCTACAAGCGACGACTCCGACCAATCGAGCAACCGGGTAGGAACCCCGTAGTGCTGCATAAGGTGGTAAAGCTGCCAAAACCCATCCTCAGGATTAATCGTTGCTGGAAGGAATGGGACACCCTCTCGAGCAAATGCTGACAAGAGAGCATTCTCTCTTTCGAAACACTTTTGTATCTTGGACGTCGTTCTGAAAAGTTTTGGCCTCAACACCTCGGGCGTTTCTTGCCTAGAAACTCCTCTGAACCAGAATTCTCGTTCACCTAGCTCGGCGAATACAGATTCAAGAACCCGGAGATATTCATGGACGCTCCAAATTGGTTCTTCTGTCTTGATTATCATATAGCCGCTAGGGTGCTTCTCGAAGGTTATCTCAGGCTTCTCCTCCGACTGTCCTTCGTTGAGACTATATGCGGGTGCCTGTCCTGGTTCCGAATCCGGCATTCTCAAATTGTAACCGAGAGAATTTCATGTAACTTTATGGCAAATTGGAAAGGAAGGATGACGCGGTGTCAAGTAATTTGCACAATAGCTCCCACTTTCGCCGGGTGCGGAATTTGGCTCTGGGGCGTAGTCCTACCAAGTCATGACCACGACTACGCTAGCTCCCATTCATGGGTATGTCGCCCATGACGATCCCGTCAACCACGTCGTCTTCAGCCGGGAGGGCGGGCTCTTGGCAAGCTCGGACACCGCGATGCGGGTCAAGCTGTGGCGATTCAGGCAGTTCGTTCGGGAATTCGATCTTCGAAGCATCTCCGAGAAGGTTCGGCCGACAGAGCGGATTCGGGGCCTTTGCTTTAATTCGGCCGAAGACCGGCTGTTGGTCGCGGCAGGCGAGGTCGTCGCTTCATTCAATTTGAATTCGCCGAGCGACCAGCCGGAGTGGGCTTATACGGCCCCCCGGCTTTTGGCATTCTTGATCGTTTCGCCAACTTCTATCGCGGTCTCCTCCGACGACGAGCTCGCCGCGACCTTCGACAATGGAACCATCGCGGTGTGGGGGCCGAACGGCGACCGGAGGGCGTTGATTCGTCACAACGCTGTGCCGCGGATGCTGGCTTATTTGCCGGATGAGAGCCTGATCGGGAGCGACGGATTCAGCGTCTCCCTTTGGCGCAAGGATCAGCGCAAACCGGTGTGGCACCGCTCGTCGAAGGAGCGGATTTACGGTCTGGCGGCGAGCCGCGACGGCAAGCTTGTCGCGGTTCGCCAACTCCACCGAACCGAAGTTTTCGAGATCGAGAGCGGGGCTCACGTTGGTGGGTACAAGCTGGGAAGAGGGTTGCCACTGGTCGAGTTCGGTCCCGGGACTCATACGCTCGCGATCGGCTCTCAACACGCCATCGACTTGTACGACGTCGATGCGGGCAGCCACGCCCGGCTGAGCCTCGACGACGCCGAGTTGATTTCCCTAACGTTCTTCTCCGATTCGAGCCAGATCGTGGCGGGGTGTTCGGACGGAACGATCCGAACCTGGGATAATCCGCTCCGGCAGGTTTTCGAGACGAACGAAGCCTAGGTCCGTTAGGTTGGCTGGGGTACAATCCTGCGTCGCGTGCGCTCGTAGCTCAGTGGATAGAGCATCAGCTTGCGGAGCTGGGGGTCGGAGGTTCGAGTCCTCTCGAGCGCGCCATTTATTCCATTGTGCGTTCCGGAGAGCTCGTCGTGGCTTGGACGTCCACGTTTCGATTTGGGGGCAAGCTTTCTCGGGTCTGGAGACCCAAGCCACGACAAGCCGCTTCCCAACTTGGCAAAGGAAGCTTGACATGCAGCTCAGCGTAAGAACTTCGCTGGAGGCTCGCCGCTCGCTCAGTTGGGCGATATGCTTCATTGTCCAGTTTTAAAGCAGGAAGCATGCGCCCCCTCGCCTGCTCCCTTCGGGTCGCTTTCCTCTCCTCCGGAGGGGAGAGGAGTTTCGCCCGGGGTAACGACAAATGAAGCTTGACGTGCTACTCCGGATGACGTCCCCTAAATTCCGCGCACCCGACGGATACAACCCTGGAGACCGTTTCCACTGCCTCATCGGACGGCGTCTCAGGGGTTCTTTACTGCCCAGATTCGGCGCATCGCCATAGCTAAATCCTTGGCGTCGCCTTCGCTTTCGATCCCGATTTCGGCGGAGCTGCCGGAGAGGACGATCGAATTCACCGAGATGCGATTGCGGCGGACCTCGTCCAAGGCGTCTTGAAGCTTCTCGGGCTGGATGTTTATTAGCCCGATGAGCTGGGTGCGGCCGCAGGGGCAGCCGCCGAAGGCGACCCAGGAGCGTCCAAGTTCCGCGCGGCGGACCTCGGACTCGCCAACCTTCTCGACCGGGCGACCGAGGGCGGCCGAGACGGCTTGCCAGTCGACGATCGGGACCTTGCCGGTGCGGTTGAGGCCTTCGCTGATCAACCGATCCTTGCCAAGCTCGGCGAGAGCCGCTCTAATGGCCGGCCCGATCTTTGCGGCCGGTCCCCGTCCGTGAAATCGGAGGAAATAGACGCCCGGGGTTTCGCCGGCGAAACGGTTGCCCAAGGCGTCGATTTCGATTTTCGCGCCGCGAAGATCGTCGACGACCGGATCGATCTCGGGCTGGGTCAGGCAGATTTCGCCCTCGAAGGAGCCATCCTCCACCGGGCCGGAGAGCCGGACGGTCGAAGTCAGGCCCATCTCGGGAGGAATGAGCATGCCGGAGGCGTTCTGAACCTGGAGGTCGGTCCGGTATCGGGCCACCACATACGAACCGTTCGTCTCGGTCCCCTCGAGCCCGAACGGCTTGAGCGCGTTCTGCCACGCGCCGTCTTGAGCGGAGCCAAACGCGGCGATTCCGGCGAAGAGAAAGGCGAGAAGAACGCGCATGACGTTAAATTACGCCACAGGGGACTTCAAGACGAACCGGGAAATACCGACAATCTTGCTGTGACTGGCGAGGCCATCCGAGTAAAAGACCTGCACGTACGCTATCGGGCAAAGAACGGCAAATGGGTTGAGGCGGTGCGCGGGCTCACCTTTGGCGTCCAACCGGGCGAGGTCGTTGGGTTTTTGGGTCCCAACGGAGCGGGGAAGAGCAGCACGCTGAAGGCCCTGATGGGCTTCGTGGAACCGAGTGGCGGGCAATGCGAAGTCTTCGGCATGCAAGCCGGCACCCTTGAGGCGAAGAGCCGCATCGGCTATCTCCCCGAGGTGGCGATGTATTACCCGTTCCTCACGCCGGTGGAAACCCTCCGGCTTTACGGCGAATTACAAGGATTGTCCGGCGCGGCGCTGACGAAGGAATGCCTCGATCTGCTTGATCTGCTTGGCCTGGCGGACGCGCGGAACAAGCTGAATCGGAGCCTCAGTAAGGGCATGCTGCAGCGGGTCGGCATCGCCCAATCGCTGCTGGGCTCTCCCGATCTCCTCATCCTCGACGAAGTGACAAGCGGCCTCGATCCGATCGGGCGGAAGGAGCTGCGGTCGCTGATGAAGGAGCGGCAAAGCCAGGGCGCGACCCTGTTCTTCTCCAGCCATGAACTGAGCGAGGTCGACATGCTTTGCGACCGAATCCTCCTTATCAACAAGGGCGTCGTCGTCGAGGAACGGTCGATGGACGAGCTGAAGGATCAGCTTCGTCGCTACATGCTCGTCTACTCCGGGGCGCCTCCCCTGGTGGGCCTCGCTTCCGACCTCGAAGAGCTGGAAGGAGGGCGGGTCAAGGCGACGTTTGCGACCAAGGCCGACCTACTGCAAGGTCTGGCGCGAGTCCAGCAATCGGGCGGCCACGTCGCCGACGTGGTTTCTCAGGAAGGCTCTCTCGAGGAGTATTTCATCGAAAAGATCCAGGAGGCGGCTTAGGGGATGCGGCTTGTGGCTTGTGGCTTATGGCTTGACTTGCCGCAAACCTTCGGCGTGCGCTCGATAGAACGTCGAGCGGCATCTGTCCGCATCGCGCGAAGGCTGGGCTCGAAGGACCTCAGCTACTGGCGCCCCTCTTTTTGCGGAGGTCCTTCGACTGCGCGGCTCGCAAGACTCGCCTGCTTGCTCAGGATGACGATTTCGGAGATCTCCTTCAAAACATGCGCGAAGACCGACAAATGAAACTTGATATGCGACTCAGGATGACGAAGCTGCGCGTTTGGCGAGCCTTGGCTCGCGGAGTTCTGCTCGAATCTTTGCGGCGGAAAGACCTGTGGGTCGTCGCAATTCTCGGCTTTCTAATTATTTGCGCGGCGGGTGCGCTCGGCATCTTCGGAATCAACGGCCTTCAAGCCTTCGCGAAAGATCTCGGCGTCACCGTGCTCGGTCTGTTTTCGACGATCATGGCGGTCGTCACTTCGTGCCGGCTGCTTCCGGACGAGATCAAGCAGCGCACGCTCTATCCGCTCCTCTCGCGGCCGATCAGCCGGTTCGATCTGCTTTTCGGCAAATGGCTTGGCGCGGTGCTCGTGACGTGGATCGCCTTTTTGTTGCTCGCGCTGCTCACGGCCGGCGCTTTGCTGACTTTCCAGGTCACGTTTCAGCCGATCATGCTGCAGTATGTCGTCGCCAAGATGATGGGGCTCGCCGTCGTCTGCGCGGTCAGTCTGGCCATGGGGACCTACATGACGCCCCAGGCGGCGGCGACTCTCAGCTTCATTCTCGCGTTTGGATCGAGCCAGATCATCCGCGGGCTTCTCATGGCCTACGATGCGAGCAACCCGGTGATAGGATGGGTCTTCAAGGGCATTAACGCGATCCTGCCGCAGTACAGCCTTTTCGATCTCGGCGGGCGTGCGGCAAATACGGGCTGGGCTCCGGTGCCGATGTGGGTGATGGGGTTCCTCCTAGCCTACATGCTGATCTACTGCCTCGGGATGCTCGGCGTGAGTTGGACCAAATTCCGGAGGCAGGCGATTTGAAGTCGAAGGGCGGAATCCGTGCGAGCGCGATCTTTACGGCTCTGGGCCTTGGCATGATCGTCTGCGCCGGGCTCAAGGTCCAGGACGTTCGGCCGATCGTCAATCCGCCGATCCGCGACGAAAATCTGGACGTTGGCGAGAACAACGCGAGCGTTTCCTTGATGGGGCAGTTCCGCTCGACGGCGTCGGCTTGGCTCTGGCTGCGGGCCGACCTGTATTTGCATAACGGCGTCGAAATGCGCCCGATCAGCGACGAAGAACTCAACCGCGGAGTCTCCGTCGATAACGCCCGCGACGACGGCCACGAGAAGCTTCATGCCGAGAACGAGATCACGAGCGTTCCTTCGAAGGAGCGGGACTTCCGCGGCATCTTCGGCGACGTCGAGCGTCAGGTGGCCTCCTACCAGGATATGCACAACCACGTCCATAACGACCCGGTCGTCGCGATGCCGTTGTACCGGCTGATGACGTGGCTCGATCCTCAATTTGTGCAGGGGTGGACGATGGGAGGGATGATTCTCGCCCGCGATCGCAGCCCGGACGGCACGAAGCGGTCGGTCGATTTCTTGAAGGAAGGCTGGAAAGCGAATCCGACCAGCGTCGATATCCCGAGCCAAATCGGCTATACGATCGCCAGGCGCACCGGCAACCTGGACGAGGCGGTTCAATATCTGGAAGCGGCTCGAAAGCTTGGCCGAAAGCGAGAAAGGGACTTGGCCGACCAGGAAAGGGAAGGGTTGCGCACGGCCTACCGGTTTCTCGCCCTTTGCTACCGGGACGAAGGGAAGCCGGAGCTTGAAAAGTCTGTCCTCGAAGAGGGAGTCCGGGCGTTCCCCGACGACCTGATTCTGCCGAAGCTCCTCTCCAGGTGCCCATAGCGAGTTCTCATGAGAGAGCTCTCAACCGGGGATGAAACGGTGTTCGGTGTTGGGTGTTCGGACGGGAGCGGACGGGCTAGTCGGGCTGGGAGTTTCAGATTAGCCGCAATACTGTTTAAGTAATCGCCTAGATCATTGGACGGCTCTTGTTCTCGGACTTGGAGGTACAAGCCACGACTAGTCGCTCCCCACTTTATCTAAAACCGTATTGCCCGTAGCCGGGCTTCTTTTGACCGACACTTCAGAACCAGGATGGTCATCACCTGGGAGACGATGCCACAGATCGCCAATTTCCTGGGAAAAGACTGGGAACTGGATTAGAATGATCTCAAGCCTACCTTGAGACAGGCGGAAATTCGTCCACAATAATAGGTAGACATGTATCTACAAATTGCGGCGAAGAGAGCAAAACTTGCGCTGTTTTACGAAAAAAGCTCGTAATTCCCTTGCAATTCCCATATCTTTCCCATGATAATCCCAGTAGGCAAACGGGTCGGCATGGAAGGCGGATCGGTTTGCTCGAGGCGGGGCGGGGTGCTCTCCTCAAGATTCCTGAGAGGCGGCCAAGTAGGATGCGAAGCCGCCCCTCGCTATCTCAATCTCAATGAAGTTCGTGGGTCATGGCACAAGAGGCACCGGCTATCCTCAAGCCACTCATCGGTACCGATGAGGCGACCATCGACGACAAGGGCCGGATTCTCGTCGGTAAGAAAAAGCGCGAGAGACTTGGCGAGACTTTTGCGATAGCGGTCGGAGAAATCGGCTGCCTGGTGGCCTACCCGGAAGAGGTTTGGCAACGCAAAATCGCCGAAATGTTGAGCTTCGACAGCCTCAATCAGGGCCGGCAACAATATACGCGGCTGTTCCTCGGTTACGCGGACGACGAGCTCAAGTTCGATCAGCAAGGAAGAGTCGTCGTCCCCCAGAAGCTGCGGGACATCGCGAAGCTCAGCGACAAGGTGCTTCTCGTCGGATGCGGCGACCGCCTCGAAATTTGGGCGAAGGAAGAGTACGAGCGATTTCAGGAAGACATCGAGGGGTACGGCGCCAAGCGGCGCGAGGCCCTCGCCAAGGCTTATGGGCAGATGGTGGGCAAGCTATGAAATCACAAGCGAAAACTTCTTCGGAACCCAAGAGCTGGACGGAGCGGATGGTTGATTTCCTACTCGGCCCGGCCCCGCATCCCGTCTACATGGTCGGCGCGGCCGCCGGCTTTGGGGCCGGGAGGCCGGAGACGGAGCGCAAGGTAAAGAAGCTCCGACGCCCCGCCGACGGCGACTCCCCATTCGTGGCGCTCGCCTCTTTCGGCATGAGCTCTTACGGCGCATCGGATTCGAGGAGCGAAGGTGGCCGTCGCTAGCCTTCTCGGGCGGGCGGTGGATTTCGTTGGGCGGACGCGCCCATGCTACAAGGTGATGCCTCAGCACGACCCCGTGATGCTCCGCGAGATCTTGGAAATCCTGCCGCTAAGGCCGGGAGCCGTCGTCGTCGACGGAACCCTGGGTCTGGGCGGTCATTCGGCGGAGATGCTCGAGCGAATCTCGCCTGGCGGAACCTTGTTCGGCTTCGACTGGGACGAATCGATGTTGGAGATCGCGCGAGCGCGGCTCACTTCCGATTCCGGCTCATCGGTCCGCTTGATCCATGACGAGTTCGGAAGCATTGCCGAGCACGTGGACTGTCCAGTCGATGCGATTTTGCTCGACCTCGGATTGAATAGCGCGCAAGTCGACGACCCCTCGCGGGGGATCAGCTTCAAGGACGACGGCCCTCTGGATATGCGGATGGACCGGAGCCGGGGAGAGCCCGCGAGCGCTCTGCTCAATCGCTGGACAATGCAGCAGATCGAGCAGGCGCTTTGGGACTATGGCGACGAGCGCTGGGCGAGGAACATCGCTCGAAAGATAGTGGAACGTCGAAAAGAGTCTCCACTCCGCACAACTAACGATTTAGTAGACTGTGTTCTAGCGGCTATTCCAGTAGGCGCGCGAGATAAAAGAATTCATCCCGCAACACGCTCCTTTCAAGCTATCCGTATCGTCGTTAACGGTGAGCTTGAAGGGTTGGAGAAAGCGCTTCACAGTTCAGCTTCCTGTTTGGCTTCCGGCGGCGTGCTGGCAGTGCTCAGCTACCACTCGGGAGAGGATCGGATCGTAAAGACGGCGTTCCGAGAACTCTCGCAGCGAGGGGAATATGAGGAGCTAATGCGCAAGCCGCTGACGCCCACGCAGGAAGAGATTGCCCGAAACCCGCGCAGCCGCAGCGCGAAGTTGAGGGCGATCAAAAGAAAGGCTTGAACGGTTCTCCCAAGGAAGGGGGCCGTTAGAGGGAGATCAGTCTCAGGATGAGTGCAGTACCGGTTCAAAAACCCATCATCGTTACCCGGCCGAAGCCGCAGCTTCGCGTTGAGCAGGGCACGGCGCCTTCGACGGCGTCGCGGGTCCTTTCGAGGTCGGCGGCATTGGCTTCGGTGACCCTTGCCGTCTTCTTCGCCAGCAGCCTCGCCGGCCAAGTCATGGTCGAGAAGGCTCGTCGCGACGGGTTGCATGCAGTCGGCCGCGCCAGGGATGCCGCCAAGGAAGTGGCGCTCCTTCGTCAGAGCGTGCAGGATATGACTCAGCCATCCCGGGTCGACGAATGGGCGCAGGAAAACGGCTTTGTCAGTCCGGACTCGCTTGTCGCGCAGAGCTCGCCGAAAGATTCCGATGCCAAAACCGACAACTAGAAGAGGCAGGCTTTACTACTTCACTTGGGGCGTCATCGGCCTCTTCAGTTGTGCTGCCTTCACCCAGGCCAAGCTTCAGGTCGTCGACCGCTCGGCGACCCTCGATAAGGCCCGTGAGAGCAAGCGGTTTACGCTCAGCCGAGTCGAGCACGCCAAGCGGGGCGGAATCTACTCGGCGGACGAGCGCCCGCTCGCCATCGACCAGGACACCTACGAGCTCAGCATCAACCTTAAGAGGGTTCCCCAGACCGACGCCTTTTTTCTCGACCTGAGCGCGGCCTCGGGGATTCCGGCAAGCGATTTCGAAGAACTTGCCCTCAGCGGCGAGGATCATAAGGTTTGGCGCGAGTCCCTCTCGGCGAGGCAGCGCCAGGACGTCCAGGAAGTCAAGACTCGTTGGAAGGCCGACGGGATTTCCCTCGACCCCGCCGGGAAGCGGACCTATCCGCTCGGGCCGGCTGCGGCGGCCGTCGTGGGCTCGATGATGGACCGGACGCCGCTCGTCGGGTTGGAGCGAAGCCAAAACCGCGCCCTCGAAGGTAAGGATGGACTGACAATCGGCTTGACGGATCGGGCCGGCTATTACCTCCCGATGCGTATGGATGCGGGATCGATCCCGAAGAAAGACGGCGAAAACCTGACCTTGACGCTGGACAGCGATCTCCAGCAGGAAGCCGCCAATCAGATCAAGATGGCGGTTGAGAAGAACCAGGCCGACGACGGAATCATCATCGTTATGAAGCCGGATACCGGCGACGTCCTCGCCCTCGCGAACTATCCGACCTTCGACCCGACGGGAGGGGATAACCGGACGCCGCCCGACACGCGCAAATCGACGAAAGACCCGATCGTTCAGGATCGCCTTGAACCGGGCTCGATGTTCAAGGTCCTCACCTTGGCGAAGGCCCTCAATGACGGCAAGGTCGATCCGAACGCGACGATCGACTGTGAAGGGCAACTGGAAGTATGGGCGGGCCACTCCATCCACTGCGCGATGGAGCATGGGACTCGGGCGCACGGCGTCGTCGATGCCGAGCAAGCCATTGCGAAGAGCTGCAACGTGAGCGCGGCGACGTGGGCTCTTCGAATCGGCTATGGCCCGATGGTCCAGTACATCAAGGACCTCGGATTGTTGAACAAGACGGGCATCGGGCTGCCGTTCGAGGCCAACGGTCTCTTCAATTTCGATGAGTACGCGAAGCGGCTTCAGCTCGCGACCCTGGGGTTCGGTCAGTCGGTTTCGGTGACTCCCATCGCCTTGGCGAGCGCTTTCTGCATGATCGCAAACCACGGCATGCAGATGAAGCCGCGATTGATCGCCAAGATCGGTAACAAGGAAACTCCGATTGTGCCGCTCGGCCAGCGGGTCTCCGTGAAAGCGGCCGACACCGTATTCTCGATCATGGAGAAGGTCATCCAGGATCGCTCGGGAACCGGCTTCAGCCTCCGCATTCCCGGTTACATTCTCGCCGGGAAGACCGGCACGGCTCAGCGGATCAGTAAGAAGGACGGCGGCGGCTACGTTTCGAACTTTATGGGCTTCGTCCCGGCGCCCAATCCCAAGGCGATGATCCTGGTGATGATCGACCACCCGAAGGCGGGCGCCTACTACGGCGCAGCCGTCGCCGGTCCGGTTTGGGAGAACATGGCGAAGATTCTCATCCGCCGTTATCATATTCCGCCCAACGATCCGGCTTCGCTCCACATGAAGGAAATTGCGGTCGACACGACGGGCGCGGCCCCTCGCAGCACGTTAGGGGGCGAGGACACGCCGAAGCACCGGTCGAGGAGCCACGGCGACCGGCACGGGTCGCGGTCTCATCGCAAGCCGCATAACGACGCGCCGGAGATTACGGACTAGTAGAGTTGCGATGAATTCGTTTTCGGGATGGGGCATCGCCTTCCAGGCGATGTGTCTCAGGGGCATCCTGCCCCTGAGCATGACCTGGAAGGTCATGGCACACTCCGGCTGCTCACCAGTGCCCCCGAGCCAGGTATCGCAGCCCGAAACTGAATCGGTGACCTCTACTGGCCCGGCGTAAAGATGATTAATGAGTTCCAGGGCCATCTTAGCCCTGGTCCAGCCAGTTCATTGTGTAAACAGACATGACGATTCACGAACTCTTCCGGCAGTCAGGCGTCGAGGCGGCGAAGATCGAGGGCGACGCCGACGTCTCGACGATGACGATGGACTCCCGGCGGGCAAAGCCCGGGGCGATGTTCGTCTGCATGCCCTCTAAGAACAGCGACAGCAACGCGTTTATCGGCCCAGCGCACGAAAAAGGGGCCTCTTCCGTGCTCACGTTTTCGGCAGAGGGCTTCCAGGAGGCTCGCCGGCTCGGCATGTCTGCGGCACTGCTTCCCGAGGATATGTATCAAGATTCGCTTTGGAAGTTGTGCAAAGTTGCGTTCGGCAACCCAAGCGCCTCAATGAAGGTGATCGGGGTCACAGGGACGAACGGGAAGACGACGACGGCCTGGTTGATTCGGGATATGTTAAAGGCTCTAGGAGTGAAAGCTGCCTATTTAGGCACCTTAGGCTTTCAACTGCCCGGCGAAGAGCGGGAGCTGAATAATACAACTCCGTTCGCTATAGAGTTAAACGAATTGCTCGCTGAGGCGCAAGCTAAGGGAGTTGAAGCGATCGCGATGGAGGTCTCTTCTCACGCTCTTGCCGAGAAACGGGTGGATGGCATCGAGTTCGACGCCGCGGTTTTTACCAACTTGACGCAGGACCACTTGGACTTTCATGGGTCGATGGAAGAATACGAGGCGGCGAAGCTGCGGCTGTTTACGGAGTTGCCGAAGCAGTCGAGCAAGCAGTTCGTCGGCATGGTCAACGCAGATGATCCCGTTGGCCAGGCTTGGGCGGAGCGTTACAACCTGCCGACATTTGGAATTCTGCCGGAGGGTACGGAGTTCTATTCGCTCAACGGCACTCCACTCGAAGTCACGGTAGACCACATTCGGATGGAGATTGGGTCACTGGGGCAGGCCGACGGGACCTTCACAGCGCCGCTGGGAGGTTCTTACAACGTCGAGAATCTTCTGAGCGCTTCAGCAGGGCTGTTGGCATTGCGAGAGTCGACGGATATCTTTCCGAGATCACAGACCGTTTTGAGCTTGATTGCATCTTTGGCTGAGCAAGTCCGACCGGTTCCCGGTCGCTTTGAAGCCGTTCGAAACGACGCGGGAATCGGCATTCTCGTCGACTACGCCCACACTCCCGACGCTGTAGAGAAGCTCCTGGACGCCGTGCGGCCTTTGACGAAAGGCCGGATCATCACGGTCTTCGGCTGCGGAGGCGACCGCGACCGCACCAAGCGGCCGAAGATGGCGAAGGCGGCAAGCGAGCGCAGCGACGTCACAGTGATCACGTCGGACAACCCCCGGACCGAGGATCCGGTGGCGATCGTCGAAGAGGTGGCCGCTGGAATCGATGGGATCGTCGATTGGTCGCACGTGCCTGGTCGGGCGGCCGAGGACACCCACGGGCGGGCCGCCCGTGCCACGGTGATCGTCGATCGCGGCGAGGCGATCGCCTATGCCATCAGAGTTGCCAAACCGGGCGACGTCGTCGTGATCGCCGGCAAGGGGCATGAGAACTACCAGATCATCGGCAGGGTTAAACATCCTATGGACGATCGGGAGCTGGCGCGGGAAGCTTTGGCATCCTATTGATCGTCTCCTAATTGGTCCCCATGATCCCCATCGCAGTCGAAACGTTTGCCCAGATCGTCGGCGGCGAGCCTCACGGCTTCGCCTCCGGCGTGGCGGTCTGCGGATTCGCGACCGACAACCGGGACGTGAAACCGGGTGACCTGTTTCTTGCCATCAAGGGAGCTCGGGTGGACGGCCACGACTTCGTCGCCGACGCGATGGCGCGAGGGGCTGTCGGGGCCTTGGCTGAATGGCCGGTCGACGGCCCTTACATTCTCGTAGCGAACCTCATCGAGGCTTTGGCTAACCTTGGCCGCCACTACCGGGCTCAATTCAAGGGACCCGTCGTCGGCGTCACGGGCAGCGCGGGAAAGACCACGGCGAAGGAGTTCATCGCTGCGGCCCTCTCGCGTCTCGGCCCTATCCTGAAGACGCCGGGGAACAGAAACACCGAGTACACCTCGCCTCTCATCTGGACCGACCTGGTAGCGCAGACTTCTAGCCTGCCCTCCGCCGATTCAGGCAGGCTGGAAGCCTGCGCTACTAGGGCCGTCGTGGTCGAGATGTCGATGCGAGGGTTTGGCCAGATTCGGCACCTCGCCGAGATTTCACAGCCGACGATCGGCGTCGTGACGAATGTCGGCTACTCCCACATGAGCGAAGTCGGGTCCCGGGAGGGCATCGCCCAGGCGAAGGCGGAACTTCTCGAGAGCCTGCCTACGGACGGCGTTGCCGTGCTTTGGCAGGAGGACCCCTACTTGCATACCCTGCGGGCGAAGTCTCCCGCAAAGGTCGTCACGTTCGGATACTCGGAGGAGGCCGATTGCCGGATCACCGGCTATCACGCGACGAGTTGGACGTCATGCCGGATCGGCGGCCATTGCGCGGGAGAGCCTTTCGAAGCCATCCTGCCGGCCGTGGGCCGCCACATCGCCCTTGGCGCGGCTGCGGCGATCGCGGTCGCCGGGAGCGCCGGCGTCCCGCCGGCACAGGCGGCACTCGCTCTCGCCAAAGCTGAGATCCCGCACATGCGGATGGAGGTCGTCGACTTTCACGGCGCCAAGCTCCTCCTCGATACCTACAACGCGGCTCCCCCGAGCATGCTCGCCGCCATCGAGACGTTCACCGAACTGCCGTGCGAAGGAAAGCGGTTCGCCGTCATTGGGGAGATGAGAGAACTCGGTCCGTACTCGGAAGAGGCCCATCGCGAACTCGGGCGTGTGCTCGCGTCGAGCGGAATCGACGAGGCGATCTTCTATCATGGCGAGGCGGCTTTGAGCGCAGAGGAAGCGAGGATGCATGGCATGGTCGTCCACGAGGCTCACTCTCTAGGCGACATTGCGGAGTTCCTTGGGCGAGCCCTTCCCGGTGACGGCGTGCTTGTGAAAGGAAGCCGCTCCCTCGAATTGGAGCGGGCCGTCGAAATGGCCGAAGAGCGGGCTGGGACGGGGCGCCCATGACCTACAACGTCGTTACGTGCCTGGATATCTCCAAAGTCTTTTGGATCGCCCTGACCACCAGCGGCCTGATGGCCTATCCGATCTGGCGGCTGTTGATTGTCCTGAAGTCGCGCCAAACGATCAGCCAATATGCGCCGGAAGGGCATCAGGTCAAGCAGGGAACGCCTACGATGGGCGGCCTGATTATCGCGGTGGGCGTGTTGCTCGCCTATCTGGCCGTGGGCGCGGGGTTGGGCGGCATTCAAAGCGACTTACCCGTTCCTCGGCTGCCGAATCTGGGCTGGATTGCCGCATTCCTCTTTGCCGGCTTTTCCCTCATCGGCTTCGTCGACGACTTTGTCGTGCCCAGGCTCATCAAGGGCAAGCGCGGCCTTGGATGGAAGCAGAAGATCGTCATGCAGCTTGTTTTCGCCGGCATCGCGGCCTTCGCGGTAACGGGTTGGAAGTGGCATATCTTCGTGGCCGTGGCCGTCTTCCTTATCCTGTTCTTCTCGAACGCTTACAATTTTGCCGATGGCCTCGACGGCTTGGCCGGGACGATCCTGCTCGGCATCGCGAGCGGGTTCGCGATTCTCGGTTGGTTCTCCGGGAATGCCTATCTGACCTTGCTGATGGTCCCGCTTTGTGGGGCTGCGATTCCCTTTCTCTATCTCAACGCGCCACCGGCGAAGGTTTTTATGGGCGACGTCGGCTCGCTCCCGATCGGGGCGGTTCTTGGCCTAGCCGCGAGCGCCCTCGTTTATTCGCCGTCACTTTACGGAACGCCTTCGAACGGGTTTGAGCAGTCGGGGACGATGTTCGTCGCGACGAAGGGGCTGCCTGGGCACTTGGACGGCACGATGCTTGGGATCGTGCTCATCGCGAGCCTCGTTATGATCGCCGAACTAGTGCCGGTTCCTCTTCAAATCCTCTCGGTGAAGCTTTTCAAGCGCAAGCTTTTCCCCTATACGCCGATCCATCATGCCTTCGAGAAAGCCGGCTGGAAGGAGACGCGGGTCGTCGGCATGTTCGCCCTTACGCAACTTGTGATTAGCGCCCTCGCGGTTACGATACTTCTTCAGTTCATGGCGAGCAACTTCTCTCAGCGACCGGATCCCGTTGCGCGCGTGGAGCGGCCGGTTGGAAGGTAAGCGAGTCGCGATCTACGGCCTTGGCCGCTCCGGGCTTGCCATCGCTCGGGCATGCCTTGCCTTGGGCGCGATCCCGACCGTCTACGATAAAGCCTTGCCAGAGCAGATGGTGAAGCAAGACGTCCTGGAGTCGGTGAGGGAGCTCGGAATCGACTTGCATCTTGGCTGGGAAGGCCGTTTCGATCCAGCCTCGCTTGATTGGCTCGTCACGAATCCCGGTGTGGACATGCGCTCGGCCGTCCTGCAGCAAGCCAAGGCGGATGGGATCGAGATTCTTAGCGAGGTCGAATTCGCCTACCGGATCAGCAAGGCGCCTATTGTGGCGATCACAGGCACGAACGGGAAGAGCACGACGACGGTGATGACCTACCTCGCCCTACGCGAGTGCGGGATCGACGCGGTGCTGTGTGGGAACATCTTCGGATCGGGCTTGCCAGAGGTTCCGCTTACGGAGGCGGCGCTGCATTCGACGCCCGATCAAGTGCTGGTTGCGGAAATCAGCTCGTTCCAACTCGAATGGGTTTCTCGTTTTTGTCCGGCGGTGGCTGGGATCACGAACATTGCTCCCGATCATCTGGATCGCTACGACTCGTTTCAGCAATATGCGGAAACGAAGATGCGGATCTTCGCCGCGCAGGGCGTCGGCGACTACGCTGTGGTTCGTGCCTTCGATCCGGTAGTGCGACTCGGGTCCGCGCAGCAGCCTGCACGGAGGCTTCGCCGTGGCGCCGCCTTTCAGGCCGTGAGTCTTTCCGGCTTCCAGCCGGAAGAACAGAGGCTGGAAGCCTCTGAAACACATCGCCTGGAAGGCGATGCAACGGGGCGGGCCACCGTGTACACGTTTGGGGCTCAAGGCGAGCACGCTCAGGTTCTCGAGGAGGAGATTCGGATCCTCGACAAGGTGATCCGCACTCAGGATATCCAGGTCATCGGGACGCACAACTATGCCAATGCGGCCATGGCAGGGTTGATGGCCTATGCGACGTTGCGGTGGCTTGCGGAGAGGCCTATGCTCTCGGACCAAGAGGTCCAAGCCACGACCAGGCCTTCGCGAGCACTGCTCAGGGAAGCGGAAGGCGGCTACGAGCGGAAGCGGGCATCGAAGAGAACGGTCTACTCCGGTCGCCAATCGTCGAGTGAGAGAGCGGAAATTGGCCTTGCTCTCCCCGAACCGATCGTCACCGCCTTGAAGGCATTCAAGGGCATTGAGCATCGAATGGAGTATCTCGGGTCCAAGAATGGGGTCCGAATCATCAACAATTCGATGTGCACGAATCCCGAGGCCGTCGTTCGAAGCGCCCAGGCCGTGAAGGGCCCGAATCACCTGATCATGGGCGGAAAAGATAAGGATTTACCTTTTGCTCCTGTAAAAAACTATTTGGCGAACGGGATGCACAAGGCCTATCTTTATGGGGAGGCGAAGGAGGTCCTAAACACCCAGCTTGGCGGCCGTTTTCCGACGTACAATACACTCCAAGAAGCGTTCCGGGCCGCCACGGAGAAGGCTAGGCCGGGCGAAGTGATCATGCTTGCGCCAGGATGTGCAAGTACCGATCAATTCCACGACTTTCGTGACCGCGGAAACGTCTTCAAGAAGATCGCCAAGGAGTGGCTGGAATCATGAATCGCACGTTACGGCTTTACGACCCAATTCTGTTTTGGCTGGCCCTTGCCGCCACGGTGTTGGGCATGCTGTTCGTCTTCGACGCGGGCTATCCGAGGTCGATCGCGGCGGGCCGCGGTGCGATCCCCAAGGAATTCTTGATGCAGGTGATCTGCCTGCTGCTGGGGATTTGCGCCAGCGTCTTTTGCGCGAATATGCGGCCGGATCGTTGGAAGTCGATCTCCAAGATGGTTTGGTGGGCGAGCTTTGCCTCTCTCCTGCTCGTTTTCTTCCCGATTATCGGGGTTCAAATGAACGGCGCCCATCGCTGGATCAAGCCTGGCATCCAACCCGCCGAGTTCGTGAAATTCACGTGCGTCCTGTATCTGGCGAGCGTCTTCGCCGACCGGAAGGCCTGGCCGGCGCAGATCAAGTTCAAGAATCGGGTCGAGTGGGCGGATCGGGTCCTCGTTCCGAAATTGGTGCGGGCAATGCCGGCGGTGGTCGCGTTCCTCGCCGTCGGACTGATTGAGAAGGAGCCGGATATGGGAACCGGCGCGGTCGTCGCCTTCATCGCGTTCTGCATGATGTTCCTCGGGGGCGTCTCGAAGAAGTCGCTTTTCA
Source organism: Fimbriimonadaceae bacterium (assembly GCA_035545155.1). Lineage (GTDB taxonomy): Bacteria > Armatimonadota > Fimbriimonadia > Fimbriimonadales > Fimbriimonadaceae > JAEVZK01. The sequence goes on along the minus strand of DASZYX010000035.1, from coordinate 8,860 downwards.
TCGCCAGTTGTCTGGCTCTGTTCGCCGTTTTCGTGATGGTCAAGCAGGAACCTTACCGGCTCGATCGAATCGTGAACCATGCCCATCGTTGGGAAAGCGGCACGATGGACGATACGGGCTATCAGACTGTGCAGTCCGAGTTGGCGATGGCGAGCGGCGGCTTGGGCGGGACGGGAGTCGGGACCGGGCGCGCCAAGCATGTCGAGCCGGCCGCGACGACGGACTTCATTCTTGCCACGGTGGGTGAAGAGTTCGGATTTGCCGGCGTGCTCGTCGTGATCGGCGTGATCGCCGCGCTCGTGATCCGGCTTCTCGCTTTGTCGGCCAAAGCGCCTACGCGGTTCGGCGCCTTGGTTTTAAGCGGTTGTGCCGGGTGGATCGGCATCCAGGCCGCCGTCAATATTATGATGGCGAATGGGACTCTGCCGGCGATCGGCATCCCGTTGCCATTTATCAGCTCGGGAGGCTCCAGCCTCGTCGCCCTTTGGATGGCGATGGGCCTGTGCCAGTCCGTGATCGCACCGCAGACCGCGGAGGAGGGCGAGGTTGCGCCTAGTCGTCACCGGTGGAGGAACCGGCGGCCACGTCTATCCCGCGCTTGAGGTTGCTCGCCTGGGTAAGGAACGCGGCGCCGAGTTGCTGTACCTAGGCTCATTGCGCGGCCAAGAGGGCAAGCTTTGCGACGAACGCGGCATCCTCTTCAAGGGCTTCCCGTCGGAACCCCTTTATTCCCTTCGCTCGGCGCGGGGATGGAAGTCGTTGTCCAAGCTGATGTCGGCGCGGAAGATGGCGAAACGCCACCTTGCCACGGCGCGGCCCGACGTCGTCTTTTCGACGGGAGGATATTCGGCAGGCCCGGTTCTGGCGGCGGCGAAGGCTCTTGGAATTCCGTATGTGATCCACGATGGCAACTCCGTTCCCGGCCGCGCGAATCGTATGTTCGGGAAGGATGCCAAGGCTTTCCTGGCGACTTTCTTCGCGACCGAGCGGTTCTACAAGGAACGGCCGGTTACCCGAACGGGCCATCCGATTCGGAGCGAGCTTCGGGAAGCGTCGCAAGCGCCCCGCGAGAAGGCGGACGGTCGCCCTACGATCCTCGTGCTGGGCGGGTCGCAGGGTTCCGCCTATCTCAACGAGGCGGTGCCGACGGCGATTTCGGCGGTCGAGGTCGATGCGAACGTGATTCATGCGGCGGGGCCGACGAACTTCGCCGAAACCTGCGCTCGGGTCAAGGGTCTCGGCTTGGAGAACTATCGGGTCGAGCCCTACCTCGCTTCCGAGCAAATCACAGACGCTTACCAGGAAGCCGATTTGGTCGTATGCAGAAGCGGCAGCACACTTGCGGAATTGGCGGTCTTTGGTTTACCGTCCGTGCTCGTGCCGCTGCCGACGTCGTCGGAGAACCACCAGCTTCACAACGCGCGTGAATTCGAAGCGATGAGCGCGGCGTCGATCGCAGAGCAGGAAGCGACGCCATTCACGCGGACCGCTCGCGAGGTCGTGGATTGGTTGAGTGACGCGGCAAAGAGGCGCGAGGCGTCCGACAAGCTCAGAGAGTGGGATGTCCCGGACGCGACGGAACGGATTTGGGCTCACATCGAGGCCGGGGCAAGGTGAGAGAGGAGAGATGAGGAAGTCGTCGGAGATTAGAGAGGCCTTTGCGGATCGTTCCCGGCTGGACGGCTACAAGTCGTTTTTCCTGGTCGGCATCGGCGGCGCCGGCATGAGCGCCTTGGCGCGGATGCTCAAGCACCGTGGCTACGCCGTCGAAGGGACGGATTCAACCCCGTCTTCTGAGACGGACCGGCTTCAGACAGAAGGGATTCCGGTTCGGATCGGGCATTCCGGCGAGGGTATCACACCGGAGCATGCGGTCGTCCTGACCGACGCAATCGACCTTTCTTTGAGTCCAGAAGTGTCGCGGGCTCGCGGGCTCGGCATGCCTTTGTTCCGCCGGTCGCAGGTTCTTGGCTGGCTATTGAAGGACCGCCACGTGATCGCGGTGACGGGCACCCATGGGAAGACGACGACGACCGGTATGATCGGCGCGGGGCTCAAGGCCGCCGGGATGGACCCGCTGATCGTGGTCGGAGCGAGCGTCCCCGAGTTTGGGGGCCCGGTTGTGGAAGGGAAGGGGGAATGGGCGGTCGTCGAGGCCTGCGAGGCCTACGACAGCTTCCACGACATCGATCCGGCGATGGTCGTTCTCACGAATCTGGAGCTCGACCACGTCGATTTCCATGGGAACTGGGAGAACCTTCGCGATACCGTCGTGCGCTTTGTCCGGAGCCTACCTGCGGACGGGACCCTCGTCTTCTGTAGTCGGGACGAGGGGGCGAGAGAAGTAGCGAGGCTTTCCGGCGTGAGCCTGATCGAGGGTTATGAGTCCTCGCACCTGGACGTGGAGCTGAAAGAGCATCATCTCGAGCATCTTCGATTTAAGATGCCCGGCGAGCACAATCGACTCAACGCCAGCGGCGCGATGACCGCGATATCGGTTACTCGCGCGCCATTGGATGAAGCCCTCAGGGGCATCGCAAACTTTTCCGGGGCGGAGCGCCGTTTGCAGGTTCTGAAGGATGAGCCGATCACCGTCATCGACGACTATGCCCATCACCCGACCGAAATCGAAGCCAGCCTGCGGGCCCTCAACGACCGATATCCCTACCGACGGCTAGTCGTCGTGTACCAGCCGCACCTGTATTCTCGGACGGAGTCGCTGATCCCCGAATTCGCCAAGGCCCTCAGCTTGGCCGACGAGGTCGTCTTGACCGACATCTATCCCGCTCGCGAGGATCCGATTGCGGGCGTCAGCTCGGCCCGCATCGCGGAGCTTGTCTCCAAGCCGGTCCTTTATGTTCCGAACCGGCACCTTTTGCCGCGAAAGGTTGCGGCGATGGCTCGCCCGGGCGACGTCGTCGTCGGCATGGGAGCGGGGAATATCGCGGAGTTCGCGCCGGCCTTCATCAGGGAGCTCGATCGGGGCTCGTATCCGGCCCGTCGAGTGGCGGTCATTTATGGCGGGGATTCGGCCGAGCGGGAGGTCTCGATCCTATCCGGCCGGTGTGTCTACGACGCGCTGAAGCGGAAGGGCTACGAGACACAGCTTGTCGATGTCAGCGAAATCCTGATCAAGTCCGGAGATCTGAGCCGGTTCACCGGGGCGGACCGGCCGGACGTCGCCTTCCTTGCCGTTCACGGCACGAACGCTGAGGATGGGGCGATTCAGGGCCTCTTCGAGCTGCTGCACATCCCGTACACAGGTTCGGGCATCCAGGCGAGCGCGCTCGCCATGGACAAGCAGTTGACGAAGGCGCTCCTTCGCGAACGGGGTCTGCGAGTTCCGGAAGGCAGCTTGACCTCCACCCCCAAACCCCCCTCCCCAGTTTTCCGCGCACCGGGCGAGGAGGCAGGACAAGGTTCGCGCCGCGAGAAAACCGAGGAGGAGGGCCCAGAGGTAAGGGGCTTCCGGCCCGTGATCGTCAAGCCGAACGCCCAGGGATCGACGGTTGGGCTCAGTTTCGTCGAACGCGAGGAAGACTTGAAGCCGGCGATCGAGAAGGCTTTGCAATATGATTCGGCGGCATTGGTCGAGGAGTGGATCGTCGGGATGGAAATTTCGGTGCCGGTCCTCGGGGATCGGGCTTTGCCGCCGGTCGAGATCGCTCCGACGAGCGGCAAATACGACTTCGAGAGCAAGTACACGCCTGGCGCGACCGAGGAGATCGTGCCGGCGCGCCTCCCGGAGGCTGTCTTGAAGTGGGTGCAAGGCATCGCTTTGAAGGCCCATCGGGCTTTGGGGTGCGTTGGGGCGACGCGGACGGACATGATCGTGCGGCGGACTTCCTCCACCCCCCAACCCCCCTCCTCAGTTTTCCGCGATCCGGGCGAGGAAGCCGGACTGGGCCCGCGCCGCGAGAAAACCGAGGAGGGGGGCTCCGGACTAGGCTCGCGCCGCGATAAAACCGAGGAAGGGGGCTCCGGACTAGGCTCGCGCCGCGAGAAAACCGAGGAGGGGGGCTCTGGGGACTATGAGGTTTTCGTTCTCGAAGTCAATACGTTGCCTGGGATGACGGCGACGAGCTTGCTGCCGAACAGCGCGAGAGCGGCTGGGATCGAATTCGACGACTTGGTGGAGTGGTTGGTGGAGGATGCCTTAGCGCGAAGCCATGCCAAAACGTAAGAGAAGACGAACGAAAATCAAGCCGGGGCCGATCCTTGCCCTCGGCATTATCGTCGTCTTCGTGACCGGCATTCTCTATTCTCCGCTCACGAGTCTGAGTGTGACGACGGTCGTCGGCGCCCATGCTTCGGACGAGGGGGAGATCCAGGGCATCCTTAGCGTGCTGAACGGAATCCCATGGATCATGGTCAATCCGCGGTGGGTGGAGACGCGCGTGCAGAGGATCGAGGCGGTCGACCATGCCAGCTACTCCCAGAACATCTTCGGAAGGGGAAACCTGCAGATCTTTTATCGGGTACCGGTTGCCCGGATCAAGGCGAACATTCCGATCGGCCTGGATGCAACGGGTGTGATGTTTAAGACCGACGAACTTTCGGATGCTCTCCCCGTCGTATTGAGACCGGATTCCGCTCGCGATCTTCCGATAACGGCGGCCTCCGGTTTTCCGTCCACGAGCGTCGCCGACCTTGCCCAAAAAGCTCAGGCCCTCGCACCTCAGGGGAAGCTGACAATTTGGTTCAACAAGGAAGGCGCCCTATGCTTAAATATGGGTACGGGTCTCGTGATTCTCGGCTCTTGCGACGACCTCGATGAGAAGCTTCACGCTCTAAAGGAGATCCTCGACGACCAACCCGGTCTGCTCGCAAAGCTCGAGAGCCTTAACCTGACTGAGCCAACTCGACCCGTCAAGACGTACAAGAGACAAAGAGAATGAATCCGTTTGCGACGCGAATGCATGCCAATAACTGGATCGTTCCAGTCAGTGTTCTGTCCATGGTCCTCGGGTTCATGGTCATGACGGCCTCGATCACGGACAAGACGCGGGCGAGCCGCCTCGGCTTGCTGGGCGCCGCTCAAGCTGGACGAGTCGCCAGTGGCACCTTGGACTTGCAGAACGAGTTTCTCAAGATTTCCGAGGAAGTCAAATCGCTTCGCGCTGAAAATGACCGGCTTCAAAAGGCGATTGGCGACCGAACGCAGGCCACCAAGGTTCTCAACGAGGGAATTCAGCAGGCGAAGGCCTTTGCGGGCCTGACCGATCTTCAAGGGCCGGGCGTCAAGGTGACATTAACCGACAGCCACCGTACGCCGATCGGAACGATCCAGGGCAACGATTCGATCATTCACGACGTCGACGTCCTTCGAGTGACGAACGAGCTGTTCGCTTCGGGAGCGGAGGCGATCGATGTAAACGGCCATCGCGTCGTCTCGACCACTTCCTTCCGCTGCGTCGGTCCGGTCATTCATGTGGATGGCGTGCCGGTCGCTTCGCCGGTCATTATCCGCGCGATCGGCGATCCTGCCGCGATGGAAGGAGGTCTAAACCTTCCGTTGGGTGTTCTTGCCGAAATCCGCCAGACGGATCCCGCGATGGTCCAGATCGAGCAAGTGAAGGATATGAGGATCGCCGCTTACGGTGGATCGACCGAACGTAAATTCGCAAAGGTGCCTCACAGTTAGATGATCTTTCTTCTTCCCGTCGTCGGCCTCGTTCTCGGAGCTCTGCTTGCCATCGCCCTGAAGGTCGGACCTCAAGGCGGCTGGACCGGCCAGTACATGGCGGTGGCCTGCTTGGCCGGTCTGGACACGATCTGCGGCGGCATCCGGAGCGGGCTGGAAGGGAAGTACACGAACGAAGTCTTCATCAGCGGCTTCATCTCGAACATCGTGATCGCCTTCTTCCTGGCGTGGCTCGGCGACCGCATCGGCATCGACCTCTTTCTCGCCGTCGCTTTGGTTCTCGGTGCCCGCATCTTCACGAACCTCTCGCTCATCCGGCGCTACCTGCTCACGAAGTGGCAGGACGCGAAGGAGCGGAAGCGGCTGCAACAGCTTGCCGCCCAAGCCCAGGCTCAGGCGCAAATGCAGGCGGACGCCGCAGGCTAGGCGCGCGGTACCCAACGCGAAAAGGAGAAAGCCGAGGGCTGTAGTCGCAGGTTTACACCTGCGGTCGCCGAGACTCAGGCGCAAATGCAGGCTAGGAGGCCTAGCACCCGCCGCGAAAAGGGGGAAGCCGAAGGCTGTAGTCGCAGGTTTTACACCTGCGGTCGCGAAGCGACCTTCCTCCAGATTTCGCCCTTCGGGCGCGCAGGTGTGACACCTGCGACTACAGGCCCTCGGCCTTCCCGAATCCAATGGGTACGTATAACTTAAGCGATGGCGTCTTCAGACCTTCAGTGCGACGTGCTTGATCCGCTTGCGCTTCCAGGTATAGACGATGTGCACGAGTCCGTCCTTCGCCTGAATGACGGACGGATAGGAGAACTCCTGATCCGGCTCGCTTTCGAGGGTTAGGATGATGTTCCAGTGGTGGCCGTCTTTGGAGATGGCCACGTTGAGCGGGGAGCGTTTGCCGCCCCAATGTCCGGGTGTGCCTGGCACGTTGTTGAAGACGATGAGGTGCCGGCCGTCCTTCAGGGTAAGGGCGTCCGTTCCCGAGTTAGGATTGGACAGTTCGCCGAGCCGCATCGGCCCCCATGTCCTCCCTTCGTCGGCGGATTCGATTTCGAAGAGGCGATCTTGCCGGGTGCGGCCGACAGCCTCCAAGTTGCCGTTGGCGAGGCGCAGGAAGCTCGGTTGGATCGCTTCGATGGCTTTGCCGTCGTTGACGGGAGGCGTCTTGGTCCAGGTTTTCCCGAGATCGGGGGTTCCCTCGAAGTGGACCTGCCACCCATTATCCTCGGTGCTGCTGGGGCACAGGATATCGCCGTTCGGCAACTGCATCGGCCGGTTCTTGATCGGGCCGAGAATGCCATCGGGAAGGCGCTGCGGCGCGGACCAGTGGGCGCCGGCGTCGGCGCTGGTTTTGAGCATCCCCCACCAATGGCGAGGGTCCGGGCCAACCTTGTAGAAGAGCATGAGCGGACCCTTGACAGGTTGAAACAGAATCGGATTCCAGCAGGGAAGAGGTTTACCGGCCGCGTCCGAGCCGCTCGCAACTTCGATCGGCGTCGACCACTTCCCACCGAGGTGCCGACTGACCCAAATGCCGACATCTTCCGCGCCTTCGCGCGTTCCACCAAACCATGCTGCGACCAGGCCCGAACGCGTCTCTTCGATCGTCGAGGCGTGGCACTCTGGGAACGGGGCGCGATCGAAGATGAACTCGGCGGTTGTGATCAGCATCGGAGACTCTACGATCAACAAGATATCCGACCGGAGGATGTGCCGATGAGCGCCCCGAGAGCGAGCGCAAGGCTCGCGGTTATCTGCGAGAGTTACCAAACGTCCACCTACCCGCCGGAACAAATGCGGTGCCAGAATGGATATCCTCACCTGCACCCATGAACAAGAATCTCATCACCGTCCTCGATCTGGGTTCGACCAAGACCACTTGCTTGGCAGCCGCCCCGGATGAGAACAGTGGGATTCGGGTCGAGGGTCTGTCGGTCTCCGATTCTCGCGGGATCAAGCGAGGGCTGATCGCCGACATCGACGAAGCGGCAAAGTCCATCGACAACGCGATCCGGCGGCTGAAGCAAGACCTCGGGCATGACGTGCCTGGAGTCGTGGTCAGCGTCGGCGGCGCCCACGTCGAGGGGATGAACGCTCAGGGCTTTGTCCCGATCTATCCCCGTAGCCGGGTGATTACCCGTGAAGATGTACTGCAGGTCATCAATCACAGCCGGCAGGTCGTGATCCCGCCGGACCGCGAGATGATCCAGGCCCTTCCACGAGAATTCCGGATCGACGGGCAGCGGGGAATCCTCAAGCCGATCGGGATGAACGGGAGCAAGCTGGAGTGCGTGACGTATATCGTCACCGGCCAGGCGACCCATCTCCAGAACATTGAAAAGGCCGTTGGCATGACCGGCCACAAGGTGGACCAGATGGTTCTCCTGCCGATGGCGAGTGGGCTCGGCGCCCTCACCCAGGAGCAGATCGAGCTTGGCGCGGCCGTCGTCGATATCGGCGGTGGCGTGACGGAAATCGCGGTCTTTTCGGGCGGTTCCATCGCTTATAGCGCCTCCATTCCGATCGGCGGCTCGCTGGTCACGAGCGACATTTCGAAGCTCCTGAAGACGAGCCCTGAAGAGGCCGAGCGCCTTAAGACGAAGTACGGGGCGGCGACGTCGCAAAAAATTGCCGAAAAAGAGACAGTCGACGTTCAACAGATTGGCCAAGTAGCTCCGCGTCCGTTACAACGAAAGGTACTCTGCGAAATTATCGAGAGCCGGATGCGCGAACTGGCTCAAATGGTCAAGCAGCAAATCGAGAAGAGTGGCATGTATGGTGTCCTGCCCGGAGGCGTTGTGCTCACCGGCGGAGGCGCGGCCCTCGAGGGCACAGAAAAACTTTTCGAAGATGTGTTGAAACACTTGCGCGTCGAGATTGTAGAGCCTAAAGTAAATGGCGCGGCACACGGATTGACAGATCGGCCTGGGATGGCAGCGGCCCTCGGAATGGCGCGATTCGCAATCCAATGTTTCGGCGATGAGCTTGGGCCTGCAGGGGGTGCGGGCTGGAAGGAGAGGGTCAGGACGTTCTGGTCCTTATTGAGTGGGAAGGCATGATCAAAGTCAACGGTAAGGTTTTCGAGAAGAAAATGGCAAACAGGGCGAATATCAAGGTTATCGGCGTTGGCGGTGGCGGATCGAATGCGGTGAACCGCATGATCGAGAGCGGCATCCAGGGCGTCGAGTTCATCGTCATGAACAGCGACATCCAGGTTCTGGA